>CP138327.1:0-1200000 GCA_037956075.1 Catillopecten margaritatus gill symbiont | reverse complement strand
CTTGATGTTAGGTATCGCGCCAGCAGACATTCAGTATCACGATACTTATTTCGTGGTTGCACATTTCCACTATGTATTGGTAACAGGTGCGTTGTGGTCAATCATCGCAGCGACTTTCTACTGGTTGCCTAAGTGGACGGGCAAAATGTATAACGAAGGTTTGGCAAAAGTACACTTCTGGTGGGCAGTTATTTCAGTGAATATTTTATTTTTCCCTCAGCACTTCTTGGGTCTTGCAGGTATGCCTCGTCGTATCCCTGATTACGCATTGCAGTTTGCGGACTTTAACTTTATTTCATCAATTGGTGCGTTTGCATTTGGTGCCTCGTTCATCTTGTTGACTTACATCGTTATTGATTGTGTTCGTAATGGTACGCCAACGACTTCGCGTCCTTGGGAAGGTGCAAAAGGGTTAGAGTGGACATTAGAGCCAAAAGCACAATACCACAGTTTTAATACCCCACCATCAAGAGCGTTAATTGAAGCAGAGTCTCAAAACTCTTAATGGATAAACAAAGAAATACCCAAAGGGCACGCCGAGGTGCGGTCATAACTGCGGTTATTGTCGGTGTCATAGCAATAGGAGTATTTATAGCCACCATTGTGTTATTTAATCCAGCCGGTGGCTAAATGGAACGGAAGAAAATAACGAAAGGGTTCTGGATAAAGTTAGTTTCAGCCCCGATATTGATGTTTGCCTTTGCTTATGCAATGGTGCCTATTTATACAGTTTTTTGTGAGATTACTGGATTTAATGGCACAACAGGCAGGGTAGATACCGAACAGCAATATACGGTTGATGATAATCGCGAAGTTGAGGTCAGTTTTTTTGCTATGACAATGGGTGGGTTTCCAGTTCAGTTTGGACCCAAAGTAAATTCGATGACAGTCGTGCCTGGTAAGTTTTATACCGCCAGTTACATTGCCAAGAATAACACGGATGAAACCGTGATTGGACAAGCGGTACCCAGTGTTGCACCGACAGATGCGGCACTTCATTTTAAGAAGTTAGAATGCTTCTGTTTTAATAGACAGGTATTCAAGCCACATGAAGAAGTCGAAATGACTTTACGATTTGTGGTTGAGCCAGAGTTAGATAAGCGTATAAAAGATATAAGCTTATCCTACAATTTTTTTAAACTTGAAAAATAGAAAAAAAGAGGGAGATAGAGATGAGTAAAGAGCAAGCATATTATGTACCACACGGTACTTACTGGCCAATTATTGGTTCAATCGGTATATCGACATTATTTGTTGGTTTTGCCAATCAAATGCACGGCGTAGAATGGGGTGGCTCAGTTATGGCACTCGGTTTTGCCATCACGGTGTTTATGATGTTCGGCTGGTTGGGTCAAGTCGTTAATGAAAGCACAAACGGCATTTATAACGATCAAGTTGACCGTTCATTCCGTTGGGGTATGAGTTGGTTCATTTTTTCTGAAGTGATGTTTTTCGCCGCTTTCTTTGGTGCATTATTTTATGCAAGACAACTTTCAGTGCCTTGGTTAGGCGGTGCAGATAATAATATCTACACACCAGACTTATGGAATGCATTCAGTGCCTCATGGCATCAGATGGCTTTCTTAGCACCAGGTTCTGTTACTGATACCGTGCTTCAATCAGGCACAGTGATGAGTTTTCCTGCCGTTCCAGATAGCGGTATTGCAACCGCAACCCCTGCCGATGTGGTTAACCCATGGGGCTTACCTGCATTAAATACTTTATTATTACTCTTATCAGGTGTTACTTTGACTTTTGCTCACCACGCATTGCGTGCTGGACACCGCAACCAAATCGTTGGTTGGTTAGTCGCAACAATCGCTTTAGGCGCTGCATTCTTAGGCTTTCAAGTGATGGAATACGGTCATGCATATGAAGATGGTTTGAAAATGACTTCAGGTATTTACGGCTCTACTTTCTATATGTTGACGGGCTTCCACGGCTTCCATGTAACCGTTGGTGTGGTTATGTTAACGGTTATTTTATACCGTGTACAAAAAGGTCATTTCAGTGCTGACAACCACTTCGGTTTTGAGGGCGTTGCTTGGTACTGGCACTTTGTAGATGTCGTGTGGTTAGGATTGTTTATCTTTGTTTACTGGTTGTAAAAGTAATTAAGATAATAAAAAAAAGACCCCTTTATTGGGGTCTTTTTATTTAGGAGTTGTTATGACAAATTTTTTAATTGTGATTGTTATCATCGCCATATTAGTCGCCTTAGGTTTTGGGCTTATCGGTATGCTCAGAGGGGGGAAACAAGGCTCGGATAAAATGTTTAAGTCCTTAGTAACCCGTGTCGCTTTATCGGTGGTACTCTTTATCTTTGTGATGTTTGCGGGTGCAATGGGCTGGATTCAACCGAATAGTGTGATGGTAGATGCACCCATCGCACAACATCCTGTGCAGAAACAATGAAACGCAGCTTTATTTTACCTGGCGTATTAATTTCACTTACTGTATGGGGTTTGATATCATTAGGCTTTTGGCAGTTAGACCGTGCTGATGAAAAACGCGCGATTGAAGGTGCCATTGTTATTGCTCAATCAAACCCTGCACAGCGTGTTTCAGACGCTAACGAACTACTGAATAAAGAACATTATCAAGTTTTACTCAAAGGTCATTATGACAATAATAAACAGTTTATCTATGACAACCAAATCGTCAATAGCACCTCTGGATATTATGTTTTAACCCCTTTTATTCTTGAAAACAAAACTGCCATCTTGGTCAATCGTGGCTTCGTCCCGTGGTATGGTAATCGTGCAACATTAGCTGATATTAAAATCAGCAATAACCCCACCACCATTCAAGTTAAATTGATTAAGCCCAAAGAACGCATCAAACTTAAACAACAAGCAATTAGCACCACTTTTCCAATTTTAATCCAATCTCTAAACATAAAACAACTCTCAAAATTATCTAAACATCAAATTGTACCAATGCTGGCACAGTTAGATGTGAAAGCCGATAATGGTTTTTATCGAAAATGGCAACCTTTTTACGGCAGTGTTGACAAACATTTAGGTTATGCATTACAATGGTTTTTAATGGCACTGGTGTTAAGTATGATTGCCATACATCTATTCATTAAGCATAAAGGGTATGTCAAGAAATAAACAACAAGACTTAAAAGAAAGTAATTTATTTGCTGGATTTGGCACACTTGACTTAGAACAAATAAGCGAACATAGTAACTATCGAGTGTTGGAAAAAGATCAAACCCTTTTTCAACAAGGTCAAGCGGCGACAGATTTTTTTCTAACTATTCACGGACAAATAAAATTGGCGTTACTTTCTATGCAAGGCGATGAAAAAGTGATAGATGTGATTGGTGAAAAGCAAAGTTTTGCCGAGGCAATTATGTTCTCAGACAACAAACAATATCTACTCAATGCTACTGCATTAGTGCCCAGCACTGTGCTGTGTATTAATGCACAATGCTATCTTGAAATTCTAGAAAAATCACCAAAAGCTTGTTTTAAAATTATGGGTAAATTGTCCCAACGCCTGCATTGGGCAGTAAATGAAATTAATAATTTAACGCTACACAACGGCACTTATCGATTGGTTAGTTTTTTGCTTGATCAGGTGCAACAAAGTGATAAATCGGCAGGCATTCATTTATCAATTTCTAAACAAATGCTGGCTTCTCAACTCGCCATTCAACCAGAAACACTGTCACGCATTCTTAAAAAACTTGCAAAAGAAGGATTGCTAAAAGTGGATAAAAACCACATTAATTTGCTTGAAGTGTCAAAACTACAGCAGCTTATTGATATTAAAAATTAAAATATGTTGTCAAAAATTGACTTATGTCAAAGACTTCTTTCGGTTAAATAATTAACCTTGTTTTTGGATTAATCAAAAATAGGAGAGAGGAATGAAACACATCATTAAAAAAATAGGGCTCAGCACGGCACTCATTTTGTCATTATCAAACACTGCCATCGCAGAAAGTGCAGGAGAATATATTGCTAATATTGGCAAACAAGCAAATATTCAGGGGTTAGAAAGAGTTAAACAAATCTTAGTTGCGCCCCCTTTCCTTCCAAAGCATGAGCAAAGATGGCCAGGTAAATCAAGAATCATTGAAATGGAAATGATTATTGAAGAAAAAGAAATTGAGGTTGAGCCAGGCATTTTTGTGCAAGCAATGACTTTTGCAGGCACCAATCCTGGCCCAATGATGGTCGTCCATGAAGGCGACTATGTTGAGTTAACCTTAAAAAACCCAAAAACCAATTTTTTAGTCCACAACATTGACTTTCACGCTTCAACAGGTGCTTTAGGGGGCGGTGCATTGACAAAGGTTGCCCCAGGTCAGCAGGTTGTTTTGCGCTTTAAAGCCGACAAGCCAGGTACTTATGTTTATCACTGTGCGCCGGGTGGCACAATGATTCCTTATCATGTCGTTTCGGGTATGTATGGTGCGATTATGATTTTACCAAAAGACGGACTTAAAGATAATAAAGGCAGTTTAGTCACTTACGATAAAGGCTATTATATCGGTGAGCAAGGTTGGTATATTCCTAAGGATGAAAAAGGTGAATATAAGCGCTATCCAAATGCTATTATGTCTATGGGTGACACTTTAAAAGTGATGGAGGAACTCACACCAACGCACATTACTTATAACGGCAAGAAAGGGGCTTTAACGGGTGCAAATGCAATGACAGCCAAAGTAGGTGAAACTGTTTTATTCATTCACTCACAGGCAAATGAAGATTCTCGTATTCACTTAATCGGCGGTCATGGCGATAATGTTTGGCCGGGGGGTTCGTTTAACAATACGCCAACCGTTGATAGAGAAACTTGGAGTGTTTTAGGGGGCGAAGCAGTTGCTGCAACCTACACCTTTAAACAGCCAGGCATCTATGCTTATGTTAATCATAATCTAATTGAAGCGGTTATGCTTGGTGCTGCAGCGCATGTCTCTGTTGAAGGTGAGTGGAATAATGACTTGATGGAACAAGTTCAGGCACCGACTAAAATGGAAGAGTAAAAACTACTTTAGTTAAGGTACAAATAGGGTCTTTAGTCTTATTGTTACAGCATCTTAGATGTAGTGATGATAAGGCTAAAGGCCATGTTTGCTTTAGAGACTTTTGCATAAAGATGATGAAAATTACCACCATTAAAAAAATGATGAGAATAATGACCTTTGTAGGATTATTTTCAACGACCAATGTATTTTCTGCAACATTGGATACCAGTAACTTTTCTATCAATTCAAGTGTCGCAACTGTAATGGATTGGTATGTGCAATTGTTGTCTAAAAATCCACAAGGCGAGTTACTGAATCAATATCCTCAGAACATTCAGCAAATAAAAGTGATAAAAATAAAGTTTATTGACACCAAGCAAGTTAATAAACATCAATTTAATGTTGAATTATTGTTGACTCACAAAGACCTGGATAAGCCAGTCAGTAAAATTATTAATGAAACGATAGTATTGCATCTGTCTTCTAAAATACCAAAGGTAGAGAAGATTATTAAAGATAAGGAAAGGGTTGTCGCCACATTGAACAATCAAGACCGCAACCAACTTTATTATCAACAACGCCGTTTTATTTATGCTTGGCTTGCTTGGATGGACGGGGATCAGTCCAGGGTGCCTATTGCTGGAAAACAATCGAATTATGTGGTTAACATTGCAGGCAATCAGATACAGGGCAATGTCTTTTCTGCCTTAGAAAAACGCAGTCAATATCTGCACAAAGGTAAGCACTTGCTTCATTCTATGGAGGTAAAAGCATTGGGAGATAATACTTTTGCTTTTAATATTATCGTGGAATATAAAGGCGTGAATGCCAATAATCAAAAAGTAATTGCGAAAATACGACAGAATATTCGCGCCAAATTAAACCACAATACTTGGCAAATAATAACGATTAAAGAAAAACATTTGTTGCCCGATATTGCCCCATGGATTGGATTCGTATGTTGAAAAAAGTCTTGATAATTATGCTACTGATGGGCAAGTTTGCTTTTGCTCAAGAAATGCCTATTTTAAGTGGGGTTGGTGGCGAGTTTTCTGCCATCAATGCAACTACTGGAAAAACCATCAAACTGAGTGATTTTAAAGATAAAGTTGTTATTCTGTCATTCGGCTACACCAATTGTGCCGATATTTGCCCTTTTACTTTGGGCTATCTACAACATTTGTATGAAAAATTAACACCACAAGAGCGGCAAAAAGTCCGTGTTGTATTTGTTACTATTGACCCAGAATACGATACCCCAAAGCATTTAAAAGAGTTTATGCAACATTTTAATAAAGACTTTATTGGATTGACTGGCTCAAAACAAGCAACAAAAAAAATTGCAGCATTATTTCAAGCAGAATACTCAAAATTAGCACAGGTCAGTGTCCCAACAGCATATATGCGTAGAGTGAATAACAAATCTTTTGAAAATAAAACCGATGAAAAAACAGACAGTGCCTCTCTTTTTTCCCACACAGTTGCTATTTATCTTATTGATAAAACAGGCAATACGCGCTCGTTAGAATACACTGGCACAAAAACAGCAGTCTTTATTAACAAAATACAACAATTGGCCAATGAATAAAATTATAGCAATAGCAATACTGATTTTTACGAATGCGCTGTATGCCATGGATAATCAACAGAATATTCAAATGAAAGATTTTTATATCGTCTTACTTCAAGGGGCAAACAGTGCTTCTGGATATGGCGTTATCAAAAATAACAGCAGTAAAACAGATACATTGATGAGCGTCAGCAGTGACAATGCCTCGGTTATGTTGCACCAAACACAAATACATTCGGGTATGGCAAATATGGCGTATCATTCAAAATTTTCTATTAATGCCAACGATTCACTCGTGCTAAAACCCATGTCTTATCACCTAATGCTAACGCATATTTCCAAAGATATTCGTAGAGATACAGACGCAATAATGATTAAATTTGAATTTAAAAACTCTGGCATTATGAGTGTAAAAATACCCATTCTTAGTCGGCATAAATACGATTAAATTTTGATTTTTGACTTATGTCAAAGACTTTATTTTGATACACGATATTATGATAACTTTATAAGTTATAAAAAGGAAGGTCGCATGCACAATTACTCAACATTTTTTACCATCAAAAGACTGTGGATAATACTGATAGCCAGTTTAGTTTTGTCTTTTTCTGCACTGCTTTATTTGGGTGGGAAAATTTACCAAGAAGCACCACCAATTCCAAATGCTGTGCAAACCAGCAATGGCGTGGTTGTTTACACCAAGCAAGATATTGAAGATGGGCAAAATATTTGGCAAACTACAGGCGGAATGCAGCAAGGTTCAATTTGGGGGCATGGCAGTTATTTAGCACCAGATTGGAGTGCAGATTGGTTGCATCGTGAGGCTTTAAACTTGTTGGATATTATTAAATTTAACAAGCATAGAAGCAACTATTTAACAGCCAGTGAGAAGGAAAATTTATACAAGGGCGAACTAACAAGAACAATGCGTAAGAATACCTACGATAAGGCAACAGGTATTACGACAATTAGTAGCGATAGAGCGACCGCTATTGCTAAAACTCAGCAACACTTTGTTGATTTATACACTTCTAGTAGCGATGAATATAAACAATTAAGAGAAGATTACGCCTTCCCTATCAAAACAATTTTAACTGAAGAAAAAGCCAAAAAACTCAGCGCCTTTTTCTTTTGGACTTCATGGGCAGCATCAACCAACAGACCCGATGACGACATAACCTATACCAGTAACTGGCCACATGAGCCGTTAGTAGATAATACACCGTCTCCAGGGGTGTTATTGTGGAGCATTATTTCGGTTATTTTATTATTGGCAGGTATCGGTGGCATTGTGTGGTATTACGCTGCACAATTTGATGATTGGCGTCAACAAGCAGAGCCAGAGGGTGGCATCGCTAAGGATGACTTTATTGAAAATACCAAAGTAACCCCCTCAATGCGTGCAACCGCTAAATATTTTTGGGTGGTCACCGCTTTATTTTTATCGCAAGTATTGTTGGGTATTGTAACTGCACACTATGCAGTTGACGGGCAAGGTTTCTATGGTTTCCCAATTGCTGATTATTTACCCTATGCGGTCAGTCGAACTTGGCACACACAGCTGGCTGTTTTTTGGATTGCAACCGCATGGCTGGCAACAGGTCTATATGTTGCCCCTTTAATTTCAGGACACGAGCCAAAATACCAACGCTTCGGTGTTAACTTCTTATTTTTTAGCCTCTTACTGATTGTCGTTGGCTCGTTTGCAGGTCAATGGTTAGCAGTAGATGGCTTTTTTGAAAGCTTAACCCTGAACTTCTGGTTCGGACATCAAGGCTATGAATATGTAGATTTAGGACGCTTTTGGCAAATTTATTTATTTGTTGGTCTGTTGTTATGGGTGGGCTTATTATTAAGAGCCTTGTTACCAGCTTTTAAAGATAAAAACCTAAAATCCTTATTATTTATTGTCGTATTAGCCACTGTTTCTATTGGACTGTTATATGCCGCTGGCTTTATGTGGGGCAAAAACACCAACATCGCCATTATGGAATATTGGCGCTGGTGGGTGGTTCATCTCTGGGTTGAAGGCGTTTTTGAAGTCTTTGCCGCCGCTATTATTTCCGTGCTATTCGTTCGTATGGGTTTATTACGCACCTCTGTCGCAACAACGATGGTGATATTCACCACGATTATCTTTTTAGGCGGTGGCGTGTTAGGCACCTTGCATCATTTATATTGGAGTGGAACACCCATATCCATTATCGCAGTCGGTGCAAGCTTCTCAGCACTTGAAGTGGTACCTCTAGTGGTGATTGGTTTTGAAGCCTACAATCATAAAAAATTAGAACACCAAGCAGATTGGCAAGCCAATTATCATTGGCCATTTATGTTCTTTAGTGCCGTATTATTCTGGAATTTAGTCGGCGCTGGATTATTTGGTTTCTTAATCAACCCACCTATTGCCCTTTATTACATGCAAGGCCTCAACATTACAGCCAACCACGGACACGCTGCCTTATTCGGTGTTTACGGTATGCTTGGTATAGGTTTAATGCTCTATTGTATGCGTGGTTTAACCGATGTAACAAAATGGGATAATAGATTGCTCAAGATTACCTTTTGGTCGCTCAACATTGGTTTAGCAATGATGACCTTCTTATCCTTATTGCCACAAGGGTTATGGCAGACTTACCAAAGTATCGCCAATAGCTATGTCTCTGCTCGTTCAGTTGAGTTTATGCAAAGCGATATTATGCACGCTTTAGTTTGGGCCAGAGTGCCTGGAGATACAGTCTTTGCTATTGGTGTTTTTGCTTTTGCATGGTTTGTGTTTAAAGCTTTTGTGAAAAAATAAAGCATACCTCGAGTTAAAAAGATATATCCCCCAAATATTTTTTTAATGTCACCCTTAGGGGTGGCATTTTTTTTGCTCCTTAAAAAAAATCCTAAAGCCAAAGTTTAGGAGTTTATTACATTAGCTTGTATTCATGCTCAATGCAGGGGGTCTCGGTATATAATATTCTAAATTAAAACAAAATATCAAACAAGGGGCAAAAATGAACGAGACGAAAGCACACAGTAACAATGCTGATTATCAAGTTGGGCAGGATAATATCCAAAGATTTGGACTGGATGTACATAACCCTGTCTTTCTTATTTCTGTGTTGGTAATTTTAACTTTTGTTATCAGCACCTTGTTATTTACTGAGGATGTTAAAACGCTTTTAAGTGCCTCTAAAGCTTGGAGTATTGAAAGTGCAGATTGGTTATTTATGATAGCGGGCAATGTATTTGTTGTGTTTTGTGTTGGTTTGATTTTTTCACCTTTGGGCAAGATAAGGTTAGGGGGTAATGATGCTAAGCCAGAATTTTCACTTTTTTCTTGGCTTTCTATGCTCTTTGCAGCGGGTATGGGTATCGGGCTGATGTTTTGGAGTGTTTCTGAGCCGGTGGCTTATTATACGGGTTGGTACGGAACACCGCTTGATGTGGTTGCAAAGTCTCCAGAAGCATTCGATATGGCTATGGGTGCGACGATGTTCCATTGGGGTATTCATCCTTGGTCTATTTACGGCGTGGTTGCATTAGCACTGGCTTTTTTCACTTATAATCGGGGTTTGCCACTTTCGATTAGATCGGCATTTTATCCGATTTTTGGAGATTTAGTGTGGGGCTGGGTAGGGCATATTATTGACACTTTGGCAGTCTTTGCAACGCTGTTCGGTTTGGCAACTTCACTCGGTTTTGGTGCACAACAAATATCGGGCGGGTTAAATTTTCTTTTTGATATACCCAATACTAGCCTAACGCAAATTATAGTGATTGCCATTATTACGGCGGTGGCAACTATTTCAGTAGTTCGGGGACTGCAAGGTGGGGTTAAATTATTAAGTAATATCAATATGTTGTTGGCGTTTGTTTTGCTTATTTTTGTGATTGTGGCAGGACTGGGAAGTAACTTTATGGCAGGATTTTTTCAGACTGCCGATGCTTACTTTAGTAATATTGTGCCATTAAGCAACTGGATTGACAGGGAAGACGATACCTTTTATAAAGGCTGGACTGTGTTTTACTGGGCTTGGTGGATTTCTTGGTCGCCTTTTGTGGGAATGTTTATTGCTCGAATTTCAAAAGGAAGAACGGTTCGTGTTCTTTTACTATCCGTTCTAGTTGCACCTACATTTGTTACTTTAATTTGGATGAGTGTCTTTGGGATGAATGCCTTGACGCAAGTTAAAGACAATATTGGTGCACTTGCAAATGGTATCAGCGACACATCTTTAACCATGTTCCAAATGTTTGACAGTATGCCTTTGACGAATATTATTTCCGTTTTGGGTATCTTCTTGGTGTTTGTTTTCTTCGTTACTTCTTCTGATTCGGGTTCTTTGGTAATAGACAACATTACCTCAGGCGGAAAACTTGAAGCACCCGTTGCCCAAAGAGTTTTTTGGGCAATAACAGAGGGTGCTGTTGCTGGTGCTTTATTATTCGGAGGGGGCAAAGATGCGCTTTCTGCACTACAAGCAGGAACAATTACCGCAGGACTGCCTTTTGCTATCATCCTGTTGTTCCTTTGTTTTGGTACACTTAAGGGGCTAATCAACGAGCATCAGGTAAATAAAATAAGGCAGTCTTAATATTGCTATCTAATCACATCAAAACCTGGATTAAGATTTAACTCAAAATCTTTCGGGTTAATTTTGGCATTGACTTTCATTTTATTAAAGACAATGTAAATAGTTTGGTCCAGTTCATTTTCTAATGAAAGAGTGGAGAGCTCATTGCCAGCGAAGCCGAAGCCGAGGGGCTGGGTGCTTTGGTTGGCAAGGTACCAGTCGATGCCACCTTCTGAGTGGGAGTATTTTGGGGTGTTCTTTAGGGTGTTGGGTTTGTTAATGAGCCAGTAGAGTGGGGTTTTTGAGAAATCTTGTGTTTTTTGTAGGACGGCTTGTTCAAGTTCGGTGTCGATGAGCCATAGTTCATTGTCGTTTAAGAGTAAAACTTGGTCATTGGGTTGGGTGGTGTGCCAGCGGAGTTGTTGTGGGCGCTGGAAGATGAATTTTCCTGAGGTTTCACTGATGAAGATGTCGCCAGCGGCGTAAATGGATTGGGTGAAATTGGACTCGAGTGATTCTAATGAGTTGAAAAAGTCATTAAATTGGTTGCGTTCACTGAGGGCGGTATTGCTCCATAATAGGGATATTAGGGCAAGTATTTTTAGGGGTTTTTTAATCATTTTCTATAGGCTCCGGTGCTAATACTTGGCGGTTTCCCGCACTGTTCATGCTACTGACTACGCCAGCAATTTCCATGTCTTCAATAATGCGTGCGGCACGGTTGTAACCGATGCGTAAACGGCGTTGTAAACCTGAAATTGAGGCTTTGCGTGAGGCGGTAACAATTTGCACGGCTTCATCGTATAAATCATCCATTTCTCCGCCCGCTTCCCCACCACTAGTGCCTTCGTGTGAATCGCTAGACTCGCTGTGTGCATTGATGACGCTGTCTAGATAATTGGTATCAGAATGCTCACGCAAAAAGCCTACCACACGGGCAATTTCATCGTCACCAACAAAGGCGCCATGTACACGCACTAAATGGGAAATGCCAGGGGTTGAGTAGAGCATATCGCCCATACCGAGTAGCTGCTCCGCACCACCTTGGTCGAGAATGGTGCGCGAGTCAACTTTTGAGGATACTTTGAAAGCGACCCGAGTGGGGATGTTGGATTTAATCAAACCGGTAATCACATCGACACTTGGGCGTTGCGTGGCAATAATAATGTGAATGCCTGCGGCACGGGCTTTTTGTGCCAAGCGGATGATGAGTGCTTCGACGCGTTTTGCCTTGGCACGGTCTTCTTGGGCGAGTGCGCCGAGCATATCGGCGTATTCATCTACCACGAGCATAATCAATGGTAGCGCTTCTAATTCAGGGGCAGTTTCTCCTTCTTCAGCGGTATTTTCATTGAAGGATGGGTCTAAGAATGGCTCACCTTTTTCTTTAGAAGCTTTAAGTTTTTCGTTGAAACCATCAATATTACGCACTCCAAACTTCGCCAATAATAAGTAACGACGCTCCATTTCATTCACGCACCACCATAATGCTGAAGCCGCTTGATTCATATCAGTAATCACTGGCGTTAACAAATGTGGTACATCGGCATAGCAAGACAATTCAACGACTTTTGGGTCAATCATAATCATTCGCACTTGCTCTGGTGTGGCTTTATACAGCACACTTAAAATCATCGCATTTAACCCAACAGATTTACCCATACCTGTCGCACCCGCCACTAAAAGGTGCGGCATTTTTGCCAAACTTCCAACGATTGGGTGTCCGTTAATATCTTTACCTAAGGCGACTGTGAGCATAGAAGCTGACTTATTAAACGCATCGGAACTTAGAATTTCTTTAAGTCCAATCATATCGCGTTCAGTATTTGGAATTTCCAAGCCAATAACGGGTTTACCCGGAATAACATCAACGATACGCACACTTTCAACCAGCAAAGCACGAGCAAGGTCTTTGCTTAAGTTCATAATTTGCGACACTTTAACACCCGCTGCGAGTGATAATTCAAATTGAGTAATAACAGGGCCAGGTGTGACTGCAGTAACAGTAACATCAAAACCAAAGTCTTTGAGTTTTTCTTCCACTTGGCGTGACATTGACTCCATTTCTGCTTTGGAAAAACCTTTGGTATTGTTGTTGATTTCGTCAAGTAGTGATAGATCAGGCAACCCAGAAAGCGTTTTATTTTTAAATAGATTAGAATTAGGTGCCACTTCTTTGGTTTTTTTGGCTTTGCTTTTTGTTGGTTTTTTAGAGGCGGTGGTAGCCTTGGCAGCTTGTTTTGCCTGAGATTTTGCTTTTGATTTTGCTTTCGCCTCAATTCTTGATGCCTTAAATTTTTCCAACCATGCGCCAAATCCAATACCACTAGAAACCGCAATTTTAATCCATGAAATACCACCAATAACCGTTAGGCTTATCATCATAATACCTAAATAAATAAGAGTGGATATTGAGCCAAATAATACACCAAAATAACCATGCAACAATTCACCAGCCCAACCCCCTGCAGGAGACCCATCACTGACGAGTGTTTGTGTCAAGAGTGCTGAGGATGAAGCAACAAGCAATATCACAGCAACATAAGATTTTTGCACCTCTTGCCTAGCGCCTTTGTGAATATTCCAACCAAATCCAATTAATGATAGCGGAATTAAATATGCACCATAACCAAAAACAGTCAAACCGAAATCACCAATATAAGCACCGATGATACCCGCTGAATTTTTCACCGCATCGCCTAACTCAACACTACTTGACCAAGGGTTTTCCGTTGAAGAATGGGTAATAAGAGCAATAAGACAGACTAAACCAAAAACAGTCAATGCAATAAAAATGACTTCACTTGCCGTGCGTGAACGGCGTTTTTTTGGTATTTTCGAAATGCTTTTAGGGCGATTAGGTTTGTTATTTGTTTCCAAGGCGATTTACACTTTATAATGAATGCATAAGTATATAGGATTGACAACAAAATGAGTAAAAATAAACAGTGTAAAGTATTAATTGTTGGCTCAGGTCCAGCAGGTTATTCTGCAGCGGTCTATGCAGCGAGGGCAAATCTTGACCCAGTAATGGTCAGCGGCATGGAACAAGGCGGGCAGTTAATGAGTACCACCGATGTGGACAATTGGCCCGGCGACGATGTAGGTGTGCAAGGTCCAGATTTGATGGCGCGTATGCAACAACACGCCGAACGATTTAATACCGAGATTATTAACGACACCATCACAGAGGTTGATTTTTCATCACGACCATTTGTTTTAAAAGGTTCAGATACGACCTATAATGCCGATGCCGTGATTATTGCCACAGGTGCAAGCGCTCGATATTTAGGTTTAGAATCAGAAGAAGCTTTTAAAGGCAGAGGCGTGAGCGCTTGTGCAACTTGTGATGGTTTTTTCTATCGTGGGCAAAAAGTTGCCGTCATTGGTGGCGGTAATACTGCGGTTGAAGAAGCATTATTTCTATCAAACATTGCCGACCATGTAACCATTGTGCACCGTAGAGATAAATTTTCAAGTGAAAAAATCTTGTCCGACCAGTTAATTGAAAAATCAAAAACAGGCAACATTACCATTGAATATAACCACAATCTTGATGAGGTATTAGGCGATGATGCAGGGGTTACAGGTTTAAGATTGAAAAATAACGACGGCAGCACTAAAGAAATCGATGTTCACGGCGTATTCATTGCCATCGGACACACACCCAATACGGGTATTTTCGAAGGCAGTGTAGAAATGAACCACGGCTATATCCAAGTACAAAGCGGTACACAAGGCAACGCCACACAAACCAGTGTTGAAGGCGTATTTGCAGCAGGTGATGTGGCAGACCATATTTATCGTCAAGCAATTACTTCAGCAGGTTCAGGTTGTATGGCAGCGTTAGATGCTGAAAGATTTTTAGGTGAGTAATATTTATAGGTATAATTATCGTTTTTTTAAGGCCACATAGCTCAGTTGGTAGAGCAAGGGATTGAAAATCCCTGTGTCCCTAGTTCAATTCTAGGTGTGGCCACCATTTTTTAAAAAGCCTACAGAAATGTAGGCTTTTTTGCTTTTAAAATTAGGACATACACCTATTGTGGTATCGAGATTAGCACTTAATGCATCAAAATCTCCCGAGTTGTTGCCACTCTGTTATTCTCACCACTTTGTCATTCCTCACCACCTTGTCATTCCGAGCGTAGCCGAGGAATCTTGTGCAGGTAAAATAAGATCCCTCGGTTACGCTCGGAATGACAAAGTTTTCTCATTGCTCGGAATGGCAGGAATATATATGTATGTCATCTCGACCGAAGTGGAGAGATCTTTTTCTGATAAGACTCTTTAATAACACTCGGAATGACAGGTTTTTATTGCATTAGGCTCTCCTGAGATTTTCCACCATATAGTTGAAGCTATGTTCAATCAATTTTTTGGGAGTTTATCTTACAAAAAATATGCACTAACAGTAATGATTCCAATCTATATTAGATATATTTTATATAATAAACTTGTAATATTATAAAACTATGATATAATTATCGGCGTGTCATCATTCTCCCCCAAGAATTTTATCCTCTCCTCAAGTAGATAATAAATGGTGACACACTTATTTGAAACGCTGTTAACTTTTTATTAGTTAATGGCGTTTTTTTATGGGTGGTTTCTAAAAAATAATTGCAAACTATATTAATTTTTTAGGGTCTTAACTAGTTAAGCGGCTCTTTTCTAAAATTATCAAGTAAGATTTTATACATATCTTGCTTACGATTATTAAATCTAAATTCACATTCTTTAAGGTGATATTTAAACATTTTTTTATTCATTCCTTTAAATTTTACTAGTCTAATTTTAGCATAACCCCAAAAAGATTCGATGCCGTTAATATGAGAATTTCCTCTGGCAAATTCATTCTTACCATGATGAACACGATAATGCTTTTTATAGCCAAAATCTACCAAGCCATTATATCCACGCCATCCGTCAGAATTAATAATACTATCTGTTGATGTTTTGTCTTTTATTATGCTGTGAAGGGTTATTCTATCGCACTTTTCTATAATTTGAGTATAAACCTTATCACCTCGTTTCAATAAGCCAAATACGATTATCTTGCCCCTGGCACCTCGGCCGCGTTTCCCACGGACGCGCCGAGCACCAAAGTAGCTTTCATCAACTTCAATCTGCCCCACTAGTGGGGCAGATTGAAGTTGATATTGGTCTGATAATTCAAAAATTCTTATCCTTACAAGTGTCAAAATTTTATTAACAGTGTTTAAATTTAGATTGGTTAATTGTGCTATTTGAGTAGCGCTTAAATCCACTGAAAAATATTTAATAACTTCTCTAAATTTTGCCTCTGAAAGTCTTGAACGGTTGTAATACTTATTTTTCCTTTTCATAACTAGTATTTTAAGCAATTAAAAATTGCTTAACTAGTTAAGACCCATTTTTTAATTATATTATGATACAATGATATTTAGAAGATTACGAAATTATTTCTTCCTCGAAAAGTTTTCGTGATTTCCTAATAGGTAGTCGTTATTTTATTCTCCCACAGTTTAACTGGACGGTTACCTACTCTTTTATTGAAAAACGCCCACAGATTTTAATTTTCGGGCGTTTTTTTTGCAGAATTAGAAATTTAATGTAGGGCGTCTGTGGATATGTAATCTTGTTTGGAGGGTTGTAGGGTTTCTTGGATGAGTAGCGTTCCCATACGCACGAATTCGATGATTTCACTTAAATCATTGGCGTTTTCTTCATTGTCTAAAACATCGCCGTCAAGTTTAGATATTTCACTAAAATCTTTAATCATTTCCAAGACATCTTCATCGTGGGTAGAGATTTTTTGCAAACCCAAACCGACTAAAAACCCTTGACACCATTGAATGAGTGTATCCGCTTGCTCTCTGAGTGTGCAATTTTCATCAGCAATCAGCAGTTGAAAATTAAGGGTTGCATCGCTCAGTTGCGTGAGTGTGGTGTTGTAGATTTGTGCCAATTTTTCGTGCGCTTCTTTTTCATTTAGGTTGTTTAAGTCAATGTTGACTAACACTTCATTTAGCCAGTCATTCAATTTCACATCGGGTCTGACGCAGGAAAAACCACACAAAATTCCGTGGGCACTGGCGATGGTGTCGTCGGTGTTGAGTTTGAACAAAACCCCTTTTACATCGTCATAATCAATGACATTTGTTTCCATTTCTACCATGATTTTCCTGCGAGAATTTCCATTACTGCCATTCGCACAGCAATGCCGTTGGTTACTTGTTGAAGAATGACAGATTGCTCGCCATCGGCAACCGAGGAGTCAATTTCCACCCCCCGATTAATCGGGCCAGGGTGCATTACAATCGCATCGGATTTTGCCAGTGCCAAGCGTTCGGGGGTCAAGCCATAGTTGTCAAAATAGTCTTGTTCATTAGGAATATCGGCTTCCATCATGCGTTCCTTTTGCAGGCGTAATACAATTACCACATCACAATTTTTAAGTCCTATTTGAATATCATCAAAACATTGAACAGCACTCTGTTGCTCGGAACTGTATTGTAAACCTTGTGGGGCAATGAGGCGAATATCCTTTGTACCCAAGGTTTTAAGCGCTTGAATGTTGGAGTGTGCTACCCGAGAATGGGTGATGTCGCCCACAATTGCAACCGATAAATTTTCAAAATTGTGCTTGCGTTGACGAATGGTCAGCATATCCAATAATGCCTGTGTTGGGTGGGCGTTGGTGCCATCACCTGCATTGAGAATATGGGTATTACCGATATTTTCTGCGACATAATGTGGCAAACCGCTTTGTTTATGGCGAATGACAAACATATCAATTTGCATCGCCTTGAGTGTGTGCATCGTGTCGAGTAAGGATTCGTTTTTCTTAGTCGCTGAGTTGGCTAAATCCACATTAATGATATTGGCACTGGTGCGTTTGCCTGCGATTTCAAATGTATTTCGGGTGCGTGTGGAGGGTTCAAAAAACAAGTTGGCAATACTCATATCATCCAAAGTTTTGGATTTTTTCAGATTGCCATTGCCATCGATTAAGCCATCGGCAACATCAAGAATGTGGGTTAAATGGGATTTGGAAAGACCTTCAAGACCTAATAAATGGATTAACTTGCCAGATGAATCTAGCTGTATATCATTGCTAATCAAGTCTTTTTTCATAAGTTTCCGTTGTTAAATGTTTTCCTCAAGCCAAGTTTGCAAGATCAAAGCAGCAGACAGTTTGTCAACTTCTCCACGATTTGCATTGGGATGATAATGGTTGTATTTTAATTGTTTTTTGGCGTCAAATGAAGACAAATATTCGTCAATAAACACCGTTTCAATGCCGTATCTTGCTGTTAATTTTCGCCCAAAAGCACGCGCAATAAAAGTCATTTCCTGCGTTTTTCCCTCTTCATCTAATGGTACGCCAACAACAAATAAATGCACATTATGCGTTTTAACAATTTCGTCATACGCCTCAAAGTTGGTAGAACCATCTTTGTTATTTGCCACCACATCAATGCCATTCGCCGTATTTGTCAGACTATTTGCAATAGCAATCCCCGTGCGCTTTGTACCCACATCAAAACCCAAATAGGTTTCAATATTCACAATCCCTGTAATAATTGATAACCAACATAGCCATCAACAGGTAACTCCTTTGATTGCTGATAAGCACGCACCGCACCCCGTGTTTTCGGACCTGGAATGCCATCAGGTTTGCCTGTGTCAAAGCCTAATTTATTGAGTTTGGTTTGAATCGCTTGAATATCTTCACGACTTAAAGACGGCTCGGTAATTGACTTGGCGAGTAAGGCAGGTTTACCGTTCAAACGGTCAGACAAATGTCCTACCGATAAGGCGTAAAGAATAGAGCGGTTCCACCTCAAAATCGTGCGGAAATTTCGATAAACCAAGAAAGCTGGACCTTGATAGCCCATTGGTAAAACCAAAGATGCAGTTTGCGATAGATTAGAAAATTCGCCACCATCAGCACGAGTAACGCCTAAATCTTGCCATTCTTGCACCGTTTTTTTCACCTTTAAATTCGCCAACGAAAACTCAAAATTTGTCGCAATTTTCACCTCATCGCCCCATCTCTCACCTCGACGCCAACCAATATTTTTGAGAAAATTAGACCCTGTGTGAAAAATATCTTCCTTGCTGTTCCATAAATCCAGTGTGCCATCTTCATCTTTGTCAATCGCATACGCCGCAACATTGCTCGGCATAAATTGCAAATTACCCATTGCCCCTGCCCAAGACCCTTCAACGCCAAGAGGCAGTTTACCCTCATCAATCAGTTTCAACAAAATCAACAATTCGCCCGTAAAAAATGCACGCCTGCGTTTGTCATAGCTCAGTGTTGCCAACGAACGCACCAGATTCATCTTGCCAACATGTCTGCCATAATTGGTCTCCAGACCCCAAAATGAAACAAGCACCGACGGTGGAATACCATATTTTTTATGCACTTGATTGAGCAATGCTTGATTTTCCTGGAATTTAACCTTACCTTTTTGCAAGCGATTTGCACTCACGCGTGAATTCATATAGCGCCAAAAATTTAAAGTAAATTCTGCCTGATTGCGGTCATATTGAATGATTTTTGGATTAGGGGTTAGCCCTGTAAAAGCACGATTGAGCGTCGCTGATGAAATGCCTTTCTTCAACGCCTTAACACGCACACCGTCCAAAAACGCCTCAAAACTTTGTGTATGCTCAGCGTCAAGGGTATCATTTGCGTGAAAAGCAAGGCTTGACCACGACGAAATAGTGAGAGTAAAAAACAATATGAATCGAAACATAATAAAATTATACCTTATCAGCCTCGTATTTTTGATGCTTGGTGGATGCGGTGAAAGCGATGAAGTGCAAACTTTTTCTGGCACCACGATGGGCACAACCTACACCGTTCAAATAGCAGAAGAAACACTCGTCACCCAACAAAAAATCAACGACAGACTCAAAGAAATCAACAAAATTTTCTCAACTTGGGATACCGAATCCGAATTATCTTTGCTCAATAAACACCCCATCAACCGATGGATTCCTGTATCCGATGAATTATTTTATGTACTAAAAAAATCCGAAGAAATCTACCAACAAACCCACGGATATTTTGACCCCGCCATCGGCAGATTAATCGACATATGGGGCTTTGGCGTCAAAAAAGTCATCCAAAAACCCAGCAAAAGTATGATACACGAAGCCTTTAAAAACAGCTCCATGCGCCACCTAATATTTCGAGGCGGACAAAACAAAGCCATTATTAAAACCCGCCACATCCAAATCAACCTCTCCGCTATTGCCAAAGGCTACGCCGTGGACGAAATTGCCAAACTTCTCAACAGCCAAAATTACCTAGTAGAAATCGGCGGCGAAGTTCGTACCCATGGCACTAACTACAGCAAACCATGGACAGTCGGCATCGAACAACCCAACAATAAACCAATCACTCTCACCCTCACCAACCAATCCATCGCCACCTCAGGCAACTACCGCAACTTCTTCATCTGGAACGGCGCCCGTTACATGCATATTCTCAACCCAACCACCGGACTCCCCGCCAACACCGATTTATCCTCCGTCAGCGTTCTCCATCCCCAAACCACACTATCCGACGCCTACGCCACCGCGATGATGGCAATGGGCAGTCGCAATGCAACAGCACTCGCAAAACAATTGAATTTATCGGTAATTTTAATTTTGAATCAACAAAATCAATTTAAAGTCATTAACTTGATAAAAGAAAATTTCCCACTTACTCATTAGAAGTTTAGGAGTGTAAAGTAATTAGCACTGGTTATATTTTTTGTTATTTTAAACTGTATCCCTGTCGTTTTTAACTTTACACTTCTATCACTCTAACCCCGCTCCTCTATCATTCTAAAATCGCCCCTCTGTCATCCTGAGCATAGTTCCACACACAAGATTCCTCGACTACGCTCGGAATGACAAGGGTGGAAAATTAGAATATAAGGGCAAAAAGGTTATGGCGACAAGGGTGGGAAACTGGAATAACAAGGGTGAAGGGTTAGAATGACAAGAGTGGGAAAGTCAGAATCGGAATGGGGCAAGGATAGAGTTAAATTTGATCAAATCTAAAAACAGCTAAGAGTGGTATTAGCCATATATTTAGCATGAATTGGTAAAAGATTGGAGAGAATAAAATAAACTGATTTTTATAAAAAGTAGTGCTAATTATAGTATTTATTATTAGCTCATTCTGTCCTGTGCCCCAGTATGACCTTGCTCAATTGCTTTTGAATACCAGTACACAGCTTGTCCTCTATCGTGAGCAACTCCGACTCCGTCATCATACATAGTAGCTAAATTAAATTGCGCACTAACATCGCCTTCCTTGGCTGATTTCTCTGTCCAAAAAAAGTCTCGATTATCATTTAATGCGTTCATAATTATTATTCCTATTTTTTAGGTCGTTATTATAGAAGATTTATGGGTAACAATATAACCAAAGTTTAAGAAAAACTTTTAATAAAATAATAATTAAAGGCGAGGCACGATTAGACGATTTATTTTTTTCATTTTTTACACTTTGTAAAAAAGTATGATTATATAATGGCCGATATAAGTATATTCATTTTTAATCTATGAAACCCTTAGCCGAAAACTTACGCCCGCAAACCCTTGCCGATTTCTTCGGACAGTCACATTTATTGAATGATACTCATCCATTGAAACAAGCGGTGAATAATGGGCAGTTGCATTCGATGATTTTGTGGGGTCCATCGGGAACGGGGAAAACGACGCTGGCACGGATTATGTGTCAGCAGGTGGAGGGGCATTTTGCGCAGATTAGTGCGGTGCTGGATGGGGTGAAGGAATTGCGGGTGGTGGTGGAGAATGCTCGGAAATTTCAGAATATTGGACAGCAAACGATTTTATTTGTGGATGAAATTCATCGATTTAATAAAGCACAGCAGGATGCATTTTTGCCACATATTGAGTCGGGATTGATTACACTAATTGGGGCGACGACTGAAAATCCGTCGTTTGAATTGAACCGGGCGTTGCTCTCACGAATGAGCGTGTATGTATTGGAGGCGTTGAGTGCGGAGGAATTGGCGCAGATTTTGCAGCGGGCATTGACGCATGAAAAATTAGAGGCGATGGATGAGAACGCACGACTTAGCGTGATAAATTCGAGTGGGGGTGATGCGAGGCGACTCATTAACATTGTTGAGCAGATTGCGTTGGCGAAGTTGGATAAACTGGATAATGTGTCGGTGGGGCATTTGTTGCAGAAAAAAATCAGTGCATTTGACAAAGGTGGGGATATTTTTTATCAGCAATTGTCGGCGTTTCATAAGTCGGTGCGGGGTTCGTCACCAGATGGGGCGTTATATTGGATGGCGCGGATGTTGGTGGCAGGGTGCGATGCAAAAACTATTGCCCGACGCTTATTAGCAATTGCGTCGGAAGACATTGGCAATGCCGACCCTCGTGCATTGGAAATTACGCTGAATGCATGGGATGTGTTTGCACGGGTGGGCGAAAAAGAAGGCAATCGTGCCATCGCCCAAGCGGCTGTTTATTGTGCCGTTGCTCCGAAATCAAACGCTGTTTATACCGCTTTTAATCAAGCAATGAACGAAGCCAGAGACAGTGCTGATTTAGCAGTGCCAAAGCACTTATGCAACGCCCCGACTGCATTGATGGATGATTTGGGCTACGGCGAAGGTTATCGTTATGCACATAATGAGGCGGATGGTTTTTCTAAAGGACAAACCTATTTTCCCGAGGAAATGGGCGAGCAGGTTTATTATCAGCCTGTTGATAGAGGGTTAGAAATTAAAATTAATGATAAATTAAAACAATTAAGGCATAACAAATGACATTTTTACCTACAGTTTTGGCTATCGGTGTTGGCGCAACAATCGGTGCGAGTGTGCGTTATTACTTGACGATATTGATGAATTCAATTTTTGGGTATGGGTTTCCTTATGGGACTTTAGGGGCGAATGTGCTTGGGTCACTTTTAGCAGGGGTGTTGGTAGTAATTGTTTTAGAAAAAGCGATGTTAAGTGAGGCATATCGATTGCTACTTTTGATTGGTTTTACAGGGTCATTGACGACAATGTCAACGCTGTCGTGGGAATCGGTGGAAATGATGAGTATGGGGCATTATGGGCAGGCGAGTTTAAATATTTTATTAAATATCGCTTTGTCGTTGTCAGCGGTGGGTGTGGGGGTTGTGCTGACGCGTTACCTATTGGGGCATTAAAAAAGGGTGTATAGTTTACAGTTTACTGTAAACTGTAAACTATGAACAACACACACAACACACGCCAGCAGATATTGGCGTATATCCAAAATACAAACATAATAAGTCCTGCGGAAGTGGGGGCACATTTTGACATCTCTCGACAAATGGCGCACCGCCATCTAAAAAATCTTGTTGAAGCAGGGAAAATTAAAAAGATAGGCTCAGCACCGAAAGTTTTTTATACGGCAATTGAAGACAGCACCAAAGTTTCAGATTATCAAATAGAGGATGATATTCGTAAGCTTGTTGCAGAGAATTTTTTCTTTATTGAGCCAACAGGGGCTGAACTATCGGGTATTGATGGGTTTGAGAAATGGTGTCATAAACGCAATTTTGAAGTCAGTCAAAAAGCCAATGAATTTGGTAGAATTACCAAAAAATACCAAAAGAAAAAACAAGATGATTTGCTGGATGCCAGTAGCAAAATGCGCAAAACTTTTGCTGATGATTGTTGCGTAAGTAAGTTATTCTATTTTGATTTTTATGCCGTGGAAATTTTTGGAAAAACCAAAATGGGGCAAAAATTATTATACGCAAAACAAGGGCAAAATAGGGCAAAGATAAAAGAGATAGCGTCTTTGGTTAAAGCGTCCATCCTTAAAGCGATTGATAAATATAAGGTGGATTCCGTGGTTTTTGTTCCTCCTACGGTGCCCAGAGAAGTTCAGTTTATGAAGGTATTGGAAAATGAGTTGGCATTGAGTATTGCAAAGATAAATGTGGTTAAAGTGATTGGCGATATTCGTGTGCCACAAAAAACTTTGAAAAAATTATCAGATAGAATTGAAAATGCACAGCATACTTTTGTTGTGGATAGTATGGCGAAATTTAGAACGACTTTGGTGATTGATGATGCGGTTGGGTCGGGTGCAAGTATCAATCAAATTGCTTGCAAGTTGCAAACAAAACATACGGAAAAAGTGATTGGTTTTGCGGTAACGGGTAGTATGAATGACTTTGAGGTTATTTCTGAAGTTTAGCCTTTTCAATCGCATCAAATAACACGCCTGCAATATTTAAATCAAATTGCGTGTCTAATTCACGAATGCAAGTGGGGCTGGTTACATTAATTTCGGTGATGTAGTCGCCGATGACATCTAAGCCGACGAACATTAAGCCTTTGGCTTTTAAGGTTGGGGCGATTTGTTCACATAAATAATAATCGCGTTCGCTTAAGGGCTGTCCAACACCAGTTGCGCCTGCGGCGAGGTTGCCTTTGAAATTGCCTTTGGCGGGAATGCGGGCGAGGGCGTAGTCAATGGGCTTGCCGTTGATGATGAGAATGCGTTTGTCGCCTGCTGCAATGTCGGGGAGGAATTCTTGCGCCATAATTGGCGATTTTCCGTTGTTGGTTAGGCGGTTTAGGGTTGGGACGATTTCTGTGTCGCCTGAGTTGAATTTAAAAATATCGTGTCCACCCATGCCATCCAAAGGTTTTATCACAGCGGTTTTTTGGGTTTCTATAAAGGCTTTGAGTTGTGCTTGGTTGCTACTGACTAAAGTTTTTGGCAGGCATTGTGGGAAATTTAGGGCGAATAATTTTTCATTCGCATCACGCAAAGATTGTGCTTTGTTGACAACCAAAGTGCCGTGTTTTTCCGCTTGTTCTAAAAAATAAGTGGCATATATATAGGACATATCAAAGGGTGGGTCTTTGCGCATTAAAATTACATCAAATTTATTTAATGCAATTTTTTCAACGGGTTTTTTTTCAAACCAATGTTCAAGGTCATCAAAAACCATCGTTGGCGATGCGTGGGCGTAAACGATTGCTTGTTCCGTAAATAAATCGTTACTATCAAAGGTGTAAAGGCTGTGCGAGCGGCGTTTTGCCTCAAGCATCATAGCGAGCGAAGAATCTTTTTTTGGGTTGATATGGGCAATATCATCCATTAATATGGCAATTTTCATAGTGCGTATTATACGATTTTTTAACAAAATCATTGAATTATTGCAAGTTTAACTGGACATTTTCAAAATAACCAAGTAAAATCGCCCCCTTTAGTGCGGGGTGGAGCAGTTCGGTAGCTCGTCGGGCTCATAACCCGAAGGTCATAGGTTCAAATCCTGTCCCCGCTACCAAATTTTTAGACCCGCTTTTCTAGCGGGTTTTTATTTACTATAATAAAGCAAAATGGCAAAAATTACAGATAAAATTGAAGTGTTGATTAAACCTGTAATTGAAGATATGGGCTATGAACTGGTGGGAATTGAGTATATTTCCAGCGGCAAGCACAGTATTTTGCGGGTGTATATTGATACCGAGCAAGGAATTGGGATTGAAGATTGTGAGGTGGTGTCGCGTCAGTTGAGTAGTATTTTTGATGTGGAAGACCCGATTACGATGCCGTATAATCTGGAAGTTTCATCGCCAGGTATTGAGCGACCATTGTTTAATATTGGGCATTATCAGCGATTTTTAGGCAATGATATTACCTTGAGATTGTTGCGACCGATTAACGGTCAGAGAAAATTTAAGGGTGCGATTGGTAGTGTGAGTGAAAAAAACCATAGCATTGAGTTAATGACAGAATTGGGGTCCGTTGAGTTGGACATTGATTTAATTGAGAAAGCGAATTTAGTTGCGCATTTTTAGGAGAAAAAAGTGGAAAGTAAAGAATTATTTTTAATGGTTGAGGCGATTTCTAACGAAAAAAATATCACCAAGAATGATGTTTTTGAGGCGTTGGAGGAAGCGATGGCAGTGGCGACTAGAAAGCGTCATAATATTGATGCGCATGTTGAAATTGACAGGAAAACGGGTAAGTTTTCTACTTTCAGACAATGGACGGTGGTTGCCGATGGCGATAATTTCCTTGACGATGACGGCGAGATAGAATTCAATTCAGAGTTACACATTTACGCCAAAGACGCTAAAGGTGTTGCTGTAGAAGCATTTGTGCGTGAGCCAAGGGAGACCGAAGAATTTGGTCGTATTGCCGCACAAACTGTGAAGCAAGTGATTATCCAAAAAGTGCGTGAAGCAGAAAGAGAAGTGATTGTTGCTGATTACACACAACGCGTAGGCGAAGTGATTATGGTAACGGTAAAGCGTATTGACCGTGGTAATGCTTATGTGGATATGGGCGGTGTTGATGGAATGATTTCTAAATTTGATTTGATTCAAAATGAATCTATTCGCAAAAATGACCGTTTGCGTGCCTATATTAAAGAGGTGAAATCAAGCCCACGAGGTGCACAAATTTTCCTAAGTCGAACTGCCCCTGAGATGATTATTGAATTATTTAAAATGGAAGTGCCAGAAATTTCTGAAGGCGTGATTGAGATTATGGGTGCCAGTCGTGACCCAGGGTTGCGTTCAAAATTGGCTGTCAAAACAAAAGACAAACGCCTTGACCCAATCGGCTCTTGTATCGGTATGCGTGGCGCACGCGTGCAGGCGGTATCGAATGAATTGAACGGCGAGCGAGTTGATGTGATTTTGTGGGACGAAGAGCCTGCACAGTTTATTATTAACGCAATGGCACCCGCAGAAATCAGCTCATTGGTGATTGATGAAGACAGAAATTCAGTGGATATTGCCGTTGAAGAAGACCAGTTGGCATTGGCGATTGGTCGTGGTGGCCAAAATATTAAATTAGCATCTCGTCTAACGGGGTGGAAGTTAAATGTAATGTCGGTGAGCGAGTCAGAAGATAAGCAAGCGGAAGAAAATCAGAAAACCAGTAAGAAATTAGGCGAGAAATTAGGCGTTGATGCCGAAGTGGCTGCCGTGTTGATTGATGAAGGTTTTGACAGTGTTGATGCAGTTGCTGATGCAGACACGGCTAACTTGGAAGGCATTGAAGAATTTGATGCGAAAATGGTAGGCGAATTGCAAGAGCGTGCTTCTGATGCACAGTTAGTGCAGGCATTCGGTGATGCAGATTCTTTTGAAGTATTAAGCAATGTTGAAGGCGTTGATGAGGCTTTGGCACAGGCATTAATTAAAGCAGAAATTTCAACGGTTGATGGGTTGGCTGAATTGTCAATTGATGAATTATTAGAAATTCGCAGCATGGATAAGGAAGTGGCATCTTCTGTTATTATGACTGCAAGGGAAAACGAAGGATGGTTTAACTAAACCAACCAAAACAAAGGTAAAACGCTATGGCACATACAGTTCAATCACTTTCTAAATTATTGAAAAAGTCGGAAGACGAAATCATTGCAAGTTTGGCGGACGCTGGTATTACGGGCAAAAAGTCAGATTCTGAAGTCTCACCCAGTGATCTAAAAATCTTGATGAGCAGTAAAAAACCGACTGCCAAAGCACCAGAACCTGTTGTCAATAAAGAAGATGAGGAGCAGGCGGCAAAAGCGCAAGAAGCATTAGACGCTGGGCGTGAAGCAGATGAAAAATTATTAGAGCAAGATGCCAAACGCAAAGAGTCAACTCAAAAGCAAAAGCAAGATGCACAAGACTTGAAAAATCAGCAAGCAGAAGCAAAGAAAGAAGCAGAAGCAAAGAAAGCCCCAGAAGATAAGCCACAAGAGGTCAAAAAATCAAAACAATTTCGTAATGCTAATGCAGGTTCTCCGGGTGCAAAGCGTACGCAATTGCATGTTGCCAAGAAAACCAACAGAAAACTCAAGAAAAAAGACAGAACCCGCCTAAGCCAAAAAACTCAAGAAGAACAAGCACAGCATGGTTTTCAAAAGCCAGTTGATAAAGTGATTCACGAAGTGGCTGTGCCGGATAATATTAAAGTCAGCGATTTAGCGCAAAAGATGAAAACAAAGGCTGGTGAAGTTTTAAAAGTGTTGATGGGTATGGGTGTAATGGCAACACTTAATGATGTGATTGACCAGGACACTGCACTTTTGGTGGTGGAAGAAATGGGGCACACGGGCATTGCCAGTAAAGAATCAACGATTGAAGATGTGGCAATTGAGCAGTCAAAAGCCACAGGCGACGAAACTCCTCGACCGCCAGTGGTTACAATTATGGGTCATGTTGATCATGGCAAAACTTCTCTATTGGATTACATTCGTCAGGCAAAAGTTGCCGATGGCGAAGCAGGTGGTATCACCCAGCATGTTGCGGCTTATCAAGTTGAATCAAACGGCAATACCATTACTTTTATTGACACACCAGGACACGCTGCGTTTTCAAAAATGCGCTCTCGTGGTGCAAGTACAACCGATATTATTATTCTTGTGGTAGCAGCCGATGACGGGGTGATGCCACAAACAATTGAGTCGATTAAGCATGCGAAAAAATCGGGTGTACCGATTATTGTTGCGATTAATAAAATTGACAAAGAGGGTGCTAATCTTGATAAAGCCAAGCAAGAACTATCAACTCACGAAGTGATTTCGGAAGAATGGGGTGGCGATGTGATGATGATTGGCGTTTCGGCAAAAACGGGTGAAGGGGTTGATGCACTTTTGGAAGCGATTACCTTGACTGCTGAAATGGCAGAATTTTCAGCCGTTGCCAAAGGGCCTGCACAAGGCACGGTATTAGAAGCACGCCTTGAAAAAGGGCGTGGTAAAGTAACAACCATTCTCGTGCAATCGGGCACTTTGAAGAAAGGCGATATTATGATTGCAGGTTTGGAATACGGCAAAGTTAAGCAAATTGTGAACGACCAAGGTAAGGTTTTAAAAGAAGCGGGACCTTCAATGCCAGTTGAAGTACTGGGTCTGTCAGGTGTGCCAGATGCAGGCGACGAAGTTTTGGTGGTAGAAACTGAACGCAAAGCGCGTGAAGTGGCAGACTTTAGAAAAGCCCGTGACCGTGAGGCTGAATTGCAAAAACAACAAGCATCAAAGATGGAAAATTTCTTACAGAAAATGGAAGAGGGCGATGTTTCTACCGTTAATGTCCTACTTAAATCAGATGTGAGAGGTTCAGCACAAGCATTGGTTGAAGCATTAGAAGAATTGTCAACTGATGAGGTGCGTGTTAAAGTCGTCTCCAGTGGTGTGGGCGGTATTAATAATACTGATATTACCTTGGCAGCAACTTCTGAAGCGCTAGTGCTTGGCTTTAATGTGCGTGCAGATTCGGTAGCGCGTAAAACTGCCGATAGTGAAGGTGTACGCATTGAATATTACTCAATTATTTATAATTTAATTGATGATGTTAAAGCAATTATGAGTGGCTTACTAAGTCCAGAATTGAGTGAAAATATTATTGGTATTGCCAATGTGAAAGAAGTCTTTAAATCGCAAAAACTTGGTGATATTGCTGGCTGTATGGTGGAAGAAGGCACAGTTAGAAAAGATTCACCAATTCGTGTCTTGCGTGATAGCGTGGTTGTCTTTGAAGGTGAATTAGAATCACTCAGACGCTTTAAGGACAATGTTAAAGAGGTTAAATCAGGTACAGAATGTGGTATTGGTGTTGCAGGTTATGATGTGGAAGCAGGCGACCAAATTGAAGTCTTTGAGCGTATTGAAACGGCACGCACGCTTTAATGCAAGCACAAAACTCTTTCAGAATTGAGCGAGTAAATGAACTAATTCGCAGAGAATTGGTGGTACTTTTAAAAAGAGAAACCAAAGACCAAAGACTGCAATCCGTTGATATTACCGATGTCATTGCCAGTCGTGATTTGAGCTCTGCCAAGGTTTTTTACACTGTCCCAGAAGACCAACAAAATGCCGTCGCCCCTCTACTTTACAAAGCCAGCGGTTTTTTCCGCTCCCGCCTATCCAAAACTTTGGATTTACGCCACACCCCTGCCCTCAAATTCATCTACGATTCAGCCCCGAATACGGGTGCGAAAATTGACGAACTCTTAGCCCAACTATAAGTGTCAAGACGCAATCCAAAAGGCAGAGATATTAATGGTATCATCCTGCTTGACAAGGACACAGGTCTGAGTTCGAACGCTATCTTACAAAAAGTTAAACGCTTATTTTTTGCTAAAAAAGCAGGACATACGGGCGCGCTTGACCCGCTTGCTAGTGGGATTTTACCGATTTGTTTAGGGCAGGCGACCAAGGTGGCAGGATTTTTGTTGGATGATAATAAGCGCTATTTTGTACGGGGGAAGTTGGGTGAAACGACTGACACGCTAGATTGCGAAGGTGAAATTATTAACACTCGAGCATTTGAATTGAGTGAAGAACAGGTTAAAGAAGTGGCGTTTAGTTTTCAAGGCGATATTGAGCAAATACCGCCAATGTATTCTGCTCTCAAAAAAGACGGGCAACCCTTATACAAACTCGCCAGACAAGGCATTGAAATCGAACGCCCTGCCCGCCCCGTTACGATTTTCAACATTGATTTTTTAGATTATAAAGATGGTATTTTTACCTTAGAAGTGGCGTGCTCTAAAGGCACTTATATCCGCTCATTGATTGGCGATATTGGCGAGAAATTGGGCTGTGGCGCCCATGTGATTGAACTCAGACGCACCGGTTTTGCCCATGTGAATATTGGGCAAACAATTAAATTTTCTGAATTAGAAAAATTAGCCGGCGATGATTACGCACAACTTGACGCACAGATTTTCCCAAGCGAAGAGATGCTCCCAAATATACACAGCGTTAGCATTAATGAACAACAAAGTATCGACATTCGTTATGGGCGTAAAATTAAAGTTGAAAACCAGATTGATAATTTGGTTAAAATATTTGATGAAAACGCTGTCTTTTTGGGTATCGGAGAGATAGAAAATAACATTTTGCAACCCAAGCGATTATTTGTATGAAGAAAAAAGACGCACTCGTCGGTTATTATTTTAATAACAATTTAATGCACTCCCTCAAAGGCGATAAAAGCCTGCGTGAAAGTGTATATAACCGTGAACGCACGCTCAATAGTGTTGATGCAAATATGGAGGAACTCTCACAGGCTTGGTTGTATTTGCTAATGGAAACAGGTGCTTATCGTTTGGTTATTGGGCTGAATAATGCTGAGGTGCGTGTGTCCAGCGTATTTGACCCATTGAATACTGAGGTGCATTTGGCAGGGGATTTGCTGGATCCTAATTATATGAATTTTCATTTCAATAAAATCCCACTCAAAGAAAAAAGCCGATTGATTAAACGCATTTACAAAATGCTAGAGGGCGACAACGCCTTTGAGTTGCTATCCAAAGAATGGCAAAAATCACTGCTTGAACGCAATCAAAAAATGGATAAATTAACCAACATTGATGACTTGCGTTTTATCATGGAAAATCTACCAAAATTACGCAATTTAGAAGGCTATTATTTACGCACAATCACCATTAATTTATTTAATTCAACCGTCTCAATGGCGTTTAATTGCGACGGCACACAGATTATGTCGCATAAGAAATTTAAAGAATTTATCAAGGAGTATTTATGATTGAGTTGAACGCCTTAGAAGCACGGGTTTTGGGTGCTTTGATTGAAAAAGAGTCCACAGTTTCAGACAATTACCCGCTAACCCTTAATAGCCTAAAGTTGGCATGTAATCAGAAATCTTCCAGAAACCCTGTAATGAATGTGGCAGATGGCGAGCTACTGCGTTGCGTGCATCAATTGGGCGAAAAAAAATATCTTTTGGTTGAAGGTAACTTCAGTAGAACAGAAAAATATCGCCATCGTTTTGGTCGAATCTTAGAAATTGAAAAACCAAGTTTGGCTATTATTGCAGTTTTATTATTACGCAGTGAGCAAACTATTAATGAGATTTACACCCGTGCAAAGCGCATTTTTACCTTTGAAAGTCAACAGCAAGCCTATGATGAGTTATTGACTTTAATTGACACTGAAATGGTCGTCAAATTACCAAAAAAAATCGGCACCAAGGAACATCGCTATACACACCAACTTTGTGGATTGGTTGATGTGGAAGCAACCATACAACAGGTAAAATTAACGCCTTTAGAAGAAAAAGTGGAAAAACTTGAAGCCCGAGTGGATGAGTTGCAAGCGTCAATTGACGATATTTTAGAAAAATTATGAGTGAAAATACAACTGATTTAGATCATATTATTAGCAAACTAAGCGGTGAAGGTGGCTTAGGTCAACTTTTATTAAACGACGATGTTAAAGCCAAATTGGTTGAGTATTTGCACAAAGAAACTAATCTATCTAAAGTAGTTATTAAGTTTACCCTGGGTATTATTTATAAACTTGCCAACAATTGCATTAAGCAAACAAATAAGCAGATTAATTCATATTTTCAAAATAAAATCAGCAAATATTCCGCATTAATAAAAGCATTAAATTGGTATTTTGATGAATTAGAAAAAAAACTTAACGCTAAAAACTTTTTTAAAGATATTAAAGACGGCAAGCTTAATGCAGATAATTTAGACAAACTTGACACCTCGTTACAAGCAGTTGGCACTATCTATCGACAAAATGAAGAAATTAAGGGATTGATTGCAGAAGCATTATCACAACTAAGCGAAATTATCGATACACTTGAAACAATGAAGGTCAAACTCCCAATAAACCTTGCACCGACAACACATTCAGACACAAAACTACAAAGATTTCATTACAACAGCGCCTTTATTCCATTTGTCGGTAGAGAAAAAGAACAAGAAATCTTAAAAAAGTTTGTTGATAGCGAGCCACCTTTTAGCTGGTTATCGTTATGTGAACAAGGCGGTGCAGGTAAAAGCAGGCTGGCATATCATTTTTGCCACCACGGTGTTGATGCATTTTGGGACAAAGGTTTTTTTAAAGTCAATCCAAATACAAATACCGACGATTTTAATCAGTGGCAACCCAGCCTAGATACTTTTATCGTTATTGACTATGCGGGTAACCATATTCAAAAAGTTAAAACATTATTATCAAACTTTGAACAAAAAGCACAAGTAACACATTGCAAAATCAGAGTGCTACTACTTGAAAGAAACCTTAAAACACCCAATAATTGGTATGAAGTTTTAACAAGCGGCAGTGGCAATTCATTAAAGACATTTGAGTATTCAGACCCTTTTAACTTAAACGCCTTGAGCGATGAAGAAAATTACAACATTGCTGAACAATTTGCACCGTCAAAGTTACCCAGTTCTCAAGACTTTAGTGCTAAATTGGAAAAAATTGATACTAAAAAAAGAGCCTTCTTTGCTGCCATGTTAGCAGATTCAATCGAGCAAGGCACTTCTTCAAATAACAAAGAAGCGTTATTTGACGAGTATTATCGTAGGAGTTATGAGCATTTTTGGAAAAAGATAGATAATAAATATTATTATTTTTTAGGATTGGCAAGCATTGGCGCAAATATTAATCCTAAGATGCTCAATGGTTATCCACAGGTAGAACTATTCCCAATCATTAACGAAATCAACCAACAACACATTAAAGCACTAGAAATCAATTATAACAACGGGAGTTACACCAATACAGCCGTAGATTTGATGGCAGAATATTTTGTATTAAAGCACATTCTCAGCGATGACTATACAATCATTCAAACATCAAATGGCAATACTTGGCTAAACTACATTTGGCAAGATTTACCCGAATATGCAGTCAGTTTCACCGCACGCTGTTTATTCGATTTTCCAGAACTGGCAAAAAGCCTGCTTAATTTGACAGAATCTGATAATTTGACAACAGTAGCTAATATTTTGGTTTACTTGACTGCCATTACAGGTGATACAAACCTTGAGCAAACTACAACGCATTACCGAACACTACGCGACTTAGCAAGTAAACATAAGCAGTCAGAAATTTATATCGCACAAGCCAAGGCACTGTTTAATTTAATTACTTATTATGGCGAAACAAACCTTGAACAAGCTACAAAACATTACCAAACACTAGACAACTTAGCAAGTAAGCATAAACAGTCAGAAATTTATATCGAACAAGCCAAGGCACTGGTTAATTTAGTTAATTATTATGGCGAAACAAACCTTGAACAAGCAAAAACATTACCAAACACTAGACAACTTAGCAAGTGAGCATAAACAGTCAGAAATTTATATCTTGCAAGCCAAGGCACTGGTTAATTTAGTTAATGATTATGGCGAAACAAACCTTGAGCAAGCTACAACGCATTACCGAACACTACGCGACTTAGCAAGTAAGCATAAACAGTCAGAAATTTATATCGAACAAGCCAAGGCACTGTTTAATTTAGTTAATTATTATGGCGAAACAAACCTTGAACAAGCTACAAAACATTACCAAACACTAGACAACTTAGCAAGTAAGCATAAACAGTCAGAAATTTATATCTTGCAAGCCAAGGCACTGGTTAATTTAGTTAATTATTATGGCGAAACAAACCTTGAGCAAGCTACAACGCATTACCGAACACTACGCGACTTAGCAAGTAAGCATAAACAGTCAGAAATTTATATCGAACAAGCCAAGGCACTGGTTAATTTAGTTAATTATTATGGCGAAACAAACCTTGAGCAAGCTACAACGCATTACCGAACACTACGCGACTTAGCAAGTAAGCATAAACAGTCAGAAATTTATATCGAACAAGCCAAGGCACTGGTTAATTTAGTTAATTATTATGGCGAAACAAACCTTGAGCAAGCTACAACGCATTACCGAACACTACGCGACTTAGCAAGTAAGCATAAACAGTCAGAAATTTATATCTTGCAAGCCAAGGCACTGGTTAATTTAGTTATTCATTATGGCAAAACAGACCTTGACCAAGCGACAAAATCTATTTTAGGTGCACTAATAGAGCAATATTGGCAGTATTTATCAGATGGAAAAGTACCAATATCAAGCGAACTATTGGAAGTGCTAGCTAGGCTTTCTTATTTATTAATTAAGAAATATTCAAGTAATGAACAAGACAAAAATAATTTTGAGCAAAAGATTAACGATATGAATAATGCAGAAAGATTTCAATATTGCTTTGATAAAGCGCATCTCATTAGTCAACAATTACAACAACAGGAGGTTTTATGAAAATTTTAGTAATCGGTAGTGGTGGTCGTGAGCATGCGTTGGCGTGGCAATGTGCAAAGTTTGATGCGGTTGAAGCGGTGTTTGTTGCCCCAGGTAATGCAGGCACAGCATTAGAGGGCAAGGTTACAAATGTTGATATTGGTGTGGAGGATATTACTGCTTTGATTGATTTTGCCAAAAATAATGGGATTGATATTACCATTGTTGGACCAGAAGCACCGCTTGTGATTGGTGTAGTGGATGCATTTCAAGCACAAGGTTTGGCAATTTTTGGCCCCACCGAAGCCGCTTCACAATTGGAAGGCTCAAAGGCATTTTGCAAAGATTTTTTAAACCGTAATAATATTCCAACGGCGTATTACGATGTTTTTACCGAAGTTGCGCCAGCTGTGCAATATGTCAAAGACAAAGGCGTGCCGATTGTGATTAAAGCGGATGGTTTAGCGGCGGGGAAAGGCGTGATTATTGCCAATACTCAGCAAGAAGCAGAAGTTGCGATTAATGATATGTTGGAGGGTAATCGTTTTGGTGAGGCGGGTTCTCGTGTGGTGGTTGAGGAGTTTTTAGTGGGTGAAGAGGCGAGTTTTATTGTGATGGTGGATGGTAAAAATATCTTGCCGATGGCAACTTCACAAGACCACAAAGCCAGAGATAATGGCGATAAAGGCCCGAATACGGGCGGTATGGGTGCCTACTCGCCAGCCCCAATTGTTACTGATGCGATTTTTCAAAATGTAATGGGCAGCGTTATCCGCCCAACCGTTGATGGAATGGCAGCTGAGGGTAATGCTTATACGGGTTTTTTATATGCAGGTTTGATGATTGATGATAAGGGTAATTCCAAGGTATTGGAATACAATTGTCGTTTCGGCGACCCAGAAACTCAGCCGATTATGATGCGTTTAAAATCCAACCTAGCCGATTTATGTCTATTAGCCACGCAACAAAAACTCGATAAAGCGGAAATTGAATGGGATTCACGCACTTCAATGGGCGTGGTTTTGGCCGCCAATGGCTACCCCGATGCTTACCCATCAGGCGAAGTCATTGGGTTACCAGCCGACAGCGAATCCGCCAAAGTTTTTCATGCAGGTACTAAAATGGATGGCAATAACATTGTTACCAGTGGTGGGCGTGTTCTTTGTGCTACTGCACTGGGTGCCGATACGGCAGATGCACAGAAAAATGCGTATGTATTATTGAAAGAAATCAATTGGGATACTGCTTATTATCGCACTGATATTGGTTTTAAAGCAATTGATAGTTAAAGATAATATTTACTATTTTTTAAACTAACTATTGCATTTAGTTATTAAAAAAATATAATTAAATCAATGAGTAAAGGTATATTTATAAACTAACTATCAATTATTTATAAATTGATAGTTAGTTTGTGTTACAATCTTTTATTATGAAAATTGTATCCCCACCTAAAATATCCATAGAGGATTTACTTCAATCGGTAGCTGAAAAAATACTACAAGGAATAACGCCTTGTATCACTGACGAAAAAAAACGCTACTTACATTGGGATAAGTTACGCCATTTAAAAGTTCCCGAGGCATTTGATGATATTGAGCAATATTGGTGCTTTGTTAAAGTTTCGCGTTTACAACAGCAAAAAACCTTACCCTTTATTGAAGAATTTTCTTTTGTTTTAACGGATGACATTCAGAAAAATATCCACGAAATAGATTCAAAAATGCGTGGCTCGCTTGAGGCTAAAAATATTAACGATAATCGAGATAGGTATATTATCGGTTCATTGATTGATGAGGCCATCAGTTCGTCGCAATTAGAAGGGGCGGCGACCACTAGAAAAGTTGCACGGGATATGTTGAAACATAGTAAAGCACCCGAAGACTACTCACAACAGATGATTTATAATAATTATCAAGCCATTAAATTTATCGATGAGCATAAAACCGATGATTTAACGCCAGCATTAATATTAGAATTGCACCAAATTGTTACCGATGGCACAATGGACAATCCCGCAGATTCAGGCAGATTCAGGCAAGATAATGAAATTGTAGTGCAATCTAGCACAGGTGATGTCTTACATAACCCGCCTGATTTTCAATCATTGCCAGATAGAATGAAAGTCTTATGTGATTTCGCCAATGGCAATTCACCCGATTATTTTATCCACCCTATCATTCGGGCAATTGTTGTGCATTTTGCATTAGCGTATGACCATCCTTTTGCAGATGGTAATGGACGCACTACTCGAGCCTTATTTTATTGGGTGATTTTGAAAAATAATTATTGGTTATTTCAATATGTTACTTTATCCACTTATATTAAAAAAGCACAAATTCAATATGGCGAGTCTTTTTTGATGGTTGAAAGCGATGATTTTGATTTGACTTATTTTATCAACAGCCAACTTAAATTTATTCAGCAATCTATTGATGGCTTATTCGATTATGTGGATAAAAAACAAACGCAACTACAACAAACGCTCAATTTACTTAGCCATTATTTAGTAGATGGAAAATTAAATTCTCGCCAAGCAATGATTATCCAACACGCCATTAAACACCCTGGGGAGGCGTACACAATTGCAGGACATAAGGGTTCCCACCATATTAGCAGTGCAACGGCTAAATCAGACCTAGAAAAGTTGGAAAAACTCAATTTACTACAACAATCCAAACAAGGGCGCGCTTTTGTCTTCATTGCCCCAAATGATTTAGAACAACGCATCAAGGCATACCGATGATTATTGTCGGTGTGGATGAGGCGGGGCGTGGGCCTTTGGTGGGTTCAGTTGTGGCAGGGGCTGTGATTTTGCCAAACGATTTTCATTTGCCAGAATTAACTGATTCCAAAAAACTCAGCGAGAAAAAACGCAACATTTTATACGCACAAATCACTAAGCAATGCCAGTGGGCGGTGGGCGAGTCGGATGCGAATGAGATTGACGAAGTCAACATTTTGCAAGCCACAATGTTGGCAATGAAGCGAGCGGTGGAGAATTTACAAACCCAATATGACCAAGTATTAGTTGATGGCAATCGTTGTCCAGAGTTGGACAATTGTCAAGCGATTATTAAAGGTGATTTAACCGAACCAGTCATTTCAGCAGCATCGATTATTGCTAAGGTAACACGAGATAGGCAGATGGTTGAATTAGACGCATTATATCCAGAATATGGTTTTGCCAAGCACAAAGGCTATGGCACAAAGCAGCATTTGGCAGCATTAAAGACATTTGGTGCGATTGACAATCAGCACCGTTTTTCTTTCGCTCCGATTAGAAGTCTGTCCCGCTATTAGGGTCTAATGCCCTTATTTGACGGCGTAATTCTGCTTTTTTGGCTTCCATAACAACGCGTTCCGACTCTAACTTTTTCTTTCTTTCTGCTTCTGCTTTCTTTTCTTTTGCGCGGGCAACTTCAGCGGCAGGAATTGTTTTTAAGTAGTTGAATAGCTTAACAACTCGTTTAACCCCCCCTATTGTAGAGGCAATCTTAGTTGCTTTATCTGCTTCACGAGTGGTCAATGCACCCATTAAATAAATCGTGCGATTTTCAGTTGTCATTTCAATATGCAATGGGTTGAAAACATCCTGACTTTGGAATGCTAATTTCGTTTTTAGCGTAATCGCTGAGTCTTTAGTTCTGCTTAGCAAACCACTGCTTTTTGCAATACGAATTTCATTAATTACTCGCTTGATTTTAAAATCTTTGGTGGGCACTTGTTTGATCACATGGTCGCGTATTGTCCGAGTTGGAACTTCGCCGGTAACCAATACCTCCTTATTGTAAACTAAGAAATTTAAGTGTGTATTTTCCAGTATTTTTTCTTCACCAGTCCAAGCAAATAAACTGAATTCAATGCCCTTGTCATCAACAACTTCACCTGCTGTTCGTCTATCGTTAGAAACCATGATAGCGGTGCTAATTGCTGATGAAACAAGGCAGCCACTTAGAAACAAAGTACTTGCCGCAATGAATAAAGATAAGGTGATTTTTTTCATAGTTTATAATGCCTCAAAAGCATCTTTTATCCAATTAATTGTGGGACATTTTAAATCAGATTCAAGCCCAATGACATCAAATCGACAGATAAAATTGTCATATTGTTTGTGTTTTAGTAGAAAATATTTGGCAGTATGAATGATTTTCGTTTGCTTGCTATGCGTAACGGTATCGGCTGCAGAACCAAAATATGTATCTTTTCGATAGCGAACTTCAATAAAAACCAAATTATCCTCCGATTTATCAAGCATAATGAGGTCTATTTCACCCATTCGAGTTAAATAGTTTTGTTCGATGAGTTTAAGCCCTTTTTTTTCTAAATATTGGAGCGCCAAATTTTCTGCTTGATTGCCCGTTTGTCGTTTCTTACTAAACATCTTTTATGCCCTTATATATTGTTGCCACACCAATTGGAAACCTAGATGATATTTCGTTCAGAGCGATAGAAACGCTCAAAACCGTGGATGTTATTCTAGCAGAAGACACCCGCCATAGTAAAAAACTTCTGAGTAATTATGATATCAACACCCCTGTTCGTGCTTTTCACGAACACAATGAAGTGGCTAAAACTACCGATGTCGTTGCTGACTTATTGGCAGGAAAAAACATTGCCCTAATCAGCGATGCAGGCACACCACTCATCAGTGACCCTGGATATGTGCTAGTCAGCAAAGCGAAAAAAGCAGGCGTCATCGTTTCCCCCATTCCCGGAGCATCAGCAATTATTAGTGCGATGAGTAGCAGTGGCATTGCCAGCAACAGCTTTACCTTCTTCGGTTTTTTGCCATCAAAAACCACCGCCCGACTCAAAGTTATTCAATCCATCGCCCATATCAACGAAACTGCGATTTTTTACGAATCCCCAAAACGCATTCTCGCCTGTGCACAAGATTTATTGCAAGTGCTGGGCAATGAGCGCATTGTTTGCTTTGCCAAAGAAATCAGTAAATCATTTGAAACCATCAAAACCAATACTCTGCCAAAATTAATTGATTATTTAACCGAAGATGAAGCCCACCAAAAAGGCGAATTCGTGATTTTAATCAGCGGCATTGACAAAAATAACATCGTTGAAGGCGAAGCACAATTAGACAAAATCCTGCCAATTTTACTGACAGAAATGGGCGCATCCAAAGCAGCAAAGCTCGCTGCCAAAATCACAGGTATCGACAAAAAATACTGTTACCAAAGGGCAATCAACCTATGAACCATTACACCCACCATATTTTTTTCTGCAACAACATCCGTAAAGACGGCAAAACCTGTTGCTCACAATTCGGCGCAAAAGCCTCTTATCGTTATGTCAAAGATAAATGTCGCAACGCAGGCAAACTTGGCAAAGGAAAAATCGGTGTCAGTGAATCTCGCTGTCTCGGTCGCTGTGAATCTGGCCCCGTGGCAGTCGTTTATCCCGACAACATCTGGTATCAATATATCGACGAAGAAGATTTGGATGATATTATTACCAAACATTTAATCGGTGGAAAGCCTGTCAAACGCTTACAAATTGATTAATCTTGTGCCCCAATCCCTACTTTTGGATTAGAAGGCGCCCCAAAAAAAACCCAGCACATTTTATGTGTTTCACTCTTTTCAGTGCCCCCTTGAGAGGTATAGATCGCACTGGGATTTCTGGGGGCGCCCTAGAGTCGTATAAACCTTCTCAGCTTGTTGCCTTAAATCTGCAATACTGCCGTTATTCTCAATAATCTCACTTTGCATCTTTCTCCCTGCTTTCAATCGGTCTTTTTGACTCATTTGCACAGAAATCATCTTTTTTGCCAATTTTTCATCCACATTTGCACGATATTTCAATCTATTTAACTGATTTTCATTATTACAAGTAACAATAATAGCCTTATCAAACAAATATTCCAGTTTTTTCTCAAAAAGTAGCGGTATTTCGACAATAACTACCTCTTTTTTAGACTTTCCCTGCAACTCCCGCATCTTTTCCAATATTTTTGGATGCAAAATACCCTCAATCAGCGTTTTATTAGTTTCACTCTCCAACAACAACACCCGAAGCGCCTCTCGATTTAAACACCCATCTCGCTCAAGCAACCCTTCACCAAACTCATTCACCAGCGCCTTCAATCCTTCTGAATTAGGTGTGGTCACTTGTTTAGAAACATCATCCAAGCGAATAATTTCTGCACCCAAGGTTGCTAAAAAATCAGCTAATTGTGATTTTCCACAAGCGATACCGCCAGTAAGTGCAATTTTTAAAAGTTCCATGAATGTTAATTTTAAATAATATTAAGGTCTATCTATTGACTTTTTTAATAAAAGTTTGGATAATACGCCACCTTAACGGTTATGTAGCTCAGCTGGTTAGAGCACAGCATTCATAATGCTGGGGTCGGTGGTTCAAGTCCACCTATAACCACCATATTTAAAAATTTAATACAATTTGCAATAAAAACTGCTATTTATTTTAGATAAGATTGTATAATTTCATTTTTTAACGCCGAAGTAGCACAGTTGGTAGTGCAACTGATTTGTAATCAGTAGGTCGCCAGTTCGAGTCCGGCCTTCGGCACCATTTTTTAAAAAGGTTTGCATTATGCAAACCTTTTTTTTTCATCTAAAACAAGGCTAAAAATGTGGGTATTCTCGAGTTTATTGATAAGGTCGGTGTTTGTATGTGATTTGATAAATTCGTAATGTTTGGGTATAATTGTTCAATTTTGTTCAAGGAAATTTAATATGTCAACACGCAGAAATTTAGCAAATGCAATCCGTGCTTTAAGTATGGATGCGGTTCAGCAAGCCAATTCAGGTCATCCAGGTGCGCCGATGGGAATGGCGGATATCGCCGAGGTGCTTTGGAACGACCATATGAAGTACAACCCTACAAATTCTAACTGGGCAGACCGTGACCGTTTTGTGTTGTCAAATGGACATGGCTCAATGCTAATGTATTCACTGTTGCATTTGTCGGGTTTTAACTTGACCATGGATGATATTAAAGATTTCCGTCAACTCCATTCTAAAACTGCAGGACACCCTGAGTATGGTTATGCAGATGGTATCGAAACTACGACTGGACCATTGGGTCAAGGTATCACAAATGCGGTTGGTATGGCGATTGCAGAACGCACATTGGCGGCACAATTTAACAAACCAGGTCATGAAATTGTTGACCACAATACTTTTGTCTTTATGGGTGATGGGTGTTTGATGGAAGGTTTATCGCACGAATCTTGTGCAATGGCCGGTACTTTAGGTTTGGGCAAATTGATGGCATTTTGGGACGACAACGATATTTCAATTGATGGTCACATTGGCGATTGGATGGAGAAAGGCGTTCCAGGGCGTTTCAAATCTTATGATTGGCATGTGGTTGCAGTTGATGGTCATGATGCGGATGCGATTAGCAAAGCGATTGCAGAAGCGAAAGCGGTAACGGATAAGCCTAGTTTAATTTGTTGTAAAACAACGATTGGTTTTGGTTCACCAAACCTTGCAGGCACACATGATTGTCATGGTGCGCCTTTAGGTGACGAAGAAATCGCAGCGACTCGTAAGCAATTAGGTTGGGAACACGCACCTTTTGAAATTCCTGCGGATGTTTATGCAGGTTGGGATCATAAAGCACAGGGTGCAACTGACGAAGGCGTTTGGAATGATAAATTTGCGGCTTATAAAGCAAAATTTCCAGCAGATGCAGCAGAGTTTGAGCGTCGTATGGCAGGTGATTTGCCAGCAAACTTTGAAGTTGAAATGGACAAATTCATCGCTAAGACACAAGACGATATGCCTAAAATTGCCTCTCGTCAAGCATCGCAAGCAGCGATTGAAGCAATGGGTCCTTTATTGCCAGAAATGTTCGGTGGTTCTGCGGACTTAACGGGTTCTAATTTGACAAACTGGTCAGGTACCGTGAAAGTCAACAAAGAAAATGCAAACGGTAATTATATTTCATGGGGTGTGCGTGAGTTTGGTATGGCACATATGATGAACGGTATGGTTTTACACGGTGGTTTCAAGGTGTATGGTGCAACCTTCTTTATGTTTATGGAGTTTATGCGTAATGCGTTGCGTATGTCATCATTGATGAAAATTGGTACGATTTATGTTTACACACATGACTCTATCGGTTTGGGTGAAGACGGTCCAACACACCAGCCAGTTGAGCAACTCGCAACGGTTAGAATGATTCCAGGTTTCCAGACTTGGAGAGGTTGTGATGCGATTGAATCTGCAGTTTCTTGGAAAATGGCAATGTTGCGAGGTGATGCACCGACTGCGTTGGTGTTCTCAAGACAAGCATTAACACCAATGCCGAGAACGGCAGAGCAAGTGAAGAACATTGAGAAAGGCGGTTATGTATTGCAAGATTGCGAAGGCACAGCAGACATTATCTTAATCTCAACAGGTTCAGAAGTGGGCTTGGCGATTGACAGTGCGAATGCAATGACGGATAAGAAGGTGCGTGTTGTTTCTATGCCTTCAACAGATGCATTTGATGCACAAGATAAAGCCTACAGAGACTCTGTATTGACGGCAGGCGTTAAGCGTGTTGCCATTGAAGCAGGTGTTGGTGATGGTTGGTATAAGTATGTTGGTTTAGACGGTGGTTTGGTTTGTATGACAACCTTTGGTGAAAGCGCCCCAGCAGACCAGTTGTTTAAAGAATTCGGTTTCACAGTGGACAATGTTGTCAACACTGTAAACGAAGTATTAGCGTAATTTTAAAAAATAAATAGGAGAAAATAAAATGACAGTAAGAGTAGGTATTAACGGTTTTGGTCGTATTGGTCGCATGGTTTTTCGTGCAATTAAAAAGGATTTCCCTGAATTAGAAGTAGTCGGTATTAACGACTTATTAGAAAATGATTACTTAGCATATATGCTTAAGTATGACACAGCGCAAGGTCGTTTCGATGGTGATATTGCTGTTGATGGCGACAATTTTGTGATTGATGGTAAGAAAATTCGTCTTTCTGCTGAACGCAATCCTGCGGATCTTAAGTGGGGCGATATTGATGTCGATGTTGCAATTGACTGCACAGGTTTCTTCTTAACCGAAGAATCTTGTCAAGCGCACATCGATGCTGGTGCCAAGAAAGTGGTTCAATCAGCACCTGCGAAAGACAGCACGCCAATGTTCGTTTACGGTGTAAACCACGATGAATATAAAGGTCAAACAATCGTTTCTGCCGCATCTTGCACAACAAACTGTTTAGCACCAATTGCTAAAATCATCAATGATAACTGGGGTCTTAAACGAGGCTTAATGACAACTGTTCACGCATCAACGGCAACACAAAAAACCGTTGACGGGCCTTCAATGAAGGACTGGAGAGGTGGTCGTGCCGTATTTGAAAACATCATCCCTTCATCAACAGGTGCCGCTAAAGCAGTAGGCGTTGTGTTACCAGAATTGAACGGTAAATTAACAGGTATGGCTTTCCGCATTCCTTCAGTTGATGTTTCAGTGGTTGACTTAACTTGTGAATTAGACAAGTCTGTTTCTTATGAAGAAATCTGTGCAACGATTAAAACGGCATCAGAAACAACAATGAAAGGCACTTTGCAATACACAGAAGATATGGTGGTTTCATCTGACTTCCGTGGCGTTAGCGCTTCCTCAATTTTTGATGCAAATGCGGGTATTGCACTTGACGGCACATTTGTGAAGTTAGTTTCTTGGTATGATAATGAGTATGGTTATACTTGTAATATGCTGCGTTTGGTTAAGCATATTGCTTAAACAATTGGCTAATAAAAATACCAAATAATTTTTACAAGGCTATGGTAGATAATCATGTGTTTTAAGCACTTAAAAGTATTCACTCAAAAGTATGCCACATTTAGTGGTAGAGCCCAAAGGGCTGAATTTTTTTGCCTTACACTATTTATAGTGATTGGGTATGTTGCTTTGCTCGTTATTGATCATGCTCTTGGGCTTGCTGAAGAAAGCATAGGTTTATTTAGTGGTATTTTTATATTTGTTAGTGTATTGCCAAGCATCTCGGTATTTGTTAGAAGGTTGCATGATGTAGGAAAAAGTGGATGGTGGTATTTTGTCTATCTTATCCCAATTATTGGTTTAGTTGTTCTTATATTTACCTTTTTGGATAGCAAGAAAGATAACGAATACGGGAAAAATCCTAATAATTTAAAAATATAAATAAGGTTAGAAAAATATGTCAGTTATAAATTTATCGGACTTAAATTTAAGTTCAAAAAGAGTGTTGATTCGTCAAGATCTTAATGTACCCATCAAAGACAGCGTGGTAACGAGCGATAAGCGTATTAAAGCCTCATTGCCAACGATTGAAATGGCAATGAAACAAGGTGCTAAAGTAATGTTGATGTCGCACCGTGGTCGTCCAACAGAAGGCGAGTATAGTGATGAGTTTACTTTGCAGCCTGTTGCGGATCGTTTAACCGAGTTATTGGGTGTTACTGTGCGTTTAGAAAAAGACTGGTTAGACGGCATTGAAATGAATGATGGCGAAGTAGTGCTGTGTGAGAATGTGCGTTTTAATGAAGGTGAAATGTCAAATGGCGATGACTTATCTAAGCGAATGGCGGCAATGTGCGACATTTTTGCGATGGATGCATTCGGCACCGCACATCGTGCACAGGCTTCAACGCATGGCGTGGCTAAATATGCACTCGTTGCATGTTCTGGTCCGTTATTGTCGGGTGAGTTAGAAGCGTTGGGCAAAGCACTTGATAACCCTAAACGACCAATGGTTGCGATTGTTGGTGGTTCTAAAGTATCGACCAAATTGACGGTGCTTGAATCACTTTCTAAAATTGTTGACCAGTTAGTGGTTGGTGGCGGTATTGCCAATACTTTCATTGCGGCACAAGGACATAATGTTGGTAAATCACTTTGCGAAGATGACTTAATCCCGACCGCTAAAAAATTGATGAAAGACTGTGAAATCCCCGTTCCAACCGATGTGGTTTGTGGCAAGGAGTTCTCTGAAACGGCGGAAGCAACTACAATGCCAGCTGGCGATGTTGCAGATGATGATATGATTTTTGATATTGGCCCAAATTCTGCAGAAGAATTGGCAGCCATTATGAAAAATGCAGGTACCATCGTTTGGAATGGTCCAGTCGGTGTATTTGAATTTGATCAGTTTGCAGGTGGAACCAAGACAATTGCAATGGCAATTGCTGAATCGGATGCCTTCTCAATTGCAGGCGGTGGCGATACATTGGCGGCGGTTGATAAATACAACATTGAAGATAAAGTCAGCTACATTTCTACGGGTGGCGGTGCATTTTTGGAATTCTTGAAAGGTAAGAAATTGCCAGCTGTAGAAATCTTAGAACAAAGAGCAGCGGAGTAAATTTTGCTAAGAAGAACCAAAATATTAGCAACCTTAGGTCCAGCAACAGATAAACCAGGCGTTTTAGAAAGTGTTCTAGAGGCAGGTGCAAATGTTGTGCGTATTAATTTCTCGCACGGCTCTCAAGAAGAGCATCTAAGTCGTGTTAAAGCAGTGCGTGATTGGGCGCATGCAAATAATACTTATGTCGGCATTTTGATGGATTTACAAGGTCCAAAAATCCGCATCGCTCGTTTTAAAGACGAGATGAAAATTCAGTTGAATATTGGCGATAAATTCGCTTTGGATGCTGACCAAGATGAAGCGTTAGGCAACCAAGATTCAGTTGGCATTGCTTACAAAACTTTGCCGCAAGATGTCAAAGCTGGTAATATTTTATTGCTAGATGACGGCAAAGTTGTTTTGGAAGTGCTGAGCGTTGAAGGCAATAAAATCAATACTAAGGTTACCCAAGGTGGCAAGTTATCTGACAAGAAAGGTATTAACTTGCGTGGTGGTGGTTTATCAGCAGATGCATTGACCGAAAAAGACAAAAAAGACATTCTGACAGCAGCAAAAGCCAAAGCAGACTATGTGGCTTTGTCGTTCCCAGTCAGTGGTGATGATGTGCGCTTAACTAAAAAATTATTGAAAGAAGCAGGTTCAGACGCAGGTGTTATTTCAAAAATTGAGCGTGCTGAAGCCTTGGCAGAAGAGATTATTACCGACATCATTCAAGAATCAGCAGGTATTATGGTGGCACGAGGTGATTTGGGCGTTGAAATCGGCGACCCACAATTACCCGCACAACAAAAGCGTTTGATTAAATTAGCCCGTTCTTATGACCGTGCTGTTATTACCGCAACGCAGATGTTAGAATCGATGATTCACAGCCCAATTCCAACTCGTGCAGAAGTGTTTGATGTTGCTAATGCAGTGCTTGATGGCACTGATGCTGTGATGTTGTCTGCTGAGACAGCTGCCGGTGACTACCCTGCTAATGCCGTGAAAACGATGCATGATGTTTGTGTAGAAACAGAAAAAAATCCAACGGCAAAAATATCACACCACCGTTTGCATGAAGGTTTTGAACATATTGATGAAACCATTGCTATGAGCACGATGTATGCTGCCAACCATTTAGATGTTAAGGTTGTAGTAGCGCTCACCGAAAGTGGAAAGACACCTTTGTGGATGTCGCGTATTAGCTCTAATATTTCAATTTATGCGATGAGTGATAGTATTGCTACTTTGCGTAAAACCACCCTTTATCGCGGCGTTTATCCTTGTGGTATTGAAAAAATGTCAGCTTTAGACTGGGAAAAGGTCAATGCTAAAGTGATTGAGGTATTGATAGAGAAAAATATTGTTGAAAAGAATGATTTAGTTGTGTTGACTAAAGGGATGCACAGTGGCACATCTGGGGGCACCAACTTGATGAAAATCTTGCGTGTTGGTGATGAAGCCTACGGATAAAAATTGAGTAAAACAGGCAACATTAATTTTGTAAAACAAAAGAAGAAAGTGTGTTTGTTTGTCATTAAACGAACTAACAACATTAAGTTATTGGTAAGTAATTAGTTAAAAATAAAAAAGGAGAAAAAATATGTTAATATCATTAAGAGAATTATTAGACCACGCCGCTGAAAACGGTTACGGTATGCCGGCATTCAATGTCAACAATATGGAGCAGGTTCATGCCATTATGGAAGCTGCCGATAGAACAAATAGCCCCGTTATTATGCAGGGTTCTGCAGGTGCCAGAGGCTACGCAGGCGAACCATTTTTGCGTCATTTAATCATCGCAGCAACGGAAATGTACCCACATATCCCAGTTGTTATGCATCAAGACCATGGTTCTGAGCCAGCAGTATGTTTGCGTTCAATTCAATCAGGATTTTCATCAGTGATGATGGACGGTTCATTAGAAGCAGACTGTAAAACTCCTTCTTCATTTGAATACAATGTTGCTGTAACTAAAGAAGTCGTCAAAATGGCACACGCAGGTGGTGTTTCAGTAGAAGGCGAATTAGGTTGCTTAGGTTCACTTGAAACAGGCGAAATGGGTGAAGAAGACGGTCACGGTGCAGAAGGCAAACTAGACCTTGATATGTTATTAACCTCAGTTGAAGAAGCCGCAGATTTCGTCAGAGAAACCAATGTTGATGCTTTAGCAATCGCTATCGGTACCTCACACGGTGCTTATAAATTTACCAAAGAGCCAGACGGCGACATCTTACGCATTGACCGCATCAAAGAAATTCACGAACGCTTACCAAACACTCACTTAGTCATGCACGGCTCCTCTTCAGTGCCACAAGATTGGTTAGAAATTATCAACTCTCACGGTGGCGATATGGGTCAAACTTACGGCGTTCCCGTCAGCGAAATCCAAGAAGGCATCAAAAATGGTGTGCGTAAAGTCAACATTGACACCGACTTGCGTATGGCATCAACGGGTGCAGTGCGTAAATTCCTAGTTGAAAATACCGCAAACTTCGACCCACGCAAATTCTTAAAAGAATCCACCAACGCAATGGCTGATATTTGTGCCGCTCGCTTTGAAGCATTCGGTTCTGCTGGTCAAGCAGACAAAATCAAAGTGTCTTCATTGGATACAATGAGTCAAAGATATTTGTCTGGTGAGTTAGATGCAAATATTAAGTAACGCATTTAATATCTAAATAAAAAGGCTCGTTTTTACGAGCCTTTTTTTTATTTTAAAATTACCCAGCCTATAACCTTAATAATTACTAAATCACTTGTTGGATTGGCGCCATCATTTTTTAAAAAGCACTAACCCCAGCGATACCTTGGGCACCGAGTTTTAAGGTTTTATCCAAATCATTTTCACCCATACCACCTAAGAAATAAACAGGGATATTGAGTTTATCAACGACTTCTTTGGCAACATCCCAACCGATGGGGATGGTGTCTGGATGGGTTTGGGTGGCTTGAATGGGGGAGATGACGATGAAGTCGGCGCCGATGGCTTGAGCCTGTAAGGCTTCTGCTAAATTATGAGTGGAGATGCCGAGGAGTTGGGTGTTGGTGCAGGGTCTTTTATTTAGGGCGAGCATTTCGTGGGTGGTGAGGTGATAGCCGTCGCAGTTAGGAATGGTGAAGTCTTTGTTGGGAAGGTTGAGTAATAATTGAACGCCATTTTGTTGGCATTTATTTCTAACTTCGTCAATTATGATTCTATTTAACGCTATCTTACTACGAAGTTGAATGAGTTTGATGCCTTGGGTGATTTTTTGTTCTAATTTCTCCATCCATTCGGGACTGCCGTGGTTTGTTACGGGGGTTATCCAATATTTGTTAGGCAGGGTGAGGGAGTGAATGATGGATTTCATTGTTGGCAGTAGGTTGTAGGGGGTTAATTCGTTGATTTTTACCCATGCGATTTTTTGCCCTTCGACACCGATTGGGGTGTTTTGGTATTGGTCGATGGTGTAGATGCTAAGATCAACAGTGTGCTCGTCATAGGCGTGTGTCATTGTTTGATGCGGGCTGAGTTGCTGGGCTGTGATGCCGAGTTCTTCTTTTAATTCACGAGTGAGGGCTTGTTTTTGAGTTTCACCGACTTCGATTCCCCCCCCTGGAAACTCCCAAAATCCTGCCATAAATTGGTCTGCTCTGCGTTCTGCGATGAGAATTTCGTTATTTTCATTGCGTAAAATGCCGACCACTGCTGTGATTGTTTTCATACATCCGCCTCCTGTAAAATAGCGTTATTTTAACACTTGACATACTTTTGGACTTAACGGAAAAAATTCAACAATTAAAACCTCATCAATCCTTGCTCAAAGGTAATTTAATGGGGTTAGAAAAAGAGGGTCTGCGGGTCTCGAGAAAAGGCGGGCTGTCTCAGGCACCACATCCACAGGCGTTGGGCTGTGCGTTGACGCATCCGAATATTACCACGGATTTTTCTGAATCGTTGATTGAACTGGTTACCCCACCAGTGCAGAGTGCCGATGAAATGCTGGCATTTTTGTCAAAGACGCAACACTATTTATATCATCATTTACCCAAAGACCAAAGTTTTTGGCCAACCAGTATGCCGTGCGTAATTCGTGGGGAGACTTACATTCCGATTGCACAATACGGCACGAGTAATCGTGGGCAGATGAAAACGGTGTATCGGCATGGGTTGGCAAATCGCTACGGGAGTGTGATGCAGGTGATTGCAGGGATTCATTTTAATTATTCTTTTGCAGATGGTTTTTTTAAACACTATCATTTACTGAGTGCATCAGGTGAAACACTGAGAGAATTTACCGACCAAAGTTATATGGGGCTGACACGAAATGTGGTGCGTTTTGGGTGGTTGATTCCGTATTTATTTGGCGCATCAAGTGCCGTTTGTAAGTCTTTTTTGAAGGGCTACCATCAACATTCTTTGGTGGAATTTAACGATTCTACTTTGTATGAGCCGTATGCAACTTCATTGCGGATGGGTGATATTGGTTATCAGAATTTGCGCGGAGATGAGGCAGGTGTAAAGGCAAGTTACAATTCTTTAGCACATTATATTCACAGTTTGAAGTCAGGAATGCAAACTTCCTGTTGCGAATATGAGGCGATGGGATTGCAGAAAAATGGGCAATATCAACAGCTCAATACCAATATTTTGCAAATTGAAAATGAGCATTATGCATCGGTGCGACCGAAGCCAAATGTAACTTCGGATAAAAAACCACTGGATGCTTTGGGCGAGAATGGAGTGCATTATATTGAATTGCGTTCATTGGATATTAATCCAAATTTAGCGCTAGGGATTGATAAAACTCAGGTGCTGTTCTTGGAGGTATTTTTGCTGTTTTGTTTATTGGAAGAATCGCCAGTAATTTCCAGTCGTGAGCAATTTGAGATTGATAGTAATGACAAATTAGTCGCACACAAAGGACGAACGCCGAATTTGTCGCTAACACATCAAGGGCAAAGCGTGCCGTTGCAGACATTGGGCAAAACGGCAATAGGTAAAATTTTATTATGTGCGGAATTGTTGGGCGAAGAATATCAACAGGCAGTTATTGAAATTGGCAAACGCATTGAAGACACAGCACTGACGCCATCCGCCATTATTTTGCAAGAAATGCAGGCGAAAAATCAAGGGTTTTTTGACTACACCGATGCGTTGGCAAAACAGTATCAAAAGGAGGCGTTGACAAAGGAAATTGATGAGGCACATTTTGCGTATTTGAACCAGCAGGCGAAAAAATCTTGCGATGAGCAATTAGCCATTGAACAAGCGGACAATATATCATTTGATGAATATTTAAGAGCGTATTTTAATGAATAGTGCGACAACAATTTGTGCATTGGCAAGTGCTTTGGGGCAAGGCGGTATCGGTGTGGTGCGGGTGTCGGGCGAGGGTGTGATTGCGATTGCTGAGAAAATATTGGGGAAATTGCCCAAGGCGCGTTATGCTCATTATGGGTCGTTTTTTGACGAAAAAGGTGAAGAAATTGACAAAGGTGTGGCATTATTTTTTCCCAAGCCACACTCTTTCACGGGCGAAGATGTGTTGGAATTACAGGGGCACGGTGGGTTGTTGGTCATGCGTTCGTTGTTGGACACAGCGATGTCGTTAGGGGCGATTGCAGCCGAGCCAGGTGAGTTTTCAAAACGCGCTTTTTTGAATGGAAAAATGGATTTGGTTCAAGCTGAGGCAGTGGCAGATATTATTGATGCCAGTTCGAAACAATCGGCGCGTTCGGCGTTGCGTTCGTTGTCGGGTGAGTTTTCCGAGCAGGTGAATGCGTTGACGCAGGCGTTGATTGAGTTGCGAGTGTTTGTGGAAGCGACGATTGATTTTTCTGATGAAGAAATTGATTTTTTAGCCTCGGGCGAAGTCAAGGAGAAAATTGAAAAAATTAAAGGCGACATCCAAGGCATTTTAACATCGGCACAACAAGGGGCAATTTTGCGTGAGGGGTTGACCGTTGCCATTGCTGGCAAACCAAATGCAGGTAAATCGTCGCTATTAAACGCCCTAACGCAAGAATCCAGTGCGATTGTAACCGATATTGCAGGGACAACACGCGATGTTTTGAAGGAAACCATACATATTAATGGAATGCCACTCAATATCATTGACACCGCTGGTTTGCATATAAGCACCGACAAAGTGGAACAAGAGGGTATCAAGCGTGCCCGCAGTGAAATTGAACGAGCTGATGCGGTGTTACTGGTGTTTGATGCGCAAGATAAAAACCCAGATTTGTCGATCTTGCCTGAGGGCGTGGATGACAAACCGATTGTATTGATTAAAAATAAAGTGGATTTGACCAATGATACGGTGGGCGTGGAGCGTGTTGATGGGCAAATAAAATTATCACTCTGCGCTAAAAAATCAGAAGGTATGGATTTATTAAGGCAAGTATTGTCCGATATTGCAGGATTGAGTGATACAAATGAAGGGGTTTTGTTGGCAAGAAAACGCCATATTGTTGCCTTAGAATCTGCCCTTGCATCTGTTCGCAATGCGTTAGAACAGTTGGAAAATAATGCCAGTGAATTATTAGCGCAAGATTTGTATCACGCCGCCCAAAATATGGGTAGTATTACAGGTGAATTTTCATCCGATGATTTGTTGGGCGAGATTTTTTCCTCTTTCTGCATTGGTAAATAGTGGGGCTATTGAATATTGAAAGCACAACTTATGAAATATATAAAACAGCACCTTCTTTATCCAAAAAGGCGTCAAATAGCTGGCTATTCTCCTCATTTTTGGGTAAAAAATGCACTATTTTCTGCATTCCCTAAGTCGCATTCTCAACATTCAACAATCCCATAATGAATATTAAAACAAAATTTTATCTTTATTTTTTAGCAGTGCTTATTTTGTCGCCACTATTATGGCGTGAAGTAATCGCAGTTTATCAAATGCCAAATATTGTTGATATTGTATTTGTGTTATTGATATTGTTGGCGTATTCGGGCTTGTATTTCTCTATTCGTCAAGATTTTTTATTGCCATTCAACGATTTGCAAAAATGGGTACTGGAATACAATATTGACCAAAGTGCGCGTTTGAACGATAAACAAAAAACCACCTTCCAGCCCGTTGCCACGGCAATTAACCACCTAATTGATGAAAATCAATACTTATATGACGATATGGAGGATATTTTGCACAAGCAAGTTGAGCGATTGAGCAAAAAATCAGCCTCACTAGAAACCCTTTATAGCGTGTCATCCAAACTCAATTCTATGCACTCGGCAAGTGAATTATTTGAATATTTTTTAGCGGTTTTGATGAAAATGACATCTGCCTCATCAGGCGTGGCACGGCAATTAACCAATGCAGGCGAGCTGTATCTCGTGGCACAACAAGGTGTAATCAACGATGAAGGGCAAGAAAGCCACATTGTCAGCAGCGACTGTTTTTGTGGCGAGGTGGCAATGGCAGAAAATACTTTCGTGCAGTTTAGCGTTCACACCTGTGCTAAATGCGTGGGTGAAAAAGCCAAAGCGAAGGCAAATGTCGGCACAATTTTTATCCCATTAAGGTATCACGGCAAAACTTTAGGCATCTTTAATTTATTTTTTGACACTGAGCCTTCACTCGCCTTTGATGAGCGAGCCTTATTAGAATCCATCGCCGATAATATTGCCATTGCTCTTGACAAAGCACGACTTGACGAAGAAACCAAACGCACCGAACTCTCACAAGAAGGTCTGTTTTTATCGCAAGAAATTCACGATTCTTTGGCACAAACCATTTACAGTTTAAAACTACAAGTAACGGTTTTAGACGGTATGTTAAAGAACGGCGACAGAGTTAATGCAGGCGAAAAAGTTGCCAGTTTGCAGTCGCATATCACTCAGGCAAACCAAGAACTCAGAGAATTAATGTGTAATTTCCGTGTGCCACTAGACCCGAAAGGCATCGAAGTTTCATTGAAAAATTTAGTCAATCGCTTCAAAATCGAAGAAGGTGTTGCCACTTATTTACAAGTAAAAGGTAAGTTTGATTTAAAACCAGAAACAGAATTACAGATTATGCGCATTACCCAAGAAGCGTTATCAAATATCCGTAAACACGCCAAGGCACGCAATGTGCGGATTTTACTGTCTGCCGAGCCACATTGCCAGTTACTGATTGAAGATGATGGCATTGGTTTTAAAAAAGACCAGTTTAATGCGGAGATAATGGGGAATAATATTGGTATGAATATTATGCAAGAACGCGCGACACGAATCGGTGCACAAATCGAGATTGAATCCGAGGCCGATGAAGGCACTCGTGTGATTGTTACTTTTGGAGAAAATGCATGAAAGTTTACATCATCGACGACCACGCCCTATTCAGAAATGGGCTTGCGTCGTTATTAGAATCTAGAAAAATCAGTGCCAAATCAGCGCCATCACCCGAACAAGGACTGGATGAAATCCCTAATTTATTAGTCGATGTTATTTTATTAGATTTGCGTATGCCAAGTATGTCAGGCATCGAAGTGCTAAAAGCCCTCAAAGACCAAGGCGAAGAAACCCCCATCGTTATGCTCACCACCAGCACTGAAGAAAATGATTTGCGTAATTGTTTAAAACACGGCGCACAAGGCTATTTATTAAAAGATATGGACCCAGACGAGCTAGTAGATGCACTGATTGAAATCCAAACAGGTTCCATTGTTGTAGCACAAGATATGACGCCCGTCTTAGCCAAAGTCCTACGCAATGAATTAAGCGACAATGAACCCTCTTTTGAAACACTCACCAAGCGTGAAAAAGAAGTTGCCTGTCAAATCTCTGGCGGACACAGCAACAAAGTCATCGCCAGAGAGCTTGGCATTTCCGATGGCACAGTAAAATTGCATGTAAAATCGATTTTGAAAAAACTAACCCTTTCATCAAGGGTTGAAGTCGCAGTAATGGTAACTGAAAAAGGCTATTGCAAATAATGGACGATTATCAAAAATTAGTCGCAAAAGCATTAGAAGCGGTGGACGAAATAATGCCGTGGGATTTGGAAGAAGATATTCCAAATTCAGATTTAATCCTATTAGATATAAGAGAACAGGACGAATTTGAAATGATGCATATCCCTAACTCTATCCATATACCGCGTGGCGTGCTTGAAGGTGCCTGTTGTTGGAACTACGACGACACCGTACCAGCCCTAGCAAAAGCCAGAAATCAAAACATCATTCTCATCTGTCGCTCAGGTAATCGTAGCGTCCTCGCTGCTCAAACCATGCAGCAGATGGGTTTTGAGAATGTGCGTTCATTAAAGCTAGGAATCAAAGGCTGGAATGACAACGACTTCGAAATGCTTGATGGGAACGGTAGTATCGTTGATATTGACATTGCAGATGAATGGCTTAACCAAGCCATTTCTGAGGAAAAATTACAGCCAAATAAATAATTTTCGAATTATTGTGCAAAATAAGTGAAATAGTTGTTGACAGGATGAATTTTACTTGTATAATTGCCACCTTTCACTGAGACGAAGAATTAATTTTCAAGTTTTAGTTGCTCTTTAAAAATTTATCAAACAACTTGTGTGGGCACTCGTACATTAAATTGTGCAAGTGCACATAAAAAACTAAAGCAAATTAAGCTTTTAAAAAAATTGAACGCAAAGCGCATTTATTTATAAATGTTGCCAATGTTCTAAATAGTTAGAATTGAACTGAAGAGTTTGATCCTGGCTCAGATTGAACGCTGGCGGTATGCTTAACACATGCAAGTCGAACGGAAACGATAGAGCTTGCTCTAGGCGTCGAGTGGCGGACGGGTGAGTAACGCGTAGGAATCTACCTAGTAGTGGGGGATAGCCCAGAGAAATCTGGATTAATACCGCATAATATCTATGGATTAAAGTGGAGGATCTTCGGACTTCACGCTATTAGATGAGCCTGCGTAAGATTAGCTAGTTGGTGAGGTAAAAGCTCACCAAGGCGACGATCTTTAGCTGGTCTGAGAGGATGATCAGCCACACTGGAACTGAGACACGGTCCAGACTCCTACGGGAGGCAGCAGTGGGGAATATTGGACAATGGGGGCAACCCTGATCCAGCAATACCGCGTGTGTGAAGAAGGCCTGAGGGTTGTAAAGCACTTTCAATTGGGAAGAAAAGCTAGCAGTTAATACCTGTTAGCCTTGACGTTACCTTTAGAAGAAGCACCGGCTAACTCCGTGCCAGCAGCCGCGGTAATACGGAGGGTGCAAGCGTTAATCGGAATTACTGGGCGTAAAGCGTGCGTAGGTGGTTTGTTAAGTCAGATGTGAAAGCCCTGGGCTCAACCTAGGAACTGCATTTGAAACTGGCAAACTAGAGTATAGGAGAGGAAAGTGGAATTTCAGGTGTAGCGGTGAAATGCGTAGATATCTGAAGGAACATCAATGGCGAAGGCAGCTTTCTGGACTAATACTGACACTGAGGTACGAAAGCGTGGGTAGCAAACAGGATTAGATACCCTGGTAGTCCACGCCGTAAACGATGATAACTAGCCGTTGGGGGGATTTACCCTTTAGTGGCGAAGCTAACGCGTTAAGTTATCCGCCTGGGGAGTACGGCCGCAAGGTTAAAACTCAAAGGAATTGACGGGGACCCGCACAAGCGGTGGAGCATGTGGTTTAATTCGATGCAACGCGAAGAACCTTACCTGGTCTTGACATACACGGAACTTTCCAGAGATGGATTGGTGCCTTCGGGAACCGTGATACAGGTGCTGCATGGCTGTCGTCAGCTCGTGTCGTGAGATGTTGGGTTAAGTCCCGTAACGAGCGCAACCCTTATCTTTATTTGCCAGCACTTCGGGTGGGAACTATAAAGAGACTGCCGGTGATAAACCGGAGGAAGGCGGGGACGACGTCAAGTCATCATGGCCCTTACGACCAGGGCTACACACGTGCTACAATGGGAAGGACAAAGGGTTGCTAAGCCGCGAGGTGGTGCTAATCTCATAAACCTTTTCGTAGTCCGGATCGGAGTCTGCAACTCGACTCCGTGAAGTCGGAATCGCTAGTAATCGTAGATCAGAACGCTACGGTGAATACGTTCCCGGGTCTTGTACACACCGCCCGTCATACCATGGGAGTGGGTTGCAAAAGAAGTGGGTAGCTTATCTGGGCGCTCACCACTTTGTGATTCATGACTGGGGTAAAGTCGTAACAAGGTAACCCTAGCGGAAGCTGGGGTTGGATCACCTCCTTAAGATAAGTATGAGTGTCCACAACAAGTTGTTTGATAATTAAATAAAGAAAATAAAAAAGAATTGCTATCAATTTACATGCATTTTTTTAGTATGCAATTGTGCAGGATATTTTTTGTTGTTCAAGGCATTTTTTGAGTAAAGGAAGGCGTGTAGTGCAAACTACATAACTGACTGAGTGAAAAAAATAACACAGAAGAGCGGAAAATAGACAAACAATTTGGGTCTGTAGCTCAGTTGGTTGGAATGCACGAAACCTATATTTGGTGAGGTAACCGACCTCAATTGTAATTCTTGAAATTTACCGGGTCTGTAGCTCAGTTGGTTAGAGCGCACCCCTGATAAGGGTGAGGTCGGTGGTTCAAATCCACCCAGACCCACCAAATTTTCATTTTTGACTGCGTTGTCGGCTCGGTCGTTTATTAGCATAAACTCTGTCGCCTCCGCCTTGTAAAAATTAAAATTACAGTATTTCTAAATACTGTTTACGCCGTTATTTTTATTCTTTGTAAGGCATTTTTTGAGCGAAGGCAGGCGTGTAGTTAACCTACACAACCAACTGAGCGAAAAAAATAACGCAGCAAAGGATGAAAAGAACAAGTAAGGGGGCCATAGCTCAGCTGGGAGAGCGCTTGCCTTGCACGCAAGAGGTCGGGAGTTCGATCCTCCCTGGCTCCACCACATTCTATTTTACTGTGTTGGATAGTCGGTCGTTTATAAGTATAAATTTCCCTCATATCCGCCTTGTAAAATACTAAGTTTTCATTTTCTTGAAAACTTAAATAAAGTCATTTAATTGTGATTTTAATTTAAGTTTTTATATCTCGCCTTCGGGTGTGATGCTCTTTAACAATTTAATACATGAAGTAAAGTTTGTAAATATACAATATAACAACGCGATAACTGTTGTGATGACAGTTATCATTGGTGTATTGCATTGACACAACAATTTCAAAAAATATGGATTCTCATCGGCAGTTAATAGCTGCCAATGAAATAAAAAGAATTCACCGATTGTGATTTATCACAATTTGTGACTTCAGGTGAAATACTAACCTATAACCTTTTATAGGTTTGTGATGGGCAACAATTGCTATCATAAACAGATAATTTGGGGTTATATGGTCAAGTGAATAAGTGCATACGACGGATGCCTTGGCATTAGAAGGCGATGAAGGACGTGATAATCTGCGATAAGCCCCGGTTAGCTGATAATAAGCATTATTAGCCGGGGATCTCCGAATGGGAAAACCCAGCCACCATCAGGTGGTTATCCTTAACTGAATACATAGGTTAAGGAGGCAAACCTAGGGAACTGAAACATCTAAGTACCTAGAGGAAAAGAAATCAACCGAGATTCCCTTAGTAGCGGCGAGCGAACGGGGATCAGCCCTTAAGCATATTTTTAATTAGTAGAATGTTCTGGAAAGTTCAACGATACAGGGTGATAGTCCCGTATACGAAAATTAATTTTATGTGAAATCGAGTAAGGCGGCGCACGTGAAACGCTGTTTGAATATGGGGGGACCACCCTCCAAGGCTAAATACTCTCTAATGACCGATAGTGAACAAGTACCGTGAGGGAAAGGCGAAAAGAACCCCGGGAGGGGAGTGAAATAGAACCTGAAATCGTATGCATACAAGCAGTAGGAGCGGATTTATTCCGTGACTGCGTACCTTTTGTATAATGGGTCAGCGACTTACTTCTCAGTAGCAAGGTTAACCATTAGGGGAGCCGTAGGGAAACCGAGTCTTAAATGGGCGATTAGTTGCTGGGAGTAGACCCGAAACCGGGTGATCTATCCATGGTCAGGGTGAAGGTTAGGTAAAACTAACTGGAGGCCCGAACCCACTTATGTTGAAAAATGAGGGGATGAACTGTGGATAGGGGTGAAAGGCCAAACAAACCCGGAGATAGCTGGTTCTCTCCGAAATCTATTTAGGTAGAGCGTCATGTATTACTTCAGGGGGTAGAGCACTGTTATGGCTAGCGGGTCGTCAAGACTTAGTAAACCATTGCAAACTCCGAATACCTGAAAGTATGAGCATGGCAGACACACTGCGGGTGCTAACGTCCGTAGTGGAAAGGGAAACAACCCAGACCGTCAGCTAAGGTCCCAAAATTGTAGTTAAGTGGGAAACGATGTGAAAAGGCCCAGACAGCCAGGAGGTTGGCTTAGAAGCAGCCATTCCTTTAAAGAGTGCGTAATAGCTCACTGGTCGAGTCGGTTTGCGCGGAAGATTTAACGGGGCTAAAACTACATACCGAAGCTACGGATCACAATTTATTGTGATGGTAGGAGAGCGTTCTGTAAGCCGTTGAAGGTGTCCTGTGAGGGATGCTGGAGGTATCAGAAGTGCGAATGCTGACATGAGTAACGATAAAGGGGGTGAAAAACCCCCTCGCCAGAAGTCCAAGGTTTCCTACGCAACGTTAATCGGCGTAGGGTTAGTCGGCCCCTAAGGCGAGGCAGAAATGCGTAGTCGATGGGAAACAGGTTAATATTCCTGTACTTCATATAACTGCGATGGGAAGACGGAGAAGGTTAGCTCAGCTTGGCGATGGTTGTCCAAGTTTAAGCGTGTAGATTATCTATTAGGAAAATCCGGTAGATTTTATTCAAGGCGTTACGACGATCCCTCTTTTGGGAGAAGTGAGTGATACCATGCTTCCAGGAAAATCCTCTAAGCTTCAGGTTATATGAAACCGTACCCCAAACCGACACAGGTGGACGAGATGAGAATTCTAAGGCGCTTGAGAGAACTCGGGTGAAGGAACTAGGCAAAATGACACCGTAACTTCGGGAGAAGGTGTGCTCTTGCCGGTGATTTTACTTGCTAAATGAGCTGGTAAGAGTTGAAGATACCAGGTGGCTCCGACTGTTTATTAAAAACACAGCACTCTGCAAACACGTAAGTGGACGTATAGGGTGTGACGCCTGCCCGGTGCTTGAAGGTTAATTGATGAGGTTAGGATTCGTCCGAAGCTTTTGATCGAAGCCCAAGTAAACGGCGGCCGTAACTATAACGGTCCTAAGGTAGCGAAATTCCTTGTCGGGTAAGTTCCGACCTGCACGAATGGCGTAACGAGGGCCACACTGTCTCCACCCGAGACTCAGTGAAATTGAAATTGCTGTTAAGATGCAGTATACCCGCGGCCAGACGGAAAGACCCCGTGCACCTTTACTACAGCTTTGCATTGAACTCTGATCCTACTTGTGTAGGATAGGTGGGAGGCTTTGAAACTTGAACGCTAGTTTGAGTGGAGCCATCCTTGAAATACCACCCTGGTATGGTTGGGGTTCTAACCTTGGTCCATTATCTGGATCGGGGACAATGCATGGTGGGTAGTTTGACTGGGGCGGTCTCCTCCTAAAGAGTAACGGAGGAGCGCAAAGGTACCCTCAGCACGGTCGGACATCGTGCAATGAGCGCAAAGGTAAAAGGGTGCTTGACTGCGAGACTGACACGTCGAGCAGGTAGGAAACTAGGTCTTAGTGATCCGGTGGTTCTGAGTGGAAGGACCATCGCTCAACGGATAAAAGGTACGCCGGGGATAACAGGCTGATACCGCCCAAGAGTTCACATCGACGGCGGTGTTTGGCACCTCGATGTCGGCTCATCACATCCTGGGGCTGAAGCAGGTCCCAAGGGTATGGCTGTTCGCCATTTAAAGTGGTACGCGAGCTGGGTTTAGAACGTCGTGAGACAGTTCGGTCCCTATCTACCGTGGGCGTTGGAGACTTGAGGGAAGCTGTTCTTAGTACGAGAGGACCGGAATGGACACACCTCTGGTGTTTCGGTTGTGACGCCAGTCGCATTGCCGAGTAGCTATGTGTGGAAAGGATAACCGCTGAAAGCATCTAAGCGGGAAGCCCCTCCCAAGATTAGGTCTCCCTGGATATTTAATATCCCTAAAGATCCCTCGAAGACTACGAGGTTGATAGGCAAGGTGTGGAAGCGCAGTGATGTGTGAAGCTAACTTGTACTAATTGATCGTGAGGCTTGACCATATAACACCCAAATTATTTGAATGAATTCATAATTTTTGTGTTGATGTGTCATGCAATACACTGAGTAAGTGTTCAAACTTTATAACATGTATTACTTTGTTATACCTTCTTTAAGGTATAAAAACTTTTAAATTCGTCTCTGGCTTATAAAAATATAAGCCAACAGATTTAGTTATTTTTGGAATTTTTCAAGGCAAATTTTCAAAATGTAAAGGAGCATAGTGCAAACTATGTGACCGAACATTTTTAAAATTTAACGCTGAAAAAACCAAAAATAAGCGAATGAGACAACCAGTTTGCTTAGTGACAATAGCGAGTGTGACCCACCTGATCCCATACCGAACTCAGAAGTGAAACCACTTAGCGCCGATGGTAGTGTGGGGTCTCCCCATGTGAGAGTAGGACATTGCTAGGCTTTAATTCTAAAAACCCCGATTACCTGTTAAAGGTATCGGGGTTTTTTTTGTCTGATGCTTTTTTAAGGACGAAACCACACATATTATAAAGCTGATGGTGACGTGGAGTTTCCTAGGGCGACATTGCTAGATTTTGAAACCCCTGCATTGGGTATGAATACCGCCTAAAAGCCAACTTTCATCCATTTGATAACTTTTACAAAACCTGTATTAACCCTGCTAGGACTGGCTTTGTAAAAATTACCAACTGAATAAAATTTAACTTTTATCCGGTATCCATACCCAATGCAGGGGTCTCATTTTGATTCTAAAAATTTCAGTTATATGTAAAGATACTGGGTTTTGTTTGTTCATAAATACAAACAGTGCTGTAGAAATAAAACAATCTTTAATCGCTTATTTTTTTGCCTGTATTTTGAAATTCACTACAAAGACCATCCCATATTACTTTATAAATTAATTCTGCTCGATCGGTAATCGGTTTTTTTATGACACCGTCTAGTCTTAATTGGATGAGTTGAATGGGTAGGCTAAACAGAGTAGCCATGATTAAATCAATTGAGCATTCTTGCTGATTGAAGGCATCATTTTCACAGCCACTGGTCATTTCGTGGTGAATATTTTGGAAAGGCTTTGATTGAAAAATTGATTTATTTAAATCGCTGTATTCAGAATATTTAGAATGAAAAATGAATTTCATTGTTCTGGGTTCTTCTTCAGTCATTACGAGCAATAATTTAACGATATTAAAATACTTTTCTTCAAAAGTTTTGTGCTGATTAATAACATCAATAAACGCTACATCCATTTGTGCTAGAATATTTTCTTGTAAGGCGCTGGCAATTCCTTTTTTATCTTTAAAGTGGTGATATATTGCACCAATACTTATTTTTGACTCCTTTTGTATGTGATGCATAGAAGTATTAAAAAAGCCTTGTTGTGCAAATAGTGTTAAAGCTGCTTCACAAATTTTATCTGCCGTGTTGAATTCACAGAGTTTGTGGGTATTTTGGGTATAAAAAAACATGGCTTTATTATAGGGGCCTTTGCATGGTGCAAATACATTTTATAATACAAAACGAACATTCGTTCTATTTTTGATATATAATACGAAGTCTTTGCATAAATATGAAAGGGTCTTTTAAAGGAAAAAAATATGACACACATACACCCCGCTGTAGATAATAGTATTTCACCCACCGACGATGGGTTTTCAGGCGGCACGCTATCTTATAATTGTGCCAGTAACCTAGCAAAAGTTCAAATCACCGCACAAACTGCACATAACCATGTTTGTGGTTGTACACAATGTTGGAAGCCAGAAGGCGTTTTATTTTCACAAGTTGCCGTGGTTTCTCGTGATGAATTAAGTGTAACGGAAAATGCAGATAAATTAGCTATTATTGATGATACACAAGTCATTCAGCGCTATGCCTGCAAAGAATGTGGTACTCATATGTATGGTCGTATCGAAGACGAAGGGCATCCTTTCTATGGTTTGGACTTTGTGCATACCGAGTTATCAGACAGCACTGGCTGGGCAGCACCTAGATTTGCAGCGTTTGTTTCTTCAGTGATTGAATCAGGCACAAACCCTGATGATATGGGTGCAATTAGAGCACGATTAACCGAGTTAGGTTTAGAACCATATGATGCGTTAAATCCAGCATTAATGGATGCGATTGCCACACATGTAGCGAATAACGCTTAACTTTATCCAGTAAAATTATTTAAAAAGGAAAAAATATGAAAATAAAAGCAGCAGTCGCCTGGGAGGCGAAAAAACCACTCTCTATTGAAGAAGTGGAGGTTATGGGTCCTAAAAAAGGCGAGGTTTTGGTAAAAGTTATTGCTTCTGGTGTGTGTCATACAGACGCATTTACCTTGTCTGGCGATGACCCTGAAGGCTCATTTCCTTGTATTTTAGGGCATGAAGGTGGCTGTGAAGTTGTTGAACTTGGTGAAGGGGTTAAAGACCTTCAAGTCGGCGACCATGTTATTCCACTTTATATTGCAGAATGTGGTGATTGCGAGTATTGTAATTCTACAAAATCTAATTTATGCCAAACCATTGCACCGACGATTTGGACGGGTTATATGCCTGATAAAACCAGACGATTTTCTCAAAATGGTAGGGATATTTTCCATTATATGGGTTGCTCAACTTTTGCCGAATACACCGTTGTACCTGAAATTGCCTTGGCAAAAGTTAATAAAGCTGCACCCCTTGATAAAGTGTGTTTATTAGGTTGTGGCGTAACAACAGGTATTGGTGCAGTGTTAAATACTGCTAAAGTGGAAGCGGGCTCTACCGTTGCTGTATTTGGATTAGGCGGTATTGGGTTATCTTGTATCCAAGGTGCGGTGATGGCAAAGGCTAAACGCATTATTGCCATTGATATTAATCCTGATAAATTTGAATTTGCCAAGCAATTAGGTGCAACGGATTTTGTCAATCCAGCTGAAATTAATGGCTCGTTTGTTGAATATATGCAAGATACTTTTAACGGCGGACCAGACTATTCTTTTGAATGTATTGGCAATCCACAAGTGATGCGTGATGCTTTGGAATGTACGCATATGGGTTGGGGTGTTTCTACCGTGATTGGTGTTGCTGGCGCTGGACAAACTATTGAAACACGACCGTTTAATTTGGTTGTTGGACGCACTTGGATGGGTACGGCTTTTGGTGGTGTTAAAGGCCGTACAGAGTTACCGGGCTATGTCGATAGGTATATGAATGGTGAGATTGAATTGGACAGTTTGGTCACACATACAATGAGTTTGGAGGATATTAATCACGCTTTTGACTTAATGCACGAGGGTAAAAGTATTCGTTCGGTCATCATTTTTTAGGCATCAATTATGAGAGACCTTTGCATAAATATGAATAATCATCAAAACGCCACTTTTCATCAAATTGAAAACTTTTTAAAAACACCCTTAGCCTTGCTAGGAGTGGATTTAAAAAATTCCCAATTTAATAAAATCGGTCATTTTTCTAATCATCCCTATTTATGCAAAGGTCTCTATGAAAGAAATTGAAAGCATTAAGGAGTTTGGCGGATTTTTAAAACGCTACACGCACCCATCAAAAGTTAATAATTGCGAGATGACTTTTTCAGTCTATTTACCCCCACAAGCTGAAAGTACAAAAGTTCCTACTTTATATTGGCTATCAGGTTTGACTTGCAGCGATGATAATGCCCGAACTAAAGCAGGCATGGCACGGTATGCTGCCGAAGAAGGGATTGCAGTTATTTTTCCAGATACTTCGCCACGGGGCGATGAAGTTGCGGATGAACTTGAGCGTTATGACCTTGGTAAAGGGGCGGGGTTTTATGTTAACGCCACTCAAAATCCTTGGCAAAAGCATTATCAAATGTATGATTATATTGTTGATGAATTGCCTGCATTAATTGAAAAAGAATTGCCTGTTTCAAATCTTAAATCAATTTCAGGGCATTCAATGGGTGGGCATGGTGCATTAATCATTGCCTTAAAAAATCCGGACAGTTATCAATCAGTTTCTGCTTTTTCCCCTATTTGTAACCCCATTAACTGTGGTTGGGGCAAAGGTTGTTTTGGCGCTTATTTAGGCGATGATGAAAAAACTTGGGAAGCCTACGATGCCACTTGTTTAGTTGAAAGCGGTGCAAAAGTAACGGATATTTTGATAGACCAGGGTCTGGCAGATGAGTTTTATGATGAAAAACAATTGCTTCCTGAAAACCTGCAAAAGGCATGCGATAAAATGGAGCAACCTTTGACAGTAAGGATACAGGAAGGCTATGACCATAGTTACCACTTTATTGCGTCATTTATTGGCGAGCATTTGCGTTACCATAGGCGGTATTTATTAAGGTAGCAATAAGTTTATTGTAAATCTGAACGAGTAGATTGTCGCTTGGCGCGGGGGATTTTTTCTTCTTGGCGCTTGATTTGTTCTGTTTTGGAAATGATGCTATCAACTGAGACTAAATCATCAACACTTTCACTGATTTTCTTGAAGGCTTTGGGCGCTTGGATTTCAATCATTTGTTGCACAATCCATTTTTCATCGACATCGGTCATAGCCAGTTTAACTTTTTCAGCGAAGTATCTGAGAAAATGATAATCAGGTTCATTGTTGATAAAATCATAATCTGAATAATCTTGTGAGCGTTGATTATAAGTATTGACAAAAGCCTTCCAGTGATTGCCTTCGCCGATGCGGTCTTGTTTATTTTCTTGATAATAAAAGGCGGATTGTTTTGCCAATTTATTGATGAGTTCTTGGCGTTGTTCGGTGGTCAGTGCTTTGAAGACTAGGCGGTCGATGGATTGAATGAGGAAACACAAATATTCGGCAATAACATCAAAAACTTGTTCTTTTTCGATAAAAAAGCCTTCGTTGATTAAGTCTTCAAGATGATTTTTGGTGATACGCCAGCAAATAAACGCCATTGCGCCACCGATGTCTTCGATGGTTTTAACTTGGGTTTTGTGCCATTTGCTTTTAACTCTCATGGGGTCAATTTTATCCTATTTGGCTAAAATTACCAAGAAAGGTTTATTCGCAGTTATAGTTTTTGAATGAACCAAGGTCGTTGACATTGTCAAAGCCCATTTGCAGCAGATAATTTTTAGCCGTTGAAGAGCGAGCGCCTGAAACGCAGTACAAAACAACAGGTTTATCAACATCGATAATATTTTTGGCATTCATAATAGATTGCAAAGGTAAATTGACGGCATTGGGTAGTGCGCCTTGTGCAAATTCAGAGGAGGAACGAACATCGACTAATTGAGCGCCGTCGGCTAAGAGTTTACAAGCATCGTCGCCCGAAAATGAGTTGAACATAGTATAATTCCTTGATAAATTTTTGAGCGGGTAATATTGCTCATATATAAGGATATTATTATATACTAATGTTAGATGCAAAACAACTAAGAAATGATATTAAATCTGTTGAGGCGGCGTTGAAAAAACGCAACTTTTCTTTTGACGCTGATGCGCTGTCTGTTTTAGAAGAGCGGCGCAAGAAAAATCAAGTGGAAACGCAGACGCTGCAAAACTCACGCAATTCACAGTCGAAAGCGATTGGCAAGGCGAAAGCGGCTGGTGAGGACATCAAACCTTTATTAGATGCGGTTGCCGATTTGGGTGATCAATTGGATATGGCAAAAAGTGAATTGCAGATTATTCAGCGAAAAATTGATGATATTGTGATGGCAATGCCAAATATTCCACATGAATCAGTGCCAGCAGGCAACTCGGAAGAGGATAATGTGGAGGTTTCAAAATGGGGCGAACCTAGGCAGTATGATTTTGAAGTCAAAGACCATGTTGAGTTGGGCGAAATGCACGGGTTGGATTTTGAAACGGCGGCCAAGATTTCAGGTGCGCGATTTTCGGTGATGACAGGCAAAATCGCACGATTACACCGTGCTTTGACGCAATTTATGATTGACCAGCATGTGGATAATGGTTATACCGAGGCGTATGTGCCGTATTTAGTCAATGCTGAATCACTGACGGGCACAGGGCAATTGCCAAAGTTTGAAGCGGATTTATTTAAGACTTCTTTACACGGCGAAGAGGGCGATGCAAAAACTTTGTATCTGATTCCGACAGGCGAAGTGCCAATTACCAACATAATGCGTGATAGGATGGTAAAGGAAAAAGATTTACCGGTTAAATTTGTCGGGCATACGCCGAGTTTTCGTTCTGAAGCGGGGGCTTATGGGCGAGACACCCGTGGTTTGATTCGCCAGCATCAATTTGAAAAAGTGGAGATGGTGCAGGTGGTGAAAGCAGAGGAATCTTATGCGACTTTGGAAACTTTGACGGGACACGCAGAGGGGATTTTGCAAGCGTTGGAATTGCCTTATCGCAAGGTTAATTTATGCGCAGGCGATTTGGGTTTTTCGGCGGCTAAAACTTATGATTTAGAAGTGTGGTTGCCAGGGCAATCTGCTTATAGAGAGATTTCTTCGTGTTCGTGTTTCGAAGATTTTCAGGCAAGGCGCCTACAACTTAGATGGAAAAATCTGGCGACGGATAAAGTAGAATTATTGCACACCTTGAACGGCTCAGGGTTGGCAGTGGGTAGAACTCTGGTGGCTGTGTTAGAAAACCACCAACAAGCCGATGGAAGTATTAAAATACCCGGTGTGCTACATGGTTATATGGGTGGCGTTACTATTATTAATTAGGAGAAAAAACAATGAATTTATTAGATTTAATCATACCCCCTGCATTTGCAGAGGGCGAAGTGACAGGGGCAGTATCGGGTTTTGGTGGATTGGGCGACTTAATACCAATGGTATTATTGTTTGTTATTTTTTATTTTTTACTCATTCGACCACAGCAAAAACGCGCCAAAGACCATAAGGCGTTGTTAGGAGCGATGAAAGCAGGCGATGAAGTGGTGACTAATGGTGGTGTGATTGGCGTGGTGAAGTCAGTTGACGACTCTTTTGCGACGCTTGAAATTGCCAGTGGTGTGATTATCAAAGTACAAAAGCAAGGTATTAATCAAAAATTGCCTAAAGGCAGTGCCAAAATTTAACTCACGCAATTTAACTTAATGGACAATGTAAGTGGTTCAACTTCTTATGTTTAAAAAAATATGAATCAATATTCAACTCTTAAAAATGCACTGATTGCCTTTTTCTTATTGCTCTCTTTTTTGTATGCTTTACCCAATATTTTTGGTTCGGATTTGGCAGTGCAAGTGTCAAGTGCTGGGGATAGGGTTATTACCGAGTCTGATTTATCAAGAATTAAAAACACTTTGGAAAACAAGGGCGTTAGTTACAAATCGGCGACTTTGTCGGGTCGTCGCATTTTGGTGCGTTTTGCGGATAATGCCAGTCAGCTTTCTGCCAATGAGCATCTTAAAACGGGATTGGGTCGTAACTATGTGGTTGCCTTAAATCTTGCACCTTCGGTGCCTTCATGGCTAGCTGGTTTTGGGGGTAAGGCGATGTCACTCGGTTTGGATTTGCGTGGTGGTGTGCATTTCTTGTTGGAGGTGGATATGCAATCCGTTCTTTCGATGTCGATTGATAAGCACTATAATGAATTGCGTACTTTGTTGCGAGCTGATCGTTTGTATAAGAGTATTAAGAAAGAAGGTGCTGGTATTGCCATTCGCCTTAAAAAGCCTGAATCAAGAGACAAAGTGTTACAAATTATCAAGTCAGAGTTAGTCGATTTGGTGATTTTGGAGGCGAATAATGAAGATGCGTCAATGATTTTTGTAGGTATTAGTGAAGATGCAAAAAAACAGGCTAAGAGTAACGCACTAAAACAAAATATTATTACCTTGAGAAACCGAGTTAATGAGTTGGGTGTGGCAGAGCCGATTATTCAACAGCAGGGTTTGGAACGGATTGTGGTGCAATTACCAGGTGTGCAAGATACGGCGAGAGCGAAAGAGATTTTGGGTGCGGTGGCAACTTTGGAATTTAGATTGGTGGACGAAAAAAATGACCCACAAGCAGCCATTCGGTCTGGCAGAACACCGATTGGGTCAAAATTGTATTATTTTAAAGAGGGCACCCCTTTGTTGTTGAAAACCAGAGTGATTGCCACGGGTGAAAATATCACGGGTGCAGCGTCTGGTATTGACCAAGAAAGCAGCACACCACAGGTAAATATTACCTTGGATAGTGTGGGTGGTCGTGCGATGCTGGATACCACAAAGAAATATTTGCATCATCGTATGGCAGTTGTGTTTATTGAAAATAAGGTGGAGACAATACGCAAAGGCGACAAGATTGTTAAAAAACGCACAACAACCAAAGACATTATCAATGCGGCAACGATTCAAGGCACTTTCTCGACGCGTTTTCAAATCACAGGGATTGACAGTGCACGAGAGGCACGCAATTTAGCCTTGTTACTTAGAGCGGGTTCGCTTTCAGCACCAATTGAAATCATTGAAGAACGCACCATTGGTCCAAGCCTTGGTGCGGATAATATTGCTAAAGGTGTACTCAGTGTGATTGTTGGTTTTGTCTTGGTGCTTATTTTTATGGCGTTTCGTTATCGGGTATTTGGTATGGTGGCAAATGTGGCATTAACATTGAACTTGGTGATGATTGTGGCGGTGCTGTCATTATTACAAGCGACACTGACTTTGCCAGGGATTGCAGGTATTGTTTTAACGGTGGGAATGGCAGTTGATGCGAATGTTTTGATTTTCGAGCGTATTAAGGAAGAATTGGGAGTGGACAGCAACATCCAAAAAGCCATTTCCAGTGGTTATGACAAGGCAGTATTGACAATTGCGGATGCGAATATTACCACGCTGATTGCGGCGTTGGTGTTGTTCAGTTTTGGCACGGGGCCGATTAAAGGTTTTGCCATTACTTTGTCTATCGGCATCGTTACTTCAATGTTCACGGCAATTATTGTTTCAAGGGCAATTATCAATAAAATTTACGGCGGTAAAAAAACACAGGAGTTATCTATATGAAGGCATTAAACATTCCTACGATTGATTTTGTTGGCAAGCGTACTTATGCGATTATTTTTTCATTGTTGCTGATTGTTACCTCTATCTTTTCATTAACAACGAATGGACTAAAGTTCGGCATTGACTTTACGGGTGGGACTTTGTTAGAAGTGGGTTACCAGCAAGATGCGAATTTGGCGGATATTAGAAAAGCATTAAGTGACGCAGAGTTTAGGGGAGTTAATGTGCAGTATTTTGGTTCAACTAAAGAAATTTTAATCCGTCTTGAACCACAAGCCATTTCCAGTGCAAAACTCAGTTCTAGAATTATCCATTTATTAGGCGATGGCGTTGATATTCGTCGAGTAGAATTTGTCGGACCCAAGGTTGGTGAAGAATTGACCAACGATGGTGGTTTGGCGATGTTGTATGCGTTAATTGGTATTTTGATTTATGTGGCATTTCGCTTTGAATATCGCTTTGCTTTAGGCTCAATCTCAGCCCTTATTCACGATGTTATTATTACTTTGGGTGTTTTTTCAATTCTGCAAATAGAATTTGATTTGACCGTATTGGCAGCGATTTTGGCAGTCATAGGCTACTCACTGAATGATACGATTGTAGTTTTTGACCGTATCCGTGAAAACTTCCTCTCAACTCGTCATACAGACCCCGCAAAGATTGTGAATGGCGCACTCAACCAAACACTCTCCAGAACCATTATGACCTCAGTAACCACCTTGTTAGTATTGGTGGCATTATTCTACCTTGGCGGTGAAATTATCCACAGTTTTGCCTTGGCACTTTTGATTGGCGTGGTGGTTGGTACTTATTCTTCCATTTATGTCGCAAGTACAATGATTTTGGTGTTGGGTATTAGTAAAGAGGATTTGTTGCCATCAGAGAAAGAAGAGCAGGCGGTTGATAATCGTCCTTAGTTCTTTTTGCACAGAGCACACAATAAAAAAGACCGCTAAATGCGGTCTTTTTTTTACCCAATACAAAGGTCTCAAAGATTTATTTCTTAAATTTTTCAAATACCAAACAAGCATTTGTACCACCAAAACCGAAACTGTTTGACATGACTCGATTGAGTGATTGCACCGTTGTTGTTTGAACGATTGGCACTCCTTCGGCAGCTTCGTCCAAAGTCTCGATATTGACAGATTCTGCCATAAAGTCGTTTTGCAACATTAGTAACGAATAGATAGATTCGTTGACACCTGCTGCACCAAGCGCATGACCAGAGAGTGATTTAGTTGAGCCAACATTTGGCACATTATCACCAAATACCGCTTTAATTGCACCGAGTTCTTTAACATCGCCGACGGGTGTTGAGGTGCCGTGTGCATTGATATAATCAATTGGGCCATTGACTGTTGAGATGGCAAGTTGCATGCAGCGTTTAGCGCCTTCGCCTGATGGGGCGACCATGTCGTAGCCATCAGAAGTTGCGCCATAACCTGTTAATTCTGCAAGGATGGTTGCACCACGCGCTTCGGCGTGTTCTAAAGATTCCAATACTAACGCACCACCTCCACCTGAAATGACAAAACCATCACGGTCTGCATCATAAGCACGAGAAGCTTTTTCAGGGGTTTCGTTATACTTAGAAGATAAGGCACCCATTGCATCAAACAACATGGTTAATGACCAGTCCAATTCTTCACCACCGCCTGCAAAAACCACATCTTGTTTGCCAAGTTGAATTTGTTCCATGGCATTGCCGATGCAGTGTGCACTGGTTGAGCAGGCGGAACTGATTGAGTAGTTAATGCCTTTAATTTTAAACATTGTAGAAAGACAAGCGGAAGTGGTGGAGCCCATAGTACGAGGTACACGATAAGGGCCAACTCGTTTAATGCCTTTTTCTCTTAAAATATCGGCAGCTTCCACTACATTTTGGTTGGAAGCACCGCCAGAACCCATAATTAAACCTGTGCGCTCATTGGAAACTTGGTCTTCGGTTAAACCCGATTGCTTAATGGCTTCGTCTAAAGCAACCGCATTATAAATCGCCGCATCCGCCATAAAGCGTTTCATTTTTCTATCAATAATTTCACTCGAATCCACTTCGGCAACTTGTCCAGAAACATGAGACCTGAGCCCTAATTCTGCGTATTTTTCATCAAATTTAATACCAGATTTGGCGGTTTTTAGGGATTCCAATACTTCGCCACAGTTTGCACCCAAACTTGAAACGATGCCCATTCCTGTAACAACGACTCTTTGCATTAGAAGTTACTTGTATCGGTGAATAAGCCTACTTTTAGGTTCGTGGCTTCATAAATCACTTTGCCATCAACTTCCATTGTTGCATCGCCAATACCCATATAAAGTTTGCGTGCAATCACACGAGATAGATTGATTCTGTAAGTGACTTTTTTAGCACTTGGCAAGACTTGACCAGTGAATTTAATATTACCTGAACCGAGTGCGCGACCACGACCGGGACCACCTAACCAACCCAAGTAAAAGCCAATGAGTTGCCACATTGCATCGACCCCTAAACAGCCAGGCATTACTGGGTCTTCATTAAAGTGACAATCAAAAAACCATAAATCAGGGTTAATGTCTAATTCTGCAATAATTTCACCTTTGCCAAACTCGCCACCATCCTTAGAAATATGGGTAATACGGTCAAGCATCAGCATTGGCGGTTGGGGCAATTGTGCATTGCCCGGTCCAAACAATTCACCATTTCCGCATTTAATTAAGTCTTCGTAAGAATAGGAGTTTTGCATAGTTTTGTTTGTTATTTTTTAACTTTATAATTGGAATCTTATTATACCAAAAGTCCTCTGTTTATATCTGCTATTAAATCATCGATATCTTCTAGTCCGATTGAGAGCCGAATTAATTCATCATTGATGCCAGCATTTATTTTTTCTTCATCGTTTAAACGACCGTGGGTGGTCGTTGCAGGATGTGTAATCGTAGATTTTGTATCGCCTAAGTTTGCAGTAATGGAGAATATTTCAGTCGCATTGATGAGTTTAAATGCCGCCGCTTGCCCGCCTTCAATTTCAAAGGAAACAATACCACTAAACCCTGACTGCTGTGCTTTCGCAAGTTGATGATGGGGATGAGATTCTAAGCCCAAGTAATGCACTTTCGTCACCTTGGGTTGATTTTCCAGCCAAGTGGCAATTTTGAGCGCATTTTCAGAGTGTGCTTTCATTCTAAGACTCAATGTATCTAATCCTTTCAACACAATCCATGCATTAAACGCACTGAGACTCGGCCCTGTTGCACGCGCAAACGCACCCACTTTCTCAATAATTTCTTCATTGCCCAAAACCGCACCCGCCAAACAACGACCTTGCCCGTCAATATATTTGGTAGCTGAGTGGATAACAATATCCGCTCCTAACGCAATAGGTTTTTGTAATACAGGCGTGAGAATGACATTATCCACAGCCAATAAAACATTATTTTTTCGACTGATTTTACTCAGTGCAGTAATATCTACTACTTCACCCAATGGATTGGAAGGCGTTTCTAATAAAAATAATTTTGTCTCATCTTGAGTTGCATTTTCCCACTGCGATAAATCATTTAAATCAACATAAGTAACGCCAACATCAAACTTACTCACAATGGTATTGAGCAACACAATAGAAGTACCAAACATATTGCGCGAAGCAACAATATGGTCACCCGACTCAACCAACGCCATAATCGTAGCAAAAATAGCCGCCATACCCGATGAAGTAGCAACACACCCCTCCGCACCCTCGAGTGCTGCCAATTTTTGCTCAAAAGCGTCAACGGTAGGATTGGTAAAGCGTGCATAAATATTACCCGGCTCCTCCTTAGAAAATCGCGCTGCCGCCTGTTCCGCCGAGTCAAATTTGAAACTCGAAGTCATAAAAATGGCTTCAGAATGCTCTTGTTCGTTAGTGGTTTGGTAGCCTTCTCGGATGGCTTTTGTGTTGAATTCTTTGTTTTTCATATTTTGAGACCCTAAAATTTTTGTCGATAAATGGCAAAATTATCATTTTTTATATCTTGTTATTTTTTCCTTGCTTAAAATCGGCTAAATATTACTGGGTTAATATCTTTGGATTAGGGTATTCAATTAATATTACCAATCAAATGATACTCTGTTGTAACTTTAGCACTAACTTCTTTCTTCTTAAATTGTAAGTTTTTAAGCGGATTTTCTATTGTTAAAAATTTAGGTTTTCTACCTAGATTTAATACTATCGTAATAATATAATCGTTTTTATACTCTGCTGCTTTTTGATATTCATTTTCAGTTAATCTAAATTTCCCCTTACTTTTTACAATGCCTTTAATTTCTGCTAAATAAAATCCGCTATCAACATCTACTTGAAAATCATAACCATCGCCAAAAAGCCTAGCATCTTGTAATTTTCCACCTTTGAATCGGTCAATGTCCTCGTAGTTATTGACAAAAAAAGTTTCAGCTTGCAATCCTGTCTCTTGTAATTTTTTAAATTTCGATTTTATAATTGGCTTGTTAATTCCATTTATGATATTTTGTAAATCAAATTTTTCAACAACATCTGGCTTGCATTTAACGGATTGTTATTACTGTCAATTTCTACATATTTTGCTAGTTTTATACCTTTAGATATCTCAGTTTCATAAGACTGACTAATAGTTGAGTGCTTAACAATTTCTGAAATACGATAGTGATTTTGTCGTATTTCTTCTGCATAAATAATAGAAAATAAGTAAATTTGTGTAACTTTCTCGCCTCGTAGGGCGTCATCATATCTGCTTTTTAAAATACCACCTAATTTCTCAACCCTTTTCAAAGCCAGCCCTCCTCGTTCCAATCTTCATTAGGTAAATTAAATTCAATTATATCAAAGTTATTTTTTGATATTTCATCAATAATTCTTAACGCCTTTAATTTTCTTAAATGTATTGGATTGTCGTGGTCAAACTGAACTCGCATAAAAACATAACCATTACAATCATTCGCTATATCGCCAAACAAATAGCAATCAATATCTATTTTCACCAACTCATCTCTGATAGTGTCTAAGATTTTTTTGCTATCAACAGTGATATTTAATGTCCTGTATATTCCCTTGTGTTCAAAATCCTGCCACATACTTGCCATAATCTCGATGACGGTATCTGATAAACATACATAAGTGTCAATTACAAAATTTAAGTCATCAAGGCTGTCTGTGATAACATTCAAATCAAATTTAATCGCTTCCCATTTATTTAATTTTGCCTCTTTTTTAATAATTTTGGAAATATCAGCTGTTGTGTAATCTAAGGGTTCTACCAAATTATCCATTATTTCACCTCAGAGTCTTTGTAATAATTGCCTTTGAAAAAAGATTGACAAGGAAGCCCAGTAAAAAAACTGCTGTGTTCTTTTTTGAGTAGTTTCTCTCTAGGGCGGTCAACTTTTGGAATATCCTTGATTTTTGGCATAAAATTATTCTACATCGTTACATATTAATTCTGAGCTTTCGTTGGTATTTTCTTGCTTAGCAGTATCAGAGCGTAAATCTTCAATGCCTTGTAAATAGTTTTTGTCAATGTCGCCGGTCACATATTTGCCGTCAAAACAAGAATTGTCGAAAGTTTTGATGTTTGGATTGCCTTGTTGAACGCACCAAATTAAATCGTCTAAGTTTTGATAAATTAATTTATCTGCGCCGATTGCTTCACACACTTGTTCGGTGGTTTTATCGTGTGCAATAAACTCTTTGTCACTTGCCATATCAATACCGTAAACATTGGGGTAGCGAACGGCGGGGGCGGCTGAGGCAAAAAATACATTTTTGGCGCCGGCATCGCGTGCCATTTGCACGATTTGCTGGCTGGTAGTGCCACGGACGATGGAGTCATCAACTAATAAGACATTTCTGCCTTTAAATTCAAGTTCGATGGCGCTGAGTTTTTGACGCACTGATTTTTTGCGTTGTTTTTGCCCGGGCATAATAAAAGTGCGGGCAATGTAGCGATTTTTGATTAAACCTTCGGAATATTTCACGCCTAATTTTTGTGCTAGTTGAAGTGCTGCTACCCGTGAAGTGTCTGGGATTGGAATGACTACATCAATTTTTTCTTCCCATTCATTTTGAATTTTTTCGGCTAATTTTTCACCCATTCTTAAGCGTGATTTATAAACAGAAATATTGTCGATGACTGAATCTGGACGGGCAAAATAAACAAATTCAAAAATACAAGGCGAGTACTGGGCGTTGTTTGAACATTGTTGGGTAAAGACATTGCCTTTTCTGTCAATTACTATGCCTTCACCTGGTGCAATATCTCGGGATACCTCATAACCTAGGGCTGTTAATGCTACGCTTTCCGAGGCGAGCATATATTTAGTACCACCATGTGTAGTGCGCTTGCCTAAGATAAGTGGGCGGATGCCATTTGGGTCACGGAAGCCAAAAATGCCATAGCCTGGAATCATGCCGATGGCTGCGTAAGCACCCCGTACTCGTTTGTGAGTTTGGGTAATTGAGGTGAAAATGTCCTTTTCATTAATGCGCTGTTTTTCTAATTTTGCCAATTCTCCTGCAAATACATTGAGCAAAATTTCAGAATCAGAGTTGGTGTTAATGTGACGCAAATCTTGCTCAAACAATGCTTTTGATAATTCTTCAGTATTAGTCAGGTTGCCGTTATGGGCAAAGGCGATGCCATAAGGGGAATTTACATAAAAAGGTTGTGCTTCTGCCCCTGAGGAGCTGCCTGCTGTTGGATAACGCACATGTCCGATGCCCATATCACCCAGCAACCCTTCCATATGTTTGGGTCTAAACGCATTTCGCACCAAGCCATTTGACTTGCGCATATAAAAACGCCCTTTATGTGAGGTAACAATGCCTGCTGCATCTTGTCCGCGGTGTTGAATGATGGTCAGTGCATCGTAGATATAAAGCGCTGTGTCTTTTTTAGTAGTGGATAAAATGCCAACAATGCCGCACATAAGTTACTTCCTAATCGTTTTTGATAAATAATAAGTATTTTGACAACTCGGGCTTAATATTTGAAGCCACATCTTGGAATACCCTTAGTGAGCTTTCGGATTCAACCCAGTAATATTCCTGTGATACAATATTAATACTTTGCAGTATTAAAATCATCACAATGATAAATGCAAAGCCCTTTGCTAACCCAACAATCGAACCAAATATTTGGTTGTTTTTGCCAATAATATTGGTTGCATTAAGTTTATCATCTAGGGCGCTTAGTATATTCAAGATGGCTTGAATGAAAGAGCCTAACAAACAAGGAGACGAAGTGCTGATGGAAATATTGAGTAGCTTGAAAAAAGTAACGAACAGCCCGATAGCAGCAAAAAATATAACAGCAAAAGATAAACTAGAGTGTAAGAAACCAGCGGTAATCACAGTTTCCACAACATTGAAATTAAAAATCACATCAATGTAATAATTAAATACAGCAGTCGCAATTAATAAAAAGCCCACTAAGAAAGATTTATTTAAGATGCAAGGGTTGGTGATTTCTGATGCTACTGCTATTATTCTATATAGTATCATTTTGGCTACTTGCATCACAACAAAGATAACGCCAAATGCAATTGCCATATTGGATTGTGCAGATAATAACATCCAGGTAATTGATGTGTGAATAGATAAAGGACTATAAAGCAACCAAGCAACAACAAAGGAAAGTATTAAAAAACCTAGTCCAATTAATTCTTTTGCCATGCCACGAGCAAAACCACGCACACCAAAACCAATGAAAATAACCGTAGAAACCCAGGCTGACCAGTGTATTTGTGCGATAAAGCTCCCAATATTTGCAAAAAACTCACTCATGATTATTTTTAATTATTCTCATTATTAAAGGTTAATTTTACAAGATTTTGAGTGCATTGGTAACAACATAAAAAGAACCAAAAATCACAATGCGTTGTGCATTTTTTTTGTTCAATGCTTGATAAATAGCAGATTCCATATCGTCGCAAACCCTTACTTTATCTGATAAATCAAACTTCTGTGTTAAATTTTTCATAGAAATTGCACGCCCTACATCGAGTGGAATCAATAACCATTCGTCAATTTGTGGAGAAATAATATTAATCATTTTTTCGATATTTTTGTCTTCCAAGGCAGAAAAAATTGCAATTGTTGATTGTTTGTCATTTTTGAGCGTGTCAGCCAATACTTGAACCGCCGCAGGATTGTGGGCGACATCCAATACAATGGTTTTACCCCCCACTTTTTTGGTTTGAAAACGACCTGTCAATTCAGCATTTGCAACCCCTACGGAAATTTGATTATTGGACAAGGTGTGTAATTGATTGACCGCTGTAACTGCCAACGCTGCATTGCGTTTTTGATGCTCACCCTGCAAATTAATCTCACCAAGATAAGGTGCATCAATAAAACTCAACACAGCCCCAATTTTCTGAGCATATTCGGCAATCGTTTTCGGCGGATTTATATCACCACAAACACAAGGAATATTTGCACGCATAATCCCTGCTTTTTCAAAACCGATGGCTTCACGAGTAGTGCCTAAATAATCCGTGTGGTCAATGTCAATACTACTAATGACGGCTACATCGCTATCCACCACATTGACTGAATCTAAACGACCACCTAAGCCAATTTCTAACACGGCAATGGCTACTTTTTCGTGGGTAAAAATCAGCAACGCTGCCAAAGTGGAAAACTCAAAATAAGTTAAAGAAATACCTTCTCTCGCTTGTTCAATTTTCTCAAATGCCGTGCAAATTTGTGCATCGTTCACTTGCACGCCATTAACGGTAAATCGTTCGTTGTAATGATTAATATGCGGCGAAGTAAAAGTGCCAATTTTGAGTGTTGTTTGTCGATAAATGCTATCAATAAAAGCGATGGTAGAGCCTTTGCCATTCGTGCCAGCAACGGTAATCACTTTAAAATCAACCCCATTTGGAAATAAGGATTTGTAAACTTTTTGAATGCGATTTAAACCTAAATCAATTTCTTTCGTGTGTAGATTTTCTTGGTAATCTAACCATTCATTGAGTGTTTTTACTCTTCCCAAAACTCACCTTCAATGGTTTTATCGTCTTTCATTGTCCTTTGATTTTGTTGCGTTCTGTGCGTGTGCGTCGTGGTAAAAACTCGATTTACATTTTTCTCTAAAAAATGCTTCAAAAAAAACGCCCGAGTCCAAGGCATCAACCCCAACAATCCAATGCTATCGGTAATAAATCCAGGGGTTAAAAGCAAAATCCCCGACACCATAATGACCACACCTTCTAACATTTCAAACGAAGGATTGTTGCCTTGCATCTGTGCCTGTTGCACTTTTTGCAAGGTAGAAAGCCCTTGCTGTTTCAACAAATAAGACCCCACAAAAGCCGTGAGAATAATCAGTAAAATCGTATTACCCGTGCCAATCGAGCCACCGACTTCAATCAGCACCATTAATTCCAAAGTGGTTGATACAACAAAAATTAAAAATAACATTATGACTTCTCGTTAATAAAAATTAAATCCCAAACCCCATGCCCCAGCCGATGTCCGCGTTTTTCGAACTTGCTCAACGGCCTAAAATCTGGTCTTGGTGTATAGATATGGGCAGGTTGCGTGTTTTTAAAGTGTTTATTTTCTTCCAGCATTTCCATCATCTGTTCGGCATAATGCGCCCAGTCCGTCGCCAAATGAAATTTCGCACCGTTTCGCAACTTTACCGAGAGTAAATCTAAAAAACTCTGCTGCACAATTCGGCGTTTATGATGCTTTTTTTTATGCCAAGGGTCGGGAAAAAATAACTGCACCTTACTCAAAGAATTGTCCGCAATATTATCAGTCAAAAACGCAACCGCATCGCCTTTCAATACCTTTAAATTCGTCAATCCTTTACTATGCGCCCCACTAATCAACCGCCCAATCCCTGCTTCATAAACCTCAATTCCTACATAATTTAACTGTGGATTTTCCTGTGCCATCTGCACCAGCGTATCGCCATTTCCAAACCCAATCTCTAAAACTACGGGATTATCATTGCCAAAAATTGTCTCAAAATTAATCACTCTTTTCGACTCAATCGAATAATCTGCCCACAGTTCAGTTAACCCTCTTTTTTGCGACAGTGTTAACCGTCCAGAACGACGCACAAAACTTTGAATTTTTCGTAAAGCAGTCATTAATTAAAAGTCTCGAAAAAAGTGAGTGCCGCTTGTAATGCTTGTTTATCAGGTTTAGTATCAATCCATTTTCTAATTTCCTTCCAAGAAAAACTTCAAAAGTAACACCTTGGTGTTTATTTTTAAACTCATTTTGCCAATTATCAGGCGCATGGCTGGCATCGATTGTTTTGAAAATATTGAGCATATTAAATTTCATCATCGCACCTTGATTGTTTTTACAATTTTCTTTAAATGAATTGATGAGTTTTTGATCAAATTCCTGCCCTTGAGTGAGTCGTAATTCGAATAAATTTGTATAAGCCTCATCTTCATCAGGCTTAATCTCAATGGCTTTTTTATAAGCATCAATAGCCTCTTGATGTTGCCCTAACTTATCATGAGCAATCCCCATGTTGTAATAAGCCTCATCTTTATCAGGCTTAATCTCAATGGCTTTTTTATAAGCATCAATAGCCTCTTGATATTGCCCTAACTTTCCATAAGCAATCCCCATGTTGTTATAAGCCCTATCTTCATCAGGCTTAATCTCAATGGCTTTTTTATAAGCATCAATAGCCTCTTGATATTGCATCAATAGCTAATATTGCTCTAACTTATTATAAGCAATCCCCATGTTGTAATAAGCCGCATATTCATCAGGATTAATCTCAATGGCTTTTTTATAAGCATCAATAACCTAAACTCATTATAAGCAATCCCCATGTTGTAATAAGCCGCATATTCATCAGGATTAATCTCAATGGCTTTTTTATAAGCATCAATAGCCTCTTGATATTGCTCTAACTTATTAACAATGCCGCATATTCATTATAAGCCTCTAATCCCCATGTTGTTATAAGCCCAATAATAATCAGGCTTAATTTCAATGGCTTTTTGATAAAGATTTATTTGTTTTTCTGAGTTTTCTTCTTCGTATGCCTTTTCAAAATAATCTAATGCTGATTGAATATTAATTTTATGCTCTGTGTTGTTAACCTGTGCAAAGCCATAAATATCTTGAAATAAGGTTTTTTCTTCAATATTAAAATATTTTTTTAATTCTTGACGAATGCCCTGTTTGTCATTCTTGTTAATCGTGATTGATTCTAAATCTGTGTTAATGTCTTTATATCCAAAGATAAAAACGCCTTTTTGAGCAAAAATACGATTATTGTTTTTGAAATTTGTGTGCAGGTAATAAAGATTTTCTTCGTAATTCTTTTCTTCTTTAAATAAATTAGACCCAGACTCCAAATGCTTATATTTTGCTTCATTTGACCAAACATTGAGAAAAAATACTTTTCCATCTTCATCTGTATTATTACAAGCAAACCATAGTGCCACTAAAAAATCCTCACTAAAATCTATCAATCCTGTGGCTGCACCATAATGCTGTAAATCAATTAATAATTCGGTGTCATTTAACTTTTCCCCATAATGATAACTTTTTGCGTCATTGATTAAATTTTTATGATATTCAAAATACTCTTCTTTGCTAGGCTTGACTCGACCCGATTTGTGAAAACGCCTAAGTGCAGTTGAAGTAACGTCCCCATCATAATTTTGTGATTGACCCCGATAAATATAACTGTTGTCGCCAGTTTTTTTTGCGATCTTGTCAATGTATTTACTAACAATACTATTATTCATAATTGATAGTCCATTGTGAGGGGGGCATGGTCAGAAAAGCGTTTATCCTTATAAATATGTGTACTTTTTACCGTGCCTTTAAGATTTGGCGTGAGGATTTGATAATCAATCCGCCAGCCTGTATTATTTGCCCATGCTTGCCCACGGTTACTCCACCAAGTGTATTGTTCGTCTTCTTGATTGACTTCTCGGAAGGCGTCAATGAATCCAATTTTGTTAAACAGTTCATCAAGATAGGCGCGTTCTTCGGGGAGGCAGCCAGAGCGTTTTTTGTTGCCGTTGAAGTTTTTGATGTCGCGTTTTTGGTGGACGATGTTGACATCGCCGCAGAGAATGACTTTTTTGTTATCGACTTTTAATTGCTTAAGGTAGGGCATAAATCGCTGAGTTAAAAATTCCATTTTCAAATCTTGTCGCTCTTGTTTGCTGCTGCCAGAATGGATATACATTGAAATTATGGATAAATCGTCGAAATCTGCTTGAATGATGCGCCCTTCAAAATCCATATCTGCCCAATCGGTTTTTTTGATGACTGAATTTGGTTTTTTCTTGCTAAAAATTGCCGTGCCAGAATAGCCTTTTTTTTCAGCAGGGTGGTAGTAGCAGTGGTATTCTTTGGGATAAAATCGCTCGTCTAACTGGTCTTCTTGTGCTTTGATTTCTTGCAAGCAAACCACATCGGCATCTTCTTTTTTTAACCATTCAAAAAAACCTTTTTTCTCAGCTGCTCGAATTCCGTTGACATTGACTGTTATAATTTTCATCCTTAAATTTTACTGATTAAATACTATGAAAGATTACAAAAAAGACTTTATTAATTTCGTTTTAGAAGTAGGTGCGTTGAAATTTGGTGAATTTGAACTTAAATCGGGTCGAATTAGTCCTTATTTTTTTAATGCTGGATTGTTCAATCAAGGCAGACATCTATCTAAATTAGGCAATTTTTATGCCCAGGCCATCGAAGGCAGTAATATTGATTTTACCGTTCTTTTTGGCCCTGCTTACAAAGGCATTCCCTTGGCAACTGCAACTGCAATGGCATTAAATGACAGTTTTAATAAAAACATTCCTTACAGTTTTAACCGCAAAGAAGCCAAAACTCACGGCGAAGGTGGCGATATTGTCGGTCATGCACTGGAGGGCGATATTTTGATTATTGACGATGTTATTACCGCTGGCACAGCCATTCGTGAAGCAATGGACATCATCTCAGCAAACGGCGCAACTGCAAAAGGCGTGATTGTCGCCTTAGACAGGCAAGAAAAAGGCAAAGGCGACACCTCTGCTATCCAAGAAGTTGAGCAAGATTTTGGCTTGAGTGTGCTAAGTATCATTAGTCTTGCAGACATTATTGACTATCTAAAACAAGGCGATGATCAAGATTTAATTAACCGTATTGAAGCCTATCGAGCCCAATACGGAGTTTGATTTAATACCAATGTTAGCAACAGTTGCCAGTTTTTCCTTTCCACATGAAGCACATATCGCTAGGGCGAAATTAGAATCCGAAGGCATTCCTGTGGCATTGGCAGACGAGCATACTGTTAGTATGCAATGGTTTTATTCAAATGCGATAGGTGGGGTTAAGGTGCAAGTGCCACCATCTTGTGCCCAGCGTGCGATTGAGATTTTGGCACAAGATGATTCAGATTTATTGGAGCAAGATTAAAGAGTTGAGTGCGAATATTGGATAAAAGCTGACTTCACATTCTAAATACAGGCACCTCTAATTGATATTTTTATATCAGATAAACGACCACATGCTCGATTGAGCATATAGTGAGGGTGTTGCAAGTATTTTTTTCTACAAGGTAGATTTTAAGAAATACGATTAAACATAGGTACAACTATGTGATTGAGTCTTTTTTAAAATCTACTTTGTAGAAAAAAAGACGCAGTAATATGGTGGAGGGATAGGGATTTGAACCCTAGAAGGAGATTAATCCTTGCTGGTTTTCAAGACCAGTGCATTCAGCCGCTCTGCCATCCCTCCGATAGGCGCATATGATACCGAGATTTATCAATAGTAAATTAGTAATTTGTAAAATTTAACTGTGAAAGTGAGATGTTTTTAAGTATAATGCTTCCTTTTTAGATTTTTAGAAAGGTGAACTATGGCAAAGGTATGTCAAGTAACGGGCAAACGCCCAATAAGCGGTAACAATGTTTCTCATGCAAATAATAGAACGCGTCGTCGTTTTTATCCAAACTTGCATACGCATCGTTTTTGGGTAGAAGCTGAGAACCGTTTTGTAAAATTAAAATTAACCGCAAAAGGTTTGCGTACTGTTGATAAGAAAGGGATTGATGTGGTATTAAAAGAAATTCGCGCTCGTGGCGAGAAGGTTTAGGGAGTAGGATATGAGAGAAAAAATTAAATTAGTATCATCTGCAAAGACAGGTCATTTTTACACAACCACCAAGAACAAGCGACTTCATCCAGAAAAGGTGGAAGTTAAAAAATTTGATCCAGTTGTTCGTCAGCATGTTATGTATAAAGAGGCTAAAATTAAGTAATGTTCGAATATCAAAAATTCGATAGCAATGATATAACATTAGAAAATTGGAAGGGTTATTTAGACCCAACAGAAAAGGCGATATTTGAAAGTGAGTTAGGCGATTATGAATGGCATATTGTATTAAATGACAGTAAGGTCGTTGCCATTTTTCAAATTATCAATGTTTTAGACCGATATGCTAAGAATTTAAAGATTCAATTTCATCCAGACTTTAATCATGACGATAACGATATTATCGGTATTATTATCTTTATATATGAGTCCATGTTATCGATTTGTGATGAAAAAGCAATTAAGAAGCTTAAGTTATATATTGATAACTCATTGATACACAATATATTTATGACAATTGCCACACACCAGGCAGAAAATAAAGATATAATAGAGGTGAAAAATTATAGTAAATGGATAGAAATCCATATGCATTAGGAGGGTAATTTTATGAAAATAACAAATAAAGATAAATTAACAAGCGACTTGGTATCAATGTTAAAGGAAGATTGGCAGGGTAAAAAAGGCTATCTTACTGATAACGAAATATTTAAGTATTGCAAGTTTTATACAGGCAATTTTTGGAAAAATCTGAAAAATAATAATAAAGACGCTGCCTAAGTTGAGTTTAGGTGTAGGTGCTTCAATAAAAAAGCCACTTTTTATAGTGGCTTTTTTATCGTCTAATGGTTTTACTTATTCTTCTAAAATCGTATCCAGTGCAATATGGCCAACAGCATCTTTATAGTCAGAGATTTGGTCGAAGTTTAGGTATTGGTAAATATCTGACTCTACGGGTTTGATGGCTTGCATCGCATCTAAGTATTCTTCAGTGGTTGGAATGTAACCGAGCTTGGCGGCGATAGCTGCTACTTCGGCGGAAGATAAATACACATCAGCGTTATCACCTAGACGATTTGGGAAATTGCGTGTTGAGGTGGAAATGACGGTGGTGTTACTGGCAACACGGGCTTGATTGCCCATACACAGGGAGCAACCGGGGATTTCTGTATGTTCGGTGATGGCGTTGAAAGTTTTGTAGATGCCTTCTTTTTTGAGTTGCGCTTCGTCCATGCGCGTTGGTGGAGCAACCCATAATTCGGTTGGTAGGCTGGATTGGTCTTTTAATAAATGCGCTGCCGCTCTGAAATGTCCGATGTTGGTCATACACGAGCCGATGAAAACTTCGTCAATTTGGGTGTTGGCTACATCTGAAAGTGTTTTGACATCGTCGGGGTCATTTGGACACGCTAAAATCGGTTCTTTGATTTCATCAAGGTTAATGTTAATCACAGCTGCATATTCGGCATCGTCATCTGCTGATAATAATTCAGGGGTATCTAACCACTTTTGCATCGCTTGAATGCGTCGGGCGATGGTTTTTTTATCTTCGTAGTCCATTTCTATCATTGAAGATAGTAGGGCGATATTGGATTGTAAATATTCTGCCACGGGTTCTTTGTCAAGTTTGATGGTGCAGCCATTTGCAGAGCGTTCTGCGGATGCATCGGTGAGTTCGAAAGCTTGTTCAATTTTTAAACTTTCTAAACCTTCAATTTCTAAAATACGTCCTGAGAAAATGTTCTTTTTATTTTCTTTTTCAACGGTTAACAAACCTTGCTGAATTGCTACATATGGAATGGCGTTAACCAAATCTCGCAAAGTAATGCCTTTTTGCATTGTACCGCTAAAACGCACCAAAACTGACTCAGGCATATCAAGTGGCAAAACGCCAATCGATGCACCAAAAGCCACCAAGCCTGAACCCGCTGGAAAACTGATGCCAATCGGGAAACGGGTGTGCGAATCGCCTCCCGTGCCGACCGTATCGGGTAACAACATACGATTTATCCATGAGTGGATGACGCCGTCGCCTGGTTTCAAAGCCACGCCACCACGAGATTGCATAAAGTCAGGCAGGCTGTGTTGTAATTCTAAATCAACAGGTTTTGGATAGGCGGCAGTGTGGCAAAAACTTTGCATGACCAAATCTGCAGAAAAACCCAAACAAGCTAATTCTTTGAGTTCATCACGGGTCATTGCACCTGTGGTATCTTGCGATCCCACCGTTGCCATCCGTGGTTCGCAATAAGTACCAGGGCGAATGCCATCAACACCACAGGCTTTGCCGACGATTTTTTGTGCTAAAGTGTAGCCCGCGTCGTTTACATTGATATCTTGTGGGCGTAAGAAAACATCACTCACTGACAAGTCTAAATCAGCACGGGTTTTGTCGGTTAATCCACGACCAATAATGAGCGGAATACGACCACCTGCACGAATTTCATCAGGCATTGTGGTTGGTGCTAATTCAAAAGTAGAAACAGTTTCGCCATTGCTGTTGGTAATTTTTCCTGCATAAGGATGAATCGTAATTTCATCACCCATATTGAGCTTGGTCACATCGCATTCAATAGGCAACGCACCCGAGTCTTCGGCAGTATTGAAGAAAATCGGGGCAATGTTGCCACCTAAAACCACACCGCCACCGCGTTTGTTTGGAATGTAATCAATGTCGTTGCCCATATGCCATAATACGGAATTAATCGCAGATTTGCGTGAAGAGCCTGTGCCAACGACATCGCCAACAAAAGCCAAAGGCAAGCCTTTTTCTTTGAGTTTTTCGATGGTGGTTAAAGGATTGTCCATTGTTTTCACCAACATTGATTGCGCATGCAAAGGAATGTCAGGGCGTGACCACGCCTCAGTTGCAGGGGACAAATCATCGGTATTGATTTCGCCTTCCACACGAAAAACCGTGAGTTTAATTTCTTTCGGTAAGACATCTTTAGCCATAAACCAATCCGCATTCGCCCAACTATCCACCACTTTTTTAGCAAAAATATTGCTGGCTGATTTTTTCACAATACTTTGGTAAGCTTCATAAATCAACAAAGTTTTTGACAACGCATCGCACGCCATCTGCGCTGTTGCATCAATATCCAGCAACTCAATCAATGATGTAATATTATAGCCACCCATCATTGTGCCTAATAAAAAAGTGGCTTTTTCTTGACTAATCGCCGCACAGTCTTGCTCGTTTTTAGCCACACTGGTCAAAAAACCAGCTTTTACATAAGCCGCTTCATCCACCCCAGGTGGCACACGATGGGTCAATAAATCCAAGTAAAAACTATCGTCATCGCCATCAATTAAATGTTCAACAACAGATTTAGTCTGCTCAGCATTTAATGCTAATGGCGGTAAGTTGTCTTTGGCGCGTTCTTCGATATGAGCTAGGTAGGCTGTTTTCATCTGTTTAATTTTTGAGACTTAATAAAGGCGTATAATTGTACCCTCATTATGGGTATGAGGATAAATTATGATAGAAAAATCCGTTAAAATTGATGAGGCGTATCATTATAAATTTGAAGAATTTGTGAAAAATAGTCATGGTGCCGTTGAAATTGTTGATAAAAATTTAGAATACGACCCTTATTTTTATAAGCGTAAGAAAAGCATTGAAGAGACTATTCGTCAAGTGGATAGTGGTGAAATGGAGATGATTGATTTCAACACATCAATTGACAAAGTAATTGAAAAATTATCTAAATGAGAATAATAGAAACAGCTTTATTCACTAAGCAGCGAGATTCAATTATTCATTATATTGCACAAGATAATGTGCAAGCTGCATTAAAATTTGCAAAGCAATTAAAGGACGATATTAATTTGTTGGTAACTTTTCCAGGTCAATATCAACAATCTAAATATACTAACTCTCAAAATATTCATGATATGGTCTTTAATGGTTACACCATTATTTATAAAGTTAATCCAGAAACCATAGAAATACTACAAAATTTTAACCAAAACCTACCTGAAAAACTATGCAATTAAACCAACTCACCGCAATATCTCCCGTCGATGGACGCTATTTTGATAAAACCAACGCCTTAAGTCCAATTTTCAGCGAATTTGGGCTGATTAAATATCGGGTTTTGATTGAAGTTAAATGGTTGCAGGCGATGTCGGAGATTGATGGAATTGCCGAAGTGCCGGCGTTTAGTCAAGAAGCGAGTGATTTTTTAGCTCGTATTGCAGCGGATTTTTCGTTGGCAGATGCGCAAGCAGTTAAGGACATTGAACGCACCACCAATCACGATGTAAAGGCGGTTGAATATTTTTTAAAAGACAAAATTAAGGACAATGCAGAGTTAAATGCGGTGAGTGAATTTTTCCATTTTGCCTGCACTTCGGAAGACATTAATAATTTATCACACGCCTTAATGTTGATTGACGGACGCAGTGTAATGTTGGTACAAATGCAAAATATTTTATCGTTGATGACGGGCTTGGCAAAAGACAATGCCTCCATCCCAATGCTCTCTCGCACCCACGGACAAACGGCGTCTCCGACTACGGTAGGAAAAGAAATGGCAAATTTCGCCTATCGTTTAAAACGCCAAATTGAACACCTTGAAAATGTCAAAATAATGGGTAAATTTAATGGTGCGGTGGGTAATTTTAACGCCCATATTTCTGCCTACCCAGATTTGGATTGGCAAGGTATTTCACAGGCATTTATTGAAGAGTTGGGTGTCAATTATGCCGCCTATACGCCACAAATTGAAACCCACGATTATATGGCAGAATATTTCCATTCAATGAACCGTTTTAATACGATTTTGATTGATTTTTGCCGTGATGTTTGGGGCTATATTTCTTTGGGTTATTTCAAGCAAAAAACCATTGCTGGCGAAGTGGGTTCCTCCACTATGCCTCATAAAGTTAATCCGATTGATTTTGAAAATGGCGAAGGCAATCTCGGTATTGCCAATGCGATTAACACGCACCTAGCAGACAAATTGGCAATTTCTCGCTGGCAGCGTGATTTGACCGACTCAACCGTATTGAGAAATCTCGGCGTCAGTTGTGCACATTGCTTGGTAGCGTATGCGTCAATTGCCAAAGGTATCGGCAAACTTGAAACTAATGAGGCGAAATTGTTGGCAGACTTAGACAGCTCTTGGGAGGTATTGGCAGAGCCAATTCAAACAGTAATGCGTCGTTACGGCATCGATGAACCATACGAAAAATTGAAAAAACTGACTCGTGGACAAACAATTAATGCGCAAGTATTAGCGGAATTTGTGAAAGATTTAGAGATGCCAGAAGCAGCGAAAAAAGCCTTATCTGAATTAACCCCAATGAATTACACGGGCGATGCGGAAAAACTAGCGAACAACATTGAAAAACTGATATAATATTGCGTCTTGCATCGTGTTGGTGTGAGTATTTTATAATTTAAAGGAGCAAAAAACCCATGGTTAAAATTAGACTAGCCCGAGGTGGAGCCAAGAAAAAACCTTTTTATTCAATTGTAGCAACAGACTCTCGTAAACGAAGAGACAGTGCATACATTGAGCGTATTGGATATTTTAATCCAGTGGCGCGTGGACAAGAAGTTAGGCTAACCATCGAAGAAGAGAGATTAGAATATTGGACCTCAAAAGGGGCACAAGTTACTGATCGCGTTAAGCAACTTGTCAAAGAATTTAAAGACCCTTCAATTCGTGAAAAGCGTGTTGTGGCACAAGAAACTCGTGCAGCAGCGGTTGCGGCTAAAATAGCGGCAGAAGCGAAAGCGAAGGCTGATGAAGAAGCAAAAGAAGCAGCTGAAGCGGCAGCGGCGGCTGAAGCAGAGGCTAAAGAAGCTGCAGCGGCGGAAACGGCGGCAGAAGAGGAAAAGCCAGCTGAGTAATCCAGTGAGCAATTCAAATTCAAAAAGGCTGTTGGTCGGGACGATTAACGGCCTTTTTGGCGTTCAAGGCTGGGTGAAAATATTTTCACATACCGAGCCTCGTAAAAATATCCTAACTTATAAACCTTGGTATATTGAAGTGGGTGGGCGATGGCAAACTTTAGAGTTTACCAATGGTCGTGAACAGGGCAAAACCATTGTTGCGAAAATTAAAGATATTGATGACCGTGAACAGGCTAGGGAGTTGATTGGCATTGATGTTTATATCGAAAAATCACAACTGCCCAAACTTGAAAAAGGTGAGTATTATTGGGAAGACCTGATTGGTTTGGAAGTGATTGGGCAATCGGGTTTTGCTTTTGGGAAGGTGGAAAACTTAATGGACACGGGTGCTAACCATGTGATTGTTGTGCGTGGTGAAAAGGAGCATTGGATTCCTTATATTAAACCTTTTTTGATTGAAACTAATTTAGAGAAGCAACAAATTTTAGTGGATTGGGATGAGAACTTTTAACTTGCTTGGTATGATGAGTGTTTTTTAATTTAACGGAGTAAATCAGATGACAACTGAAAAGACAACAGCACAACAGCCAATGGAATTAGTTCAAGAAACTTATGTTGATGGCGTTGCAAGTATTGGTATTCGTCAAAATGTTGCGAAGATTGATTTTTATCAAGCTTCCCCAGTGACAAATGAAGAAGGCACTGATGATAAACAAGAATTTCGTAAAGTTTCCCATCGTTTGGTTTTGCCAATGGCTGGACTGCTTGAAATTCATGAAATTTTAGACAAGATTATTAAAGAAAATCAAGAAAATATTGAAAAATAATTCATTTATTTTTCAATTAAAAAAGTGACTCTTAACTAAGGGTAACTGGGTAAAAACCATTAATCCGATGCAAATAGGCAGTATTTACCTTTAATAGAGAGGTTTTCACCCTCTGTCATTTCGAGCGTAGTCGAGGGATATTATCCTCAAAAGATCCCTCGATTACACTCGGGATGACAGCATGAGGCCTTAGCAAGAAGATTAACGCAGGCTTTGTAAAAGTTATCAAAATAGGCAAAAGTTGGCTTTAGGTGGTATTCATGCCTAATACAAGAGCCTTTTTAATGTAGATGCTCGAAGCCTAAACAAATAAATCGTACATGTCCAATTGTTCTTTTTTTAGAGTGAGGTGTTGATATTTTACGAGGTTACCTGCTTAGATTCAAAAGAACAAAAAAGCTGGTAAGCGCTAATATTTTTCGTTTAATTAAATAATAATTTTGCTATTAACGCCAATATTTTCAAGGAAAGCCCTTACCTTGTCATTGGTTCCAATAACTTCTATTTGTGCTGATTTTTCTTGACAAATGTTGCAAATTTCAGCAATAGCTCTGGAGGCTGTGTAGTCGATAATTGGCACATTTGAAAGGTCTAAAATGGCACGATTGTAATCAGTTTTATTGGAGAAATCCTTAACGATACTTTTAGCGGAACCGAAACTCATTGGTCCATTCAGTTGATAAAATAAAGTGTTACCAGCACGAATCAATTCTTGATGGATTTCATTAAGATGTGCCGCCTCTTCAATGGTTTGCACGGCAACAATGCCCGCAATTTGTACATCGGTCATTCTTTGCAAGAAAATCAAACTTGCCATCACCAAGCCAATACCAACGGCGGCCATTAGATTGTAAAATACGGTGATGCCTAAAACCACAAGCATAATCAGTGCGCCTGATTTTGGTGAATTGCTTAAACCTTTTAGGTATTCCCAATCAATAATATCGGTGCCGACTTTCACTAAGATTGCACCCAAGACAGCCAAAGGAATTGATTGCGCATATTGTGCACCACCCAAGACGATTGCCAGTAATAATACGGCGTGTAAGGCACCTGAAATAGGGGTCAAACCGCCTGCTTTAACATTCGTCATTGTACGCATGGTTGCGCCCGCACCTGGTAAGCCACCGAATAGACCTGACACGGTGTTACCGACGCCTTGACCGATGAGTTCACGGTCTGATTTGTGGTGTGTACGCGTGATTTCATCAGCGACAAGTGAAGTGAGTAAGGAGTCGATTGAGCCTAAAATTGCCAGCATTAAGCTTGATGCAAGCATATCAATAATAATGCTTGATTCCCAAATGGGCATCTGGAATGAAGGCAAACCTGTTGGGATATTGCCGAGCAACATATTTTTTAGAGGTTCTGCGGTAGATGAAAAAAGCTCTGGAAAGACTAGCAAAATCAAGGTGCCTGTGATTAAGGCGAATAAAGGCGAGGGGATGATTTTCCCAATCTTTTTTGGCAATAAATAAACCACGGCTAAAGTAATTAATGCGATGGTAATTGCACCCGTGTTATCAAAATAATTTTCCACATTGCTGAGTTGAGAAAAAATACCCACCGTAGAGCCTTTGATTTCATACAACCCGAGCACTTGTGGAATTTGTAAAATAATAATAATAACGCCAATGCCCGTCATAAAGCCAGAGGTAACGGGGTGAGGCATTAAGTTAATAAAACGACCTAATTTTAACAACCCAAATGCAATTTGAAGCAAACCACCCAATACTACCGTGGTAAAGGCAATCGCCAAACCCGTCTCAGGAAATAGCGCGATATATTTAGTAACAATTAATGCCATCACCACCGTCATTGGCCCTGTCGGCCCTGAGACTTGTGCGCCTGTGCCACCAAATAAAGCAGCAAAGAAGCCCGTAATAATAGCACCGTATAAACCTGCAATTGCACCTGCACCAGAGGCAAGCCCCATGGCAATGGCGAATGGCAGAGCAACGACACCAGCGGTAATGCCGCCTGTAATATCGCCACGAATATTGTCAAAATGCAAGTTTTCGATGAGTCTCATAATGCGCCATTAATAAAAGTTAGTAAATTTTATCAGATTAAACTCCCGCTGAGGCGTGCAGGTTTAGAATATTAGGTATTCATAATATGGTATAATTTTGCACTTAATTTTAAAAAATAATAAGTTTCTCATGCTAAATAAAAAGATTATTGCCGCCATTATATTTTCAGCCTTAGCCTTGTGGCTTTCTACCGTTGCCCCGACTGTTGCGATTGCATGGATGTTAGGTATTTTGCTGTTGACGATTTATCTTTTTGCTTTTGAAGTGGTTGAAGTAGATGAAGCGGCGGTTACGATTATGGTGATTTTAGGGTTGACCTCACTACCAATGGTGCATGCGATTATGGGGCTTGACAGCGGCTTGGTGGACAGTGAAAAATTGTTTACAGGTTTTTCTTCTAATGCGGTGATGTCGATTATTGCAGTGATGATTATTGGTGCAGGTTTAGATAAAACAGGGCTAATGGCAAAAGTAGCGGCATTTATTTTGAAAGTGGGTGGGCGTTCTGAAACACGCATCATCCCTATTGTTTCATCAACCGTTGGCTTCATCTCATCCTTTATGCAAAATGTCGGTGCGGCGGCTTTGTTCATTCCAGTGGTTAATCGTATTTCAAATCGTTCGGGCGTACCAATGTCAAGATTGTTAATGCCAATGGGCTTTACTGCGATTTTGGGTGGCACGATGACGATGGTAGGCTCGAGTCCACTGATTTTATTGAATGATTTAATTTTGACGACCAATCAAGGATTGCCAGAAGCAAACCAAATGGATACTTGGGGTTTGTTCTCGGTAACACCAATTGGTATTGCTTTGGTTATCACGGGTATTTTGTATTTTGTGGTTGCAGGTAAGTATGTTTTGCCAACGGTGAAAGAAAAGAAAGAAACAGTATCTGTGCTTGAACATGTAAAAAAAGTTTATGGTATTGATTATGATTTGTATGAGGCTAATGTGCCAGCGAGTAGTCAGTTGGTGGGGATGAATCTTGACCAAATTGAAACAGTTTATAAAGTGCGTATTGTTGCGGTTCGAGATAAAGATAATCGTGACCTGATTGGGCATGGTTCTGTTGAACGAGGTACTGAAATCCAAGCGGATATGACTTTAGGTTTGTTGACTTCGGCAGAAAACTTAGAAAATTTTATTGAAGGGTTTGGTTTGGATTTATCCAACAAAATTGAGAAATTTTCAGACCTTTTATCTACGCAAAATTGTGGCACAGCCGAAGTGGTTATCACTCCAAATTCTTCATTAATTGGCAAAACTGCTCGTGATGTTTGGTTGAGAAAAACTTATGGCTTAGCAATGGTTGCCTTGCACCGTGGTGGTAAAACAATGAAAGAAGGTGAGGGTATTCGTGATGTGGAATTTCAATCTGGAGATACATTGGTAGCTTATGTTGCGTGGGATGAATTAGAACATTTACAAGGCAACCCTGACTTTATTACCATCACTGATAATTATCCTAAACAAGAAGAGTCCCGCCCCGAAAAGGTTAAATGGGCAGGTTTATTTTTTGGTCTTGCATTATTTCTAGTACTGTTCACTGATATTAAACTGTCTATCGCTTTATTAACGGGTGCACTGGGTATGATTTTGACCAAAGTATTAAAGATTGAAGAGGCCTATAGGGCTGTTTCTTGGAAAACTGTATTTTTACTTGCCAGTTTAATTCCATTAGGTTTGGCTGTATCTAAAACAGGCACCGCACTTTGGATTGCACAAGAAACTGTTGCCGTTGTCGGTGGTATGGAGCCGTGGATTATTTTGACCGCAATTGCTATTTTAGCCACCTTCTTTACTTTGGTAATGTCAAATGTTGGTGCCACAATCTTACTGGTGCCAATTGCTGTTAATATTGCAATTCAAGTGGGCGCTGACCCTGCAATATATGCACTAACGGTAGCAATTGCGACTTCAAATTCCTTTCTAATTCCAACGCATCAAGTGAATGCATTGATTATGGGTCCTGGTGGTTACAAGGTAGCTGACTTTATCAAGGCAGGCGGCGTGATGACCGTGCTATTCCTTATTGTGATGATGGTAATGATGAGTATTGTTTTTTAGGTATCGTAATTATTATTTTAAGACTTCTGAGTTCTCTTACATTAGCATCCTGAGCAGCTTTTATATTGTCATCCCGAGGAGTCTCTTATATTATCATCTCAAGTCTCCTCTTGCATTGTCATCCCGAGCGCTAGCCGAGGGATCTTGTGTGGGGTATGAGATCCCTCGGCTAGTGCTCGGGATGACAGGGGGATGTCCAGAATGAATAAAAGGTGTTGATTTATGTAAAGCCCCTTCAATAGAATGCTTTAATAAAATAGAGGCCTTGAGGTGGAGCAGTGGCACCTGCTTCTTTTCTGTCTTTGGAGGTTAATACTTCTTGCATCCATTCTATCGGGCGTTCACCTTTGCCGATTTTGAGTAAGGTGCCGACGATATTGCGCACCATGTGATGTAGAAAGGCATTGGCTTTAATATCTAATAAGAGGTTGTCGCCATCCTGGGTTAAGTGGATGAATTCAATCGTTTTAATCGGCGATTTTGCCTGACAAAGACTACCACGAAAAGAAGAAAAATCGTGTTCGCCGAGTAAGTATTTGCTGGCTTTTTGCATTGCTTTAATGTCTAATGTTCTTGGTTCCCATAGGGAGTGTTTATCAATCAAGGCTGAGCGTACTTTGGTGTTGTGAATTTTGTAATGGTAGCGTCGGGCGTGGGCGGTGAAACGGGCGTGAAAATCTTCATTGACTTGTTTTGCCCAAGTGAAGTTAACATCTGCGGGCAGATTGACATTGCCGCCGAATAGCCAGGCTTTATTTTTTCTATTTGCGGTGGTTTCAAAATGAATGACTTGTTCAACTGCGTGTACTCCTGCATCGGTTCTGCCTGAGCAAAATACACGCACAGGGTGGTTTGCGACGCTGGATAGGGCGGCTTCGACGGCTTGTTGGACGGTGCGGATGCCGGATTTTTGCAGTTGCCATCCGTGGAAGTCGGTGCCCATGTATTCAACGCCCATTGCTATTTTTGTGGCTGCTTTCATTGTTGTTACTTTTCGGTGTAAAATTGCCTTATTTTATACGCTAAACCTTTATATGAAAAACGAAGCCACAGGAATAAAACGAATTTTTAGCGCTTACACCTTTTCGATGCAGGGGTTGAAAGCGTGTTATAAGTCAGAAGCCGCCTTCAGGCAAGAAGTGTGGCTAAGTATTATTTTAATCCCCTTGGCTCTTTATCTACGCGATGAAGCTGTTGAGCGTATTTTGTTGCTTATCCCTGTCTTTTTGATATTAATTGTCGAAATTTTAAACTCAGCCATCGAATCGGTTGTTGATAGAATTGGCGATGAATATCATGAATTATCAGGTGTGGCAAAAGATATGGGTTCTGCGGCTGTGTGGTTGGCATTAATGTTATTTGTGGTGATATGGTCGATTATTCTGATTTAAAAGCCCATCTATCTGGCGATATTGATTGCCATATTTTTGATTCTATTCCCAGTACCAGTGATTATCTTTCGTCACTTGCTTTTTCAAAAAGGACACAGGTTTGCGTAACCACGCAACAAACGCAGGGTAAGGGGCAGCACAATCGGCGGTGGTTGAGTCATAAAAATAGCAGTGTGTTGTTGTCTGTTCGTAGGGTGTTTTCAACGGATGTGAATTTGAATGGGTTGAGTTTGGTGGTGGGCTTGGCGTTGATTGAGGTATTGGATGTTGCTGATTTAAAACTCAAATGGCCGAATGATGTTTATTATCAGGGTAAAAAATTAGCGGGTATTTTGATTGAAAATAGTATTCAGAAACAAACGCAATCCGTTGTTATTGGTATTGGGTTGAATGTTGATGTGGATATTGATTGTCAAACACCGTGGATAGATTTGCATTCAATTAGTGAAGATTCTGTTAATCAGGTTGAGTTAAGCAAAGATTTGATTGATAAAATTTTGCAATTTTGTCGGATTTTTGAAATTGAAGGGTTTGCATATTTTTCTCAACACTGGAAAAGTGTTGATTATTTGAAGGGTAAGCAACTTCAATATGACGACAAAAAACACGCCTTTTCAGGTGTATGCCTTGGTGTTGATAAGGAGGGGGTGCTATTGGTTGAAACTAAAAGTACAATTAAGCAGATTTATTCTTCTAAATTTTTGCAGATTCTTCAGTAGATGTCTTACTTATCTTGGAATCAACCATCGAAACATTGCCCTCGAGGTAAGAACCATCTTTTAGAATCACTTTTGGCGCAGTCATGTCGCCAGTAACCTTGCCATTTTCATGAATAATAATTTTTTCACTAGCATCAATGTTGCCTATTATATTGCCAATAACATTAACCACTCTAGCAAAAATATTGGACTTAACGCTACCTGATTCTTCAACGGTAAGAATACTATCTTTAAGGGTTATAGAGCCATCAACTTTGCCTAAAATGCTAATATCATCAGTACCTGACATTTCTCCTTTAACAAGGCAATCTTTAGAAATAATAGTTTTTCCTTGGCTAACAGCAGAAGAGGTGGCACGCTGAACATTGTTTGTTGTAGATTTAGGTGTAGTAGGTTTAGGCGTCCGTACTTTAGACGGTGTAATTACTTCAGGTTTTTTGTTGTTAAACATAATAAGTTTAAGAATTAGTGATAAAATTAGCAATTATAAACGGATTTTCAATTTATGTCTACAGAACACTCACTTAATGTTACCAATATTAGTAAATCCTATTCAGGAAGAAGTGTCGTTTCTAGCGCTTCATTTTTTGTGCAAAGTGGCAAAGTGGTGGGATTATTGGGGCCAAATGGTGCAGGAAAAACCACTTGTTTTTATATTGCCTGTGGGTTGGTTAAATCAGATTCAGGGCAAGTAGTTTTAAATAATCGGAGGATTGAGCATTTGCCAATGCATAAACGCGCTAAATTGGGGCTGGGTTATTTGCCTCAAGAGCCTTCTATTTTTAGAAAACTCTCGGTTGAAAAAAATATTATGGCGGTGCTGGAGTTGAATAATGCTTTGGATAGAGCGTCTAGGAAAGAGCGGTTAGAGGATTTATTGACCGAGTTTAACATTTTGCACATTCGTCATCTTAACGGTTTGAGTTTATCAGGTGGTGAAAGACGACGCGTTGAGATTGCCAGAGCATTGGCAATGAACCCAAAATTTATTTTGTTGGATGAGCCTTTTGCAGGGGTTGATCCAATTTCTGTGGGCGATATACAAGCCATTATTTACCATTTAAAAAGCAAAGGCATTGGCGTTTTAATCACCGACCATAACTATCGTGAAATGTTAGATACCTGCGACCATTCTTATGTTTTGCACGGAGGTGCAATTATTGCTGAGGGTAATAAAGAAGATATTTTAGACAACGACAGAGTGCGTGAAGTTTACTTGGGTGAGCGTGGATAATTTCATCACACTGGGCATTGAAAGCTCATGTGATGAAACAGGCGTTGGCTTGTATTCAGAGCAAAACGGACTGATTGCCCATCAACTTTTTTCTCAAGTTGAAATCCACGCAGAATACGGCGGTGTCGTGCCAGAACTCGCCTCTCGTGACCATATTCAACGAGTATTACCCCTCATCAAAGCCGTGTTAAAAGACGCTAATTTACAACTCACCGATATTGATGGCATTGCCTATACAGCAGGGCCAGGGCTAGCAGGAGCGTTATTAGTCGGCAGTGCCGTGGCAAAGTCTTTGGCGTGGAGTCTCAAAATTCCATCACTCGGCGTGCATCACATGGAGGGGCATCTGCTTGCCCCTTTATTAGAAAAAAATCAGCCCAAATTCCCTTTCGTAGCACTGCTGGTTTCAGGCGGACACACCATGCTGGTCGATGTAAAGTCAATCGGACAATACGCAATATTAGGCGAATCTTTAGACGATGCTGTGGGTGAAGCCTTTGACAAAACAGCCAAAATTTTAGGCTTAGGCTACCCTGGAGGCCCCGCCTTAGCAGCACTTGCCGAACAAGGTACCGAAGGCGTTTTCAAATTCCCACGACCAATGATTGACAGACCAGGTCTTGACTTTAGTTTTAGCGGATTAAAAACCTTTGCGCGCAATACTTTTGCCAAACACCCAGAGCAAAAAGCCGACATTGCCAAAGCCTTTGAAGTGGCAGCCACACAAACTTTAATGATTAAATGCCGTCGAGCCTTGGAAGCAACAGGGCGTCAAAGATTAGTCGTTGCAGGCGGCGTGAGTGCCAATATCGCATTGCGTAAAGAATTAGATAAAATGGGGTTGAAAGCGGGTGTAACCGTATTTTATCCGAGGCAAGAATTTTGCACCGATAATGGTGCAATGATTGCACTCGCTGGACATCTAAGACTGGTTAAAGGACAAACAACCAGTGGCAATGAAATTGTGATTAATCCAAGATGGAACATAGAGGAATTAGAAGCCGTATGAGTAAATTAGCCAAAATTTTCACCCGTGCCTCTGTCGGAATGGAGGCACCACTCGTTACCATCGAAGTGCATATATCAAGTGGACTCCCCGGATTTTCTATCGTTGGACTCCCCGAAGCCGCAGTGCGTGAAAGTAAAGACAGAGTGCGTAGCGCCTTAATGAATTCACAATTCAAATTCCCCAAAGGACGCATCACCGTTAGCCTTGCCCCTGCCAATCTACCCAAAAGCGGTGGGCGTTATGACTTACCAATTGCCCTAGGCTTATTAATGGCATCAACGCAAATCAAGCCCATTCAAGACCTATCAAAGTTTGAATTCTTCGGCGAACTCGGCCTAGACGGCGCTTTACGCGTTACCGAAGGTCTATTACCCGCCATTATCGCAGGTGCTCAAGACAACCATAGCATCGTTTTACCCGCACAAAATTCCGAACAATATGCCTTGGTCAATCACGCAAAAATCTACCCTTGCGATCACCTATTAAAAGTTTGCGGGTTTCTAATGGGTGTCAGTGAAGTTGATGAATTAGCACATAATTTAGCCGATAGTCAGACCGTCTATGACAATGATTTTTCCCAAGTCAAAGGACAACACCACGCTAAACGCGCTTTAGAAATTGCCGTGAGTGGCGGACATAATTTACTCCTAATTGGTCCACCTGGTTCAGGAAAAACCATGCTAGCAGAGCGACTACCCTCAATTATGCCCCCACTCACTACAGACAAAGCATTAGAACGCGCCTCAATTTATTCCATTGCCAACAAACCTTTGGGTTTAAATCAATTAAAAATTCGCCCCTTCCGCAGTCCACACCATTCTTCATCGGCAGTTGCCCTAGTCGGTGGTGGCTCACCGCCAAAACCAGGTGAAATCTCATTAGCCCACGAAGGCGTGTTATTTTTAGACGAATTACCCGAATTTCCAAGGGGCGTTTTGGAAGTCCTTCGTCAACCTTTAGAAAACGGTGAAATCCATTTATCTCGTGCTGCCCAACAATCCGTCTTCCCTGCAAATTTCCAACTCATTGGCGCAATGAACCCCTGTCCGTGCGGGTATTACGGCGATGGCACCGCTAAATGCCATTGCACTAATGACCAAATTGACAGATATAAAAACAAAATATCAGGCCCACTTTTAGACCGAATTGATATGGTTTTAACCGTCCCACCCCTCCCAAAAGAAGTCCTGCTCAACCAAACCGCAGAAGCAACAGAAAACAGCGAAACCGTCAGAAATCGCGTCATCAAAGCCCACCAAATCCAACTCACTCGCCAAGGCAAAACCAACGACAAACTCGCCCCCGATGAAATCGAACAACTCACCAATCTCAACGCCGACAACAAACAACTCCTCTCCAGCGTCATCGACAAACTCAATTTATCCGCCCGTGCCTATCACCGCATTTTGAAAGTTGCCAGAACCATTGCCGATTTAGAGGGTAGTAAAATCGTCGATAAACCACATTTGATTGAAGCGACTAGTTATCGGCGTAAGGCTTGATAACCTATCTCATACCATTTTTTAAAAATAATGATACAAAAGCACCAATTCTTAATTTTTTAAGCACGCTAAAATGAAAAATTATCAGCACTTGTTTGTAAATATAGACTCCTGCATTGGGTATGAATACCGCCTAAAAGCCAACTTTCATCTATTTGCCAACTTTTACAAAACCTACATTAACCCTGCTAGGACTGGCTTCGTAAGAATTACCGACTGAATAAAATTTAACTTCTATCCAATGTCCATACCCAATGCAGGGGTCTCCAAGGAAGTAGCACTATCTTTGCAATCCCTATTTTTGGATTAGGGATAAAGGTGTTGACAAGATAGAAAACAATGATATAATTTTTTACATATATCCGCCGAAAGGCCTTACCCAGTGCTTCGTGCACTGGGTTTTTTGTTTTTGAGGGGTAATAAATGAGCAAGAAAAAGGTTATTGTTTTTATAGATGGTTTTAATTTGTACCACGCTATCGGTAATTTGAACAGCCACTATAATGCGCAAAAAAGAAAGAATCAACCAATTACACACCCAAATAAAAATTATTTGAAATGGGTTGACTTATATAAATTGTCTCAACTTTTTGTTAAAAAAGATGAAATGTTGGTGGATGTGTTTTATTTTACTGCTTATGCCAAGTGGAAAAATAAGGTAACTGTGGGGAGTAATAGTTCCCCTGTTGATAGGCATCAAGATTATGTTAAAGCGTTAGAGCTTAATAAAGTCAAGACAGTTTTTGGAAAATTTAAAGACAAAACTGTGTTTTGCAGGAAGTGCAAACAAACATTTACAGGTCACGAAGAAAAAGAAACTGATGTGAACTTATCAATTAAAGCAGTAGATTTAGCGCATAAGAATAAATTTGATAAAGCCATTGTTATTTCGGCAGATTCTGACTTAACACCTCCTGCAAGATTGATAACGGAACTGGGTAAAGAGGTTCAATTTTTAATACCACCCACTTATAAACATGTGACTAAAGAAATTAAAAAAAGTTTTGACTACTCTGCGATTAAAGAAAAACATTTAGCAACCAGTTTGTTGCCTGAAAAAATTTCACAAGGAAAAATTAAAATACAAATGAGTCATCTTTATAAAAGGTCGTTTGTAAAATAGTGTAAATTCGCATCATAAGTGCACAACTAAGTTTAATTAGCATTAGTGTATTTTGCTTGGCCTTTAGGTCAAGCCAAAAGCAAAATACACCAAGCCTTTGAATAAAATCAGAGGTCGGTCAATCTATAATGATTGATTTGCTTAAACGGAGCTGAACACTATGTACAAGCAACTAACCTCTGAAGAGAGGCATTATATCGCGATTGGAATTAAACAAGGCATGTCTAAGAATAAAATCGCACAAAACCTTAATCGCAGCCACTCTACCATTATTAGAGAGATTGCCCGTAACACGGGCAAGCGAGGCTATCGATACAATCAGGCTAATGGCTTTGCGCAGCAAAGACATCAAGCCAAAGATAAGTTTGTTAAATTAACCATTGAGTGTAAACGCTTGATTGACAATTGTCTAAAACTTGATTGGTCGCCTGAACAAGTCTGTGGTTGGCTTAATGCCAACAATGTCATTCAACTTCACCATGAGAGCATCTATCGTTATTTGCTCAAAGATAAAGCAGATGGTGGCTTGTTATATCAACACCTCAGACATCAGGGTAAGCCTTATAGAAAGCGTTATGGTTACGCGCATAATCGCACAGGCATTCCCAATCGTATTGATATTGACCAGCGCCCTGAGGCAGTTAATAATCGCACAGTATTTGGACATTGGGAGGCGGACACTATTATTGGTAAAGCCCACAAAGGTGCCATCGTAACGCTGGATGAGCGCATATCAAAGCTTAGGCTGGCGTATCCGCTTAATAGCAAACACAAAGACGGTGTTAGTGTTGCCATCAATACCTTGCTTCAGCCTATTAAGGGTTTTGTACATTCAATTACCTATGACAATGGCAAGGAGTTCGCAGGACATGAGAAAATTAATAAAACAATCCATTGTAAGAGTTACTTTGCTAAGCCTTACCATAGCTGGGAACGTGGACAAAACGAAAACGCTAACGGCTTATTACGGCAATACTTCCCAAAGACAATATCTTTGGTAAATATTGCTTACAATGAAGTTAAAATAGCAGTGAATAAATTAAATTCTAGACCGAGAAAATGTCTAGGATTTAAAACACCTTACCAGGTGTTTTTTGAGATGACGGGTGTTGATGCTCGTCAATTGGGAGTTGTGCACTTATGAGTCGAATCCACCATACAACTACTTTAGCTTTTTTTTGCTATCTTTATTGTAAATTAAAACCTGCCTTACATTCGTAACCTGAGGCAATTCCTCACGTCAACAAGTGGCTATCAAACCCAAAACCCAACAAAAATTATTAACTTGTTAAGTTCGGGGGGTTTTGCCTCTACAGTAAATATAATTTGTAAAGTTTCACCTACTCATCACCAAATGTAAGATTCTTTTATCCTCATTTTTTTAATGATACTGCTAGTCTTAACCATTAGTGCCATTAACAAATGAGAGAATGTTTGGATTTATAAACCTCACTTGTTTAATCCTTAAACTAAACAACGCCGGGCTGATTAACTCATTTATTCTCAATGCTGTAATGTTAAATGCCCTTCCTTAAATGTCTTAACTCCTTGTTATGTAATAAAAAACCACCCAAGCAAGCTTGGGTGATGAATACCCCGCAAGGGGGTATAAATACCCAGCCATTCGGCTGTGTTTAGTTGCACTTTTAGTGCAACTTATGCCAGCTTCGCTGGTCGAAGTGCCAAAGTGTCGAATTAATCCTTTAGACAGCGAACACTAAACCCGAACGCCTTATTGAAGGTATGGCGGTACACCGTGGCGTAACTGGTGTACAGGTAGCGTCTGTAGGCATCACTACCTGACTCAGTACTACTCCACAAGAACGTGTAGTCGCCACGATTGTAGAAACTACCATTGGTATAGCGGTAGCCCGCTAACTTAGCCTCGAAGCCACTAGAGCCACCTACTTTTAGTTTTGTTCCTTCATCAGTACCACGCCAACCCGTTGCTTCTTGATTAGCAACACTCATACCTAATTGACCTTCTAAGACTTTCCAATCAGCATCAGATGGCAAACTCCAGCCACTAGGACAAACGTTCATCGCTGCATCCCAAGTGTAGTAATAACCGTCTTCATCGCTTGTATCTCCAGAACCATTAGTACCCACATAAGCATTCCAATAATCCGTACCTAGAACATTATTTGTAGTAGGCACTAATGAAACATTAGATGCACTCCAAGTTTGAGTGCCGATGGTTATGCTGGCTAGTTCTACAACATCTGTGACATTAACCGTAATATTAGCACTTTGTGACGTGGTGTCAGCTTTGGTGATCTGCACTGCTAGCGTGTAGCTAGTCGTGGTTTCAAAATCAAGCTGGTTGGCATCGGCCACGGTGATTTGACCACTGTTGCTAATCGCAAAGGCGGTGTTAGTGTTACCGCTGGTAATGCTAAAGCCAGTTGGACTACCTGTGGTTACAAGAACTGCACCCACATTAGTTGCATTGGCAGAGTTCTCAGCAATAGAACGAGTTTGGGCACTGATCGAAACAGCACTACCCTCATTAACGTTAGTGACATTAACCGTAATATTAGCACTTTGTGACGTGGTGTCAGCTTTGGTGATCTGCACTGCTAGCGTGTAGCTAGTCGTGGTTTCAAAATCAAGCTGGTTGGCATCGGCCACGGTGATTTGACCACTGTTGCTAATCGCAAAGGCGGTGTTAGTGTTACCGCTGGTAATGCTAAAGCCAGTTGGACTACCTGTGGTTACAAGAACTGCACCCACATTAGTTGCATTGGCAGAGTTCTCAGCAATAGAACGAGTTTGGGCACTGATCGAAACAGCACTACCCTCATTAACGTTAGTGACATTAACCGTAATATTAGCACTTTGTGACGTGGTGTCAGCTTTGGTGATCTGCACTGCTAGCGTGTAGCTAGTCGTGGTTTCAAAATCAAGCTGGTTGGCATCGGCCACGGTGATTTGACCACTGTTGCTAATCGCAAAGGCGGTGTTAGTGTTACCGCTGGTAATGCTAAAGCCAGTTGGACTACCTGTGGTTACAAGAACTGCACCCACATTAGTTGCATTGGCAGAGTTCTCAGCAATAGAACGAGTTTGGGCACTGATCGAAACAGCACTACCCTCATTAACGTTAGTGACATTAACCGTAATATTAGCACTTTGTGACGTGGTGTCAGCTTTGGTGATCTGCACTGCTAGCGTGTAGCTAGTCGTGGTTTCAAAATCAAGCTGGTTGACATCGGCCACGGTGATTTGACCACTGTTGCTAATCGCAAAGGCGGTGTTAGTGTTACCGCTGGTAATGCTAAAGCCAGTTGGACTACCTGTGGTTACAAGAACTGCACCCACATTAGTTGTATTGGCAGAGTTCTCAGCAATAGAACGAGTTTGGGCACTGATCGAAACAGCACTACCCTCATTAACGTTAGTGACATTAACCGTAATATTAGCACTTTGTGACGTGGTGTCAGCTTTGGTGATCTGCACTGCTAGCGTGTAGCTAGTCGTGGTTTCAAAATCAAGCTGGTTGACATCGGCCACGGTGATTTGACCACTGTTGCTAATCGCAAAGGCGGTGTTAGTGTTACCGCTGGTAATGCTAAAGCCAGTTGGACTACCTGTGGTTACAAGAACTGCACCCACATTAGTTGCATTGGCAGAGTTCTCAGCAATAGAACGAGTTTGGGCACTGATCGAAGCACTACCCTCATTAACGTTAGTGACATTAACCGTAATATTAGCACTTTGTGACGTGGTGTCAGCTTTGGTGATCTGCACTGCTAGCGTGTAGCTAGTCGTGGTTTCAAAATCAAGCTGGTTGGCATCGGCCACGGTGATTTGACCACTGTTGCTAATCGCAAAGGCGGTGTTAGTGTTACCGCTGGTAATGCTAAAGCCAGTTGGACTACCTGTGGTTACAAGAACTGCACCCACATTAGTTGTATTGGCAGAGTTCTCAGCAATAGAACGAGTTTGGGCACTGATCGAAACAGCACTACCCTCATTAACGTTAGTGACATTAACCGTAATATTAGCACTTTGTGACGTGGTGTCAGCTTTGGTGATCTGCACTGCTAGCGTGTAGCTAGTCGTGGTTTCAAAATCAAGCTGGTTGACATCGGCCACGGTGATTTGACCACTGTTGCTAATCGCAAAGGCGGTGTTAGTGTTACCGCTGGTAATGCTAAAGCCAGTTGGACTACCTGTGGTTACAAGAACTGCACCCACATTAGTTGCATTGGCAGAGTTCTCAGCAATAGAACGAGTTTGGGCACTGATCGAAACAGCACTACCCTCATTAACGTTAGTGACATTAACCGTAATATTAGCACTTTGTGACGTGGTGTCAGCTTTGGTGATCTGCACTGCTAGCGTGTAGCTAGTCGTGGTTTCAAAATCAAGCTGGTTGACATCGGCCACGGTGATTTGACCACTGTTGCTAATCGCAAAGGCGGTGTTAGTGTTACCGCTGGTAATGCTAAAGCCAGTTGGACTACCTGTGGTTACAAGAACTGCACCCACATTAGTTGCATTGGCAGAGTTCTCAGCAATAGAACGAGTTTGGGCACTGATCGAAACAGCACTACCCTCATTAACGTTAGTGACATTAACCGTAATATTAGCACTTTGTGACGTGGTGTCAGCTTTGGTGATCTGCACTGCTAGCGTGTAGCTAGTCGTGGTTTCAAAATCAAGCTGGTTGACATCGGCCACGGTGATTTGACCACTGTTGCTAATCGCAAAGGCGGTGTTAGTGTTACCGCTGGTAATGCTAAAGCCAGTTGGACTACCTGTGGTTACAAGAACTGCACCCACATTAGTTGTATTGGCAGAGTTCTCAGCAATAGAACGAGTTTGGGCACTGATCGAAGCACTACCCTCATTAACGTTAGTGACATTAACCGTAATATTAGCACTTTGTGACGTGGTGTCAGCTTTGGTGATCTGCACTGCTAGCGTGTAGCTAGTCGTGGTTTCAAAATCAAGCTGGTTGACATCGGCCACGGTGATTTGACCACTGTTGCTAATCGCAAAGGCGGTGTTAGTGTTACCGCTGGTAATGCTAAAGCCAGTTGGACTACCTGTGGTTACAAGAACTGCACCCACATTAGTTGCATTGGCAGAGTTCTCAGCAATAGAACGAGTTTGGGCACTGATCGAAACAGCACTACCCTCATTAACGTTAGTGACATTAACCGTAATATTAGCACTTTGTGACGTGGTGTCAGCTTTGGTGATCTGCACTGCTAGCGTGTAGCTAGTCGTGGTTTCAAAATCAAGCTGGTTGACATCGGCCACGGTGATTTGACCACTGTTGCTAATCGCAAAGGCGGTGTTAGTGTTACCGCTGGTAATGCTAAAGCCAGTTGGACTACCTGTGGTTACAAGAACTGCACCCACATTAGTTGCATTGGCAGAGTTCTCAGCAATAGAACGAGTTTGGGCACTGATCGAAACAGCACTACCCTCATTAACGTTAGTGACATTAACCGTAATATTAGCACTTTGTGACGTGGTGTCAGCTTTGGTGATCTGCACTGCTAGCGTGTAGCTAGTCGTGGTTTCAAAATCAAGCTGGTTGACATCGGCCACGGTGATTTGACCACTGTTGCTAATCGCAAAGGCGGTGTTAGTGTTACCGCTGGTAATGCTAAAGCCAGTTGGACTACCTGTGGTTACAAGAACTGCACCCACATTAGTTGCATTGGCAGAGTTCTCAGCAATAGAACGAGTTTGGGCACTGATCGAAACAGCACTACCCTCATTAACGTTAGTGACATTAACCGTAATATTAGCACTTTGTGACGTGGTGTCAGCTTTGGTGATCTGCACTGCTAGCGTGTAGCTAGTCGTGGTTTCAAAATCAAGCTGGTTGACATCGGCCACGGTGATTTGACCACTGTTGCTAATCGCAAAGGCGGTGTTAGTGTTACCGCTGGTAATGCTAAAGCCAGTTGGACTACCTGTGGTTACAAGAACTGCACCCACATTAGTTGCATTGGCAGAGTTCTCAGCAATAGAACGAGTTTGGGCACTGATCGAAACAGCACTACCCTCATTAACGTTAGTGACATTAACCGTAATATTAGCACTTTGTGACGTGGTGTCAGCTTTGGTGATCTGCACTGCTAGCGTGTAGCTAGTCGTGGTTTCAAAATCAAGCTGGTTGACATCGGCCACGGTGATTTGACCACTGTTGCTAATCGCAAAGGCGGTGTTAGTGTTACCGCTGGTAATGCTAAAGCCAGTTGGACTACCTGTGGTTACAAGAACTGCACCCACATTAGTTGCATTGGCAGAGTTCTCAGCAATAGAACGAGTTTGGGCACTGATCGAAACAGCACTACCCTCATTAACGTTAGTGACATTAACCGTAATATTAGCACTTTGTGACGTGGTGTCAGCTTTGGTGATCTGCACTGCTAGCGTGTAGCTAGTCGTGGTTTCAAAATCAAGCTGGTTGACATCGGCCACGGTGATTTGACCACTGTTGCTAATCGCAAAGGCGGTGTTAGTGTTACCGCTGGTAATGCTAAAGCCAGTTGGACTACCTGTGGTTACAAGAACTGCACCCACATTAGTTGCATTGGCAGAGTTCTCAGCAATAGAACGAGTTTGGGCACTGATCGAAGCACTACCCTCATTAACGTTAGTGACATTAACCGTAATATTAGCACTTTGTGACGTGGTGTCAGCTTTGGTGATCTGCACTGCTAGCGTGTAGCTAGTCGTGGTTTCAAAATCAAGCTGGTTGACATCGGCCACGGTGATTTGACCACTGTTGCTAATCGCAAAGGCGGTGTTAGTGTTACCGCTGGTAATGCTAAAGCCAGTTGGACTACCTGTGGTTACAAGAACTGCACCCACATTAGTTGCATTGGCAGAGTTCTCAGCAATAGAGCGAGTTTGGGCACTGATGCTAAAATCCACTACGGTAGCAATCATATCAGCAGAAGTCACACTAGCATAATCAGCACCTGTAATAGTATGACTAATGGTTACAGTCTCATCAGTTGCATTAACATCAGCTACACCAGTGACTGTAACTGTTTGCGCTGTGCTCCAGTTAGCTGTGGTAAAGGTCATTACACCTGATACGGAGGCAGCACCGGTATCAGCACTCACTGGGGTGATCGTAACACTACCAGTTGGTTGCGTGTTAAGGACTACTGTGTAAGTTGTTACACCGTTTTCATCAAGAGTTACTGCGGTTTTATTTAAAATAACACTAGGGGTGGTTGTTACAATATCTACATTGCCTGCATTAGTGTTTCCAGTATCTGATGTTGGGTTGTTAGCACCAGAGCCTGTTTTAAAATTGTTTATAGCTTGATTAAGATTAAGAGTTTTTCCTTGTCCATCTGCAATACCATCAATATCACCATCAGCCATATCAACAACAAGCTCTTGGATAGTTTCATTGGCGTGGATATTATCACCACCATTATTTGCAGTTGACTGTGTATCATCATGTCCTGCATTCTCAGACATTTGTGAGACTGCTGCTAGCACAGTACCAAATTTACCCGCATCATCATTAGCGGCAGTGATAGTGTTAAGATCCGTTGGGATGGTGGCGGTAAAATCAACGCCACTTATACCAAATGCTGTTGCAATTTGTGTATTTTTAGTGGTTATATCATTAGCTAAAGTACCAGCATTAGCTAATTGATAAGCAATTTCAGATAGAGGTGAGGCTAGAAGAATTAAGTCTCCTGTGCCTGAATAAATTTTTGCCGCTCTGAGCACTGGAGAGCTAGTAGTGGTCACACCTGTGGCTTCATCGATATAGGTACCAATGGCATTACAAGAGCTAGAAACTAGTCCAGCATGTAGAACAACATTTGACAGTGTTACACTGCCATCAGCGCCTGTTACACCAGAGCCATTGGCAATAGCAACATTTGATGCATTGTAAAGTGTACAGGTAGAGCCTACTGTAGGAGCGTTGTATTCACCCAAAACCACGCTAACACCATTTAAGAGTTTTTCAATACGGATTTTGTTAGATCTTTCAACAAAGTCAAGATCGGTTAGGGTAACAATATTTGAGTTAGCAAAAGCTTGATCAGAGACTTTAAAATTAGTTAATGCTTCGCCATCTTTAAATGGCAGTTGTGCGCTTAGGCGTGCATAGCTTGCACGCTCAGCTGTGTTTGAGTTTTCAGTACCTATTTCTAGCGTAGTAGAAGGATTAAGCTCTATTTCAACACCTAAAATAGTACCTTTAATATTGTCGCCAACTTTGGCATCCCAATAATAGTGCGTGCCTTTGATTTTTGCCCAAGATAGATAAGGTACTTGACCCGTTAGTTTAATGTCATGTCCTGCTAGTGGCTCTTCAGTGTAATCACCAATAACTTTCTTATCTGACAATGGGTAGTATTTATTAATATTGGCACTAAAGTTAGCTCTTTGGTATTCCAAACCTAGCGATGCACGCTTGTGCTTAGACTCGGTTTCATAATCAGTGAATAGATTAATACCAGCAATAGACTGACCACCTTCAAGTAGGTAACGCTGTCCAAGGCCTAAATTAATAGTGTCACGGCGCTCACCATGGTTTTCACCAGAGTTAATTTGAGCTTGGATAAAAGTTAGCTCTGTTGAATCTGTATTAAGCTCAGTCAATGGTTGAATGGTTTTAAGACTATATGTTGGGTTATTAGACTCTAATTTATGCACAGAGATTTCAGTTCTACCGTTGCCAATACTATTAGCAAGTTCATTGGCTTTTTGATTAATAAAGCCTTCGGTTTTATTAATCACTGTGTTGTTGGCTTTATTTTTTAAATTATCAGTAATTTTTTTACCAAGCTGATTGGCATTGTCAGAATCTGTACCGCCCAAGGCATTACGAACAGAAGAGCCAATCTCTTTAAGGAGTGTATCAATTGTGTTTTCTTCTTTAACAGCTACTTGAGTATTGTTATCACTGTACTGTTGTCCAAGGTTAAGATAAGCTTCTTTGTCAAACTGGTTAATCTCACCACCTGAGGTAACGTTAAGTGATAGAGTCAAAGCGCCAAAAGCTAAAAAATGCTTAAGCCTGCTTAGCGCTCTAGAATGTGCCCCACCCACCCACGCAACATGGGTAATTAGGTTAGTGGCATTATAATTAGTTGAACAGGCGTTTTTTAATAGTGTTTTCATCGTTAATCGTTAATCGTTAATCGTTAATCGTTAATCGTTAATCGTTAATCGTTAATCGTTAATCGTTAATCGTTAATCGTTAATCGTTGTTAATCGTAATTAATACCGTAACTATTTAACTATTTAACTATTTTTTTTGCTTTTAGACTAGAAAGCCTAATAAAAATCTTTATAAGCAAGGATTATGGAAAAAAATAGGAAGATAAAGAATAGAGCAAGCCATAAGAGTGTCAATATATTTACAACTTGAAACATTTTCTACTGAAGCGGTAGTCAAACATTCGCCTTATGTTGAGCTATGCTTTTTAGCTCTTTTGTGTCTATATTTATTTAAATAAATGCCATCTTCTAGGGTGTTATAAAAAAGGGTTAATAGCATTAAAAATCAAATGATGGATGAATTCCAATCTTCAAAATTAGCAGAAAAGCAAGCTCTAATTTAATTAAAGAATAGATTATGATAACAATTAACGGCATGAATAAAGATGAGTTAAAAACCCTGCTAAATGAAACTGTTGACAAAATCAACAAAATTGATACGGCTCATAGTAACATTTTCTTACAACATATTGAGGCTCAAAACTTAATAAACGGTTTGAATACTGGAGACCTTCAAGGCAAAGTTAATAAGTAAACAATTTTAACACCTCAGTAGAAGACAATAAAAACACCATAGCAGTCAACCTGACAGATTTCACCTCAAGTACACCAACTTTAAACAGAAAAAAATGAGTTGTTTGGCAATGAAGATAACGAAAATGACAATGGAAGTATAGCTGAAATTACAAATAAGCTCATTAAACAGCAAGAGCAGCACGATGCATTATTAGGTGAAATTAATAAACTTATGCCGAATGCTCAACCGTTGCAATTGCAAATAGCTTTTACAATAAAGCTAAAAATTTTGTGATAACCAGAATATTAGCCCGATAGCTATTAATAATCAATATTCAGTGCCGGCCTTTATTATTTCTACGAAAATCCAATTCATATTGATATGAATATTCCTTGTTAAAGTGCTATTTGGTTTATCACACACAAATCCATTCACAATGATCTGTGTGTGGTTTCTTATTTGCTGGACACCGAAGAGCTGAAGCTAAAAAAAGAAGAATCTTACAAACACAAACAAGTTATAAATCTTACACTCTATCGAAAACCATTAAAGATTAAAAAGCCTGAAGAACTATCAAAGCAGCTTATGGAGAACTTGTTAACAGCAATTAGCAAAGACTCTAGTGATTTTCGGTTCACCGGTGAGCGTTACCCTGCAGATGCTGTATCAGGTTGCGTCTGTAGGCATTACTACCTGACTCAGTACTACTCCACAAGTTCGTGTTGTCGCCACGATTGTAGAAACTACCATTGGTATTGCGGTTGCCCGCTAACTTAGCCTCCCAATAATTAAAAACATCACTTATTTTAAAATATGTAAATTCGCATCATAAGTGCACAACTAAGTTTAATTAGCATTAGTGTATTTTGCTTGGCCTTTATGTCAAGCCAAAAGCAAAATACACCAAGCCTTTGAATAAAATCAGAGGTCGGTCAATCTATAATGATTGATTTGCTTAAACGGAGCTGAACACTATGTACAAGCAACTAACCTCTGAAGAGAGGTATTATATCGCGATTGGAATTAAACAAGGCATGTCTAAGAATAAAATCGCACAAAACCTTAATCGCAGCCACTCTACCATTATTAGAGAGATTGCCCGTAACACGGGCAAGCGAGGCTATCGATACAATCAGGCTAATGGCTTTGCGCAGCAAAGACATCAAGCCAAAGATAAGTTTGTTAAATTAACCATTGAGTGTAAACGCTTGATTGACAATTGTCTAAAACTTGATTGGTCGCCTGAACAAGTCTGTGGTTGGCTTAATGCCAACAATGTCATTCAACTTCACCATGAGAGCATCTATCGTTATTTGCTCAAAGATAAAGCAGATGGTGGCTTGTTATATCAACACCTCAGACATCAGGGTAAGCCTTATAGAAAGCGTTATGGTTACGCGCATAATCGCACAGGCATTCTCAATCGTATTGATATTGACCAGCGCCCTGAGGCAGTTAATAATCGCACAGTATTTGGACATTGGGAGGCGGACACTATTATTGGTAAAGCCCACAAAGGCGCCATCGTAACGCTGGATGAGCGCATATCAAAGCTTAGACTGGCGTATCCGCTTAATAGCAAACACAAAGACGGTGTTAGTGTTGCCATCAATACCTTGCTTCAGCCTATTAAGGGTTTTGTACATTCAATTACCTATGACAATGGCAAGGAGTTCGCAGGACATGAGAAAATTAATAAAACAATCCATTGTAAGAGTTACTTTGCTAAGCCTTACCATAGCTGGGAACGTGGACAAAACGAAAACGCTAACGGCTTATTACGGCAATACTTCCCAAAGACAATATCTTTGGTAAATATTGCTTACAATGAAGTTAAAATAGCAGTGAATAAATTAAATTCTAGACCGAGAAAATGTCTAGGATTTAAAACACCTTACCAGGTGTTTTTTGAGATGACGGGTGTTGATGCTCGTCAATTGGGAGTTGTGCACTTATGAGTCGAATCCACCTAGTATTAACAGTACAGCATTGGAACAGAATAAATTATACGATAACTTGATGCAATTACCAATAGAAAACAATGTTGATATACCCTCATTATCTAGTATCTTTGGAACTAGAACAAATTCGTATAAATTTTTATTCTTCCAAGCATTATTGTTGCTTATAAAAGATGAAAAGTTTAAGAAATATACTTTTTCATTTAGCGAGTTAGAGGTAAAAATGTTGGATATTGCAGAATATCCTATTAATGTTTTTAAATTAAATTTCGGTACTCAAGACCAAGTTACAAAGAAGATGTTTGGTGGAAAAGCAGACCTGGTTAAATATGTTCCGTATAGGTTATTGACATCATTTTTTCAAAATGAATTATCAGGGCTTTTGGATGCTAAAAAGAACAAAAAAATAGAAGAGTTATCAAATTCAGATAGAGAATTTAATTCAATTTATAAAATAAATGACCAAAGCATTGAAATATATTCTGAATGGATGCAGTATTTTTTATTGCACTATTCTATTATTGAAAGTTGGGCGTTCTGGCATTGGGTAAATTTTTTACAAGGCAAAAATCCTAATGCAATGGCGTTAGTTAATAAGTTACAGAAACCTTCTAAGAGAGCATCGTTGAACCGCCAAACAAAATATTGGAAAGCGGTTTTAGAGCGTAGAAAATTAAACTGTATTTTTTCAAATAAACCTATTGAAGAAGTAGATTTTTCGTTAGACCATTTCTTACCTTGGAGTTTTATTGGACACGACCAGCTGTGGAATTTGATACCGATTAGCAGAAGCGTCAATTCTTCGAAAAGTGATAACATTCCATCTATGGAAAAATATTTGGATGGGTTTATTGAACAACAAATTATGGGTTTGGAAGTGAGTGCCGAAGTAATGACTGATAAAGCCTGGAAAAATCACACGGACGATTTTATTGTGGGATTAAATGTTGGCTTTGAAGATTTGACGAATAATCAGAAGATATTGACAAATAAGTACCAAGACCATTTGGAACCGTTGGCAGATATGGCAAGTAATATGGGGTTTAATTCTAAATGGGTTTATGTATCGCAGGAAAAATCATCAAATATATGCAGCAAAGAAATTTTTACGCCTGAAAACTTCACGGAAGAAGAATATATTGTCAATGATAACGAAGTCTTGACATTTGAAAACTCAGTCCCTTTATTCAGTTTGAAGGCTGCCGCAGGTGAGTTCAGAGAGTGGAACGCCGAAGAAAGTCATAAGCGAATAAAGGTGCCAAATGGTATAAAAATGAGTGCTGATATGTTTGCTTGTCGGGTGATTGGTGAGTCAATGAATAAAGTGATTCCAAATGACTCATATTGTTTATTCCGTAAATCTGTGGGTGGTACTCGTTATGGGCAAATCGTGTTAGCAGAAAATATGAATAAATGGGGCGATGATTCTGATTTGTATTACACTGTAAAATATTATGAGAGTGAAAAGCACGAGGTTGACGGTGTGCCTATGCACAAGTCGATTATTTTAAAACCGAATTCAACGGATGATAGTTATGAGAATATTGTATTGAATCCAGACGAAGATATGTATAATTTTACGATAATTGGTATTTTTATACAGGTGTTAGATAATCCCAGCAATAGATTTAAATAACAGACAATGAATTAGCGACCAAACAATGAAAAACGAAATAATCCAATCTTTTGCCGATAACTTTGATACGCATTCACAAACTTATTTTGCAATACAAACGCAAAAATTAGAACTTATTCAAGAGCAAATACATGGCTTAGAAAGGTTACAAGCAAGGCAAAAACTCACCCATTCAGAAAAAGAACTGTCAAGCTTAATATTTAAGTACACTCAAAATGATAGAAATTTTGGCTTTATTCGTTCTAATGGGGGTACTGCATTATTTGGCGGACAATCTACCAAAAAAATGAAAGAAAAAATACAAGTTCCAAACACTAGAGCATTGGCTGATTTTCTACCTGCCATCACTATTAAAGCCAAGGATTTTGCAACTGAGATTACTGTTTTTAACACTAATAGAGCATCGGCTAATTACTGAAAATGACATTACCCACGAGAATATTAAGAATAATCAAGGTGTTAGGGGTATTTTATTAAAATGCGGTATTAAGCCTGAGGATTTACCTGTAGAGGAAGGCATTAAAAAATTGGAATGCAGGCTTAAATCAATGGACAAACAAATTGCTAAAAATCCTGATAAATTGGATGAAAGCAATGAATAACAAAAGAGGATAAAAAAATGATAATAATTCCAGCAATAGATTTAAAAAACGGTCAATGTGTGCGTTTACGACAAGGGTTGATGGAGGATACCACGGTATTTTCTGATAACCCTGTGGAGGTGGCGGGGCAATGGGTGGCACAAGGGGCGAGGCGGTTGCATTTGGTGGATTTGAATGGAGCGTTTGAAGGGAAGCCGATTAATGCGCAGAGTGTGACTGAGATTACTAAGGTGTTTCCTGATTTGCCGGTGCAGATTGGGGGCGGGATTCGGACGATGGAAATTGCCAATACTTATGTTGAGGCAGGGATTAGTTATTTGATTATTGGAACGATGGCAGTGACACATCCGCAGTTTGTGGCGGAATTGTGTCGTGAATTTCCAGGTAAAATTATTGTGGGTTTGGATGCGAATAATGGGCTGGTGGCAACGGAGGGTTGGGCAAAGCAGACGGATTTGCATGTGGTCGATTTGTCGAAAAAATTTGAGCAAGATGGGGTGAGTTCGATTGTTTATACCGATATTGCCCGTGATGGGATGATGCAGGGGGTGAATGTTGAGGCGACGGCGAATTTGGCTAGGCAGACTTCGATTCCGATTATTGCGTCGGGCGGTATTACTAATATGGATGATATTTCTGGGTTGTTGGCTGAGGAGAATAGTGGGATTATGGGGGCGATTACGGGGCGTGCGATTTATGAAGGCACGCTTGATTTTGCCAAAGCGCAGCAATTATGTGACGCTAAATAATGTTGATTGAAGTTGCTTATGCGCTTGAAACTAAGCAAACGCTACTGACTTTAGAGGTTGATGAAGGCACGGTGTTGAGACAAGCGGTTGAAATGTCGGGTATTCTTGAGACTTACCCACAAATTGATTTATCTACAGACAAAACAGGGATTTTTGGCAAAATTGCTAAATTAGAGACAATTTTGCGTGAAAAAGACCGTGTAGAAATTTACCGACCCTTGATTGCTGACCCTAAAAAAGTGCGTAAAGAGCGTGCTGCACAAGGGAAGGCGATGAGAAGTGGCAAAAAGTCTTAAACCTTGTTAAAATAACTGATTGATATTGATTAAATTTTAAATGAACGAAGATTACCCTCCCTCGACAGCGTCTTTTTTGCAACGATTAAAAAAACGATTTTTCCATATGCCAATTCAGTCAAATGATGGGTTGCTACAGGCATTAAAAGAAGCGGAAGAAAACCACATTATTGACTCTCACAGTCGAAGCCTTATTGAAGGCACGATGCAACTTGAAAATATGGAAGTGCGTGATGTGATGGTGCCGAAGTCAAAGATGGTGTTGATTCAAAATGACATTTCAACCAAAGATTTATTGGCAATTATGGTCAAATCTTCACATTCAAGATTCCCTGTTCTGAGCACTCAAGAGGACAAGGTGCAGGGTGTTATTTTGGCAAAGGATTTATTGGACCATTTATCCAGTGAAAAGAAAACAGAATTTAGTTTTCAAGAATATTTACGCCAAGTGGTGTTAGTGCCAGAAAGCAAAACTTTGGGCTCGTTGATGCGAGATTTTCAACAAAAACATTCACATATGGCAGTTGTGGTGGATGAGTATGGCGAAATTGCAGGTTTGGTAACGCTGGAAGATATTTTGGAACAAATTGTGGGCGAGATTGAAGATGAACACGATTTAGAAGAAGATAATATTATTGATTTTGGGGGTGATAGATTTGTGATTAAAGCCAACACGCCTGTAGAAGAATTTAATGCATATTTTGGCAGCGAATTACAAGCAGAGGATGTAGAAACCGTGGCAGGCTTGGTGATTGCAAAATTGACTTATTTACCGAAAAAAGGCGACAAAATAGAATTACAAGGATTTCATTTTAAGGTTTTAAAATCTGATTCTCGCCGATTGCGTTCATTAGAAATGGTTAAAAAATAATGGCATCATTAGAACAAACAGCCCATAGGGCAATTGAATTATTAAAAAAATATCAGGTGACTGATTTTGAAATATCGCTGGGTTCAAGTTCGGGCGTTTCTACTGCCGTGCGTTTGGGTGAGGTGGAAACTTTGCAATATCATTTGGATAAAAGTTTTGATGTGAATGTCTTTTTTGGCAAAAAGAAAGGGCATGCGTCAAGCGTTGATACCAGCGACAACAGCCTTGAAAAAACCATTGAATCCGCTTGTTTGATTGCCAAATATACCCAAGATGACCCTTTTAATGGTTTGGCACCAAAGGAATTAATGGCGTTTGAGCGACCTGATTTGGATTTGTATCATCCTTGGGATTTGGACGCACAGCACAGCATCGATATTGCCAAAGCGTGTGAGGAAATTGCCCTTGCACAGGCCGAGATTGATAATTCTGATGGGGCGGAGGTGTCGAGTTTTCAAGGTGAAGGCTTGTATGCCAACTCCAATGATTTGATTGCCTCGCAATCTAGCACTCACCATTCGCTAAATTGTTCGCTGATTGCCAAGCGAGGCGATGATATGCAAACTGCCTACGAATACACTACGGCACTTGATGCAAAGGATTTACAAACACCGGAATCTGTGGGAAAAAAAGTCGCAGAACTTGCCCAGCAAAAACTCGGTGCACAGCCGATTGAATCACAAAAATGTCCTGTGATTTTTACTCCTCGTCTATCAGGTGGGCTATTTTCCAGTCTTTTGGGGGCATTGAGCGGGTCTGCACAATATAAAAAATCGACATTTTTACCCAATAGTATCGATAAGATTGTGTTGCCAGAAAGCATCAGTTTGTACGAAAATCCATTTGCCAAAAAAACCTTGGGTGCTAAAGTGATGGATCGCGATGGCGTGCTTAAACGCAAGCAATATTTCATCGAAAATGGACGGGTTAAAAGTTATGTAATGGGGCAATATTCTGCCAATCAATTAGGCTTAAAAACCACGGCTAATGCAGGCGGGGTAAGTAATGCCATTATCAAAGAAAATTTTGATGGCGGTTTAGATGAGATGATAAAAGCAATGGATAAAGGCTTGGTTGTTACCGAATTAATGGGGCAAGGTGTGAATAGCACCACGGGTGATTATTCTCGGGGTGCATTGGGATTTTGGGTGGAAAATGGCGAAATTCAATACCCAGTTTCAGGGCTAACCATTGCGGGTAATCTTAAAGAAATGTTGCTTGGCATTGTGCATGTTGGCAATGATGTGGACAAACGCAGTGGTATCAAAGTAGGCTCGGTATTAATCAATCAAATGACGGTAGCAGGTGATAGTGAATAATTTTGACATCGTGATTGTTGGCGGTGGTATGGTCGGACAGGCGTTTGCCTTATCAATGGCAAAGCAAAATTTAAGCATTGTCATTATCGAACCTAACAATCCAAGCCCCGAAATACAAGACAATTTCCATACCCGTGTGAGTGCTATTACCCCAACTTCGGAAGAATTTTTAAAAAATATTGGTGTTTGGAATGGCATTCAACGCAAGCACGCTTTTACTGATACTAAGGTGTGGGATCAAAATTCTCATGGACATCTGGATTTTTCAACCATTGATAGTAACACAGCACACTTAGGACATATTATAGAAAATGACTGCATACAATCAGCGATGTATGCCGAATTAAAAAACACCACTGTGCAATTTATTTCTGCCAAATTGGACACCCTCAACAAAACCGAACAAGGTTATCAATTGCATTTAGATAATCAACAGCAATTAGAATGCACCTTATTAATCGGTGCTGACGGCGCCCGTTCACGCATTCGTGATTTGGCAAATATCGAATTTAGCGACACCAATTACCAACAACAAGCTATCGTTTGTAACATCCGCTCCGACGAAGATTTTGAAAATACCACTTGGCAACGATTTTTAGCCAACAGCATTATTGCCTTATTACCCCTCAGCAAAAATGAAGCCTCTATCGTTTGGTCCGCAGAAAACCCTCTCGCCAATGAATTATTAGCCTTATCCACCCAAGGTTTTGCTGATAGATTATCCGCAAGCGTGGAATATCGTTTCGGTAAGTTTGAAATATTAAGCGAAATCCAAGCCTTCCCCTTAATTGAACGCAGTGCCAAGGAATATGTCAAAGCCAATCTAGCCTTAATTGGCGACTCAGCCCACAACATTCACCCACTAGCAGGGCAAGGTGTTAATCTCGGTTTCGCCGATGTTGTTGAATTATCAAAGCAATTAAAAACAAATAACCAACATTTAGGCAATTATTCAGTTTTACGAAAATACGCCAGAGCTCGCCGATTAGACAACGAATTAATGGCAAAAACAATGACGGGTTTGAATTGGATTTATAAAGAAAACAGCGAACCAGCGAGGTGGCTACGAGGCTTTGGGATGAATTTAATTAACGAAAACCCGAGTCTTAAATCATTCTTACAACAAACACGCTAACGGTAAATAGTCGTCGGTGTAATTACCATGTCTAACGGTATATCCCATGCTTTCGGTTCTATTTTGTCCACTTTTTGACAATCAAAAGCCAAGCCGCAGAGTTTTGGATTGGTGTATTGTCCTTGGCGTTTTTTGAAGGCAAGGGTGCGGTCGTAAAAGCCACCACCCATACCAATACGGTTTTTATTGACATCAAAACCGACTAAGGGCATTAGGATGATGTTCATTTGGTTGGCATTTAAAAGCACAGAAGTGTCGGGTTCGTTGATACCGAAGCGATTTTTTTTAAATTTTTCACCTATTTTTGCAAATTTTAGTGATTTTTTGACTAGAACGGGCAAATAGAGTTCAATTTTTTGCAGATTTAACCATTTTTTGATATATTTTGGGTTAATTTCTCCATCATTTTCCAAATATAAGGCAACTTTGTACTTATACTGTATTTTTATTACCCTTTTTGCTTGAAGAGCAAGGTTTTTTGCAAACGACTCTCTCTCATGAGGTTTGATGGCACGGCGTTGTTGTCTGAGAGAGTGGCAGCGTGTTTTCATTGAAAAAAACCTATAAAATTCGAGTGTCTATTGTATTGCGTGACTTTAAACCTGAACCATAAGGTTCAAGGCGGAAATTCGAAGTTTACCGCAGGCTTCCCGCTTCAATACCAAAAGGCAAGGCGGGCTTGCACAATAGCACCCTATCTCATTTCCTTGGTTTTTATTTATCAGCTCAGGGGACAAAAGCCAGTCGCACTACAATAGACAACGGATATTATAATGACTTCAATAGGGCATTAGCGTAAAATTTACCCATCTTTCTTTGAGGGTTACACCGTGAGCGACACCGATTTTTCTGCATTAAACCTAAATCCCGATTTATTAAAAAACCTAAGCAGTTTGGGCTATGAATCAATGACACCCATTCAAGCACTGAGTTTGCCGATGATTTTATCGGGTGATGATGTGATTGGGCAAGGCAAAACAGGCTCAGGAAAAACAGCCGCTTTCGGTTTAGGCTTGCTACAAAAATTAGACACAACTTCGTTCAAAGCCCAGTCAATGGTGCTGTGTCCAACACGCGAACTCGCTGACCAAGTTGCCAGTGAATTGCGTAAATTGGCAAGGGCGGTGCATAATATTAAAGTGTTGACGCTTTGCGGTGGCACGCCGTTTGGTCCACAGATTGGGTCGTTGGCACATGGCGTGCATATTGTTGTCGGTACGCCAGGGCGGATTGAAGAGCACTTGCGTAAAGGCACGCTTAAATTGGGTAATGTAAAAACATTGGTATTAGACGAAGCCGACAGAATGCTGGATATGGGGTTTCAAGACACCCTTGATTTGATTATTGAAAAAGTGCCTGCCAATCGCCAAACTCTATTGTTTAGCGCCACTTACCCCAATGAAATTGCGTCAATTGCCGATAGGGTGATGCAAAATCCGACAATCGTTGAGGCACCTTCAGTGGCGGAAGAATCCACTATTAAGCAATATTTCCACCTCACCAATACCGACGATGAACGAATGAAAGCCTTGCGATTATTATTGGCAAAACACAAACCCGATTCTGCCTTGGTATTTTGCAACACCAAAAGCGATACTCAAGAGGTTGCTGATGAATTGGTTTATTACGGTTTTTATGCGATTTCCATCCATGGTGATTTGGATCAACGCGAACGCGATCAGGCGTTAATTCGTTTTTCAAATGGCAGTGTTTCGGTATTAGTGGCGACCGATGTAGCAGCCCGTGGTTTGGATATTGATGATTTGGATATGGTGGTTAATTTTAATGTTGCACACGACCCAGAAGTGCATACCCACCGCATCGGACGCACAGGCAGAGCGGGAAAACACGGCATCGCTTGCACGCTTTACAGCGATAGAGAAACTCGAAAATTGGATTTATTAGACATTGATTTAGTCGATTGCACCAGCGCATTGCCGAGCGATAGTTATTTGGACAAACCAATTAAACGCCCAACGATGACCACACTAAAAATCGATGGCGGCAAAAAACAAAAACTGCGACCAGGCGATATTGTTGGTGGATTAACAGGCAAAGGTGGCATCCCAGGCGACAAAATCGGCAAAATCACTGTCGTTAGTCATTGGTCGTATGTCGCCGTCAGTTCAGAATTGGTCAAAACCGCATTACAGAAAATTCAGAATGACAAACTCAAGGGCAGAACATTTAGAGTCAGAATCTTGTCTTGAACAGACTTTTACCTTAGGGCGCCCCTTAACTTACTCGCCCCCAATATCGCTCATTAAAGCAAAACTTTTAACAAAAGGCACCGCCATTCTCGGGTCTTTTATCATTGCTTTAAAATCACCTGAAACAAATTTTAACTTGCCCGTTGTTACCGCTAACCCCATTGTTGTCATTGTGAGTGGCTTGGCAATCCACTTAAGCCAATTTTTCTTATCAGCACGCATATCCCAATCAACCTCTTCGCCGGCATAGTCTCCTGCCCTTGTGCAAACGCCATTTTCAACGATAAAAATGCCAGTCGGTTTATCATCCCCTTTAAAGCCACAAGCGATTACCGAGCTAAAATTAATCTCCGCTAATTTACCACTCACTTCCTCTGAGCCATTCCAAGCCTCTTTTAACTCATTCATCCAATTACCACTACAAATTTTTGACATAACAACTCCTTATAAACAATTAAAAAAATATTTTACCAAATAAATTAAGGGTCTTAACTAGTTAAGCGGCTCTTTTCTAAAATTATCAAGTAAGATTTTATACATATCTTGCTTACGATTATTAAATCTAAATTCACATTCTTTAAGATGATATTTAAACATTTTTTTATTCATTCCTTTAAATTTTACTAGTCTAATTTTAGCATAACCCCAAAAAGATTCGATGCCGTTAATATGAGAATTTCCTCTGGCAAATTCATTCTTACCATGATGAACACGATAATGCTTTTTATAGCCAAAATCTACTAAGCCATTATATCCACGCCATCCGTCAGAATTAATAATACTATCTGTTGATGTTTTGTCTTTTATTATGCTGTGAAGGGTTATTCTATCGCACTTTTCTATAATTTGAGTATAAACCTTATCACCTCGTTTCAATAAGCCAAATACGATTATCTTGCCCCTGGCACCTCGGCCGCGTTTCCCACGGACGCGCCGAGCACCAAAGTAGCTTTCATCAACTTCAATCTGCCCCACTAGTGGGGCAGATTGAAGTTGATGTTGGTCTGATAATTCAAAAATTCTTATCCTTACAAGTGTCAAAATTTTATTAACAGTGTTTAAATTTAGATTGGTTAATTGTGCTATTTGAGTAGCGCTTAAATCCACTGAAAAATATTTAATAACTTCTCTAAATTTTGCCTCTGAAAGTCTTGAACGGTTGTAATACTTATTTTTCCTTTTCATAACTAGTATTTTAAGCAATTAAAAATTGCTTAACTAGTTAAGACCCTAAATTAATTAGGTATCCAAAAAATTAAACAAAAGGTTTTGTGAATATTTATGATAACTAAAAAAGGTATTAATTATGAAATAAAATACAACGCTAAACAAGCAACTTGATGAATTGTTAACAATGACATTAGCAGGCATAACGGATACACTTGGAAAAATATTTTCAGCAATCATACAAACAGAAAAAAACTAAGAAAGCCTCAGATTAGAGAAAAAACAAATTGTTCAATTGAATGGTCTAGAAATTACTTTAGGGGTATAGCCCATTATTTGAGACTGGGGTAATGGGTCTGTTGAGGATTTAACTTGGATTGTCTGCCAGTGGTTTGATGGTGAAATCTTCCCATTTTTCAGTGTCGTAAGTTACTTCAAAACCATACAGCATTTGCGAAACTTCTACTTTTGTTTCATCGGGCAATTGCCAAACCCGATTGCATTCGGTAGGGCCTTGGATATCCATAAAATTATTCACCCGAATTACCTCTTTTTTACTCAGTTCTAAATTGGTGAAAGTGGTAATTACTTCATTCACAAACTCAGGTTTGGCGAGGTTGTAATATCCCATTTTGTCATACTCTCTAACCATTTGGATGTTTTTGCGTATATGCGTTTCGACCTTGTCCACATCATAATATTCTTGGCTGATGGATTCAACCGTGCCATCGTTGTTAAGAATAACGATGGTAACCTCTGGAAATGCTTTTATTTTTTCAATGCTCATTTTTAGTGCTTGAAGTGGCGCATGCCTGTGAATACCATCGCAATGCCGTGTTCGTTGGCGGCTTTGATGGTTTCGTCGTCACGCATTGAACCGCCGGGTTGAATGATGGCTTTGATACCAGCTTCGGCGGCGGCATCGATGCCGTCTCGGAATGGGAAGAAGGCATCGGATGCCATTACTGAGCCTTCGACGACTAGGTTTTCATCGGTGGCTTTGATGCCTGCGATTTTGGCAGAATAAACGCGCGACATTTGCCCTGCGCCAACGCCGATGGTCATTTGATTTTTAACATAAACGATGGCGTTTGATTTGACGGTTTTGGCGACTTTCCAGGCGAACATTAAATCGTTCATTTGTGCTTCGGTTGGTTGGGTTTCGCTAACACATTTCACTTCGTCAGCTGTGATTGAGCCGAGGTCTTTGTCTTGGACTAATAAGCCACCAGTCACGCGTTTGTAGTCGAGTGAGGGCTGTGCCGTGTCTAAATTGCCACATTCTAAAGCACGGACATTTTGTTTGGTGGATAGAATTTCTTTGGCATCGTTATCCACACTTGGGGCAATAATGACTTCGACAAATTGACGCTCGATGATGGCGGCGGCGGTTTTTTTATCAAGGGTGCGATTGAAGGCGATGATGCCTCCAAATGCGGAGGTTGGGTCGGTTTTGAAAGCGTCATCATACGCCTCAAAAATAGTAGAACGCACGGCAACGCCACATGGATTGGCGTGTTTGACAATGACACAGGCTGGTTCATCAAAACTACGCACACATTCTAAAGCGGCGTCTGCGTCTGCCATATTGTTGAATGACATTGCTTTGCCTTGGAATTGTGTTGATGAGGCAACGCAAGCTTCAGTGAGGTTATTTTCAACATAAAAGGCAGCATTTTGATGTGGATTTTCGCCGTAACGCATCGATTGCACTTTGTTGAATTGTAGATTCATTGTGTTGGAAAAACCATCTTCGTCCTTGCCGAGATAATTGGCAATTGCACCATCATATTGTGCGGTATGTTCAAAAGTTTTGAGGGCTAATTGGGTTCGGGTTTCAAGTGATGTGTCGCCATTTTCACCGATTTCATTAACCACAGTTTGATAATCTGACGCATCTACCACTACCGTAACCGATGCGTGATTTTTAGCACTTGAACGCAACATTGCAGGTCCACCGATGTCGATGTTTTCAATTGCCTCTTCAAGGGTGCAATCTGGATTGGCAATTGTGGCTTGGAAAGGGTAGAGATTGACCACCACTAAATCAATTGGATTGATGTCATTTTCAGCCATTACCGCTTCATCTAATCCACGACGGGCTAAGATACCACCGTGGATTTTTGGATTAAGTGTTTTGACGCGACCTGCCATCATTTCAGGGAAACCCGTGTAATCCGAGACTTCGATAACGGGGATATTATTGTCGGCTAATAGTTTTGCCGTGCCACCTGTGGAGAGAATTTCAATGTTTTTGCTGGCTAAAAACTGTGCCAATTCAAGAACGCCAGTTTTGTCAGAAACACTGATGAGTGCGCGATTTATCATAGTTTAATGTCCTTATAACTTATAAAGTTCTATCTTTTTTTTCAGTGTACCACGGTTCATTCCTAAAATGCGTGCGGCTTCGCTTTGGTTCTGCTCAACTTTATCCAACACATATTTAAGCGTAATTGATTCAACTTCATTCATCACCATTTTATGCACGCCACTCACTTGTTCGCTCTCTAATTGGGCAAAGTAGCGGTCGAGTTTGTCGTTAATACATTTTGGTAAATCAATCGAGTTCATAAATACATTTTTTGAAGTGCTGATATTGTTTTTCAGAAGTATCAATTTTACTAATTTTTGCCCAACAAGTTTGAGTATTATCTGCAAAATATTGTAAATACCAAAGAATGTGCTTTCTGGCAATGCGAACGCCTAATCCTTCGCCGTAAAATGCGTGGATTTGTTGAATGTGTTCGACCGCCGTTTGTTTTTTTAGCGACAATGGTGTGGGTTTGATGAGTTTGCCTGTTTTTAAATAATGGTCAATTTCGCCAATAACCCATGGATTGCCCTGCGTGGCTCTGCCAACCATGACACCACTTGCGCCTGTGGCATCTAAGACACGCTTAGCTTTCTCGGCAGAAGTGATGTCGCCATTGGCAATCACGGGGATATCCACTTGTGAAACCACTTCGGCAACGGTGTCATATTCTGCATCACCGTTGTATTTATCTTCTCGAGTTCTGCCGTGGATACTTAACATTTGAATGCCTGCTTGTTCTGCGATTTGGGCAATGGTTGGGGCGTTTTTATTGGCTCGATTCCACCCTGTGCGCATTTTTAAAGTAACAGGCACATCAACGCTTTTGACAACGCTATTAAGGATGTTTTTAACCAAATTTTCGTCTTGCATCAGTGCTGAGCCTGCGGCTTTATTGCAGACTTTTTTGGCGGGGCAGCCCATATTAATGTCGATAATATCTGCCCCAAATTCCACTGCTTTTTGTGCTGAAAGTGCCAATTCTTCGGCTTCAGAGCCTGCGATTTGAATGCTAATTGGGGCGGATTCCCCTTTAAAATCTAAGCGGTGTTTGGACTTGTTGGTGTTTAATAAATGTTGTTGAATGACCACCATTTCAGAAGTTGTGAGTGCGGCACCTTGTGCACGGCATAACATTCTAAAGGGCTTGTCGCTGGTACCTGCCATTGGTGCCAATAGGACTTGGGCGTTTAATTGGTAAGGTCCAATTTGAATCACTTGGACTTTTTGAGTTTTTCTTTGAGTCTTTGTTGTTTGAGTTTAGAGAGGTAATCAACAAATAAAATACCTTTGAGATGATCCAATTCGTGTTGAATGCAAACGGCTAATAAATTTTTTGCTTCTAAGGTAAATGCTTCGCCGTTTTCATTAAGGGCTTCAACCACGAGATGATTAAATCGTTCAACATCGGCGTAGTAACCTGGCACTGATAAACAGCCCTCAGAGTGGGTTTCTTTGCCGTCTTTTTCAATAATTTTTGGGTTGATAAAACATAAGGGATGTTTTGCTTTAAGGGGCTTTTTGGTTTTGCTTTCACGCTTTTTTAACAGCAGTTGATAGTCTGCTCCTGAGTCTGGCACATCCATTACCACGATTTGTAGATGTTGGTCAATTTGCGTCGCCGCCAAGCCGATACCGTCTTTGGCATACATTGTTTCAAACATATTTGCTACCAATATTTTAACGCTGTCATCTACTTTTTCTACTTCAACCGCTTTGATGCGTAGGCGTTCATCGGGGAATTTTAAAATATCGAGAATCATAATTTTATCGTTGTATTTTTAAGGGTGTCGGAGGTGTTTGGATAATCTTCATTGTAATGTAAACCACGGCTTTCTGTTCTTGAAATTGCGGATTTGACAATAATTTGTGCTGTGGTAATGAGGTTTCTGAGTTCGATTAAATCATTTGAAATTAAGTAAAGTCGGTAATATTCATTCACTTCATTTTGGATTTGAGTCAGTCGCATTTGTGCAGCATGTAGGCGTTTGTTGCTACGCACGATGCCGACAAAATTCCACATTAAACGCCGCACTTCATCCCATAAATGCGATACCATTACTTTTTCTTTGGATGGGCTTACTCTGGAGGCATCCCAGTTTTTGAATTCTGGATGGGGTTGTCTAAAGTCTTGCTGATTGATGTGATGGGCACAGGTTTTGGCAAATACAACGCACTCTAATAAGGAATTACTTGCCATACGATTTGCCCCGTGAACCCCTGTGTGGGCGACTTCGCCGATAGCATAAAGGTTGTTCAAATTGGTGCAGGCATTGATGTCAGTTTGCACGCCACCACAGGTATAGTGGGCGGCAGGGACAACGGGAATAGGGCGTTTAGAAATGTCGATACCAAAAGAGGTGCATTTGTCATAAATCGTTGGGAAATGCGCTTGAATCCATGCTTTATCTTTGAATGAAATATCCAAATAAACGCAATCAAAGCCATTTTCTTTCATCTCCGAATCAATTGCACGGGCAACAATATCACGGGGTGCGAGTTCAAGGCGTTCATCGTATTTGTGCATAAATGCCTTGCCATTTTGCAAGATGAGTTTAGCCCCTTCGCCACGCAAAGCCTCGGAAATTAGAAAAGATTTTGCGTGCGGGTGATAGAGGCAAGTGGGGTGGAATTGGGTAAATTCCATATTAACAATGTTGCAATTTGCACGATATGCCATGGCGATGCCATCGCCTGTGGAAGTATCGGGATTGGAGGTGTAGAGGTAGGCTTTGGATGCACCACCTGTGGCAATCACGGTTTGATGGGCGATGAAACTTTCGACTTCGTTAGTGGATTTATTGAGGACATAGGCACCGTGGCATTGGTTGTTTTTTGTTAATAAATCAACGGCAATAAAATTTTCAAATAAGTGAATATTGTCTTTTTTTCTAACGCTTTCCAATAAATTTATTTGGATAGATTGTCCTGTTTTATCTGCCACATGGGCAACGCGTCTGTTGCTGTGTCCACCCTCAGTGGTCAGATGATAGCGGTCTGCTTCTTGTGTGAAAAGCACGCCTGCTTTTTCCAAAGAAGCAATCGCATCAGGCGCATGTTCCACCATAAAACGAATAACGGATTCATCGCCTAACTCACGACCTGTGGACAGGGTGTCGCTGATGTGTGATTGAAAATTATCGGTAATGTCCAATACGGCAGAAATACCGCCTTGTGCATAATAAGAACTGCCTTCAAGCAATTCATCTTTGGCAATTAAGGCGATTGATAAATCATCGGAGAGTTGTAAGGCACACATTAACCCTGCACTGCCTGTGCCGATGATTAAAACATCAAAATAATGCTGATTAGGCATTTATTTATTTTTATGATGGCATCTAAAAAACTGAGTAATTTTACACTTTAATCTATAATGCCAAGGTGCAGAGAGACATGTGGAAAGCCACTCTAGATTTTTAAATAAGCAATCATTTTTTAGTTCTTTCCTAATTTCCTCAATATAGGATTTTGAATATTTAAATGTATGAATAATTTGTTGCTTTCTCGATAAACACATAGTACGCTTATCATAAATACCAATACGCACACCAGTTGACAAAGATTCAAAATAATTAAGGATGGGATCTATTTTATCTTGATGCTTTTTATAGTCATCTGAAGTTGCGATTAAAACAACACTTTTATCTTTATCAAAGTGATAATCACGCAAGAATTTTGAACTATTAATTAATCGCTCATTAGAGGCAAGTTTATCTAAAAATTCTAATGCAGACTTTTGTTTGGCTGTTTTTCTTTGAGAATGAATAGCAACAAGTGAAACGAGAATAATTAAAAAGCCAGCAACTGAAGTACTGGCTTTTGAATTAAAAAAATCGATAATTAGGCTAATATCCATCAGTGCCTTCTAGCGCAATTCCTTTTGGTAAGAACATATCTTTCTCCCTGTTTAATTATTAATGTTAATATTATAACTATTTTTTCACTTTACAAGTCTATTTTTTAGATTTTTGGCTTAACCATCAAAATCAACTTTGGCAACAAAGTCAGGTTGGCAAGCAAGGCACTCAGCATTGCAATAGCAGTAAAAACACCGAAATAAATACTAGGGATAAAGTTAGAAAGTGCCAAGATTAAAAAACCTAAAGTAACGGTAATAGAGGTATAAAACATTGCCAAACCGATAGAGTTATGTGAGCGATACATGGTGGCTAAATAATCCCCGTCTTTTTTAAATTCATCTTGAAAACGGTGAATATAATGGATGGCATTATCTACGCCGATACCAATCGCAATCGCTGAAATGGTAATAGTCATTAAGTCTAACGGGATATTCATTAATCCCATAATGCCGAGAATAAAGAGCGATGGCAACATATTAGGGATGATTGCCAACAATGAAAAGGTAAAGGATTTAAAAATAAATAAAAACATAATAAAAATCATTGCAAACACCACAGCGATGGTTTTGATTTGTGAATTAAACAAACTTTGCAACATATTGTTATACAGCACCAACATACCCGTCGTGTGGAAAGTGCCTTCTTTAAAGCCAATATCTTTGCTAATAAAATGCTCAATTTTTTCAATCAATGCTGCACGCTTGAGTTCTTTGTTGGTTTCACGAATGCGAATCACCATACGCAATTGCCCACTGTCTTCTGAGAGATAAGGGTCCATTATCTGCGTTTTTGCAGCATCGGGCATTTGACTTTTAATAATGTTCAAGAAAAAGCCGTTTGGCAGTGTATTGTCATTTACCTGTGCTAATATTTGCATCAATGTGTCAATTGAAAGCACCTTGCCAGTTTCGTCTAGTGAGTCTAAATACTGATGGATTTTGTGAATATCAACCCGCAAATCTTCGTCATACCAATAATCTTCTGCCAAATCATCAAAGACAATTTCAAGAGGGATGGTGCCACCGAGTTTTTTGTCAATTAGGGTTAAACCTTGATTAATTTCGGTACTTTCTTTAAAATAATCAATGAAGCGATTTTCAACACTTAATTTACTAATGCCAATGGCGGAAGCACCGATAAATAAGACTAAAATGACTAATAAATGGTTACCAAATTTCTCAGTAAATTTGGCTAAATTATTGGTGATGCCTAACTCAGTATTAAAGGTTTGAACTTTTGCTTTTGGCAAGAAACTCATAATAATCGGGAAAGCGATAAATGACAATACCAAGGCAATTGTTACCCCAATCGACATCATCCAACCAAAATCAATCACGGGACGAATACCACTAATCAATAACGAACCAAAGGCGGCAATCGTGGTAAGTGTAGTGAATAAACACGGTTTCAACATTTGTTCCAAAGTGGTTTTAATCAGTGTTTGATAATCTGAATCAGGGTTATTTTGTGCCAATTCTCGATAACGCACCACCAAATGAATGGTTACCGAAAGCGTCATTACCAACAGCAATGAAAAGAAATTACTGGAAATTACCGTTACTTTCCAACCTAAAAATGCCAGCACACCCGTCATCGTCAATGCACCGGTGATACTGATACCAATTGGCATCAATACCCAACGAATACCTTTAAATATCAGTGCCAAAATAAGCGTCATCAATCCAATAACCGCAATACTAAATACCACTAAATCACTGCTAATATAACCGACAATATCTGTGGTAATCATTGGCAAGCCACCCAAAAACAAACTGGCTTTATCGCGATATTTATCAATCGTGGCACGAATTTGTACAATCGTTTCTGCTTGCATATCACTTTGTGTTGTCGCATCTTGTAACACTTGTTTTTCAAGCGCAGTTAGTTGAGTTAATTGTTCCGCAGAAAGTTCATTACTCGCTCTTTTAAGTCGCATTGTATTGCGTGCTTGGCGTCGTTGTGTAAACTCGTCATTACCTTTAAGCGCCACCAATATAGCACTGGTTTTCCCATCTTTGCTGACTAGATTATCCGCATATAATGGCGATGTTTTAAATTCCTTAATTGCCAACGCCAAATCAGCATTTCCATCATCAATAGAAATTCCTTTAGAGGCTAAATCCGTTAACGATAAAGGTGGTGATTGGAACAAAGGCACATCTAAAATAGTTGTTACCGCCTTCACCTGCTTAATTGCCTGCAAGTCTTTTCTAAAATTTGCCAAATGGATAAGTTGAGTAGGGGCTAATAGAGCGTCCTCAACCTGGTAACTAATCACCAAAAAATCATCAGAACCATAATTTTTTTTAATACTGTTATAGTATTGCAAGCTTTTATCACTTTCCAAAACTAGAGAATCCGATGAGGCATCCAACTGAAATTTTGGAATTTGTGAGATAAAAAACCCAATCACCAAAAGCATTAACACAAGGCTACTGCCCGATTTTTTCAACACAAAACTATAGAAAGTTTTCACAGATTTTTAAAAGTTAAATTGTTCAACGGACTCTAAACCTTGCATCGGCTCAAGGTGCGTCTCAAATAAAGATTTAGTCTCCCATTCATGCTCGCTGATACGCGTAATCAGTTTTGCCTGCATCGCATTACCCGTGCCTTCAACCACAAAAATACGCCCACCAACATTCAGCAAATGAAAATAACGCCCCGTGATTTTTGGCACCGAGCTACCAACAATAACCACATCAAAAAAGTCATTCGATTGCCAACCTTCAGACGCATCCCCCACTTCAAGCGACACATTGTTAATACCCAATTCTTTAAATTTAGCCCCAGCACCCCGACTAAGTTCTGCATCAATCTCAACACTGGTAACAGATTGACACAATTTTGAAACCACCGCCGTCAAATAACCACTACCCGTCCCCACTTCTAAAACCGTCTCATCTTGCTGAATATTCAATGCATCCAACAAACGCCCCTCAATCTTCGGGCTGAACATTTTTGCCTTATCCGTCAGTGGAATTTCAATATCCGCAAACGCAAGATTTTTATACGCCTCTGACACAAATACTTCTCTCGGCGTGTCCATCAAGGCATTATTAGCAATATAATTGAGTCCGCCCCAAGGGCGAATTTGACTGTTCATTGTGTTGTGTTTGGTTTGTTCTGTGTTGTTCATAATTGGTATTTTTTTAAAAATTTATAAAAGTAATTTTAATGCAATTTATCTCTTTTTAGGCGGCAATAAATCAGTAATCGTGCCTTCTGCCATTTCCACGGCAAAGGCAGTGGTTTCGCTGAGGGTCGGGTGGGCGTGGATGGTGAGGGCGATGTCGCTCATTGTGCAGCCCATTTCGATGGCCAAGGTTGGTTCGGCAATTAACTCGCCGGCGTTGGTGCCACAGATGCCCATGCCGATGAGGCGATGGGTTTTTTTGTCGAAAATGGCTTTGGAAGTACCTTCGCTTCTGCCGATGCTGAGGCTTCTGCCAGAGGCTGCCCATGGGAATTTGCCGATTTCGTATTCGGTGCCTTCGGCTTTGAGTTGTTTTTCGGTTTTGCCTGTCCAGGCGACTTCTGGGTCGGTGTAGGCGACGGAGGGGATGGTGAGTGCGTCGAAGCCTGATTTGTGTCCACAGATGACTTCGGCGGCAACTTTGGCTTCGTGGACGGCTTTGTGGGCGAGCATGGGTTGACCAACGATGTCGCCGATGGCGTAGATGTTTTCGATGTTGGTTTTCATTTGTTTATCGACTTTGATGAAGCCCCAATCATCGACAGTGACGCCTGCATTTTCAGCGTCGATTAATTTGCCGTTGGCACTGCGACCGATAGAAACTAATACCTTGTCGAAAGTGTCGGTTTCTGGTGCATTTTTGCCTTCAAAGCCAACTTTGATGCCGTCAGTTTGTGCGTCCATACTGGTTACTTTGGTGTTTAAGAAAATATTGGCGTATTGTTTGTTGATGCGTCTGAATAATGGATTAACGATGTCTTTATCGGCAGCGGCGATTAACTGGTCGGATAATTCTACCACGGTGATTTCACTGCCGAGTGCGGCGTAAACGGTTGCCATTTCTAAGCCGATGATGCCACCACCGACGACTAATAAGCGTTTTGGCACATCGTCTAGTTCCAGTGCGTCGGTTGAGTCCATCACGCGTGGGTCGTCAAAAGGGAATGCGGGAATTTTAGTCACTCGTGAGCCTGCGGCGATGATGCATTGTTCAAATTCAATTACTTCATCACTGCCTTCGATGGCAATTTGAGTATTGGAAATGAATTTGCCATAGCCCGTTACCACTTGTACTTTTCTGGCTTTGGCTAAGGCTTTGATGCCACCTGTGAGTTTGGCAACGACATCGTCTTTGTTTTTTCTCACGCCATCAATGCTGATTTCTGGTTGGTTAAAAGTTACACCAAGGTGCTGTGCTTCTGCGGCTTCGTTGATGATTTCTGCGGTGTGTAATAAGGCTTTTGAGGGGATGCAGCCAACATTCAAACACACGCCACCCAAACTTTCATAGCGCTCAATGAGGACAACTTCTTTGCCTAAATCAGCGGCACGAAAAGCCGCAGTGTAGCCACCTGGGCCTGAGCCGATAACAACAACTTGTGTTTTAATCATAATTTGCCTCGCGTAAAATTGTATTGAGTTCTGCCATAAAACGCCCGCCTTGTGCGCCGTCAATCACTCTGTGGTCATACGACAAAGCAAGTGGTAGGGTTAATTCTGGGAGGAAAGTTTCGCCATTCCAAACGGGTTTATTGAATGAACGAGAAACCCCTAAAATTGCCACTTCTGGCGAATTAACAATCGGGGTAAATTGTGTGCCACCGATACCACCAAGGCTGGAGATGGTAAATCCTGCGCCTTGCATATCGCTAGGTTTGAGTTTGCCATCACGGGCTTTGGCGGAAGTTTCGCCTAATTCTGTGGCAAGTTCAACTAAAGATTTTTGTTCAACATCTTTAATTACAGGAACAACTAAACCATTCGGAGTGTCCATTGCGATACCGATGTTGAAGTATTTTTTAAGGATTAAATTTTCGCCCGATTCATCCAAAGAAGCGTTGAAATTCGGGTGTGCTTGCAATGCCTCTACCACGCCTTTCATAATGAATACCAAAGGGGTTAATTTAACACCTTTGGCTTTTTGTGCTTGTCGATAGACTTCCATTTTGTCGATATTAACTTCGTCAAACTGCGTCACATGCGGGATATTTAGCCAACAAGCGGTGAGATGTTTGCCTGATAATTTTTTGATTCTTGGTAGGGCAATGGTTTCAGTGTCGCCAAATTTAGAAAAGTCAATGACCGGCGTTTTTGGTAAAGCACTGCCACTACCGCCAGACAGCATAATCTGCTTAACATAGCCTTTTAGATCGCCTTCTAAAACTCTGTTTTTTTGCCCTGTGCCAGTTACATTGGATAAATCAACACCCAATTCACGGGCTAATTTACGAATAGAGGGGGAAGCGTGAGACAGACCTTTTGGGGTTGTTGAAATTGATGGGTCTAAAGTTTGCGGTGTAGGTTTCGGGGTAGGTGCAACAACGGGGGTAGGTGCGGTTATAGGGGTTGGTGCTTGCTCAACAGGGCTTTCTGTTGGTGCTTTGCCCGTGCTTTCAATATTTAAAATTAAATCGCCTAATTTGATTTTATCGCCTAACGCAACATTAATGTCAGTCACTTTACCCGCAAATGGGGTGGGGATTTCCATTGAAGCTTTATCACTTTCAAGGGTAATTATGCCGTCTTCTTCTGCAATTGTGTCGCCAACAGAGACTAAAACCTCAATAACTTCTACTTCGTCAAAGTCGCCAATATCGGGAACAACAACGGACATAATTTGAGGCTCTGAACTCACTTTTTCCACGACTTCTTCAACAATTTCTACTTCACTTTCTGCACTTTCAATGGTTAAAATAATGTCATTTTGTTTGATTTTATCGCCAAGAGCAACTTTAATTTCAGTGATTACGCCTGCAAAAGGGGCGGGAATTTCCATTGAAGCTTTATCACTTTCAAGGGTAATTATGCCGTCTTCTTCTGCAATTGTGTCGCCAACAGAGACTAAAACCTCAATAACTTCTACTTCGTCAAAGTCGCCAATATCGGGAACAACAACGGACATAATTTGAGGCTCTGAACTCACTTTTTCCACGACTTCTTCAACAATTTCTACTTCACTTTCTGCACTTTCAATGGTTAAAATAATGTCATTTTGTTTGATTTTATCGCCAAGAGCAACTTTAATTTCAGTGATTACGCCTGCAAAAGGGGCGGGAATTTCCATTGAAGCTTTATCGCTTTCAAGGGTGATTATGCCGTCATCTTCTGCAACTGTGTCGCCAACGGAGACTAAAATCTCAATAACTTCTACTTCGTCAAAGTCGCCAATATCGGGTAAGGGTACATTTTTAAGGTTGGACATAGGTTTGAATATCGTTCAATTTTAAAGTGGGTAATTATCGCATAAATATTACTAATAGCTTGTTAAAAGTGGATAATATCTACCTATGTCAAACGCACTCACAATTCGCGCACTTACGAAAACTTATGCCAACGATTTTCACGCTTTAAAAGGGGTGGATTTATCGGTGGTAGAAGGCGATTTTTTTGCTTTGTTGGGTAGTAATGGGGCAGGTAAAACCACGATGATTGGGATTATTTGTGGATTGTTGGAAAAAACAGCGGGCGAAATTACAATATTGGGTTTGAATCAATCGGACAACATCTCTAAAGTTAAAAGTTTGATTGGTTTGATGCCACAAGAGTTCAATTTTGACCCGTTTGAACCGATTGAAGAAATTCTGATTAATCAAGCGGGGTATCACGGTATTGAGCGTGGTCAAGCACGCAAAAATGCTGAAGAATTTCTAAAGCGAGTGGAGTTGTGGGACAAGCGTCGTGATAAGGCAAATTCACTTTCTGGGGGGATGAAAAGGCGTTTAATGCTGGCAAGAGCACTCATTCATAAGCCCAAAGTTTTGATTTTAGACGAGCCGAGTGCGGGTGTGGATGTGGAAATTCGTCGTTCAATGTGGGCGTTTTTGAAAGAACTCAATGAGGGAGGAATGACCATTATTTTGACCACGCATTATTTGGAAGAGGCAGAGTCTTTGTGTCGCAATATTGCGATTGTGAATAATGGAAAAGTGGTTGAACAAACAAGTATGAAGCGATTATTGGCACAAGTTTCACAGCAAGTGTTGATTTTAGAAAGTGCAAAAAAATTAACCGATATTCCCACTGATTTAGAATTTTCAATGACGCAATTGGATGAATATTCTTTGAAAGCGACGGTGGAATCGAGCGTGAGTATTACCCAAGTTTTGCAAATACTGTCCCAAAAAGGCATTGAGATTGCTCATGTGCGTAATGCGCAAAATCGTTTGGAAACTTTATTTTTAAACCTAGTGAGACCTTTGCATAAATATGAATAATCATCAAAACGCCACTTTTCATCAAATTGAAAACTTTTTAAAAACACCCTTAGCCTTGCTAGGAGTGGATTTAAAAAATTCCCAATTTAATAAAACCTGTCATTTTGCTAATCATCCCTATTTATGCAAAGGTCTCTTGGTTAATTAATGATGATTTGGACTCAATATAAAACCATTGTTACTAGAGAAATTTTGCGATTTTCTCGTATTTGGGTGCAAACGATTTTCCCACCTATTATTACGACTTCTCTGTATCTGTTGATTTTTGGCGGGTTGATGGGCGAGCGTATCGGACCGATGCAAGGGGTGGATTATTTACAATTTATCATCCCTGGCATTATTTTAATGACGGTTATTCAAAACTCTTATGCAAATACAGTGGCGTCGTTTTTCTTTGCAAAATATAACCATAGCATTGAAGAAATGTTGGTGTCGCCAGTGCCTTATTGGGTGATTTTATTGGGCTATGTTTCGGGCGGTGTGGCGCGTGGTTTTTTTGTGGGTATCGGGGTGTTTATCACGGCTTCTTTCTTTGTGGATTTTCAGATTTATTCGGTTCCGATTGCACTGATTACTTTTTTATTGACTGCTATTTTATTTTCTTTGGCAGGGTTTATTAACGCAATTTTTGCCCAGTCTTTTGATGATATTTCCATTGTTCCGACTTTTATTTTAATGCCAATGACTTATTTAGGCGGAATGTTTTATAGCATTAAAATCTTGCCAGAATTTTGGCAAACTGTCAGTCAATTTAACCCAATTTATTATATGGTAGATGCTTTTAGATTGAGTTTTTTAGGCACGAGTACGGCTGATTTTCTTACTTCTGTTTTCGTGTTAATTGTGATGATTGCCGTATTGACAATAGTGTCGCTTTATCTGCTCAAACGAGGGGTTAATGCTAAGGCTTAATTTTACCTTCGGCATCTGATAGCATTCTTTGAATATTGCTTTTATGGGTGAAGAAAATCCAAATGCAAGTTAGCGTAACGACATAAGTAGCGTTTAAATCTTTATCGCTTAAAAAGTAAAAAAGTGCAGGAGTGAACAAGGTGGCAATTAGTGCGGAAAGAGAAGAAATTTTTAACACTTTGGCGACAAAAAGCCAAATCAAAGCAAAACTCAGACCAACCAAATAATTGAGTGCAAATAAAGCACCTAAAAGCGTTGCCACGCCTTTTCCACCTTTAAAACCAAAGAAAACTGGGTAAACATGACCTAAAAATGCAGCCAAAGCCACCAAGGTTAATGTGAATAAATCAACACCGAAATAATGGGCGATGAATACGGGAATAGCGCCTTTTGCACCGTCGCCAATAAGGGTGATAGCAGCGGCTTTTTTACCGCCGATGCGTAAGACATTGGTGGCACCTGGGTTGTTTGAGCCTTGGGTGCGGGGGTCGGGGAGTCCGAAGGCTTTGCAGACTAAAATTGCACTGGAAATTGAGCCGATTAAGTAACTGGCAATAATCAAAATAGGTAACATACGCTTTTTGGTAAAAAAAGTGAAATGATACTATGGATATTGTATTTATACAAGGTTTAAAGATTGATTGCGTGATTGGGATTTACGATTGGGAGCGTAAAATTCGCCAAGATATTGTGCTGGATATTGAAATGTCGGCGGATATTAAGGCGGCGAGTGAGACTGACCATATTGACCAAACCCTTGATTACAAAGCGGTTTCAAAGAGATTGATTGATTTTGTTAAAAATAGTGAATTTCAATTAGTGGAAACTTTGGCAGAGAAAATTACACAAATTATTATCAATGAATTTGGCGTGAAAAAAGTGAAATTAACCCTAAATAAAGGTGAGGCGGTAACAGGTGCACAGGGTGTGGGTGTGATTATTGAACGCCATGCATAAGATTCATATTAACATCGGTTCAAATGAAAACCGTAGGCATAATATTGCACAGGCGATAGAAAGCTTGCGGATGAATTTTTTTAAGATTGAATGTTCGGACATTTTTGAGAGTGCATCAGCAGGATTTGAAGGCGATGATTTTTATAATGTGGGCGTCAATGCGACGACAGATTTGAGTGTTGTGGATGTGATCAGCGTGCTTCACAATATTGAGGACAAGCAAGGGCGTGATAGGTCTCAGCCGAAATTTTCTAATAGGGGTGTGGACTTGGATTTGGTACTGTATGATGAGGTGATTGATGAGGCGCATAACTTACCGAGGGATGATATTTTGAAATATAATTTTGTGCTTGCGCCTCTTGCACAACTTAATGTCGAGGGCGTGCACCCAATTGAGAAAAAAAATTATGCACAATTGAATGCAACTATGATTGATTTAAAATCGTATAATATTGACATTTTAAAATAGGATAAGACCAATGAAAAAAATACTACTAACCCTGTTATTTATATTTTCTACTCACACGCAAGCTAGTGATTATGATGCTGGTATTGATTATGTCGTGTTTGACAAGCCCATTAAAACCACCACAGGCGATAAAATTGAAGTGCGTGAATTATTTTGGTATTACTGCCCACATTGTTATAATCTTGAACCAGCACTTCAAGCATGGCTTAAAAAGTTGCCTGCCAATGCTGAATTTGTACAACAACCTGCAGTATTTTCTAAACGCTGGAAAAAGGGTGCTGTTTTTTACTTTGTCTTAGAAGAATTAAATTTGCTTGATAAATTACATGAGCGTTTATTTGAAGCTATTCATGCAAAAAATAAAAGATTCCACACAAAAGAAAGTTTCATTGATTGGGTGGTGTCTTTTGGTGTGGATAAGGAAAAAGTAGAAAAAACCTTTAACTCTTTTGCTGTTCGCGTTAAACTCAATAAATCCACACTCAAATCTAAACAATATAAGGTGCAAGGTGTGCCAGTTATTGTGGTGAATGGCAAATATTGGACAGATTCTACTCATGCAGGTTCAAGCGATAGAATGCTAGAAGTGGTGGATTTTTTAATCAAAAAAGAAAGCAAGTAAGGTTGGACGATACGGTTTTAGTTTTATCAGGACTGGACCCTTGTGGCGGTGCGGGTATCAGTGCTGATATTGAAACCATTCAACAATTTGGTTTGACGGCGTTGCCGATTGTAACGGTGTTGACGGTGCAAAACACCCAGTCGGTTGCGGAAATTCAAGCAGTAAATGACGAATTAATTGCTAAGCAATTTCGCCACTTGCAAGACGATATTGATTTTGAAGTGGTTAAAATCGGTTTATTATCATCCGTTGAGCAAATAAAAACCATCGCAAATTTGGCGCAAGGCAAAACGATTATATTAGATCCGATTGTCAAATCCAGCACCGCAGATGTTTTGCTGCAAACGCAAGCGATTGAAACTTTAAAACAAGATTTACTCCCTTTGGTGCACATTCTCACGCCAAATTCAGCCGAATTATCTACTCTATCTGTAGGCGACAACGAGCAGCAACAAGTTAAATCTTTGTCGTGCGAATGGGTGTTAGTCACCACGACAGATGTGTCAGATAGCGAGATTGAACACCGTTTGTACCAACATGGAAATTTGATAAAAAAATATATTTATAAAAAATTAATGGGTGATTATCATGGCTCTGGTTGCACTTTATCTAGTGCGATTGCCGCTTTAATTGCACTAGATTTATCCGTGGAAGAGGCTTGTCAACAGGCATTAAACTATACTTATCAAACTTTATTAAACGCTAAAAGTATTGGTAAAATACAGAAACATCCTAATAGACTACACAAAAAATTATTATGAGTTTTGTTAATAACTGGCTTCGTGCCGACATTCAAGCTATCAATGCTTACCATGTGCCTGCGTCAGCAAATATGGTGAAATTGGATGCGATGGAATCCCCATTTCCTTTGGCAGATGATTTAATTGGACAATATTTAGCCTATTTAGCTGATGCAGAGTTAAATCGCTATCCAAGCCCAAATGCCCTAGAACTACAACAAACTTTGCGTGAATTAATGGCAATTCCAGAAGAGTTTGGTATGCTACTAGGCAATGGTTCGGATGAATTAATTCAATTATTGGCTTTGGCGTGCGACACAGGTGACACGGTTTTGAGTGTTGAACCGAGTTTTGTGATGTATGATATGATTTCAAAATTCACCCGCTTGAACTATCAAGGTGTGGATTTGACCGAAGATTTTGCAATTGATTTGCCCGTGATGTTGTCTGCAATTAAAACCCATCAGCCAAAACTGATTTTTATTGCTTATCCAAATAACCCAACGGGCAATGCTTTTGACAGAACAACGATTGAAAAAATCATCACTTCAACTGATGCAATGGTGGTGTTAGACGAGGCATATTATGCGTATGCTGATGACAGTTTTTTAGCCGACATTGCCAAATATCCGAATTTGGTTTTATTGAGGACTGTGTCAAAAATCGGTTTTGCAGGCTTGCGTTTAGGCTTGTTAATTGGTGCAAAAGACACCGTTGAGCAATTAGATAAGTTGCGCTTGCCTTACAACATTAATACACTGACGCAAGTGAGTGCGAATTTTTTATTGAGCGAGCGAGAAGACATTGATGCCAATGCAAAAACCATCCTCAAAGAACGCACTCAATTAGCATCCGCATTAAGCGCCATTAAAAGCCTGAAAGTCTATCCATCGCAAGCAAATTTTATTTTATTCAAAGCCCCAAAAGCTAATGAATTATTTGAAAATCTCAAACAAAATGGCGTACTGATTAAAAATTTAGCCAATGCTCCAAAACTCACCGATTGCCTGCGTGTTACCGTTGGTAATAATGAACAAAATCAATTATTTATGAAAATTGTGGAGCAATTTTATGGTCAATAACAAAACCTTATCCGAATATTGCCACGACTATTTAAAAGTTGATAAATTTCAAGATTATTGTCCAAATGGCTTACAAGTTGAAGGTAAAGCCGATATTCAAACTCTCGTCTCAGGCGTGAGTGCTAATCAAGATTTAATCGAGCGCGCCATCGACGAAAAAGCCGATGCCTTATTCGTCCATCATGGTTTTTTCTGGAAAGGCGAAGACCAAAAAATCACAGGCATCAAAAAAAATCGTATCAAAGCATTATTAGACAATAACATTAATTTATTCGCCTACCACCTGCCTCTCGATGCTCATTCTGAAGTCGGCAACAACATCCAACTTGCCCACCGTTTCGGCATTAAAAACCCAACCCCAATCGGCGACACCCTAGTCTGGCAAGGCGAAATTAACACCACATTAGCCGACTTAGCAGACACCATCGAACAATCCTTAAATCGCAAACCCTTAACATTCGGCAATAACGACAAACCCCTAAAAACCATCGCCTGGTGCTCAGGTGGCGCACAAAATTATATGAACCACGCCCTCGACATCAACGCCGATTGCTTTATAACGGGCGAAGTCTCCGAACAAAACCCTGCCATCGCCAAAGAAAACAACATCGCCTTCATCTCCGCTGGACATCATGCCACCGAACGCTATGGTGTGCAAGCCTTGTGTCAACATTTAAGCAACAAGTTTGGTGTTAAGCATCAATTTATTGATGTCGATAATCAAGTATAATTCTTATCCTTCTTGCTAACAATAAAAAAATATGAAAATTAAATTCACTTTAATTACCACCCTTGCACTGCTATTTGGCTTGTCTGGATGTGCGGCAAAAGAAACTCATCGAGTTATTAAGGAAACACATGTCAAGTCTTATCAAACGGCTTATCAAGGAAAACGGGCAGATGTTGCCGTTGGTATTTTCCAAAATCGTTCTACTTATATGCGTGGTTTATTTTCTTCTAATGTGGATAAATTAGGCGGGCAAGCAAGAACCATCTTAAAAACACATTTACAACAAAGTAATCGTTTTAATGTAATGGATCGCCAAAATTTGCAAGGCAATGCACAAGAAGCAAAGCGATTGAATATCGAGCAGAATATTAAAGGGGCACACTATATTTTTACGGGTAATGTAACGGAATTTGGTCGTAAAACAACAGGGGAAAAGATGTTGTTTGGTATTTTAGGGTCAGGCAAAGAGCAGACTGCTTATGCAAAAGTTTCTTTGAATATTGTTGATGTTTTAACTTCTCAAATTGTTTATTCTGTACAAGGTGCAGGGGAATATTCACTGAGCCATGAAGAGCTTCTTGGCTTTGGTAGTGATGCAGGTTATGATGCAACTTTAAATGGAAAAGTATTGAATTTGGCTATTATGGAAGCGGTTAACAATATGACCAGAGATATTCAAAATGGCGTTTGGAAAATTAAGTAGCAATGACTAAATCTCTATTTGGATTGTTGTTGGGTGCGTTATTGTTGAGTGGTTGCGTTACCAATAAAGATATGTATTATTGGGGTGAATATGAGACAATAATACGCCAATCTTATGTGGCGCCAGGCGAAATGGATGTTCAAACTCAAATTGAAAAATTAAATACTGATTTACAAAAAACTGAAGCCAAGGGCAAGAAAATTGCACCTGGTATTTATGCGCATTTAGGTATGTTGTATGCGGGGCAAGGGAGATACACAGAATCTAGAGAAGCACTCCTACAAGAGAAATCCTTATTCCCAGAATCAAGCGTATTAATTGACGGAATGCTGAATCGTGCTATGAGAAATCAAGGAATATAATGAAGAAATTGTTAAAATTAGTTTTTTTAATGACGACTTTATCCGTTTTTGTTGTGGGTTGTGCAGAAGTCAAACCTTACGATTACACCGCATTAAAAAAAAGCAAACCCAGGTCAATTCTTGTCATTCCTCCAAGAAATAACTCCATTGAGGTTGAAGCGCCTTATATCTATTTATCTACGCTGACCAAACCATTAACTGAAAAAGGCTATTATGTTTTTCCTGTTGCAGTTATTGATAAATTCTTAAAAGAAAATGGCTTGCCAACACCTGCTGAGATGAATGGTATTTCATTAGAAAAAATCGACAAACACATAGGTGCTGACACAGTGCTGTATGTTGATATTAAAGAGTTTGGGCAAAAATTTTTAATTTTCTCTTCTCAGTCAATAGTGCATGCAACACTCAAGTTGGTTGATGTTAAGACTGGCGAGTTACTTTGGGAAAGTATTGCCTCAGCCGTTTATAATCCTAGTGGTAACAATAATAATGCAGGGTCTCCTGTTGCGACACTTTTGGCACAGTTGATTAGTGCTGCAATTACCCAAGCGGTAGATTCAAATATGCCTATAACATCAAGAATAGCAAATATTAGAGCAATTAACAATAAAGCAACTGGGTTATTGGATGGACCTTATAAGGTTTTACCTACTAAGTAACGCTCAACCATACGCTGTTATTATGCTTGAAGCAGGTATAATATCTCATTTTTACAATTTTCATATTTAGACTATGACTAAAAAATTTGATGTTTGCGTAGTTGGTGCAACAGGGGCTGTGGGCGAGACGATTCTTTCGATTTTGGAGCAGCGAAACTTTCCGATTAATAATTTATACCCATTAGCGAGTGCTAATTCTGCGGGTAAGAAAATAATGTGCCAGGGAAAGCAGTGGACGGTGCAGGATTTGGCGTCGTTTGATTTTTCGCAGGCACAGGTTGGCTTATTTTCGGCGGGCGGGCATATTTCTGAAAAGTATGCGCCGATTGCGGCGGAAGCGGGCTGTGTGGTGATTGATAATACGGCACATTTTCGTCGTGATGTGGATATTCCATTGGTGGTGCCAGAGGTTAATCCACATGCGATTGCGGGTTATACGCAACGCAATATTATTGCCAATCCAAATTGCTCGACCATTCAGATGTTGGTAGCGTTAAAGCCGATTTATGATGCGGTGGGGATTGAGCGCATTAATGTGGCGACTTATCAAGCGGTTTCTGGCTCGGGCAAAGTAGCAATTACTGAATTAACGGATCAAAGTGCTAAGTTATTGGGGGGCAATACGGATATTGATGTTGAGGTTTATCCGAAGCAGATTGCGTTTAATGTGATTCCGCATATTGATGTTTTTCAAGAGAACGGTTACACCAAAGAAGAGATGAAAATGGTGTGGGAAACGCAGAAGATTTTTGAAGATGAGGCTATTTTGGTCAATCCGACTGCGGTGCGTGTGCCAGTGTTGTACGGGCATTCTGAGGCGATTAATATTGAAACTAAAACTAAAATTACGGCGACGGAAGCGACTGAAATTCTGTCCAAGGCGAGTGGTGTTACCGTGCTGGATATTCGTGAAGATGGAGGTTATGCCACACCATTTACAGAGGCGATGAATAATGATGATACTTTTGTTAGCCGTATTCGTGAAGACATTTCATATGAAAAAGGTTTGAATTTGTGGGTGGTTTCTGATAATATTCGTAAAGGTGCGGCGTTGAATAGCATTCAAATTGCTGAAATTTTGATTAAAGAGTATTTATAAAATGATAAAAGTATCCAGAAAAACGAATGAAACGGACATTGAAGTCGAGTTAAATTTGTATGGCACAGGTCAGGCAAATATTGACACTGGCGTGCCATTTTTAGACCATATGCTTGACCAAATCGCCCGTCACGGTTTGATGGATTTGACCATTAAATGTGAGGGCGATACGGAAATTGACGACCATCATAGTGTGGAAGATATTGGCATTACACTAGGACAGGCATTTACCAAAGCAGTGGGCGATAAAGCAGGATTTACTCGTTATGGACACGCTTATGTGCCATTGGATGAGGCGTTGTCTCGTGTGGTTTTGGATTTATCGGGTCGCCCGGGTTTGGAACTCAATGTGAATTTTACTCGTGCGATGATTGGCACATTTGATGTGGATTTAATTTCAGAATTTTTCCAAGGTTTCGTTAATCACGCTTTGATTACGCTACATATTGATAATCTCAAAGGGGTTAATTCTCATCATCAAGCCGAGACGATTTTCAAAGCATTTGGCCGTGCATTGCGTATGGCAGTCACTTTGGATGAACGACAAGCAGGCGTTATTCCTTCTACAAAAGGCAGTTTATAAATGCAAGACATTGCCATTGTCGATTATGGTATGGGTAATGTGCGTAGTGTGCAAAAAGCGTTAGCGCATGTTGCTCCTAATGACCATATTTTCCTCACTGATAATGTCGATTTAATTCGTAATGCAGACCGTGTTGTGATCCCTGGGCAGGGGGCGATTGGTGCTTGTATGCGTGCATTGGATGAGCATAATTTGGTTGAAGTCATTAAGCAATCGGCGAATGAAAAACCTTTTCTTGGTATTTGCCTTGGGTTGCAATTATTGTTTGATCATTGCCAAGAAAATGGTGGCGTTGAGGGCTTGTCTATCTTGCCTGGCGATGTGGTGCATTTTCCAAAAAGTGAACTAAAAATCCCACATATGGGCTGGAATACCGTTAAGCAAGTATCAGAACACCCACTTTGGCATAATATTGAAGACAATGCACGCTTTTATAGCGTCCACAGTTATTTTGTAAAAACACCCGATGCAAGTATCATTGCTGGCTCAAGTGATTACGGCATTGACTTTGTTTGTGCGGCGGCAAAAGACAAGATATTTGCAGTGCAATTTCATCCTGAAAAATCTCAGCATGACGGTTTACAATTGTTGGAAAATTTTGTTAATTGGAAGGGCTAGCCCTGAGATTGATTTTGTAGGCAACGCATATATGCCTGATGATCCATCGGAGTATTGTTCTTTTGTGATGAAAAAATCATCTCAGCAATGCAATCCATCATTTTGTGTTCGGCTTCATGAGGGTCTTTAACTTTATCCATTATTTTTTGATAATAACCTTGGATGCCTACTGGCTGATTGATTGATAATTGTTCCCTTAATGATAGATGTAAGTTGATGTGCAAGAATGGGTTAACTTCACCTTGTTCAGGAAAATAATCAGATTCTATGTCGTTAATAAATGCGTGGTATTCGGGGTGCATTTCAATCACTTGCGTGAGCTGGTCTTCAAGTGGATCGAGGGGCTTTTTGTCTAAGAATTTTTGCCAAGCATTAGCAAGGAATTGGCGTTGTTGTGTTCTATCTTGAGTGTAAAGCAAAAGTGTGAAAACTCAGTTTAATCTAAGTTTTTTTCTTCGTATTCACACAAATCAAGCAAAATGCATTCTGGACATAATGGTGAACGCGCTTTACAAGTGTAACGACCGTGCAAAATCATTAAGTGATGGGCAGGGACACGATATTCATCAGGGATGAATTTAACTAATTTCTTTTCAACTTCCAACACTGTTTTACCGCTAGCAATTGCAGTGCGATTAGCAACACGATAAATGTGCGTGTCAACGGCAATGGTTGGGTGTCCGAAAGCCGTATTTAAAACCACATTGGCAGTTTTACGACCAACACCTGGTAAGGCCTCTAGTTCTTTACGAGTTTCAGGTACCTCTGAATTGTATTTATCAATCAAAATTTTACAGGCTTGAACAATATGCTTGGCCTTTGAGTTAAACAAGCCAATGGTTTTAATGGTTTCTCTAACTGCATCTTCGCCTAATTCATAAATTGACTCAGGTGTATTCGCTAATGGAAAGAGTTTTCCAGTGACTTTATTGACACTTTTATCTGTCGCTTGTGCCGACAGTGTGACCGCAACGAGCAACTCAAAAGGTGTCGAATAATTTAACTCTGTCGTTGGGTCAGGTATTTTTTTTAGCAATCTGCTAAACATTTCGTTGCGAGTTTCGGCGTTCATTGTTTTTCTGCATATCTACTTGATTGAGCAAAAATTATACAGTAAAAACAGATGAATAGCAAAATTACGCTACAGCGTGTGCTATAAGTGAATTATAGGTTTTATAAAAAAGATTCTGCATAATATTCTAATTGCTGCCAGAGATTTTCTTTATCAGGATTAGCCTTACGCATTGCATCAATAGATTGTGTATAGTCGTCAATTGATAAATAGCCATTTTCCCCTGATTGAATACGACCTTGCACGGTTTCAAACCAGTTTTCTTGCTCGTCTTCGGTTAGAGATTCGGGGTAATTTCTGGCTTTAAAATGTATTAGCAAATCATTGAGTTTTTTATCTTTAAATTTTGGATGAAAGTTTTTTAACTGTGTTGTAGAAAGCGTTTGAATTTCATCGCTAATACACCTATCCGCATTATCTATAAAACCGTTATACAACAACTGATCAGCATCCTCGCTTGGTGCTGGTTTTTGACCATTTAGATATAAACTTTGTGCAATTTTACTTAATGCAATGTGATTATCTTTTATATATGCCAAGCGTTGCAAACAAGTATCCATATCTAATTGCAATTGTTCAACAATAACAGGGTCAAGTTTGTAAACATTTGGCACAAACATCGGACTTTTATTAAAAACCAAATCTTTAACTTGTAATCTTTCCTCTCCTTCTGGCAATTCTGACTGCCTGGTAAACATTAATTTTTTCAATTCCTCCGCATCCTTTTCTAACAAAATAGCAGGGTCTTGATCGAGATTAAACACAATCGCACGGTCGTTATATTCGGGATGATGTGCCAGTGCAACACATAAACGCGTGCAAGAAAGCGTGGCGAGATACATACCCGAAGTATGTAGCATCGGTTCAAATAGTTTGATTTTACTTTCAACAACTTTCTTTTCTCTAAGGCTAAATGCATAGTCAAAAAGTTTCGGCTGTGTGTCTTTAATAATTTTCGCAATCGCAATCGTCGCACGCACATCCGCCAAAGCATCATGAGCATCACTGTGCTCAATGCCATTCGCAGGGGCAAGTTGGTCAAGTTTGAAAATAGGTTTGCCATTTTCATCATGCACCCATTTCAAACAACTGTCTTTTTTCAACGCATAACACAAACGCACCACATCCAAAATATCCCAGCGGGTATTGCCATTTTTCCAATGCCAAGTATAAGGGTCAATGAAGTTACGATATAAAGTATAGCGGGTAAATTCATCATCAAAGCGAATAGAATTGTAGCCCACCACACAAGTATTTAGCTGGGAAAATTCAGTGTGGATTTTCTTAATAAATTCATGCTCAATCACACCTTTTTCATCACAAAGTTGGGGCGATATGCCTGTTACCGCACACGCTTCAGGCGATGGTAAACAATCATTTGTGGGCTTGCAATAAAACATGTGCTCATTCAAGATATTCAGGTGTTCATCCGTGCGAATACCTGCAAATTGTGAAATGCGTGCTGTTTTTGGGTTGATGCCAAAAGTTTCGTAGTCGTACCAGTAAAATGTTTTCATAGGATTTTATTATAAAGGATTTGAGGAAGGGTTTTACGCACAAAAAACCCGACGATTAAGTCGGGTTTTTAATTCTAAAGTAAATAAAATTTACTGTGGAATTACATTCGCTGCTTGAGGGCCTTTAGCGCCGTCTTCTAAGTCGAACTCAACTTCTTGACCTTCGTCAAGTGACTTGTAGCCGTCGCCTTCAATAGCACGGAAGTGAACGAATACATCGTCACCACTCTCTTGCTCAATAAAACCAAAACCTTTTTTTGCGTCAAACCATTTGACTTTTCCTGTTACAGACATGATGTCTCCTATTAAATTATAAAAAATACCGAAAAAAAACTAGACCACTTTTATAACTCAGAGTTGATGCAAAGCATCAGAACCACATAATAAACAGCAGCTGTATTCTTACCAGCACTGAGTATTTTAATGATAGTTTGACGCTTGTGTGAGAATTATCGAGAAAATTTTGGTTTTTTACTGCGTCGATTGCTTCTATCGTTGCCACCACCTTGTTTTCTGCGGTTTGAATTACCACCACCCTTGCGGTCTTTTGAAAATTTCTTGCGACCAAATTTGCGTCCACCGTTGCCACCGTCTGAATTTGAACCACCAACTTTTGCAGTGTTGTTCTTATCGGTGAGGGCTACCATATTCAAGCGTTTACCACAGACAACAGTTTTTTGTAGCAAGTCTAAAACATCCTTTGGCATTTCATTAGGTAAATCAACAGTTGAGAAGTTGTCAAAAATCTGAATAGAGCCGATATATTCGCTGTCAATATCCGCTTCATTTGCCACTGCACCTAAAATATTGCCTGGTTTTACGCTGTTGCTATTGCCGACATCAACACGATAGCGAACCATCGGTACTTGTGGATTGTCTTTTAACGGCGAGGCTTCGGTTGAAATGATTTTTTCCTCACCCTGTCTTTGCTCTCTGCCGAAACTTTGTGCCTTATCAGAAATCAATAATGGCTCTTTTCCTTGTGCAATAAAAGCTAAGGCAGCAGCAACTTTGACGGATTCAAGCTCTGGATTGGACTCTTGAAATTCAATGACTAACTTTTCAAACACCTCCAAACTTTGATTATTAATCGTGTCTGAAATATTATTTTTAAAAGTTTCAATCCGCTTGGCATTGATAATTTTTGCAGTAGGCAATTCAATTGGCTCAATTTTTTGACGCGTTACTCGCTCAATATTGCTCAACATCCGTCTTTCACGATTAGAAACAAATAAAATCGCCTCACCCTCACGCCCAGCACGCCCCGTTCTACCAATACGATGCACATAAGTTTCTGCATCTTGTGGAATGTCGTAATTGACCACATGAGAAATACGCTGAACATCCAAACCACGGGCAGCAACATCAGTGGCAATCAAAATATCAATCTTGCCTTTTTTGTAGTTATTAATAATGCGTTCGCGTTGATTTTGAGCAATATCGCCATTAATTGCTGCTGCTGAAAAACCACGAGCCGAGAGTTTTTCCTCCAGCTCAACAGTCATGGTCTTGGTGCGAGCGAATACAATCATTGCATCAAAAGTAATGACTTCTAAAATACGGGTAAGCGCATCTAGTTTTTGTGCCATATTACTAACCATCATATATTTCTGAGTGATGGTTGGGGCGGTTTCCGTTTTATTTTTAACTTGAACAATTTTCGGTTCATTTAGAAACTTTTCTGCCACTCTTTTGATTGCATTAGGCATAGTTGCTGAGAATAAAGCGATTTGTCGCTGCTCAGGAATGCGCTCCATCACCCACTTAATATCATCAATAAAACCCATTTTCAACATTTCATCGGCTTCATCTAAAACGAATGATTTCAAATTATCTAATTTTAAAGTACCACGCTTAATATGGTCCATCACCCGCCCTGGCGTGCCGACGACAGCGTGAACACCCCGCTTTAATGGTCGTAATTGCACATCATAAGATTGTCCACCATAAATAGGTAGCACATGAAAGCCCTTCATACCACGGGAATAAGTCTGTACTGCTTCTGATACTTGAATCGCTAATTCGCGTGTTGGCGCTAAGATGAGCAACTGTGGCGCATTCAAATTCAGGTCAATTTTGTCTAATAACGGTAAGGCAAAAGCAGCAGTTTTACCCGTACCCGTTTGCGCTTGACCAATAACATCTTTGCCATTTAACAAATGATTAATACACTGCTCTTGAATCGGCGACGGAACTTCATAGCCAATAGAATCTAAGACACTTAAAATAGAATCCGACAGGCCCAAATCATTAAATTTAACTTGCGGTTTATTGTTTTCTTGATTATCAGACACGGATACCTTGTTGGGTGAGAGTAAAGAAAACAATTATACTCTATATAAGTGAATATTAGTATTTCATTATATTAATGAAGAGTTCTGTAATACATTAGTGTTTTTATGGTATCGTTAAAAATATGGTAGCCAAAACAAATATTCTCTTTCCAAAACTCGCTGATTGTAGTCAATGTACTGTCAGATCACGAGCTTTGTTTGGTGTAGTGGATGGGGATAAAATTCGTGTAACGCAAAAATATCGTGATAAGCATCGTGCTTTTTCGGCAGGAGAAGTTATCCATAAAGAGCGTGAGTACATTGATTATGCATTTACTTTACGCACAGGCTTCCTTGTTTTATACAATGATTTAAGTAATGGGGGGCGACAAATTTTAAGGGTTGTGTTGCCGGGTGATTTTGTGGGTTTTAGTCGTAATAATAAAGGCGAATTACTCTACTCTATTAAAGTAGAGGTGGATTCAACTATTTGCTTATTTTTTGATGATAATGTTACAAAAATGGTTAGTGAAAATCCTGAAATCGCCAAAAGACTGATTGAAATACAATCGCACGAAATCAGTTTGTATCAGCAACGGTTATTGAATTTAGGGCAAAAAACGGCAACTGAAAATTTAGCATATTTAATTATGGAGCTATATTCTCGTATTCGTGTGCAGTCCCCAGATTATTTTAATTTGACAACTGGTGAGGCATTTTTCCCACTCAATCAGGAGGATATGGGCGATGCTCTGGGGTTAACTAAGGTCCATGTAAATAGAGTCATTGCTGATTTTAAAGATCAGGGGTTAATTACCTGTGGGCGTAAAAAAATGTGTGTCATTGATGAGCAACACCTTTCTAACATTGCAGAATTCGATATTGATTTAATTGAGGACCCGTTTCGTCAATTTATTTAATAAAAAGCAATCTATGTTGTTTATTTATACAAAATAGCTTGATATAATTCTCGTGTCTATTGTATAAAGTGTAGGAAATATTTTTCTTTTTTTGAAATATATTTATATGTTTTTAATAGTATAATTTAATTATTCAAACCATAAAAAAGGTTTTATTATGATTCAAGCAAGTATTAAGCATTTAGCAGATTCGCAATATTCCCCTGTCCAATTATTTTTTCGTTTTTCGTTTTGGCTGATTCTTATTCCACCTATCAGTGCCTTTTATGGTTCTTACCATGCTGGCTGGTCATTAGGTATCGGCGACCCTATTCACCTCTCTTTAACAGAGTCTATTGCAATTGGCATCTTTTACGCTGTAGCATTGATAGGCGCTTGGTTTGTTACTGCGTTGATTATTAAGTGGATGTCCACTATTTATGCCCCCGATGCAACTTTAAAAGACGCTTTTGCCGTGGTAACTGTGGTAACTACACCAATTATGGTGGGTGGTTTTGCCCATTTATACCCTTCCATCTTGTTTCATATTATTGTACTTTCTCCAATTTTTGCCTTGAGTGGCTATTTGTTATTTGCTTCCATTCCAGTGTTGTTGAAAACCGATTATGACCGTGGTGTTTTTATGGGTTGTTCGCTTTTAGGCTATGTGGTTACTGGCTTTTTATGTTTTTTAGGTATTGTTACTACCGCTTGGGTCCAAGGTATCGGCCTTAATTTAGGAGTTTAATTTTATGAACAAAAATCTTTACTATACGGATTCTACGACGGTCTTTTTGATAGCCTGCACTATGCTTTGGGCAGTGGTAGGTATGAGTGCTGGTGTTTATTTGGCGGCTGAATTGGTGATGCCGTGGCTTAATTTTGACATTCCACAGATTACTTTTGGGCGTTTGCGTCCATTCCACACTAATGCGGTTGTGTTCGGTTTTGGTGGATCGGCATTGATTGCAACTGCTTTTTATAGTGTGCAACGCACTTGCCATGTGCGTTTATTTGCTCCAAAATTAGCGTGGATTGTTGCCATTGGTTGGCAGATTGGCGTGGCTGCAGGTGTGAGTAGTTTGTTAATGGGTTATACCTCAAGCAAGGAATATGCAGAATTTGAATGGCCACTTGATATTGCGGTGGCTGTTGTTTGGGTTGCTTTTGCGGTTGTGTTTTTCGGTACATTGGCAACGAGAAAAATTCGTCCAATTTATGTATCCAACTGGTTTTACGGTGCGTTGATTATCGTGGTGGCAATGTTGCACATTGTTAATAATTTGGCAATTCCTTATAGTTGGACACAAGCATATCCAATTTACGAAGGCACACAAGATGCAATTGTGCAGTGGTGGTATGGTCATAATGCCGTTGGCTTCTTCTTAACTGCAGGTTTCTTGGGAATGTTTTATTACACGCTACCAAAACAAGCGGGCAGACCAGTTTGGAGTTATCGCCTTTCAGTCATTGCATTTTGGGCATTTATTTATACTTATATTTGGGTAGGTCCACACCACTTACATTACACTTCTATCCCCGATTGGTTGATGACAGTGGCAATGGTAATGAGTGTTATTTTAATTTTACCTTCGTGGGCAACAATGGTGAATGCCGTTATGACCATGAGTGGTGCGTGGGACAAGCTTAAAACCGACCCGGGAATGAAGTTTGTGGTTGTATCGATGATTTTTTATGCAATGGCAACTTTTGAAGGTCCAATGATGGCAATTAAAAGTGTGAATGTGGTTAGTCATTACACCGATTGGACGGTAGGACATGTGCATTCAGGTGCACTTGGCTGGAATGCTTTTGTTACTTTTGGCACGCTTTACTTTTTAGTACCTAAATTACTAGGCACAACAGAATTATTTAGCAAGCGTTTGGCAGATATCCATTTTTGGATAGCGTTGATGGGTGTGTTGCTTTATGTGGTGTCACTTTGGGGCTCGGGTGTTGCACAAGGAATAATGAATTTATCGCTGAATGACCATGGGCAACTTAATTATAGTTTTGTCGACATTATGATTGTTACTATTCCTTATCACTGGATTCGTTTGGTGGGCGGACTATTATTCTTAAGTGGTGCCTTATTGATGACTTATAACTTGTATAGAACCTATGCGACTAGCAAAAGTGCATTGCCAGTATTAGTGAAAATACCTAAGGTTCATCCTGGTAACGAAATTTAGGAGATTAAAATGTTAAAACTACATAAAACCATTGAAAGTAATTCGGCATTATTGATATTCGGTATCTTGATTGTTACCTCGATTGGTGGCTTCGTGCAAATCGTGCCAAATTTATTTGACGAATCTTTACACAAAGGTACGGAAAATGTCAGACCTTATTCTGCCTTAGAATTAACAGGTAGAGATATTTATATTCGTGAAGGTTGCGTTGGCTGTCATTCTCAACAAGTCAGACCTTTGGTAGCAGAGGTGATGCGCTATGGTGCTGTTTCAGTACCTGGTGAAGGCGTTTATGACCGTCCATTTTTATGGGGTTCAAAACGCACAGGTCCAGATTTAGCACGATTGGGTGGCAAATATAGTGATAAATGGCATGAATTGCATTTGAACGACCCAAGGTCTGTTGTGCCTAAGTCAATTATGCCCGCCTACCCTTGGCTAACTAAAAACAAAGTAGATAAAAGCACAGTTGTTGCTAAGTTGGAATTGTTGAAATATTATGGACACCCTTATACTGATGAGCAAATTAAACAAGCAGAATCGGATATTGAAGGCAAGACAGAGTTAGAGGCAATCACGGCTTATTTACAAGTGCTAGGGAAGTTTTTGTAATGTGGCAGTTTGTTCTTATTGGTGATATGATAGCCATGGGCTTTATGATTGGATTGGTGATGTGGATGTCAATGAAACAAAGCAAAGAAGCACAAGATTATTGTATGAATATTCCACTATTTGATGAAGAAGTAACAGGAGATAACAAGCATGGCTAATTTACCTTTTTTCTGGCAGGCAATTGTCGTCGCGCTAACAATTGCAGGATTGATGTATTTATTGTTCCTAGGTATTATGATTTATTTTGCCGAAGAGCCTGTTCATCACGAAGTGATGTGGGATGAGACTTTAGAAGAAGGTCAAGCTCCTGTACCCGCATGGTGGTTCTGGTCGGGTATTTCCGCTGCAATTTTTGCCTTATTGTATATGACTTTCTATCCAAGTTTTGGTAACTACAGAGGCTTGTTTAATAATGCACTCCTTTCCGAGAGTTATGTTGAAAGCCAAGCAAAAGTTGATCATGACTATTATCAAGAACTTGAAAAATTAGAACAATCAGACATAGTCACTTTGCAATTCAATGAAGATGCAATGAAGTTAGCACGCAATACTTTTGCACAAAGTTGTGCTACTTGTCACGCTGACGACGCCAAAGGTCAAACAAACTTCCCTGATTTAACTGACCAGGCTTGGATTTGGGGTGGCACACCTGAGCAAATTACTCATAGTATTGCCGAAGGTAGAAAAGCTGTAATGCCAGCTTGGGGCGTAGTTTTGGGTGAAGAGGGTGTGGACAATGTTGCTAAATATGTAAAAAGCATTGCCGATAACACTTATAAAGAGAAAGAACATACAGCAGGTAAAGCAAAATATCTACAAATGTGTGCAGGTTGCCACACACCAACCATGCAAGGCAATCCAATCTTTGGCGCACCTAATTTAGGCGACAGTGCTTGGATTTATGGTGGTGATTTGGCATCAATTAAACAATCAATTGCTAAAGGCAGAAGCGGTGTAATGCCAGCACATAAAGACAGGCTTACAGAATTACAAATTAAATTACTGGTTGCGTGGTTAAGTCGTAATAACTAAAGGGCACCCCCAGAAACCCCAGTGCGATTTAGGGAACGCAGAAAATAGTCCTTTTTGTGCCTAAAAATAAGGAGAATAGCCAGCTATTTAACGCCTTTTTAGGCAGGAAAGGGGCTGTTTTATGTGTTTCACTCTTTTCAGTGCCCCCTTGAGGGGTATAAATTGTGCTAGGGTTTTTGGGGATGCTCTAAAGGTAATTTGCAATTATAGAAAAAGGTATAATTACGAATTGTGATGACAAATTGTTGTCATATATATTAAAAAAATAAGGAGATAATATGTTTTCAACAGGAAAAAGAGTTTTAGTAGTAGCGGCGGCAGTAATGTCAATGAGTTCAATGATTCAAGCAGATGGTAAGGCAGCTTATACTGGCGGCGGCTGTGGCAGTTGTCATGGTGCCACTGGTAAATCAGCGATTCCAACTTACCCTAATCTTAACGGTCAAAACGCTGCTTACACAGTTAAGCAGTTAAAAGACTTTCAATCTGGTGCTCGTAAAGATGCAACAATGAATGCGATGGCTGGAATAGTGAAAGGTAAAGAGCAAGCAATTGCTGATTGGTTAGCTAAGCAATAACTATTTACATATTTTTATATGCAAATAAAAAAAACCACCCTTTTAGGGTGGTTTTTTATGAGTAAACACAAGTGATAAGTAATATGGAATTATTAGATAAAGATAAAGATAAAGATATTGAGAAGACTGCAAAAACTTTAAAGGCGATGGCACACCCATTACGCTTAAAGATTTTATGTATGTTGAAAAATGACGAACTACCCATGTTTGAAATTAAAGAAAAAATTGGCACTTGTCAGTCTAATATTTCCCAACATATTGATATTCTTAGAGCTAAAGATATTGTAGTATCAAGACGCGAGGGCAATAAAACTTTATGTAGGATTAAAGATGTAAGTGTTCTGACATTAGTTGCTAACATGCAGGCTACTTTTTGTTCTGAAATATGAACTTGATCAATAATACCTATTCAACCCCTTCTTTTTTACGCTTAGGCTTTCGTCCTTTTTTCTTTGCAGCAGGTTCAATTGGCGTGATTGCAATGTTATTGTGGATTATTTTTTATCAATCTATCTTAACGACTGACAATATTAACCCATCACAATGGCATGCTCACGAGATGATTTTTGCCTATTCAGCGGTGGTTATTGTAGGGTTTTTACTCACTGCAAGTAAGAATTGGAGTAAAGTTCAAACGCTTTATGGTAAGCCTTTGTTGGCATTATTTATGTTGTGGATAGCGGGTAGATTTTTGCCTTTTGTTAACCCTGAATACTTGCTTTACCAAGCCATTATTGACAGCAGTTTTTTGGTCATTTCAACACTTGTTATTGCCTATCCAATTATCAAAGGTAAAAACTGGGTTAATTTATCAATTGTAGCTAAAATATTATTACTGGCACTTAGTCATATTGCATATTATTTAGGTATTTTTGGTGTACTGGAAAATGGAATAAATTTAGGACTTTATGCGGGTTTTTATTTGATTATTAGTTTGTTATTAATGATGTCCAGACGATTGTTACCTTTTTTTATTGAGCGTGGAATTGGGCTGGATAAAGCGTTAAAAAATACTAAATTTTTAGACATTTCATCATTGGTTTTATTCTTGGTATTTATTGTTGCAGAAGTATTTTTTAGTTCAATAATCGCTGATGTTTTGGCTGGAATTTTATTCGTCATTCATACAATTAGAATGTTCAATTGGTATAACGCTGGCATTTGGAAAAGACCGTTATTGTGGAGTATTTACTTAGCGTATGGATTTTTAACTTTAGGATTTGGGCTACATGCAATCTCAAATTTTGCAGGATTATTGCCCCATATCGCCTTACACAGTTTTGCCTTTGGTATCGCTTTAATGACACTTAGTATGATGAGTAGGGTGTCTTTAGGACATACGGGTCGCAATGTATTTGAACCACCCAAACTGCTTAACTTGATGTTTATTTTATTGGTTATATCATTCGTTTTCAGAGTGATTTTAACTTCCATTAGTGTTGAATATTATCATCAATGGATACTTATTTCACAACTTTTATGGGTTGCGTCTTTCACTATTTTCACCAGTATTTATGCGCCGATGCTTTTTAAAGCCAGAACAGATGGGCAATTTGGCTGATGAAAATAGCAAAATTGTTGGAATAAGGGTTAATAATCGCTATCCGATTGATATTTCTTTTCTGTAAATTTCAGTACACCTGCGGCAATTGCCAGTACTAAAATCGCAGCGACCATCGTAATTATATTGAATTTATCGTGTGACACTAAGGACTTCATATCGATTACTAGGAAGCGGGTGATGGCGGTAATGGCAATAAAGATTAAAAAGACAACGGGCATTTTATGGGTTTTGAAATAAATCCCCGTCATTGCGCCTAATTCTAGATAAATAAACAGCAATAAAATATCTTTAAGTGAGGCAAAGCCTGCTTCGTGCTGCATAATCGTCAAATATTCGTGAATAAATGACCATATAATTGTGCTACCAATCACGAACAAGCCTACAATATGAAATATCTCAATCAACGCATTGCCAAGTTGGTCAATTTTTTCTTTGATGGTTGTATTTGACATAAATCCCCTTTTTTATTTTTTGAAGCTCTTATTATGACAAGATATTGTTGCCATAAGTAACTTTTAGTACCATTTAATTGAGCAACCCATAGATGGAATTTGTTCTTTCGGGCCGTGTCCAGTCATTACAACTTGGTGCATTGCCTCAAATAAATCGCGTCTGACATCAGCATCTGCAGATTCTTTGCGTGATGCGTCGAGTCGTCCACGATATTGCAATTCTAAATTACCATTGTAACCAAAAAAATCTGGCGTACAAACGGCGCCATAGGCTTTGGCAACTTCTTGAGTTTCGTCAATTAAATAAGGGAAAGGAAAATCCATTTCTTCCCCAATTTTTTGCATATTTTCAAAAGAATCGGCTTCGTATTCATCAGGGTTGTTGGACATAATCGCCACCGCATTCAAACCCAATGTTTTGAGTTCCTTGGTATCTCGAATGATACGCTCAATAATCGCTTTGACATACGGACAATGGTTGCAAATAAACATAACCAACAAGCCATTTTCACCTTTGCAACTGGCTAAATTGTGTATTTTTCCATCAATGCCTTTGAGGTTAAAATCAATTGCTGGGGTGTTAAAGTCGCAAATTGGGGTTTCGGTGCTGACCATTAGTTTTCTCCTTTTACCATTGTTTGTATTATATATCCCGCCATCATCAGCCCAAAAATATTTGGCATATAAGAAATGGCACCATTAACCGCCCTAGGTCTGCCAGCAGGTGCGGTGTCCGTTGCTGTTACTGCTTGGTGAGGCAAGGCCTTAATCGGCACTTCGATGGAATGAACCACAGGAAATTTCATCGATGCTCTGATACGCCTGAGTTGCTTGCGCATTTCTCTTGCCAGAGCGCAATTTTCGGTTTTATCCATTCGTGAGATTTTAACTTTGGTTGGGTCTAATCGCCCGCCCGCACCCATACTGGAAATAATCGCTTTTCCAGATTGATTGCAACTGTCAATCAAGACAGTTTTATAAGCAATCGCATCAATACAATCTGCCACAAAATCTAAATCCTCTTCCACGGCAATCGCTTGTGCTTTCTCACGGTCGATAAATTCCTTGCGTTTGATAATGACCGTATCAGGGTTAATATCGTGCAGCCTGTCCGCCAATACATCAATTTTGTATTTGCCCAAGGTTGAATTAAGTGCCACCAATTGTCGGTTAAGATCGGTTTTTTCTATAATGTCAAAATCCACCAAAGTGAGAGTGCCAATCCCTGCACGGCACAACGCCTCGGCACATGCCCCACCCACACCACCGAGTCCAGCGACAAGGATGTGCGATTCTGCTAAGCGTGCCAAGCCTTGTTGACCGAGTAATATTTCTGTGCGTGCGCAACTGCCAGCCATTATTTTAATCCAAAAAGTAAGGTGGCATTATTATCACATTGCTCAACCAATTTTTTTACCGAAATTTGCCTGAGTTCGGCAATTTCTTCAGCAACCAAGGATAAATCTTGTGCGTTCGGATGGTCATCTGTTTCAATTAAAAGTGATTCTAACGGCATATTTTTTACAATTTCTCGCAAACGAATAGCATTGGGATTAGTAATCTGTAAGCCAAAACCTAAATAAAACCCCATTTTTGTCAAAGTCTTCGCCTGCTGCTCACTGCCTGAAAAACCGTGAATTTCCCCCGTTACTTTCGGATATTTTTTCAAAAGAAAAATTACATCCTCGCTAGATTTAACCGCATGAATAATCACAGGCAAATCATATTTCTGCGCCATTTCTAATTGTGATACAAAAAAATGTAATTGCTGTTTTTTATCAATCTCCTTGACATAATCCAACCCACATTCACCAATAGCAACGGGATTATTGCATTTAATATGATATTCCAATGCATCCAAATCCTGTTGCGTGTGATATGCCACCATCCACGGATGAATACCCAGTGCAAAATACGGATACATTTGCACAGCCGCCCAATTTTGACTACCCACACTTGGTATAATAGCCGTTGCATTTTCAGCAATGCCACTGACTTCGTCAAAATCAAGATGTGCGTGTGAATTAATCATTAAGATATGATACCCAAATCCAAAAATAGAAAATGCAAATCTGACACCAGCCCTTGCCCTATATTCACACTTTCTATTTTTGGATTAGGGCGATACTTTATTAAAGACCCCTGCATTAGGTATAAATATCGCCTAAAAGCCAACTTTCATCCATTTGCTAACTTTTACAAAACCTGTCTTAACCCTGCTAGGACTGGCTTTGTAAAAATTACCAACTGAATAAAATTTAACTTTTATTCGACATTCATACCTAATGCAGGGGTCTCTATTATTGATTTATTAGTAGATAATCAACATTCAACTTTAAAAATGATTATAATAGTCCGATTATTTTGAATGAACACAGATTTATGAAAACATTTAGCGCAAAAGCACACGAAGTGAAAAGAGATTGGCTATTGGTTGACGCTGCTGACAAAACTTTAGGTCGCTTAGCAACAGAAGTCGCCTCTCGCCTTCGTGGCAAACACAAGCCAGAATTCACACCACATACAGATACGGGCGATTACATCGTTATTATCAACGCTGAAAAAGTAACGGTAACAGGTAAGAAATTTGACGACAAAACTTACTATCACCACACGGGCTATGTCGGTAATTTAAAATCAGTTAAGTTCAAAGATTTACAGGCAAAGAAACCTGAAGAGATTATCAACAAAGCCGTTAGAGGTATGTTGCCAAAAGGCCCTTTAGGCAGAGATATGTTCAGAAAAATGAAAGTATTTGTAGGCGGCGAGCACACACATGCTGCACAACAACCACAACTTTTAGAAATTTAATTTTAAGGTAAGCAATTATTATGGCAAAGACAGAAACATTTTACGCAACAGGCAGAAGAAAAACTTCAGTAGCTCGTGTTTACATGACAAAAGGCAAGGGTGTATTCACCGTTAACAAGCGTCCAATGAGCGAATATTTTGGTCGTGAAACTTCTTCAATGATTATCAATCAACCCCTAGACACCGTTGAAATGCGCGACAAGTTTGATTTCAATATCATCGTTAAAGGCGGTGGCGATACAGGTCAAGCGGGTGCCATTCGTTTAGGCGTTACTCGTGCGTTGATGGAGTATAACAACGACCTTAGACCTGACTTGCGTAAAGCAGGTTTCGTTACTCGTGATGCAAGAATTGTAGAGCGTAAGAAAGTGGGGCATAAGAAAGCGCGTAAGAGCGAGCAATACTCAAAGCGTTAATCTTAATCCAAATGATTATAAAAAAACCCGCAGAATATGCGGGTTTTTTATTATCTGCCTAATATGTAGGATTCTATAAAATAAACAGATACAATCTATTGAAGACCCCTGCATTAGGTATAAATATCGCCTAAAAGCCAACTTTCATCCATTTGCTAACTTTTACAAAACCTGCCTTAACCCTGCTAGGACTGGCTTTGTAAAAATTACCAACTGAATAAAATTTAACTTTTATTCGACATTCATACCTAATGCAGGGGTCTTTATTGGGATTTAATCAAATTGAGTGAGGTTATTTTGTCTGATGATGCTTTGCACTAATTCAATATACTCATAACCCTTTGCAGAATACTTATCTAGCCCCTCGGATAAGCTTTTTCCTGTGAGTTTGAGATTGTGTTTGCGTTTATAAGCCCTAATTTGCCTCAATAATTTGTAGTGATGGTTGCGATTAAGATTCAACATATAATATTCAATAGATTTATTGGTTGAAGCAAAATTCATAATCTCGTGCTTGGCATTCTTATCACGGCTTTTAGGCACAACACCACAACCTTTACTAAAGCACCAAATGCCAAAATAGTTGTTCCAATTTTTAGAAAATCTTGATCTACCCCAGTTAGATTCGATTGCTGCTTGTGCCAACACCAAAGAGGCTGGAATGTTATCTACCATCTCCAAAAGTTGGGCTTTATCCACTTTTTTCAGATGATATTTTTTGGCTAATTTTTTCATTTGTATTTTGCTAAATTGGTCGTTTTTAATCAAAGAATGCGCCATTCTAATCTTGTTATTTTCCACTTCTATAATGGGTAATAAATATTCAAAAAAAGCAATTTTTATTTGCTTAACTTCTTTAATTTTTTCAAAATTCGGCTTATTGAGCGAGTTGAGTAAAGAGGTAATACGCCAAGTATCACCTGCCTGTACGCTAACAACAAAGGCGATAGTGAGTGCTAATATAATTTTTTTAAGGCTCATAAATAAAACGCTCGCAGGATGCAGAAATGACTTCTATTGTAAACATTTTTTCAATCGGTAGGTTGAGTAAGTGAGATTTAATAACTCTAATTACTCCAGCATGGGCAATGATTAACACCGATTTGTTATTGTTAATAATTTCTTTAAAAACGGACACAACCCGTGTTTGAAAATCAATCAAATCTTCTGCCCCATTTGGGCGATTATCGATAGGATTTTTTTTAAAAGCATCAACCGTTTCTTGCCCAATTTCTGCGGCACTACGCCCTTGCCAGTCGCCAAAACCCAACTCTTTTAATGCATCAAAAGTTTGCATTTCAATTGTTTGTGTCTGTGATAAATGTTGAGCAAACGCCTGACAACGCAACATCGGTGAAGTGGCAATAAAATCCCAATGTTTACCTTTGGTTGATGCCTGCATCTGTTGCCAGCCTTTTTCCGTTAAAGGGTCATCCACTTTGTTACCACGATATAAGCGACCACCTTCGGGTTCGCCGTGGCGTAATAAATCTAAAATCATTCTTGAATTTGCGTTCTTGACATTAGATGGTTGACAGCCTCTGTTGGTGTGGTTTTGCCATCAATCACTTGTTTGACTTGTTCACAAATCGGCATTTCAATGCCATTTTTCTGGGCAATAGATAAAACTAAAGCAAGTGTGTTTGCACCTTCAACAGTTGCCCCAACATTTGTTAAGGCTTGTTCGACGCTTTGATTATTTGCCAATTCTTTGCCAAATCGACGGTTCCTAGATAAATCATCAGAACAAGTCAACACCAAATCACCCAAGCCTGATAGACCGTTAAAAGTCTCAGATTTTGCCCCGAGTGCCGTTCCTAAGCGAATCATTTCTACCAACCCCCGTGTAATTAAAGCAGCTTGGGTATTCGCCCCATAGTCCAAACCCGATGCAATTCCTGCAGCAATCGCCAAGATATTTTTCACTGAACCGCCGACTTCCACGCCAATCACATCGTCATTTGTATAAGCCCTCAATGCATCGGTATTAAAAGCTTTCGCCCAGTAATTCCGTATTTTTTCGTCTTTAGATGCCACCACCAAGGCAGTGGGTTTGCGATTAGCAACTTCCAGTGCAAAACTCGGTCCTGAAATTACACAACTAGGGTAATCACCCAAAATAGAATCAAAACTTTCATGTAAAAAACTGTGTGCATTCGTATCAAAACCTTTGGTCACCCAAGCAATTGGCTGATTATTTAAAAAAGGTTTGATACTTTTTAGCGTCGTCGAAAAGCCATAACTTGGCACTGCAATTAAAATACTATCGGCTTGCTGAACCTTAGATAAATCAAAAGTCAACTCAATATTATCCGTATAATCTACCGATAAAGCAGGGTGTTGCGTTTGCAAAATTGCCTCCTTTTTTTCGGTATGCGTATGCAGATAAACAGTGTCAAAATTATCAGACAGTGCAATGGCAAGCGCACTGCCCCAAGCACCTGCACCGATAATAGAAAGACTAGCCATTGAGAATATCGTCTAATTTGCCCGATTGCTCGGCAGCGTATAAATCATCAAACCCACCCATATGTGTGCCATTAATGAAAACTTGTGGTACCGTATTTCTACCCGTTGCTTCCATTACTTCATCCCAGTCATTTTGGTCTTTAACATAGCGTTTTTTAAACGGGATGCCTTTGCTTTCCAATAACTGGTATGCGCTTTGACAAAATGGACAGGTATCTGAACAGTAAATGTAATTCTTTTTCATTTTTATCCCCTATTTTTTCTTATTTGCTTTGGTACTAATCGGTAAATTGGCTTTTTGCCAAGCGTTAATACCGCCTTTTAAGTTATAAACATGTTCAAATTCATTGCGAGTCAACATCCCTGCAATGTGTGCAGAGCGTGCACCGCTACGACAATAAACCAAGACTTTTTTAGTGTTATCCAAAGTCGCCAATTTATTTTTAACCTGCGATAATGGAATGTGCACATCCTTCGCAATAAAGCCCGATTTGCGTTCTTTGTCTTCACGCACATCCAAAATAATCAAATCCTTTTCATCCATCAGTGTAATCGCCTCATTGACTGTAATTTCTTCATATTTTCTGAGTTTATCAGTAACAATATTACCGATGAATAAAGCCACTAAAACCACCAAAGTGATGGTGGTGAATATCTGGTCATCGTTTAACAAAAATTCTAAAATTTCCATATTTATTTCCTTTGTAAAAAATTATTTAACATCTCATGACCTTGTTCGGTCAAAATCGACTCAGGGTGAAATTGTACTCCCTCAATCGCCATTTCTTTATGTCGAATACCCATAATTTCATCGATATTCCCTTGCTCATCATTTGTCCAAGCAGTAACTTCAAAACACGCTGGCAAACTGGATTGTTCTGCTACCAATGAGTGATAACGCGTTGCATTTAAGGGATTTTTCAACCCAACAAATACCCCTTGACAGGCGTGATGCACGGGGGATATTTTACCGTGCATAATTTCCTTTGCCCCAACCACTTTACCACCAAATGCCTGCGTCATCGCCTGAAAACCTAAGCACACTCCCAACATCGGGATTTTCCCCGCAAAAGTTTTAATCGCCTCAATCGAAATCCCCGCCTCAGTCGGCGTGCAAGGCCCTGGCGAAATGACTAAAAATTCAGGGTTCAATTTCTCAATTTCTGCCACGCTAATTTCATCATTGCGATAGACGACCACCTCCTGCCCTAACTCGCCAAAATATTGGACTAAGTTGTAAGTAAACGAATCGTAATTGTCAATCATTAAAAGCATAGTGTTCGCTATTTTACAATTATTTGACGGCTAAGAAAGACGCAAAATTCAGACATTTAAAATGACACAGACTATTTGCAAATCCTGCGGCACTAAAACGCACAAAATGCGTTTGTGCATCGTCGGTAATCAACACATTTTCAATCGACTGTCTTTTTGCCGAAATTTCTAACTCGCTATAGCCATTCGCGCGTTTGAAATCTAAGTGTAATTTGGTTATTGCCTCTTGTTTTTGTACATCGTTAAAATGGATTTTTTCCGATACAATTAGCACGCCGCCTTTATTTAATCCTTGATAAATCCTATCTATTAACCCCTGTCTTTTTTCAGGTTTGATAAATTGCAGAGTGAGATTTAACACCACGACTGATGCATTTTCAATCACAATATCCTCAATATCCGCACAAACTACCTCAAAATTTTCTATCTTTCCTGTGAGATTTTCCACACATTTTTTTGTCATTTCTACAGAATTATCCACCGCAATAATACGATTATTTTGATAGGTATTATTCATCCCAAGTGCAATCGAAGTCGCCCCCGTTGAAGCCCCCAAGTCATAATATTGACTTCCATCCTGCCCATATTTCCCCACCATCAGTCCAATCATCTCAATCATTGATTGATACCCAGGCACCGAACGCCGCACCATATCGTCAAATACAGTAACCACGCTTTCGTCAAAAATGAAATCAACTAAATCGTTTTTCTTAGAAAAAATATCATCACGCATACAAAGCCTCTAAAAAGAACTCACTGACTAATACTCGTGTATCGCCAATAGCAAAAGTCGAACGCCTACCCCAAACATCCCCCATCCGTGTAATTTGCAACTCTCCTCGGGCAATGGATGCATCATTAAATAAAATCTCCCCCAGCGGTTTGGATCCAATCCCCAATAAATTCTGCGTATCGTCAGTTATTGGAATAATCGAGCGTGCAAAAACCACGGCGTGTTGGTTGCCCCATAACTCCACTTCACGAATAATACAATCGGCTTGTGTGCCAAGCAAATCTTGTTCATTATTATGTGCCTTACCTTGTATTTCTGACAAAACCTTAACCGAAAAATCTGCAAATTTTTGCTTAAGTTTTTTAGTTAATGACGCATCATCTATCAACCATGATTCCAAGAGGTTCGATTCAAGGGGGTCGTTATTTAACTTTTCCCAAATAAGATTTTCAGTATTCATAAGTGCTCTTTTTTAAGTGTTCGCATATTGCGATTTGTCATCGGTAATCCAACGCAAAATGAGTGCTTGCTGTTTCGCCTCATCTTCCTGCATAAATTGTTGACAATAATAACGCGCTTTTTCAATCAAATAGCCATCACGCATCACATTGGCAATTTTCATATCGGCAACCCCCGTTTGTTGAGTGCCAAGAATTTCTCCAGGGCCTCGTAATTCCAAATCCTTCTCTGCGATTTTAAAGCCATCGTTGCTTTCTCTGAGAATACCCAATCGCTGAGTGGCATTTTGACCAAGCGGTGGTTGATACATTAAGATACAAATACTTTTATCGCTACCTCGTCCGACACGACCCCGCAATTGATGCAGTTGTGCCAAACCTAATCGCTCAGAATTTTCAATTACCATTAGCGATGCGTTGGGTACATTAACGCCAACTTCAATGACCGTGGTTGCTACCAAAACATTGATTTCACCTATTTTAAATTGTTGCATAATGGCAGTTTTTTCGTCTTTATTCATTTTTCCGTGAACTAAAACCACGGATAATTCAGATAAATTTTCTTGCAAATAAAGATGGGTGTTGGTGGCAGATTCTGCTCGCAAAACCTCAGATTCGTCAATCAAAGTGCAAACCCAATACACCTGATTATCCCCATCGCACACCTGTTTGATTTTATCAATCACTTCCCCTTTTCGCTCATTACTGAGTGCTACTGTTTGCACGGGTGTTCTACCTGGTGGTAATTCGTCAATAATCGATGAATCCAAATCTGCATAAGCACTCATTGTTAATGAACGAGGAATAGGGGTGGCTGTCATCACTAATTGATGCGGAGTATTATGGGCTTTTTGTGCCAAAGATAAGCGCTGATGAACACCGAATTTATGTTGTTCGTCAATAATTATCAAACCGAGTTTACTAAATTCCACCGCTTCTTGAAATAAAGCATGCGTGCCAATAACTACCTGTGCACTGCCTGATTGTATTTTTTTTAATTGTTCTTTGCGGGTGGCAGCATTTTGTGAGCCTGTTAAAAATGCCACTTCAATTCCTAATGGATTTAAATAATCAGAAAATCCTTGTAAATGCTGATGAGCAAGGATTTCAGTCGGTGCCATAATTGCTGCCTGAAACCCATTTTCAACCGCCTGCAAACAAGCAAAAACAGCGACAATGGTTTTGCCCGAACCCACATCCCCTTGTAATAATCGCAACATCGGGTGATTAGACGACAAATCCGCATTAATTTCTTCGATACTGCGTTGTTGTGCTTTGGTTAAATCAAAACCCAAATATTGGTGTAATTGAGTAGAAAGTGCATCTTTAAAAGCAAAAACATTGGCAATTTTCTGTTTTCGCTGTTCTTTGAGTTTGAGCAAACTGAGCTGTTGTGCACACAGTTCCTCAATAATCAATCGTTGCTGTGCAATATGACGAAACTCTGCAATTTGTTCTAAATTTTCATTTTCCTGTGGGTGATGTAAAATGGATAACGCCTGTTTCAGCGAAGGCATAGAATGGGTAAAGCGTTCAAAATTATCCACCAAAGGTGAATTTTTTAACGCCTCCATTGCCACATTCACCCATTTTTTCATCTGTGGGTGATGAATATTGCCCGTTAATGGATAAATCGGACTCAGTGTTTTATCCAATAAAGTCGCTTGCCCTTTGGAAATCAACCGATATTCAGGATGATGCATTTCCAACCCATCTTTGCCGATTTTTACCTCACCAAAACACTGAATAATATCATCTCGCGTTAGTTTCTCCCGCTGATATTGATTGAAATGAAAAAATCGCAACAACAATCGTCGCCCATTTTCATCCGACAAATGACACAACATTTGTCGCATGCGTGATGGAACAATTTGCACATCATCAATCGTCAATTGCACCAAAATTTCATCCCCCACACGGGCTTCTTTTAACTGGGTAAAACGGGTTTTGTTTTGATAGCGAAGCGGCAAATGAAACAACAAATGCTCCAAATTATAAATCCCAATCCCATTCAAATTATCTCGTGCCTTGGGCCCTAGCCCATGAATTGAAATAACTGGATCGGATAGTGCGCTCATCTTATTTTACCAATACAGCATCCATTTCTACTTGTGCCGCTTTTGGTAATTCTTTAATGCCAACTGCCGCTCGTGCAGGATAGGGCTGTGCAAAATACTGTGCCATAATCTCATTAACAATCGGAAAATAACTCAAATCTGTCAAGAAAATATTAAGCTTCACAATATTACTCAAATCCCCACCCGACGCTTCACAAATTGCCGTTAAATTCTTAAATACCTGATGAATCTGTGCGCTAATATCTCCTTCCACCATCTCCATCGTCTCAGGAATCAAGGGAATTTGCCCCGATAAATAAACCGTCGTGCCACCCGTTACAGCGACTGCCTGTGAATAAGTGCCGATTGCTTGTGGCGCTTTGTCTGTTGAAATAATGTCTTTTTGCATGGTTTTCTCCTAGTAAGCAATATGATTAAATTTTACTGTATTTAGCACTCAATCATCTACAAGACATGATCGAATTAAATCCAATTAATTTTTAGTGTCGTCATTTTGTCGTCATTTGTGTTTTTACAGGCAATAAAAAACCCTTTATTTAAAAAACATAAAGTCAATTAAATAAAGGGTTTGAGTATGGTGCCCGGGGCCGGAATCGAACCGGCACGCCCGTGAAGGCGCAGGATTTTAAGTCCTGTGTGTCTACCAATTTCACCACCCGGGCAATGAAGGTAAATATAGACACATAAAAAGGGGAAATTATATACTAAGCGTGGGTAAAATTCTATTTTTTGTTTTTATTAAATTTTTTATGGGGTTAATTAAAATTTTACCGTTTGTTTTATTGGCGGTTGTGGGGTTTGTTTTGTGGAAGAAGTTGCGTGGATCTGTGGGTGTTGCGACACAGCAGCCGTCTGCGAATAAAATGGTGGAGTGTAGTGCTTGTAAAACGCATATTCCTGAGAATGAGGCAATTATGCAGGATGGTAAAATTTATTGTTCAAAGGCGTGTTTATGAAAATTTTATTAGATTTTTTTCCGATTGCGTTATTTTTTCTTGTTTATAAAAGCAAGGATTTACATTTTTATCAGCAAGAAGGGCTGCATTCTGCGATTATTGCGATGACCATTGCCACATTGGTGCAAATTATTATCACGCGTATTCGTAATGGGAAATTTGAAAAGGCGCAGGTAATCGGTTTGGTGTTGTTGATTGGTTTTGGTGGTTTAACCATTTATATTGATAATCCACTCTTTATTATGTGGAAGGTCAGTGTTTTGTATGTTGTTTTTGCCTTGGCTTTAATTGGGAGTTTGTGGGTTGGTAATAAAAGTTTATTGCAGCGAATGTTGGGTAAAGAACTGCACTTGCCCATTGTTATTTGGACAAGAATGACTTGGCTTTGGGGGGGTGGATTTATTGCTATTGCTATTATTAATGCTTATTATTATGTATTGCCTTCTATTCAAGCAAATGCCAATTTTTTTGGCGATGGAGAGCGTTTTGGTTTAAGTGGGCTTAATTGCCTTGAAAATGCTAAACCGGATTTATGCTTATTAGCACAGCAAACAGAAGAGTCTTGGGTAAACTTTAAATTATTTGGCACGATGGGATTAACTTTTGTGCTAATTTTAGTGACAGTTGTAATGATGTCAAAACATATTCAGGAGACAAAATAATGAAACAAACCCCTTTATATCAAGCGCATTTAGACGCTAATGGAAAAATGGTTGATTTTGGCGGTTGGGAAATGCCGTTGAATTATGGTTCGCAATTAGAAGAGCATAATCAGGTGCGTAATGATGCAGGGATGTTTGATGTTTCGCATATGACGGTGGTGGATTTTAAAGGTGCTGAGGCGAAGCAGTTTTTGCGTGTTTTGATTGCTAACGATGTGGATAAACTCAAAATTTCAGGCAAGGCGTTATACAGTTGTATGTTGAATGAAACGGGCGGTGTGGTGGATGATTTGATTGTTTATTATCAAGATGATACCGATTATCGGATGGTGATTAATGCGGGGACGACCGAGAAAGATATTGCTTGGATTAACGCACAGGCAGAGGGGTTTGATGTGCGTGTTGAGCCAAAATTTGACTTAGCGATGATTGCCGTGCAAGGTCCGAATGCGAGAGAAAAAGTGTATCAAGCGATGGCAGGGGTGGAGGAAATTTGTGGTGAGTTGAAGCCGTTTAATGCTGCCAGCGTAGGGAAATTATTTGTTGCGAGAACGGGTTATACGGGCGAAGATGGGTTTGAAATTATGTTGCCTGAAAAGGCGGCTGAATTTACTTGGAAAATGTTGCTTGAAGCAGGGGTTAAGCCTTGTGGATTAGGAGCAAGAGATACTTTGCGTTTGGAGGCGGGGATGAGTTTATATGGTTCAGAGATGAATGACGAAGTCTCGCCTTTGGAAGCCGCATTGACCTGGACGGTGGATTTGACGGATGAAAATCGTGCCTTTGTTGGTCGTGAAGCCTTAGAAACTTTAAAAGCAAAAGGTGCAAAAAAAACCATTGTTGGCTTGGTGTTAGAAGGCAAAGGTGTGATTCGTGACCATCAAAAAGTAACGACCAATATTGGTGATGGCGAAGTTACCTCAGGCACATTCTCACCAACAATGGGCAAAGCGATTGCCTTGGCGAGTGTGCCAAAAGGCAGTGAGGGATTGTGTGAAATTGAGATGCGTAATAAACAGGTATCGGCTAAAATAGTCAAACCGCCTTTTGTGCGTAATGGCAAAATACGGGTTTAACGCTAGATTTGAACTTACACGGGCAAGGCTCGTGTAACAAATCAGATTTACACGGGCCTTGCCCGTGTAAGTTAAGGTTGATTTTTAAAGAAAATGAAGGAGATAAAAATGAGTGAAGTAAGGGATGACAGACAATATACCGAGACCCATGAATGGATTTTAGATAATGGTGATGGCACTTACACAATGGGCGTTACCGACCATGCACAGGCGTTATTAGGCGATATGGTATTTGTGGAGTTGCCGAGTGAAGGTGATGAGGCGAGTGCGGAGGATGAGTTTTGCGTGGTGGAGTCGGTGAAGGCGGCGAGTGGTGTTTATGCACCGATTGATTTGGAAGTGGTTGAGGCAAATGAAGTGCTTGACGGCGAGCCGGAATTGGTGAATACCAGTTGTTATGACGATGGTTGGTTGGTGAAATTTAAGTCGGATGCGATTGATGGCTTGATGGACGCTGAAGCATATGGCGAAACACTCGATTAAGGCAAACCTTTTTCAATGAAAAACTCTTTGGTTGCCTACAAGGGCAAACCTGCTCGCATTGCTGAGATTATTGAAAGTAAATTTTCTTTAGAATTTGCCGATGGTTCAACGCTGAAAGTTCGAGAAAAAGACTTTCGTTTTATTCATCCTGAATTTACTCAGGTTAATGAAAATTGTTCAAAAGCTGACCTTGCTGTGTTGGTAGATTTTCAAGAAGAAACCTTATCTCTACAAGAAATTACTGAATGGTTATTTGATGAATACAACGCTCAAAATGCTTGGTGTGTTTGTTTGTTGGTTGAAGATGGTTTGTATTTTTATTGGCGAAAAGACCATATTTTTGTGCGTCCGACTTCGCAAGTTGAAAGCGTTCAGGCGAAGCGAGATGAAGAGAAAATAGTAGCTGAAAATTTGGCACATTGTGTTGAAAATCTCTCTAATAATACTTTCGATGAACAAGATGAACCTTATTTAAAAGAGATTTCCAGAGTTGCCCTTAATCAATCAAAAACGGCAAAAATTTTAAGCCATATTGGGGTGGAAAATACACCCGATGCGGCATATCAACTGTTGCTGAAAATTAATTATTTTGAGTCAAGTTTTAATCCATATCCTGCCCGTTTTGGCATTCCAAAAGATGAAGAAATTGCGGTGCAAGTGCCAGAAATTGAACGGGCTGATTTGACTCATCTTACTTGTTATGCGATTGACAACGAAGGCTCAAATGATGCTGATGATGCGATTAGTATTGACGGCGATACTCTGTGGGTGCATGTGGCGGATGTGGCAAATATTGTGCCATCGGGTTCAGACTTGGATAACTACGCACAGGAGCGAGGCTCTAATTTTTATTTGCCGAATGAAATTATTCATATGTTGCCTGTTTCGGTAACGCAGGCATCAGCATTAGGTGTGACTGAAAAATCGGATGCTTTGTCGTTTAGTTTTGAATTTGACGGTGAAAATATTAATAATATCAAAGTGATACAAAGTGTGATTTGTGTAACGAATACCACTTATGAGGCAGTTGATGAGATTTTAAAAGACGGCTCAGATGCAGCGTTGACGAGAATTAAAGCGATTGGCGATACGCATAAAAAATACCGTGATAGTCAAGGCTCTATCAACTTGCATTTGCCAAATGTCGATGTGCGTTTTATTGATGGAAAAGTGATTGTAGCACCACAAGCGACCAGTGCCAGTCGAGATTTAGTGGCTGAAATGATGGTGATGGCAGGGCGGACGATGGCACAATTTACCAGCGAAAATCTCATTCCTGTGCCGTATGCTTTGCAAGATGAAGGTGCATTTACGGAAGAATTTTTGGCTAAAAAAGATGACTTAACTTTAAGCGAATCTTTTTTAGCGATTAAGAATTTCAAGCGTTCTGCGACTTCGGTAAAACCATTATTGCATTATGGTTTAGGGCTTCCTGCTTACTTGCGAGTTACCAGTCCGATGCGTCGTTATTACGATTTATTGACACACCAGCAGCTGATTAATTTCATCAATGACAAGCCGATGTTGGAGGTAGCACGAATAAAAGAAATTATCGGTTCGGTTAATATGGCGTTGTCCGATGTTGGTAGAGTTGACCGTTTTAGCAAAGACCATTTTAAATGCGTCTTTTTAATGCAAAATCCAGAGTGGACAGGCACAGGTGTCGTGGTGGATATTCGGGGGGACAAGGCTTTATTTATGATTCCTGAATTAGGGATGATGGATCAGATTAAATTCAAAAATTTGCCGAAATTAGATGAAGAAATACAACTGAAAGTGCGTAGCGTGAATTTGGTCGAAAAATCAGCGAATTTCAAGCCAGTTTAACTGCATATCAATGGCAATGGCATTGCCTTTATCAGTCTCCCAATCCCCCAAAACGAAACGCGTATATTGCTCGCCAATATGGGTATTTTGACGGTGTGTGTGTCCGTGAATCAAATCAGCATTCGGGTATTTTTGCATTAATTTATCTGTGGTAATTTGGTTGACATCCATAATTTCACGGGTTTTATATTGCTGTGCTTTCACGCTTTTTTTGCGAAGTTGTCCACTGAGTTTGAGGCGGGTTTTTGTTGGTAAACGCAAGAAAATAAATTGAGTAATCGGATGTTGCAAAATGGATTTTAATTTTTGATAATTGGTGTCATCAGTGCATAATTCGTCGCCGTGAATTAACACATAATTTTGACTTTTGGTTTCGAGCAAATAAGGCGTTTGGAGCAAAACACAACCTGTTTGTTTAACAAATTCATCCCCTAAAAGAAAATCACGATTACCTCCAGTGATAAAAATTTTGGTGGTTTTACTGAGTGTTTTTAACGCCGAAATAACATTTGGATAAGTATTGATAGACAAATCATCCCCTAGCCAAGTGTTAAATAAATCACCCAAAATAAACAATTGATTAGCTTGAGACGCCTGTTCTTGACAAAAACTAATGAACAAGTCGGTTTTTTCTGTTTCGCCAGAAATAAGATGTAAATCAGCAATCAGTAAGGTTTGTGTCATAACGCTTAATCGTTACTGGTTACTTTTTAGTCGCCTTTTTGACCACTTTCTTTACAGGGGTCTTCTTAGTAACAGGTTTTTTGCTGAGCGTCTTCTTTGTGGTTGTTTTTTTAGCAGCCGGTTTTTTAGGAGTTGCTTTCTTTGTTGCCGCTTTTTTAACAACCGGTTTTTTAGCAGTCGCTTTTTTTGCCACGGCTTTTTTTGTTGGTATTTTTTTAGTCGCAGGCTTCTTAGTCACGGTCTTTTTTGCCACTGCCTTTTTAGTCACAGGTTTTTTAGCGACTACTTTTTTCTTTGTAGTGGGCTTTTTGGCAATAGGTTTCTTTTTAGCAGACGCTTTAACCGTAGCCTTGATAACGATAACCACCTCATTCGGCACATCAGCGTGCATACCTTGATGACCCGTTGCCACAGCATTAATTTTGTCAACGACTTTATGACCTTTAACCACTTCACCAAACACGCAATAGCCCCAGCCATCTTGTCCGGGATAATCTAAAAATCCATTATCCGAGGTATTGATAAAAAATTGCGAACTGGCAGAATGTGGTATCATTGTTCTTGCCATTGCTACCGTATATTTTGCATTTTTCAAGCCATTATTTGCTTCATTTTTAATCTCTTTTTTGGTTGGCTTTTCTTTCATATTTTCATCAAAACCACCACCTTGAACCATAAAATTCTTAATCACACGGTGAAAAATCGTGTCATCATAAAAACCCGATTTGACATAAGCAGTAAAATTTTTGGCTGTGATTGGTGCTTTTTTAGCGTCTAATTCAATGTGAATGTCGCCCATATTGGTTTTGAAAATAATCATAGTTGCTGTGTTTTTAGAAAAAAATGTAAATTATACCTTTCGTCAGCACGCCCCTTAGCGTATAATTGCCCCTTTTTTACGACACACAGATAGGGTTTATTATGTACGCAGTTATCAAAACAGGTGGGCAACAATTTAGAGTTGAGCAAGGCGAAACACTAAAAGTTGAAAAATTAGAGGAAGAAATTGGTAGCACGATTACCTTTGAAGACATTTTAATGGTTGCCGATGGCGACAAAGTGCAAATCGGTGCACCAACCGTTGCAAAGGCTTCTGTTGAAGCAAAAATTATTTCACAAGGCAAAGGTAAAAAGGTGCATATCCTTAAATTCCGTCGTCGTAAGCATTCAATGAAGCAACAAGGTCATAGACAATTGTTCACTGAGATTGAAATTACTAAAATTAAAGCGTAAGGAGAGACTGAGATGGCACATAAAAAAGCAGGCGGTAGTACTAATAACGGCAGAGATTCCGTATCAAAAAGATTGGGCGTTAAAAGATTTGGCGGTCAGGTAGTTTTAGCAGGTAATATCTTAGTGCGTCAAAGAGGCACAAAATTTCACCCAGGTACGAATGTTGGCAAGGGCAAAGACGATACTTTGTTTGCAACTGCAGATGGTAAAGTGGTTTTTGCTAAGAAAGGTAAATTTATGCGTCAGACTGTTTCTATTGAAACTGCATAATTTAAGTATTACCCAAATCCAAAAATAGAAAATATAAATCTGACACCATCCCTTGCTACCACAGTATTTTAAAAAAATCTCTGTGGAATCACCACAACATTTTAAATGGACGGCACTAAGATTTTTTAAAAATGCTGTGGTAGCAAAGTTTAACGCCATATTCACGCTTTCTATTTTTGGATTAGGGTTAAAAGAAATTAATAAGGTTGTTGAGTTGGTGTATTATAGCGACTAATCTGTAATAAAAAAGGATCTAGTAATGAAAGATGTAGTAGATGATTGAAATAATTTTAGCAATAATACCCAGTGTTTTAATAGGTATTATTGCTAGTTATGTTGCTTCTAAAATATTCTTGTACGCTAACAACAAGAAACACAAGCCAAATATATTGATTTCAGATAAATTCATTAAATCTGAAAGAAAAAATGATGGCACCCCAAGTTTAAAAATTAAACTCATTAATAAAACAGACCAAGACCTTATTAATATTCGTATCGTAGTAAAAGGTTTTGAGAATCTTTCCCCAAGCGGCAGTATCCCGCTTATTTCCTTACATTGTATAGCCAGTCGAGAATTGATGTATATTAAAAAATTTGACACTAACGATAAAAATGCTGAATACGCACATCAGTCCCATCTTTATATAACTGGTGACATACAGGCAGAATACTTAAAATATAAAACCATTCGCCTATCTATTATAGCGGATTGCCCCTATTACAACACATCCAGTATTGTTACCAAAGACTACACAGTTGCTACTGATATTTTGGATGAAAATCATCGTTTCAATACAGGTAATTCGCTATCTATCTCTTCATAAAATAATAAATATAATGAAATACTCAATCGTATTCCCCGGTCAAGGCTCTCAATCTCTCGGTATGTTGTCGGATTTAGCCGATAACTTTACTTCTATTAAAGAAACTTTTGAAGAAGCAAGTGATGTTTTAGGGTTTGATTTGTGGAAACTCACACAAGAAGATCAAGAAGGACTTAATCAAACACAAAATACCCAACCAGCAATGTTGGCAGCAGGTTATGCAACTTACAAAGTATTAAATAGTGAAATGGATTTATCACCTACTTGTATGGCGGGGCATAGTTTGGGCGAATATACGGCATTGGTTGCGGCGGGTTCGCTGGATTTTACCGATGGTATTCAATTGGTGCGTTTGCGTGCAGAGTTGATGCAATCTGCGGTGCCTGCTGGTGTAGGGGCAATGGCAGCGATTTTGGGCTTGGATGATGAAGTGGTGGTTAAAATTTGTGCGGATTATTCAGGCGAAGGCGTTGTTGAAGCGGTGAATTTTAATTCAAATGGGCAAGTGGTGATTGCAGGCAATAAAGAAGCCGTTGATACAACTTGTGATCTGATGAAAGCAGCAGGTGCAAAACGCGCAGTGCTATTGCCTGTGAGTGTGCCATCGCATTGTTCGTTGATGAATGATGCGGCAACTGTGTTTGCAAATACTATGCAGAGTGTCAAATTTAAGATGGGTGATGTGGGTGTATTACACAATGTTGATGCAAGTGTGGCAACTGATGTAGAGGATATTCGTGCTAAATTAGTAGCACAATTACACAAGCCAGTCTTATGGACAGGTACGGTGCAAGCGATGCACGCAATGGGTGTGGAAAAACTGATTGAATCGGGGCCAGGCAAAGTGTTAACAGGCTTGACACGCAGAATTGAAAAATCATTAACGGCAAATGCCATACTGACTGCGGAAAATGTCGCAGTAATTTCAAAGGAGATAACATGAGTAATTTAGCAGGAAAAATCGTTTTAGTCACAGGTGCAAGTCGTGGTATTGGGCAAGCAATCGCTCTGTCCTTAGGGGGCGCAGGTGCAATCGTTATCGGCACAGCGACCAGTGACAAAGGAGCAGATGCCATTAGCGTAACGCTGAAAAATAACGGTGTTACAGGCATAGGTATGGCGTTGAATGTGACCAATAATGACCAAATTGCCGAAGTGATGAAATCCATTACAGATACTTATGGTGCAGTGGATATTTTGGTTAATAATGCGGGTATTACTCGTGATAATTTATTGATGCGTATGAAAGAAGATGAATGGGACGACATTATGAACACCAATTTAGCCTCGGTTTACAAAATGTCAAAAGCGGTTTTAAGGGGTATGATGAAAAAGAAAGCTGGACGCATTATTTCAATCGCCTCCGTTGTTGGTGCAATGGGTAATGCAGGGCAAACCAACTATGCGGCAGCGAAAGCAGGGATTATGGGTTTCACCAAATCACTCGCTCGTGAAGTGGGTGCAAGAGGCATTACCGTGAATGCAGTTGCGCCTGGTTTTATTAAAACCGATATGACCGATGCCATGCCAGAAGAGCAAAAAGAGGCGTTGGCAAAACAAATTCCAATGGGTAGATTGGGTTCGGTAGAAGAAATTGCCGCTGCCGTTTTGTTTTTAGCAAGCGATGCAGGTTCATACATCACAGCCCAAACTCTTCATGTTAATGGCGGCATGTACACTATTTAGCAAGTATTTTTCCTTTCTGCGGCGTTGAACTTGTCGCTCATTCAGTCATATAGGTTTATCTATACTCCTTCAATCGCTCCTGCGTTCGCCTTGCAGAAAGAAAAAATACTTGCTAAATCATTAGTGGCACTTTTTCCTTTCTGCGGCGTTGAACTTGTCGCTCATTCAGTCATATAGGTTTATCTATACTCCTTCAATCGCTCCTGCGTTCGCCTTGCAGAAAGAAAAAATACTTGCTAAATCATTAGTGGCACTTTTTCCTTTTTACGGCGTTGAACTTGTCGCTCATTCAGTCATATAGGTTTATCTGTAGGGCGCCCCCAAAAACCCCAGCACAATTTATACCCCTCAAGGGGGTACTGAAAAGAGTGAAACACATAAAACAGCCCCTTTTCTACCTAAAAAGGCGTCAAATAGCTGGCTATTCTCCTTATTTTTAGAGACCCCTGCATTAGGTATGAATGTCGAATAAAAGTTAAATTTTATTCAGTTGGTAATTTTTACAAAGCCAGTCCTAGCAGGGTTAAGACAGGTTTTGTAAAAGTTAGCAAATGGATGAAAGTTGGCTTTTAGGCGATATTTATACCTAATGCAGGAGTCTTTTTTAGGCAGAAAATGGACTATTTTCTGTATTCCCTAAATCGCACTGGGGTTTCTGGGGGTGCCCTATGCTCCTTCAATCGCTCCTGCGTTCGCCTTGCAGAAAGAAAAAATACTTGCTAAATCATTAGTGGCACTTTTCCTTTTTTACGGCGTTGAACTTGTCGCTTATTCAGTTGCTTAGTTCAAGAGGAGTTTAACTTGTTGTGGCGGTAAACACACTCTATCACTACAAGCCTGCAAATTTAATTGAGCAAAGGTTGCTTTTTTGTCTTTCAATGAGAAATTAAGTGTAATTTCTTCATCATATACCGCTAATTTATCTTGACTAAAGCCTAAATTGACCAAGGTTGCTTGAGGGTATTTAACTGCTTGTAAATTACTACTGCTCAGTGCAGTGGCAATCAAGCCTTTTTGCAATACTTTATTGGCATTAATATGCCAACCAGAGGCAATATTAAGCATAATTTTATCGGACTCAATGGTGATTTTAATTCTGCCATCATACGCATAGACAGTTTTTTTCAAAGACCCTTGTTTTTGGTTGCCATAATTTGTGACAATACTGGAATAAGCACTGGGACTGCGATGAATTTTTGCACTAAAACTGGATAATAATTGCTGAGCAAGTTGCTGATATTTGGTGTCTTGAGTGCGTTCGGATAATTTATTAAGCACGCCATAAGCAACACCATTAGCATTAAAAATGGCGCCATCATAAATTTCTTTGCTATTCTTGATGCGTTTATTATTACTCATTTTAAAGCCAAAATCTTTTTCATCCCAAAAATTACTCAGTGCTTCATCTGTTAATTTTTGTGCAATTGTTAGATATTTTTTTTGTGCAGTTGCATCGTATAAATCAAGCAATCCATCGGCTAAATAAGCATAATCTTCAAAAATGGCAACTTGCGAAGTTTGACCATTAATTTGCACACGCTTTAATTCAGCCTGATAAAAATTATTCAGTAAAAAATCAGCTAAATTCTGTGCCTCACTTAAATATTTGTTATCAATCTCACTGGCAGTTACTAATGCTTTTAGCAGCAACGCATTCCACGATAACAAAATTTTGTTATCCAATAATGGCTTATCACGACCTTGTCGAACTTGATAAAGTTTTGCCAACATAGCATCAATTTTTACAAAATCACTCGCTTGAACTTGATTAATCTCCTTGAAGTTAATGACAGAGTGGTTTTCAAACTCGGTTCTCTCTGATAAATCAAAATGGTGCTCAAATTCGGCAAAATCATTGCCCAATACTGTTTTTAATTCTTCAATGCTCCATATAAAAAACAGCCCTTCCTCACCACTGCTATCGGCATCAGTGGCACTATAAAACCCGCCATTTTTCATCTCACGAATTGCATAATCCAGTGTTTGCGTGGCAATGCGTTTGTAGAGGGCTTTGCCAGTGAGTTGGTAGGTTTTGCTATAAACCATTGCTAATTGTGCTTGGTTATAAAGCATTTTTTCAAAATGTGGAAACAGCCAAGCGTTGTCGGTGGCATAGCGATGAAACCCACCGCCAACTACATCGTAAATCCCACCACTCGCCATCATATCAAGCGTAATGGTGATGGCTTCTAATTTGCTATCACTGGGGTTACGCATTTGCTCATTAATCAACATCAATAATTGTGCTTCATGTGGGAACTTTGGTGCATCGCCAAAGCCGCCGTCAAATTCATCAAGCCTTGTGAGCAAATCTTGCACGGCTAATGATTGTAAATTTTTAGGTAATTTTGTGGCAGACGAGGCTTTTTCGAGTAGTGCATTTTTGACACTTTCGGCTGTTTTTGTAACTCGGATTGGTTCATTTTTCCATACGGATTGCAATTGATTTAATCTAGCAATCAACTTATCCTTAGGAAAATAAGTCCCTGCAAAAAAACCATCGCCTTCCGGTGTTAACACTACATTGAGTGGCCAGCCACCACCCCCTGTGAGCAACTGAGCGATATTCATAAAATGACTATCGACATCAGGCAATACTTCTCTGTCCACCTTGATGGCAATAAAATTTTGGTTCAAAACTTGAGCAACTTTCAAATCTTCAAAACTCTCCTCCTCCATCACATGACACCAATGACAAGTGGCGTAACCAATGGATAAAAATATCAGTTTATTCTCTTTTTTAGCCAGTGCAAACGCCTCATCATCAAATTGATGCCAATTGACAGGGTTGTGTGCGTGCTGCAATAAATAAGGAGAATTTGCTAAAATTAAGTGATTGGTAAATTTAGCCTTGCCGTTTTCAAGGTGTCTGGTGCGTGGCTGATAATCTGCACTTTTTTGTGCGTAGGTAGCGTGTAAATTTTGAGGAGAGTGCGCCATAATCGAGCTTGAAATAAAGAGGAATAGCGTGGTAAGTATTATTTTCATTTTTATCATTTTCATTTTAATAGAGACCTTTGTATAAATAGGGATGATTAGCAAAATGACCGATTTTATTAAATTGGAAATTTTTTAAATCCACTCCTAGCAAGGCTAAAGGTGTTTTTAAAAAGTTTTCAATTTGATGAAAAGTGGCGTTTTGATGATTATTCATATTTGTGTAAAGGTCTCTAATAGCCTTTCAATTAAATTTTCTGCCGATACCACATTAAAACCACCAAATCTTTGAAAACGAATAATCCCGTTTTTATCAATAATAGCGACCTCAGGTGTGCCTCGTGTGTTGTATTTTTTCATGGTTTCTGGCAACCTTTCGCCCTTTATTAAGCGGTCGTTGCCAACCAAATGATCAATGCCTCTGATTTTTAAAAATGCTTTTAAAGCAGTTAAGGTTTGAATACTATGCCCTTCAAAAACGGTATGAATTGAGAGAATTTCTAGTTTCCCCTCTTTAATTTGTTGTTGATATTTTTTTTCCCACTTGTGCATCAGCGGAATGGTAAAAGTATTGCAACCTGGACACCAAAGTTGGAAAAAATCCACAATAACAACCTTGCCTCGCAAATCTTCAATACTCACGCCATCGCCGTTAATCCAAGTAGCAACATCAAAGTCTGGAGCTTTTTGCCCCACAGTGGCAAAGGCATTCAAGCTAATAGAAAGTAAAAGGGCGAGGAGTATTTTCATAATTTTGCTATATTTTAATTGATTGATTTTAAATATACGCAGAATAATATCGTAAAGTTGCGTGGCAAACAGCTAGATTTTTCTTCTTCTTCGATTAGCAAAGAATTGCTGTAACAATTGCCTGCACTCATCCGCAAGTACGCCGCCCTCTACTTCAATGGCGTGATTAAAACATTGACTGTTTGATAGGTCTTGGCAAGAGCCACAAACCCCTGTTTTTTCATCAAAAGCACCAAAAATAACACGAGAAATACGAGCATGAATCATCGCACCTAGACACATTGTGCAAGGTTCTAAAGTGACATATAGAGTCGTATTAGGGAATCGGTAATTATTTAACTTTTTACCTGCTTGACGCAATAATTGAATTTCTGCGTGGGCAGTGGGGTCGTTGTTGGTGATGGGTTGATTATGAGCACTGGCAATGAGTTTTTCATCTTGTATCAAAACTGCACCAACAGGCACTTCGCCTATTTTTTCAGCGAGTTTTGCTTGTTGGATGGCGAGTGCCATCCATTGTTCATCGGTTTTCATTCAAGGGCACCCCCAGAAACCCCAGTGCGATTTAGGGAATGCAGAAAATAGTCCATTTTCTGCCCAAAAATAAGGAGAATAGCCAGCTATTTGACGCCTTTTTGGGCAGGAAAAGGGCTGTTTTATGTGTTTCATAAATTGTGCTGGGGTTTTTGGGGGTGCCCTAAAGTAGATTGGATGCTTCATTGAATAAAAACAGTGCAAATAATATTAATAAAAAGAAGGATAGATAAGCAAAATTGTCTTTCAAAAGTTTTGTGCCTATTTTTCCAATAATTGCATAAATAAAGAAAAATAAACTTGCCACTAATACCATTATTAACGCAAAAATAAGTGCATTGGTCATAATACCTTGTTCTAATTGAGTGGCAATAATTGCCCCTGATGGGAATAGTAACCATATTTTTGGTGACAGTGCCATAACCATAATTAGGTTAAAAATACTTAACTCTAAATGGGTATTTTTTGCTTTACTACGGATGACTTTGTAGGCTAAATAAAGAATATACAGGCCGCCAAAAATATAAAACCATAGACCGATATCGGTAAAAATTCTTGATACCCACTCTACAAACACGACGCAAATAATCGCTTGAGCAACTTGAAGGGTTGCATTAACAGGTAAGAAAACCTTGGTAAAAAAACGTAAAACTTCTGAATTGGACAGATTGCGAGTGGCCTCCATAACAGCAACCCACACGGGGCCAGGAGTTATAAAAAAAACCACCCAAAATAAAATTATTTTATTAACAACATCAACATCTATCATAATTTAAACGCTCCCTTCTTTTTCAACAACCAACACTCTTACTTCTCCAACGGGGTGGGCGACATGCTCAGTTCCCTCTGTTGCATAGAATATATCGCCCTCATTTAATAAAGTTGATTTTTCCTCGCCATCAACACGATACAACATTTTTACTTGACCATCTAAAACAACAAACACTTCATCCCCCTCATTGGTATGCCATTTATAGGCTTTATTTGTCCAATGTAGGCGGGTTGTAATTCCACCCATATTTGCTATGTTGATTGAATCCCATGGGGTGTTTGAGGTAAATTCTTTACTGTGTATTATGTCCATAATTATAGCAATCTGCTAAAGTTTATTTATTGAACTAATATGATTTTTTAAATCATCAGAAATTTCATCATTTTTAAGAATTGACACAATATCTTTTATTGGTTTATTTTGCAACAAATGAAAATTTACTCTAAGACGCTCAATGGAAATCTCAAATGCAACTATTTTATTTAATAAGTTATCATAAGCGTTGTTAGGTAATTCATCGCTAGACCAAGGGTTTTTTTGTCTGGACTCGCGTGAATTTACTTGCACCTCAAGAATTTCGTGTATTCTTTTTTTATCCATTATTATTGTCGGTGTGCCATATGTATGAATGTCCATAAAAGATTGAGTTGGCACTGATGTCCTTTTTTCGGTCCAAGAAGGTGAAATATAGGAGGAATCACTTTGAAAAATGGTTAAAACCTCTTTATTCGTTTTGAGTAATTCAAAATGCGGGTTGTCAATCGCAAGGTGTCCAATTATTTTGCCATGTAGAGAACCATCATTCACAATGTCAATAGACAAATGGCTGGCAAGCATCTCCCCCTTATTATCTGATGAAACAATGGTTACAAAAGAGCATGACCTTAAAAATTGGTTTACTTTTTGATTGTCAATATCATCAAATGGTGGCGTGATATACATAGGTTACTCCCATTCAATCGTTGCAGGCGGTTTGCCTGAAATGTCATACACCACACGAGAAACGCGCGATATTTCATTCATAATTCGGTTAGAAACATGGTCTAAGAAATCATACGGTAGATGCGCCCAGCGGGCGGTCATAAAGTCGATGGTTTCAACGGCACGCAGGGCGATGACATAGTCGTAACGGCGTTCATCGCCTGTTACGCCAACGGATTTAATCGGTAGGAATACGGCAAAGGCTTGATTGACTTTGTCGTATAGGTCGTTTTTGTAAAGTTCGTCCATAAAAATAGCATCGGCTTCACGCAAAATATTGGCATATTCTTCTTTGACTTGCCCCAAAATACGCACGCCTAAGCCTGGACCTGGGAAAGGGTGGCGGTAGAGCATATGGGCGGGGATGCCGAGTTGGACGCCAATGGTGCGGACTTCGTCTTTGAATAATTCTTTGAGCGGTTCGACGAGTTCAAAGGCTAAATCATCGGGGAGTCCGCCGACATTATGATGGGATTTAATGACTTTGGCTTTGCCTGATTTAGCCCCTGCGGATTCAATGACATCGGGGTAAATTGTGCCTTGGGCTAAGAATTTAATGTCGTCGAGGTGGCGGGCTTCTTCTTCAAAAACTTCGATGAAAGCGTGGCCAATGATTTTGCGTTTTGCCTCAGGTTCGGCTTCGTTTGATAATGCGGTGTAAAATTTATCTTGTGCGTTAGCACGAATGACTTTGACGCCCATATTATCGGCAAAAGTTTGCATTACTTCGTTGCCTTCATTCAAACGCAATAAACCATTATCGACAAACACACAAGTCAATTGGTCGCCGATGGCTTCGTGCAAAAGTGCAGCGACGACGGAAGAATCAACACCGCCAGAAAGTCCAAGTAGCACATTGCCATCACCGATTTGGTTTTTTAGGTTTTGTACCAAATCTGCAATAATATTATCTGTCGTCCAGTTTTTTTTGCAGTCACAAATACCTGAAACAAAGCGGTTTAAAATGTGTTCACCTTGTTTGGTATGGGTAACTTCAGGGTGAAATTGTAAGCCATAATAGTGTTTGTCCGCATTGGCAAACCCTGCAATTGCACAATTATCCGTTGATGCAATCAGTTTAAAACCTTCGGGTAATTCCTTAACTTCAATACCATGACTCATCCACACATCCAACAATCCGTGTCCTTCATCATTGGTTTCATCAGCAATATCCCTAAGCAAATGCGAGTGATTGCGTGCACGCACTTTAGCAAAACCGTATTCGTGTTTATCGGCTGAAATGGCCTTGCCACCGAGTTGTGTCGCCATCGTTTGCATGCCATAGCAAATGCCTAAAATTGGCACACCAAGGTCAAAAACGATTTGTGACACTCTCGCAGAATCATCCAAAGTAACCGTATCGGGTCCACCTGAAAGAATTATTCCTTTTGGATTGAATTCCTTGATAAAATTGTCATCAACATCATAAGGCAATAATTCACAATAAACACCAATTTCACGCACTCGACGGGCGATGAGTTGTGTATATTGTGAACCGAAATCGAGGATCAAGATTTTGTCGTTATGGATATTGGTCATTGTGACTATTGATAAATGAGAAAGACACTATTTTACACTTGAAGAGCATGGAAGAAATACTCACTAAAACGGCAAAGCCAAAACTCAAAAAACCCAGTCGCTTTCAGGTGTTGTTGTTGAATGATGATTACACGGAAATGGATTTTGTGATTGAAGTGCTGAAACAATTTTTTGGCAAAAATGAAGAGGTGGCACATGCAATTATGATTAAAGTGCATATTGATGGCGAAGGCGTGTGTGGGGTTTATTCGCACGATGTGGCACAAACGAAAGTAACACAAGTAATTGATTTTGCACGCCAAAACGAACAACCACTAATGTGTGTTATTCGAGAATTAGATAAATAGAGACCTTTGCATAAATAGGGATGATTAGCAAAATGACCGATTTTATTAAATTGGAAATTTTTTAAATCCACTCCTAGCAAGGCTAAGGGTGTTTTTAAAAAGTTTTCAATTTGATGAAAAGTGGCGTTTTGATGATTATTCATATTTATGCAAAGGTCTCAGTATAAAATATCCGATATGATTGAAACGACTCTACAACAAGAAATTAACACCATTATGGTGCAGGCGCGCAATAACCGTTTGGAATTTGTAACGGTTGAACATTTATTGATGGCTTTATTTAAAATCGATGAGGTTGTTAGTTTTTTGCGTAATAAACGCGTTAATCTCGATGAACTGCGTGGTGAATTAGAGCAATACATTGACTCGCATACGCCGTTGATTGCACTAGATTCAGAGATGAATATTGTGCCTACTGTTGGCTTTCAAAGGGTGTTACAACGCAGTGTTTATCAAGCGCAATCGGCACAGAAAAGAACGGTTTATGCGATGAATATTTTGGTTAGTATTTTTTCTGAAAAGGAATCATTTGCCGTTTATTTGTTAAAGCAAAATGATGTTTCCCGTCTTGAAGTGATGGAGGCTATTTCGGTGCAAACGGCAGAGAGTATTGATGAAAATCGGGGGTACAAAACGGACTCTAAATCAAAAGAGAAGAAGAAAAGTGCCTTACAAACTTACGCCATTAACCTGTGTGAAAAAGCAAAATTAGGCAAGATTGACCCCCTACTTGGTAGGGAAGAAGAGGTGTTACGCACTGTGCAAATTTTATCCAGACGGCGTAAAAATAACCCACTGTTTGTTGGACAAGCAGGTGTGGGGAAAACGGCGATTGCACAAGGCATTGCCAAGAAAATTGTCGATGGTAAAGTACCTGATGTTTTGAAAAATGCCAGTATTTATTCGTTGGATGTGGGTGTGTTGATTGCAGGCACTAAGTATCGAGGCGATTTTGAAAAGCGTTTAAAAGGTGTGCTGAATGACTTGGAACAAATCCCTGATGCGATTTTATTCATCGATGAAATTCACACGATTGTGGGTGCGGGCAGTGTTTCAGGTGGTTCACTTGATGCGTCGAATCTGCTCAAACCTGCATTGGCGGATGGCACGCTAAAATGTATGGGTTCAACCACTTATGAAGAATATCGTAAAGTGTTTGAAAAGGATCATGCCTTAACACGCCGTTTTCAAAAGGTGGATATTGATGAGCCATCGGTGGACGATACGATTAAGATTTTGCATGGTTTAAAAAGACATTATCAAGACCATCACAAAGTGAAATATTCTAAGGCAGCGTTGGTATCGGCGGTGGAACTTTCACATCGTTATATGAACGACCGTCGCTTGCCTGACAAGGCGATTGATGTGATTGATGAAGTGGGTGCGTTGCAACAAATTCGTCCAAAATCCAAACGCAAAACCAATATTGGTGTGGGCGATATTGAAGACATTGTCGCAAAATTGGCGCGTATTCCATCGCGTCAGGTGACGAATGATGATAAATCTTTGTTGAAAAATTTAGAATCGGATTTAAAGCTCGGTGTGTTTGGGCAAGAAGCGGCTGTTGAGAGTTTATCAACTGCAATAAAATTATCTCGCTCAGGCTTGTCATACGAAGATAAACCAATGGGCTCTTTTCTATTTGCAGGTCCAACAGGTGTGGGTAAAACTGAGATTTGCAAGCAACTTGCCCGTATTATGGGGGTGAAATTATTGCGTTTTGATATGAGTGAATATATGGAACGCCACTCAATGTCAAAATTGGTTGGCTCGCCACCGGGCTATGTTGGCTATGACGAAGGCGGGCTGTTGACCGAAGCGGTGAATAGCAATCCGTATGCCGTTTTGTTGCTCGATGAAGTGGAAAAAGCCCATCCTGATATTTTTAATTTGTTATTGCAAGTGATGGACAACGGCAAACTCACCGATGCCAATGGGCGAGAAGTCGATTTTAGGAATGTGATTTTAGTGATGACTTCTAACATCGGTGCACAAAGTGTTGGGCGTGCATCGATTGGGTTTAATGAGCAAGACCACTCATTAGATTACGAAGGTGAATTGAAGAAAGCTTTCACTCCAGAATTTAGAAATCGTTTGTCGGAAGTGATTTATTTTAATTCGTTGAACGAAGAAACGATTGTCTTTGTGGTTAATAAATTTTTGTTTGAGTTGGAAGCGGCGTTGGAAGAAAAAAATGTGTCGTTAATCGTGTCCGAAACCGCCAGAAAATGGTTTGCTAAAAATGGCTATGATGCCAAAATGGGCGCGCGTCCAATGTCGCGTTTAATTGAAAAAGAAATCCGTAAACCACTCGCTGATGAATTGTTATTCGGAAAATTAGTCACGGGCGGTACGGTTAAAGTCGGCGTTAAAAAAGATAAAATTACCATTGTAATACAATAGTGATATAATTGTCATTTTTTTCGGAGAAAAGCGATGGATATGAGTCGATTAGAAACCCAGCAAATCAGTATTAGAATGCCAAAATATTTGGTTCAAGCGATTGATAATGAGCGACAAGGTTATCAAGTTTCTCGCTCTCAAGCGATTATTGGTGCATTGCAAAAACTGTATAGTGAAGATGATATTTATGAAGTGAGTGATGAATATGATAGAAATTATCCTTATACAGACGCCAGTAAAACCGTGTTGTTGGCGAGTTTTCAAGAAGCGATGGAGCAAATAAAGCAAATTGAGGCAGGTGAAGCCGAGGCCACAGGAACTTTAGAAGAGTTAATTGCAGAACTTGAGGAAATGGACAGAGCAGATGGCACATCAAATCATTAGCAGAATTGCTAATTTCGACAAAAGTATTAAGAAATTTAAAAATAAATATAAAAATATCGCTCAAGATTTAAAAATACTTTATCAGTTATTAGAAAACAATCCCTTTTCTGGCGATGAAATGTTTGAGAATTGCTATAAACTTAGATTGAAAAACTCATCGACCAATAAAGGTAAAGGTGGTGGGTTTCGAGTGGTTTACTATGTTGTTACCAAAGATAATCGTATTTATTTGATAGACATTTACTCAAAATCAGACCAAGAAAATATTGAAAAATCACACTTGCTCAAACTCCTAAAAGATGAAAATATTAATCAGTAACGACGATGGTTTTGATGCACAAGGTATCAAAACTTTGGTGCAATATTTATCCAAAGAGAACGAGGTCGTTGTCGTTGCACCAAATGAAAACAAATCTGCGTCTAGCAGTTCTTTGACGCTGAATCGGGCGTTACAGCCAATTGAAATTAAAAAAAATATTTATAGTGTTGATGCTACGCCGAGTGATTGCGTGCATTTGGCACTCAGTGGAATGCTGGATGAAACTTTTGATTTAGTGGTAACGGGGATTAATTTTGGGGCGAATTTGGGCGATGATGTGATTTATTCTGGCACGGTTGCGGGGGCGATTGAAGGGCGATTTTTAGGGTTGCCTTCGTTGGCTATTTCGTTGGCGAGTTGGGAGGGCAAGCACTTTGAAACGGCGGGCATCATCACACAAAGATTAGTCGCACAAATTTCTCACGCATCGTTATCGCACGATACGGTTTTGAATATCAATATTCCCGATGTGCCGATTGATGAAATTCAAGGGATACAAACCACCCGATTAGGCAAACGCCACCAGTCGGAAAAAAGCACAGTTGATGAAAATGATGCGTCAAAATTTTGGATTGGTGAAAATGGCAAAGAAGCCAATAATGGTGTGGGCACGGATTTTCATGCGATTGCAAACCATTTTGTCTCAGTTACGCCATTACAAATTGATTTGACTAAATATAATGAAATGGATACAGTTGCGACATGGTTAAACACACTCAAATAATTTCAAAAACACTTCTAGTTTGGCTGGGAATTGCTTTGTTAGAGTTATTTGTGGTGCGTGATTTTGCGTGGATTTTTGAGCATTGGGAGGTTAAGCGTGTTATCGTTAATTTTGGCTTGACTGCGTTGGCAATGTTGTCGCTTTTATTTATTCTTAGTCCTATTATCAGGCATTCTAAAACTGGGAAAAATCTGATTTTTGCTTTGTATAATACCCCAACAATTTCAGACAACATTCTAAACTTTCTTATTTCGAACAAGTTAAACTAAACAAAAAAAATCGGAGTAAAAAAATGAGTAAAAAACGAACCAAATACACCTCAGCATTTAAAACAAAATTAGTGCTTGAGTTATTACAAAATGAAAGCACTTTAGCACAGATTGCCAGCAAACACAATATTCTTCCACAGAATTTAGCAAACTGGAAGAAGACCTTCCTTGCCAACGCAGAGATTGCTATGGAACCATCAAAAGCAGTCAAAGAATACAAAGAAGCGCTTATTAAATCACAAAAGCAAAATGAGCGCTTAACTACACTCGTTGGCAAGGTAACTGTAGAAAAGGAGTGGTTATCAAAAAAGCTCGTCAGCTTGGGCTCATCTAATCTCAAACAATTAGTTGACCTCAAGCCATCCTTATTATCGGTTAATCATCAATGTCAATTGTTAGGCGTCAACAGAAGTGGGCTTTATTACAAGTCAAGTGTCAATCACACCAAGCAAACAATTAAAAAACACATTACCAAAGTGTTTGAACAAATACCCATCTATGGTGAAAAAAAAGTTCATCAACAATTACTTGAAGAGGGTTGCAAAGTCAGTTTAAACACCGTTGCACGCTATCGCCAAGAGTTAGGATTAAAGGCAGTATTGGCAGTTAAATCACTCCATACTACAATACCAATCAAAGCACATAAAAAATACAGTTATAAGCTTAGGGGGCTTGATATTAATCAGGCTAATCAAGTGTGGTCTACAGACATCACTTACATCAAGATTGCAGGCGGTATGGTTTATATGGCTGCTGTTATTGACTGGCATTCAAAGGCTGTATTATCACATAGAATATCCAACACTATGGATACACAATTGGTAATGGGTGTATTAAATGATGCACTAGATAAACACCCACATCCAGAGATATTTAATACCGATCAAGGTGCTCAATATACCAGTGAAGTGCATACCAAACGCTTAAAAGATTTAGGCGTTACAATATCAATGGATGGAAAAGGTAGGGCTACAGATAACATTTGCATTGAACGCTTCTGGCGAAGTGCCAAATGTGAAAGAATTTATTTAAACGAGTATCAATCTATTAGTGAGCTAGTCGCTGATGTAGATGATTATATTGAGTTCTATAATCATCGAAGATTCCACGAGACATTGGAATATAAAAAACCAATGAATGTGTATCAAGAAAGTGTAGAATTGAACCAGAAAAAGAAGAAGGCTTCTATATAAGAAAATTTAAAAAGTTGTCAGAAGTTTTGGGGTAATGTATTGGATTTTCTCTTTTGTACCTATTAACAACTTTCAGTTGGTATGGGGTGAATAATTTTCAAAACTCAACTTTGGCGTATTATTCAACTTTGTTGCAAATGTCACGCACGCAAGTATTGGAATTTAAACACGATAAGCCGAGCCTAATTCCCAGTCAAATTTCAACCGACGGCTTGCCAAATATTATTTATATCGTAGGCGAATCCTTGACGCTATCGCATATGGGTATTTACGGCTACGAACGAGATACCACACCACAACTGGCACAGCTTGAAAGGCAAAAACAACTGATTAAATACACCAACGCACTCAGCATCGGCACACACACCCGACTCAGTGTGCCTTATATGCTAGTGGGGATTGAAGGGATTGACCCGAAAGGCAAAATTTATCAAACGCCGTCGGTGTTTAACTATGCCAAAGCTCGTGGATACACCACCGCATTTATCAGTGCACAAGATACGCATTGGGGACATATTAAGGATTTATTCGTTGACAAGGATGTAGATTATTTTTGGCATGGTGTGCAAATGAATAAAAATGCGTCGGTGCATAAAGGTGCTGATGATATGCGAGTATTGAATGAAATTGCAATCCCCTATATTGATAAAATCGGTAAGCAAAAAATGCCATTTTTCTTAGCTTTGCAAATGGACGGCTCACATTATCCTTATGCAGAGCATTCTACCAAAATGCATAAAAAATTCTTGCCTGAAAGCGAGCCAAACTCCATTAATGCCTACGATAATACCGTTATTAAAACTGATGACTATTTAGCAAAATTGATTAGAAAAATACGCACAGAGTATCCAAATAGCTGGGTGTTTTATTCCGCTGACCACGGGCAAGGCTTAGGTGGAGAGGATGGAAAGGCAGGGAAATTTAATCAAAATCCGCACCTAAACACCATTCATAATTCCTTGCTAATTTCTGCACCAAAATCCAAAGTTGCACAATTATTGCACAATCAAAATGCACCCATTTCACAAGCAGATATCGTGCCGAGTATTTTGGATATTATCGGTATGACACCCCATAAAAATATCAACGGACAATCCCTACTGAATGCAATCAACCCAAAACGATTAAGGGTAAATAGTCAATATATGCCCACGCAACACAACGACCCAAGGGCAGTATTAGTTGAGCCCGATTTAAGTATTTACACCCTTGATTTTGAGAAAATGAGTGTGGTCTTTCCTGATGGTAAAACCACCATTCAGTTTAAAGATTGGGATAGACGATACCAACAGATGTTTTTGGATAAACTACTAAATTAATATAAGGGTCTTAACTAGTTAAGCGGCTCTTTTCTAAAATTATCAAGTAAGATTTTATACATATCTTGCTTACGATTATTAAATCTAAATTCACATTCTTTAAGATGATATTTAAACATTTTTTTATTCATTCCTTTAAATTTTACTAGTCTAATTTTAGCATAACCCCAAAAAGATTCGATGCCGTTAATATGAGAATTTCCTCTGGCAAATTCATTCTTACCATGATGAACACGATAATGCTTTTTATAGCCAAAATCTACCAAGCCATTATATCCACGCCATCCGTCAGAATTAATAATACTATCTGTTGATGTTTTGTCTTTTATTATGCTGTGAAGGGTTATTCTATCGCACTTTTCTATAATTTGAGTATAAACCTTATCACCTCGTTTCAATAAGCCAAATACGATTATCTTGCCCCTGGCACCTCGGCCGCGTTTCCCACGGACGCGCCGAGCACCAAAGTAGCTTTCATCAACTTCAATCTGCCCCACTAGTGGGGCAGATTGAAGTTGATATTGGTCTGATAATTCAAAAATTCTTATCCTTACAAGTGTCAAAATTTTATTAACAGTGTTTAAATTTAGATTGGTTAATTGTGCTATTTGAGTAGCGCTTAAATCCACTGAAAAATATTTAATAACTTCTCTAAATTTTGCCTCTGAAAGTCTTGAACGGTTGTAATACTTATTTTTCCTTTTCATAACTAGTATTTTAAGCAATTAAAAATTGCTTAACTAGTTAAGACCCTAATATAAAATTAGAATTGTGTTTTAATATGGTCGGGACGACAGGATTTGAACCTGTGACCACCACACCCCCAGTGTGGTACGCTACCAGACTGCGCTACGCCCCGTAAACGGAATTTTACAATATTTGTGACTGTCTTTTTATTTTTTTAAAAAAATTCAATTATTCCAAGTGTCTCTCAAGCCAACGGTTTTATTGAAGACTAAGTACTTGCTTTCCTCTTTGTCATCACGGCAAAAATACCCCTCTCGTTCAAATTGATAGGCTTGTTCAGGTTTGGCATTTTTCATTCCTGGCTCAACCATTCCATAAGTGGTTACCAAAGATTCTGGGTTGAGTAATTGTTCAAAGTGGTCATTTTTTCCTGGGTTTTCCAAGGTAAATAAGCGCTCGTATAATCTGAATTCTGCTTCAAGGGCTTTGCTGGCTTCGACAAAATGAATGACGCCTTTTACTTTGCGACCATCGGCAGGATTTTTACCTAAAGTTTCTGGGTCGTAAGTGGCGTAAACGGTGGTTACATTGCCATTAAAATCGGTGTCAAAAGTCGTGGCATTAATGACATAGGCATTACGCAAACGCACTTCTTTATTAATCGCAAGGCGTTTGAATTTTTTGTTCGGTGCTACCTCTTCAAAGTCGGCTCTATCGATATACAACTCTCTGGAAAAGAAAATTTCTCGTTTGCCCATTGCTTCATTTTGGGGGTGAATTGGGGCTTGTAAAGTTTCCACTTTGTCTTCTGGATAGTTCTCAATAATGACTCTAATGGGATTAATTACGCCCATTGTGCGAGGGGCAACGGCATTTAAATCATCACGCACAGCGGCTTCCAAAATTGCCATATCGGTCATACTATCCACTTTTGAAATACCAATTCTATCGGTAAAATCACGAATGCTCGCAGCGGTATAACCCCGACGACGCAAACCTGAAAGTGTTGGCATCCGTGGGTCGTCCCAGCCAGAAACCAAATCATCTTCCACTAATTGCTGTAGTTTGCGTTTGCTCATTACCGTGTATTCAAGATTTAGGCGTGAAAATTCGTATTGGTGGGGGCGATTTGGTTGGTTGAAATCGTCCAAATTGTCTAACATCCAATCATACAAACGACGATTATCTTGAAACTCCAAAGTGCAAAGCGAGTGGGTAACGCCTTCAATTGCATCAGAAATACAATGGGCAAAATCATACATTGGATAAATACGCCACTCATTGCCCGTTTGATGATGTTTGTCAAAACGAATGCGGTAAAGGGCAGGGTCGCGCAGACACATAAACTTTGATGCCATATCAATTTTGGCACGCAAAACGCACTCGCCTTCGGAAAATTTTCCTTCCTTCATTTGTGCAAGTAGGTCTAAATTTTCTGTTTTTGTGGTGTTGCGGTATGGGCTGTTTTTGCCCGCTTCTTTTAGCGTGCCACGATATTCACGGGTTTCTTCGGCGTTTAAAAAACACACATACGCCAAATCTTTGTTAATTAACTCAATCGCATATTGGTAGAATTTTGGAAAATAATCTGAACTATAACGAATTTCGCCATCCCATTCAAAGCCCAGCCACTGCACATCGTTTTTAATTGATTCGACAAATTCCACATCTTCCTTAGCGGGGTTTGTGTCGTCAAAGCGCAAATTACATTTACCGTTATAATCCTTAGCCAAGCCGAAATTTAAGCAAATAGACTTCGCATGACCAATATGCAAATAGCCATTTGGCTCAGGTGGAAAGCGGGTTTGGATAGCCTCGTGCAAGTTGTTATTCAAATCATCGTTGATTTGATGACGGATAAAGTTAATGACGGGTTTGTCGTTTGTTGTGTTGTCGCTCATAGCGGTAAATTATAGCGTGATAGTGGCAGTTATGGTTATAATAACTCACATGGAATACAATAAAAACTTTTACCAAATTCATTCTAACGATGATATCTTCCAACGCATTAAAGATGAACGGGGTGAAATTGGCTATTATGACCTGCCATATCAAGACACCAGCGATATTAAAAACTATGCTACCACGGTAACACAATCTCATATTGTTGTGCTTGGCATCGGTGGCTCAAGTTTGGGTGCAAGGGCGATTTATGAGTTTTTATTGCCATCAAATAAGTACCCAAAAGATTTGGTTTTTCTGGAAACGGTTGACCCACTTGAAATCAAACATTGTTTAAAGAAACTCGATATTAATGATGCGCATTTTGTTATTATTTCCAAATCGGGTAATACTATCGAAACTATCAGTCTATTTAAGTATTTAGGTACTTTAGTGGAAATGAAGGGCAGTAATTGCACCATCGTTTCTGAGGCAAAGACAGGATTGACTCAATACGCAAATGATAATAATATTAAGGCTTTTGAATTACCTGAAAATGTTGGTGGGCGTTTTTCAGTGTTTAGTGTGGTTGGTTTAGTGCCACTTGCAATGGTGGGTGTGGATATTGATAACTTGTTGAATGGCTGCAAGCGTGTTTCAGATAGTTTTTTCGAACAAAAAGAATACTATGAGCCAATTATTAGTAAGGCAAGATTTTTAGTAGAAAATAAATCACGATTTAATATTAACACTATTTTTTCCTATTCATCCTCACTGGAAAGTTTTAACAAATGGTATGTACAACTCTGGGCAGAAAGCTTGGGTAAACTTAATATTAATAAGACCCGTCAAGCGCTGACCCCCATTGCCTTAATTGGTCCCGTTGATCAGCACAGTTTTTTACAGCTCATCATTGACGGTGTGCGTGATAAAACAGTCACCTTTATTAAAATTGCCGACTTAAAAGATGATACTATTATTCCCAAATCGAACGCCAACTTAGGTTTGGAATATGCTGAAGGATTAAGTTTTAACGACCTGCTCAACAAACAAGCTGATGCCACCATTCAATCTGTTGAGGATCAAAAAGACATTCCCTGTGATGTGGTTACAATCTCTACAGTTGATGAATACAATATTGCCAAATTAATGTTTAGTTACCAACTTTTAGTGTCCACCATTGGACAGTTTTTACAAATTAATACCTATGATCAGCCAGGCGTTGAAAATGGTAAAAATATCCTTGCAAGCAGCCTACAATAATGTCAATCAATAAATGTTTATTTCCAGTTGCAGGCTACGGAACACGTTTTTTACCTGCTACTAAAGCAGTTCCCAAAGAAATGCTACCTATTCTCGCCAAGCCTCTAATTCAATACGGTGTAGAGGAAGCGATGAGTGTAGGCATCAATGATATTGTCATGGTTACCAGCAAACACAAACAAGCCATTAAAGACCATTTTCAACCCCACCCAGAAATCGAAGCCAGTGTTCAAGGCACCCCTAAAGAATCCTTATTGGAGGAAGTTAATCATGCTTCCGAACAGTGTAATTTTTCTTACATTGAGCAAACAGAAATGCTAGGTTTGGGTCACGCTATCCACACAGGAAAACCCTTGATCGGCAATCAACCTTTTGCTGTTGTTTTGTGCGATGATTTGTGTACCAATACAGGTGACACTGTTCTTGCGCAAATGACTAAACTTTATGAGCAACACTCTGATTGCTGTATCGTCGCCATTGAAGAAGTGCCAATGAGTGAAGTGGATAAATATGGCGTTATTGATGGCGAATTATTAGCAGATTCTACCAACGCCTATCGCGTTCATAATATGGTAGAAAAGCCTACCTCTGTAGATGCCCCCACAAATTTAGCCATTATTGGTCGCTACATTTTCACTTCAGAAATATTCACTATTTTAGAAAACACCCCACCTGATAAAAATGGTGAAATTCAAATTACCGATGCCCTAATGACCCTTGCCAAAACCGGCAAAGTCATTGCCTATCAATTTAAAGGAAAGCGATTTGATTGTGGTAGTATTAAAGGTTTTGTAGAGGCAAATAGTGCTTTTGCAAAAGCACTATTTTAAAATACCCGCTCATATTAATTTAACAGTAATACCTTTAATCTTTCTTTGTTAAGGAGGTACTTATATTATCCTATAACAGGATATTTACTATTCTAAATTAGGATAGTAGTATGAGTAAAAGAAATCCATTTGATAGGAAACGAGAAGTTTTAAGAAAATTGTTGGTTAATGCCAGAAAGACGCAAGGGGTAACGCAGACACAATTAGCAAAAAATTTACAAAAACCACAGTCGTTCGTCAGTAAATACGAAAGTGGTGACCGCCTGATTGATTTAGTAGAGACGCATCAAATATGCCAAGCACTTGGTTATTCTTTTAATGAATTTATCAGCAGCTTTGATATGGCTGTTAATGAACCCTCTATTCATTATAATAAAACCCAAAATGATAAAGATTAGTATTGGGGTAACATTATTCTTTTTTGCAGTTAATGCTTTGGCGTTAACTGAGAAAGCATTTATCAATAAAGTATTAAGTCAAGATACACATTTTGAAAAAGATCAAATTTATGTCGCTATTAAGAAGGTAGAGTTAGAAGCTAGCAAGCAAAATTATGTAGGTTGGAATACTAATTTAACAATGTCACTTTCAAATAACTATTATGACATGGATAAAGAGACGGACTCCAAATCTATTTATGAAAAACATCGACGAAAGAATAGTAAGTCTGTTGGATTATCAGCTGAAAAGAGATTCTTATCTAACCCTTCTAGTTTGACATTAAGCGCCAAGCGTTCAATTCCAGATACGGATACAATACGTTATAAGAGGGATGAACTTTATACAGGTTCAAATGCTAAATATAGCATCACTACTTTTGATAATAATTATACAATAAAATATAAGTATCCATTGTTAAAGCATGATGGTAACGCATCAAGTTTAAAAACTTATTATCGTGATATTTTAGATTTAGAACGGGAAAAATTGGATTTTGGTGATGCGCAAGAAAAATTCTTGGTTGATCGTTTAAAGCAATACATTGACTGGAATTTTTATCAAAAAAATGCTGATATTTATCAAAATTATAAGCAGTCATTAACAATGATCAAGGGCAGTAAAGCAAAAGATAGGTCAATAATAAAAATAGCTATTCTGCGTGCCAATCAAGATGCGTTAGGTAATGACAGTAAATTACAATCTTTGAAGAAAGAATTAGTTAGTGCATTAAATGACACAAGTTTATGGTCTCAGAGTCCTGAGATAGATGTTAATAAAAATCCGAAGATAGTCTCTAATTTAACGCATTATTTACGCCAAAATGTACGCACTTTATTGAAGCAAGATATTGATAGGCGTCTAAAAGAGATTGACTTAAAGCACCATAAGAACCAGTCTTTATCTAAATTAGACTTTAGCATTAGCGCCGAAAGAAATGATAATAAGGGTAATACAATGAGTGCAATCTATGATAATAAAAGCATTCTTTATACTGCTGGTATTGATTTTAGTATGCCAATTGGCGCTGATGTCAACAGTCAAAAAGATATTCAGGTAGCGCAATTAAATTTGCGAAAACTTAATATAGATTATGATAATAAGTTACATGACATTCTATCAGGTGTCCAAGCTCTGATTGTTGGATTGCATTTAGCAAGGAAGTCACTTGATGAACATCAAAAATTAATCACGAATATAGAAAAGGAAGTTAAACTAATACGCAAAGATTATTTGGCGCAAGCTGCTACCGTCAAAATGCTCGTCTACGCTTATCAAGAAAAACGCGATGTGGATTTGGGTTACATCCAGGCATCAACAAATTATCAAAAAAGTTTACTGGAATATAACGCTAAACTTGATAGCGTTTTGCCGATTACTCAACTGTGACTGACTTAGCTAGATTACGCGGTTGATCAACATCTGTACCTCTAATCAATGCCACATGGTAGCTGAGTAACTGTAAAGGGATGGTGAAGATGATTGGGGCAGTGATGCGACCAAGGTTTTTGGTAATTGGGATAATAGTTAATCCCTTCATTGGGGTGACATTAGAGGTTTCGTCTTCGAAAACGACCATTTGTGAGCCACGGGATTTGACTTCTTGTAGATTGGATTTTAATTTGTCTAATAATTCGTCATTTGGAGCAACAGCGATGACTGGTGTGTCTTGGTCAATTAGAGCGATTGGACCGTGTTTGAGTTCACCGGCGGGGTAGGCTTCGGCATGAATATAACTGATTTCTTTAAGTTTTAGTGCACCTTCCATGGCGATGGCGTGCATTGAGCCACGGCCTAAAAATAAGGCGTTAAACTTATCTTTGAAAGTTTTAGCGAGTTCAATGATTTGATCCTCTTGCTCTAATGCATTCTTAATCAAGCCTGGCAAATGGTTAAGTCCATCGACAATTGCTTTTTCTTGTTCTGTTGACACCTTCCCGTGACATCTACCAATAGCAACAGATAATAGGGCGAGTGAAACTAATTGTGTAGTAAACGCTTTGGTACTGGCAACGCCGATTTCTACGCCAGCGTGGGTTAAAAAAGTCAGTTCGGATTCACGGGTTAAGCTAGACTCAGCGCTATTACAAATCGTTAGTGAGTGGATATTTTCATTGCGTTTTTTGACGGCTCGAAGGGCTTCCAAAGTATCGGCAGTTTCGCCACTTTGGGAAATGGTGATAAATAAAGTATTGTCTAAAATAATGGGGTTGCGGTAGCGATATTCACTGGCGACCTCAATATGTGTTGGAATTTTGGCTATGTCTTCTAGCCAATATTTTGCCACCAAACCTGCGTTGTAACTGGTGCCACAAGCAATAATTTGGATGTGCTCTACTTTTTCAAATATGTCTTTTGCTTCATGCCCAAAAGCTGAAGTTAATACCTTGTCTTTGGTGATGCGTGATTCCAATGTGTCAGCAATGGCTTGAGGTTGTTCGAAGATTTCTTTTTGCATATAGTGGTCATATTTACCTTTTGAAATCTGCCCACTTTTGAGTTTTGAAGTCTTAATTTCTCGCTCTACTGGTGTGTTATTTATATCAAAAATATTGATGGAATCTGCAGTAATATCAGCAATATCACCTTCCTCCAAAAAGATAAATTGTTTGGTCACATCCAACAATGCCACTTGGTCTGAGGCGATAAAATTGCCTTTTTCACCAACGCCAATCACTAACGGAGAACCACTTCGAGCAACCACAATATGGTCTGGATTTTTCGGCGAAATCACACCGATACCATAAGCTCCTTCAAAAGTTTGCACAGCTTTTTGTACGGCTTCTAATAAAGTTTCACAGTCTTGCAATGTTTGATGAATAGCGTGAGCAATGACTTCAGTATCAGTGTCAGAAGTGAAATGATAGCCCTGTGCTTGTTGTTCGGCTTTGAGCTCTAAGAAGTTTTCAATAATGCCGTTGTGCACTACACCAACATCACCATTACAAATATGCGGATGTGCATTTTTGGTAGTTGGTTTGCCATGCGTTGCCCAGCGCGTATGAGCAATACCAATCCCGCCATTGACAATTTCTGAGTCAATACTATTTTCAAGATTAACCACTTTTCCTGCTGCACGAGCACGCTGTAAAGTATTATCGTTATTTAAAACCACTAATCCTGCTGAATCATAACCACGATATTCTAAGCGTTTGAGTCCGCTGAGTAATAGGGAGGTGATATTGTTTCTACAAATTCCGCCAACAATTCCGCACATAGAGTAAGTTTGTTTAATGATGATAAGGACACATTATATAGGATAACTTCTTAAGACAAATATGTTATACTTGTCATACATATCATACAAAAAAGGAGTTAACCAATGTTATCTGTAAGATTAGATGAAGAAATGCAATTTAAGTTAGACAGTTTGGCAGGAGCTACAAAACGCCCTAAAAGTTTTTTTGTGAAAGAGGCATTAGGTAATTATTTGGATGATATGCTGGATTATTACGAGGTACAAAGTCGTGTCAAGGATGAGAATCGCAATCTTATCAGCGTGGATGAGTTAGAAAAGGCACTTAATGGAGCTGTTGAACATTGAAAATACTATTTTCTGTATTCCCTAAGTTGTGCTCTCAACATTCGACAGCCCCATAATGTATAAACTGCTATTTGATGATAAAGTCATCAAAGATTTAAAAAAAATTGATAAAACTTGGCAATCTAAGATTGTTAAAATCATTCAAACCAAGTTGTTAGAAAACCCCTATATGGGTAAAAAATTGGTCGGCAATTTATCTCCTTATTATCGTTATCGAATTGGTGATTATAGAGTGTTGTATAGTATTAACGATGAAGAGATAACCATTTCCGTTATCAAAATAAAACATAGGAAAAATGTTTACAAATGATTGATTTACACAACCATTCTTATTATTCCGATGGTGTTTTGTCGCCGAGTGAAGTTGTGCGTCTGTCAAAAGATTCGGGATGTGAGGTGTTTGCACTGACTGACCACGATACTACGGACGGACTGGACGAGGCACAACAAGAGGCTGATAGTCAAAATATTAACTTGATTCATGGCGTTGAAATATCAGCGATGTGGAGTAATATGACCATTCATATTGTTGGATTAAAGGTGGATAAAAGTAATTCAATTCTGCAAGCGGGTTTGAAACAACATCAAGATTTTCGTCAAATAAGAGCCGAAAAAATGGCACGCGGTTTGGGTGGTGCAGGGGTTTATAATGCTTTGGAAAAAACCCAAGAATTAGCCAAAGGTGGAATGATAACCCGCACGCATTTTGCACAAATGTTGATTAAAGAGGGGATTTGTAAAGATATGAAATCCGTATTCAGGCGCTTTTTAACAGGCAAAAAACCTGGCGGTGTTGGCGCTAAGTGGGCACAATTTGACGAAGTGATTGAGTGGATTCACGCCGCAGGTGGGGTAGCAGTTTTGGCACATCCTTTGCGTTATCGAATGACTAATACTAAAATCCAAAGAATGCTTTCGCATCTATCGAATGCAGGATTAGATGGGGTGGAAGTCGTTACTGCGCATAGCACCGATGAGGAAATTGTGCAGATGTCAAAGTGGGCAGATGAGCATAACTTGTTGTATTCTTGCGGTTCGGATTATCATGGTTGGGGGAATCAACGGGTGCAGATTGGACGATTAAAATCTTTGCCTACTGATAAGGTTTTATGGGGGAGTTGGTAATGGCACAACTTTTAGTTATTCACCCGCAAAATCCACAAATGCGTTTGATTAAGCAAGTAGTGGAAGCATTGAAAGGGGGTGGGGTGATTGCTTATCCGACGGACTCGGGCTATGCATTAGGCACGGCGTTGGGTAATAAAAATGGCTTAGAACGCATTCGTAAAATTCGTAGTTTACCCAAGCAACACGATTTTACTTTGATGATGCGGGATTTATCAGACATTGGTGAGTATGCAAAATTGGACAATAATGCATTTCGTTTGTTAAAGAAAATATCACCAGGGGCTTATACTTTTATTTTGCAAGGTACACGAGATGTGCCGAAGCGATTATTGCACCCGAAAAAGAAAACGATTGGCTTAAGAATTTCCCCACATAGCGTGGTGCAAGCCATTCTTGATTTATTAGATGCCCCGTTGATGAGCGTGTCGTTAATCCTTGAAGGGCTTGATTTTTATGACATTGATGATGTGCGTGATGCGTTGGATAAGCAGGTGGATGTGATTATTGACGATGGTTATTGCCCGCCCGAGCCAACCACGGTGATTGATTTGTCATTAGGTGGGATGGAAATTATTCGCCAAGGTGCAGGCGATACTTCGTTTATTCAATAGGTATAATTAAGCATTTTATAGAAAATGCAGCACGCAAATGAAAACCGCACAAATTAGACAAAAATTCTTAGATTTCTACGCTTCAAAAGGACACACCATTGAACCGAGTAGCTCTCTGGTGCCGCATAATGATAAAACTTTATTGTTTGTTAATGCGGGCATGGTACCATTTAAAGATGTATTTAGTGGCGTGGAAAAACGCCCCTATACCCGTGCCGTTTCTTGCCAGCGATGTGTGCGGGCAGGTGGCAAGCATAATGATTTGGAAAATGTCGGCTACACCGCCCGCCACCATACTTTTTTTGAGATGTTAGGTAATTTCTCGTTCGGTGATTATTTCAAACGCGAAGCTATTCAATATGCATGGGCGTTTTTGACGGTGGAAATCGGCTTGCCAAAGGAAAAATTGTGGGTGAGTGTGTTTGAAGAAGACGATGAAGCGGAAGATATTTGGGTGAATGAAATTGGTTTCCCGAAAAGTCGCATTTCTCGTTGTGGTGCTAAAGATAATTTTTGGCAAATGGGCGATACGGGGCCTTGTGGGCCTTGCAGTGAGATTTTTTACGACCATGGTGATGACATCGCTGGCGGACCTCCAGGACACGCAGATGAAGACGGCGACCGTTATATCGAGATTTGGAATTTGGTTTTTACCCAATATGACAAGCAAGAAGATGGCTATTTGAAACCCTTGGATGCGCCGTGTGTGGATACAGGAATGGGGCTTGAGCGTTTGGCAGCCGTGTTGCAACATAAAAATAATAATTACGATACCGATGGTTTTAAAGCCTTAACCAAAGCCGTGGTTGCCTTGACAGGTGATGATATTAAGCAAAATAACGCTTCAGTTCGCGTGATTGCTGACCACATTCGCTCAACGGCATTTATGATTGTTGATGGTGTGATTCCATCGAATGAAGGGCGGGGTTATGTTTTACGACGCATCATCCGTCGTGCAATTCGTCATGGACATAAAATTGGGATTAACAAAACATTCTTTTATCGTTTAGCCCCTGTTTTGTCGTTGGAACTCAAAGAAGTTTACCCAGAACTCAAAAAATCTTTGGCAAATGTTGAGAAAGTTTTGAAGCGAGAAGAAGAGAATTTTGCACAGACTTTGGACAAAGGTATGGGTATTTTGACCAATGCAATCGCACAACTTAAAGGCAGTGAAATTGATGGCAAAACCATTTTTAAACTCTACGATACTTACGGCTTCCCCGCAGATTTGACTGCCGATGTTGCCCGTGAACACGATTTAACCATTGATATGACAGGGTTTGAAGTCGAAATGACCAAGCAAAGAGACCGTGCCCGCCAAGCAGGCGATTTTAAAACCACACAAAAAGGCGTGGCGATTAGTGAAGCCACTGAATTTTTAGGTTACGAACAATTAGAAAACGCCTCAACCGTGCAAGCGATTGTGCAAGCAGGCGAGTTGGTGGACGGTATTAATACAGGAGAGCAAGCGATTGTGGTGTTGGCAAGTTCCAGTTTTTACGGTGAATCGGGTGGACAAGTTGGCGACTCAGGCATTTTGTCAAATGGCGATGTTATTTTCCAAGTCGGCAACACACAAAAACAAAAATCGGGTGCTTTTGAGCATCACGGTATTTTAGAAAAAGGCAGTTTAAAAGTCGGCGATGTAGTTGAAGCAAATGTCGATAAAGCCTCTCGCAAGCGCATTGCCCGCAACCACTCAGCCACGCATTTATTGCACGCCGCACTTAGGACTGTTTTGGGCGAAACTGTTACCCAAAAAGGCTCGTTAGTGGATAGCGAAAAATTACGCTTCGACTTTTCACATGACGAAACCATTGTCAAATCAGACATCGAAAAAATCGAAGGCATGGTTAATCGCAAGATTTTAGGTAACACCGAAGTGCATACCGCTATAACCGATATTGAAACCGCAAAAAAGAACGGTGCAATGGCACTTTTCGGCGAAAAATACGGCGACAAAGTGCGTGTTTTAACCATGGGTAAAGACGATTTTTCAGTCGAACTCTGCGGTGGTACACATGTTCATCAATTAGGCGATATTGGCTTATTCCGTATCACTTCCGAAGGCGGTGTTGCCGCTGGTGTGCGTCGTATTGAAGCGATTACGGGTTATGATGCCTATCAATTTGACAACCAAACCCAAGACAGTTTGAGTCAAATCGCACAAATGACAAAATCTAACAATGCCCAAGCCGCCCAAAAAGTCGCCCAGTTAATCAAAACCCAAAAAGACCTAGAAAAACAAATCACCTCATTCCAAAAACAACTCGCCAGTAACCAAGGCGATGATTTAATCAATCAAGCAGAAGAAATCAACGGCGTTAAATTATTATCAAGCATCGTCGAAGGCGTCAGCGGCAAAGATTTACGCGACATCGCCGACAAACTCAAAGACAAACTCGGCTCCGCCATCATTGTCTTGGCTGCCGTTGACGGCAATAAAATATCCTTAGTCTCAGGCGTTACCAAAGACCTAACCGATAAATACCAAGCTGGAAAAATCCTCAACCATGTTGCCACTCAAGTCGGCGGCAAAGGCGGCGGTCGCCCTGACATGGCACAAGGTGGCGGCACAGACCCAAGTAATTTAAACACAGCACTCGCCTCAGTCAAAACCCTTCTTTGATTTAATTGTTTTACACCCACGCCCGGCGTGGGTGTAAAATGCGTATTATGGCGATCAGAAAGATACAATTAGTAAATGGTGAGTATTATCATGTTTTTAATCGTGGTGTGGATAAACGCACTATTTTTACCAATAAAGATGAATTATACTTTTTCTTTAACCGTTTACAAGATTTGAATAATACCAACACCAGCAATGCGTTTCGTATGTGCAGGAGAGAGAAAAGACAAAATAAAAATCTGGAAAATCAAACGCAGCTAGTTAAGATTGTTGCTTATTGTTTGCTACCCAATCATTTTCATTTATTACTACAGCAGCAGTCCGATGATGGTATTTCAAAGTTTATGCAAAGGCTCGGAAGTTCTTATGTTAAGTTGTTCAATCAAAAACACGAAAGAACAGGGGCTTTATTTCAAGGTAGGTTTAAAGCGACTCATATTAGTGGCGATTATGCATTGCCTAGTGTGTCAAGCTATGTCAATCTAAATTACAAACATCATGAAATTAACCCAAAAGAGCAATTGGTAAAATCCAGTATTTTTGAATATTTAGGTACAGAGTTAGGGGAATATATTTGCGATAAAGAGGCAATTGATAGCATTATCAACGAAGCTGGATCTCTAGAGCAATATAAGGTAGATACTAAAAATTCCTCTATTCATTTTGCCGAAAATAAGCATGTATTCTTAACTTCAGATGACTTTGAGTTTTAAGTCATTTTACACCCACGCCGGGCGTGGGTGTAAAATGGTGTGAATTTAGACGCAACCAGTAGGCTGAGGCATACCACCATATTTTGTGATTGGCTTCATTGGACCCGTTAGCCATTCCTTAAATAAGATTTTTTTGTCAATACCAACAACTTTTGAAAAAGTTCTAATTGGTGGGACTGATGAGTTTTCAGCGAAATATTCTCGTGCGGCCATAATTTGTATCACCATGCTTTCTGTTAATTCAAGATCGTCTTCTTTTGCCATTTCATGCATAATTTCTTCGCTCCAAATAGTTGGATCAACCAAATATCCATTTCCTGTTCTTTCTAGTGCCATTTTTATTCCTAATAGTGTAATAATTCGGCTATTATAATGTATTACTTGATTTATTTACTTGGTTTTTATGTGGAATTAAAATTCGGTATAATTTCCTTCTTATGGATTGGATGCAAATGACACTTAAAACCTCAAAACAACAGGCAGATTTCGTTAGTGAAGTTTTGATGGGCTTGGGCAGTGTTTCTGTGACTTTTAGTGATACGCACGATGATGCGATTTTTGAGCCCGAAGTGGGGACGACGCCGTTGTGGCAGAATGTGACAATAACGGCGTTGTTTCCTGTTGAGACGGATCAGTCGTATGTTAAAGATAGGTTGAAGCAGATTTGCGATATTGATGAGGTGGATTTTGCTTTATTAAAAGACAGGGTTTGGGAAGATGAGTGTAAGAAAGATTTTCATGCGATGCAATTTGGCAGGCGTCTTTGGATTTGTCCGTCGTGGGAAGACAGCCACGAATTGCCTGAAAATGCGGTGATTATTAATATGGATCCAGGGTTGGCATTTGGCACGGGGACGCATCAAACGACGGACTTATGCTTGCAATATTTGGATGAAAATCCTCCGATTAATCAAACGGTGATTGACTATGGTTCGGGTACGGGGATTTTGGCAATTGCTGCGGTGAAGTTGGGGGCGAGTCAGGCGATTTGCACGGATAATGACCCGCAGGCGGTGATAGCGACGCAAAATAATGTGGAAAATAATCAAGAAATGGCAAAAATTACCGTTGTGCATACGGATGATGAAGGGCAGTTGGAAAAAGTAGATTTGATGATTGCGAATATTTTGGCAAAGCCTTTGGTGGGTTTGTGTGAGCATCTTTCGGGATTGGTAAAATCGGGTGGGCGTATTGCTTTATCGGGTATTTTGCATGAGCAAGTTGAGATGATATTAACGACTTATGGTGAGTATTTTTCGGAGTTAACGGTGGTACAAAAAGACGATTGGTGTCGAGTAAATGGAGTGAGAAAATGAGTAAACAAATTAGAGCCGTGTCATTGATTTCAGGTGGATTGGATTCGTTATTGAGCACCAAATTATTACTCGATCAAGGGATTCATGTTGAGGGCATTAATTTTTTCACGGGATTTTGTGTAGAAGGGCATACACACGCCATTCGCAAGCAAAAATCGGACAAGCAAAAACGCAATAATGCTTTGTGGGTTGCGGAACAATTGGGGATTAAATTACATATTATTGATGTGATTGAAGAGTATCGTGATGTGTTGCTCAATCCGAAACACGGCTACGGCAAAAATATGAATCCTTGTCTTGATTGCAAGGGTTTTATGGTGAAAAAAGCCAAAGAGTGGATGCTGGAAAATGAGTTTGACTTTATCATTACTGGCGAAGTGATGGGACAACGCCCGATGTCGCAACGCAAAGAAACCATGCCGATTGTGCAAGCAGAATCGGGGGCTGATGATTTGCTGTTACGCCCTTTGTGTGCTAAACATTTACCAGAAACCAAAGCGGAAATTGAAGGCTGGGTAGATAGAGAAAAACTCTTGGATTTTTCAGGCAGAACCCGCAAGCCACAAATGGCACTCGCCAAAGAATATGGGTTCGACGATTACGCCACGCCTGCTGGCGGTTGTTGCTTTTTAACTGACAAACAATATTCCGATAAATTAGTGGATATGTGGCAATCCCGTGGCAATCGTGAGTATGAATTGGATGATTTAATGATGCTCAAAGTCGGCAGACACATCCGTCCAAGCCCACGATTTAAAATGATTGTTGCTCGAGAAGAAGGCGAAGTTAAATTTTTAGAAGGGTATCGTAATCAATACGCCAGCCTCTATCCGACCAGTTGTAATGGACCTTTGGCGTTAATTGACGGCGAACCCAATCAAGAAGATGTCAAAATTGCTACTCGTATATTAGCCCGCTATTCCCAAGGTCGAGAAGAAGCGTCGGTTGATGTGGAGGTTAAACTTAAGGTCGGCGTGGCGCAGCAATTTAGCGTTAAGCCGTTTTCTGTAGATGAAATAAAAAAAGAGTGGATGGTGTAGAAAAAGTATTACCCTAATCCAAAGATAGAAAGTGTGAATATGGCGTTAAGCCTTGCTATCACAGTGTTTTAAAAAAATCTTAGTGCCACCCAGTGGTTCCACGGTGATTTTTTTGAAATACCCCAGGGTAGCCTCTCTTGGCTAAAGCCAATTCACCTTCTGCTGTGGTAGTAAGGGTTGGTGTCAGATTTGCATTTTTTGGATTAGGGTATTATAATGGGTATTACTTTTTACATTACTTAAGTATTATGAAAACAATTACTTTAAAAACACAAGATGATTTTTTTAATCAAATCAATGAAATGGCATTAGAAGAGCATATTTCTAAAAGTGCGTTAATTCGCAAGGCGATTACGGATTATCGTAAAAAGAATGAAAGGGCAAAAAACATCAAACAAATGCAAGATTCAGCACGCAGAGAAGTGGCAGATGGTAGGATGTTTAAAGAAATGCAAGTTTTTGACAATGCACTAATGGATGGTTTGCAAGAAGAGTCCCTCAAAGGCTGGGTTAGTGATGATATTATTAAGCAGACAATGGATAATTTAAAATTATCAAAAAAATGAACGAAATATTTGTCAGGGGTAATATTTATTTAGCTAATCTCAATCCAAGTAGAGGTGCAGAAGTTGGAAAAGTGAGACCAGTTCTGGTTATTCAGTCCAATAAATTAAATGAAATTAATTATAGCACCGTTAATATATTGCCATTAACCACCGCTTTAATGAACGACGAATTTTTACGCCTAAGAGTTGTTAAACGCAATAAATTGTCTCACGATTCAGATGTTTTATGCACACAATTTCGTGCATTAGACATAGGTAAATTCACTTCCTCTGCCATTGCAACTTTAAACGCAGATGAAATGCAACAAATCGAACAAAAAATTGAGTGGATATTAGGATTTAACGACTAACCGCCACCCACAGCCTTGATAATCTCAACTTTATCGCCCTCATTTAAAATAAATTCAGCGTGCTTAGATTTGGCAATAATCGCTTCGTTCACTTCCAGTGCAATGCGTTGATTTTCATAGCCTAATTGCACGATTAAATCGTGGGCGTTGAATCCGTCATCCACTTCTAACGACTTGCCATTTAGAATGATTATCATTTATCCATCTTCCCGATAGCGCAAGAAACGAATGATTTTGCCTTCGCTTTTGCCGAGCCTAAACCGTGTACCGAGTCAGTTTCAGGGTAACCTAAACCTAACAAAATTTTAGCCAAATCACCTCGCTTGCCGTCATCAAGGTCAATATTTACAATGCCTTGCTCAACATTAACATCGGTGCTTTCCGTGTCAAATGTTGCGTTTAACTTTTTGGTAATTGTGCCAGCACAACCACCACATTTGATATTTTCTACGATAATTTCCATGCTGATTCTCAACTTATTTTAAAGTCAATATTATAGCATTTTGAGTGTCAGTTATGGTAAAATTTCTGCAGTTTTGAACCAAGGAGTATTCAGTGCCACAAGTTGCATTATTAGCGTTAGAGGATGGAATGATTTTCAAAGGAAAATCTATTGGCGCTAATGGCGACACAGTGGGCGAAGTGGTGTTTAATACTTCAATGACAGGCTATCAAGAAATTCTAACTGACCCTTCATATGCACAACAAATTGTTGCACTGACTTATCCACACATCGGTAACACAGGTACTAATACGGTTGATGAAGAATCTGACAGAATCCACGCCTCTGGTTTAATCATTCGTGATTTACCGTTAATGCTCAGCAATTGGCGTAACACAATGCCACTGGATGAATATTTATCTAAGCATAATATTGTGGCTATCAGCGACATTGATACCCGTGCATTGACACGCCATTTGCGTGAAAAAGGGTCGTTAAAAGGGTGTATTGTTACAGGTGATAATATTGATGAGGCAGTTGCAATTAAAAAGGCACAGGTTTTTGCTGGATTGAAAAATATGGACTTAGCGAAAGTGGTTTCAACGATTAAGCCATATGATTTTAATGAGGGTTCTTATTTTTTAGAAACGGGTGAATTTAACCCATTAGAGGCTAAATTCAAAGTGACGGTTTATGACTATGGTGTCAAGAAAAACATTTTGAGAATGTTGGTTGATAGGGGTTGCGATTTAACCGTTGTCAATGCACAAACATCCGTGGAAGAAGTTTTGGCAACAAACCCAGATGGTGTGTTTTTATCTAACGGCCCAGGTGACCCTGAGCCGTGTGATTATGCGATTAAAAACATTCAAACTTTGTTAGAAAAAGACATGCCAATATTTGGCATTTGCTTGGGGCATCAATTATTGTCGTTAGCCTGTGGTGCTTCGAGTGAAAAAATGAAATTCGGTCATCACGGTGCCAACCACCCTGTGCAAGATTTGGGCAGTAAACAAGTGATGATTACTTCACAAAATCATGGCTTTGCCGTGGCAGAAAACAGTATGCCGTCGCAACTTGAAGTAACACATAAGTCGTTATTTGACCATTCTATCCAAGGTGTTAGAGTTGTTGGTAAAAAAGCATTCGGCTTTCAGGGGCATCCCGAAGCTTCACCAGGTCCGCACGATATGAGCGGTTTATTTGATAGATTTATAGAGGATATGAAAAAATGAAATTTTTAATGATAATATTGGTTAGTTTTTCGCTGATGGCGAACGAAGACCCATGGGAAGAAAGCAACCGCTCAGTTTTTGAGTTTAATCAGGGATTAGATAAGGCTGTTTTTGAGCCGACCGCTAGAGCCTATAAAGAAAATGTACCTAAGCCAGTGCAAAATCGTGTCAGTGATTTTTCTTCTAATGTTGGCGATGTTGGTACACTTGGCAACGAAATAGCACAGTTTGAAGTGATTAATAGCGCCAACACATTGAGTAGAGTTTTAATTAATTCTACCATTGGATTGTTTGGGCTATTTGATGTTGCCAGTGAGATTGGTTTGACAAAAACCAAAGAAGATTTTGGGCAAACTTTGGCAGTTTGGGGTGCACCAGAAGGTAATTATGTAGTACTACCAGTGCTTGGACCTTCAACTGTGCGTGGTGCAACAGGTGTGGTGGTCGATAGTGTACAAAAAGGAAAACAAACTAAACACATCAAAACAGCACAAAAAACTGGCTTGACTATCGTGCAAGCAGTTGATACCCGTGTGCAGTTGTTGCCAGCAACGGATTTACTTAATAAAGCAGATGACCCTTATATTTCAATGCGTTCTGCCTATTTACAAAAAAACAAGCATGATGTGTACAACGGCGATTTGCCAGACGATGACGAATTTTAAATAGAAAACTATGCCAAAAAGACAAGATCTAAAAAGTATCCTAATCATCGGCGCAGGTCCGATTGTTATTGGTCAAGCGTGTGAATTTGATTATTCAGGTGCACAGGCGTGTACCGCTTTGCGTGAGGAAGGTTACCGTGTAATTTTGGTTAATTCTAATCCAGCCACGATTATGACTGACCCACAAATGGCAGACGCGACTTATATTGAGCCGATTGAATGGCGTACGGTTGAGAAAATTATCGAAGTCGAAAAACCGGATGCTTTATTGCCGACAATGGGCGGACAAACCGCACTTAATTGCGCCTTAGATTTAGAACGACATGGCGTGTTAGAAAAGCATGGTGTAGAAATGATTGGCGCCAGAAAAGAGGCGATTGATAAAGCCGAAGACCGAGATTTATTCCGTGAAGCAATGCTTAAAATTGGCTTGGATATGCCAGAAGCAGCAGTTGCCCATAATCTAGAAGAAGCTTTTGTAATACAAGAAAAAGTAGGCTACCCAACGGTGATTCGCCCCTCTTTTACAATGGGTGGCTCAGGCGGTGGTATCGCTTACAATAAAGATGAATTTATTGAGATTTGTGAACGCGGTTTAGATCTTTCGCCGACCAATGAATTGCTGGTTGAAGAATCCATTCTCGGCTGGAAAGAATTTGAAATGGAAGTGGTGCGTGATACCAAAGATAATTGCATCATCATCTGTTCGATTGAGAATTTTGACCCGATGGGTGTGCATACAGGCGACTCAATTACTGTTGCCCCTGCACAAACTTTGACCGACAAAGAATATCAAGTAATGCGTGATGCATCGTTGGCTGTTTTGCGTGAAATCGGCGTGGACACGGGGGGCTCAAATGTACAATTTGCACTCAATCCTGAAAATGGGCGTTTAACCATTATTGAAATGAATCCACGGGTATCGCGTTCCTCTGCTTTGGCGTCAAAAGCAACGGGTTTTCCGATTGCAAAAGTGGCAGCAAAATTAGCCGTCGGTTATACCTTAGATGAGTTGGATAATGATATTACAGGCGGTAAAACTCCTGCCTCATTTGAGCCAAGCATTGATTATGTTGTTACCAAAATTCCAAGATTTGCCTTTGAAAAATTCCCTAAAGCAGACGACCGTTTAACCACACAAATGAAATCTGTGGGCGAGGTAATGGCAATGGGCTCAACTTTCCAAGAGTCGTTGCAAAAAGCCCTACGAGGCTTAGAAACCGATAAAGTGGGCTTAGATCCAATGGTAGATTTAAATGCCGATGATGCAAAAAATAAAATTAAATCAGAATGTATTACTGCCCGTGGTGAGCGAATTTTCTATTTAGCCGATGCGTTTAGATTGGGAATGTCGTTGGACGAAGTATTTGATTTATCCAAAGTTGACCCGTGGTTTTTGGCACAAATCCAAGACCTTGTTTCTAGCGAAATGCAAATCAATGGCAGTGAAATTACCAGTATTGATGCCGATGCCTTATTCTGCCTAAAACGCAAAGGTTTTTCTGATGCGCGTTTGGCACAACTTTGTCATTGTAGCGAATCTTCGGTGCGTGAACGACGCAAAGCCTTAAATGTAAAACCCGTCTTTAAACGGGTTGACAGTTGCGCTGCCGAATTTGACACAGAAACTGCTTATCTATATTCAACCTATCAACAACAGTGTGAAGCCAACCCAACCGACAAGAAGAAAATTATGATTTTGGGCGGTGGACCGAACCGCATTGGACAAGGAATTGAGTTTGATTATTGCTGCGTTCATGCCTCTTTAGCGTTGCGTGAGGATGGCTATGAAACCATTATGGTTAATTGCAATCCAGAAACAGTTTCTACTGATTATGACATTTCTGACCGTCTTTATTTTGAACCGTTAACGCTGGAAGATGTATTGTCCATTGTTGAAATTGAAAATCCAGAAGGCATTATTGTTCATTATGGCGGGCAAACTCCATTAAAACTTGCCGAAGCCTTAGAAAAAAGTGGTGCAAACATCATCGGCACCAGTCCTGATGCGATTGATTTAGCCGAAGACCGTGAGCGATTTTCTAAGATGCTACAAGAATTAGAATTAAAACAACCGCTTAATGGCACTGCGCGTTCATTAGAACAAGCACAAGATATTGCCAACGGCATTGGTTTCCCTTTGGTCGTGCGCCCCTCTTATGTTTTAGGCGGTCGTGCGATGGAAATTGTTTACAATAAAGACAATCTTGACCATTATATGCACACCGCCGTGCAGGTATCAAATGACTCGCCAGTTTTACTGGACTCGTTTTTAGACCACGCAATTGAAGTCGATATTGATGTGATTTGCGATGGTGAAGAGGTTGTTATCGGTGGTATTATGCAACATATTGAGCAAGCAGGTATTCACTCAGGTGATTCGGCTTGTTCGTTGCCACCGTATTCACTACCCGACGATGTACTAAATGAAATGCGTACACAAGTCATCGCCATGGCAAAAAAACTGGGTGTAGTTGGTTTAATGAATACGCAAATGGCTTACCAAGATGGCGAAATTTATATCATTGAAGTCAATCCACGCGCCTCACGCACCGTGCCATTTGTATCCAAAGCTATTGGCAAACCATTGGCAAATATCGCAGCACGCGTGATGGCGGGCAAAACACTTAAGGAGTTAAATTTCACCAAAGAAATCATTCCAAAACATTTTAGCGTTAAAGAAGCGGTATTCCCATTCAATAAATTCTTAGGTGTTGACCCAATTTTAGGTCCAGAAATGCGTTCAACAGGCGAAGTAATGGGCATCGGTGATGATTTTGCCTCTGCCTTTGACAAAGCAGAACTTGCCGCTGGCAGCCGTGCACCGAGTGAAGGCAAAGTATTCATTAGTTTGCGCAAGTTAGACCGTGATGATTTGGCTGAGTTGGGTAAACGCCTGGTCAAACAAGGCTTTAATTTAGTGGCAACTCGCAGCAATAAAGAATCACTTACCGATGCAGGTTTAGAGTGTGAAACTGTTAACAAGGTTTCTGAAGGCTCCCCCCACATTATTGATATGATTAAAAATGATGAAATTGATTTAATCATTAATTCCACTGAAGACACTCAAGGTGCAGAAGACGCCACAGCTATTCGTTGTCAAGCGTTGGTACATAAGGTGCCATTTACTACCACAGTTGCAGCTGCCTTTGCAATGTTAGATGGACTCAACACCCATGATGAAATCACTGTAAGAACAGTGCAATCACTCAACACTTAGGAGGTAATATGGAAACTATCCCAATGACCGTTGTTGGCGCCAAAGCCTTAGAGGCAGAATTGCTAAACTTAAAAGACAAAGAGCGCCCCCGTATTGTTGAAGAAATTGCCACTGCCCGTGCCCACGGAGATCTTAAGGAAAACGCCGAATACCATGCTGCCAAAGAAGAACAAGGTTTTATTGAAGGTCGCATTAAGGAAATAGAGTCAAAACTTTCCCGTATGCAAATCATTGATGTCAACAAACTCAATCAAGACGGAAGATGTGTCTTTGGCACTACCGTTACCTTAATGAACCTTGCTGATGATAGTGAAACTACTTACCAAATCGTCGGCGAAGATGAATCCGATATTACCCTCAAAAAAATCTCATGCCACTCTCCAATTGCTAGCGCTTTAATGGGTAACGAAGAGGGAGATGAAGTTACTGTTAAAGCTCCGCAAGGAGATATTCTCTATGAAATTTTAGAAGTCAAATACATCTAAATTCATAGATGGTGCACTATCACTACATCCAACTATAAATATTATTATTTCATTCGCGAATAATAAACATTAATTGAAATACTAGTTAAGCCCACTATAAGTAATCCAAAGAGTTAAACAGATAAACTAGATATAAAAGAAAATTAGCCACGAGGATGATGTTTGTGGTGTTGACTTTTCAACTGTGTATTTTGAATATGAGTGTATATCTGTGTTGTAGAAATATCGCTGTGCCCTAACATTAATTGCACACTACGCAAATCAGCACCTTGTTGAACTAAGTGGGTGGCGAAAGCGTGGCGAAGGGTATGGGGGGAGAGGGGTTTGTCAATGCCAGCTTTTTTGGTGTAGTTTTTGACGATGTGGAAGAAGTTGTGTCTGCCCATGCCTGAGCCACGATTACTAAGAAAATAGGCGTCAGTTTGTCCATTTTTTAGTAGGAAAGGGCGGGATTTTTCTTCGTAGATGGCAAGGCATTCCATAGCAACTTCACCCATAGGGAGTATGCGTTCTTTATTGCCTTTACCATGGATACGGATATATTCTTCGTTGAGGTTTAGGTTGTGAAATTCTAAGCCGACCAATTCTGAGACACGGAGTCCGCAGGAATAGAGCAGCTCTAACATGGCTCGGTCACGCAGTCCGATGATGGTTTTTGTGTCGGGGGCGTTTAATAGGTTTTCTACCTCGGTGAGGTTGAGGAAAACGGGCAGTTTTTGTGTTTGTTTGGGTTGGTGGAGTTTTGCAGTTGGATTATTGATAATTACTTTTGTGGTTATTAAATAGTTGTAAAAAGTGCTTAAGCAAGTGAGAATACGGGCTTGGGTGGCTGGGTTGAGGTCTCTGTGTTGAAAATAATCATTGATTACAGTGTCGTCAATTGTCTCTAATGGATTCTTTAGCCATTTAGCAAAGATATTGAGGTCGGAGCGGTAGGCGGATAGCGTGTTTTTGCTGGCACCAGATGACAACCAATAATGGTCGAGAAATGTGTCAATGAGTGTGGGGTTATCCATAGGGGAATTTTAGACAAAAAAATACCAGCATAACGCTGGTATTTTTAAAAGAATCAGTTTACTGTTATTTTTTAGCAGCCAATTTCTCTTTAATTCTTGCTTTCTTGCCTGTAAGGCCACGAAGATAGTATAACTTCGCTTGACGAACCTTACCACGGCGTTTGACTTCTACGGAATCAATCATTTTTGAATGGGTTTGAAAAACACGCTCAACGCCTTCGCCGTGAGAAATTTTACGAACAGTAAATGCCGAACCGATGCCACGATTTTTCTTGCCGATTACCACGCCTTCAAATGCCTGTAATCTTTCACGGTCGCCTTCACGAACCTTTACCTGAACAACCACTGTATCGCCTGATGAGAAATCAGGGATATCTGATCTTAGTTGTTCGCTTTCAATTTGGTCAATTATATTCATAACTGTATTCCTTCGTTCAAATCTTCAAAAAGGGGCAATTATACAGTCATTACGATTGTTAAACAAGATATAATTATGCTCTTTTAAATAAGTATTGATTTGTAATGGGAAAGATAACTGGCTTTAAGGAATTTGATAGAAAAACTGAGGCGTATCGCCCTGTGGAATTGCGCATTAAAGATTATGGCGAGATTTTTTCGGGCTCGCATAATGTTGCACATTTACAAGACCAAGGGGCAAGATGTATGGATTGTGGTGTGCCGTTTTGTCAGTCAAATGACGGTTGCCCAGTGGATAATTTAATTCCTGAGTGGAATGATTTAATTTATCACAACAAGTGGCAAGAAGCATTGACACGATTACACAAAACCAATAATTTTCCAGAATTTACGGGGCGTGTTTGCCCTGCGCCGTGCGAAGGTTCGTGTGTGTTGGGGATGAATAATCCAGCAGTGACAATTAAAAACATTGAACAAGCGATTGTTGACCGTGGCTTTGAAGAAGAGTGGATTCAACCGTTTAAAGTTGAAAATCGCACAGGTAAAAAAGTGGCGGTTGTCGGTTCGGGTCCAGCAGGTTTGGCAACGGCGGAAGAGCTCAATAAATTAGGTCATAGCGTTACAGTATTTGAACGCGCCGATAGAATTGGTGGTTTATTAATGTATGGTATTCCGAATATGAAACTCAGTAAGGATGTAGTTGAACGGCGCGTGAATTTGCTTAAAGCATCAGGGATTGAATTTATTACTGATGTGAATGTCGGCAAAGAGGTAACAACCGCACAATTGCAAAAAGATTTTGACGCTTTGGTATTTACCACGGGTGCGACGGAAGCGCGTGATTTGCCAGTGGAAAATCGTGATGCACAAGGCGTGCATTTAGCAATGGAATATTTAACTAAAAATACACAAGTTTTATTGGATACTGGACATGCCGATGAGTCGGAATTGTCGGCTAAAGGCAAGGATGTCATTGTGATTGGCGGTGGCGATACGGGCACAGATTGTATCGGCACAGCATTGCGACAAGGGGCAAAGTCAATTGTCAATTTTGAATTAATGGGCAAACCGCCAGAAGAGCGCGCGGAAAATAATCCTTGGCCATTGTGGCCGTTAATTTACCGTGTGGATTATGGACACGAAGAAGCAACCGAAGTATTTGGTGCCGATCCAAGGCAATACCATTTAATGACCAAATCATTTACTAAAGACGCAGAGGGTAAAGTGGTTGGTCTTAATACCGTGAATGTTGACTTTAAAGAGGGTAAATTAATCGAAATCGATGGTAGTGCAAAAACTTGGGACACACAATTAGTTTTATTATCAATGGGTTTCATTGCCCCAGAGCACTATCTCAGCGATGATGCCAACATCACCCTTGACGAACGAGGTAATTACCAGGCAATCTACGGTGAATATGCAACTTCTCAAGCAGGTATTTTTACCGCAGGCGATTGTCGCCGTGGGCAATCCTTAGTTGTTTGGGCGATTAATGAAGGGCGTGGTGTGGCTCAAAAAGTTAATCAATATCTGGCATTTACCTCATAAGACCTTTACATAGCTCAAGCAAAGTTTATGAAACGAGACTCCTGCATTGGGTATGGATACCGGATAAAAGTTAAATTTTATTCAGTTGGTAATTTTTACAAAGCCAGTCCTAGCAGGGTTAATACAGGTTTTGTAAAAGTTATCAAATGGATGAAAGTTGGCTTTTAGGCGGTATTCATACCCAATGCAGGGGTCTCAAACAGATAAAAAAAGTATTTTTAACCTATACCCCCTAAGAGATAGTTCAAAATACCACTAATAAAACACCAATCCATTTTGGTATTTTCTTGCATTTAAGTATAATTGCCCCGTTCACATTTTCTAATCTTGGGGATTGGGAAATTTATTAAAAACTATTGGAGAAATAAAAATGGCAAAAGAGTTATATAACACACCCAACCTTGATGAGTTGGAAAATGGTCCATGGCCTTCGTTTGTAACAGGTCTTAAACGATTAGCACAAGACGACCACGCTGGTGCAAGCATGGTTCGTGATGTATTGGCAACACTTGAAACTTCTTATGTGACTAAAAAAGGTTACTGGAAGGGTGGTACAGTCGGTGTTGTTGGTTATGGTGGTGGTGTAATTCCACGCTTTAACGAGCTTAAAGATGAAAACGGCGACTACAAATTTAAAGATGCAGCTGAGTTCCACACTTTAAGAATTCAACCACCAGCAGGTATGCACTACACTTCTACTTTATTGAGAGATATGTGTGATATGTTTGTTGACAATGGCGGTTCTGGCTTAATTGCATTCCACGGTCAGTCTGGTGATATTATGATGCAGGGTGCAACTGAAGAAACAACGCAAACAATTTTTAACGAATTAAACGACTACGGTTTTGATATGGGGGGTGCAGGTCCTGCGGTTCGTACAGGTATGTCTTGTGTCGGTGCTTCGCGTTGTGAAATGTCAAACACGAATGAGCAAGCGGCTTTGCGTACTTTAGTTAACGCATTCCTTGATGATATGCACAGACCAGCGTTGCCATACAAAATGAAATTTAAAGTCTCAGGTTGTGCGAATGATTGTATGAACTCTATTGAGCGTTCAGATTTTTCAACTATCGGTACTTGGAGAGATGATATTAAAATCAACCAAGACGCATGGAAAGCAATGGTAGCGGACAAAGGTATGGATTATGTGGTTGACAACATTACTTCTCGTTGTCCTACACAAGCAATGAAAGTTGAATCTGATACTTCATTGACAATCGACAACAAAAACTGCGTTAAGTGTATGCATTGTTTAAATGTAACTTCACCATTGACGCATAAATATATTAGCGATGCTGCCGAAGGTGCTATCTTAGCAACGGGCGATGACAAAGGTGTAACTATTTGTATGGGTGGTAAGCGTACATTGAAGATTGGTGACTTATTTGGTACAGTTGTTGTGCCATTTATGAAGCTTGAAACTGAAGACGATTATGAAGCCATTGAAGAATTAGCAGGTGAAGTGATTGATTTCTTTGCTGAAAACGCATTAGAGCACGAACGCACAGGTGAAATGATTGAACGCATCGGTATTGTAAACTTCATGGAAGGCATTGGCTTAGATGTTAATCCTAACATGGTTGATTCTCCTCGTTACATGTCATATGTTCGTATGGACAAGTGGGACGAAGAAGCGACTAAGTGGTTTGAAAACAAAGCAGAAGCAAACGCTTAATCTAATTAATTTAAAATAAACTAGGAGAAAATATTATGGCTGAACCAGTAAGAATGCCTATCGAATCAGGCTGTCCTGATCCTATCCAATACATGCACCCAACAATGCGTCGCAACTATGGCGCATGGGCTTATCACGACCGTCCTCGTCCAGGTGTATTGCACCACACTTCAAAGCATAACGAAGAAATTTGGACTGTGCGTTGTGGCACACAAAGACAAATGGATGTTTACACCATCAAAAAATTAGCTGATATTGCTGATGAATTTGGTGATGGCTATATCCGTTTCACTATCCGTTCAAATGTTGAATTTATGGTGGACCAAGAAGCAAAAGTCAATCCTTTGATTGAAGCTTTAGAATCTGCTGGCTTTCCAGTCGGTGGTACAGGTCCAACAGTTTCTATGATTTCACATACGCAAGGTTGGTTACATTGTGATATTCCAGGTACAGACGCATCGGGTGTTGTAAAAGCATTGATGGATGAAATGTATGACGAATTTAAGAAAGAAGAAATGCCTAACCGTGTACATATGACGACTTCTTGTTGTCAGATTAACTGTGGTGGTCATGGTGATATTGCGATTAACATTCAACACACTAAGCCGCCGAAGATTAACCACGATTTAGTGGCAAATGTTTGTGAGCGACCTACGGTTGTTGCGCGTTGTCCTGTTGCTGCGATTCGTCCTGCGATGGTTAACGGCAAGCCAACTTTGGAAGTTGATGAGAAGAAATGTATCTGTTGTGGTGCGTGTTTCCCGCCTTGTCCTCCGATGCAAATCAATGATCCTGAGCATTCTAAGATTGCGATTTGGATTGGTGGTAAGCACTCAAATGCGCGTTCTAAGCCTTCTTTTCAGAAGTTGGTTGCAGCAGGACTACCAAACAACCCGCCAAGATGGCCGGAAGTGGGTGCCGTTGTTAAGCAAATTCTTGCTGTTTATAAAGGCGATGCCCGTGATTGGGAGCGTGTTGGAGAATGGGTTGAGCGTATCGGCTGGCCGGCATTCTTTGAGAAGACTGGACTACCGTTTACTAAATTCCATGTTTCTGACTGGAAAGGTACGCGTCACCAGTTGAACTCTTCTGCTTACATCCGTTTCTAAGGACTATTAAAATGAAGATTTCTATTCAAATTAATGAGGGTCCATACCAGCATCAAGCCTCTGATAGCGCTTATCAGTTTGCTAAGGCTGCGATTGCAAAAGGACACGAGATTTTCCGTGTGTTCTTTTATCATGATGGCGTTGATAATGCGACACGCTTTACCGTGCCGCCACAAGACGACCGCCATATTGTTAATAATTGGGCATCGTTAGATATTAAAAATGCTGAAGGCGAGCCTGAGCTTGTCGTTTGTATCGCCGCTGCGCTTCGTCGTGGTTTGGTTGATGAGGCTGAAGCGGGAAAGAATGGTATTGAAGGTAATAACATTCATCCTGCGTTTCGTATCTCTGGCTTAGGTCAGTTGATTGAAGCGGGCATTCAGTCCGACCGTTTAGTAGTATTTGGAGACTAAGATGAGCACAAAGAAATTTATGTATTTAAACCGTAAGGCCCCTTACGGTACTGTTTATGCATTAGAGTCATTAGAAGTGGTTTTGATTGCTGCGGCTTTCGAGCAAGATGTGTCTTTGGCCTTTATTGACGATGGTGTTTATCAAATCGTTGAAGGGCAAAATACGGACGGCATTGGTATGAAAAACTTTTCTAAGACTTATCACGCGCTTGGCGACTATGACATTAACCAGCTTTATGTCTCCGCTGAATCTTTAGAAGAAAGAGGCTTAAGTGCAGATGATCTTATGCCTTTGGTTTACGAAGATGAAGACGATGATTGGGCAGAAAAGCCGAGTGTTAAGATTGTTACTAACGCCGAACTTTCTAAATTAATGTCTGAACAAGATGTTTGTTTAAGTTTTTAAGGAGTACTCATTATGTTACATACAGTAAACAAATCAGTTTTTGAGCGTAATTCACTACAGTCTTGTGTTAATACCATTGACGACAGTAGCGTTATTTTACTCATCGAAGACGGCGTAATTTCCGCTGCAAATAACACAAAATCTTCAGTGCTTGCCGATTTGGCAGCCGAGGGTCGCGTGTATGCATTGCAGGGTGATGTGGACGCAAGAGGAATTTCATCAAAAGTCGCAGACAACATTCAATTGGTTGACTATGAAGGTTTTGTTGATTTAGTTGTAGAACACGGAACTGCGGTTTCGTGGCTATAACGATTTTAAATTTAAAATAAAAAGGAGTTAAAAATGGCTGAAATATGTGGAGCAGATGTAGATGAAGAAGGTTTCTTGGTAAACCTAGGTGATTGGACTAAAGAAATTGCTGTAGAAATGGCAAAAGGTGACGATATTGAGTTATCTGAAGAGCATTGGGATGTGATTAATTTCCTACGCGATTACTTTGAAGAGTACCAAATCGCACCAGCGGTTCGTGTATTGACCAAAGCAATTGGCAAGCAGTTCGGTAAAGAAAAAGGCAACTCTAAGTACCTTTATTCTTTATTCCCTTACGGTCCTGGTAAGCAAGGTTGTCGCTTCGCCGGTCTTCCAAAGCCAACGGGTTGTATCTAATATTAGCGTCAAAAAAAGCCCAACAAACCTGCGTTATTACGCTTGTTTGTTAGGATTTTTTGAAACTGATATTGACTTGAAAACATCTATTTTTTAATGGATGTTTTCCCAAATTTTTTGAATTTTTTGAGAGTAATATGTCTGTAGTAAGCACTTTTTTTACGGCTTTATTTTATATATCCCTAGTGATATTCGTTGTCGGTATGGCAAGGAAAATTTATCAGTATTGGATTACGCCAGCACCTCTTAAAATTCCCACCGCACCAACGCCGTTAACGCAAACGGGTGTGGTAATGAGAATGGCACGCGAAGTCGTGTTATTCGAAAGCTTGTTTAAATCTAATAAGTGGACTTGGCTATTTGGCTGGTTGTTTCATATAGGGTTAGCATTAGTATTAATTCGCCACGCTCGTTATTTCTGGCCAGGTGATTTGCCAGAAATATTTTTATTGGTTCAACCCTTTAAATATGCAGCATTTGCGATGGTAATCGGACTGATTGGCTTGATAGGTCGTCGTATTGCGGTTGAGCGCATTCGTTATATCTCAGCACCGTCTGATTATTTGATGCTAATTTTGATTTTGGTTATTGGTATCAGTGGTGTGGTAATGACCTTTACCAGTAACCACACAGATGTAATTATGGTGAAACAATTTGCCTCGGGTTTGTTGACTTTTAATTGGGCAAATTTGCCAACGGAAGTGCATTTCTTAGTGCATATATTCTTGGCATTTGCTTTATTGGCAATCTTCCCAATCTCAAAATTATTGCATGTGCCAGGTGTGTTCTTTAGCCCAACACGAAACCAAGTTGATGATGCCCGCAAGAAGCGCCATATCTCCCCTTGGGCATTGAAGCAAGAACAAGAGCAGGAAGTTAGATTAAACGAAACATTAGGTAAGGACGAATAATATGGCTAAGGATGATTTCGAAGTACCAAAACTACCCACTTATTTAGAAATTCCTGAGATACAGGAAGGTATTATGGACGGCAAGGGTCCGTTTAAATCTGTTGAAGAATTTCAAGCACCGTTAGGTTTCCCAGGTGAGAAAGTTAAAAACTGGCAGGAAGTGGCTATTAACAAAATGGGTGAACTTAAATCTAAGTATCGTTCTGTTCAAGTCTTTTTAGATGCTTGTGTGAAATGTGGTGCTTGCACGGATAAATGTCATTATTTCCTAGGTTCGTCAGATCCTAAAAATATGCCAGTGGCGCGTCAAGATTTATTTAGAAGTGTGTATCGTCGCCATTTTACTTTTGCGGGTAAATACTTCCCTAAATTAGTCGGTGCTAAAGAGTTAGATGACGCAATGTTGGATGATTGGTATAACTATTTTCACCAATGTTCGCAATGTCGTCGTTGCTCCGTTTTTTGCCCTTACGGCATTGATACCGCAGAAATTTCAATGGCTGCTCGTGAAGTGATGGATGCTGTTGGCGTTGGTCAAAAATATTGTAACCAAATTTTAGGCAAGGCAATCACAGTGGGCAATAACCTTGGTTTACCTGAGCCAGCATTGCGTGATACTTTGCTTGACCTTGAAGAAGAAATTGAAGAAGAAACAGGGGTTGCAGTTAAATACCCATTAGACCAAAAAGGCGCAGAGATTTTACTGATCACTCCCTCAGCAGATTTCTTTGCTGAGCCACATATTGACGGTTTGATTGGCTATGGTAAAGTTTTCCATCAAGACGGCGTTACTTGGACAATGAGTTCTTATGCCTCAGAAGGGGCAAACTTCGGTATGTTCATCGGCTCTTACGACATTATGCGTAAAGCAGCCCTTCGCATTCGCAAGGCGGCATTAGATTTAGAAGTTTCTCGTGTAATGGTTGGTGAGTGCGGACATGCTTGGCGTGTTGCTTATAGTTTCTGGAACACGCTTTCAGGTGTTGGCGCAGGTGCTAATTCATCTGATGAACACGCAATGAAATTGCAGAAACAATTAGATTCTCGCTACCCCCAACCACAACACATTATTGAATACACGCACGACTTAATTCAGCGCGATAAGTTGAAATTTGACAAATCGGCGAATGACGATAGAACAGTCACTTTCCACGACTCTTGTAATGTTGCTCGTGCAACCAATATGGGCGGTATTCCAAACGGTCAATTTATTCTTCCTCGCGAAGTACTTAAAGCCGTTTGTAACAACTATGTCGATATGGAACGCAGTACGATTATGGAATCAACCTTTTGTTGTGGCGGCGGTGGCGGTCTATTAACAGATGACTTAATGGAGATTCGTATTAAAGGTGCAATGCCGAGAATGCAAGCACTGAAAGAAGTAGAAAAAACTGATGCCGTTGATACGCTAGTTGCCATTTGTGCAATTTGTAAATCGCAGTTCAGTAAAGTATTACCAAAATTTGACTTTGACCCTTATATGATTGTCAGTGCCCACCAATTGGTGAGTGAGGCGATTATTATGGACAAGCCAGAAACAGACAATTCGGACGCAGAAGTTGCGGAAGAAACAGAAACCACAGAAGCAGAATAATAGATAAGGAGATTTAAAAAATGCAAAAAAATCCATACGGAAAAATTGAAAAAGGCGAAAACCACACATTCAGAATGTTTAAGGACGAAGGCGATGATTTGGGATCGGTACCTTGGAGTCAAAAGATTTTCCAAAATGACACTTCACACAAGTGTCCTACCTATGTTAGTCAAACTCCGCCTTGTCAAGGTTCTTGTCCTTCTGGCCACAATATTCGTGGTTGGTTAGACATTGTTCGTGGCATGGAAAAACCTTCTGGCGATATGTCATGGCAGGAATATGCATTCCGTCGTTCAACAGACGCTAATCCATTCCCATCCATTATGGGTCGTGTTTGCCCTGCCCCTTGTGAAGATGGTTGTAACCGTAACGAAGTTGAGGATACTGTTGGCATTAACGCAGTAGAGCAATTTATTGGCGATAATGCTAAAGAACAAGGCTACAAATTTGAAATTAACGCTAAAGATACAGGCAAGAAAGTAGCCATTATCGGTGGCGGTTGCGGTGGTTTAGCCGCAGCATTGCAGTTACGCAAACAAGGTCATAGCGTTACCGTATTTGAAAAATACGAGCAATTAGGCGGGATGATGATGTACGGTATTCCTGACTATCGTGTGCCTCGTGATGTATTGCAATACGAAATTGACCGTATTCTTGAGACGGGTGTTGAAACTAAAATGAATACCAAAGTTGGCGTTGACATTTCTATGGAAGAATTAGAAAAAGACTATGACGCTGTTTTATTTGCCATCGGTGCAATGAGTGGTCGTATGTTGCCAATTCCTGGTGGTGATGCAACGAACTGTGTATCGGGTGTTGCCTTCCTTGAAGCCTACAACCAAGGTCGTTTAAAGCACATCACGGGTAAAGTAATTTGTATTGGTGGTGGTGATACTTCTATCGATGTTGTTTCAGTTGCCCGTCGTTTGGGTAATATCGAAAACACGGCTGACAAGGACCGTCCTGAACGAGTGATTTTTGATGACACGGCACACGATGTGGTTGATACTTCTAAACGATTAGGTGCGGATGTGTTGTTAACAACCCGTTCTACCATTGAAAATATGCCTGCGGCACAAGAAGAAATTGATGATGCAAATCGTGAAGGCGTTGAAATTCAAGGTCAATTGCAGCCAGTAGAAGTGATTAAAGATGCAGAAGGTCGTGCAACGGCATTGCGTTTTGTGCGTTTAGAAGATGACGGCAAAACAACAATCGAAGGCTCTGAATTTGATGTTGAGTGTGAACTAATCGTTCCTGCGATTGGTCAAGGCGTTGACTCTGAAGGAATGGACGATTCGTTCTTTAATGAGCATGGCTTTATTGATGCCGACAAAAACTTCCAAGTGCCAAACAAACCTGGTTTTTTCGTTTGTGGTGATGTGGTTCGTCCACACTTGTTGACCACAGCGATTGGCCAAGCAGGTATTGTTGCTGAAAGTATTGGCGACTACCTAAATGGTGACAACCAAAAAGCGCGTAACAAAGTCGATGTGCATTACTTTGACCTTATGTCAAAACTGAATGAGTGGGACTTAGCCCCCTCAGATTACGAAAAAAATGCGGGTTTAGGCGAAGGCACAGACACAGCAGAATATGCAGTGCATAACTACGAAGACCGTTCGTTTGCCTCTATCATTCCCCACACAGAATTATTCTTAGGACATTTTGACAACGAAGCGCGTAATGCGCGTAACCATAAATTGGTGGATGTTGACAATGTATTGGGTAACTTCGATGAACGATTAATCGGTTATAACGAAGAAGAAGCACAAGCAGAAGCAGGGCGTTGTATGTCTTGTGGCTTATGTTTTGAGTGTGATAACTGTGTAATGTATTGTCCACAAGATGCGGTATTCAAGGTCAAGAAAGACCAAGCAACTTTAGGTCGTTATGTTGACACGGACTATGACAAGTGTGTTGGTTGTCATATCTGTGCCGATGTTTGTCCGACGGGTTATATCCAAATGGGATTAGGCGAGTAATTTAAAGGCATTATTATGAAGTATTTATTGACTATTTTTCTAACGCTGTCACTGAATGTTGCTTTTGCACACGATGGCGATAAGCATGTTAATCTTGGCGACAGAGCCACTGAGTTAAAGGAAGAAGGCAAGAGTAGAGAGATTCATCCAAGCCTTGCTGAAATTAGAAAAATGCACCCTGAGTTTTTATTGCACAAACGCGATAAAACTTTGCGTCAAGGTATTCGCACCAGAGAGCAATCGTTAAAAGGCTGTGTTAATTGCCACAGCACCACCAAGGACGACAATCATATACCCATTAATGAAAAAGGTCAATTCTGTTCAACTTGCCACGAAAAAGTCGGCACCAGTTTGGATTGCTTCTCTTGTCATCGCACCACACCAAAAGAGGAAATGTAATGAGTAATCAATTAAATCGTCGTGATTTTATTAAAAACACAGGTATTGCAACCGCAGGTGTGGCAACCATTGCCAGTGGCATTAGTTTAACAACTTTTGCGGGTGCTAACGATAACCCAGTAACCAATGAAAAGCGTTGGGGCATGTTGGTTGACACCAATAAGTTAACTGAATCTGATATTGGAGATATGGTTAGTGCCTGCCAAGAAGAAAATGGTTGGGGTGATGAAACACACTCTACAGGCGAGCAAAAACCAAATTGGATCAGAAAAGTTAAAATTAAAGACAAAGCGACAGGCAAAATTGACGCACTGCCAATGATGTGTCAACATTGCGAACAACCGCCCTGTGTTGATGTGTGTCCAACCAATGCCTCAATGAAACGAGAAGATGGTATTGTTTTGGTTGACAGACATTTATGTATCGGTTGTCGTTATTGTATGATGGCTTGCCCTTACGATTCTCGTTCATTTGTGCATGAGGATTTAAGTAATCAAAAAGAACATATGCCACGAGGCAAAGGCACAGTTGAAGCGTGCACAATGTGCGTGCACCTCGTTGATAAAGGCGAAGTGCCAGCTTGTGCAGCAGCCGTTGATAGTGATGCGGTTATTTTTGGTGATTTGTATGATGCCAATAGCAAAATCAATCAAACCCTTAAAAAAGTTCAAAGCACTCAAATCAGAGCAGATTTAAATCTGAATACTGGCGTGCGTTATAGCGGGATTTAATATTATGAACATTCGTTACCAACAAATTCAAGGAAGAAGTTTAGGTTTTTATGCGCTGATTGCAGGTCTTGGCATTCTGATTTTAGCGTCACTCGGCAGTGTGTTATTTATGGAGCATCATGGACATTATGTGACGGGTATGAATAATCGTGTTGTTTGGGGTATGCCTCATGTTTTCGCTTTGTTCTTAATTGTTGCAGCTTCGGGTGCGTTAAATGTTGCTTCAATTGCCTCAGTGTTCGGTAAGAAAATGTATAAGCCTTTGGCGCGTTTATCGGGTTTAGTTTCGTTGGCATTATTGGCAGGTGGCTTAATGGTCTTGGTCTTAGACTTAGGTCGTCCCGACCGTTTAATCGTGGCGATGACCGAATACAATTTCAACTCAATTTTTGCTTGGAATATTATTTTGTATAATGGTTTCTTTGTGATTGTTGCGGTTTATTTGTGGATGATGTTTGAACGCCGTATGAACAAATTTACTTCCAAAGCGGGCTTAGCGGCATTCTCTTGGCGTTTAATTCTAACAACGGGAACAGGTTCTATTTTTGGTTTTTTAGTCGCACGACAAGCCTACGATGCGGTGATTATGGCGCCGATGTTTATCGTTATGTCCTTTGCTTTTGGCTTGGCATTCTTTATCTTGATTTTGATGGCAAGTTACAAATGGACTGAACGCCCATTAGGCGATGCCATTGTTAATCGCTTAGGTCATTTATTAGGCGTATTCGTGGCAGCAGTCATGTATTTTGTCGCAGTTAAACACTTAGGTAGCGCCTATTTGGCTGAAAACGCAGGCATTGAAAGTTTTATTTTATTCGGCGAACATATCTATACGCCACTCTTCTGGATTGGGCAAATTGTTATCGGTGGTTTAGTGCCAATGGCATTGATTTACCTTCCAGCATTTAAAGGCAACCGCACAACTTTAGGCTTGGCTTCAGTATTGGTTTTAATCGGTGGCATCGCTCAACTGTATGTCATTATCGTTGGCGGACAAGCGTACCCAATGGAAATGTTCCCAGGTAAAGAAATTTTAGAAGGTTATGGTGGTATCGCCGCTTACACACCTTCATTGCCTGAAACGATGTTGGGCTTGGGTGGCATTGCCGTGTCATTGATTGCCGTTACTTTTCTAATCAAGTTCTTACCGTTCTTGCCTGAGAGTTTGGCAGATGATGTTGCAGACCCACATCATAAGAAATAATCTTTCGTAGTGGGGCAAACTGATGTCCATCTATATTTCTGCTGCACATAAATCTTCAGGTAAAACTGTTGTCAGTTTAGGTCTGTGTGCCGCTTTTAAAGCAAAATCTCTCAAAGTCCAAGCCTTTAAAAAAGGCCCTGATTACATTGACCCAATTTGGCTTTCTCAAGCCAGTGGTAACCCTTGTTATAATTTAGACTTTTACACAATGTCCGAAGAAGAAATCACCGAATTGTTTAATCAACAACCAAGTGATATTACCTTTATCGAAGGCAATAAAGGTTTGTATGATGGTATGAATACAATGGGCGGTGATGCCAATGCCGATATGGCGAAATTACTGGGTTCAAGCGTTGTTTTAGTCATTGACACCAACGGTATTACTCGTGGTGTTGCACCGTTATTAATGGGTTACCAAGCCTTTGATCCCGATGTTAATATTGCAGGCGTAATCCTTAACAAAGTCGCAGGAGAACGCCACGAATCAAAACTCGTTCAAGCCATTGAATATTACACCGATGTGCCTGTTCTCGGTGCCATCCGCCGTTCTAAAGATTTGATTATTGATGAACGCCACTTAGGATTAATGCCCGCTAATGAATCTGCACAATCTCAAATTTTCATCGACCGTGCTGGCGAACTGGTTACTGACCAAGTTAATTTAGATAAAATTTTGTCATTAAATAACAAAATAACATCTGTAGCATCAAAACCAGTTGCGACTTCTGCCAACTTAACAGTTGCCGTTGCTAAAGACCAAGCTTTTGGTTTTTATTATCAAGACGATTTAGATGCCTTCAAATCACTCGGCGTTAAGATTGAATTTTTTAACACCCTAAGTGCAACAAAATTACCAAAATGTGATAGTTTATTTATCGGTGGCGGTTTCCCAGAAATGCAACTCGAAAAACTCAGTGCCAACCAATCTTTACTCTCCGACATTAAATTAAAAATTGAAAAGGGCTTACCCACCTATGCAGAATGTGGCGGCTTAATGTACCTCAGTCGAAAAATTACCCACCAAGGCAAATCACATAAAATGGTAGGTGTTATTGAAGGCGATACCCTAATGACCCCCAAACCAATCGGTAGGGGCTATGTTCAACTCGCCCCAACGAACAACCACCCTTGGGTAAATGTTGCTAACAAAATTTACGCACACGAATTCCATTACTCTAAGCTAGAAAACCTAAATCCAAAAACCCACTATGCCTACAAGGTCTTACGCGGTGTAGGTGTGGATAATAAGCAAGATGGCATTTTGACCCACAATCTGTTAGCCACCTACACTCATTTACGCAGTGTTGGCGGAAATCATTGGGTTAAACAATTTATTAACTTTATCTACCATGTAAGAGGTTCAACCTCTTACACGACTAAAAAAATATGATTACAATTACTAAGCGTGCTGCCGAAGAAATCGGACTATCCACTCAAAACCCAGACACACAAGGTTTACAAATGCGTTTCGCCATCGATAAAACCGATGAAGGTTTTCAATATCTAATGGGTTTTGATGAATTTTCAGACGGCGATATTCATTTAGAATCTAACGGCATTGAATATGTTATCGCCTATGCACAAAAGGATTTGTTAGAAGGCACCGTCGTAGATTTTGACGAAATTGATACTGAGGGTGGTTATGGCTTCATTTTTATGAACCCCAACGACCCAAATTATGAACCTCCAAAAGAGAATAATGTACCAGATAAAAAATAATAAGATAGCGATATTGTAATTTTGATATTAACAAATACACAGCATAAAAAAGAGCATTACCCCAATCCAAAAGTAGAGATAGCGCCAGGTTTGTGATTCCTGCTTTTGGATTAGGGTATTATCATATCTTTACCCAGACTACCTTTAAAGTTGCCAGCATTTTTTAAAAAAATATTCCTAATCTATTTTGCTGCATATTTGGCATTTATACCCTTAGTAGCTTATGGCGTACCACTTCAAACAGATGGTTCAACCAACACCGCATTAGACAAAGCTCGTAATAATGTTCCTATCGTTAATATTGCCAATCCTAATAGCGATGGATTATCGCACAACAAATTTATTCATTACAATGTCGGCAGTGAAGGGCTGATTCTTAACAACTCAAAACAAACCAATGTTGATACTCAACTTGGCGGTATTATTTTTGGCAATAAAAACCTCACGAATAACGCAACTGTTATTCTTAACGAAGTATCCAGTACCAACCGCTCCAGTTTAAAAGGATGGACCGAGATAGCAGGTCAAAAAGCAGATTTAATTATTGCCAACCCTAATGGCTTAACTATTAATGGCGCTGGCTTTATTAACACTAACAACATTACCCTAACCACAGGCAAGCCAATCTTTAACAATAACCAATTTAATGGTCTCACTGTTAATGGCGGTGATATTTTAATTGAAGGCACAGGTTTAAATGCAAGGAATCAAGATAGCACCAATATTTACAGCCATTACCTACAACTTAATGCCAGTATTAATGCCAAGAACCTCAATATTAAACTAGGTCAAAATACAATCAACAAAGAGGGCGATATTACCCAATCACGCCATTCAGAGCAAGCTCAAAATTTATTGCTTGACACTTCTAATTTGGGCGGCATGTATGCTAATCGAATTACTCTCGTAGGCACCGATAAAGGGCTGGGTGTTAATCTTCCACCTGAGATGCTAGCCTCTACCGGGGATATTATTATCAACAATAATGGCACCCTATCTTTACAAAAAATAAGTGCAAAGGGTGATATTCAAATCACCTCAAGTAACGATGTAGATGTCAATAATAATCTTGGGTCTTAACTAGTTAAGCGGCTCTTTTCTAAAATTATCAAGTAAGATTTTATACATATCTTGCTTACGATTATTAAATCTAAATTCACATTCTTTAAGATGATATTTAAACATTTTTTTATTCATTCCTTTAAATTTTACTAGCCTAATTTTAGCATAACCCCAAAAAGATTCGATGCCGTTAATATGAGAATTTCCTCTGGCAAATTTATTCTTACCATGATGAACACGATAATGCTTTTTATAGCCAAAATCTACTAAGCCATTATATCCACGCCATCCGTCAGAATTAATAATACTATCTGTTGATGTTTTGTCTTTTATTATGCTGTGAAGGGTTATTCTATCGCACTTTTCTATAATTTGAGTATAAACCTTATCACCTCGTTTCAATAAGCCAAATACGATTATCTTGCCCCTGGCACCTCGGCCGCGTTTCCCACGGACGCATCGAGCACCAAAGTAGCTTTCATCAACTTCAATCTGCCCCACTAGTGGGGCAGATTGAAGTTGATATTGGTCTGATAATTCAAAAATTCTTATCCTTACAAGTGTCAAAATTTTATTAACAGTGTTTAAATTTAGATTGGTTAATTGTGCTATTTGAGTAGCGCTTAAATCCACTGAAAAATATTTAATAACTTCTCTAAATTTTGCCTCTGAAAGTCTTGAACGATTGTAATACTTATTTTTCCTTTTCATAGCTAGTATTTTAAGCAATTAAAAATTGCTTAACTAGTTAAGACCCTAAATATTTTATCTACAATTTCTTGAGATGTGCGAATATACTTACTTCGACATGATTTGATTAATTTATCAAATACCTCTTGTTCTTCACTTGGGATTTCAGTTATTACTGGAAGAGATTGATTTTTAATCATATTCTATACATCCTAAAGAGGTTTTTGATTGCACCTTAAATTATACAGCATAAGCTACTCCAAGCGGAGAGCTTCAAATGCACTTAAATCATAACGCCAGCTTCAGCAACTACCATAAGGGGCGGTTTTTTTGCTTCGCAAAAAAAATGACGCTTATGGTAGTCCGCTGGAAGCTATTGTTAGAATTTTACTCCCCATACCTTCTCATAAATAAGTTAACACCTTCTAACATTAATCTAATTCTTGGAGAATCCCCCAACGCTTCCCATTCCCCATGTGCAGCGTGATTTCTAGTGCCACCCCAAGAAGCAATATCTTTCATGTCTTGTTTTGTAATTAATTCTTCTGACCTTAAAGTTGTTGCATAGGAATCAAGGCTAGGCTTTTTTCCACCTAAGGACAACCCACTGTCTTCTACCCAATTTCTAAGAAATTCCTCAAGTGCTGCACCAATTAATACTGCAGGTGCTGCAGGATGGACTTTTTTGGAAGACAGCAACCCTTGTGCTTGTTCAAGAAAATCAGAAGTAACGTCTATTTCTGCTTGTCTCCGAGGACTAAGCCCACCAACAAGCCCATCCTGTAAATGAGCTATAAATGAACGCAATATTTCAGCGAGATATTCTCCTGCGCTAGCTTTATCACGTGGCAAATTAGATATTTGAGTTAAGAAAGGACTTTTAGCTCCTGCAAATTTAGCAAGAAAATCACAAACCCTAGCATATATCCCTCTAAACTTAACATAGTCCTTTTCACCAATAGAGACAGAAATTTCAATTAGATTTTCTGCTAATTTTATTACATCTTCAGTTTGCACATTATATTCCTTGTAAATTCTAACCTTATAAATTCTAACGCCAGCTTCAGCGGCTACCATAAGGGGCAGTTTTTTTGCTCCGCAAAAAAAATGACGCTTATAGTAGTCTGCTGGAAGCTATTGTTATGCATTTTTATGAAAATGAGCAGTTAAACCATCAATTAAAATCAAAACCTCTTTTTTAATTTTATATATCCTTTCTATCGGAATATTTACAAAACTTTCGTTACTTCTATCTGAAAGGCTATTGCATAAATCAGAAAGATTGCGGAGTGTATTTGATACTTCACCATTCAATTCTACATTATGAAATGAACACCAGTTATCAATTGCAGAACTAGAAAGCCCTGTAAGTTGCCCCTTGCCTTTTGTATATATATTTACCTCGGTAAGAATACTTCTTTCAGCCTCTACTTTCCTAACAAATGAGTTCATACACACACCCTTTTGACATCCGACACCCACTTACATATTGATGAAGTTAATAACTCCTCAACTACCAGTTTCCAATCAAAATTACTGGTAATTCCACGAGTTGAATTATGCCTTGCAGATATTAACTTTCTATAAGTTTCTTTATTAATAGGCAATGGAATTCCTATTTGATATGGCGCATAAATAGAAAAACATGGGCGTTCGAATAACCACCACGATGCTGACATAGCAATATCGCGCAAACAGGTATGAACAATTCCAATTTCGTAAATTTGATTAAATGTATTATTTTGTAGAGATTCCATTGACTGATTTAATAAATAACTTAGGTCATCAATATCTTCTTTTGCTGTCTTGTAAGAGCTAGGCCTCCCCATTTCAAACAATAATGGAGTAGCTTTAGGTGTATAAATGCATTTTGCATCGAGATATAAGTGCCAAGAGAAAAGCCTTCCATCTTTATGCATTTTATTAAGTATATCCTTGGTGTAATAAGACCAATTTGAAGGGTAGGCCTGTTTTGATTCACCATCTAATGGAATAACAAGGATGTCAGTATCAGATGAGGAGTTGACCTCACCACGAGTAATAGAACCAAAAATATAAATTTCATGGCTCACCTTCTTGCCAACCTTTTTACTAAAATAGCCATAAATAAACCAAAAAACACAAATCTTGAAATTACCAAACAAATAGAAATATATGCAGGAATAACTATATTAGATTTCACGCCCCAAAACCCTAGAAATGAAGCTTTAAAGTTATCAATCCACGAAGAATCATTAACATTAAAACTGACCGTAGATAACACGGAAATTAGAAAAAATATTGTCACTATTGCTTTAATAATACTTTCGCCATTACCCCATAATAAATCAAGAAATTTCCATTTGAAATGTTCATAACCTTTAAAAACTCTATCCCAGCCTTTGTGTTTGGATCTGTAGTATGCTTCTTTAGAATATGCAGATTTGTATAGATGAATACCTGTGAGCTTGACTTCAATAGTTGATGCATAATTTACAGCAGGGTAATTTCCGATTTGCGAAAAATTAACCCTAAGTTCTTGTACTAAATCTCTAGCAAGATTTTCTTGGCTAGGAAGACAATAATCTAAGAAATTTTCTTCAAGCAAAGTTTTTTCCCATGTGGAGTAAATAAAATCACAACCATCAAACTGTGCACCTCTTAAATTACACGATTTGAACTCTGTACCAGTAAAATCACACCGAATAAACTTACAATTTCTAAAATAGCACTTATCAAAGACACATTGCTTAAAAACTATACCTGTAAAAACAATATCAACAGCATATACACCAATAAAAATTTCTCTCGAAAAATCTTCTTTTGATACGTTGGAGATAATCTCAATATCTTCGTGTTTCTTTTTTGTGTGTTCTTTGGTTTCCATATCCTATTTCTATTTTTTACCTAACACATGATTACCGATTTGATGCATAACGCTTGAACTCAGCGGATGCGTTAGCAGTCCGCTGGAGTGAATTGTTATGTGTTTTTGCTGGATACATTTTTGCAAAAATATGATAGTGCACATTTTTTATTTTTTGGTAAATCAAATAAAGAAATATTTTGTTTGAATTGTAAACTTATATTGAAACTCAATTTTACCGAGCCTAATAATAGCTGATTTTCTAGCTTTTCTATTTCATTGGTAGGTAAGTTTATACCAGCATACACATGTTCTTTTCCCAATAAAGCTTCGTGTTCTTGTTTTTCAATACCCCCAATTCTTAATTGAAAAGAAAATCCATCCATGGCGCTTTCATCTGAATCTTGGATTTTGCCAAAAAGATATATCTCTTTTGGTTTTAGTGATTTTGTGATTGGGTTGCTTTGCAACTCAAACTTTTCACTAATTAACCAATTAGCCACCTTTAAACTACAAAAAAATGTCTGCATCCCGTTTGTCCCGTACTTTATTTATTTATTTTAGAATGCCTACTTTTCTTAACACCAGAATTACCTTTGGCACGGTTAACACTTGAATTTAGTGCTTGTAAATTAACCGTTGCATCAGAACCACCTTTGCTCTTAGGTTTTATATGGTCTATATCCCACCCCATTTCAGAACTTTTACCATGGGATGGTTTGTACATTGTATTTCCATAAGGGTCTTGTCGATATAATGCAGGGCCTTTACCTCGTATTCTTTTGGCTTTATCCCAAATTTTATCTTTTTGATTTTTTGAAACCATTACTAGCCTCCTTCTCTAAATTTCTTACACATAACTATTTGTTATAGTCATAATTATATACTAATTTTTATACAAACATCCTAAGCAATTAAAAAAGAGAATTAATAACACTTTATAAATATAATGTTTAACTTAAAGTGTATATAATTATAGGGTCTTAACTAGTTAAGCAATTTTTAATTGCTTAAAATACTAGTTATGAAAAGGAAAAATAAGTATTACAACCGTTCAAGACTTTCAGAGGCAAAATTTAGAGAAGTTATTAAATATTTTTCAGTGGATTTAAGCGCTACTCAAATAGCACAATTAACCAATCTAAATTTAAACACTGTTAATAAAATTTTGACACTTGTAAGGATAAGAATTTTTGAATTATCAGACCAATATCAACTTCAATCTGCCCCACTAGTGGGGCAGATTGAAGTTGATGAAAGCTTTTTGGTGCTCGGCGCGTCCGTGGGAAACGCGGCCGAGGTGCCAGGGGCAAGATAATCGTATTTGGCTTATTGAAACGAGGTGATAAGGTTTATACTCAAATTATAGAAAAGTGCGATAGAATAACCCTTCACAGCATAATAAAAGACAAAACATCAACAGATAGTATTATTAATTCTGACGGATGGCGTGGATATAATGGCTTAGTAGATTTTGGCTATAAAAAGCATTATCGTGTTCATCATGGTAAGAATGAATTTGCCAGAGGAAATTCTCATATTAACGGCATCGAATCTTTTTGGGGTTATGCTAAAAATAGACTAGTAAAATTTAAAGGAATGAATAAAAAAATGTTTAAATATCATCTTAAAGAATGTGAATTTAGATTTAATAATCGTAAGCAAGATATGTATAAAATCTTACTTGATAATTTTAGAAAAGAGCCGCTTAACTAGTTAAGACCCTATAATAAATACCAAGCCTTGCTTTCAATTTATCATAAGAATACTAAAAATTATTTTGTCAATAGGGCGATTGATGTATCCAGTTACAAAATCACTTTAGCGCAAGTTGATTTTATTCATACTCATTTACAAAGCCAGTGGCAGTTGACCAATACTTATAGTTATTACCAAGGTGTGGATTGGTTTGGGGCGAGAGACGATGATTATGTTGGTGCTGAGTCTGATTTGATTAATTCGGCAATTTTGGAATTTAAAAAGTTTAGCGTTGATAGTAAATTGCTATACTATTTTCAAGATAGGAGTTATTCGCTAAATTCAAATTTTCATCTGCAACACACTAGAGATATTTTATATGACAATGATAAAAAAACTGTAGGTAGTAGTAGCACAGTCAGGGGCTATGATAGGTTAAGTTTATTTGGCAATAATGCTTGGTATATTAGAAATGATTTATCAAAATCCATCAAGTTGGATTTACATCCAAAGTTGTTAAAAACTATAACGCCTTTTATTGGACTTGATTACGGTAAAGTAAAGTGTGAAAGTGACAATAATGATAATTGTGGTGAGATTGCTGGTGGTGCTATTGGGTTTCAAACTAGTGGTAATAACTTAAGTACAGCCTTTGTGTGGTCACGCCCATTGAAGAAGCTTAGACAGGGTTTTAAAAAGGAGCAATTATTTACATTTAATGCCAGTTGGAAGTTTTAAATAAGAGAGCGGGATTGTATTTTTTCATATTGAGGTCCAATGTAGAGGTCTCATGTTGAGTTTAAGGATTGTTAGTTTATAAGATTTCTCGGCTGCGCTCGAAATGACAGTAATTGCTAATAAATGACAGTAATTGCTAATAAATGACAGTAATTGCTAATAAATGACAGTAATTGCTAATAAATGATAGTGACTGTCAATAGAAATGATAGCAGGGGGTAAAGTTATTTGTAGTAGTTTAGGATGGCATGGTAGAGAGCGTCGGCAATTTTATCTTGTTCTTTCTTGTTGACTAAGCGTTTTTCTTCTTGTGGGTTAGAGATAAAAGCAGTTTCCACTAAGACTGATGGAATGGCGGGGGTTTTTAGAACGACGAAGCCTGCTTTTTGCGGAGTTTTCTTATGCAAGGGGCCAATTTTGCGCATTTGTTGTAGGATGTGTTTTCCGAGTTTTTGACTTTGAATGTCACGGTCTCTTCTAGAAAAATTCCAAAGTATCTTCTTTAAATATTTATCACCTTTTAGTACTTCTTCAATGCCACCAAATTGGTCCGCTGTATTTTGTGAGCGCTCTAAGCGCTTGGCAAATTTAGTTGAGCCACCACGCTCTGATAGTGTGTAAACTGAGGCGCCTTTTGCACTTCTGCGTTTGACAGAATCAGCGTGAATGGAGATAAACAAAGAGGCATTGTTTGCTTGTGCAATACGAATACGCTTGGTTAATCCAACATAGTAATCCCCGTGCCTAGTTAATAGAGCTTTAAAGTTACGAGTTTTATTAAGTTTTTTTAGTAGTTTTTTAGCAATGGACAAGGTGATTTTCTTTTCTTTTGAGTGATAATAGCCGATTGCACCTGGGTCTTCTCCGCCATGGCCGGCATCGATTAGGATGATTTTTTTTGTTTGACGAGATCCCTCGGTTGCACTCGGGATGACAGAAGGTGTGTTTGGAATAACAGGAGGCGTACTTGGAATGGTAGGTTTTTTGATAACTCTCTTAATTGGTTTCTTAATGATTTTTTTAATTGGCTTGGACTTGTCATAAATATCAAGTACCAATCGATGGTGAGTGTATTTTGAGTTGGGTTTGAGCATGTAGCTTTTGAGATGGTAGCTTTTTCTAATCGTGAACAGCAAGTGCATTTCTTTTAATTTTCGTTTGAGTTTGGTGCGTTTGATACGCATATCTTGATAAAATAATTTGTCATAGGTTTTGCGCAAAAACTTCGCATTGTGAATATTTAAATCAATTCTATTGCCTTTGCTGGTAACTGTATATTGAATATCTTCCTCAACATCAATCACAATTCTGGTGCGTTCTGGTGAAGTCCAAAAACGAAAATCGTGTAAGGTAATTTTGTCACTTGCATGAGTATTGCTAAACAGCAATAGGAAAAGTAAAAAAACTTTTAATTGATACATTTTAGTAGCTCCTCACCCATGTTAGTCTGTGCATCCAGTGTTAATTTTCTCATGTTATTGTCGCCACTAATTTCAATGGTTAAGTCTGCGGGAGCAATTATTCCCTTACCTAAATCTGGCCATTCAATTAATTGAATGTGATTACCTTTTAAGTATTCACGGATGCCGATATATTCTAATTCTTCAGGATTGCTAAGGCGATAGCAATCAAAATGGTGGATGTTAATAATGTCATTTTGATAACTTTCTACCAAAGAATAAGTTGGACTTTTGACTTTGTCAAAGCCGAAAAACTGGATAAAACTCCTGGCAAAAGTAGTTTTTCCTACACCTAAATCACCCTGCAAATAAATGACTAAAGGGGGGTTAGAATTTTGTGCCAAGGTTTTGGCAAACTGCTGAGTTTCAGTCTCGCTGTTAAGGGTTGTTTTTAGGGTTGTTTTCAAAATAATTGCCACATATAAAGACCAAAAATAGCTATCAACACCACACCACCCATACGATTTACAGCGTGCTTTTTATGGAATTTGTAAGCAAGGACAAACAGCAAAACCGTTAATAACAACATTACGGGATAATCACGCGTCATGACTTTATCTGCTATATCCGATGGATGAATCAAGCCAGGAATTGCCAGCACGGCAATTGTGTTAAAAAGGTTGGATCCAATGACATTACCCACGACCATATCATATTGTTTTTTCAAAACACTGGCAATTGATACCGCTAATTCTGGCAAACTGGTGCCGAGTGCAATCACACTCAACCCAATCACTAAATCCGAAATGCCATAACTTTTAGCCACTGCCACCCCGCCCCAAACGATTAATTTTGCACTGGCAATTAATACAATTAAGCCCAAAATTAGCATCAACCAAGTTTTACCCACTTGATTTTCATCTGCATCTTCCACTAATTCGTCAAATTCATGGCTGTTGCTGTTTTTTGCTGTCTTAAGTGTATAGGTTAAAAATGTTACCAATAAAGCGACCAAAATCAACCCATCAACCACATCAAGCCGCCTATCCCACAATAAAAAACCCGTTACAATCGTTACAAATAATAAAAATACCCATTCTTTTTTTAACACACTGTTTTTAACTTCAATCGGTGTAATGAGTGCACTGATGCCTAGTACCAAAGCAATATTAAAAATATTGGAGCCAATTGCATTACCAATACTGATGCCCGTATTGCCTTCCATTGCCGCCAATCCCGATACCAGCATTTCAGGGGCAGAGGTGCCGAAACCAAAAATTAACAAGCCAATTACCAACGGTGAAACTTTAAAAATCGTGGCAATCCGTGCGCCATTATCGGTAAATGCGTCCGCACTCCAAATTAAAAGTATAAAACCTGTTAAAAGGGCGGCAAATGGTAGTAGAATATCAATCATATTAATTAAATGAAATATAGGTTCGCCTATTATAGAGAATAATGAATCAAACAGAATTTTTAATTGGGCGTAGTGGCTTGGGATTACAGGATGATTTTTATCCTGATGATTTGCCCGAAGACTGGCGTTTTGACTATTATGCAGCTATTTTTAAAACACTTTCTTTAGAGATTGATACCAATGAAGATTTAGAGCAAATCTTTGAAGATATACAGGAGGATGAAGAAGGGGAGTTTACCTTGGTGTTAACGATTGAAGAATCACAACTGACTGATATTGCAGTCCTGACAAAATTATTGAGCACTGTGCAAGTATATGCAGCCGATTTTATTTTATTTTGTGAAGTGGCTGAAACACCAAGTAAAGCAGTCATGGATATGTTGTCTGGTTACAAGATTTGTTTTCAGTCTTCTATGGTGCTTAAACTAGATTTACAAGAGGTAAAGGTAGCGGAGTCACTGCTGAGTTTTAATCAATACCCAGTGCTATATTCTTCACAGGCGTGGGATGAAAAACAGATGCGCAACTATCTTGAAGGCATTGCAAATGTCAATACCAAAACCATCTTAATTTGTAAATTTGCAGAACGCGAAACACTGGATAAAATTCGTATTATTGCTGAATTATTAGGATATTAACCTTTTGCAAATATTATTAACCCGTGCATTGTCACAAGTTCAACCTTTGCAAGCTTTATTAAGTGAGCAAGGTTATCAACCTATATTATTTCCAAGTTTGGAAATCAAGTCGCTTAATAATAAACCGTTAAAAGTACAATATGATGCACTCATTTTTATCAGTGCTAATGCTGTTGAGTACGGTTTAGAAGTTTTTAAGGGTTTAACGCATTCGCCTAAAATTTTTGCTGTCGGCGAGGCAACTGCGAAAAAATTGGAGCAGAAAGGTGTTAAGGTGGACGCTTTTCCAAGGCAAAAGGCATCTAGCGAAGCTTTGCTAGCAATGGACGAAATAAAGGTATTGAACAATCAATCCATTTTGATTTTTCGAGGTGAAGGCGGTAGAGAAACACTTAAACAAGGGCTAGAAAAAGACAATACCGTTGAATATATTGAAGTTTATCAGCGTGTGCCATGCCATCTCACTTCTTTACATCGTGAATCTTTATCAAGGTTTTTACAAAATGATGAAGGCATTGTTACTGCTACCAGTGTCGAAAACCTTACCGCACTTATGTCGATGGTAGTAAAAATAAACATGGGTGCTATCACACAACACCCTTTGGTTGTATTGAGTGAACGCATTAAAATTGTTGCTCAATCTCTGGGCTTTAAGCAGATTATAATTACCCAAAAAACTAGCGATTTAGGGCTGCTCACTGCTATCCAAACTATTTCATAAAACTCTAATACACTTGACAAGTCTGTCAAATAAGGTTACCTTGTCAAGCACATATTAATTCTTGGGGGAGGAAATGGTTAAATTAAGCGTATCAAAAGCAGCCAGAATGCTTGGTATTAGTCGTTTCGACATTCAATATCAAATCAACAGTGGTAAATTGCAAACACACGAAGGCTATGTGACAACAGACAGTTTAAGGTTGGCGTACCCAAATGCCAGTTTAGACTCTGAACAAGACCAACACATTCAAAAAATGCAACGCATTAAAAATGATGCGATGCATAAAATAGAAGTGGATAAACATACTCATGGTAAAAATGAAAAAATCTACATTGAAGCTGTTGCCAATCTAAAAACCAAACTTTACAAAGAAGAAATTAAAAATCAGCATCATCAAATGGTATTTTTAGAATTGACTGAGCGTTTAGCAATTCTCGAAGAACACTGTCACTCCCAAGACAAAGCCAGCTTGCACAAACTACAAAGCTGGGTCAGTTCCCAACATTAATGACATCTTAATGACATCTTAATTACCCTTTAAATTGCACCTTTTTTAATAATACATCTTTTTTGGTTATCTTTTTGTAACCCCCCTTTTTTTACCACCTTTTGAGTACTCTCCTTTTTTTGTCATCCTGAGCGCAGTCGAAGGATCTCACGCTGGTTGCGTACCACACTTGAATATTCTTAGAGCGATAACGCAATATCTAATGAGGGTTGCGTACGATTCATAGAGTAGAAGTGAAAGCTGTTTACATCTTGATTTTTCAGGGTATGACATAAATCTGTTACTACTTCCGTGCCAAAAGCACTGAGTGCCTCAAGGTCGTTTTCATACAATTTGAGTCTTTCTAAAATCCATTTTGGAATTTCTGCGCCACACATATTAGAAAATCTAACCAATTGTGTGTGGTTGGTAATTGGCATAATGCCTGGGGTGATTGGAACATCAACGCCTAATTTTTCTACTTCATCGATAAACCGGAAGTATGCATCGGCATTATAAAAGTATTGCGTAATTGCGCCATCGGCACCCGCTTTGATTTTGTTGGCAAAATGTTGTAAGTCGGTTTTAATATTTTTTGCTTGCGGGTGCATCTCAGGATAGGCTGCCACTTCAATGTGAAAATGGTCGTTGTATTGAGTTTTGATAAATTCAACCAATTCACTGGCATAATGAAAATCACCAATATCACGCATACCTGATGGTACATCACCTCTGAGTGTTACGATACGGTTAATATTTGCCGCTTTATATTGGTCAAGCAGTTCAACAATGTTCTCTTTTTTTGAGCCAATACAAGACAAATGAGGAGCGGCAGGAGCAGCGTCATTTTTTTGAATATCCAACACTGTGTCTAAAGTTGCCTCCTGTGTTGTACCCCCTGCACCGAAAGTTACTGAGAAATATTCAGGTTGGATAACGCTTAATTCTTGTCGAACCTGCGCTAAATTTTGCTTACCTTGCTCAGTTCTTGGTGGGAAAAACTCAAAACTTGTTTTCATCAATGTCAGGAATGCTTATAAAAGAGAGTAATTATAGCGTATTTGTCTAATACCAAACCCTTTTGTATGTGGCGCAACAATGGGGTAAAATATCTTCTTTTATTTAAAAAGTCGTTAAAGTAAATATGTCAAAAAGTGATTATATTGAGTTAGAAGGTGTTGTTAAAGAGAAGCTGCCAAACACTACTTTTACTGTTGAGTTAGAGAATGGACACAATGTGTTGGCACACATCTCTGGCAAGATTCGTAAGCACTATATTCGTATTTTGCCAGGGGATAAAGTTACGGTAGAAATGACTCCGTACGACCTAACTAAGGGTAGAATTACTTTCCGACATAAATAAAAAAATAAAGCCGATGTGGTGGAATTGGTAGACACGCTGGATTCAAAATCCAGTTCCGCAAGGAGTGACGGTTCGACCCCGTCCATCGGTACCAAATTAAAAAAAAGTGAGCAGTATGGAGCAAACAAACTTAATGACAGAGGCATTAAATCTAACTCTTTTTGGGATGGGTTTTGTATTTTTGTTTTTGACTTTATTGGTGTTTGTGACTAAATTTATGTCGATTGTTATTCAAAGAATAAATAATCCGACACCAGTTATGGCTACCGCAGTTGGTGGAATGGATAGTGAAATAGACGAAGAAACTAAATTTGCCATTGAAGAAGCAATCAAGATACATAGGGGAGCGTAGAGGGATGCTAGATTTTCTAAAAAATATTGTTCAGAAGCCTGACAGTCAAGGAAACACCAAAAAAGTAGAAATTACCGAATTGGTTTTTCGTGATGCACACCAATCTTTATTTGCAACCAGAATGCGTATTGACGACATGCTGCCGATTGCTGACAAACTTGATAAGATTGGTTATTGGTCAATGGAATCCTGGGGTGGCGCAACATTTGATTCTTGTATTCGCTATCTGGGTGAGGACCCTTGGGATCGTATTCGTGAAATCAAGGCAGTGATGCCGAATACTCCGCAGCAAATGTTACTAAGGGGGCAAAATTTATTAGGCTATCGTCATTATAGTGATGATGTGGTGCGTAAATTTGTTGAACGCTGTGTTGAGAATGGTGTGGGTGTGTTCCGTATTTTTGATGCGATGAACGATATGCGCAATCTTAAAACAGCAGTCGACCAAACGGTTAAACTTGATCAGCATGCTCAAGGTACAATTTCTTATACAGTTAGCCCTGTGCATACGATGCAAACTTGGGTGGATATGGCAAAAGCCATTGAGGATATGGGTGCGCATTCTTTATGTATTAAAGATATGGCAGGTTTGTTGCATCCTTATGATGCCTATGATTTGGTAAAAGAACTTAAAGCAACAGTTGATATCCCCATTCAATTACATGCACACGCAACTACGGGTTTGTCAACAGCGACAATTGTTAAAGCAGTAGAAGCAGGTATTGACCGTGTGGACACCGCGATTGGTTCAATGAGTATGACTTATGGACATTCAGCAACGAATGCGGTGGTGGCTATTTTAGAAAATAGTCCAAGGAAAACAGGATTAGACTTAGCAAAACTCGAAGAAATTGATGCGTATTTCAGACCAGTTCGTGCTAAATATGCACAGTTTGAAGGTTCGCTTAAAGGGGTAGATTCAAGAATTTTATTGTCGCAAGTACCAGGCGGCATGTTGACCAATATGGAAAGTCAATTACGCGAGCAAAATGCGCTCGATAAGATAGACGAAGTGATGGTTGAAATCCCGCGTGTGCGTAAAGATTTAGGTTATATTCCATTGGTTACACCGACTTCACAAATTGTTGGCACGCAATCAGTTCTCAATGTCTTAACAGGTGAGCGCTATAAAACCATTACTAAGGAATCCGCCGGTATTTTAAAGGGTGAGTATGGTGCAACACCAGCAGAGGTTGATAAAATTTTGCAAAATAAAGTGTTGGATGGTGAAAAACCAATTACTTGTCGTCCAGCTGATAATATTGCACCAGAGATGCATATTCTTGAGCAAGAATTTGATGAGATTGTTGTAGAAAAAAAGTTAACTATTGCTAATAATAAAATTGATGATTTATTGACTTATGCGCTATTTCCACAAGTAGGAATTAGCTTTATAGAAAATCGTAATAACCCTGACTTTTTTGAGCCTGTACCCCAGGCCAGTGATAATACGATAAATAATTCCGAAGAAGGTACTTATACCGTTTTAGTGAAGGGCACCTCTTATACGGTCGATGTTTCCGCAGGCGGTGATATCACTTCTATGAAAGCTGCCTCCGACACAAATGCGGCAGTCTCCACACCAGCAGAAAAAGAAATTATTGATGATGCACCCATCGAAGGTGCAGAGGAAATTGGTGCGCCACTTTCTGGTAATATTTGGAAAGTTATGGTCGCACCACATCAAAAAATTAACGAAGGCGATGTTTTGGTTATTTTGGAAGCGATGAAAATGGAAACTGAAATCAAAGCGGCTCGAGGTGGTATTGTTGGCGACATCAGTGTCAAAGAAGGCGATGCAGTAACTGTGGGTCAAACTTTATTAACTTTAGCGTAAGCAGAGGACGCCTAATATGGAGCAATTAAATATACTTTGGGCAAATACAGGTTTACAACAAATGGTGTGGGGTCAAGGGTTGATGCTTGTTGTTGGTATGTTGCTTTTGTATCTTGCGATTGTTAAAAAATTTGAGCCATTATTATTGTTGCCGATAGGTTTTGGTGCAATTTTAGCAAATATCCCAGGTGCAGGCATTGCCGAAGGCAGTGGTATTTTGCATGTATTTTATGTCGTGGGCATTGAGTCGGGCGCTTTCCCGCTGATTATTTTTATGGGTGTGGGTGCTCTAACGGATTTTGGGCCTTTGCTCGCCAATCCAAAGACCTTGCTGCTCGGTGCTGCTGCACAATTTGGTATTTTTGCAACCTTATTAGGTGCTATTGGTTTGACCGCGCTAGGTATCTTTGACTTTAGTCTCACTGATGCAGCGGCAATTGGTATTATTGGTGGCGCCGATGGCCCGACCAGTATTTATGTCGCCTCAAAATTAGCCCCCGATTTACTGGGTGCAATTGCTGTGGCATCGTATTCTTATATGGCGTTAGTGCCACTCATTCAGCCGCCAATTATGCGTGCGTTGACCACCGAGAAAGAACGCAAAATTAAAATGGTGCAACTTAGAGAAGTCTCGCAAACTGAGAAGATTATTTTCCCAATTATGTTATTGATGTTGGTGGCGTTATTATTACCAGATGCAGCGCCGTTATTAGGTATGTTTGCGTTCGGTAACTTAATGAAAGAATCGGGTGTAGTTGATCGTTTAAGCGATACCACACAAAATGCATTGATTAACATTGTAACGATTTTCTTAGGCTTGGCAGTCGGTTCTAAGTTGATGGCAGATAAATTTTTACAGCCAGAAACTTTGGGTATTTTGGTGCTTGGTATGGTGGCTTTTGCAATTGGCACCGCTTGTGGCTTATTAATGGCAAAATTAATGAATGCATTCAGTAAGAAAAAAATCAACCCGTTGATTGGTTCAGCAGGTGTTTCTGCAGTGCCAATGGCGGCTCGTGTTTCTAATAAAGTAGGTTTAGAGTCTGACCCACACAACTTCTTATTAATGCATGCAATGGGTCCAAATGTTGCAGGTGTTATTGGTTCGGCAATTGCTGCAGGTATTATGATTCAGTTTTTATCTTAATAGTATGCAACGCACTTTGCTCAAATCTAAACTCCATCGCGTGACCGCTACTGCCAGTGAAGTGGACTATGAAGGCTCGTGTGAGATTGATGGTGTTTTGTTAGATGCAGCAAATATTGGTGATTTTGAGCAAATTCAAATTTATAACATTAATAATGGTAATCGTTTCACCACTTATGCTATTCGTGGCAAAGACAATACAGGAGTAATATCTGTGAATGGTGCAGCAGCACATAAAGCGACTGTGGGTGATATATTAATTATCGCTTCTTATGCGAGTTATAACGAAATAGAGGCTAGAAATTATGCACCAACTTTATGCTATGTTGATGCAAGTAATGTATTAATAAGGACTCAATCTTCTATCAGTTAGTGTGAGACCTTTGCATAAATATGAATAATCATCAAAACGCTACTTTTCATCAAATTGAAAATTTTTTAAAAACACCCTTAGCCTTGCTAGGAGTGGATTTAAAAAATTTCTAATTTAATAAAACCTGTCATTTTGCTAATCATCCCTATTTATGCAAAGGTCTCAGTGTAGCACTAAACTTTCCTTGTTTTCAGTAATTAGTAGGGTAGAGTTGTCCATTAAACTAATATTCCATTCAGTGCTCGGCATGACTCGAATGAGTAGGTCTAAGATATTATGTAATAACTGTGGGTTGAGATTTAAGTTGATGTCTTGTTCGTCAGTACCGGTAAAAATAAGAGCAATATTATTATTTTCATAAACATTAATAGTGATTTTTTCTATTAAGATGGGTGCCTCACCCATTGGAAATTTATTGCCCGCATTAAAAGGTGTGGCATAGTCACTTTCATTAATGATATTCTGATGTTCTACTTGGTGCTCCATCTGCTGTTGCATTTGTTGAGGGGTTGCTTCTTTGTCAGGGTCAACCATCATTGATGTAGGTATTGATGGTTCCATATCATTAAGCTCAGGCTTATTCAATAAGGAGTGGTTAATTGTTTGATTAAGAATATCCCAAAATGACGTAACAATACGACGGGTAAGAAATAAGCGCATTTCCTCACCTTCTACGCTATTAACACTCATAACAAGCCTATCTTCTTGACTTGAATAAGAGATTTGCATTTGATGTATGTTCATAAACTCATTATACTAACTTTCCATTTTCCAAAGTTAGCAATCTATCCATTTTTTTGGCAATGTTCATATCGTGGGTTACCAGCACTAAAGCGGATTTTTGTTGTTGGTTGAGTGACCTCATTAATTCTAATACTTCTGCTGCATTTTTTGCATCTAAATTACCTGTTGGCTCGTCTGCCAATAAACAACTTGGATTATTAATCAACGCTCTTGCAATTGCCACGCGTTGTCGTTGCCCGCCTGAGAGTTCGGCAGGGCGGTGGTTGAGTCTGTTTTCTAGTCCAATTTTTTGTAAAAGTTTGCTGGCTTTTTCGTGGGCTATTTGTGTATCATCACCCCGAATTAAGAGTGGCATCATGACATTGTCTAACGCACTAAAATCTTTCAATAAATGGTGAAATTGATAAACAAAGCCTAAATGTTGGGCACGAAGTTGGGTGATTTTTGTTTCATTAATTTGTGATAAATTGGTGTTGTTAATCAGTATCTTTCCAGTCGTGGGCTGAGTCATACCACCGAGTAAATTTAATAAAGTGGATTTACCACAGCCTGATTGCCCGATAATTGCGACTGATTCTGCTTGTTCAATGACTAAATTCAATCTGCTTAAAACAGGTGTCTCAACCTTGCCACTGTTGTAACTATAGCCCAAATCTTGACATTCAATAATTTTACTCATGATTTAGCACCTCTGAAATTTGCAGCTTTCCTGCGCGTTTAGCGGGATAAATAGAAGCCAGTGCCACCAAAACAAAAGCACCAATTGCCACCATCAGCACATCGCTTAAATGAATTTCAGAAGGGAAACGACTGATATAAAACACATCGGCAGGGAAGAATTGAAAGCCCAAAATAGACTCAATGCCGCCAATGACAGCCTCGATATTAAATGCCAACGCCACACCGAGTATCACTCCAACAATAATACCAATAATGCCGATGGTAACACCTTGATAAAAGAAGATTTTGACAATGCGTTTTGGGGTCATTCCGATGGTTCTGAGAATGGCAATATCGGCTTTTTTGTCCGTTACCACCATCACCATCATCGACACTACATTAAAGGCAGCTACGGCAATAATGAGCGATAAAATAATGGCAATCATTTGTTTTTCAAGATTCAGAGCCTGGAGGAAATTGGCTTTTTGTTGTGTCCAGTCAATGCCATAATATTGCCCAGAATTAAGTTCATTTACCACTTCGTTGGTAATTTTTTTGGCGTTAAATAAGTCGTCAACTTTAAGGCGAATGCCCGATACTTTACCCTTCATTGAATACAATATTTGCGCTTGTTGCAGTTGAATAAAAGTGAGATTATTGTCATACTCAGCCACGCCTGCCTCAAAAATACCACTCACGGTAAAGCGTTTAAATCTCGGCTGTATTCCAATAATATTAGCAGTAACTTGCGGTGTAATCAAGGTAACTTTATCACCAATCGCTACCCCTAATTTATTTGCCAAACCTGCACCAATTAAGATATTAGATTTTCCTAATTTCGCCGTACCATCTGTGATTTTATCCAGCAAAATAGATGTCTTCTTTTCTAACTCAACCTCAACCCCCCTAACACTAATCCCTTGTGCACCCACTGGCGTATTGACCAAAGCATATTTTTGGATATAAGGCGAAGTGTTAATGACATTGGGATGTTTGTTGATTTTTTCTTGCAGTGATTGCCAGTCTTTAACCGTGCCACCGTAGCCAGTGATATAAGAATGCGAAATTGCCCCCAAAACCCTATCGCGCAATTCCTTATGAAAACCGTTCATCACTGATAGCACAGTAATCAGCGTCATTACACCGAGCACCAAGCCAACGATAGAGACCCCAGAAATAAAAGAAACAAAGCCTTTTTTTCGGTTAGAACGCAGATATTGGTTAGAAATTTTAAATTCAATACTCATAAGGACAATATTTTGTCATAATTAACCCTTCAAAGGTAGGATAATAGCAACACAATGGATTTAAATACACGCAGACCGATGAACTATTTATTATTGCCACTTTCGGCAATTTTTTATATGTTATCACTTATTAGAAAAGGACTTTATCGTATCGGTTTATTACCCACTCGCCATTTTAACATCCCTGTGATTGTGGTAGGTAACATCACCGTAGGCGGTAGTGGAAAAACCCCGATAGTCATCGCTTTAGTTGAATATTTTAAAACAAAAAATAAAAAAGTTGGCGTGGTTTCTCGGGGTTATGGCGGCAATTATAGGGGTAAGAACTCTATAATTTTGGATGAAAAATCGTGTGTTGAAGTGGTGGGAGATGAGCCAGTGTTGATTTATTGGCAAACTGGGGTGGCAGTGGCAGTAAATAAAAATCGAGCACAGGCAGTGCAAGATATAATGGCTGAGCATGGTGTAGATATTATTATTAGCGATGATGGGTTGCAACATTATGGGATGGGTAGAGCGGTGGAAATTTGTGTGGAAAATGGGTTTGGGAATGGTTTTTTCTTGCCAGCAGGTCCATTGCGAGAGTCTAAAAATCGTTTGAAAAGTGTCGATTTTGTTGTTCAAAGCGTTTTAAAGCCCATTATGTTTATTAATTTAAAAACCCAAGAACAACAACCCTTAGATTATTTTAAAGGGAAAATCTGCCATGGCGTTGCAGGGATTGGTAAACCGAGTAAATTTTTTACCGCATTAAGTGATTTAGGCGTTGATTTAATTCAACATCCTTTTAAAGACCATCATCCATTTACTCAACAAGAATTGAATTTTAAAGATGCACATCCTATTATTATGACCGCTAAGGATTGTGTAAAATGTAGGCAATTCGCAACGGATGAGATGTGGTATTTACAGGTTGAAGCCGAGTTGAGCGAGGATTTTTTGAATAAACTTGATGAAAAATTATGATTAATGAAGCCTTATTAAAATTATTAGTTTGCCCACAAAGCAAAGCCCCATTGAAGCAAGTTGATGATGAATTGATTTGCGAAGTCAGCGGTTTGGCGTACCCAATTACCGATGGTATCCCCGTGCTACTGATTGAAGAAGCGAGAAAAATCAGTTAATGTCATTCTCGGTTATCATTCCCGCGCGCTACGCATCGACCCGCTTGAATGCGAAATTATTGCAAGACATTCACGGTAAACCCCTTATTCAACACACTTACGAAAATGCCATTGAAAGTGGTGCAGATAGCGTCATAATCGCTACAGATAGCACCATAATTGACGAAGTTTCAAGAAGTTTTGGTGCAACGACCTGTATGACCAGTGAAGCACACACTTCTGGCACTGCGCGCATTGCCGAAGTGTTAGAAACGCTGAATATTGACGACGAAAAAATCATCGTCAATGTGCAAGGCGACGAGCCGATGCTAACAGGGGAGGTGATTAAGCAAGTGGCACAAAATTTAGCCAGTTCACAAATGCAAATGGCAACTTTGTGTGAAAATGTGGTGGATAAAGCCCAGTATTTAGACCCGAATTGTGTGAAAGTGGTATTTGATAAAAAGGGCAAAGCCCTCTATTTTTCGCGTTCGCCCATTCCTGCTTTTCGTGAAGAAGCCGATTTTGATGTGTCTTTGTGTTTTAAACATATTGGCATTTATGCGTATCGTTCGGGCTTTATTAAGCAATATTTAACAATGCACAGCTCGCGTTACGAGCAAGTGGAAAAATTAGAACAACTCACGGTATTAAACGAAGGCTTTGAGATTCATATTAGCAAAGCCTGTGTGCCGACAGGATTTGGCGTGGACACAGCAAAAGATTTAGAAAAAGTAAGGAAAGCATTACAATGATTATAGACGGCAAAAAAATCGCTCAATTGTTAAGAACAAACATTAGTAAACAAGTCGAAAAACTGGAGCGTAAACCAGGTTTGGCGGTGATTTTAGTGGGTGATGACCCTGCCTCTGCGGTCTATGTTCGTAATAAAGACAATGCCTGCAAAGAAGTTGGTTTTTATTCTGAAAAAATCAACCAACCTGCCGAGATTACTCAGGCAGAATTATTGGCGGAAGTGGCACGATTAAACTGTGATGATAAAATTGATGGCATTTTGGTGCAATTACCCTTGCCAAAACATTTGGATACCAATCAAGTAATTGAAACCATTAGCCCTGCCAAGGATGTAGATGGTTTTCACAGCGAAAATATCGGTAAATTAATGCAAAATAAAGCCCAATTACGCCCCTGCACTCCAAAAGGCGTGATGACGATGTTGGCAACGACTGGTATTGATTTAGTGGGTAAAGATTGTGTGGTGGTTGGTGTCTCCAACATCGTTGGGCGACCAATGGCAATGGAGCTGTTAAATGCCCGTGCCACGGTAACGATTTGTAACAGTAAAACCCAAGATTTATCAAGTAAACTTAAACAAGCTGATGTGGTTGTGGTAGCTGTCGGCAGTCCAAAAATGATTAAAGGTGAATGGATTAAAAAAGGGGCTATTGTGATTGATGTTGGCATTAATAGACTGGAAAACGGTCAATTAGTGGGTGATGTTGATTTCGACAGTGCCGAAAAAATAGCAGGCTGGATTACCCCAGTCCCAGGCGGTGTGGGTCCAATGACCATTGCCACTTTATTAGAAAATACTTTAACCGCCTACACGGCAAGGAATAAAAAATGAAATTATTATTAAAAGGATTTAGAAACGGATTAGGTGCAATCATCGCTTTTGTGAGTTGGCTAATCCCCGTCAGCAAAGTCAAACGCAGTCCAGAAGCACAAAAAGAAGTCGATGCGCAAACTGAAAATATTGAGCTTTATCAATTCTTCGGCTGTCCATTTTGCATCAAAACCCGCAGAACTATTAGGCGTTTAAATTTAAACATCATCACCAGAGACGCACAAAATAGAAAAGGCATATTCCGTGCAGAGCTCCTAAAGGAAACTGGAAAAACCCAAGTCCCTTGCCTAAAAATCACCGAAAACGGCAAAACTGAATGGATGCCTGAAACGGCTGAAATCATTACTTACTTAGAAAAGCGTTTTGGTTAAAACAGGTTTGATTCCTGTTGAAAGAGTTAGTGCATTGTTACATCTAAAGGTGTTTCAGTGCTATCAACAGGTACAAAAATGACATTACCAAACAAGGCGTAACCATTTTTTCCTGCCATTTCGTTTTGAGGTAGACCTAAAGCCTCGCCATCATCGTTGATGACCAGCATTCCATTGCCTTGTTTGATAAAACCCAAATAGCCCTCAATAAAGGTTTGTAATTCCGATACTTCAAATTCTTCCTTACCATCAACAGGTCTGATGGCAATCGCATCGCCTGTTACTTTATAGAGCATCGCCTCGTGCCATTTATATTTAACTTCCATTTGGTAAAAACTCCTGTAATTGTTCAATTGTTGCGTTTAATTCTTGCTCAGAATTTGCAGTAATATTGATGTGCCCCAATTTTCTATCGGTACGCTCTGCTTTGTTGTATAAATGTAAATGTGCATTTGCTATGTTGAGCACGGTATTGGTATCGCCAATTTTTCCGATAATATTTATCATTGCATTAAACGGATGCGTGGGTGTAGTGTCGCCGAGTGGCTGCCCTGTAATGGCACGAATGTGGTTTTCAAATTGCGAAGTATTTGCTCCTTCAATGCCCCAATGTCCAGAATTATGCACACGAGGTGCCATTTCATTGACGACTAAACCGCTGTCCGTCTCAAACAGTTCAATGGTTAGCACACCGATATGATTCATTTCGTCCAACAAAGTCTGCATATAGTGTTCAGCAGTTTTTTGCACCTCGGCATCAATCGCTTGTGCGGGGGCAATAGTGAGGCGCAAAATGCCGTCGTGGTGTGTGTTTTCGACCAGTGGGTAATATTTGTGATTATTGTTGGTATCACGCACGGCAATTAATGAAAGTTCTCGTTTAAAATTCACAAAACCTTCTAAAATCGATTCAACACCTTTCATACTTTGCCACGCTTCGGCAATTTGACTTTCTTTGCGCATCAAAAACTGTCCTTTGCCATCATAGCCTTCGGTGGCTGTTTTTAAAATCGCAGGCAAGCCAATTGTCGCAACAGCATTGGTTAAATCTTGCTCAGAATTCACCATTTGATATGGTGCACAAGGGATATTGAGTTTATCAAACAGCGCCTTTTCACGACCTCGATGTTGGGTAGTGAAGAGTGATTTTTCACCTGGGTAAACGGGAAGGGTTTTGCTGATTTCTTTGACGATTTGGACATCGGTATTTTCACTTTCATAAGTAATGACATCGGCAAAATCAACCAAAGATGCCACACTCTCATCACCGACAAACATATGCCCCAATAAAGCAGAAGGCTCATCAAGGCTGTTACCCGAAAAACCAAATTGATGGTTTAGCGGATAACCTGAAATTGCCAGCATCCTGCCTAATTGACCTGCACCTAAAATACCAACTTTCATTTAATTTTGTGGGTTGGGATTGTCAAGAACATCTTGCGTTTGCTTTGTTCGAAAAGCCGTTACTTTTGCTTTAACTGCATCGTCATTATTGGCAATAATTTGTGCCGCTAAAATCCCCGCATTTTTGGCACCCGCATCGCCAATCGCAAGTGTGCCAACAGGAATACCACCAGGCATTTGAGCAATAGAAAGTAAAGAATCTTGACCATTAAGCGCACGAGATTGCACGGGTACACCCAAAACTGGCACAATGGTTTTACTTGCCACCATCCCTGGCAAATGTGCTGCACCACCCGCACCAGCGATAATGACTTTTAAACCGCGTTCACTGGCAGTGGCTGCATATTCAAACATCAAATCGGGGGTGCGATGGGCAGAAACCACTTTAATTTCGTGAGGAACGCCAAATTCTTCCAGCATTTCTACCGCATTTTTCATGGTTGGCCAATCAGATTTTGACCCCATAATAACCCCTACAATTGCACTCATCTTCTTCTCCAAAGTTTTTGTTAAATTATACGCAATTCAAAGTCTGGATGTAAAAAAGGCAAGTGTCCAGTATTTAAAGTTACCACCGATATTTTTTGCTGTTCATACCATTTGGCAATATTAATTGGTATCAAAGTATCTCGATTACCTAAAACAATTTGAGTGTGCACCTCTAACCGCATAAGTTTCTGACGCAAATCACTCGTTAATAAAATTTCTAACCCTTGATTAAGCGCCTCGGGCGTTGCAGGTAAGCTATCAATAGAGTGATTGAGTGATTTTAATTGTATTTTATTGTTCGTCTGTAAACTCACAAAACGCTTCAATCCCTTGGACAAATTAAGTGATAGGGCAGTAGAAAATTGACGAAAATTATCCACATCAATGCCGTGTTTCCAATCCTCAGTTTGTACAAATTTAGGGCTAGAGGACAGCAAAATCAATTGAGATATTTTGATTTTATGAGCAATATTAATCGCCAATAATCCACCCAGAGACCAACCCAATAAAATCGGATTATCAGGCAAAATTTTAATAATCACCTCGCACCACTCATCCATTCCACCTTCAATTTCCTTGCTTCGTCCGTGTCCAGGCAAGTCAATCACAGTCATGCGATATTGATTTTTATAGCGTGTAATTAAATCGTGAAACAACTCGCTATTAAATCCCCAGCCGTGCAACAACACCAAATCTTTGCCTGTACCGACGGTGTTACTGTAAAGCATATTTGACCTGAATTAATAATTGTTCAATTTGAGTCTGCGTATGATTAGCATTTAAAGTAATACGCAATCGCTCCGTGCCTCTTGCCACCGTCGGACTGCGAATGGCGCCAACATGAAAGCCTTGTTCAAGTAGGGTTTGACTAATTTTTAAAGTGTGCTTATTATTACCAATCACTAAAGGCTGAATGGCAGAGTCTGATTTTGTAATCGGCAAGCCCAATGACTGAGAAAACTTCTGAAAAAAAGCAATATTGCTTAATAATTTCTCATTTTGTTCGCCTTTTTTAATCAATTCCAAACTTTCAAGCGTTGCCACACATAAAGCCGGTGCAATCGCCGTGGTGTAAATATAAGGACGGGATTTTTGCACTAAAAAATCAATAAAATCCACATCTCCTGCGATAAAAGCTCCTGCCACACCCGCTGCCTTGCCTAAAGTTGCCATATAAATAGAGTGCTTCGGAATATCAGCCTTAAAAACCCCAAACCCATGCGCATCATCCTGCATCAATAATGCATTAGATTTTTTAGCCACTTTGTCAATCTCCCCAATATCTGCACAATCACCATCCATGCTAAATATTGAGTCAGTCACAATCAGTCCTTGTCCTGCCTGCCTACCTGCTTTTTTCTCTAATGAATCAATATTCTTATGCAAATATCGCTGTAACGGCAATCCAATCAAATGATTGGCGTCAATCAATGATGCATGATTCAGCTTATCTTGTAACACCCAATCTAATTCACCTTTCAACGCCGAAAACACCCCGATATTCGCCATATACCCCGTTGAAAACAACAACGCTTTTTTCTGTCCAGTGTAATCTGCCAACGCCTCCTCTAATTCTTGATGTGCCGCCGTATGCCCATTAATCAAATGCGATGCCCCAGCACCCACGCCAAATTTATCCGCCCCTCGTTTAAATGCTTCCACCACTTTCGAATGATTTTTCAACCCTAAATAATCATTCGAGCAAAAATCCACGCACCTGTCATCAGCTATCCTTGCAGAACGGTAAAGATGATTTTCTTTAAGGGTTTTGATAGTAGAAGTAAAATTCATAGCCCATTTTAAACCAAAAAAAAGGGCGGTGAAGCCACCCTTTTTTCGTATTGTTATTCTAGGGGGGGGTGTTTGAGGCAGATCCTTCGGCTACGCTCAGGATGACACAGGGTAAGATTTCCCAGTCCACCCATATGCTATTACTCCAAACCACTCATACACTGTCATTCCGAGCCATTCATATACTGTCATTCCGAGCCATTCATATACTGTCATTCCGAGCATAGCCGAGGAATCTTGTGGAAATAAAAAAAGCATTTATTGAATTATTCTCAGAATGACAGCAAAGTGGGGACTATAGAAATTGCTGATACTGTATTTTTAAGCGCGTTATTTTTTAGATTAGATTTTCCATGGGAGATGAAGCAGAAGCGTAAGCTTTTTTCATCATTCTACCCGCAAGAAAAGACTCACGCCCCGCAATCACCGCGTGTTTCATTGCATTTGCCATTAGAATTGGATTTTCAGCATTGGCAATTGCAGAATTCATCAATACACCATCGCAACCTAATTCCATTGCTTTGGCAGCATCTGATGCGCAGCCGATACCTGCATCCACCAAGACAGGCACATTAGCATGTTCTTTGATGAGTTTGATATTTGCAGGATTGGCAAGACCTTGTCCTGAACCAATGAGAGAAGCAAGCGGCATTACAGCACAACAGCCAATATTTTCCAATTCTTTGGCAATGATTGGGTCATCGCTAGTGTAAACCATCACATCAAACCCATCATCTACCAAAGTCCGTGCCGCCACTAAAGTCTCAACAATATTCGGATAAAGCGTCTTCTCATCACCCAACACTTCCAATTTCACCAAATTATGCCCCCCTAGCAATTCACGCGCCAACTGACAAGTTCGCACCGCATCCTTAGCGTTATAACACCCTGCCGTATTCGGCAAAATAGTGTATTTTTCTGGCGGAACAGCATCTAATAAATTAGGTTCATTCGCATCTTGCCCAATATTTGTCCGACGAATTGCTACGGTAATAATTTCCGCCTCTGCTGCTTCCGTTGCCAACTTAGTCTCAACAAGGTCTTTATACTTTCCCGACCCTACCAATAAACGAGAATTGTAAGTTTTTCCTGCAATTATTAAAGGTATATCAGACATAGTAAAGTTGGTTGTTAGATTGAATAATGGGTAAATTTTACCTAACAATTATTACAAGTATTTTTTCATTCTACAAGGCGAACGAAAAAATACTCGATTGAGCACAGGTAAAACCATGTGATTGAGAGGGTTTATTCGTTCGCCTTGTAGAATGGAAAAAGACGCAGTAATATGGCGGAGAGTGAGGGATTCGAACCCTCGATAGGGGATAAACCCTATACGCCCTTAGCAGGGGCGCGCCTTCAGCCAACTCGGCCAACTCTCCAAAAGAAAAATATTATACGCTAAAAAAATAGCAGTTTGAAAGCACTATTATCGAGATTTTAAACATTTAAAAGCCGTAATTATATTTGAGTTTTACGGCGCCAGGACTGTTACCTCTTAAATCTTGCACTCTAAGCTTTATTTCTCCCCAGTCACCTTCAAGCTTCATTTTCTTTTTCAATGATTGAAGTTGATGTTTTACACCGAGAAGCATCTGTTCATTCTCACCCCATCTACTGTCTTCTTCTTTGTTTAAATTTTCTAGTTGATGCTCGTAATTTAGAATTTGATTATTAAGTTTTTTTGTTTGAGTTTGAATATCGAAATTGTTTACGCCCATTTCATAATTAATTTCAAGGCTAATTAATTGTGTTTTTAAAGACTCAACATCGCTATTTGTTTCTGAAACATGCGGAAAGACATGATTGGCAAAAATAGGGGTGCTAATTACTAATGTTAAAGCTAAAAATCTCTTTAAGAAAACCAGCGGTACATCCCCAATGCATTAACACAAATAAAAAAAGCATTGAGTAAAATCAATGATTTGTCCTTGTTTTTAAGCCCTTGAATTACCCAACTAATGGCAGAAATCATAAAGAAAATGTAGCCAAATTTTGAATATTCAAAATTGAGTGCCACTAGCAAACCACCAGTGATACCTGTTATCGTGCCAAGCCAGCCCCAGTTATTCATGGATTTCAAAATCATGGGTGACGGTGGCAGTTTTGCCGAGCATAATCGAGGCAGAACAATATTTATCTGCTGATAAACTCACAGCTTTTTCAATTTTTTTAACATTCAAATTATCACCTCCAACAATAAAATGTAGATGAATACTCGTAAAAACTTTTGGATGTTCATCGGCGCGTTCGGCACTGATTTCCACACGACAATCACGCACAACTTCACGCATTTTTTTCAGCGTGGAAACCACATCAACTGTAGTGCAACCACCCATGCCGAGTAGCAACATTTCCATTGGACGTACGCCGAGATTTTTGCCACCTAATGCTTCTGGGCCGTCCATAACAATGGCGTGACCACTATCGGATTCGCCGACCATCATCATGCCCTCAATCCACCTTACTGTATTCATTTGAAAATCTCCTGTAATGCCACACCCGGATTATCTTGGCGCATAAATGCTTCGCCAACTAAGAAACTATAAATCTCATTTTTGCGCATAAAGGCAACATCATCTGCGGATAAAATACCACTTTCGGTGATGATTAAAGTGTCTTTTTCTACTTCTTTCATTAGTTCAATCGTGGTATTCAAAGATACTTCAAAATTGCGTAAATTACGATTGTTAATGCCAATCATTGGCAAACCTAATTGCATCGTACGGTGTAATTCTTCCTGATTATGCACTTCAACTAAGACATCCATATTAATGGCAATTGCACGCATGGCAAGATCTTCCATTTGTTCGTCGCTCAAACAGGCGGCGATTAACAGAATGCAATCGGCACCTAAAACTCGGGATTCATAAACTTGATATGGGTCAATGATGAATTCTTTGCGTAATACGGGAATGGAGACGGCGTTACGCACATCGGTTAAATATTGGTCGTCACCTTGGAAAAAATCTTTGTCAGTCAACACTGATAAACACGCTGCCCCTGCTTTTTGGTAGCTTTGAGCGATTTCAACGGGATTGAAATTCTCACGCAATACGCCTTTAGAAGGTGATGCTTTTTTAATTTCTGCAATTACCGCGTTCTCTTTTAAGTCTGCTTTATTTTTCAATGCCTGGTAAAAATCTCTCGTATCACGATTTTTGTAGGCATCGTCCAGCATTTTTTGCACAGGAATAATTTCTTTGCGAGCAATAATCTCTTCTTCTTTGCGGGCAATAATTTTTTTTAAAATATCGGGCGTATTTGTCATAGTGGTCATTTTAAACGAATATAATTAACGCTGAGTTTTTATAACAAATATTAAGTATGAAATTATTAGATTTTGAAGTCGGCATCGACCACCCATTTTTCCTCATCGCTGGACCTTGCGTGATTGAATCCGAAGCATTGGCGATGGAAACTGCCGAATATTTGAAAAAAGTAACCGATGAATTGGGGGTTAATTTTATTTACAAATCATCGTATGACAAGGCTAATCGCACCAGCACTAGCAGTTTTAGAGGCTTAGGTGTGGAAGAGGGTTTGCGTATTTTGCAAAAAGTCAAAGACGAAATCGGCGTGCCTGTGTTAACTGATGTCCATGAAGACACGCCACTTGACGAAGTCGCATCGGTCGTTGATATGATGCAAACCCCCGCTTTTTTGGTGCGTCAAACCAACTTTATCCAAAATGTCTGCAAGCAAGGCATCCCCGTTAATATCAAAAAAGGTCAATTTCAAGCGCCATGGGATATGCAAAATGTCGTCGATAAGGCCCTAGAAACTGGCAACGAAACCATCACCATCTGCGACCGTGGTACTTCATTCGGCTACAACACCTTAATTTCTGATATGCGCGGACTATCCAGTATGCGCTCCACAGGACAACCCATCGTTTTCGACGCTACCCACTCCGTGCAACAACCAGGCGGACAAGGTGGTACATCAGGTGGACAAAGAGAGATGGTGCCCGTGGTTGCCAGAGCTGCTGCCGCTGTTGGCGTCGCAGGATTTTTTATGGAAACCCACCCCAATCCGAACGAAGCCCTCAGTGATGGACCGAATATGATACCCATCGATAAAATGTCTGAAATGCTAAAAACTCTGCAAGATATTGACCACATCACTAAGAAAAATGGGTTTTTAGAAGATCAACTTTAAACACTTATGAATAAACATCAAGTCCTACAAAATACTTTTGGATTTGATGAGTTTCGCCCGTTGCAAGAGGTGGTTGTTGACAAAATTATCAACCATGAAGATGTCTTATTAATCCTGCCAACAGGTGGCGGTAAATCGTTGTGTTATCAATTACCAGGTTTGTTGATGGAGGGGGTTGTTGTTGTGGTTTCGCCTTTGTTGGCGTTGATGCAAGATCAAGTGCATGGCTTGACAGCAAAGGGTGTTCAGTCGGTAATGATGTCGTCATTGCAAAGTTCAGAAGAGAATAATCAATCAGAAATTGGTTTAAAAAATGGCGAGATAAAGTTTGTTTTTGTTGCGCCTGAGCGATTGCAAAATGAATATTTTTTACAGTTTTTAAGCAGTCTTGATATTGCTTTTTTTGCGGTTGACGAAGCGCATTGCGTGAGTGAATGGGGGCATGAATTTCGCTCAGATTATCGTCAATTAGGTTTGTTGAAAACTCGCTTTCCAGAAGTAGGTGTTGCTGGATTTACAGCGACAGCAACGACGCAAGTGGAAAAAGATATTGTCAGCCAACTGCAATTTAAAGACACAAATAATATTGTTCGTGGCAAGATTTTCCGTGATAATCTGTTCATTAATGTCAAACCTAGACAGGGGAATGGACATACGCAATTATTAGATTTTTTGCAAAATCATCAAAACGAGCAAGGTATTATTTACACACTTTCACGCAAAAATACTGAGTCACTCAGTGCTTTTTTAAGGCAACAGGGCTTAAAAGCCCGTGCTTATCATGCAGGTTTGTCATCTGAGGAGCGTCGCCAGGCGTTCAGCGATTTTGTCAATGACGACATTGATATTATGGTTGCCACCATCGCCTTTGGAATGGGCATTGATAAAAGCAATATTCGTTTTGTCGTGCATATGTCAATTCCAAAAACCATGGAAGCCTATTATCAAGAAATGGGCAGAGCGGGTCGAGATGGCTTACCAAGTGAAGTTATGCTGCTTTATTCAACGGGTGATTTGGGTTTATTGGGGCGATTTATTGCCGATATTGAAAATGAAGATTATCGTAATTTGGCATATCACAAACTGAACTTAATTAAAAAATACGCTTTTTCCGAGACCTGTCGGCATCAAGCCTTAAGTCATTATTTTGATGATGAAATGCCTGCCTGTCAGACGCAATGCGATAATTGCCTTAACCCAGATACCGAACGCAGCGACATTAGCGAACAAGCAAAAATGTTTTTATCAGCGGTTTATCGCACCGAACAGGGCTTCGGTCAGGGGTATGTTATCGATGTTTTGTTAGGCTCAAAAAATAAAAAAGTGTTGAATAATGCACATCAGGATTTATCCGTTTATGGCATTGGCAGTGAGACCAGTAGAGTCATGTGGAAAATTATTGGCGACCGTTTATTAGAAATAGATGCTTTAATAATAGGCGAATTTAAAGTGTTAAAGTTAACTGATTTTGCCATGGACATTATGAAATCCAAACAAACAGTTGATATTCGTTCGAGTAATTTACAAACGCAAAGCAAAACTTCAGAGCCTAAAAAAATGACGAAGCAAGAATATGAGGTTGACGAAGAAATTTTCGAGAAATTAAGAGCGTTAAGGGCAGAAATTGCCAAAGAAGAGGGGATGCCTGCTTATATTATTTTTGATAATAAAACCTTAGCAGAAATGGCGTATTTTTTGCCAGACAATGAAGCCAGTTTGTTGCAAATTAATGGCGTTGGAAAAATCAAAATTGAAAAATATGGCGAGCGTTTTTTAGAATTATTAACAACCTTGAGAACAGATGATTTTGAAGAACCTGTCGTAGAATCAGTACAAGAATCTGAGATTAAACAACCTGCACGAAAATTACATGCTACCTACACAGCCACTTTGGCACTCATCGAACAAGGTTCCTCAATAGAGGAAATGTGCCAACAACGCGAATTGGCAATTTCAACCATTTTAGGTCATATCAATAAATTAGCCGAAGAAGGTAAAATTGAAAACACCAAAAGGCAACAACTTTTTGACACAGTTGTCATTGATGAAAAAGTTAGTGATTGGATTTTACAAGGCATTGAAGCGTTGGGCTCTATTGACGAGGTGCATCATCAACTATCAATTTTCAGGCAGTTAAACCAAATCAAATGAAAACCAAAGTACTTTTATTTTTATCACTTTTTCCTTACTTGGTTTTTGCAGGGAAACCCGATTTATTTTTACTCAAAACCTATGATCCCTAATCCAAAAATAGAAAATGCAAATCTGACGCCAACCCTCACTACCACAGCAGAAGGTGAATTGGCTTTAGCCAAGAGAGGCTACCCTGGGGTATTTCAAAAAAATCACTGTGGAACCACTGGGCGGCACTCAGATTTTTTTAAAACACTGTGATAGCAAGGCTTAACGCCATATTCACACTTTCTATCTTTGGATTGGGGATACACTGAATTAAGCGGGTATAATTAAATCATTTTATGGATTAAGGTTGTATTATGAGAGTGAGTATTACGGAGGCGAAAGCCAATCTATCAAACCTTATTAATCGTGTGCTTCAAGGTGAAAAAATTACCCTCACTAGATACAACAAACCAATGGTTGATTTGGTGATACACCAATCTAAAAAGTGAATTAATTTAAGGATAAAAAAATGATAAAAATAGCAGTAACTGGTGCATCAGGGCGAATGGGGCAAACCATTATTGAGGCCATTAATCAAAATGAAGGCGTGGAATTGGGTGTGGCTTTTGATAAGGGAGATGACTTAAACGATGCGTTGGATAAATTCGATGTACTGATTGACTTTACACGCCCAGAAGCGACGCTTGAATATTTAGACATTTGTGAGCGTTCGGGTAAAAAAATGGTGATTGGTACCACAGGTTTTAACGATGAAGAATTGGCCCAACTTGAGGATTTTGCACAAACGATGCCTATTGTTTTTGCACCGAATATGAGCGTAGGTGTTAATCTTTCGTTGAAATTATTAGACATGGCAGCGCGCGTGATTGGTAAAGATTCGGATATTGAAATCGTTGAGGCTCATCATCGTCATAAAGTTGATGCCCCCTCGGGCACGGCATTAAAGATGGGTGAAGTGGTGGCAAATGCATTGGGCAGAGATTTATCTAAATGCGCTGTTTATGGACGAGAAGGCATTGAAAAACCTCGTGATAGAGAAACAATTGGTTTTTCTACTATTCGTGGGGGCGATGTTGTTGGTGAACATACGGTGAGTTTCTTTATGGAAGGTGAGCGGGTAGAGATTACCCATAAAGCGTCATCGAGAATGACTTTTGCAAATGGTGCGGTGCGCGCATCAGGCTGGCTAAATGGTAAATCGGCAGGGCTATATTCGATGCAAGATGTGCTGGAGTTATCATAATGTTATATGCAATCATTGCACAAGATATTGAAAATTCATTTGAAAAAAGAATGTCAGTGCGTCCTGCACATATTGAAAGATTGACTGTTTTAAAAAACCAAGGACGATTGATTTTAGCAGGCCCTCATCCTGCGATTGACAACAACGAACCAGGCGAAGCGGGTTTTACAGGCTCGCTAGTGGTGGCAGAATTTGATTGCCTTGCGGATGCACAAACTTGGGCGGATGCCGACCCTTATTTAGAGTCAGGTGCGTATGCAAGCGTGATTGTAAAGCCGTTTAAAAAAGTATTGCCATGAGCCTAATTTTCAAACCTTTATTTGAAAAACAAAGTTCAACTTATACTTATTTATTAGCCGATTCAAAGACCAAAGAGGCGATTATTATTGATGCCGTTGATGAAACTCAGCAGCGAGATATTGGATTGATTGAAGAGTTAGGATTGACCCTTAAATACATTATTGAAACTCATGTACACGCTGACCATATCACCAGTTCTTGTCCGCTTAAACAGAAATTTAACAATGCTAAAATTGTCCTTAGCAAGGCTAATCCAGTTGCCTGTGCTGATATTTTAATTAAAGACGGTGAGCGTTTAAATTTTGGTTCACACGAAATTATTGCCATAGCCACACCAGGGCATACGAATGGCTGTATGTCATTTGTGGTTGATGATAAAGTTTTTACAGGGGATGCGCTACTGATTAGAAGTTGCGGTCGTTGTGATTTCCAAGGGGGTTCGGCGGAAAAACTATTCGACTCAATTCAGCGTTTATTTACATTGCCAGATGCAACCAGCATCTATCCCGCACACGATTATGGCGGTAGAACGGTGAGCACTATTTGGGAAGAAAAGGCGTTTAATGAGATGATTGGTGGCGGGGTTGATAAGCAAGAATTTGTGCGTCGGGTCAATGCAATGGAATTATCACTGCCTGCAAAAATCCATGTTGCGGTGCCAGCCAATCAAGTTTGCGGCTCTAAAATTGTTGCTGATTGATGGTTAACGGCTATTCATTAGACCCGCATCCACGAGCAAATTTTGCTAAAGAGCAGTTTGCAGTGGTGCGTATTCCACGAGTTAAGCGTGAGAGAGTGCCAGCGGCGAGTGTGGAGATTGTGGAGGATTTTGAAACGGCAGTCGCACAAGCTAATCCTGAAAAGAAATTTTACCCAGCCAAAGTTGTTGGTCCAGCGCGTTCGTCTGAAGGTACGATGTTGTATTATTTAATTGAGATTTATAATTATGAAGTGTAGTTTTTACAGTGGGTTTTTGGCGATTTACCTTGCGTTATCTTCGGTTGTTTTTGCGGGTAAATTCGAGGTTGAATTAGAATCTGGTAACAGTATTAGCGTTAATGCCTACCCATCAAATGGTGATACTTTGCTTATTTACTTACCAGCAGGGCGTGGTTTTGGCAGGGGTTACAGAATTACCGCCAAGCAATTAGCGGAAAATGGCTACGATGTGTGGGCGTTGGATTTGCATGCCAGTTATATGATTCCTAAATATAAAAGTAGCGTTAATCGTTTTAATATTGATGATTTGGTAAATTTGGTGGCAATTGCTGAGCAGAAATCATTTAAAAAAATTCTATTTGTTACAATGGGGCGTGGGGCGCAAGTGGCGCTTAAAATCGCTTATCAATGGCAGTTAAAAAATCCTGATTCTAACTTGCTAAAAGGGCATATTTTTCATTCTCCACATTTGATTGATGGCAGACCTGGCTTGGGCAGTCAAGCAAAATACATTGATATTGCTAAGTATAGTAATTTACCAATTTATATTTTGTTGCCTCAATTTGGCACTAAATTTTTACGCGCTCAAGAGATTGCAACGCAACTTAAACAAGGGGGTAGCGCTGTATTTACGCACCGTTTAACAGGGGTGGGCTATGGTTTTCATATGAAAAAACCGAGTAAATTATCAAAGTTCGGCATTAAGGCAAAAAAGCAGTTAGCAAGCACTTATCATCAAGCGATACAATTAATGAAAACGCTGAAACCAGCAAAAATTGTAACCACTGATAAAGACCTAAATGCCGTTATCAAAACTACTTTTAGCGACCCCATTTTGCACAAATATAACGGCAAGCAACAGATGCCATTACGCCTAAAAACGCTGGACGGAAAAGTGGCAGATATTAATGATTATAAAGGGCAAGTTGTGTTGATTAATTTTTGGGCAAGTTGGTGTAGGCCATGCGTAACAGAGATTCCTTCTTTGGTTCGTTTACAACAAAAATTTAATCAAAAAGATTTTAAAATTATCACCATTAATGTCGCCGAACCAAAAAATAAAATCGATAAATTCATCAAAAAAGTAGGGCTAACTTTACCCATTTTATTAGACGATAACGGGCAAGCCGTCAAAGATTGGGGTGTATATGCCTATCCCTCTAACTTTTTGATTGATAAAAATGGAACAATTCGCTACGGTTATCGTGGTGCTTTGGAATGGGACGAACAAGGTGTTGTTGATATTATCCAATCATTATTGTGAAGCAATATGATGTAATCGTCATCGGTGCAGGTGCGGCAGGGTTGATGTGCGGGGCACAAGCCACACAGCGAGGACGCACGGTTTTACTCGTGGATAAATCCGATAAAATCGGTAAAAAGATTTTGATTTCAGGTGGCGGGCGTTGCAACTTTACCAATCTGCACATCGACCCCGAGGCTTACATTTCCAACAACCCTCACTTTTGTAAATCCGCCTTATCTCGCTACACGCAGTGGGATTTCATCGCACTTTTAGAAAATGCAGGCTTGCATTGGACGGAGAAAACTTTGGGGCAATTATTTTGTGACGAAAAATCAAAAGCCGTGCTCAAACTGTTGCTAGACAATTGCCAAAAAATTGACATTAAGCCCAATATCGACATTGAAAACATTGATCACAAAACGCAATACACCCTCACCACTAACCAAGGAAAATTCCAAGCAAAATCATTAGTTATTGCCACAGGTGGTGCCTCTATTCCCAAAATGGGTGCCACTGATTTTGGTTTGCAAATTGCCAAGCAATTCGGGCACAAATCGATTAATTTTAAACCTGGCTTAGTGCCATTTACTTTTCATCAAAAAGACATTGAGTATTATTTTAAAGATTTATCGGGTTTGAGTATTAACGCCATTGTGTCATGCAATCACCAAAGTTTTAAAGAAAGTATGCTCATCACTCATCGTGGCATCAGCGGCCCTGCCGTTTTGCAAATCTCTTCTTATTGGCAAAAAGGCGATAATATTGCCATCAATTTATTACCCGATTTAATCGCTGGTGATTGGTTGTTAAAAATGCAAGAAACGAATGCTAAATCTCTATTAAAAACCACCCTTAGCACCCATTTTCCCAAGCGTTTAGCCACCCGATTAGCTAACACATTAATCAATAAAAAATTAGCCGATACACCCCTTAATCAAATCAAAAAAGTTGATTTAATCACTTTGGGTGAAACCATTAACCATTGGATACTTACCCCAAGTGGCACGGAGGGAATGCGCACCGCAGAAGTTTGCGTAGGTGGTGTAGATACCAACGAGCTTTCATCAAAAACAATGGAATCTAATAAACAACAAAATTTATATTTCATCGGCGAAACCGTTGATGTGACGGGTTGGTTAGGCGGTTATAATTTTCAATGGGCGTGGTCTTCTGGCTGGGTTGCGGGGCAATATGTTTAAAGAAATACTAAAATATAAAATATTAAGTTTTAAAAAAGGCGATTATCTTTTTCGTCAAAATTCAGAGGCTAATCGCCTATTTTTTCTTGACAAAGGGCGAATTAAATTAGTACGAGAGACCTTAGATGGGCAACCTTTGATTATCCACATCGCCTACGCACAAGAAACTTTTGCAGAAGCATCAATGTTTGCGGATGAATACCATTGCCATGCGATTTGTGATTGTCCTTGCACTGTTTTATCTTTTGATAAATCAACGGTATTGCAATATCTACAAAAACACCCGAATGCTACAATGGATTTACTTAAAACCCACACTCAGCAAGTGCGAGATTTGAGATTATTGAACGAAATAAAAAGCATCAACAGTGCCTACGATAGAGTTACAACCTTTCTGGATTCTGAGGCAGATGAAAATTCTGAACTCCATTTTTCCTACTCACTCAAAGATATGGCGCAAAAACTCGGCTTAGCCCACGAAACTTTTTATCGCACCTTGAAAATCCTTGAACAAGAAGGTAAGATTATGCGAAAAGATAAGATGATTAAATTGAGACCTTTGCATAAATAGGGATGATTTGAGTCATATTATATTGATTCAAAACCCAGTATAATGCACATCTAATATCAAGGAAACAATAAATTTATGTTTGGATTTGGCGAAAAAATTGCAGGGTATGACATCCCTGTTTTTAATGAACGAGAAGTTAGGGCAGCCGCAGGCATTGTCTTTTTCTTTGCATTTATTGCATTTTTAAATGGATGGCTGACTGGCAATAACGAGCCGACCAAATTAATGGTAACGGTATTTTTGTTTGATTTCTTCATTCGTGTTTTTATCAATCCAAAATATTCACCATCAATGACGGTAGGGCGTTGGGTGGTGAATAACCAAACCCCAGAATATGTCGGTGCACCGCAAAAAAAATGGGCGTGGGGCTTTGGATTTTTCCTGGCATTGATTATGTTTTATTTGGTGGTGCTGAACGATGTGCGTGGCATGGTCAATATTCTCACTTGCGCCTTATGCTTGGGGCTGTTATTTTTTGAATCGGTGTTTGGAATTTGTGTAGGGTGTAAGGTTTATAATGCTTTTCACAAAGGCGGTGCTCAGTATTGCCCAGGTGAGTCGTGTGATTTGACAAGAAGTAAATTACCGATTCAAAAGTTAGACGCAATGCAAAAAATGATTTTTACATTGTCGATATTCACCTTGCTGTATCTTACATTTGGCGATATTATTATTTTTTTACTTAGGAGTTAACAATGAAAAATATAAAAATACTATGGGCAATTATTGCCTTACTTTTAGCCATCGTTTTTGGCATCGGTTATCAAGTGGTAACAGGTTCTACGATTCAATCAGCGGATGGACGAACGGCGATTGTTTTAACTAAAGACGAACGCAATTTTGTTTTGGGTGAGATGCGTGGCTTATTAGGAAATGTGCAACAATTGGTAACGGCGGCGGCTGACAAAGATATTGATAAAACCATTACCATCGCCAAGAGGTTGAGTGAAGAATCTAAGGGAGAAAAACAGGTGGGCATCATTGCTAAGACACCTCTTCATTTTAAGAAAATTACAAATAACATTCACTCGCAATTTGGCGAACTTTATCAAGATGCAGTGGCAAAGAGAGATGTGGAGCATTCGTTAAAACAAGTGTCTGTGATTATGCAAAATTGCGTTGCGTGTCATGGTGCTTATACTCTAGTAGAAGAACAGAAATAAAACAGGAGAAGTTATGAAAAAAATAGTTATTTTAATGGCGTTAACACTAAATTTTCCAGCGTTTGCATTATTGGGTTTTGGTGATGATGATGCATCAAAAGGCAAGGAAAAAACAGCAAAAGACTGTGAAATTCCTCTTTTTGCAAAAGCAATCGGTCACGAAGATAAGTGGTTATTGCATAATGGTTGTCCGCCGAGAAAAGACATTGAAAAAGAAAATAAAGAAGAAAAATAACAAGGTTTAATGTTCAACAGACTCTTGGTCACATGATGTCTGTTTCTGAAAGCACAGGCTGTATTTTTCCGCTATTTTATTACGATCAACAGTGTTCGGATGTGAGGAAAAATAGCCTAGTAACTTTTTATTTTGAGTGTCTTGAGTGTCAACTTCTTTGTCATCACTGATGCGTTGCATGATATGGATAAATATTTGCGGGTCAATGCCTGCTGCTGACATCTTTTTAAAAGCAAATAAATCTGCTTCACTTTCGTGGTCGCGTGAATAATTGGTTTCAATTAATAATGAACCCAGTCCAATACCGATATCAGCGATAGCATTAATATCACCAATAACAACGGTACTAATGGTAGCAATAAAGCTCGCTCTAGCCACTGATTGCAACCCGTGGCGATAAACAATATGAGCGATTTCATGTAGCAATATGGCGTCTATTTCATCTTGGTTTTTTGCCAGTTTTATCAACTCATCTGTGACTATAACATCTCCAGAAGGCAATGCAAAAGCATTGGCAATAGGGCTTTCGTCATCATTCCAAGCTCTAAAATGTAAGGTATAGGCTGATTTTTTGTTTAATTTTTGGTTGAAGTGTTGGCGTATGTCTTGACGCTTTTGTGTTGTTAGTGTGCTTGGTTCTAATAGGTGTTCATCTAAAAATTCCATCACATCTTGTGAGATGATTTTTGTAACTTTGTCAGGAACCATATAAGCAATTTTTTCTCCTGCAAAAGGTACGCCCCACTTAAACAAACTAAAAACAAATACAATGGTAACGACAATAGCCACCAACATCCATTTGTGGTTTGATTCTAATCGATGGGTGTAATTATTATTCTGTAAATTATTTTTAAGTAAGACATCAATTGCATCATTATCTGTCGTGATAAATGTGCCTAAATTTCCTAAGCGTACAGTTCGTTTAACATTGCCTAAGCGCGGAGAAATTTCAACCTCTCCAAGTGAAATTTGGTGCTGTGTATCGTCCAAAGTGACAAAACACACGCCATCAACAAGATGTAACTGCGCATCACAAGCACCTGCTTGTCGGTGTTTGTGCCATTTGCCTAAAATAGGGTTTGTCATTAGAACGCTATATCAGTTTCGACATCAAACACATCCCCTATTTGGTCTGCCAAAGCAGAAGATTTTTCTTGCTGTTGCTCGATATAAGCATCAAAGCCTTGCGGTGCGTCAATTAAGGTGTGTTCCAACATTAGTTTTGCCATTCTTATTTTTGCCCAAGGCGTTCCAAATCCGAGTGTAAATATTATTATTAAAAGATTGCTTATCATTACCCAAGTTAAACTTTTAACTTTTAATGTGGACGAAAAACTAATCTTTTCATCTAAAACAGTATTGGCATATACATACTCACGCTCTTTGGTAATTACATAGGCAATGATGAAAGGTGGATTCGACTCATAAGTGCACAACTCCCAATTGACGAGCATCAACACCCGTCATCTCAAAAAACACCTGGTAAGGTGTTTTAAATCCTAGACATTTTCTCGGTCTAGAATTTAATTTATTCACTGCTATTTTAACTTCATTGTAAGCAATATTTACCAAAGATATTGTCTTTGGGAAGTATTGCCGTAATAAGCCGTTAGCGTTTTCGTTTTGTCCACGTTCCCAGCTATGGTAAGGCTTAGCAAAGTAACTCTTACAATGGATTGTTTTATTAATTTTCTCATGTCCTGCGAACTCCTTGCCATTGTCATAGGTAATTGAATGTACAAAACCCTTAATAGGCTGAAGCAAGGTATTGATGGCAACACTAACACCGTCTTTGTGTTTGCTATTAAGCGGATACGCCAGTCTAAGCTTTGATATGCGCTCATCCAGCGTTACGATGGCACCTTTGTGGGCTTTACCAATAATAGTGTCCGCCTCCCAATGTCCAAATACTGTGCGATTATTAACTGCCTCAGGGCGCTGGTCAATATCAATACGATTGGGAATGCCTGTGCGATTATGCGCGTAACCATAACGCTTTCTATAAGGCTTACCCTGATGTCTGAGGTGTTGATATAACAAGCCACCATCTGCTTTATCTTTGAGCAAATAACGATAGATGCTCTCATGGTGAAGTTGAATGACATTGTTGGCATTAAGCCAACCACAGACTTGTTCAGGCGACCAATCAAGTTTTAGACAATTGTCAATCAAGCGTTTACACTCAATGGTTAATTTAACAAACTTATCTTTGGCTTGATGTCTTTGCTGCGCAAAGCCATTAGCCTGATTGTATCGATAGCCTCGCTTGCCCGTGTTACGGGCAATCTCTCTAATAATGGTAGAGTGGCTGCGATTAAGGTTTTGTGCGATTTTATTCTTAGACATGCCTTGTTTAATTCCAATCGCGATATAATGCCTCTCTTCAGAGGTTAGTTGCTTGTACATAGTGTTCAGCTCCGTTTAAGCAAATCAATCATTATAGATTGACCGACCTCTGATTTTATTCAAAGGCTTGGTGTATTTTGCTTTTGGCTTGACCTAAAGGCCAAGCAAAATACACTAATGCTAATTAAACTTAGTTGTGCACTTATGATGCGAATTTACAACATTAATAATTTCAAAGATAGCTATCACCTCACCATTTTCATCTAATATGGTGTACCAACTGTAATCTTCAAGCTCGCTATTAAACTCTAATTTTTCTTCTTCATTTAGGAATTTTTTCCAATCTTCTAAATGATTTTCCGTTGTTTTTTCGTGGGTATATTCCATAATTTAATCCTTAATTGCCATTTTCTGGTTTGTGTGATGATACAGCATCTGCAATAGGGTGACTCTCACCTTTTGAACTTAGAAAATCACTAGAGTCTTTGCTAATTGCTGTTAACAAGTTCTCCATAAGCTGCTTTGATAGTTCTTCAGGCTCTTTTAAGTCTTTAATGGTTTCTCGATATCCAGTGTAAGATTCAGCTATAACTTGTTTGTGTTTGTAAGATTCTTCTAATTTTTTAGCTTCAGCTCTTCGGTGTCCAGCAAATACAAGAAACCACACACAGATCATTGTGAATGGGGTGTGTGGGATAAACTGTGCAAATAGCACTTCTAATTTTAAATTATTCATATCAATATGAATTGGATTTTCGTAGAAATAATAAAGGCCGGCACTGAATATTGTTATAGTGATAGCTTCCCATAATATTCTGGTTATCACAAAATTTTTAGCTTTTTTTCTAAAACTATTTGCAATTGCAACGGTTGTAGCATTCGGCATAAGTTTATTAATTTCACCTAATAATGCATCGTGCTGCTCTTGCTGTTTATTGAGCTTATTTGTAATTTCAGCTATACTTCCATTGTCATTTTCGTTATCTTCATTGCCAAACAACTCATTTTTTTTCTGTTTAAAGTTGGTGTAGGTTGAGGTGAAATCTGTCAGGTTGACTGCTATGGTGTTTTTATTGTCTTCTACTGAGGTGTTAAAATTGTTTACGTTATTAACTTTGCCTTGAAGGTCTCCAGTATTCAAACCGTTTATTAAGTTTTGAGCCTCAGTATGTTGTAAGAAAATGTTACTATGAGCCGTATCAATTTTGTTGATTTTGTCAACAGTTTCATTTAGCAGGGTTTTTAACTCATCTTTATTCATGCCGTTAATTGTTATCATAATCTATTCTTTTAATTAATTATTAGAAGCTTGCTTTTCAAGCTCCATGTTAGGAGAGGGGATTGGACAGTCATTAATCATACTTGTATAGTATTTAAAAAAAATATTTTTTTCATTATAACACCCTAGAAGATGGCATTTATTTAAATAAATATAGACACAAAAGAGCTAAAAAGCATAGCTCAACATAAGGCGAATGTTTGACTACCGCTTCAGTAGAAAATGTTTCAAGTTGTAAATATATTGACACTCTTATGGCTTGCTCTATTCTTTATCTTCCTATTTTTTTCCATAATCCTTGCTTATAAAGATTTTTATTAGGCTTTCTAGTCTAAAAGCAAAAAAAATAGTTAAATAGTTAAATAGTTACGGTATAATACACAACATAATTTTATTAACGATTAACGATTAACGATTAACGATTAACGATTAACGATTAACGATTAACGATTAACACTATTAAAAAACGCCTGTTCAACTAATTATAATGCCACTAACCTAATTACCCATGTTGCGTGGGTGGGTGGGGCACATTCTAGAGCGCTAAGCAGGCTTAAGCATTTTTTAGCTTTTGGCGCTTTGACTCTATCACTTAACGTTACCTCAGGTGGTGAGATTAACCAGTTTGACAAAGAAGCTTATCTTAACCTTGGACAACAGTACAGTGATAACAATACTCAAGTAGCTGTTAAAGAAGAAAACACAATTGATACACTCCTTAAAGAGATTGGCTCTTCTGTTCGTAATGCCTTGGGCGGTACAGATTCTGACAATGCCAATCAGCTTGGTAAAAAAATTACTGATAATTTAAAAAATAAAGCCAACAACACAGTGATTAATAAAACCGAAGGCTTTATTAATCAAAAAGCCAATGAACTTGCTAATAGTATTGGCAACGGTAGAACTGAAATCTCTGTGCATAAATTAGAGTCTAATAACCCAACATATAGTCTTAAAACCATTCAACCATTGACTGAGCTTAATACAGATTCAACAGAGCTAACTTTTATCCAAGCTCAAATTAACTCTGGTGAAAACCATGGTGAGCGCCGTGACACTATTAATTTAGGCCTTGGACAGCGTTACCTACTTGAAGGTGGTCAGTCTATTGCTGGTATTAATCTATTCACTGATTATGAAACCGAGTCTAAGCACAAGCGTGCATCGCTAGGTTTGGAATACCAAAGAGCTAACTTTAGTGCCAATATTAATAAATACTACCCATTGTCAGATAAGAAAGTTATTGGTGATTACACTGAAGAGCCACTAGCAGGACATGACATTAAACTAACGGGTCAAGTACCTTATCTATCTTGGGCAAAAATCAAAGGCACGCACTATTATTGGGATGCCAAAGTTGGCGACAATATTAAAGGTACTATTTTAGGTGTTGAAATAGAGCTTAATCCTTCTACTACGCTAGAAATAGGTACTGAAAACTCAAACACAGCTGAGCGTGCAAGCTATGCACGCCTAAGCGCACAACTGCCATTTAAAGATGGCGAAGCATTAACTAATTTTAAAGTCTCTGATCAAGCTTTTGCTAACTCAAATATTGTTACCCTAACCGATCTTGACTTTGTTGAAAGATCTAACAAAATCCGTATTGAAAAACTCTTAAATGGTGTTAGCGTGGTTTTGGGTGAATACAACGCTCCTACAGTAGGCTCTACCTGTACACTTTACAATGCATCAAATGTTGCTATTGCCAATGGCTCTGGTGTAACAGGCGCTGATGGCAGTGTAACACTGTCAAATGTTGTTCTACCTACTGGACTAATTTCTAGCTCTTGTAATGCCATTGGTACCTATATCGATGAAGCCACAGGTGTGACCACTACTAGCTCTCCAGTGCTCAGAGCGGCAAAAATTTATTCAGGCACAGGAGACTTAATTCTTCTAGCCTCACCTCTATCAGAAATTGCTTATCAATTAGCTAATGCTGGTACTTTAGCTAATGATATAACCACTAAAAATACACAAATTGCAACAGCATTTGGTATAAGTGGCGTTGATTTTACCGCCACCATCCCAACGGATCTTAACACTATCACTGCCGCTAATGATGATGCGGGTAAATTTGGTACTGTGCTAGCAGCAGTCTCACAAATGTCTGAGAATGCAGGACATGATGATACACAGTCAACTGCAAATAATGGTGGTGATAATATCCACGCCAATGAAACTATCCAAGAGCTTGTTGTTGATATGGCTGATGGTGATATTGATGGTATTGCAGATGGACAAGGAAAAACTCTTAATCTTAATCAAGCTATAAACAATTTTAAAACAGGCTCTGGTGCTAACAACCCAACATCAGATACTGGAAACACTAATGCAGGCAATGTAGATATTGTAACAACCACCCCTAGTGTTATTTTAAATAAAACCGCAGTAACTCTTGATGAAAACGGTGTAACAACTTACACAGTAGTCCTTAACACGCAACCAACTGGTAGTGTTACGATCACCCCAGTGAGTGCTGATACCGGTGCTGCCTCCGTATCAGGTGTAATGACCTTTACCACAGCTAACTGGAGCACAGCGCAAACAGTTACAGTCACTGGTGTAGCTGATGTTAATGCAACTGATGAGACTGTAACCATTAGTCATACTATTACAGGTGCTGATTATGCTAGTGTGACTTCTGCTGATATGATTGCTACCGTAGTGGATTTTAGCATCAGTGCCCAAACTCGCTCTATTGCTGAGAACTCTGCCAATGCAACTAATGTGGGTGCAGTTCTTGTAACCACAGGTAGTCCAACTGGCTTTAGCATTACCAGCGGTAACACTAACACCGCCTTTGCGATTAGCAACAGTGGTCAAATCACCGTGGCCGATGTCAACCAGCTTGATTTTGAAACCACGACTAGCTACACGCTAGCAGTGCAGATCACCAAAGCTGACACCACGTCACAAAGTGCTAATATTACGGTTAATGTCACTAACGTTAATGAGGGTAGTGCTTCGATCAGTGCCCAAACTCGTTCTATTGCTGAGAACTCTGCCAATGCAACTAATGTGGGTGCAGTTCTTGTAACCACAGGTAGTCCAACTGGCTTTAGCATTACCAGCGGTAACACTAACACCGCCTTTGCGATTAGCAACAGTGGTCAAATCACCGTGGCCGATGTCAACCAGCTTGATTTTGAAACCACGAAGAGCTATACGCTAGCAGTGCAGATCACCAAAGCTGACACCACGTCACAAAGTGCTAATATTACGGTTAATGTCACTAACGTTAATGAGGGTAGTGCTGTTTCGATCAGTGCCCAAACTCGTTCTATTGCTGAGAACTCTGCCAATGCAACTAATGTGGGTGCAGTTCTTGTAACCACAGGTAGTCCAACTGGCTTTAGCATTACCAGCGGTAACACTAACACCGCCTTTGCGATTAGCAACAGTGGTCAAATCACCGTGGCCGATGTCAACCAGCTTGATTTTGAAACCACGACTAGCTACACGCTAGCAGTGCAGATCACCAAAGCTGACACCACGTCACAAAGTGCTAATATTACGGTTAATGTCACTAACGTTAATGAGGGTAGTGCTGTTTCGATCAGTGCCCAAACTCGTTCTATTGCTGAGAACTCTGCCAATGCAACTAATGTGGGTGCAGTTCTTGTAACCACAGGTAGTCCAACTGGCTTTAGCATTACCAGCGGTAACACTAACACCGCCTTTGCGATTAGCAACAGTGGTCAAATCACCGTGGCCGATGTCAACCAGCTTGATTTTGAAACCACGACTAGCTACACGCTAGCAGTGCAGATCACCAAAGCTGACACCACGTCACAAAGTGCTAATATTACGGTTAATGTCACTAACGTTAATGAGGGTAGTGCTGTTTCGATCAGTGCCCAAACTCGTTCTATTGCTGAGAACTCTGCCAATGCAACTAATGTGGGTGCAGTTCTTGTAACCACAGGTAGTCCAACTGGCTTTAGCATTACCAGCGGTAACACTAACACCGCCTTTGCGATTAGCAACAGTGGTCAAATCACCGTGGCCGATGTCAACCAGCTTGATTTTGAAACCACGACTAGCTACACGCTAGCAGTGCAGATCACCAAAGCTGACACCACGTCACAAAGTGCTAATATTACGGTTAATGTCACTAACGTTAATGAGGGTAGTGCTGTTTCGATCAGTGCCCAAACTCGTTCTATTGCTGAGAACTCTGCCAATGCAACTAATGTGGGTGCAGTTCTTGTAACCACAGGTAGTCCAACTGGCTTTAGCATTACCAGCGGTAACACTAACACCGCCTTTGCGATTAGCAACAGTGGTCAAATCACCGTGGCCGATGTCAACCAGCTTGATTTTGAAACCACGACTAGCTACACGCTAGCAGTGCAGATCACCAAAGCTGACACCACGTCACAAAGTGCTAATATTACGGTTAATGTCACTAACGTTAATGAGGGTAGTGCTGTTTCGATCAGTGCCCAAACTCGTTCTATTGCTGAGAACTCTGCCAATACAACTAATGTGGGTGCAGTTCTTGTAACCACAGGTAGTCCAACTGGCTTTAGCATTACCAGCGGTAACACTAACACCGCCTTTGCGATTAGCAACAGTGGTCAAATCACCGTGGCCGATGTCAACCAGCTTGATTTTGAAACCACGACTAGCTACACGCTAGCAGTGCAGATCACCAAAGCTGACACCACGTCACAAAGTGCTAATATTACGGTTAATGTCACTAACGTTAATGAGGGTAGTGCTGTTTCGATCAGTGCCCAAACTCGTTCTATTGCTGAGAACTCTGCCAATGCAACTAATGTGGGTGCAGTTCTTGTAACCACAGGTAGTCCAACTGGCTTTAGCATTACCAGCGGTAACACTAACACCGCCTTTGCGATTAGCAACAGTGGTCAAATCACCGTGGCCGATGTCAACCAGCTTGATTTTGAAACCACGACTAGCTACACGCTAGCAGTGCAGATCACCAAAGCTGACACCACGTCACAAAGTGCTAATATTACGGTTAATGTCACTAACGTTAATGAGGGTAGTGCTGTTTCGATCAGTGCCCAAACTCGTTCTATTGCTGAGAACTCTGCCAATGCAACTAATGTGGGTGCAGTTCTTGTAACCACAGGTAGTCCAACTGGCTTTAGCATTACCAGCGGTAACACTAACACCGCCTTTGCGATTAGCAACAGTGGTCAAATCACCGTGGCCGATGTCAACCAGCTTGATTTTGAAACCACGACTAGCTACACGCTAGCAGTGCAGATCACCAAAGCTGACACCACGTCACAAAGTGCTAATATTACGGTTAATGTCACTAACGTTAATGAGGGTAGTGCTGTTTCGATCAGTGCCCAAACTCGTTCTATTGCTGAGAACTCTGCCAATGCAACTAATGTGGGTGCAGTTCTTGTAACCACAGGTAGTCCAACTGGCTTTAGCATTACCAGCGGTAACACTAACACCGCCTTTGCGATTAGCAACAGTGGTCAAATCACCGTGGCCGATGTCAACCAGCTTGATTTTGAAACCACGACTAGCTACACGCTAGCAGTGCAGATCACCAAAGCTGACACCACGTCACAAAGTGCTAATATTACGGTTAATGTCACTAACGTTAATGAGGGTAGTGCTGTTTCGATCAGTGCCCAAACTCGTTCTATTGCTGAGAACTCTGCCAATGCAACTAATGTGGGTGCAGTTCTTGTAACCACAGGTAGTCCAACTGGCTTTAGCATTACCAGCGGTAACACTAACACCGCCTTTGCGATTAGCAACAGTGGTCAAATCACCGTGGCCGATGCCAACCAGCTTGATTTTGAAACCACGACTAGCTACACGCTAGCAGTGCAGATCACCAAAGCTGACACCACGTCACAAAGTGCTAATATTACGGTTAATGTCACTAACGTTAATGAGGGTAGTGCTGTTTCGATCAGTGCCCAAACTCGTTCTATTGCTGAGAACTCTGCCAATGCAACTAATGTGGGTGCAGTTCTTGTAACCACAGGTAGTCCAACTGGCTTTAGCATTACCAGCGGTAACACTAACACCGCCTTTGCGATTAGCAACAGTGGTCAAATCACCGTGGCCGATGTCAACCAGCTTGATTTTGAAACCACGACTAGCTACACGCTAGCAGTGCAGATCACCAAAGCTGACACCACGTCACAAAGTGCTAATATTACGGTTAATGTCACAGATGTTGTAGAACTAGCCAGCATAACCATCGGCACTCAAACTTGGAGTGCATCTAATGTTTCATTAGTGCCTACTACAAATAATGTTCTAGGTACGGATTATTGGAATGCTTATGTGGGTACTAATGGTTCTGGAGATACAAGCGATGAAGACGGTTATTACTACACTTGGGATGCAGCGATGAACGTTTGTCCTAGTGGCTGGAGTTTGCCATCTGATGCTGATTGGAAAGTCTTAGAAGGTCAATTAGGTATGAGTGTTGCTAATCAAGAAGCAACGGGTTGGCGTGGTACTGATGAAGGAACAAAACTAAAAGTAGGTGGCTCTAGTGGCTTCGAGGCTAAGTTAGCGGGCTACCGCAATACCAATGGTAGTTTCTACGATCGTGGCGACAACACGTACTTGTGGAGTAGTACTGAGTCAGGTAGTAATGCCTACAGACGCCACCTGAACACCAGTAGCGCCACGGTGTACCGCAGTACCAACAATAAGGCGTACGGGTTTAGTGTTCGCTGTCTAAAGGATTAATTCGACACTTTGGCACTTCGACCAGCGAAGCTGGCATAAGTTGCACTAAAAGTGCAACTAAACACAGCCGAATGGCTGGGTATTTATACCCCCTTGCGGGGTATTCATCACCCAAGCTTGCTTGGGTGGTTTTTTATTACATAACAAGGAGTTAAGACATTTAAGGAAGGGCATTTAACATTACAGCATTGAGAATAAATGAGTTAATCAGCCCGGCGTTGTTTAGTTTAAGGATTAAACAAGTGAGGTTTATAAATCCAAACATTCTCTCATTTGTTAATGGCACTAATGGTTAAGACTAGCAGTATCATTAAAAAAATGAGGATAAAAGAATCTTACATTTGGTGATGAGTAGGTGAAACTTTACAAATTATATTTACTGTAGAGGCAAAACCCCCCGAACTTAACAAGTTAATAATTTTTGTTGGGTTTTGGGTTTGATAGCCACTTGTTGACGTGAGGAATTGCCTCAGGTTACGAATGTAAGGCAGGTTTTAATTTACAATAAAGATAGCAAAAAAAAAGCTAAAGTAGTTGTATTTTAAAATAAGTGACAACTCCCAATTGACGAGCATCAACACCCGTCATCTCAAAAAACACCTGGTAAGGTGTTTTAAATCCTAGACATTTTCTCGGTCTAGAATTTAATTTATTCACTGCTATTTTAACTTCATTGTAAGCAATATTTACCAAAGATATTGTCTTTGGGAAGTATTGCCGTAATAAGCCGTTAGCGTTTTCGTTTTGTCCACGTTCCCAGCTATGGTAAGGCTTAGCAAAGTAACTCTTACAATGGATTGTTTTATTAATTTTCTCATGTCCTGCGAACTCCTTGCCATTGTCATAGGTAATTGAATGTACAAAACCCTTAATAGGCTGAAGCAAGGTATTGATGGCAACACTAACACCGTCTTTGTTTTTGCTATTATTGGGAGGCGCCAGTTAAGCGGGCATATGCGCTCATACCAGCGGTACGTGGCACCTTTGTGGGCTTTACCAATAATCGTGGCGCCTCAATGTCGAACTTGTGCGATTAGTAACTGAGTCAGGTAGCTGGTCAATATCTAAGACGATTGGGAATGCCTGTGCGATTATGCCACGGTGAACCATAATACTTTCTATAAGGCGAACCCTGATGTCTGAGGTGTTGATATAACAAGCCACCATCTGCTTTATCTTTGAGCAAATAACGATAGATGCTCTCATGGTGAAGTTGAATGACATTGTTGGCATTAAGCCAACCACAGACTTGTTCAGGCGACCAATCAAGTTTTAGACAATTGTCAATCAAGCGTTTACACTCAATGGTTAATTTAACAAACTTATCTTTGGCTTGATGTCTTTGCTGCGCAAAGCCATTAGCCTGATTGTATCGATAGCCTCGCTTGCCCGTGTTACGGGCAATCTCTCTAATAATGGTAGAGTGGCTCGCTGTTTAGCGATTTTATTCTTAGACATGCTTGTTTAATTCCAATCGCGATGTAATGCCTTTTTTCAATATTTTTTTGCTGTTAAATATGGCTTTAGCTAGTTTAAGCAAATCAATGTATTAGGATTGAGACCTCTGATTTTATTCAAAGGCTTGGTGTATTTTGCTTTTGGCTTGACCAAAGAGTTTAACAAGGAATACTAATGCTATTACTTAGTAGTGCACTTATGATGCGAATTAAAAAAGAAACCATTGAAATGATTATTAATATTTATCGGGCTAATAGCAGAAAAGACAAAGTTAAGCATATTGTAAAAGCTAGAGAAAATATTGAAGTGATACGGGTTTTATTGAGATTGTTGCGTGATCTTAAACAGGTTAATATTAAAAAATTTGCTGGATTGAATGACAAATGTGAAAGCGTCTCAAAACAACTAACTGCCTGGCATAAAAGCTCACTTAATGCCACAAGATAGAGAATTATTACTTGAAAAGCTGTTCGAGACTTAAATTATTCAATCACGTAGAAAAATAAAGGCGGCAATACTGTTATTCTTGCGCTGAATACGAAGCTCAAAACTTAATGAAGGCCATTTATTAATTGCTTGCTGCTCTTGCTGTTTATTGAGCTTATTTGTAATTTCAGCTATACTTCCATTGTCATTTTCGTTATCTTCATTGCCAAACAACTCATTTTTTTTCTGTTTAAAGTTGGTGTAGGTTGAGGTGAAATCTGTCAGGTTGACTGCTATGGTGTTTTTATTGTCTTCTACTGAGGTGTTAAAATTGTTTACGTTATTAACTTTGCCTTGAAGGTCTCCAGTATTCAAACCGTTTATTAAGTTTTGAGCCTCAGTATGTTGTAAGAAAATGTTACTATGAGCCGTATCAATTTTGTTGATTTTGTCAACAGTTTCATTTAGCAGGGTTTTTAACTCATCTTTATTCATGCCGTTAATTGTTATCATAATCTATTCTTTTAATTAATTATTAGAAGCTTGCTTTTCAAGCTCCATGTTAGGAGAGGGGATTGGACAGTCATTAATCATACTTGTATAGTATTTAAAAAAAATATTTTTTTCATTATAACACCCTAGAAGATGGCATTTATTTAAATAAATATAGACACAAAAGAGCTAAAAAGCATAGCTCAACATAAGGCGAATGTTTGACTACCGCTTCAGTAGAAAATGTTTCAAGTTGTAAATATATTGACACTCTTATGGCTTGCTCTATTCTTTATCTTCCTATTTTTTTCCATAATCCTTGCTTATAAAGATTTTTATTAGGCTTTCTAGTCTAAAAGCAAAAAAAATAGTTAAATAGTTAAATAGTTACGGTAAAATACACAACATAATTTTATTAACGATTAACGATTAACGATTAACGATTAACGATTAACGATTAACGATTAACGATTAACGATTAACGATTAACGATTAACGATTAACGATGAAAACACTATTAAAAAACGCCTGTTCAACTAATTATAATGCCACTAACCTAATTACCCATGTTGCGTGGGTGGGTGGGGCACATTCTAGAGCGCTAAGCAGGCTTAAGCATTTTTTAGCTTTTGGCGCTTTGACTCTATCACTTAACGTTACCTCAGGTGGTGAGATTAACCAGTTTGACAAAGAAGCTTATCTTAACCTTGGACAACAGTACAGTGATAACAATACTCAAGTAGCTGTTAAAGAAGAAAACACAATTGATACACTCCTTAAAGAGATTGGCTCTTCTGTTCGTAATGCCTTGGGCGGTACAGATTCTGACAATGCCAATCAGCTTGGTAAAAAAATTACTGATAATTTAAAAAATAAAGCCAACAACACAGTGATTAATAAAACCGAAGGCTTTATTAATCAAAAAGCCAATGAACTTGCTAATAGTATTGGCAACGGTAGAACTGAAATCTCTGTGCATAAATTAGAGTCTAATAACCCAACATATAGTCTTAAAACCATTCAACCATTGACTGAGCTTAATACAGATTCAACAGAGCTAACTTTTATCCAAGCTCAAATTAACTCTGGTGAAAACCATGGTGAGCGCCGTGACACTATTAATTTAGGCCTTGGACAGCGTTACCTACTTGAAGGTGGTCAGTCTATTGCTGGTATTAATCTATTCACTGATTATGAAACCGAGTCTAAGCACAAGCGTGCATCGCTAGGTTTGGAATACCAAAGAGCTAACTTTAGTGCCAATATTAATAAATACTACCCATTGTCAGATAAGAAAGTTATTGGTGATTACACTGAAGAGCCACTAGCAGGACATGACATTAAACTAACGGGTCAAGTACCTTATCTATCTTGGGCAAAAATCAAAGGCACGCACTATTATTGGGATGCCAAAGTTGGCGACAATATTAAAGGTACTATTTTAGGTGTTGAAATAGAGCTTAATCCTTCTACTACGCTAGAAATAGGTACTGAAAACTCAAACACAGCTGAGCGTGCAAGCTATGCACGCCTAAGCGCACAACTGCCATTTAAAGATGGCGAAGCATTAACTAATTTTAAAGTCTCTGATCAAGCTTTTGCTAACTCAAATATTGTTACCCTAACCGATCTTGACTTTGTTGAAAGATCTAACAAAATCCGTATTGAAAAACTCTTAAATGGTGTTAGCGTGGTTTTGGGTGAATACAACGCTCCTACAGTAGGCTCTACCTGTACACTTTACAATGCATCAAATGTTGCTATTGCCAATGGCTCTGGTGTAACAGGCGCTGATGGCAGTGTAACACTGTCAAATGTTGTTCTACCTACTGGACTAATTTCTAGCTCTTGTAATGCCATTGGTACCTATATCGATGAAGCCACAGGTGTGACCACTACTAGCTCTCCAGTGCTCAGAGCGGCAAAAATTTATTCAGGCACAGGAGACTTAATTCTTCTAGCCTCACCTTTATCTGAAATTGCTTATCAATTAGCTAATGCTGGTACTTTAGCTAATGATATAACCACTAAAAATACACAAATTGCAACAGCATTTGGTATAAGTGGCGTTGATTTTACCGCCACCATCCCAACGGATCTTAACACTATCACTGCCGCTAATGATGATGCGGGTAAATTTGGTACTGTGCTAGCAGCAGTCTCACAAATGTCTGAGAATGCAGGACATGATGATACACAGTCAACTGCAAATAATGGTGGTGATAATATCCACGCCAATGAAACTATCCAAGAGCTTGTTGTTGATATGGCTGATGGTGATATTGATGGTATTGCAGATGGACAAGGAAAAACTCTTAATCTTAATCAAGCTATAAACAATTTTAAAACAGGCTCTGGTGCTAACAACCCAACATCAGATACTGGAAACACTAATGCAGGCAATGTAGATATTGTAACAACCACCCCTAGTGTTATTTTAAATAAAACCGCAGTAACTCTTGATGAAAACGGTGTAACAACTTACACAGTAGTCCTTAACACGCAACCAACTGGTAGTGTTACGATCACCCCAGTGAGTGCTGATACCGGTGCTGCCTCCGTATCAGGTGTAATGACCTTTACCACAGCTAACTGGAGCACAGCGCAAACAGTTACAGTCACTGGTGTAGCTGATGTTAATGCAACTGATGAGACTGTAACCATTAGTCATACTATTACAGGTGCTGATTATGCTAGTGTGACTTCTGCTGATGTGATTGCTACCGTAGTGGATTTTAGCATCAGTGCCCAAACTCGCTCTATTGCTGAGAACTCTGCCAATGCAACTAATGTGGGTGCAGTTCTTGTAACCACAGGTAGTCCAACTGGCTTTAGCATTACCAGCGGTAACACTAACACCGCCTTTGCGATTAGCAACAGTGGTCAAATCACCGTGGCCGATGTCAACCAGCTTGATTTTGAAACCACGAAGAGCTATACGCTAGCTAATATTACGGTTAATGTCACTGACTACACGCTAGCAGTGCAGATCACCAAAGCTGACACCACGTCACAAAGTGCTAATATTACGGTTAATGTCACTAACGTTAATGAGGGTAGTGCTTCGATCAGTGCCCAAACTCGTTCTATTGCTGAGAACTCTGCCAATGCAACTAATGTGGGTGCAGTTCTTGTAACCACAGGTAGTCCAACTGGCTTTAGCATTACCAGCGGTAACACTAACACCGCCTTTGCGATTAGCAACAGTGGTCAAATCACCGTGGCCGATGCCAACCAGCTTGATTTTGAAACCACGAAGAGCTATACGCTAGCAGTGCAGATCACCAAAGCTGACACCACGTCACAAAGTGCTAATATTACGGTTAATGTCACTAACGTTAATGAGGGTAGTGCTGTTTCGATCAGTGCCCAAACTCGTTCTATTGCTGAGAACTCTGCCAATGCAACTAATGTGGGTGCAGTTCTTGTAACCACAGGTAGTCCAACTGGCTTTAGCATTACCAGCGGTAACACTAACACCGCCTTTGCGATTAGCAACAGTGGTCAAATCACCGTGGCCGATGTCAACCAGCTTGATTTTGAAACCACGAAGACAGCTACGCTAGCAGTGCAGATCACCAAAGCTAACACCACGTCACAAAGTGCTAATATTACGGTTAATGTCACTGACGTTAATGAGGGTAGTGCTGTTTCGATCAGTGCCCAAACTCGTTCTATTGCTGAGAACTCTGCCAATGCAACTAATGTGGGTGCAGTTCTTGTAACCACAGGTAGTCCAACTGGCTTTAGCATTACCAGCGGTAACACTAACACCGCCTTTGCGATTAGCGACAGTGGTCAAATCACCTAGCTACACGCTAGCAGTGCAGATCACCAAAGCTGACACCACGTCACAAAGTGCTAATATTACGGTTAATGTCACTAACGTTAATGAGGGTAGTGCTTTTCGATCAGTGCCCAAACTCGTTCTATTGCTGAGAACTCTGCCAATGCAACTAATGTGGGTGCAGTTCTTGTAACCACAGGTAGTCCAACTGGCTTTAGCATTACCAGCGGTAACACTAACACCGCCTTTGCGATTAGCAACAGTGGTCAAATCACCGTGGCCGATGTCAACCAGCTTGATTTTGAAACCACGACTAGCTACACGCTAGCAGTGCAGATCACCAAAGCTGACACCACGTCACAAAGTGCTAATATTACGGTTAATGTCACTAACGTTAATGAGGGTAGTGCTTCGATCAGTGCCCAAACTCGTTCTATTGCTGAGAACTCTGCCAATGCAACTAATGTGGGTGCAGTTCTTGTAACCACAGGTAGTCCAACTGGCTTTAGCATTACCAGCGGTAACACTAACACCGCCTTTGCGATTAGCAACAGTGGTCAAATCACCGTGGCCGATGTCAACCAGCTTGATTTTGAAACCACGACTAGCTACACGCTAGCAGTGCAGATCACCAAAGCTGACACCACGTCACAAAGTGCTAATATTACGGTTAATGTCACTAACGTTAATGAGGGTAGTGCTGTTTCGATCAGTGCCCAAACTCGTTCTATTGCTGAGAACTCTGCCAATGCAACTAATGTGGGTGCAGTTCTTGTAACCACAGGTAGTCCAACTGGCTTTAGCATTACCAGCGGTAACACTAACACCGCCTTTGCGATTAGCAACAGTGGTCAAATCACCGTGGCCGATGTCAACCAGCTTGATTTTGAAACCACGACTAGCTACACGCTAGCAGTGCAGATCACCAAAGCTGACACCACGTCACAAAGTGCTAATATTACGGTTAATGTCACTAACGTTAATGAGGGTAGTGCTGTTTCGATCAGTGCCCAAACTCGTTCTATTGCTGAGAACTCTGCCAATGCAACTAATGTGGGTGCAGTTCTTGTAACCACAGGTAGTCCAACTGGCTTTAGCATTACCAGCGGTAACACTAACACCGCCTTTGCGATTAGCAACAGTGGTCAAATCACCGTGGCCGATGTCAACCAGCTTGATTTTGAAACCACGACTAGCTACACGCTAGCAGTGCAGATCACCAAAGCTGACACCACGTCACAAAGTGCTAATATTACGGTTAATGTCACTAACGTTAATGAGGGTAGTGCTGTTTCGATCAGTGCCCAAACTCGTTCTATTGCTGAGAACTCTGCCAATACAACTAATGTGGGTGCAGTTCTTGTAACCACAGGTAGTCCAACTGGCTTTAGCATTACCAGCGGTAACACTAACACCGCCTTTGCGATTAGCAACAGTGGTCAAATCACCGTGGCCGATGCCAACCAGCTTGATTTTGAAACCACGACTAGCTACACGCTAGCAGTGCAGATCACCAAAGCTGACACCACGTCACAAAGTGCTAATATTACGGTTAATGTCACTAACGTTAATGAGGGTAGTGCTGTTTCGATCAGTGCCCAAACTCGTTCTATTGCTGAGAACTCTGCCAATGCAACTAATGTGGGTGCAGTTCTTGTAACCACAGGTAGTCCAACTGGCTTTAGCATTACCAGCGGTAACACTAACACCGCCTTTGCGATTAGCAACAGTGGTCAAATCACCGTGGCCGATGTCAACCAGCTTGATTTTGAAACCACGACTAGCTACACGCTAGCAGTGCAGATCACCAAAGCTGACACCACGTCACAAAGTGCTAATATTACGGTTAATGTCACTAACGTTAATGAGGGTAGTGCTGTTTCGATCAGTGCCCAAACTCGTTCTATTGCTGAGAACTCTGCCAATGCAACTAATGTGGGTGCAGTTCTTGTAACCACAGGTAGTCCAACTGGCTTTAGCATTACCAGCGGTAACACTAACACCGCCTTTGCGATTAGCAACAGTGGTCAAATCACCGTGGCCGATGTCAACCAGCTTGATTTTGAAACCACGACTAGCTACACGCTAGCAGTGCAGATCACCAAAGCTGACACCACGTCACAAAGTGCTAATATTACGGTTAATGTCACTAACGTTAATGAGGGTAGTGCTGTTTCGATCAGTGCCCAAACTCGTTCTATTGCTGAGAACTCTGCCAATGCAACTAATGTGGGTGCAGTTCTTGTAACCACAGGTAGTCCAACTGGCTTTAGCATTACCAGCGGTAACACTAACACCGCCTTTGCGATTAGCAACAGTGGTCAAATCACCGTGGCCGATGCCAACCAGCTTGATTTTGAAACCACGACTAGCTACACGCTAGCAGTGCAGATCACCAAAGCTGACACCACGTCACAAAGTGCTAATATTACGGTTAATGTCACTAACGTTAATGAGGGTAGTGCTTCGATCAGTGCCCAAACTCGTTCTATTGCTGAGAACTCTGCCAATGCAACTAATGTGGGTGCAGTTCTTGTAACCACAGGTAGTCCAACTGGCTTTAGCATTACCAGCGGTAACACTAACACCGCCTTTGCGATTAGCAACAGTGGTCAAATCACCGTGGCCGATGCCAACCAGCTTGATTTTGAAACCACGAAGAGCTATACGCTAGCAGTGCAGATCACCAAAGCTGACACCACGTCACAAAGTGCTAATATTACGGTTAATGTCACTAACGTTAATGAGGGTAGTGCTGTTTCGATCAGTGCCCAAACTCGTTCTATTGCTGAGAACTCTGCCAATGCAACTAATGTGGGTGCAGTTCTTGTAACCACAGGTAGTCCAACTGGCTTTAGCATTACCAGCGGTAACACTAACACCGCCTTTGCGATTAGCAACAGTGGTCAAATCACCGTGGCCGATGTCAACCAGCTTGATTTTGAAACCACGACTAGCTACACGCTAGCAGTGCAGATCACCAAAGCTGACACCACGTCACAAAGTGCTAATATTACGGTTAATGTCACTAACGTTGTTGTAGAACTAGCCAGCATAACCATCGGCACTCAAACTTGGAGTGCATCTAATGTTTCATTAGTGCCTACTACAAATAATGTTCTAGGTACGGATTATTGGAATGCTTATGTGGGTACTAATGGTTCTGGAGATACAAGCGATGAAGACGGTTATTACTACACTTGGGATGCAGCGATGAACGTTTGTCCTAGTGGCTGGAGTTTGCCATCTGATGCTGATTGGAAAGTCTTAGAAGGTCAATTAGGTATGAGTGTTGCTAATCAAGAAGCAACGGGTTGGCGTGGTACTGATGAAGGAACAAAACTAAAAGTAGGTGGCTCTAGTGGCTTCGAGGCTAAGTTAGCGGGCTACCGCAATACCAATGGTAGTTTCTACAATCGTGGCGTCGACACGGACTTGTGGAGTAGTACTGAGTCAGGTAGTAATGCCTACAGGCGCGACCTGAACACCAGTTACGCCACGGTGTACCGCAGTACCGACAATAAGGCGTACGGGTTTAGTGTTCGCTGTCTAAAGGATTAATTCGACACTTTGGCACTTCGACCAGCGAAGCTGGCATAAGTTGCACTAAAAGTGCAACTAAACACAGCCGAATGGCTGGGTATTTATACCCCCTTGCGGGGTATTCATCACCCAAGCTTGCTTGGGTGGTTTTTTATTACATAACAAGGAGTTAAGACATTTAAGGAAGGGCATTTAACATTACAGCATTGAGAATAAATGAGTTAATCAGCCCGGCGTTGTTTAGTTTAAGGATTAAACAAGTGAGGTTTATAAATCCAAACATTCTCTCATTTGTTAATGGCACTAATGGTTAAGACTAGCAGTATCATTAAAAAAATGAGGATAAAAGAATCTTACATTTGGTGATGAGTAGGTGAAACTTTACAAATTATATTTACTGTAGAGGCAAAACCCCCCGAACTTAACAAGTTAATAATTTTTGTTGGGTTTTGGGTTTGATAGCCACTTGTTGACGTGAGGAATTGCCTCAGGTTACGAATGTAAGGCAGGTTTTAATTTACAATAAAGATAGCAAAAAAAAAGCTAAAGTAGTTGTATGGTGGATTCGACTCATAAGTGCACAACTCCCAATTGACGAGCATCAACACCCGTCATCTCAAAAAACACCTGGTAAGGTGTTTTAAATCCTAGACATTTTCTCGGTCTAGAATTTAATTTATTCACTGCTATTTTAACTTCATTGTAAGCAATATTTACCAAAGATATTGTCTTTGGGAAGTATTGCCGTAATAAGCCGTTAGCGTTTTCGTTTTGTCCACGTTCCCAGCTATGGTAAGGCTTAGCAAAGTAACTCTTACAATGGATTGTTTTATTAATTTTCTCATGTCCTGCGAACTCCTTGCCATTGTCATAGGTAATTGAATGTACAAAACCCTTAATAGGCTGAAGCAAGGTATTGATGGCAACACTAACACCGTCTTTGTGTTTGCTATTAAGCGGATACGCCAGTCTAAGCTTTGATATGCGCTCATCCAGCGTTACGATGGCACCTTTGTGGGCTTTACCAATAATAGTGTCCGCCTCCCAATGTCCAAATACTGTGCGATTATTAACTGCCTCAGGGCGCTGGTCAATATCAATACGATTGGGAATGCCTGTGCGATTATGCGCGTAACCATAACGCTTTCTATAAGGCTTACCCTGATGTCTGAGGTGTTGATATAACAAGCCACCATCTGCTTTATCTTTGAGCAAATAACGATAGATGCTCTCATGGTGAAGTTGAATGACATTGTTGGCATTAAGCCAACCACAGACTTGTTCAGGCGACCAATCAAGTTTTAGACAATTGTCAATCAAGCGTTTACACTCAATGGTTAATTTAACAAACTTATCTTTGGCTTGATGTCTTTGCTGCGCAAAGCCATTAGCCTGATTGTATCGATAGCCTCGCTTGCCCGTGTTACGGGCAATCTCTCTAATAATGGTAGAGTGGCTGCGATTAAGGTTTTGTGCGATTTTATTCTTAGACATGCCTTGTTTAATTCCAATCGCGATATAATACCTCTCTTCAGAGGTTAGTTGCTTGTACATAGTGTTCAGCTCCGTTTAAGCAAATCAATCATTATAGATTGACCGACCTCTGATTTTATTCAAAGGCTTGGTGTATTTTGCTTTTGGCTTGACATAAAGGCCAAGCAAAATACACTAATGCTAATTAAACTTAGTTGTGCACTTATGATGCGAATTTACAAAAGTATAAAAGACAAGAAGTAAAGGGTATGCAAAAAGAATAGCGATTTTAAAGTATTCAGAATTAATAAAAAATTCTGCAGACAAGGTGTCAATATTAGCTGGGGAGATACCAAGTATGAGTAAAGACAAGGCAATAAATGCCAAGGTGCCAGCCAACATTATTCCAATTGCTTTAAGTGCAATCATTAAAAATGTTTGAGTATCTAACTGGGTTTTGAACACTCCTTGCCCATAATGCAAACCATTGATTAAATAACTGTTATTTTTTTGCTTGGTAAGCACATACATGTAAATTGATATAGACCAAAAAATGACAGCAGAGATTGATGCAAATAATAGGGACTCACTTATGGAAAAAATAATGATTGGCGCCGCATATGCCAACAGTGTAATAATAGGATAAATAAAGAAATTGAGATAAGATTGTGATAATTCACCCTCAAAACTAAAGCGTACATTGGCATAACTGGTCATACGCATACTAAATTTGACACTACGCCAAATAACCCAAGGTATTGCCAAGAAAAGTATGATTAATATAGGTACTGAAGTTATCGGTACAAGGTTGCTTAGTAATTGATAAATAAAAAATAAAACCAGTGCAATCAAATACCCCATGAACAATTGCTTACCCGTAGCGTGATAATCAAAACCAGCATTGCCAAACTGGCTATTGGCGTAAAAATAACGATAATTTCTAACCTTTGCCCATGGATAATAGAGTCCAAGTGTTATTATTGTTAACAAGATATTAACAATCCATATCTTAAAATATTCCCAACCATTACCTGTAAAGTTAAATGCTTTCATTTTTATTACCCCTTGTTTGTGATCAAATAATAGCGCAAGCCTCATCAAAGCTTAAACGAGGTGACCTTGGAAATAGTTTTTCTACATCACCGTGACCAATGCCACAGATAAAAATAGATTTGGTTTTGCCATCGGGAAAAAATGCGTCGTTGAGTGTATCGGCATTAAAACCACCCATGGGACCACAGTCTAAACCAACTGCACGCGCTGCTAACATTAGGTAAGCACCTTGCAAAGTGGCGTTCATTTCGCCGACGGATTTGATTTTGTCGGGCTTACCTGCGTACCAACTCTTGGCATCGGTGTGTGGGAAGAGTTTGTCAAGTTTTTCGTAAAATTCTATGTCGTAAGAGAGGATGGCAACCACGGGTGCAGCCATGGCTTTATCGACATTGCCGTCGTCTAAATGGGGTTTGAGCTTTGCTTTCGCTTTATTTGAAGTTACAAAGGTGATGCGTGCAGGGCAAGTATTGGCAGCGGTTGCACCAAATTTCATCAGTTCGTAAATCTGTTTAATTTCTGTATTTGATACGGGAGTATCCAGCCAGCCGTTGTGGCTTCTTGCTTTTGTGAATAAAGCGTCCAATGTATTCTTGTCTAACATTATAATACTCCTGATGTTTTTAATAAAAAGTAAGGATGTTAGATTATATATTTTTTGATGCAATACTTGCAGGAAAATTCAAAAATCGCTTAACAAAAGTGGGTATAGAATTTACTACCGAAAAAGATGAAAGTTTTGGCACTGTGCAAGGGGAGATTGTTGCCATTTCTGATGAAACCAGTGATAAACTGTTAAATGAGTTGCAAATCTTGTATGATGAGTTACAAGACGAAATGGAACAAATTCTTGAACAAGAAGGTGATGGTTTGCTGATGAACGCAGCAGGAATGCAAACCCAACTTAAAGATGGCAGCATGTGTACGCTGAGGGTTGAACCAACGATTGTTACGCGTATTTTGACTGTGTTGGAATTTGATGAGTTACAGGCGTTTATTGATAATATTGCTAAAAGTGTTGAAGAGCCTGATAACGGGCATTTTTGCCATAATATAAAAAAGGATTAAAATGAAAAAAATTACGATTATTGGCGCAGGCTTTGCAGGATTAACTGCAATTAGAACGCTGAGAAAATTAAATCAACAAGTTGAAATAACATTGATTTCCCCAAAGGCAGAATTGGTTTATATGCCGAGTTTAATTTGGGTGCCATCGGGTGCAGCGACTGAAAAAGACATTGTTGTGCCGTTGGATAATTTTTTCAATCGTATGACGGTTCAACATGTGGCAAATAAAGTAGTGAGTTTAGAAAAGGAGGGTAGAACAGTTTTACTTGATAATGGCGCTAGAGTTGATAACGATGCATTGATTATTGCATCAGGTGGGCGTTTTATCAAAAAATTACCCGGCATTGAAAATGCCATTACCCCTTGCGAAGGCTTGGCTGCGGCAGAAAAAATCCGTGATAAAGTCAAAGCGATGGATGGGGGTAATATTGCCATCGGTTTTGCTGGCAATCCAAAAGAACCTAGTGCGATGCGTGGTGGGCCGATGTTTGAATTTTTGTTTGGTTTAGACACGCAACTTCGTAAAGAAAAACGACGAGATAATTTTAAGTTAACTTTCTTTACTCCTGCACCAAAACCGGGTGCGAGATTGGGTGAAAAAGCCGTTGAAGGTTTATTGAGAGAGATGAAAAAACGCAATATTGAAACGCATCTTGGTAATAAAATGAAAGAATTTACCGCCAAAAAAGTCATTACCGAAGGCGGTGAATTTGATGCCGATTTAATTCTATTTATGCCAGGGATGACAGGTAATACTTGGTTTGATAATACCAAATTAGAGCGTAGCGAAGGCGGAATGGTTAAGGCTGATAAATTTTGCCAAACTTCACTTGACGCTGTTTTTGTTGCGGGCGACTCAGGCTCATTCCCTGGCCCAGACTGGATGCCAAAACAAGCCCATATGGCAGATTTACAAGCCGAAGCCGCCGCTAAAAATGTATTAGACATTTTGGACGGCAAAGATGCCAGCCACACTTTCAAAATTGAATTAATGTGCATCGTTGATTCAAATAACAAAGGTATGTATGTTTCACGCACAGAAAAAGGTGGCTTAATGTTGCCAAATTGTCGCTTATTGCACCTTGCTAAAAAAATATTTGGCTGGTGGTATCTGCGCCAATATAGGTAAGATTATGTCAGATTGCCTATTTTGTAAAATCATCGCTGGCGATATCCCCGCCAAAAAAATTGTTGAAGACGATGACATCTTCGCCTTCCACGACATCGGCGCTCAAGCCCCCCACCATTTTTTAGTCATTCCTAAAAAACACATTGCCACACTAAATGACGCAGACGACGCTGCTCTAATCGGAAAACTCACTTTAACCGCCAGCAAAATCGCCAAAGATTTAGGCTTTGCAGAAGACGGCTACCGTGTTGTTATGAACTGCAACGAACAAGGCGGGCAAACGGTTTATCACATTCACCTGCATTGTTTGGGTGGCAGAAATTTGAGTTGGCCACCTGGTTAGTAAAGACGGTATTTTTTAGGTGGTATTTTCTATTTAAAAAAGGTTAAAATCCACGCTTTAAACTTGCAAATCCAATCTTATTATGAGCGACTTTTTAGACAGACACATCGGACCGAGTGAGGCAGATATTGCTTCAATGTTAAATGCGATTGGACGCAAATCAGTAGAGGATGTTGTGGCTAAGACGGTGCCTGAGAGCATTTTGTTTGGTAATCGGATGGATGTGGATGAAGGGATGAGTGAGCGGGATACGCTGGCGTTGGCGACGGAGTTGGCGGGGCAGAATACGATTGCGACGAATTTTATTGGGCAGGGGTATTATGGCACGCTGATGCCGAGTGTTATCCAGCGTAATATTTTGGAAAACCCTGGATGGTATACGGCTTATACGCCGTATCAGGCGGAGATTTCACAGGGGCGTTTGGAGATGTTGTTGAATTTCCAGCAGATGATTATGGATTTGACGGGGATGGATATTTCCAATGCCTCGTTGTTGGATGAGCCGACGGCTGCGGCGGAAGCGATGATGATGGCGAAGCGGGCTAATCGCAAGAATAAATCGAATAAATTTTTAATTGATGTGAATACCAACCCACAAACGATTACAATTTTACAAACGCGAGCAAAGCCGCTGGGGATTGAATTGGTGGTGGAAGATATTAAGGGTAACGAGTTTGCTGATTGTTTTGCAGTGTTGATGCAATCGCCGGGAACAAATGGCGAAGTGCGGGATTTGAGTGCTGACATTAGTAATGCTAAAAATCAGAGTGTTTTGACGATTGTTGCCTGTGATATTTTGGCGTTGGCGTTGATTAAAACGCCTGCTGAAATGGGGGCAGATATTGCCATCGGTAACTCGCAACGATTTGGTGTGCCGATGGGTTTTGGTGGTCCACATGCCGCATTTTTGGCAACCCGTGATGAGTATAAACGCATGGTACCTGGGCGTATTATCGGCGTGTCGCAAGATGTGCTCGGCAACCCTGCGATGCGTATGTCATTGCAAACGCGTGAGCAACATATTCGTCGTGATAAGGCGACCAGTAACATTTGTACGGCACAGGTTTTGTTGGCAGTTTTGGCGGCGGCGTATGGTATTTATCACGGTGCAAAAGGGCTGAAAAAAATTGCGACAAAGGTGCATTTGAAGGCAACTTCATTGGCAAAAAGTTTGACAGAAGCAGGGTTTGAATTGGTCAGTGAGCAGTTTTTTGACACGATTACGATTAAGACGGATAAAGCACAAACCCTGTTTTCACAGGCTCAGAAAAAAAAGATTAACTTGCGTTTGTTGAGCGATAACCAATTAACAATTGCGATGGATGAAACCACGACTGATGCGGAAATATTGGCTTTGTTATCGGTTTTTTCAATTACAGATGTGAGTGATGGTTCGGCAAATCTTGATGCAAGTATTGATAGAAAATCTAAATATTTAACCCATCCAGTATTCAGTTTGTATCACTCGGAAACAGAAATGATGCGTTATTTAAAGCGTTTAGAAAACAAGGATATTGCACTCAATCACTCAATGATTGCCCTTGGTTCTTGCACGATGAAACTCAATGCAGCGACGCAAATGTATCCAATTTCATTGCCAGGATTTTCGCAATTACACCCTTACGCACCGACCGAGCAAACGCAAGGCTATCAACGATTATTCAAAGATTTGGAATATGCTTTGGCAGAAATAACAGGTTATGATGCGGTGTCGTTACAACCAAATGCGGGTTCTCAAGGTGAGTTCGCAGGGTTGCTTGCCATTCATGCTTATCACGATTCTCGTGGCGATTCTCATCGTAATATTTGTCTTATTCCCTCATCAGCACACGGCACAAACCCTGCCAGTGCGGTGATGGCAGGGATGAAAGTGGTGATTGTAAAATGTGATGAGTCGGGCAATATTGACATTGATGATTTACAGACGAAGGCAGAAAAACATGCCGATAATTTATCAGCAATTATGGTAACTTACCCTTCAACCCACGGTGTTTTTGAAGTGGAAATTAAGAATATTTGCGCTATTATTCACGCCAAAGGTGGGCAGGTTTATTTGGACGGTGCCAATCTAAATGCGATGGTGGGCATCACCCGTATGGGTGAGTTTGGTGCGGATGTGTCGCATATTAATTTGCACAAAACTTTTGCCATTCCGCATGGTGGTGGTGGTCCAGGTATGGGGCCGATTGGTGTTAAGCAACATTTGGCAGAATTTTTGCCAGGCGACCCATTGGTCAAAGATTCGAATGCGGTATCGGCGGCGATGTTTGGCTCAGCATCAATTTTGCCGATTTCTTGGTCGTATATTAAATTACTTGGCAAGCAGGGCATGCAGCGTTCCACTGAGGTTGCGATTGTCAGTGCCAACTATATTGCCGATGAGTTAAAAGATTATTTCCCCATTCTTTATCGTGGCAGTCAAGGAATGGTGGCACACGAATGTATCATCGATATTCGCCCCTTAAAAGAACAAAGTGGTATCAGTGAGGAAGACATCGCCAAGCGTTTAATGGACTACGGTTTTCACTCGCCAACAATGTCATTCCCAGTGGCAGGCACGCTGATGATTGAACCGACAGAGAGTGAATCAAAGCGTGAAATTGATAGATTTATCACAGCGATGGTGGGCATTCACGATGAAATTCAAAAAGTGATTTCAGGCGAATGGGACAGGGAAAACAACCCACTCAAAAATGCTCCGCATACTGCCGTGGAAATGGCAGGGGAATGGCATTACCCATACACAAGAAGGCAGGCTTTATATCCAGTTGAATCATTGGTGGCAAATAAATATTTCCCGCCAGTGAAACGCATTGACAATGTGTATGGCGATAGGAATTTATTTTGTTCGTGCATTACGACCGATGATTTTGAGTAATCGTTAGTGGTGAATGAAGTTTTTGCTATCTGATATAATGTTGATTTTTTAGACTTAAAGGATTTATTATGAAAGAAATTATCGAAGCAGCTTTTGAAGAGCGTGCCAACCTAACCCCACAAACTGCGAGTGCAGAAATTAAAGAAGCCGTTGCTGAGGCAATTCAGATGCTTGACACGGGCAAGGCCCGTGTAGCGGAGCAGCGAGGTGTGGGTGATTGGGTGGTTAACGAATGGTTGAAAAAAGCAGTTTTGCTTTCATTTAGGTTGGAAGACAATGTGCCGATGGCAGGTGGTTTTACGCAATATTACGACAAAGTACCTTCAAAATTTGCTGATATGTCTGCTGCTGATTTTGATGCGATGGGGGTTCGTGTTGTGCCACCTGCAATGGCGCGTCGTGGTTCATTCATTGGTAAAGACACGGTGTTAATGCCTTCGTATGTTAATATCGGTGCGTATGTCGATTCGGGTACGATGGTTGATACTTGGGCAACAGTTGGCTCTTGTGCACAAATTGGTAAAAATGTGCATTTATCAGGTGGTGTGGGTATCGGCGGTGTTTTAGAACCATTACAAGCAAGCCCGACGATTATTGAAGATAATTGCTTTATTGGTGCACGCTCAGAAGTGGTTGAAGGTGTGATTGTTGAAGAAGGTGCGGTGATTTCAATGGGGGTGTATATTGGTCAATCGACTAAGATTTTCAATCGTGAAACAGGTGAAGTAACTTATGGTCGTGTGCCAGCGGGTTCAGTTGTCGTTTCTGGTAACTTGCCTTCTAAAGATGGTAGTTATTCGCTTTATTGTGCAATAATTGTTAAACAGGTAGATGCAAAAACCCGTTCCAAAGTGGGCATTAATGAGTTGTTAAGAGGCATTTAATTCTTTTAACAAACTTTTTGGTAAGCGATAAAAAACCCGCCCTTTTAAAAAAAAGCGGGTTCTTAGACTTGCTTATTCTTTACTTACGCGTAAATAAAGAATAAATCACAGCAATTGCAGCTAAACCAACTAGTCCATGCGAACCAAGGTCGCCTACAATTTTAGTAATTGTACCAATGACATCGCCACCAATAAATGGTACTTTATTACCAAAAATTACTTGTAAAACTACTGCTAAAGCGATTAATGCTAAACCAGCTTCTGTTAACTTCTTGAATGAACCAATAATAGTATCAAACATATCTTCCCCTCTTTTAGTTATAAAAAATGTGCAGCTAGTAACTAACTTTTTACTGTAAATAAAGAGATTGTCAAGTGTTTTTATTGAAAAGCGTATGTTTATTTAGAAAAACCTTAAAAATTATAGTGAATTTATGACGGTAAAGCCTTTACACAGAAAGAGATAGCGCAATTCCAATAAAAATTACCAGACCAATAAAATTATTATGCAAAAAAGCCTTAAAATAGTCATTTTTTACTCTATTTTTGATTAATTTTTGATGATAAGTCATTAAAACAGCAACAACGACTAAAGAAACGGCATAAAAATCGCCTAAATTGAATATCATTGCCATTTTTATCAAAATTAACAGCAAAAAAATCTGAAAAATGCCAATAATCACTTTGTCATACTTAGCAAATAAAATAGCAGTGGATTTAACCCCGATTTTTAAATCCTCTTCCCTGTCTGCCATCGCATACATTGTATCGTAAATCACCGTCCAAATCACCGTTGCCAAAAAAACCCACCACGCACCCTCAGGCACTTCGCCATTCGTAGCAGCAAATGCCATCGGCACACTCATCGCAAATGCCGCACCCAAAACAAACTGTGGCAGGTGCGTCCAGCGTTTGGTAAAAGGGTAAAGCGTTGCCAATGCCCCTGCGATAATGGACAATTGTATTGTCAATAGATTTGTAAATAATACCAATACAAAAGCGATTAACATCATTGCAAAAAATAAAATCAATGCAGATTTAGGCTTGATTTCCCCCGAAGTAATCGGGCGATGCTGGGTGCGTTCGACCAATTTGTCGATTTTCCTATCAGCATAATCGTTAATCACACAGCCCGCACTACGCATCAAAATCGTGCCGATGACAAAAATGAGTAAGATTTTAGGATCAGGAAAACCCTCCGCTGCCAAGAATAATGCCCATAGCGTAGGCCACAATAATAAGTAGATGCCAATCGGCTTATCAAGACGCATCAGCCGAAAATAAGTATTCATTGTTTTCTTTTAGCATTTACACCCACGCCGGGCGTGGGTGTAAATGCTAAGAGCTGTAAAAAATCTTGTAATTCTACTGACAGAGGTGCTTTCACGGTTTGAATTTCTTCTGTTGTTGGATTGGTAAAAGTCAGTTGATGAGCGTGTAAAAATAAGCGTTTTAATCCTTGAGAATGTACTTTTCTATCAAATTCTCTATCACCATATTTGTCATCCCCTGCCAACGGATGACCTGCATACTGTGCATGGACACGAATTTGGTGCATTCGCCCTGTTTCAATCAATACTTCCACCAAAGATGCATCAATGCTATCAAAATTTTTGAGCGGTTGAAAATGGCTCACCGCTTCTTTGCCCTTCGCATCCACCACCGTGCAACGCGAATTTTGATACAACGGTGCATCAATAGTATGGCGTTTTTTTGACCAAGTGCCTTTTACCAAAGCAGTATAGCGTTTCTCCATTTGATGCTCAACCAGTTGCTGGTGCAGATTTTTCAACACCGAGCGCTTCTTAGCAATTAACAACACCCCCGAAGTCGCACGATCAATCCGATGCACTAATTCAACGGGAATATTGGTCATATCCCGTAATGCCTCAATCACACCAATATCAATCCCACTCCCGCCATGAACCGCCAAACCACTCGGTTTATTGAGTATCAGCAAGCCCTTATCTTCATACAAAATACTGTCGGTGAGTAATTTTTTAAGACTTTCAGAAGCTTTAGCCGTGGTGGTTTCAGACACACGAATTGGCGGCACACGCACCACATCACCTAATATTAATTTGTAATCTGCTTTTTTTCTGCCTTTATTAACCCGCACTTCACCCTTGCGAATCACCCGATAAATATGCGATTTCGGCACTCCCTTCAAATGCTTTAATAAGTAATTATCTAAGCGTTGTCCAACGGCAAATTCATCAATTTTTTTAAATTTAACTTGCATACTAAATCCATAAAATATAGAGGCCTTGCCTCTATATTTTGTCCCTATGTTTTAAAGAGTTTATTAAAATTATTTGTTGTGGCTTCGGCAATTGTCTCGATACTTTCACCTCGAATTTCTGCAATTTTTTCAGCAGTATAATAAGTATAAGCAGGCGAATTTGGCTTGCCACGAAAGGGCACAGGCGTAAGATAGGGCGAATCAGTTTCCACCAACATCCTATCCAATGGCGTTTTCTTAGCCACTTCTCGTAATTCTTCTGCACTTTTAAAAGTAACAATACCCGAAAAAGAAATGTAAAAACCCAAGTCCATTGCCTTCTTTGCCATATCCCAATTTTCAGAAAAACAATGCATCACCCCTTTTTCCGCCTTTTCTTCTTGCATAATTTGAATGGTGTCTTCTCTGGCATTTCGGGTATGAATAATCATCGGCTTACCCGATTGATTAGAGGCAGCAATATGTCGCCTAAATCTATCCCGCTGCCAATCCGCCGTGTCTTTTTCCACATGAAAATAATCCAACCCCGTCTCACCAATGGCAATAATTTTATCATGCTCAGCTAAGACTAATAACTCCTCAACACTGGGGTCTTGCCCTTCTAATTCACAAGGATGTACACCCACCGAAGCGTAAATTTGCGGATATTTCCTCGCCAAAGAAAACACCTCTTCAAAATGCTCCAAGTCAATACAAACACACAAAAATTCTTCAACTGATAATGTTTTGGCGTGGGTAATTAAGCTTTCCATGCTCCCACCGAAAGCCGATAAATCTACTCTGTCGAGATGGCAATGGGAATCAATTATTTTCATTATTAGCCTTATTTATGTTTTTTAACTCTGCGTAAAATTTACAACCCAATGCAAGCTTTAAATCGCAAGCTTTGCCGTAAAACTCCAAAGCTTTGACGCGACTTTGCCTAACACCTTTGCCAGTTTCATACATAAGCCCAAGATTAGTGCAGCCAAGACTACTCTTCAAATCACAGGCTTTTTGGTAAAACTTTACTGCTTTAAAATCATCTTGTTTAATGCCCTTGCCAGTTCATACATAAACCCAAGATTAACACAACCCGATCCACTCTTTAAATCACAGGCTTTTTGGTAAAACTTTACTGCTTTAAAATCATCTTGTTTAATGCCCTTGCCAGTTCTATACATAATCCCAAGATTAAAACAACCCGATCCACTCTTTAAATCACAGGCTTTTTGGTAAAACTTTACTGCTTTAAAATCATCTTGTTTAATGCCCTTGCCAGTTCTATACATAGACCCAAGATTAAAACAACCCGATCCACTCTTTAAATCACAGGCTTTCTGGTAAAACTTTACTGCTTTAAAATCATCTTGTTTAATGCCTTTGCCAGTTCATACATAACCCAAGATTAAAACAACCCGATCCATCCTTTAAATCACAGGCTTTCTGGTAAAACTTTACTGCTTTAAAATCATCTTGTTTAATGCCCTTGCCAGTTCATACATAAGCCCAAGATTAAAACAACCCGATCCACTCTTTAAATCACAGGCTTTCTGGTAAAACTTTACTGCTTTAAAATCATCTTGTTTAATGCCCTTGCCAGTGTCATACATAAGCCCAAGATTAAAACAACCCGATCCATCTTTAAATCACAGGCTTTCTGGTAAAACTTTACTGCTTTAAAATCATCTTGTTTAATGCCTTTGCCAGTGTCATACATAAACCCAAGATTAAAACAACCCGATCCACTCTTTAAATCACAGGCTTTCTGGTAAAACTTTACTGCTTTAAAATCATCTTGTTTAATGCCTTTGCCAGTGTCATACATAAGCCCAAGATTAAAACAACCCGATCCACTCTTTAAATCACAGGCTTTCTGGTAAAACTTTACTGCTTTAAAATCATCTTGTTTAATGCCTTTGCCAGTTCCATATTGAAACCCAATATCGAGACATTCAGCACCTGTACTACATTCACTTATTGTCAAATCCGCATTAGTAGTGGTGGTGACTACAAATAGACCTAATAACATTAAAACCGTCCATACATTTTTTATTAAATTTTTCATACTATCTCCTTATTCTTATTCCCACGCTAAGTGTGAGAATAAAAGTTAAATTCCAGTACAAATAAAATGCACTGGGGTGGGGTGTTTTAAAATCCTAAATTTTTAAATAAATCTTTGGCTTTGTCCTTAAGTTTGTCGCTTTCAACACCAAGTTTTTGTTCAATTTTTCGGCGTAAATTAGCTTCTATTTCTTTTTTACCTGCTTCAATGCCTTGTTTTTCTAAGGCTTGTTTTAAATTATGCAGGATTTCTTTTGCAACTTCCTTGCCAATTTGGCTTAACTCAACACCTGAATTACCGCCAAAATTACGCACCGAAATGTTAGGGGCTTTAAGGGTGCTTTTTAACCATTTTGTGTCTATTTTTAGGTTGATATTACTGACTTTTAACTGTTTTATTTTGATGCGTTTTTCTTGGGTTTTTGATTTGCTAGTGCTTGTTGTTGATTTAGTGTTTTGGCTTGGTTTTTCTAAATTATTCAACAACTGGGTTAAATTAACCTTATTAGAATTTTGTTCTAGAATAAATTCCAGTCCATCCAGTTTAATTTCATCAATAACAATTAAATTATTATCAATGTCGCCCACTTTTAAAGAGAAATGATTTAAAGACAATGCATTTTTATTTTTAAAATTAGGGGGATTTTGTACTTTAATGAAATCAATATTCAAATTTTTGTTCAATAGATTGCTGTTAAATTGACTAATGGTTACGGGGGTTTTGAGTAAATTTTTGGCGTATTCTTGAGCGTAATTTTTACCTATTGAATCGGCAAAAAAGACGATAGCGGCTGCTAAAATAATAATCAAGCCTAGTAATTTATACAATATTTTTTTCATAACTCTTTCCTTATTTTGACTAAAAATCGCTCATCTGACACATTAGGGACAGATAAACGCTGAATTTTTGCACTTTTAGGTAGGGTTTCCTGTTCGATATTCGCACCCTTCATCAGCAAATAGTGTCCATTATCGCATAATAAATGTTGGGCCAATTCCAATGTTTTATCTACTTCGGCAAATGCTCGGGAAGTAATTTGTCCAAAGCATTGTTTTGATTGAAATTCTTCAACACGCTTATTGATTACTGTTAAATTTTCTAATTTTAATTGTGCCTTGGCAAATTGCATAAAACGACATTTTTTGCCCACCGTGTCTAATACGCTAATCGGCACTTCGGGCTTCATAATGGCAATCACAATCCCTGGTAATCCTGCCCCTGAACCCACATCAAGCAAAGGGGATTTTTCGATAAATGGCACGATAGATAGACTGTCTAGCAAGTGCTTTTTCACGCCTTCATCCACTGTGCGAATGGCACTGAGGTTGTAAGTTTTATTCCATTTGACAATCAATTTGAGATACGCAATCAACTGCTGTGCCTGGGTATCACTCAATGTAATTCCCATTTTCTTTGCCCCTGTAATTAACACTGTTTCTGAGTTCATTTTTTATAAGTTTTAAGATAAACCAATAAAATGGAAATAGAAGCAGGCGTAACCCCTTGAAGCCGACTCGCTAGACCAATCGTTTCTGGGCGATGATCGCTGAGTTTTTGGATGACTTCGGCGGACAATGCTTTAATAGTGGTGTAGTCCATATCTTCTGGCAATTTGGTGTCTTCATTCTTACGATATTTCTCAATTTCTTCTAATTGTCGTTTGATATAGCCTTCGTATTTAATCTCATTTTCGACAATAGCGCTCAACGATTTATCTGTCAAAAAGGGTTGCCCAGACTCGATTTTAGACAATAATTCGTAATTAACTTTTGGGCGTTTCAACAATTCTAATAGGGAATATTCGTGGCTTAATTTCTGCCCTAATACTGCATCCGCCTGCGTATCTCCTGCTTGAATCCAAGTGGTTTTTAAACGTTGTGCTTCCTGTTCAGTTGCCTCATATTTTGCCTGAAACGCCGCCCAGCGCTCATCATCCACTAAGCCCAATTCCCTGCCTTTTGGCGTTAAGCGTTTATCGGCATTATCCTCACGCAACAATAAGCGATATTCCGCCCGTGAAGTGAACATCCGATACGGCTCATTCGTGCCTTTGGTAATCAAATCATCTACCATGACGCCAATATACGACTCATCGCGTTTTGGCAACCAAGTGGCTTTTTCTTGCACGCTACACGCCGCATTTATCCCTGCCAATAATCCTTGTGCTGCCGCCTCTTCGTAGCCCGTCGTGCCGTTAATTTGCCCCGCAAAATACAAACCTGAAATCTTCTTAACTTCCAATGTTTGCCGCAAGCCACGAGGGTCAAAGAAATCGTATTCAATTGCATAACCAGGGCGCACAATCTCTGCATTTTCAAAGCCTTTAATCGAGTGAACAAACGCCATCTGCACTTCGTATGGCAATGAAGTTGAAATACCATTTGGATACACTTCGTTTGTTGTCAAACCCTCAGGTTCCACAAAAATTTGATGCGAATCTCGCTCGGCAAAACGCACTACTTTGTCTTCAATCGATGGGCAATATCTCGGGCCAATGCCTTCAATATTGCCCGTGTACAATGGCGAATTTTTTAAGCCATCGCGAATAAAGTCGTGGGTTTTTGCATTGGTATGCGTGATGTAGCAAGGAATTTGTTGCGGGTGGTCTGTGGCTTTACCCATAAAAGAAAAAGTCGGCAATGGCATATCACCTGGTTGTTTTTGCAAAATGCTAAAATCAATCGTGCGTCCATCAAGCCTTGGCGGCGTGCCAGTTTTGAGTCGCCCCACGCCTAAATTGTAGGCACGCAATGTTTTAGACAAGGCATTAGACGGCGCATCTCCCGCACGCCCCCCTTGAAAATTCCTTAGTCCAATATGGATAATGCCCCCCAAAAAAGTGCCTGTCGTCAATATCACTTTATCGGCTAAAAAGTCCAACCCCATTTCAGTTTTAACCCCTTTAATCACATCATTTTCAATGATTAAATCCCCCACCGCCTGCTGAAACAACGACAAGTTTTCTTGATTTTCCAAAGCAAAACGCACCGCCGCTTTATACAAAACCCTATCCGCCTGTGCCCGTGTCGCCCGCACCGCAGGGCCTTTGGATGCATTCAGCGTGCGAAACTGAATACCCGACTTATCAATCGCCTTCGCCATCACCCCACCCATCGCATCAATCTCTTTTACCAAATGCCCCTTACCAATCCCGCCAATCGCTGGATTGCAACTCATCTGCCCCAAAGTCTCAATATTGTGTGAAATCAATAAAGTACTCACCCCCATCCGTGCAGACGCAAGTGCTGCTTCCGTGCCTGCATGTCCGCCACCGATGACAATAACTTGATAGTGTTTTGGTTTCATTGGACTAACTCAAACATTGAATGTTTTGCTGCTTTTTTATCAAAAGTTAAGATGCTATCAATATTTGAAACTTTAGCACAATGAGCAATAAGCAAGTCTGGCAAATCAAAGTTGGTTACTTTTGCCTCTTGAACAACGGACTGAATAATAGACAAATTTTCAAATGCAAAAATAGGCATCAATGTTAAATCTTCAAGCACTTTTAATACCAGATTACGCTTAAATTTATAAATAGATCTTAACACCCAAGTTGTTTCTATAACCACCAAAAGTGGTATATATAATTCTGTTTTTTCAGACTCGATTTGTTTAAAAAGTTGATACACCTGGTGTGCTTGAACAGTATCATCTCCAGTAAAAAATCGCACTAATATGTTAGTATCAAGTGCTTTCATTTCCAGTTGTCTCTTAGATATTGCTCTATCCCTTCATCCATTTCCTCTACAGAAATAGACCTTTGATTTGGACGCTTCAATGAACAAAACACTTCGTCCACTGTTTTGGAAATAGGGCGAATAACTGCCTCGCCATTTTTTGTTGCCACCACTTCAATTTTATCACCCGCATTCAAATGTAAAAACTGGCGAATATCCTTGGGTATGGTAACTTGACCTTTGCTGGTAACAGTGGCGAATGACACGATATTATTCCTTACTTTAAAATTATTCCTTACATTATAGTAAGATTTTTAAATGACAAGCAACTTTTTTACCTTTCAGCCCTAGAAAGCGTCATCACATCACAGTGTCAAAGTTTCCAGCTGAATAAAATTTAACTTTTACAGGCTACGCACGGGGTATTTGTATTGAATACATGGGTCTCAAATGGTATTAGCATTAACCATGCCATTTTCAAAAAATATTTAAAAGATGCTGTCATTTGTGGTATCATTTTTTTATGAATAGCAAGCATCAGAAAACGCTGAACAAGTTAATGGAGAGACCGGTATTAGCAAATATTAAATTTAATGATGTAGATAAATTATTGGTTGCAATGGGTTTTCAGCGTATTGAAAGAGAAGGTTCTCGGGTTTGTTTTAAAAAAGAAGAGGATGAAATAGTGCTACATAAGCCACATCCACGGAATGAATTACTTAAATATATTGTGCGTGATTTGCAAATGTTTATCAAGCATACAGGAGATAAATAATGAAATATAAGGGTTATGAAGCAATCGTAAATTTTGAGGAAGACGACGATATTTTTGTTGGAAAAATAGCAAATATTAGCGACAAGACAATCATTTCTTTTCACGCTGATAATGTTGCGCAACTTAAAGAGGAGTTTAAAATTTCAGTAGATGCTTATTTAGATGCTTGCAAAGAGTGGGGTTCAACACCACAAAAACCAACCAGTGGCAGACTGTCTTTACGCATTAATCCATCATTGCATTCTCGTATTGTTAGCAAAGCACGAATACAAGGCTTAAGCATCAATCGTTATATTGCAAATACTTTAGAGAGTCAAGTTTAAACAAATTCTAAATTACCCTAATCCAAAAATAGAAAGTGCAAGTCTAACGCCAATCTTTACTGCCATAGTATTTCAAAAAAAATCGCTGTGGAATCACTGGACGGCACTAAGATTTTTTTTAAAAACTAAACGAATGTCTCTTATGATTCTAAAAGAAATTGATAGCAAAAACCATAAAAATCAAATGCGAACACTTGATGCTTTGCTTAAAAATAGCACAAGTGACAAACAAAAAAGTGTGATTAGGATAGAGAGGGCAAAACTTGAGAATGGATATAAGGCGGAAAAAGAAAACGCTTACTATATTAATTTCAATTTGAGTGATAGCAAAAACACAATTATTTTGCATGATATTCGTTTAGAGCATAATGGGAGAACTGCCCAATTTGACCACATTCTTGTTGATAGAGTTGAAATTGTTATATTGGAAAGTAAGAGTTTTAAAAATAGCATTCTAACTATCAAAAAAGACGGGTCTTTGGAAGTTCAGAATGGAAAAAAGATTTATACACAAAGCAATCCAGTCGAACAAAATAATCGCCATAAAGTGGTGTTGGAATCTTTTTTAAAGGATAACTTTAATTTTAGTAATAGATTGATAGTTAATCATAAAGTTTTGATACATCCCGAAACCAATATCGCCAACAAAATTCTTCCTGAAGGCTTTGTGAGAGCGGATGCCTTTGTGAGTCAATGGCTTAATGAAAAAGAATCAGATACAAATGGCTTTTTGAAAGTAGTAAAAATAGTAACAACAAGATTGATATCAGAAAAAAATACACACGCCATTGCTAATTTATTAATGAATAGTCATAGACCAATATTATTTGATTACACAAAGAAATATAGAGTACCCAGTAAGCCTAAACTTGAGAATAAGATTGAGGAAAATCAAGGTATTTATAATATAGAAAAAGATTGCCCTCGCTGCAAAGAAGGTAAATTAGTGCTCAGAAAATCGAAAGGCAAATCTAATAAATATGCATCAAATAAGTTTTTTGGTTGCGATAGATTCCCAAAATGTAGATTTACCAAGTCAACAGTTTGTTAAATCAAAATATTAACCAAAAATACTAACTGAATAAAATTTATAACTACTCAGCACCCTGTGATGGGTGAGGTGCTGAGTAGTTACACCAAATTTAAAAAAAGTTGTCTGTGTTTTATGAGTTGCAAGGTTTGAATGTGGTGGTTTTTTAGATTGTTGGTGTGGTTTTGGGTTTAAGATTATTGTGTGGTTTTTGGTTTAAAAAAATGAATTGGAATGGGCAACCTATAATGCCGACAGCCTAAAAAAATAATAGGATAAAAACTTGATTTTATTGCCGACATATCTTGAAAAGAAGAAGTTTCATCACATTCATCAAAAAGTTGTTTTAAAAAACCTGTTTTATCTCTATCTACAAAAACACCGTTCAATGCAGCTCCATGCATTTCTTTATTGGTATAAAACATTTCTTCTGAAGTTTCATCTGGATACCATAATTGAAAATTACAATGCTGTAAATTCTCTTTTTTGAAATTTTGAACTATTTCATAAATATCATCAAAGCCTAAATAAGCAGCAAAAAAAGCAATATATGGATACAAAATACTACCTTTTGTATTTTCTTTTCTATATTCTTCTGTTTGTTCTAAAGGATATTCAATTAATTTATGGTACTCATTGATATTGCACGGATAATTACTATGTGTATTGAAATTGAAATTAATTCTGTTTAATGTTGCCAACAAATAACGATATATATCATTATTATTTCTGGGATCACGCATTAAAAAATATATGGCAATCACAATATCTATTGCTTGCTCATCTTTATATGGTGTGAATAGCATTGGATTGTTATTAATTAATTGCCTTACATACAAGTAATACTTGTCTTTTTGCTCAACTAAACTTAAATCACACGCATTATTATTTTGTTTTGTAATGACGACCGCTCTTTGTAACCAAATACCGCACATTGCTACCCTGCCAAGTAAATCAAAAACTTTAAGGTTTGTATCCACTCTATTTGATGGATGAATAGCCTGTGACAATGCATGTTTTTTATCAATATGTGGCAACACTCTTTCTTGTAAAAAGTTATCACATAAAAGCAAATACGCAGACACAATAGACTGCAAAGACTCTTGCATCGCCACAGCATCTTTTGTGGTTTTTCCAAAGCACGGTTTAGCCATTTCCCAAGCGTTTAAAAGTGATAATTCCGCTGATAAATAAGCAGACTCTAAATTATCTGCTTCTTTGCACCAAGCAATTAAAATGCCTAAACTAATTCTTAATTGTCTAAGTGCTTTTATTCTGTCTTTATCGGTTTGAGCCTTTGATAATGCGTGAACTAATTGTGAAAAATGCTTATAAGATATATTTGGTTCGTCCAGTAAAGCTAAAGATTTTCTTAGCATTGATTGAAAATTTTTAGGTAATAAATTTTCATTTAAAAAATATTGTTCAATAAGTTGAGTTAATTTGTCTCCGCTCCATTCGGAAAATGTTAAATTCTTGTTTTTATATTTATCTTCATATTGAGTAACATTAAGCCTGATAGTCTCTTTTAAACTACCTCCAAAACAAATACATATTTCAATGGGTTTATTTTTATACTCACTGGGTAAGTGCGTTGGAATATAGGTATCTCTAATTTCATCTAAGGATGGTTGTAAATCTTGAACATTGCCACTATTCCAATCTTTTCTGTCTAAATTCCCGCCTTTAATTGAAAACAAATAAACTTTTTCTTCTTCCTCATCAATCCTACCAAATGCGGCGACATCTACCCCATATTGTCTAGTGCCAATACTTGGTTTTGAAAAAACATTTAATCCCATCATTGCCAACAAATCAGGCAATAAAATATCTAGTTCGTCTCTTTCTTTGAGTGATGATAAATATTGTTTAATAATTAATTTCATTTTGTCAATTGCTCACTTCTAAAAACACGCAACATATAATCCAGTCCATGCGGGTCTATGAATTCTAAACTGGGAATTGTAACGGAAAATTCAGATTTCTGAAAAGTCATCTCTTGCCTTATATCTTTGGGGTTACTACCTAATTCAGGGTGATAAGTTACAGACCTTCTACCGTATAAAACTGTAAATTCATTTACAAGAGACAAAAATACACTATCTTTTTTTGATTCATTCATCGCCTTAGACATGAGACGATTGTGGTATCTGTGGTATGACTCTTTCTGTTCTTCTGATGGTTGCAATTCTTTTATATCCCAAGCACTATCTAAATCATTATGATATTTCTCCAATCTTTTTGATAAATTTAAAATTATCTTTTTTGTTTTAGCCTTTGGTTTGTCAATGGATTTTAAACAATCTATAATCTCTTTAGAATAAGAAACAATAAGAGGGTCAAATAGCAATTCTTCTACAATTTTTAAATTATCCTTATCTAAAATCTCAACCATGGAAACAATAAAACTTACTGCACTTGTCTGATAGTAAAACAACCAGCCAATTGCTTTTTTAATTACAAATAAATGTATTGCGCTATCTTGTGTTTTTAATTGATTTAAATCCGCTGATAAAATTATATTTTCACCATGAAAGAAGCCAATAATATCCATTACAGCCTTACATAAATTTATATTTCCAGAGATAAGCCATTTTGTGATAATTTGGTTAAGTATTGGCTGGTATTTTTGCTTCAAATCTCGCAACACATCATCAAAAGATTTAATTGATAGCCCTGGGTTTTTTATTAATGTTTGTTCAAGATAATTAACAACCATATCTCCTTGATTATCTTCTAACAAATATTGCAAGCCATAACCAATGTTATTTATTGTCCCTTGATACTTAGAGTTTACATTTTCCAAAGCATCTAATAAAATACCAAATAATTTTATTGGCATTTTTTCGCTTTTATAAAAACATAATCTAGAGGCGCTATGCAAAATATTATCATCTGCATTTTTAAGTGCAATTTCAATTAATTGCATAGCCTTATTTTCTAATGTGTCATTAAAAGTTGATAATGTAAAGATTACCCCAATTGATACCGACAAAATATCACAGCTCTCTGTCGTTTCTATAATATTTTTTATCACTTGAAATACTTGATTAAGTACAACAGGATGATTTTCATATTGCAATTGACCTAAAGAATAAATCGCTTCTTTGCAAAGATTAACATCATTGTGTTTAGTAAAGTCGATGGCAATTATTACATATTTATCCAAATCAAATTTAGATCCAGCTCTAATAATTGGAGGGATAAAATTGCACCTACTTATATCATAATTAATAATTTGGAGTGCCTCTTCAACCCTGTCTTCATCTTTTTCACAATATTTTTCAAAAGACGAGAACACTGTTCCCGCACTCAAATCATCCCCAGATTCTTGGAAAATATGTTTTATGCAATCCATTGATTTTTGTACAGGTATATCTAAATCAGGAAGAATTTCTTCAAACATACTTTTAGCATTAAAAAAACTATGGTCATTATTAAATAGCCTTAGTATTTCTTCTGTGAAATCTATTTCATTGCTATTATGTAACGATGCAACTGCTTGGTAGAAAACTTTTGAATTATCGTACTCTTGAAAAAAAATTTTATAAAGCTTTTTTAAAAAATCATCTGATTTTCTAATATCTAGAATTTGTTGTTTAATGTTGCTCATGCTGTATTTTAAATCACTCTATAAATTTATTTTTTAGTTTTCTTTTGAAATTTCCAATTCCATTTTATCTAAACTGTGGGCAGATAAATAATACTTAACCGAACGACCCGCACCCGTTGGCGATAATACGCCTTTATCAACAAGATTTTTTAAATCTCTTGAGGCGGTTATGTCGGTTGTTTTCACTAAGTTTGTGTATTTTTTTCTGGAAATACCTGTTTCAAAATCATCGGTTTCTAGTAGTCGGATTAGCAATTTTCTTTGTCTGTGGTTTAATGCTGTATGACGATATTTGTCCCAAAATAAAGCGGTGTTTCTGACTTTATTGAGTTTGTGCATGGCGTTTTGTGCGGCAGATTTTACTTGTTGTAAAAACCATACAATCCACTGTGTGATGTCCATATCATTTTTTTGGCATTTTTCTAAGATGTCATAGTAGGCATTTTTGTTTTTTTCTATTTCGGTTGAAAGAGAATAGAGTCGGATATTGACATTTTCAGCATTCGCAAGACAGCGTTCGGCAATCAATCTGGAGAATCTGCCGTTGCCGTCGTCGAATGGGTGAAGGGTGATGAAGTAGAATTTTGCGATGGCGGCTTTGATGTATTCGTTGTTGATATTGTCGGTTTTTAGCCAGTTTAAAAAATTGTTCATTTCGTTTTCAATGCAGGCGTAATCTGGGCAAGGGGCTTCGAAATGCACTTTTTCTATGCCGTGTTTGCCTGAGATGACTTGCATTTTTGTGTTGCGATAATTGCCGATGACTAAGTCGTTGAGGAGGGGTTTTTCAAAAAATAAGGTGCGGTGCCATTGGCATAAATTGGCTTTTGTTAAAGGGGTGGATGCACTTCTGATGGATTCTAAAAGCACATCGATGAAAGCTTCTGCGTTTTTTGACATTTTCCCTGCTTTGGCTACTTTGCCTACGCCTAAACGGTTGGCAATACTTGATTTGACGGAATCTCGGTCTAAAAATTCACCTTCAATGCTTGCACTGGATAATGCTTCGTCTAATAACAATTTTGATTCTAATGTTAATTTTTTTTCCCTATCCAGTTCATTGGCTAACAGCGTTAATGGGGCGGTATGACGCATTACATCGGATAATATGGGTAAGATTATCTCGGTATTATATTTAAAATTTGGCCAGTTGTTTTGTTGCCATATCCACATAGTTTTTTTTTGGTAATAATATCATAAAATGATACGATTAAAGTTGTAATCGTATCATTGATTTTTTAAGCACGCTAAAATTCAGCTCTAGAAAGCGTCATCACATCACAACACTCAACCTCTGTATTTTTTAAAATAGTGGTGGCAAGTTCGTTGAGACTGGCACCCGTGGTGATGATGTCATCGACCAAGAGGACTTTTTGGTAGGGCATGGGGTTGGTAATGAAAGCACCTTTAATTTCAGCACGGCGTTGTTCGGGGGTGAGGTCAAATAAGGATTGGGTGGCTTTGATGCGTTTAATGCTGTGGGTGTCGATGGGGGTGGGGGTCTTTTTTGCGATTGTGCGTAGTAATTCTAGTACTTGGTTGAAACCGCGTTGGTTGATGCGTTGGTTGCTGAGGGGCATGGGGATGATGGCGTCGTAATTGGGTAGGGTTTGGTATAAGGTGTGGAGTTGGTGGGCGAAGTAGTTGCCGATGCAAAGTTGTTGATTGTATTTGAAATCTTTGATGAGTTGGGCGATGGCGCCTTGGTAGTCGTAGAGGGTGTAGGTGCGATTAAAGGCGGGGGAATGGGCGAGGCATTGTCCGCAAAAATCAAGGGTGTCAGTGAGCGGGTGGGCGCAGGATTGGCAGCGGTGGGGGTGGTTGGTGAAATCTTGGGCGCAGGTGTTGCAGACGCAAAAATTGGATTGCTCTGAGCAAAGTACGCAACTTTGTTTGGGGATTAATGTCAGGGGACTGTTGAACATTGAAAGCACAACTTATGAAATACATAAAACAGCCCTTTTTTTACCCAAAAATTCGTCAAATAGCTGGCTATTCTCCTCATTTTTGGGTAAAAAATGCACTATTTTCTGCATTCCCTAAGTTGCACTTTCAACATTCAACAGTCCCCTCTGGTAAACACCCATGTTAATTCTTCGGATAAATCGGGTTTGAATTGGTAGCCTTCGATGTCGAATGCCTTGAGGGATTCGGGGTTGGTCAGGCGGTTTTTAATCATATAATTAACCATTAAACCACGGGCGCGTTTGGCGTGGATGCCGATGATTTTGTATTGTTCGTTTTTGCGTTCTTTGAAGGCGATGTTGATGATTTTGGCGTTGAGGGCTTTTTTATCAATGCCTTTAAAATACTCGTTTGAGGCGAGGTTGATAATGACTTCGTTTTCGTCTTGGTTGAGGACTGTTGAGATTTTATCGCCCCAAAATTCATAGAGGTTTTTGCCTTTTGGGTTGACGAGTCGGGTGCCCATTTCTAAGCGATAGGGGGCAATCAAATCTAGGGGGCGAATGACGCCGTATAAGCCTGACAACATCCGCAATGTGGCTTGGGCGAATTGCAAATCTTCGGCGTTTAAACTGGGGGCATCAATGCCGTTATAAACATCCCCTTTGAAGGCAAGTAGGGCTTGTTTGGCGTTGGTGAGGGTAAAAGGGGTTTTAAAGGTTTGAAAACGGTTGTAATTTAACACGGCGAGTTTTTCACTGATGGACATTAGTTTGGCAATGTCCTCTTGGCTTTGAGTTTTTAAAATATCGATTAATGCCTGTGACTCATCCAGTTGTCGTGTATGCGTGTAGGTGCTGATGTTGCTGGGGTTGAAGTCTTGGGTTTTTGAGGGGGAAATGACGGCTAGCATTGATGTTGTGTATTGGGTAAGAAGTAAAATATTCTACCCGAATATTTGTTGAAAGGACGGTTTTTACTTTATAATTGAGCAATTTTTTCGACTAGAATTTTACAATGCAATCACCTTTATTACACCTACCAAAAGCGCACGGACTTTACAATCCAAATAACGAAAAAGAGAACTGTGGCGTTGGTTTTATTGCCCATATCAAAGGCAAGCCGTCGCATTCTATCACCACCGATGCTTTAGAAATGTTGGCACGAATGGATCATCGTGGTGGTTGCGGTTGTGAAGTTAATACGGGGGATGGTGCGGGTATTTTGACGGATATTCCACAGGCATTTTTTATTCAAGAAATTCATTCTTTATTCGGCGTTGAGGTTGCGAAGGGTAATTATGCGGTGGGCAATGTGTTTTTGCCACAGGATGATGCGCAGCGTGCACATTGCGTTGCGGTGATGGAAAAAGCCGTTGCTGATGCGGGGCAAACGCTGATTGGTTGGAGAGATACGCCGATTGACACGGTAAAAGCCGATGTGGGTAAGATTGCTCGAGAATCCCAGCCAGTGATTAAGCAATTGGTCATTGGCAAGGCGGATGACAGTAATACACAGGCGTTTGAACGGGCGTTATTTGTGATTAGAAAATCGGTTTCAAATGCAATTAGAACGGATGAAACTTTGTCGCAGGCGTTGTTATTTTATGTTTGTAGTTTGTCCACAAGTGTTATTATTTATAAGGGAATGTTGATGGGGTCGCAGGTTTTGGATTTTTACGATGACTTGTCTAATCCTGAATTTGCGACTTATTTAGCGATGATACATTCGCGTTTTTCGACCAACACTTTCCCGTCGTGGGATAGGGCGCAGCCTAATCGTTATATGTCGCATAATGGCGAAATTAATACCCGACAGGGTAATTTTAACTGGATGCATGCCCGAGAAGGGGTGTTGGAAAGTGATTTATTTAAAGACGATTTGGCAAAAACTTTACCCGTTATTGAAACGGAAGTGTCAGACTCGGGCAGTTTTGATAATGTGTTAGAATTTTTGATGATGAACGGTCGCACGCTACAAGAAGCGGTGTTGATGATGGTGCCAGAAGCATGGCAAAATGATGTCAATATGAGCGATGATAAAAAGGCATTTTATGAATATTTATCCAATGTGATGGAGCCGTGGGATGGGCCTGCGTCGATTGCCTTTACCGATGGTCATTACATCGGTGCGGTGCTTGACCGCAACGGTTTACGCCCTTCTCGTTATTATATTACCCATGATGAGCGGGTGATTATGGCAAGTGAAGTTGGCGTGGTTGATGTGGCAACGGACAATATCAAAACTAAAGGCAGATTGCGTCCTGGCAAGATGTTTTTAGTGGATTTTGATAAGGGTGAGTTGTTGGACGACGAGGCAATTAAAACCGATTTTGCCAATAAAAATCCTTATAAACAATGGTTGAACGATCAACAAATGCACTTATCAGAATTTCATTGCGAGTGTGAGGCACATGGTTTTTATCCCGACACTTTGGTGCATCGCTTAAAAGCATTTGGTTATAGCACGGAGACGATGCAATTTATGTTATTGCCATTGGTAACGGAGTTGCGTGACCCTGTAGGCTCAATGGGTAATGATTCGGCATTGGCGTGTTTGTCGAGCCAATCTCGCATTATTTATGATTATTTCAAGCAACTTTTTGCACAGGTGACGAACCCAGCGATTGATTCTATTCGTGAAGAAATTGTGATGTCATTGCGTTGTTCTATCGGTCCCGAGGGCAATCTTTTGAACGACAAAGCTGAAAACGCACATCGTTTGGTCATCGACCATCCGATTTTGACAAATGAAGAAACAGCGGCACTTAGACATTGTAATCATCGGGGTTGGACTTCGAAAACCATCGACATTACTTACGACAAAAACTCAGGCAAAAAAATTGCCGAGTTACTTGATGAAATTTGTCAACAGGGTTCACAAGCGATTAAAGACGGGCACAGTTTAATTATTTTGTCCGACCGTAATAGCGATGAAAATCGGATTGCACTGTCCAGTTTATTAGCATCAAGTGCGTTGCACCGCTATCTTGTGCATACTTCTGAACGCACCCAAGTGGGCATTATCGTTGAAACGGGTGAGGCACGAGAAGTGCATCATTTCTGCTTAATGACGGGTTTTGGTGCGGATGCGATTAACCCTTATTTAGCCTTCGAAGCCTTGTGGCAAGCGCGTCGTGATAACATTATTGAGATAGCAAGTGATGAGGCAATCGTTACTGCCTATCGCAAAGGTGTGGGTAAAGGTATGTTGAAAGTGATGGCAAAAATGGGTATTTCTACTTTAGAATCTTACAAAGGGGCGCAAATTTTTGAAGCCGTTGGTTTGGCACAAGAAGTGATGGAAAAATGTTTCTTCGGCACTGCTTCGCGTATTGACGGCGTTGGTTTTGACATTTTGCAAGGTGAAACTGAAAGCCGCCATCAAAGTGCCTACACCAGCGAAACTCTGGATAACCTTGGTCAATATCATTGGCGTAGTGGTGGCGAAACCCATATGTGGGACCCCGCAGCCATTTCAAACTTGCAATTAGCCTCAAAAAATAATGATGAATCCGCCTATTGGAAATTCGCCAAACATGCCAACGAAGAAGGCACTCGTAACTCAACTTTGCGGGGTTTAATGTCCTTCAAAAAAGGCAACCCGATTAATATTAATGAAGTAGAATCTGCACAAGAAATCGTTAAACGCTTTGCCACAGGGGCAATGAGTTTTGGCTCTATTTCGGCTGAATCGCACGAATCATTAGCGATTGCGATGAACCGTCTCGGTGGTAAATCCAACACGGGAGAGGGGGGTGAAGACAGCAAACGCTGGACGCCTGATGCGAATGGCGATTCTCGCCGTAGTGCGATTAAGCAAGTGGCATCGGGGCGTTTTGGGGTAACGATTGATTATTTGAATAATGCCGATGAAATTCAAATTAAAGTATCGCAAGGGGCAAAACCAGGCGAAGGTGGAGAATTACCGGGTGCAAAAGTCGATGAAGGCATTGCCAAAATTCGCCACTCAACTCCAGGCGTGGGCTTAATTTCACCACCACCACACCACGATATTTATTCTATTGAAGATTTATCACAACTTATTTTTGACCTAAAACGCTCTAACCCCGACGCACGCATTAGTGTCAAACTCGTGGCAGAAGTCGGTGTCGGTACCATCGCCGCTGGTGTGACCAAAGCAAAATCAGACCACATCGTCATCGCAGGACACGACGGTGGCACAGGGGCATCACCGCTGACTTCCATCAAACATGCAGGGTTGCCGTGGGAACTTGGTTTGGCGGAAACACACCAAACTTTGGTGATGAATGACTTGCGTTCGCGTGTGGTGATTCAAACGGATGGACAGCTCAAAACAGGGCGTGATGTTGCCATTGGTGTTTTGTTAGGTGCTGAAGAATTTGGTTTCTCAACTGCACCACTCATCACCATGGGCTGTATTATGATGCGTAAATGCCACCTAAACACTTGCCCTGTCGGCATTGCTACGCAAGACAAAGCATTGCGTAAAAAATTCACGGGTAAGCCTGAATATGTTGTCAATTACCTATTTATGGTGGCACAAGAATTGCGTTTAATTATGGCTGAATTAGGCTTTAAAACCGTGAATGAAATGATTGGTCGTGTGGATATGTTGGAAATGAACCAGGCGATTGAGCATTGGAAGCAAAGTTCCATTAACCTTGATGCACTTTTAACCCCTGCACAAAAGCCACACGACAACGCAGGTACTTATCAAACGGAAACGCAAGACCATCAATTAGAATTGCAATTAGATAACACCTTAATTGAACAATCTAAGCCCGCCATCAATGGCAACGACAAGGTGAAATTTGACGCTAAAATCACCAATGTTGACCGTGCCGTCGGTGCAATGTTGTCCTCATATGCAATCAAAACCCGTGGCAATAACAACTTAGATGCCGATTCAATCCACATCAATTTCACAGGTTCCGCAGGGCAGTCGCTCGGTGCATTCTTAGCACAAGGCATCACCCTTGAAGTTGAAGGCGACGCCAACGACTATGTCGGCAAAGGTTTATCAGGCGGTCGGGTCATCGTCTATCCGCCAAAAAATTCCACTTTTAATGCCGAAGATGAAATCATCGCTGGTAATGTCTGTGGTTACGGTGCCACAGGCGGCGAATTATATTTATCGGGTTGCGTCTCCGAACGCTTTTGTGTGCGTAACTCAGGTGCCACCGCCATCGTAGAAGGCATCGGCGACCACGGCTGTGAATATATGACTGGCGGTAAAGTCATCATCCTCGGCGAAGTTGGGCGTAACTTCGCTGCTGGTATGTCGGGTGGCATCGCCTTCGTTTACAACCCTAATAAAACTTTTAACAGTATGCTCTCTACAGGTGCAATGGTAGATTTAGACCCATTTGATGAGAGCAGTGAAAACGAGTTAAAATACTACATTCAAACTCATTATGACTTGACGGGTTCACAGGTTGCTAAGCGTATTTTGGACGATTGGACGAATGCATTGAATGACTTTGTTTTGGTTATTCCAACTGAGTATAAATTGGCGTTGCAGAATAATTAATCACTTTTCAACAGGTAATAAAAAAGGCACCTTTAAGTGCCTTTTTTATTACCTGTTGAAAAGACGCTGTAAAAAATTACTCGCCTTTAACCTGTGCCATAACTTCATCAGCAAAGTTTTCTTCTTTCTTTTCAATGCCTTCACCGACTTCAAAACGAATGAATGACTTGATGGTTGCATTATTTGATTTAAGGAGTGCAGCTACGGTTGTATCTGGGTCCTTAACGAATGCTTGACCTTCAAGAGTTACTTCGTTGACGAATTTTTTCATACGACCGACAATCATTTTTTCGATGATTTCTTCCGGCTTACCCGATTCTCTGGCTTGCTCAACGAAAATTGCTTTTTCTCTTTCGATGAGGTCGGCAGAGAGGTCTGATTCAGAAATACATTCTGGCTTAGAGGCAGCGATGTGCATAGCGATGTCTTTTGCTAAGGCTTCATCGCCCCCTTCTAATAAGGTTAATACTGCAATTCGCTCGCCGTGTTTATACACGCCGATAACGCCGTTGTCTGTTGTTACAGTTTGGACACGGCGGATGCTGACATTTTCACCTGTGCTGGTAACAATATCTTCGCGTGCTTTTTCTAATGAATCGCCGTTTTCCATTGATTCTGCAAGGAATGCGTCGATGTCGGCAGGGGTGGTTTTAAGGGCTAATGCGCCTAAAGCGTCAACAAAACCGATGAAAGCATCGCCTTTAGTCACGAAGTCTGTTTCAGAGTTCACTTCTAAAATTGTTGCTATTTTACCATCCTCAGAAGTATTTACTTTTACCAAGCCTTCTGCTGCGATGCGACCCGATTTCTTCGCTGCTTTTACTGCACCCGAAGTGCGCATCAAGTCAATTGCTGCTTCCATATCGCCATTGGTTTCAGCCAATGCCTTTTTGCAGTCCATCATGCCGGCTGCGGTTCTTTCTCTTAATTCTTTAACCATTGATGCTGTAATAGCCATAATAATCTCCTAGTTTAATTGTCTTTATGCAAGAATTTTTTCAATCATTGCCGCTTTCGTATCGCTTGCTGCAACTTTTATACCTGCTTTGTCTGCATAATCAGATAACTCTGCTTTTTTCATTGCATTGAGCGCTGTTTTGCTTAACTTGTCAGTTTTAGCTGTTGCTTCTTTAACAGGCGCTTTTTCAGCAGCTGGTTTTTCAACTGGTGCTACTTTAGCTTCCTTGGTAGGCGCTACTTTAGAGTCGGCAACTTTGACAACTTTCTTTATTGCTTTTTTCTCTGTCTTTTGTGTTGGCATTGATGCTTTTGCTTCTAAAACTGCATTTGCTATTTCTCTTGCATAAAAGCCGATTGCTCGGATTGAGTCGTCATTACCTGGGACGACATAGTCGATACCTTCTGGATTGTGATTACTATCCACAATACCAACAACAGGTAAGTTTAATTTTTGCGCTTCTTTAATGGCATTTTTTTCGTGACCAATATCGATAACAAAAACAACATCAGGGATACCGCCTAAGTCTTTAATACCACCCAAGCTTCGCTCTAATTTTTCCATTTCACGCGTCATCATTAGCGCTTCTTTTTTGCCAAATTGAACAAAGTTTTCTTCTGCTAAAAACTCTAAATCTTTTAGACGCTTGATGGATGCTTTAATTGTCTTGTAATTCGTCATCATGCCACCTAACCAACGGTGATTAACATAAGGCATACCGCAACGGATTGCCTCTTCTTTCATGATGTCGCTTGCTGCACGCTTAGTACCAACGAATAAGATTGAACCGCCTTGTGCCGCTGTTTTTGATGCAAAATTAAGCACATCGTTAAACATTGGTAAGGATTTTTCTAGGTTGATGATATGAACACCGTTGCGAGTGCCATAGATGTAGCGCTCCATTTTTGGGTGCCAAAATCTGCTACGGTGTCCAAAATGAACACCTGCTTCTAACATTTTTTTCATGGTCGTTGCCATATTATTTCTCCAGGGGTTACGAAGAGAATCATTTCTCTTCCTTCCACAGTCTCTATCGGCCAACCTTTCTTTCTCAAAAGGCACCCTGACCAATATGTCAGACTGTGTGATACATTAAAAAAAATTGAGTGCTTTTAATGGGCACTCAATTCAAGGGTTGATTTTTTTCTGAGAACAGTAAAAATCACAAAGGCGTAATTATACCCACTTACCGCCTAAACAGCAAGTGGGGATAACGGCTTACTTTGCTAAGGCTAACTCCGCACGCATTGCATCGATGGTCGCCTTATAATCGTCGGTACTAAAGATGGCAGAACCTGCTACGAAAGTATCTGCACCCGCTTCTGCGACTTCACGAATATTGTCAACTTTTACACCGCCGTCAATTTCTAAACGAATGTCTTTGCCACTTGCATCAATCAATTTGCGCACTTGACGACATTTTTCCAAAGTATGAGGAATGAAAGATTGACCGCCGAAACCAGGGTTAACTGACATCAATAAAATCATATCTAACTTGTCCATCACATTTTCTAACACATGAAGCGGTGTTGCTGGATTGAACACCAAGCCTGCTTTACAACCACTTTCTTTAATCATACCAAGAGTTCTGTCGATATGCTCAGACGCTTCTGGGTGAAAAGTAATGTAAGAGGCGCCAGCAGCAACGAAATCAGGGATGATTCTATCAACGGGCTTAACCATTAAATGCACATCAATCGGTGCAGTTACACCGTGGTTTCTAAGGGCTTCACAAACCAATGGACCAATAGTTAAATTTGGGACATAATGGTTATCCATCACATCGAAATGCACGATGTCAGCACCGTCGCGTAAGACATTATCGACTTCTTCACCAAGTTTAGCAAAGTCTGCTGCAAGAATTGAGGGGGCAATAAAGTTAGATTGTTTCATTTTTTTCTCCTATTTTGTAAAAGTGATTAAAGGGGTTCCAGTCATTTCTTCAGGCTGTTCAACATCCATCATTAATAACAGAGTTGGGGCAATGTCAGATAACGCACCTTCGCCAGGCTCGGCAATTTCCACAGTACGCTCACTAACAAATAATAAGGGCACTAAATTATTGGTATGTGCAGTATGCACTTCCCCCGTTTTTGGGTTAATCATTTGCTCGGCATTACCATGATCTGCAGTAATTAACATTTCTCCATCGATAGATTTTAATGACTGATAAACAACGCCTAGACAGTTATCTACGGCTTCGACAGCTTTAATGGCTGCACCTAATTTCCCTGAGTGTCCGACCATGTCGGTGTTGGCAAAGTTACAAATGATTAAATCGTATTTTTGACTTTCAATATTTTCAGCTAATTCATCGGTTAATTCAAATGCACTCATTTCTGGCTTCAAATCATAAGTTGCCACATCTGGCGATGGAATTAGTACACGGTCTTCGCCGTAAAATGGCTGTTCAATGCCCCCATTTAAAAAGAAAGTTACATGGGCATATTTTTCCGTTTCGGCAATTCTTAGCTGTGTCATACCTAGATTAGACAAGTATTTACCTAAAACATTATTAAGTTTTGTACTTGGGTATGCCACAGGTAAATTAAACTCTTTTTTGTATTCCGTCAGACATACGAATTGCGTTGGAATAAAAGTGCCACGAGAGAAACCTTGGAAATTTTCATCCGTCAACGCTTGGGTAATATGACGGGCGCGGTCAGCACGGTAGTTCATAAAGATGATAACATCGCCTTTTGTAATTTTTACTGGCGCCTTAATAACTGTTGATTCAATAAATTCATCGGTTTCACCTCGTGCATAAGCCATATCAATCGCTTCACTGGCAGTTTGTGCTAAATACTTACCCTTGCCTTTGGCGATTAATTCATACGCACAACGCACGCGTGCCCAACGATTGTCTCTGTCTAAAGAAAAATATCGGCCAATGACACTGGCAATTTCTCCCACGCCTAATTTGGTAATTTTGTTTTCTAATTTTTGAATATATTGCTTGGCACTTTTCTGGGCACAATCCCTGCCATCAGCAGAAATGTGTAAATACACTTCTTTACATGCATATTTTTTGGTCATTTCCAGCATTGCATGGATTTGTTCTTCATGCGAATGCACGCCACCATCAGATAATAAGCCCATAATATGCACAGCTTTATTGTTATCGTTGGCGTATTCTAAGGAATTTTTTAAAATCGGGTTGCTGAAAAAATCGCCATTTTCAATATCATTGCTAATACGGGTGAAATCTTGCTTAACCACACGCCCAGCACCCAAATTAAGGTGTCCAACTTCCGAGTTGCCCATTTGCTCACCTGGCAAACCTACTTTTGCACCACTGGTACTGATTAAAGTATTGGCGAATTGCTCGTTAAATCTATCCCACACAGGTGTATTTGCTTGGGCAATGGCGTTATTTTCTACGACTTCTGAGTGTCCCCAGCCGTCTAAAATGATTAATACTTTGGTTTGTTTTTTAGTTTGCATTACGGCAAATTATACATTAAACAAGAAATGAACCACATCGCCATCTTGCACAATGTACTCCTTGCCCTCTGAACGCAATTTACCCGATTCCTTTGCGCCTTTTTCACCTTTGCATGCAATAAAATCGTCAAAAGCCACTGTCTCTGCACGAATAAAGCCTTTTTCAAAGTCGCCGTGAATTTTTCCTGCTGCTTGCGGGGCGCTGTCGCCAATGCTAATCGTCCATGCACGCACTTCTTGCACGCCTGCGGTAAAGTAAGTTTGTAAACCGAGTAATTTATACCCTGCTTTAATCAAACGGTCTAAACCTGATTCATCTTGTCCCATTTCAGACAAAAACTCTTGCTTTTCTTCGGCATCTAATTCTGCAATTTCTGCCTCAACATCGGCACAAATTGCCACTACTTCTGCGCCTTCGGCATCTGCGAATTTTTTAATGTCATCCACATAGGTGTTGCCACTCAACCCTTCTTCGCTGACATTTGCCATATAAAGCACGGGTTTAATTGTTAATAACTGAAAGCCTTTTAGTAGCTTTTCTTCTTCTTCGTCGAAATCCAAAGAACGAACGCTGTCGCCATTTTCAAGCACGGGTAGGATTTTTTCTAAAAGTTCTTTAAGTGGAATACCATCTTTTTGTCCAGATTTGGTATTTTTAATCGCTTTTTGATACAGTTTTTCAACTGCGGTTAAGTCTGCTAATACCAATTCTGTATTGATAATTTCAATATCATCCAATGGGGAAATTTTGCCTGCAACATGGATAATATCGTCATTATCAAAGGCACGAACCACATGCACAATTGCATCGGTTTCACGAATATTGGTTAAAAACTGATTCCCCAATCCTTCGCCTTTTGACGCACCTTCCACCAAGCCTGCGATATCGACAAACTCCATTGTTGTTGGTAGAATTTTTTCAGGATTGACAATTTCTGCCAATTGTTCCAAGCGTTTATCGTTCATCGGCACGATACCGACATTTGGCTCAATTGTGCAAAATGGGTAGTTTGCCGACTCAATACCTGCTTGGGTGAGTGCATTAAATAGCGTTGATTTACCGACATTTGGTAATCCAACAATTCCACATTTAAATCCCATAATATTTTCCTTATTTCGTATGTAGTGTTTGCATCGCAGATTCAGTTTCGCCTTGTACAATTTTCTCAATCACTTGCAATGCGTCGGTCATTGCATTTTGAATCGGCTCAAGTTGTACTTTGCTCGGTGAATGCAGGACAAAATCAGCTACTTGTGATTTATCGCCTGGGTGCCCAATGCCAAGTCTGAGTCGGTAAAAATCCTTGCTCTCCAATGCCTTGATCGTATCACGAAGCCCATTGTGTCCACCATGACCACCACTCAATTTAAGCCTAGCAGTGCCAGGGTCTAAGTCCAGTTCGTCATGCACGACCAAAATCTCATCGGCGTTAAGTTGGTAGAACTTAGCAAGACTCTGAATAGACTGCCCTGATGCATTCATATAAGTGGTTGGTTTTAACAGTCGAACCGTTTTTCCAGCAATGTTAACTTGTGCTACTTCGCCAAAAAATTTGGATTCTTTCTTAAAAGCCCCTGTGTATAAATGCGCTAACGCATCACAAAACCAAAAACCAACATTGTGACGATGTGACTGATAATCCTTGCCTGGATTACCCAAGCCAACAATCAGTTTAATTGCCATCAGTCAAATTAAGAGTCTGCGTCGCCCTTGTCTGCATCAGTTGTATCTTCACCTTCGGTACCTTCTTCGCTTTCAGTTTCTTCAACTTCAACTTCTTCAGCCATTAACTTCGGCTCTTGAACGGCAACGACATTTTGGTCGTGTGCCTCAATATCGCCGTGTGTTAGTGCAGTAATGGTAATGCCTTTTGGTATTGTAATACCTGTTAAGCTGATATGCTCACCTATTTCTAAGTTGCTAATATCAACTTCGATAGAATTTGGTAAGTTAGCTGGTAAACAAGAAATTTCAATTGCAGTAATGAATTGATTGAGAATTGCACCAAGGCGAATTGCAGCGTTGTCATCTACACCTGTGAAGTGTAATGGAATATTAGTAACAATTTCTTTGTTCATGTCAACACGCAAGAAATCCACATGGGTAACAAGGTTTTTTGCAGGATGTCTTTGCAGGTCTTTAATAATGACCGGCTCAACTTTTTTGTCAATGGCTAAATCCAATACAGAGGTATAAGTTTCTTCATTTTCTAAAAGATTGCTCATCTCATGGAGGTTTAAAGTAACCATTGTTGGGTTTTTACCTGTACCGTAAACGATAGCGGGTAATTCTTCGTTATGACGCAGGCGGCGGCTCGCACCTTTCCCCTGATCTTTGCGTGTTGTAGCGTTAATTGTAATACTCATTTTTTTCTCCTTGGTTCCCAATAATCTGATTAGGAATAATAAAAAACACACCCTTAAAATGGGTGTTATCATAATGATATGTTTTGCGACCAAACATATCAAGTGGAGACATTTTACCCTAAAGTTATCATTTTATTTAGACTTAATCCAAAAAACCAAAGCACCAATGGCACTAATGGTACCAGCAATGTATAGGTTATTGGTAACTAAAATGCCTGAGAGGATGAGTAGGGAACCGGAAAATAGGGCGGTAGTTTGTTTGTTAGCATTGTCTTTTAACTGCTCAACAATGGCTTTAGTTTGCTGATTTTGCAGTTTGCCAATATTGTTCATTTGTTTCAGTGCATTCGACATCAAGCCTGGCAATTCAGGGATTTCTTTTAATAATTCTGGTGCTTTTTCTTGCAGTTTTTCAAAGGTTTTTTTCATACTGTATTTCTCTTTCACTAAGTCTTCTAAAAAAGGTTTGGCGGTTGCCCATAAATCTAATTGTGGGTAAAGTTGCCTACCTAACCCCTCAATATTTAACAAGGTTTTGTCTAATAATAATAATTGTGGCTGCACGGTGATGTCGAAGTTTTTTGCTTCGGCTGTTAAGTCCATTAACACTTGTCCAAAAGATATGTCATCCAAGGATTTGCCAAACATTGGCTCACAAATTCTGCCAATCGCTTTTTCAAACGCCTTTACATCTATATCCCCCGTCCAACCTGCATCGACATAAGCCCGTGCCACGCCGTGATAATCTTGATTGAAAAATGCCAATAACATATCGATTAGAAAATCTTTGTCTGACTCGTCCAACACGCCCATAATACCAAAATCAACGCCGATATAGTTGTCATTTGGGCCGACAAAAATATTGCCTGGATGCATATCGGCGTGGAAAAAATTGTGTTTGAATGCTTGAGTGAAGAAAATAATAACGCCATCTTCTGCCAATTTTTTTAAATCAACGCCATCCGCTTTAAGTTTTTCAATATCACCCACAGGCGTGCCGTAAATGCGTTCACTGGTCAGTACTTCTTTGGTGCATAAATCCCAATGCACCTTAGGCACATACAGCAAGTCCGAATCTTTAAAGTTGTTACGCAATTTTTTCGCATTTTTTGCTTCAATCAGCATATTCAGTTCAAGCAAAATAATGCTTTCAAACTCTTCCACAATTTCAAGCGGGCGAATTTTTTGACTGATGGCATAGCGATTTACAAACTTCGCAAATGCGTACATTAAAGCAATATCACGCTTAATAATTGCCTCAATACCTGGTCGCACCACCTTAACCACCACTTCATCGCCCTCATGAGTGATGGCAGTATGCACCTGTGCAATTGATGCACTGGCAAGTGGTGCACTGTCAAATTGTTTGAACAATTTTTCAACGCTATCACCGAGTGAGTGCTCAATCATCGTCTTGGCTTCGGTGCTGTCAAATGGTGGGCAAGCGTCCTGCAATTTTGCCAATTCATCGCCAATATCATCTGGCAATAAATCACGACGGGTTGATAAAGTTTGTCCAAATTTAATAAAAATTGGCCCTAATTCTTCCAGTGCCAAGCGGATGCGTTCACCTCTACTACGGTTTATTCTAGGGATATAATGCCACGGATTAAGATAAAGTAAAGGCTTAAATTTCTTTAGAAAAGATGCTGAAAACATCAATGCATCGATGCGATAATGCGTTAAAACACGAAAAATTTTAAAGGCTCTGAGGGAGTTACGCATTATTTAATCTCTGGACGGATGAGAAGATTGGTAATGTCATTTTTAATTGACGCTAGCGGATTGTCTGATGATTTGAATTTTTTTGCCAGTTTTCCAACTTGGTGAGCCACAATATCGCCCGTATATTTAGACAATAATTCTTCCAAATCAATCTCCACTTGTTGTAATAAATCGACCAATAATTGTGCAGTTTTGACATCACCGTGAATGACGATTTTGTCTTGTCTTAATAATTCGGTTAAGTCTTCTCCTTGAAATAAGGCTAAAAAAACATTTGCTTGAAGTTTGACATCGACATCGGCTTTTGTACTGGTATCCGTGGTTACAAAAATACGGTTATTGGTGCAAATAAAATTAACCTCCAGTGGAAAATCTTGCAAAGAAAAATGCACGGTTTTGCCGTCTAATGGCTGAATATTGATTGGGTGCGTTTCCAATAAAAAATTTAACGCACGCTCCAAGATAACGGCTTGCATTATTGCTTAATACCTTTGTGCAGGGCGACAATACCGCCTGATAAATTGTGATATTCGCATAAAGCGAAGCCTGCATCTAGCGACATTTGTTTGAGTGTTTCTTGATCAGGATGTTTGCGGATGGATTCGGCGAGATATTGATAAGATTCTTCGTCATTGGCAATGATTTTTCCGAGTTTTGGCATTACGCTGAAAGAATAAAAATCGTAGAATTTTTCCAATAAAGCAATGTCCGTTTTTGAAAATTCCAAAATCAACATACAGCCACCCGGCTTTAAAACACGATGCATTTCTCTAATGCACTGGTCTTTATCCGTTACATTGCGCAAACCAAAAGCAATCGAGACACAATCAAAAGTATTATCCGTAAACGGAATTTGTTCGCCACTCAGTTGCACAAACTCCACCCCTGGCACGCCTTTGTCAATCAAGTTTTTACGCCCCTCGCTCAACATCGCCGCATTAATATCAGACAGTACCACTTGCCCCGTATCACCCACTTTTTTCTTGAAAGCACGAGCTAAATCCCCCGTCCCCCCTGCAATGTCCAATACCTTGTCACCCGCTTTAACATTCGACGCACTAATCGTATAATGCTTCCACAAACGATGTGCACCAAACGACAGCACATCATTCATCAAGTCATATTTACTGGCAACCGAGTCAAAAACGCCTCGCACCATACTTTGTTTTTCTTCAGTAACAACTTCTTTGAAGCCAAAATGTGTTGTATTTTCCATCATTATTTTTTTGGGTAATCTCTAAAATCCGCACCTGTATAAATCTGTGTCGGTCTGAAAATTCGGTTATGCGCCACTTGCTCGTGCCAATGCGCTGCCCAACCCGCGGAACGCGCCATCGCAAAAATCGGGGTGAAGTATTTCCTTGGAATTTTGAAAATCTCGGTATATAAAATGCCCGAATAAAAATCCACATTTGGATAAACACCCTTGCTACTTAACAATTCTTCACAAACTCGCTCCACTTCCAACGCTGTTTCAAAACGCTGAGAAAGCACCATATTGGTTTTCTTCACATACGCCAGCATCATTCCCTGCAAAATCGTTGCCCGTGGGTCTTTAATGCTATATTCTCTATGTCCCATTCCCCAAATCACCTGCTTATTTTTCAAGCGATTTTCGATATATCCACGCACATTTTTCGCATCACCAATCTCATCCAACATATTCAACACATCTTCATTCGCACCCCCATGCAACGAGCCTGCCAAAGTGCCGACTGCCGCCGACACCGACGCAAATGGATTTGCCAGTGTAGAAGCCGTTACCATTGCCGAAAAAGTGCTGGCATTAATCGTATGCTCAGCGTGCAAAATCAGACAAGCATCAAACAATTGCACAATGTCATCATCTGGCTCCTCACCAAATGACATCGTTAAAAAGTTTTTAGCATAGGACATTTCTTTACTCGGCGGAATCGGGTCATAACCCACTGAAATCCGTGCCCACATCGCCACTAAAGTGGACATATTGGCAATAATTTTCGTCAATGCACTCTGTGTATAAGCCGAGTCTGGGTCCTCCGCACCCGCATCAGGATAAAAAGTTGCCATCGACGCAATCGCCGTTTGCAACACATCCATCGGATGCCCATTCGCTGGCAATGCCCACATCATATGACGAATATCGCGTTTCACTTCATAACGCTCATGCAATACTTTGTTAAAATCTACCAACTCATCAGCCGTCGGTAACTCGCCATCTCTTAACAACATTGCCACTTCTTCAAATGAACTATTTTTAACCAAATCTTCAATTGAATACCCACGATATGCCAAGATGCCATTCTTGCCATCAATCGAAGAGATTGCTGATTCTGTTGCTGGGACGCCTGCTAAGCCAGGGATGTATTCAATCATAATTTACACCGAAAAAGATGAGCCACAACCACAAGTGGTTTTAGCATTTGGATTGTGAATAATAAAACGCGCCCCTTGTAAATCTTCCAAATAATCAACCGTTGCACCAATTAAATACTGATAACTCATCGGGTCAACGACTAATTGTACGCCATTTTTTTCCACCCCTGAGTCACCTTCTTTTTGTTTATCGTCAAAAGTGAAACCGTACGAAAAACCCGAACAACCACCACCAGTGATATAAACGCGCAATTTCAACTTATTGTTTTTTTCTTCCACAATGAGGTCAGATACTTTTTTAGCGGCATTGTCGCTAAAAATAATATCGGCTTCTTCTAATACTTGTGCTGCTTCCATCATTTTTTCTCCTTTTAAGGCAATAAACCAATCTGTTCTAGGCCCAAATCCTCATTAAGCCCAAATAGTAGATTCATATTTTGAATCGCTTGACCTGACGCACCTTTCACAAGATTGTCAATCACCGACATTACAATCAATTTATTACCATCAGGGGCTTTTTGCACGCCGATTTGGCAAAAGTTAGATGATTTTACACTGCGTGTTTCAGGGGTAATTCCTGTATTTAATACAGTTACGAACTTCTCGTTTTTATAGCATTTTTCAAACACCGATTGCACATCCACATCGCTGTCTAATAAATCAACATACAAAGTAACCTCCATCCCGCGAATCATTGGTACTAAATGTGGCACAAAAGTCAGCCCGACATTCTCGCCTGATAATAAAGTTAATTCTTGCTTAATCTCTGGATAATGACGATGTCCGCCCACGCCATACGCCTTGAATGATTCACTCGCTTCACATAAAAGTGTTGCTTGATTTGCCCCACGACCTGCACCGCTCACACCTGATTTACAATCGGCAATAATGGTGGATAAATCAATTAATTTATTGTCAATGAGTGGCTTCAAGCCCAGCTGAATTGCGGTTGGATAACAGCCTGGATTGGCAATCAACCTCGCATCTTTAATCTGCTCACGATTAATCTCGCACAATCCATAAACAGCCTCCGCTAACAAATCACCCTGCGTATGCTCTAAACCGTACCATTTTTGATATTCTTGCTTATCATTCAAGCGAAAATCCGCACCCAAGTCAATTACCTTAATGCCTTTTTCAACAAATGCACCTGCATTTTCCATTGCCACGCCGTGTGGTGTGGCAAAAAATATCACATCACAAGTATCTAAAATCGCATCATTAGGCTTTGAAAAAACTAAATCCGATTGCCCCGCCAAAGACGGAAACATCGCATCCACTCGTTGTCCAGCTTCTGAGCGCGAACTAATGGCAATCACTTGTGCTTGCGGATGGTTGTGTAAAAGGCGCATTAACTCAACACCCGTATAACCTGTGCCACCAATGATGCCTACTTTAATCATCAGTGCGATTCTCCCAACATTTTCTCTAAATAATGGATATTCATTCCACCTTTGCGGAAAGTTTCATCTTCCATAATGCGTGCTTGCAAAGGGATATTTGTCTTAATACCGTCAATCACCATTTCATCCAACGCATTTTGCATTTTGATAATCGCACCGATACGGGTGTCGGCAAAAGTGATGAGTTTGCCAATCATTGAGTCGTAGTGGGGTGGCACGGAATAGCCGTTATACACATGGCTATCTACACGCACGCCTAAACCGCCTGCGGCGTGGAATTGGGTGATTTTACCTGGTGAGGGCATAAAATTATTTGGGTCTTCGGCGTTGATACGACACTCAATGGAAAAACCTTTAATTTGTACATCGTCTTGTGTAAATGACAATTTTTGTCCATCGGCAATCATAATTTGTTCACGCACGATGTCAATTCCCGTAATCATTTCTGTTACGGGGTGCTCCACCTGTACACGGGTGTTCATTTCGATGAAATAAAATTCATTATTCTCAAATAAAAACTCAAAAGTGCCCGCACCACGATAGTTAATTGCCTTACAGGCATCGGCACAAACTGCACCGATTTTATTACGCAATTCAGGGGTAACACCGGGTGCAGGGGCTTCTTCTACCACTTTTTGATGACGGCGTTGCATTGAACAATCGCGCTCACCGAGATGCACAGCACTGCCGTGTTCATCGGCTAATATTTGAATTTCAACATGGCGGGGTGTGGTTAGGAATTTTTCCATATACACTTCTGCATTGCCGAAAAAACTTAAGCCTTCAGTCTTAGCAAGTTCAACCGCAGCAAGCAAATCAGATTCTTTTTCCACCACTTGCATACCACGACCACCACCTCCACCCGATGCTTTAATAATAATCGGAAAACCGATTTTATTTGCCATCGCAATATTCGTCGCATCGTCATCGCCCAACCCACCATCTGAACCCGGCACACAAGGCACACCTGATTTTTGCATGGCTTTAATTGCCTCAACTTTATCACCCATCACCCGAATATTACTCGCACGAGGGCCAATAAAAATAAAACCACTTTCCTCAACTCGTTGGGCAAAATCTGCATTTTCAGACAAAAAACCATAGCCAGGATGAATCGCATCCGCATGCGTTACTTCCGCTGCCGCAATCAAGGCGGGAATGTTCAAATAACTGTCTGTTGACGGCGGCGGACCAATACAAACCGCTTCATCCGCTAAACGCACATGCTTCAAATCCTTGTCTGCCGTTGAATACACGGCAACAGTTTTGATGCCGAGTTCCTTGCAAGCACGCAAAATACGCAAGGCAATTTCGCCCCGATTGGCGATTAATACTTTATTAATTTTATTCATTATTTTATAACAACCAAAGTTTGTCCAAATTCAACCGCATCACCGTCTTTACACAATATTTCCGTTACTGTGCCAGATTGATCTGCTTCAATTTGGTTCATAATTTTCATCGCTTCAATGATACAAATCGTATCTCCTTGATTAACATGCTGTCCAACTTTTGTGAACACATCAGAAGTTGGTGATGCCGCCCCGTAAAAAGTCCCCACCATTGGCGAAGTAATCGGATGTCCATCAATCGTAGGTGCCACCGCCTCAGCAGGTGTTGTAGTCACTGCAACTGGCGCCGCTGCAATCGGTGCCGCCATTTGCATAGGGGCTGCTGCAACTGGTGTATCGCCATAACGAGAAATACGAATTGACTCCTCACCTTCTGTGATTTCAATTTCTGCCATGTTAGATTCTTCTAACAATTCCATTAGTTTTTTTACTTTACGAATGTCCATTTTTAATGCTCCTTGATATATTTAATTGCTGCATCGAGTGCAAACTCATAGCCTTGTGCACCGAAACCTGAAATGACACCTTCTGCGATGTCTGAAAAATAAGAGTGTTTGCGAAACGCTTCTCGTTTATACACATTTGACAAATGCACTTCTGTAAATGCAATGCCGACTGCCAATATTGCATCACGCAAGGCAACGGATGTATGTGTGAACGCCGCAGGATTGATAATGATATATTTTGTGCCATTTTGACTGGCAGCGTGAACTTTATCAATTAACCCCACTTCCGAATTGTCCTGATGATGCTCAAGCGTTACGCCTGCATCGACTGCTAACGCATTTAGATGAGCGGTGATGCTATCTAAAGTTTGGCTACCATATTGCTCTGGCTCGCGTGTGCCTAACATATTTAGGTTGGGGCCATTGAGTAATAAAATATCCATGGTTCGTTAATACTGTTGAATAAAAGGTTAATTTTACCACCAATATCGGCGAAGTTAAGCGTATTTACCTGCTACCTAGCATTATTCAAATGCGTGATAAATCCTTGAGCGTCAATTTCACCCACAATGCGTTGTGAGCGATTTTCAATACCATCTTTAAAGAACAAAATTCCTGGTGGTCCGATAATTTCAAAACGCTTCATCAGGGCTTGGTCAATTTCGTCATTTGCGGTAACATCGGCTTGTAGGGCGATGACATTTTTCATTTGGTTGACGACTTCGGGGTTGGAGAAGACGAAGCGCTCTAATTCTTTGCACGAAATACACCAGTCGGCGTAAAAATCCATCATCACAATTTGGTTGTTGGCTTGTGCTTTGGCGAGTATTGCGTCTAATTCGGCACTGGATTTGACTTTGTTAAAGGCAATATGGACTTTTTCGACTTGTGCACCCACACCATAGCTTGATAAAGGGGCAAACATATCGCCGCCACCACCACGAGCGACTAAACCACCTAGTAACAATCCATAAATAAGCACGAGTAGTCCGATGCCTTTAAAAATGCGTTGGAAGGCGGAGGCAGTGTCGCCTAATTTTTGGAATACACCCATTGCAATTGGCGATAAAGTGAAGAGTAACGCCCATAATATTAACGATACAAAAGGTGAAATGATGCGGTCTAAGAGGTAAATTGCGACACCCAACATCATAATACCAAAGACATATTTGACATTATCCATCCAGCCACCTGCTTTAGGTAGTTTGCTCACGCCTGCACCGATTAACAAGAGAGGTACACCCATGCCTAAACTCATGACAAATAAGGACAATCCGCCGAGTAGGGCGTCGCCTGTTTGTCCGATATAAATCAATGCGCCTGCAAGGGGCGGGGCGACGCACGGGCCGACGATGAGGGCGGATAAAAAGCCCATAATGGCAACGCCGATTAAGCTCCCACCTTCTTGTTTGTTACTGATACTGGTAATTTTGTTTTGCAAAGCGGAGGGTAATTGAATGTCGTAATAACCAAACATTGAAAATGCTAACGCCACAAAAATCGCACTAAAGGTTACCAAAACTGCGGGGGCTTGTAATAATACTTGTAGATTTTCCCCAAAATAGCCTGCCAACACGCCTGCTATTGAATAAGTGACGCTCATTGCCAGCACGAATACAATCGACATTGTTAACGCTCTTTTGGTTGTCATTTCGCCTTTTTGTCCGACGATAATGCCCGATAAAATTGGAATCATTGGAAACACGCACGGAGTTAATGACAGCAACAAACCAAAGCCGAAGAAACTGACCAATACTAACAAAAGATTGTCTTGTTGCAATAAGGCGGTAATTTGGTCGGCTTCATTTAATGGCGCACTGTTTGTTGGGGTTGCAACCGAGGAAATTGGTGCTTGTGGCACAACCATTTCAACAACTTCACCTGCTTTTGGCATTGTAATATCGGTGATTTTTTCTACTGGTGGGTAGCAAATACCGCCCAACCAACATCCTTGATATTTAGCCGAAAAGGTAATTTGCCCCGTTTGAATGTTTTTGAGTGGAATATCAATCACGAGATTACCTTTGTAAACTTCCACTTTGCCAAATAATGGGTCGTCTTTTATCTTTCCTTTAGGGAAAATAATCTCACCAAAATCTGCACCTTTGACATCAATAAAAAACTTATTATGATACAAATAATATTCTGGATGCACACTCCAAGTTGCACGCAAAGTATTCGCATCAATTGCACTCACTGAGTACGCAAACGCTTCATCTGCACGCAATGGTTCGTCGGAAATTGACACGGTTTTTTCAACCATTGATTGCATTGTTGATTTTGCCTTGGAAAACAGCCCGAACGCATCATCAGCCAACGATGTTTTGCGATTGCCTTCCACTTTCAGCGTTACTGATTTGGTAATCGGCGGATAGCACACACCTAAATCTGCACACCCTTGAAACACCACATTCAGCACAATAAATTGGGTATCGCCTGCCAGCACAGGCACGCTTACTTTAACATTCTTGCGATAAACTCCGACTTTGCCAAAAAATTCATCGTCTTTAATCTTTGCAACAGGAAATTTTGCTTCGCCTAAACGCTTAGAATGGTCCGAAGAAATTTTGATTTTTTCTTTATAAAGGAAATACCCTTCGGCAATATCCCAATTCAAAAGAATCTGCTTATCAACCACCTTGGCACTAAACGCAAACGCCTCATCCGCAGGTAGCAATTCATCCTCTGCCTGCGTGGCAATTGAAAATAATAAAAATAGTGATAATAATAAATGCTTCATGGTTTTTTCCTTAAATATATTTCACTATGTTATACGCTATTAGTGAGAATAAATAAATTATTTACTGATGTCAATATCAATTCCTTGTGCAAGTAATTCCTTTTGTCTATACGCAAGATAATCCCCGAAAGTTGCAAATTCTTGCTGAAAGCGACCACTAACAAAACGCAATACTTCTTTGAAATGAAAAGTATATAAGAATCCATCAATACGACTAATTTCATTGCCTTCGTTAAGCAAAATAATACCTGGGCGATAATTAAGTTTAAGCTTTTTCACCCAGTCTTTTGGTGTGGTCTTATTGCCTTTATTATCAATAATAGCCTGCGTAGAATCCGCATCAAGACGCACTACATTAAACGCATTAAATTCATTGATAACCGCTTTATTTTTCAGTGTGTTGTTGTGAAAATATGCACAAGCACTGCAATTACTGTCTTCAAAAATCACAGCTAATGGGGTTTTAATCGCAGAAAAATCAGTCATTTTTTTAAACATAGAATGACTTTGTAATTGATAATTCCCCACCTTTTTAGTGCGTTCAATATAGTTTGCTAAAGTCGTATTTTTATATGCCTTGCTTGACACATAGTCTAAGATTTTTTTAAGTTTCTCAGGCTTTCGATAACCATTCGTCCTCGCCACCACTTCATTTTTTTGGTTTAGGAAAACAATCGTTGGCGTATATCTCACCCCAATTTTTTTCGAAAATTCTTTCTCAGTCGAAACCTCATCTTCACTCAAAGCCATCTCCTTATCACCCTTGATATTAATCGCAATCACATCAAAGTTTTGCTGAATAAAACCCTTTAAAAACGGCTTATCAAACTCCTTCACCATATGGTCGCAATAAGGACACCCATCCAAATGAAAGAATAACAGCACATGTTTATTACTTTCTATCGCCTCATCTACATCCTCAGCAAGCTCCAAAAAACTGTCCTTAAACCAAGGCAACATCGAATGCGTTACCCCGCCAATAATCTTCCCTTCTTTCGCCGATGCAGGTAGATTGATAATACTTACTAACATCAAAAAAGTCAGTGCGATAAATTTTAAATTAAGATTTTTCATTGTGTATCCCCCTATAAGTAGTGTTGATTATATTCGTTTATGCAGATTATTGCAACACTTGCGTATGTCTAAAACAAGTCGTTTCATGGTCATTCACCATTCCTATGGACTGCATATAAGCGTAAATAATCGTAGGTCCGACAAAATTCATCCCTCGCTTTTTTAAATCCTTTGAAATTTCCTCTGAAAGTTGGGTGCTTGCAGGCAGATCAGCCAGTGATTCAAAGTGATTAACAATCGTTTGATGATTTACAAATCCCCAAATATAAGAATCAAAACGCCCAAATTCTGTTTGAATTTCCAAAAACGCTTTTGCATTTTGAATCGCTGATTTAATTTTCAGCCGATTACGAACAATGCCCGCATCTTGCAACAATTCATTTTGTTTATCATTGTCATATTTTGCAACCTTCTGCGGGTCGAAATTATCAAACGCCTTTCGATAATTTTCCCTTTTATTCAAAATAGTTTCCCAAGAAAGCCCCGCCTGTGCTCCTTCCAAAATCAACATTTCAAACAATGCTCGCTCATCATGCGTAGGCACACCCCATTCTTCATCGTGGTATTTCACATATAGCACATTATCTAAGTTAGTCCAAGCACATCTATTTGACATTGCCACCTTCTAAGTTTATAAGGTATTTTTTCCTCTCAATTCCACCCCCATACCCTGCCATTTTTCCATCACTACCAATCACACGATGGCAGGGGACAATGATTGCAATCATATTTTTACCATTTGCACTCGCAATTGCACGAACAGCCGACGGATTGTTTAAATAATCTGCTTGTTCCTTATAACTCATTGTTGTTCCATGGGGTATATTTATAAGAGCGCCCCATGCATTTTTTTGAAAATCTGTGCCAATCAAACCTAAATCTATTGAAAATGAAGTTCTACTTTTATCAAAATATTCCTCCATTTGTTTTAATACTTTGTTTGAAAATTTAGATTGTTTTTTAACAAAAAACCCTTTTAATTTATCTTTTAAAAGTTGTAATTCTGTCTCCAACATCCTTCTATCAACAAATTCGAGTAAATGCAATTGCTCATCAGTATAACAAAAAATCATTTCACCAATCGGCGTTAAGAGACGGTTAAAAAATATTTTATTTGGATGCTTTTGTTCGGAAGTATCATTTTCTAAAATATGATTAACTCTTTTTATCCTGATGTATTTTCCTAACGAAATCCCAATTGCTTTTTGGAAATCTTTTTTGATTTTTGTTAAATATTCTAATGAAGAAATAGGGTGTTTTCTATACGATTTATCAGGAAATTGATTTTTTTCTAACCAACGAATGTACTCATAAATATAGGTCTCATTGTCAAATTCAGAAGACAAAGGGCGACACATTTTGCAAGGTCTAAATCCTTCCTCCACACACGCCTTTTATACTTTTGAAAAAAATCGTATCCTCATACAAAGGTTTTTTGCAATTACAATCCATTTTACAAAAAATTCCTGTCGTTTTGATGGCGGCATAATATCTGCCAACATAAGCCTTGTCCTTTTTTAATAATGCGTTAAAAAGTTCTTGTTTCATTGGTTTAATGACAAAGTAGTTAAGGGAGAGGCAAAAAAAAGTCTGAACATTATATTCAGACTTTTGATTTTAAAGTAATACCCTAATTCAAAAATAGAAAATGCAAATCTGACGCCAACCCTTACTACCACAGTATTTCAAAAAAATCACCGTGGAACCATTGGGTGACACTAAGATTTTTTTAAAACACTGTGATAGCAAGGCTTAACGACATATTCACACTTTCTATCTTTGGATTAGGGTAATAACAAATTAGCCAATTTTTGCCTGAATTGCATTAATCACGGATTCAGATGAAGTCGCTTCAACACTCAACAATAAACCTTCTTCTTTGTAGAAACCCACTAAAGGCGCAGTTTGATCGTTATAAACATTCAAACGGTTACTGATTGCCTCTTCTGTTTCATCGTCTCGTTGAACGACTGGCTCGCCACACTTGTCGCAAACACCCTCTACTTTTGGCGGGTTGGATTTAACATTGTAAATCTCACCACAGCCTGTGCAAGTACGACGAGTTGTTAAACGGTCAAGGATAACATCGCGCGCAACATCTATTTCAACTGCTGCATCTAATTTTTCGCCCATTTTTGCAAGCAATGCTTTTAACGCTTCTGCTTGTGGAATAGTGCGTGGGAAACCATCTAATAAATAACCAGATTTACAATCATCTTCCTGCAAACGCTCTTCCATAATGCCCATAATTAAATCGTCAGAGACCAAGTCGCCAGCCTTCATCGCCGCTTCTGCTTGTTTGCCCAATTCAGTGCCTGCTGCCACTGCACCACGCAAAATATCACCCGTAGAGATTTGAACAGAGCCGTCGATTTTAGTTAGTAATTTAGCAACAGTGCCCTTGCCTGCACCTGGTGCACCTAGAAGAATTAGTTTCATAATGTTTTCCTTAATAGTTAATAAAATTTAGCCTTTTTTTAGAGTTTAAAGGCAAAAAAACGAGTGAGAATTATACCATAAGTTTTAAAAATTTATTGAACAACCACAACCATCGCAGGACGCATCAAGCGACCGTTCAAAGTGAAACCAACTTGCACAACTTCCAACACTGAGTTAGGCTCTTTGTCAGGCATTGGAATCATAGTAACAGCTTCGTGAAATTCTGGGTTAAAGGCTTCACCCGTTGGGTCGATGGATTCAATGCCAAATTTTTCCAAGGTGGAGAGAAAAACTTTGTCGGTCATTTCTAAGCCTTCGAGGATGCTTTCAATGGTGGCGTTTTCTTCTTTGGCAGTTTTTAGCCCCATTGTTAATGAGTCTTTGACTTCAAGTAAGGCTTTGGCAAAGCTGTCAAGGGCAAATTTATGGGCGTTTCCGAGGTCAATGGTGTTACGGCGTTTCATATTTTCCATTTCGGCTTGGGCACGCACCACTTTGTCGTAACTGTCTTTGGCAGATTTCTGCGCTTCTTCTAATTGCGATTGTAAATCATCGCTTTCACCTATTTTAGAGGCGTTTAAAATTGCGTCTTCAATGCTGTTTTTTTCTGTTGAAGTGGTTGTTTCTTCTTTGTTTTCAACTTCTTCTTTTGTCACTTCCGCTGCTTCTTTTTGATTTTCGGTTTTCTTTTTTGTCATTTTTATGTCCAATTCGTGTATATTTCGCTTATTATATAAGGTTCATTTTTAAAAAATCAACAGTAATTAAAATATGTTTAAAACAATCGGCATTATTACCAAACCCAACGACCCTAATAGCGATAAAAAAGCGGAGGAGTTGGGTGCTTTATTGATGAAAAAAAGCATCACTGTGGTGCGTGGTGATGATATTGGTGAGCAGGCGGATTTGATTATTGTTGTCGGTGGCGACGGTTCTTTATTGAATACAGCACGAACTTTTGTGGATAAAAAAATTCCGATATTAGGTATTAATTTAGGTCGCCTTGGGTTTTTAGCGGATGTACCAGCGACCAAAATGCAAAACATTGTAACAGAAATTTTGAATGGCAACTATATTGAGGAGCCACGCCATTTGTTATCGTGTCAAATTAAAGAAAATGGCAAAGTTTTAGGGCAATGTTTGGCATTAAACGATGTGGTGGTGCACAGAACAAAAACTTTAAAGATGATTGAATTTGATTTGTCAATTGATGGAAAATTTGTCAGTAATCAACGAGCCGATGGATTGATTATTACCACACCAACAGGCTCAACGGCTTACGCACTGTCAAGTGGTGGCCCGATTATGCATCCAGGGGTGAATGCGATTGGCGTGGTGTCTATTTGTCCGCATACAATGAGCCATCGCCCCCTTTTGGTGCCGGGTGAAAGTGAAATTGTGGTGCGTATTAAAGAGACTGACGAAGGGGCAACGGTGAATTTTGATGGGCAAACTTCGGTACCGATTGTTGCAGGGCAAGACATTTGTCTGAGTCAGCACGAGCGGCAGATTCATTTGTTGCATCCGCAAGATTATGATTATTTTGAAATTATTCGTTCTAAATTGCACTGGGGTGCAAAGTTGTAACAATGTTATCTCAGTTATCCGTTAAAAATCTCGCCGTTGTAGAAAAACTCGATTTGTCTTTTGAGTCGGGAATGAGTGCAGTAACGGGTGAAACGGGGGCAGGTAAATCCATCCTTTTACAGGCTTTAAATTTGGCACTTGGTCATCGCAGCGATTCCACGCTGGTGCGTCATGGCAAGGACAAAGCCGAAGTCAGTGCAGTGTTTGAAGTGGAAAATCAACAAAAAATACAAACTTACCTTAAAGAACAATCTTTGGACGAAGAAGGGGAGTGTATTTTGCGTCGTATTGTTACCAGTGATGGGCGTTCAAAGGCTTTTGTGAATGGGGCAAGCGTGCCATTGTCGGTGTTACGAGGCGTGGGCGAATTGTTGATTGATATGCATGGACAAAATGAACATCAACTGCTATTACGCCCCGACCAACAGCGGGATTTGCTGGATACTTATGCACAAAATTCTAGTGCCTGTGAATCGTTAAATGTTATCGTGGCGGACTATAATGCGGTGCGTAATCAGATTGATGAGCTCAGCAATAATCAAGATTTAAAGCAACAACAGCAGGAATTATTGCAGCATCAACTGCAAGAATTAGAAGCCGCGGAATTGGTGCAAGCAGACCTTGAAAGCATCGAAAGTGATTTTAAAACCAGTGCAAATGCCGCCAGTTTGATCGAACAAACTTCAAGTATTCTCAGTCAACTTGAACAAGAATCGGGGGCAAATGCACAATTGATACAGTTGAGTCATGCGCTCAATCAAGCGTCTGATACCGATAAAAAACTTATGCCTGTTGCGGAATTACTATCAAGTGCACAGGTGCAAACTCAGGAAAGTGTTTATGAATTAACAAATTATTTGAGTGGTTTGTCATTCGATGAAGAAACCACGCAAAATTTAGAAGCACGACTGGGTGAACTGCATAATTTGGCACGCAAACACGCCTGTCAAATTACCGAATTAATTGAAATTAAAGAGAAAATTACCACCGAATTAGACACAATTGGCGGAGCAGGTGCATCATTGGACGGTTTGGAACAGCAAAAAACCGATTTAACAAAACAATATCACAAACAAGCCGAATTATTAAGCAAAGTACGCATCGAAAAAGCCAAATCACTCTCAACCCTCGTTACCGAAGCGATGCAAGTACTGGGAATGCCTGGTAGTGTCTTCAAAGTGGATTTACCAAAAAAAGCGGAAGGTGTGCATTACAATGGTGCCGAAAATGTTGATTTCTTAGTCAAAACCAATATGGGTAGCGGACTCAAAGCCTTAAAAAAAGTCGCATCAGGTGGTGAATTATCCCGTATTTCTCTAGCAATCTCAGTCGTCAGTAGCGACAGCGAATACACCCCAACTTTAATTTTTGATGAAGTTGATGTCGGCATCAGCGGTGCCGTTGCTGAAGTCGTCGGGCAAAAACTCAAACAACTCAGCCAACATTATCAAATCATCTGTATTACCCACCTCGCTCAAGTCGCTGCCTTTGGGCATCAACATTTACGCGTGCAAAAATCACAAGAAGATGACGGTGCCCAAACAACAGTGTTACAACTACCCGATGATGAGCGTGTGAATGAAATTGCCCGTATTTTAGGTGGTGCAACGATTACCGATAGTACTCGTTCCGCTGCTGCTGAGATGATTAATTTGAGTAAATAAAAAAAATAGTGACAATTTTAAAAGGATATTTGGACTTCAAGTAGCTACAAAGTACACAATGTTATAGATTATATTTATACAAAGGTCTCCAATAAAAAGCCACTTGAAAAAGTGGTTTTTTATTGATTAAAGAAGTCTATTTCTTTTTTAAGCGCTCAATGCCTAGCATTTTAAAGATGTACTTTTGATAACCTGGCTCTGAGTTGCCTGATTTCATATTGCGAATGAAGAATTTTTCAAAAGCAATTTTTGCCAAGTGCATCATTTTACCTTTCTTTGCCCAGGTAACATTGCGAGGTGGAATTTGTGGCATGGCAACAAAGGCAGCGCCTGTATCGCCCATATCGGCAATACAAACAGCGTTCCAAGTTGGGATGTTTGAGGGCTCTTTGCCGTTAATCATATCTTCGATGTTGTGGACCACAGCGGTTACCATTGACTCAATCATATAGCCTGTTTTTGGCGTACCGCACATTACTGGGGTTGCTTCAACGGGTGGGATGGCGATGTTGACACCGACTGAGAAAATGTTGTCTTTGACGGGGGATTGTTGCTTATCATTAACCATAACGAAACCGCGTGGGTTGACAAAACCTGAATCAATATCTTTTAAATTAGCGACGGTGTCAACGCCTTTAAAGGCGGGTAGCATCATTGTGTGGGCGGTGGCAATTTCGATGGTGTCGATGACTTCGCCTTTGTCGTCGCATTTTTGAACAATTACTTTTTCGGCTTGGATTGAAGCGACTTTACTGTTCGTATGCCATTTAATATGGCGATGTCTCATTTCACTTTCCAATAAACCTTTAGAGTCACCAACACCACCCAGACCTAAGTGTCCAATATACGGTTCAGCGGTAACGAAAGTGATTGGACACTTGTCACGGATGCCGCGTTTTCTAAGGTCAGTTTCCATAATCATAGCAAACTCGTAGGCGGGACCGAAACAAGAAGCACCTTGCACAGCACCTACAACAATTGGACCGCCACCGTTAGCACAAAAGTCTTCCCATTCTTGACGGGCAATTTCTGAGTGAGCAGTAGTGCAAATAGAAACACTGTGTCCATCTGGACCCAAGCCCTCTACTTCGTCAAAGGCTAATTTAGGCCCCGTTGCTAACACCAGATAATCGTAATCAACTACTTGCTCACCAACTAATACCTGGTTTTCATTTGGCTTAATTTCAGTGGCTTCGCCTAAAATAAAGTTGATGTTTTTGCGTTTAAGTCGTGGCTCTAATGGGAAACTAATATCTCTTTCAGAGCGCCAACCTACGGCTACCCACGGGTTCGAAGGAATAAAGTTAAAATCTGGATTGTTAGAAATAACCGTTACCTCGTGGTTTTTGCCCAATGTTTTTTTAATATCATAGGCAAAAGGTAATCCACCTGTGCTTGCTCCAATAATAACAATATGTGCCATATTTTGATACTCCTCAATTTTAAAGGGTAGTATTATTAAGCGTATTGTCTTAATTGTCAAATACATTAGAATATTATTGTTTATTAATATATAAAAAAATATGGGAATTCAGTAAAATTTCCTTCAATTTTTATTATCTAAGCGGTATAATTCTGATTTTTGTGAGTTCGCGGTGTTGAAGTTTTGGCGATAAATAATAAATTGCCAGTAGTTCAATTAGCTGTGATGTTAGTGTCTTTCGCTTACTTCTCTACAATAGATGCAGGTTTTGCTGCAGGTTATGGGGGTGTAATTGGTTTGATTAACACAGCGTTAATTAATAGACATACGAACAAACAAGAAAAAGATACAACCATTAGTGCTCAAGTGGGCGTTGGAATGATGGTCATCAGTGTGATAATGCGGATGGCAATTGTAGTGAGTTTGACTTTAACAGGGTATTTTGTTTTTAAGTTAAACGCCGATGCACTCATTATTGGGTTGGTTTTAGGATTAATTAGTTTTTTAATAGACAAGGCTTTGCAAAAATAAATGTCAGCAGGAAATGAACTTATCGCTTCAGGCGATTATATTAAACATCACTTACAGAATTTGACCTATGGTCAAAATCCAGATACAGGTGTGTGGGAGTTAGCAAGTACCGCAGCTGAAGCAAAAGCAATGGGCTTTATGGCGTTACACCTTGACACTTTAGGTGTTTCTTTCTTGTTAGGTGCTGTTTTCTTATTCTTTTTTTATCGTGTTGGTAAAAAAATGACAACGGATACACCATCAGGTTCGCAGAACTTTATTGAAAGCGTGATTGAATTTATTGACGAAAATGTGCGTGGTTCATTCAATGGCAAAAATCCATTGGTTGCACCGCTGGCATTAACGGTATTTATTTGGATTGTATTAATGAATACAATGGATCTTATTCCCGTTGATTGGGTGCCACAAATTGCACAGCATATTGGTGTATTTTTTGGTGCTGACCCACATCATGTCTTCTTTAAAGTTGTACCAACAACCGATCCAAACGCTACTTTCGGTTTGGCATTGGGCGTTTTCTTCTTGATGTTGTTTTATACAATCAAAATTAAAGGCGTCGGTGGTTTTGTTGCAGAATTAACACTACACCCATTTGAGTCTAAAAACCCATTCTTAAAAGTTTTATTGATTCCGGCTAACTTTTTCTTGGAGTTTGTTTCTCTAATTGCAAAGCCCGTTTCACATTCATTGCGTTTATTTGGCAACATGTATGCGGGTGAAATGATTTTCATCCTGATCGCATTATTGCCATTTTGGGTTCAGTGGACATTGTCAGTGCCTTGGGCAATTTTCCACATTTTAATCGTATTATTGCAAGCCTTTATCTTTATGACTTTGGTAATTGTATATATGGATATGGCGCACGATGAAGGTCATTAATAGTAATTAATTTTAAATTTTAAAAAAAGGAGTAAGACATGACAGAAGTACAAGCAACATTATTTTTAGCAGGTTCAATTTTAATGGGTTTAGGCGCATTAGGTGCAGCGGTAGGTATTGGTATCTTGGGTGCAAGATTCTTAGAAGGTGCAGCGCGCCAGCCAGAACTTATCCCAATGCTTAGAACTCAAATGTTCATCGTAATGGGTCTAGTAGATGCGGTTCCGATGATTGCGGTAGGTATCTCAATGTATATCTTGTTTGCGGTTGCAGGCTAAATTATTTGTATAATAAGCAGGGTTTAAGCTATGAATATTAATTTGACGATGATTGGGCAATTAATCATGTTCGCCATGTTTACATGGTTTTGCATGAAATTTGTATGGCCACCGATTGTAGCGGCGATGGAAGAACGCAAAAAGCGTATCGAAAGTGGTTTGATTGCAGCAGAGCGAGGCTTATCAGAACACAAAGAAGCGCAGCAAAAAGCTCAAGAAACAATTAACCAGTCTAAAGACCAAGCAGCGGCAATTATTGCCAATGCGACGAAACAAGCGTCGGGCATGGTTGAAGATGCTAAGGGCGTTGCTTCTCAAGAAGCGGACCGCATCAAAACACAGGCACATGCTGAAATTGAGCAAGAATCACAACGAGTGCGTAACGAATTGAAAGACCAGGTGTCTGATTTGGTTATGCGAGGTGTTGATGCAGTTTTGGACAAAGAAGTTGACGCGAAAACACATCAAGGCATGTTGACAAAATTGTCGCAGACTTTATAAGGATTAAGCAGTGGAATTAACAACAATCGCCAAACCTTATGCCAATGCAATTTTTGAAATTGCACAGCAAAACGAAATGCACTCGGTATGGAGAAGTATTTTGGAAGTGGGCGCGTCTATAGCGGATGATACAAAAATGCGTGCATTTATTGCCTCCCCTAATGCGACTAAAGCTGTTAAGTCTAAAGCCATTATTGAAATTTATCAGTCTGCTATGGGTAGAATGTTAAACGCTCAAGAAATTGCTTTTGTGGACTTATTGTTAAAAAATAATCGTATTGGTGTATTGCCGAGTATCTTGGCATTGTTTGATGCAAAATGTAACCTTGGTAGCGATGCAAAAGTGTTTCAGGTAACGAGTGCTTATAAGTTAAGTGCTGCGGAAGAAAAGAAAATTACCCGTGATTTATCAGATAAATATAAAACGACAGTGAGTATTGACACTGAAATTGATAAGAATTTGGTCGGTGGTGTGGTGATTAAAGAAGGTGACAAAGTAACTGACTTGTCAATTCAAGCTCGTGTTAATGGGCTGGGTTCAAGTCTGTCAATTAATTAATTTAAAATTTTAAAAGAGGTAGGAATATGCAATTAAACGCAAGTGAAATCAGTGATTTAATTAAAAAACAAATAGAGGGCTTTGATTTTGCATCTGAGGCGCGTACAGAAGGTACAGTTATCAGTGTAAGTGATGGTATCGTTCGTATTCATGGTTTAGCCGATGTTCAATTTGGTGAAATGCTTGAATTTCCGGGCAATACATTCGGCATGGCGCTTAACTTAGAGCAAGATTCCGTTGGTGCGGTGGTTTTAGGTGAATATTTACATATTTCTGAGGGCGACACAGTTAAGTGTACTAATCGCTTAGTGGAAGTGCCAGTTGGTGAGGCGATGTTAGGTCGTGTGGTTAATCCATTAGGAAAGCCTATCGACGGCAAAGGCGACATTACAACCGAACATGCGCGTCCATTAGAAGTGATTGCACCAGGTGTTATTGACCGTCAATCGGTTGATCAGCCAATTCAAACAGGTATTAAAGCGATTGACGCAATGGTACCTGTTGGTCGTGGTCAACGAGAGTTAATTATTGGTGACAGACAGACGGGTAAAACAGCCGTTGCGATTGATGCGATTATCAATCAAAGAGACACAGGTGTTAAGTGCGTGTATGTTGCGATTGGTCAAAAAGACTCTTCTGTGGCAGCCGTTGTGCGTAAATTAGAAGAGCACGGTGCAATGGAAAATACCATTGTCGTTAATGCGGGCGCTTCTGATTCTCCAGCTTTACAATACATTGCGCCTTATGCAGGTTGTTCAATGGGTGAGTATTTCCGTGATATTGGCGAAGACGCACTGATTGTTTACGATGATTTAACCAAGCAGGCTTGGGCTTATCGTGAAGTATCCTTACTTTTGAAGCGTCCGCCAGGGCGTGAAGCCTACCCAGGCGATGTTTTCTACTTACATTCTCGTTTACTTGAACGCGCATCACGCATTAATGCTGATTATGTGGAGCAATTAACGGGTGGTAAAGTTAAAGGTCAAACAGGCTCATTAACCGCATTACCAATCATTGAAACACAAGGTGGCGATGTATCTGCATTCGTTCCAACCAATGTAATTTCTATTACTGATGGTCAAATTTTCTTAGAAACTGACTTATTCAACTCAGGTATTCGTCCAGCGATTAACGCGGGTTTATCAGTATCTCGAGTGGGTGGTGCAGCACAAACAGACATCATTAAGAAACTCGGTGGCGGTATTCGTCTTGACCTTGCACAATATCGTGAATTGGCGGCATTTGCACAGTTTGCATCAGACCTTGATGCAGAAACAAAAGCACAAATTGACCGTGGTCAACGAGTAACAGAGTTAATGAAGCAAAACCAATATTCCCCACTTTCAGTGGCTGAAATGGCAACTTCTTTATTCGCGGCAAACTCAGGCGCATTGGATGACCTTGAAGCGAACAAAGTGGTTGATTTTGAAGCAGCGTTAATTGCCTATATGGGCGCAAATCAAACCCCATTGATGGACAAAATTAATGAAACTGGCGATTATAACGACGACATCATTGCAGAGTTGAAAGCAGCAATTGATGACTTTAAAGCAAATCATACTTGGTAATATAAAAAATGGCTAGCGGAAAGGAAATTAGAACACAGATTGCGAGTATCAAGAATACTCAAAAAATCACATCGGCTATGGAAATGGTCGCAGCTTCTAAGATGAAAAAAGCACAAAACAGAATGCTGGCCTCTCGCCCTTATTCTGATAAGATTTCTAAAGTAATTGGGCATTTGGCTTATGCACATTCTGAGTTTGAACATCCGTATATGAAAGAAGCGGGCGAGATTAAACGAGTAGGCATCATCATTGTTTCCAGTGACCGTGGTTTGTGTGGTGGTTTGAATACTAATCTATTCAGAAGCTTATTAAAGCAAGTGATGGCATACAAAGACAAAGGTATCAAAGTTGATATTTGTACCATTGGTAAAAAAGCCACTTCATTTTTTAAGAATTCGGGATTAACCATCAAGTCAGTTTTAACAGATTTAGGCGACGCACCCCACTTTGACGACCTACTAGGTACAGTAAAAGTAATGCTAGATGCGTATGACGAAGGCGAAATTCAGCAATTATCCGTTGCCTATAACAGATTTGAAAACACCATGACTCAAGTGCCAACAGTAACACAGTTAGTGCCAATGGTAGCAGGTGAAGTGGATGGTATGGATCATCACTGGGACTACATCTACGAACCTGATGCAGAAGTGGCATTAAGTGCATTATTAGTGCGTTATATCGAGGCTTTGGTTTATCAAGGCTTAGTTGAAAACATTGCTTGTGAGCAGTCATCACGCATGATTGCGATGAAGAGTGCAACGGATAATGCGGGCGATATGGTGCAAGATTTAGAATTGGTTTACAACAAAGCAAGGCAAGCAGCCATTACTCAAGAAATCTCTGAGATTGTGAGTGGTGCGGCTGCCGTATAAGTATTAAAATATTAATTAGTGAAAGTTTAAAAAGAGGAAAAGCAAAATGAGCAACGGAAAAATTACACAAGTTATTGGCGCGGTTATCGATGTCGAATTTGCAGAAGGCAGCATCCCAAGTATTTATGACGCCTTGTTAGTAACAGAAACAGGTTTGACATTAGAAGTACAACAACAATTAGGCGATAATACCATTCGTGCGATTGCGATGGGTACTTCTGAAGGTCTTAAACGAGGCTTGGAAGTGACTAATACAGGTGCGGCAATTAAAGTGCCAGTGGGTACCAAGACTTTGGGTCGTATTATGAATGTATTAGGCGAGCCAATTGATAATGCAGGTGATATTAATCCAGAAGCAGAATGGGAAATTCACCGTTCTGCTCCTGCTTATGATGAATTAGCCCCTGCTGCTGAACTTTTAGAAACAGGTATTAAAGTTATTGACTTAGTTTGTCCATTCGCTAAGGGGGGTAAAGTCGGTTTGTTCGGTGGTGCGGGTGTTGGTAAAACCGTGAATATGATGGAGTTGATTCGTAACATTGCGATTGAGCACTCAGGTTACTCGGTGTTTGCGGGTGTTGGTGAGCGAACGCGTGAAGGCAATGATTTCTACCACGAAATGAAAGAATCCAATGTATTAGATAAAGTATCCCTAGTTTACGGTCAAATGAATGAGCCACCGGGAAACAGATTGCGTGTTGCTTTGACAGGATTGACAATGGCTGAATATTTCCGTGACGAGGGTCGTGATGTATTATTGTTTATTGACAACATTTATCGCTACACACTTGCAGGCACAGAAGTATCTGCACTCTTAGGTCGTATGCCTTCTGCGGTAGGTTATCAGCCAACGCTTGCTTCTGAAATGGGTGCATTGCAAGAACGCATTACCTCAACTAAGAAGGGCTCAATTACCTCAATCCAAGCGGTTTATGTCCCTGCAGATGACTTAACTGACCCTTCTCCAGCAACCACTTTTGCTCACTTAGATGCAACTGTGGTTCTTTCTCGTCAAGTAGCGGAACTCGGTATTTACCCTGCGGTAGATCCTCTTGATTCCACTTCTCGTCAGTTAGACCCGTTAATCGTTGGTGAAGAGCATTACAATGTTGCACGAGGCGTGCAAGGTGTATTGCAGCGATACAAAGAATTAAAAGATATTATTGCGATTTTGGGTATGGATGAATTATCTGAAGAAGATAAGCAGTCCGTTTCTCGTGCTCGTAAAATCCAGCGTTTCCTATCTCAGCCATTCTTCGTAGCAGAAGTATTCACAGGTTCAGCAGGTAAATATGTCTCTCTAAAAGACACAATCAGTGGCTTCAAAGCCATTCTTGATGGTGAGTTAGACGACCTTCCAGAGCAAGCATTCTATATGACAGGTTCAATTGAAGAAGTTCGTGAACGCGCCGCAGAATCTTCCGCAGAGAAAGCGTAAATGACTATTCATGTTGATATCGTTAGTGCAACAGAATCACTCTACTCGGGTGATGCTAAATGCGTGTTTGCACCTGCTTCAACAGGTGAGTTAGGTATTTATCCAAAGCATGTTGCCTTGCTGTCAACTTTAAAGCCAGGTGAGGTGCGTGTTGAAACTGAAAAGGGCGTTGAGTCTATTTATGTTTCTGGCGGTATCGTTGAGGTTCAACCTGATGTAGTTACCATCTTCTCTGACACAGCTATTCGTGCTGGTGATTTGGATGAGTCTAAAGCATTAGAAGCCAAACAGCGCGCAGAAGAGGCAATGTCTAACTCAAGCGGTGACCAAGACCTTGGCTCAGCACAAGCGGCTCTTGCTGAGTCAATGATGCAATTGCAAATGATTAGTAAAATGCGTGGGAAGAAAATTTAAATACAGATTTTCTTAAAATCAACAATCTTGCCATTTTCTACAAAAACGCCTTCTTCTTGAAGGCGTTTTACTTTGAGTGAAATGTCATACGCAAATTCACCCAAATCGCCATTCGATTTCACCACACGGTGGCAAGGCACTTCGGGTGCAAAGGGGTTTTTATTCATGGCTGAGCCGACTGCTCGATAGGCTTTGGGGTGATTGATGAGTTTGGCGAGTCCACCATAGGTAGTGACCGTGCCAGCGGGGACTTTTTCTTTTAAAGTGTCATAGCACAGTTGTTGAAATTCGGTCATGGCAAATAGGGCGCCATTGCTTTATCAAAATTCCCTTGTGCTTTGAGGATAAAATCACAGACTTCACGCACGGCACCCTGTCCGCCGATTTTATCCGTTGTCATTTGTGAATGTTGCTTGACTAAGTCGTGGGCATTGGCAACGGCAACGGCAAAACCGACTTTGGTCATCACGGGTAAATCAATCACATCATCACCCACATACGCCACTTCCTCGGCACGCACATTGAGTTTTTTCAGCAATGCGGTAAACGCAATGACTTTATCACTTTGCCCTTGATAAAAATGTTCAATACCTAAATTCTTCATCCGATGATCAACGCTTTTGGTGTTTCTCGCACTGATGACCGCAGGCTCAACGCCACTTTCTTTTAGCATTTTGATACCGTGACCATCCAGTGAGTTAAAGCGTTTCATCTCCGAGCCATCTTCGGCAAAATACAGCCCACCATCGGTTAAGACGCCATCGACATCAAAGATAATCAGTTTAATTTTTTTTGCTAAATTTTCTGCGTTCATATTCTGCTCCAATCAAAAGATGCCCCAGGGTCGGTTTTCCTACCTGGGGCAATGTCGCTATGTCCAACAACATCTGTTATCGGATAGTGTGATTTTAATGTTTTTATGTGCTCGTTGAGTGCTTGATATTGTTGATCGGTATATTTAATTTCATCACCCCCTTCTAATTCAATGCCGATTGAGAAATCATTACAATTTTCCCTACCGTTAAATTCTGAGCGCCCTGCATGCCAAGCGCGCTTTTCAAAAGGCACAAATTGAATCACGCTGCCATCGCGTTTAATCAATAAATGCGCCGACACCTCAACACCCATCAAAGTTTGAAAATAAGGGTGTTTATCAAAATCTAATTGATTGGTAAAAAACTGCTCAATATAATCATTGTCAAACTCGTTCGGTGGTAGTGATATATTATGAATAACAATCAGCGAAATCTCGCCATTAGGGCGTTTGTTATAATTGGGTGAAGGGGTTTGTTTAATTGTCATTTGTTTTGCTCTTTATAATCGTTTAACCACTTATCTGCCTCTTCTTGACTGTAGGCTCCTGTGGTTGCCTTTGATAAATTCAATGTTTCTGAGGCAGATTCAATGCGTTGTATTGCTGCATCAGTATTTTGGCTTTTAACGGCTTTTAACGCTTGAATCAATTGTGATTTTTGTGTTTCATCCAGTGCTTTATATTGTTTTTCTAAAGCCTCTGTAGTGGTTTCTTTGCCAATTTGTTGTGCTATTTGTTGTTCAAAATTCAAGAATTCAAGCCCCTTATTGGATATATAAGCCCCTTGTAATTGTGCATCCCTCAAATCCGCCCCTTGTAATTGTGCATCCCACAAATTCGCCCCTTGTAATTGTGCATCCCACAAATTCGCCCCTTGTAATTGTGCATCCCTCAAATCCGCCCCTTGTAATTGTGCATCCCTCAAATTCGCCCCTTGTAATTGTGCATCCCTCAAATCCGCCCCTTGTAATTGTGCATCCCTCAAATTCGCCCCTTGTAATTGTGCATCCCTCAAATTCGCCCCTTGTAATTGTGCATCCCTCAAATTCGCCCCTTGTAATTGTGCATCCTCAAATTCGCCCCTTGTAATTGTGCATCCCTCAAATCCGCCCCTTGTAATTGTGCATCCCTCAAATTCGCCCCTTGTAATTGCGTCTCCTCTAAATCCGCCCCTTGTAATCGTGCCTGCCCCAAATCCGCCCCTTGTAATTGTGCATGCGTCAAATCTAGTGTTTTGCCATAGATACGATGATGTAGATAGGTTTTGTGTAAATCTACGCCTAACAAGCTGATATTGTTAGTAGGAAAATTGTGATTAATCAATAAATTAAACCATTCTTCATTAGCAATGATATTGAGTTGTTTGGTTAGTGGGCATTTATCTATTGCATCCGTTATATTTTTAAACTCTTTACCTTTTACTCGTTCTATAATTTTTTGATGTTGAGTGGCTAAAGCGGCACGAAAAATCTCATACGCACCCCGCCTAAAACTCTCGCCATATTCGCCTTTGAGGTAGCCACGCAAGGAGTGCAGAGCAGATATTTGTAAAGCAATTTCATTGTCTTCATTGTCTTTATCACCCTCAATATTGCCTGTTGCCCAGCGTTGTAGTTGTTGAAACTCCTTGAGGTTAGTGTCTTTTCTAGCATTTTCTAATTCCAATAATTTATTTTTATCACGAAATGCCCAGATAGCAAAAACAATGGGGGCTGTTATTATTAAGGTGGTTAAAGAAATAATACTTTTTGCGTCTATTGTTGTCTCGTTAAATATTTCCCATCCACAAGGATTTGTATAAACAAACCAAAGTAACACGCCTGACACTGTAGAAAACAGCATAACAATAACAATTCTTGCCCAAGTGCTGGGTAATTTTGTGAATTTATTGTGTTGTTGTTGCAGTCTTTTAATTTTTTTATTGTGCTTTATCCTGTCTATAATGTTAAACCCTTTCAAAATATCGCCCCCTTAAAAGTAACCGTGAATTATCCTTATCATCCACAAAACCACTGCGTTTGTGAATAATATTGTTACATATAATACCTTGATTTTTTGCCATTAAATGCTGAAAATGATAGGCACTGCCTTTGGCTAAAATTTCATCCAATAAGGCAACTGCCGCACCTACTTCACTCGCAAACTGCACCGTCTTTTTGCGTTGTGTGTAGCGCAAATAAAGGCGTGTGTTATCCAGCATAAAAATCGCATCGGTGGATTTAGGGCGTAGAATTTTGCCTTTTTCTTCGTGTGCGGGGATTGTCATTGCATCTGTTCTCTTTAGTAGTTCAATTGCCTCTGGGCTTTGTTCGCGTAATAAAATATAGAGTATTTCATTGTCTATCCAACTGTTTTCCCCGCCCTTGATAGCAGGGTTAACACAAAACAATGAAAATGCACGAATGCGATTACTCAGCGTATTGTAATACCCATCCGTATGCCAGCCGATGGCTTTATTGGTATAGGGAATAAAATCTGCTTGTCTTTTTTGCTCGCTTTGGGTGATGTGTGCCAGCCCGTCCTGTTGCACATAAAGATGAGGGTCTTGATCGGTTAAACCGAATTGCTGATTAAACTGCTTAATGGCATCGGCGTAGTTGGTTTGCGCAGGGGTTTCAAATAGGGCAAAATTATTATGACGGCACAGTTGTTGGATTTTATCCTTTTCAGCCTTACTCAAAGCAAAGGGATTAGAAACTTCAACCGAACACGCCTCAACACTTTGCACTGCATTCGCCAGTTTTTCATCTCGCCAGTATTGATAACTTGAATTATTTGACCACATGCCTTTATTTTACCAACAATCTGTCTCTTTATCGTCCTCACCTGCATAATATGCAAGTATCAAAAAAGATCCTTCGGCTGCGCTCAGGATGACATTGGCTATTACTCCAAGTGTCTTTTTTTTACTGTCATCCCGAGCGTAGTCGAGGGATCTTTTCTTTCATACGAAACCCCTCGACTACGCTCGGAATGACAGAGCATCTTGCGTTGGAGAACAGACGCTTTGCACTGGAAAACAGAGTGTCTTACACTGGAGAATAGGGCGCTTTGCACTAAAAATTCTAAACAAACAGGTTGCGTCTATTTGTTAATTAGCCATTGATACGCTTATTAATACTCCATTGCTGTAGGATGGATAGCGTATTGTTAAACACCCAATACAACACCAAGCCCGACGGGAACCACAAGAACATCACCGTAAACACAAAAGGCAACGCCATCATAATCTTCGCTTGCATTGGGTCAGGTGGTGGGGGGTTGAGTTTTTGTTGAATGAACATTGACGCACCCATTATAATCGGCAGGATGTAATACGGGTCCATCTCGGATAAATCTGATATCCACCAAAATGCCGTTTGACGCAATTCAATGGTATCTAGCAACATCCAGTAGAAAGCGATAAATACGGGGATTTGCACCATAATCGGCAGGCAACCAGAGGCAGGATTGATTTTTTCTTTCTTATAAAGTTCCATGGTTTTTTGACCCATTTTTTGCTTGTCGTCGCCATAGGTTTCTTTCAACTTCGCTAATCTTGGCGCTAACTTTCTCATCCCTGCCATTGAACGATAAGATTTTTCACTGAGTGGATAAAACGCCAACTTAATCAATAAGGTAATAATAATAATCGACCAACCCCAACTGCTAACAAAGTCGTTGATTTTATGAATACCCCACGATAACGGGTCTGCAAGCACATCTAACCAGCCGTAGTCCAAAGTGTAATGCAATCCTTTTGCCACTTTTTCAATCTTGCCATATTCCTTTGGTCCGATGTATAGCTCGTTAGTCGCCAGTGTCGCAGTCGTGCCAGCAGCCACGCTTATTTGTTGATTAGCATTAGTTAATTTGTGAATGCTGTTTTTTGTGCTGGCAGAAAAACTTTGGGCTTGTTCTTGGTTTGGAATCCATGCTGCCATAAAGTATTGTTGCACCATTGCCAGCCAGCCGCCAGTTGCTTGTTGCGCATTAAAATCACCCCAATCTTCAAAGTCATTTTTTTGTACAGTATGCTCGGCTTTGTTATACACAATGCCCCCCGTGAAAGTCGGCATCATCACATTGCCTTGGTCGATTGATTGACGACTCAAACGCACATACGACTTAACAGGAATGGCTTGACTGGTGTTATTTTTGACTTGATAATCGACACCCACCACATAACTGCCCCGCTGAAAATGGTAATTTTTCACCACTTGAACACCGTTTTTACCTTGCCAAGTCAATGGCACGATTAAAGTGTCGCCGTTCATTTGGTAATCGGTGCTGGTTGAATGAAAATCAGATAAATGCGTCGGTAATAAATCATTGCTTGATGCCAAACCACTCTGTGCTTGGAACAATTGCCCTGCTTTATCGCTCAATAATTGGAACTTTTCGCTACCACCCAATTCAATAGGATAATCATTTAAATACGCATTTTGAAGCGTGCCACCTTTGTGGCTAATTTCTACCGTTAATAAATCGGTGGTTACCGTGGTAAACCCCCCTTTTTGAACAACCGTTGGCATCGTTGGCAAATCAATTTCTATTGATTGTGAGTCCATCATCGGCACATCACTATTTGAAATAGGCGCACCCACTAAAGTCGTTGTGGTTTTACGCACGGTATTGCCATTTTCATCGACGGTATGCGTGATTTGCCATTTATCCCACAGGATAAAAACCGTTAGAAAAATGGCAATGCCTAAAAATAATTTTTGATTGTTCATAATAAATTTACCTAATGTGAATGTTTTTTGGGTACTGGGTCAAAACCCCCGTCATGCCAAGGGTGGCATTTGCCAATGCGCTTAACGCTCAAACTGAATCCTTTAAAAAATCCGTGTTCTTGCACCGCATCATAAGCATACTGCGAGCAAGTTGGGTCAAAGCGACAATTAGAGCCTAGCAAAGGGCTGATAAAAAGTTGATAAAATTTAATCGGTATCAGCAATAAGTATTTCATTGCGTTACCCGTTTAAATAAACTTAACAATTCCGCAGACAAAACCGTATTTTCCACCGACTTTGAACGCCTTGCCATCACCACAAAATCCCAATTATCCAACTGCTGTTTCTCTAATCTAAAAGTCTCTCGGGCAATGCGTTTAAATCGGTTTCTATCCACTGCCAAACGATATACTTTCTTTGAAATAGCAAGACCTAAGCGAGGCTTAGGCCCATCAATAGATTTTGCAACGATTTGCCAGTATTTACCTTTTGCAAATTTACCCCCTTTAAAAACAGTGGCATATTCATTGGCTTTAAGAATTTTGGCTTTGCGCGTTAACTCGAAAGACTCGAAAGACCCGAAAGACATTAGGCGGTTAAACGCTTGCGTCCTTTTTTTCTACGGGCACTAATCACTGCACGACCTGCTTTGGTACTCATTCTTGATCTAAAACCGTGTTTTCTTGCACGCTTGATAACACTCGGTTGAAAGGTTCTTTTTTGCTTCATAATAATGATGGTTCAAATAAAAAGGGGAAATTTTACCATAACCTTGGTGTTACAATAAAAAGAGTGTAGTTTTTTGAATAAGAGATAATAAAATGGATTTAACCCCTTGGCTAATGTTACTAAAAGCGCCCCGTGTCGGCACGCGCACCTTCTATAATGCCTTACAAGTTTTTGAAACCCCCGAACAAGTCTTCTCAGCCACCAAAACTGAGCGTCAAGAAAGCGGTGTATTTAAACAACAAGCACTGGATTTTTTAGAAAAAAACGACACTTCCTTAGTTCAAGCCGACCTTGATTGGGCAAAAGCAGACGATTGCCACATCCTCTCTTTAGTTGATGACGATTATCCAGAATCGCTAAAAACCATCTCTGACCCACCACCCTTGCTTTATGTCAGGGGCGATGTTGCTTGCTTGTCCTTGCCACAACTGGCTATCGTTGGCTCTCGTAACCCAAGCCCTGGTGGCGAGGAAAACGCCAAAAAATTTGCCAATGAACTGGCAAAATTAGGCCTTATAATCACCTCAGGTATGGCAAGTGGCATTGATGCCGCTGCCCATATCGGTGCGTTAGAAGCTGACAAGCCCACCATTGCCGTTTGTGGCACAGGGTTAGATAGAATTTATCCCGCCAAACATAAATCTTTGGCGCACCAAATTTCAAAAAAAGGGGCGTTAGTCTCTGAATTTTGCATTGGCACCAGCCCCATTGGCAATAATTTTCCAAGGCGCAATCGCATTATCAGTGGCTTGAGTCTCGGCACTTTGGTGGTGGAAGCCAGCGTTAAAAGTGGCACAATGATTACCGCAAGACTTGCCGCCGAGCAATGCAAAGAAGTCTTTGCCATTCCTAGCTCCATCCACAACCCTTTAGCAAAAGGTTGTCATCAACTTATTAAACACGGGGCAAAATTAGTTGAAGATATTGATGACATTTTAGACGAGTTGCAATTTGAGCCGCCAAGCCCGATTTTAAAAGATAACGCAATTATTTCTGAAAAAGAGTTAAACAACACCCCCTTTATCCTATTAAAATACCTAAGTTATGATGCAATTAGCATTGACGAAATGGTTGAAAAAAGCGGACTCAGCCCCCAAATCATTACCCAAGAGTTGCTTTTATTGGAACTTGAAAATAAAGTCGCCAAAGTTGACGGCTTTGGTTATGTATTAATTAAATGAGGTTTTATGACAAATAATATTCTGGATGTTTTGACATATATGTTTGATTATTTATTCGAAGTATCGGATGATGATGCCGCTGAAATCGACGACACTACCCTAAAAGCATATCTCTCAGATGCAGGTTTTGAAGCCAATCGCATCAATAAAGCCCTTAATTGGCTCGAAAATATTGCCGTCTTACAAGACGGCGAAATTCAAGCGTTTTCCAACACTCAAGGTGGTGTTCGAATTTACCATGACGCAGAAAAAATTAGACTAGACGCCAAGGCGCGTGGTTTCCTACTATTTATGGAAAATGTGGGGCAAATTACTGCCATTCAGCGTGAAATTGTCATCGAGCAAGTAATGTCATTAGATGAAAGCTCCATTCATATTGACGATTTAAAATGGATAACAATGATGGTTATTGGCAACAGTGACACCGCAGAAGTATCGCCAGAATGGCTAGAGTCCATCGTCTTTCTTGATGATAACCGCACCGTTCAATAAAAGGAAAAGCCACTAATGTCAAAAAATTTAGTCATCGTCGAGTCCCCTGCCAAAGCCAAAACTATTGAAAAATTTTTGGGCAAAGACTATACCGTTAAATCCAGTATCGGACATATCCGTGATATGCCTAAAAAAGGCATGGGTATTGATATTGAAAACAATTTCGAACCCACTTACGAAGTAACCGCCGATAAGAAAAAAGTCGTCGCCGACCTCAGAAAATCCGTCAAAATTGCCGAGAAAATTTATCTCGCAACGGACGAGGACCGCGAGGGAGAAGCCATTGCGTGGCACTTGTTAAAAGCACTTGACTTACCAGACAACACGCCAAGAATTGTATTTCACGAAATTACCAAAGGGGCAATTACCAACGCCATTACTCAGCCAAGAATAGTTGATCAAAATATCGTTGATGCCCAGCAAGCCCGTCGTATTATCGACCGTTTGGTGGGTTTTGAAATCTCCCCTGTTTTGTGGCGTAAAGTAGTAGGTGCGCGTTCCGCAGGTCGTGTGCAATCGCCAGTGATGCGTTTGGTGGTGGAAAGAGAAAGGGAGATTACCGACCACAGCACCAAGAACACTTATAAAGTTAAAGCGGCACTGGTGAATGATGCGGGCGAATTGGTGGAAGTAAAACTCAGCAAAGATTTTGCCACCAAAGAGGAAGCGTTAGCCTTTGCCACCGCACTTTTAAAGGGCAAATTAAGCGTTGCCTCTATTGAAAACAAACCCTCAAAACGCTCACCAAAGCAACCTTTTATCACCTCTACTTTGCAACAAGAAGCCTCGCAAAAATTAGGTTTTTCGGTTAAACAAACCATGACGCTCGCACAAAACCTCTACCGAGAAGGTGCCATCACTTACATGAGAACCGATTCAGTCACATTATCAGAAGAAGCAATTTCAGCCGCTGAAAAAGTCATCAAAGCAGAATACGGCAACGAATATCACCACGCCCGCCGCTACAAAACCAAAGACGCTGGCGCACAAGAAGCTCACGAAGCCATTCGCCCAACCGACTTGACCAAGCCCGTTATTTTTGGCATTGAAGACCAAGCCGCCAGACTTTACAGCCTTATTTACAAACGCACTTTAGCCTCTCAAATGAGCGATGCAAAATTACAAAGAACCCAAATAAAAATCAACATTTCAGGACTGAGTGAGCAGTTTTTAGCCAATGGTGAAGTCTTAGTGTTTCCAGGATTTTTGAGTGTTTATGATTACCTCTCATCAGAGGACAAATTATTGCCCGACTTCAACACAGGCGACACACTTTATCTGTCCACTTTCGCCGCCAGAGAAAGTTTTTCAAAGGCAAAACCCCGCTATACCGAAGCATCATTGGTAAAAAGAATCGAAGAAATGGGCATTGGCAGACCGTCCACTTTTGCCACCATGGTTTCCACCGTCCAAGACAGAAATTATGTGACCAAAGAAACCCGTGAAGGCACCGAACGCGAGTATCAACTGATTGAAATTACCAACGGTGCCGTGGTTGAATCAACCCCTGTCGAAACCACAGGTGCCGAAAAAAATAAATTGTTCCCAACCAGCGTCGCCTACCTACTTACCGACTTTTTGGTTAAATATTTCGACGACATTATCGATTATCAATTTACCGCCAAACTCGAAAGCGATTTCGACACCATCGCCACAAAAAACACCCCATGGCAAGGCGTAGTCAAAAATTTTTACACCCCTTTCCACGCAAAAATTGAAGGCGCCGAAGACATCTCCAGAGAAGAAGTCAGCGGCATGCGCGAACTCGGCACCGACCCAAAAAGTGGCAAACCCGTCAGCGTTCGCTTCGGCAGATACGGTGCCTTCGCCCAAATCGGCCACAAAGACGACGAAGATAAGCCCTTGTTCGCCTCTCTTCGAGGCTCATTGAACATCGAAACCATCACCTTCGAAGAAGCACTAGAACTTTTCAATATGCCCCGCACTGTTGGCGAAACCAACGACTTCGGCATCATAAAATCTAACTATGGTCGCTTTGGTCCTTACATTCAATACGGCAAAAAATATGTTTCCCTCAAAGAAACCACCCCCGAAGAAGTTACCCTAGAAGAAGCCCTAATCCTCATCGCCGCCAAAGAAAAATTCGACGCCGAACGCATCATCAAAACCTTCGAAAACGAAGAAATCCAAGTCCTCAACGGCCGCTTCGGCCCCTACATCTGGAACGGCAAAAAGAAAGGCAAAGGTCAAAAAAACATCACCATCAAAAAAGTCTTCGGCGAAAAAGCCCCCACCGACCTAACCTTAGAAGAATGCAAAAAAGCCATCTCCGGCAAACTCAAGCCTAAGGCGAAACCTAAAAAGAAAAAAGTGGTTAAGAAAAAAGTTGTTAAAAAGTAGATTCACCTCCTAAGCATTTAATTAAAACTAAAGGCAACTTTGTAATTAAATATAACTCTATGCAAATCTTAAAGCAACATTGGGAAAGCACTCTTATTGATTTAGTCAAAAGTGCAAATGAAAGAATTTATCTTTCATCGCCTTTTATCAAAGAAACAGTTGTAGATTTAATCGTTGATAATAAAAATGACGGAATAGATTGTAAATTACTTACAAAATTTACTTTGCCAAATATGAATGGTAGCGGTCTTGATTTAAGTGCAGTACAAAAGCTCAAAGACAATGGGTTCTCATTAAAAAGTATAGGGAATTTGCACGCAAAAATTTTTATTTTTGATAATCAAGCGATTATTACTTCTGCTAATCTTACAAACGGTGGGTTGCATCGTAACCTTGAATATGGTGTTTTATTGGAAAACGAAAACGAAATAGAAAATGACTTTTTGGGTTATTACAATGACAAAAAATATCAACATATAGAAAATGAGCATATTTTAAAAGCACAGGATTTATTATCCAAACTTCCTAAAATAGAAAACTCTAAAAAAATAGGTGTTGAAATGCCAATTTTTGCCAAAGATTTGGAGCAAAATTTATCAACTGGCAATCAAAAAGTATTTAGTGGCATTGAGCAATTAAATTTAGAAAATTTTACTACTTTAGCAATCAACAACCAGTTAAAAGGTGAATTTAATAACAGTAAAGAGCCTGATAGGACTATCGCTAGGAATCTGCAAGAGTTGCGTGATATTGGGCTATTGGAATTTACCAGTAGAGGTAACTATAGAAAATTATGGAATTAGATACTATCTTAAAAGCCAACTTTTATCCCACATTTATCTAATGCAGTGAACTCCTAATGTTCATGACAATGATTGTGATGATGTTCATAAGTTGCCATTAATTCATCCATTTGGTCGGCGAATAAATCGTTAAATTGACTGTCTTTGATGATGGTTTCTGGTTGTCCCATGCAACAAATATGGTGGTATAGGCATAGGACTTGGGTGGACTCTTTCATTACTCGGTGTAGGTCGTGAGAAATCATTAATACGGCACAGCCTTGTTGTTGGTGGATGTCTTGAATGAGTTTGTAGAGTTGCATTTGTCCGCTAACATCGAGGTTTTGTGCGGGTTCATCGAGAATTAGGACATTGGGTTTATTGAGTAATGCGCATGTTAATAAAATGCGTTGTAATTCGCCGCCAGAGCAATTTTTTAATGGGTTTTTTAATAAGTTTTCAATGCCAGTAAGTGTTGCTGTTTGATGTAAAAAACTCGGTGCAATTTTTTGATTAAGATTGAGAAAGTCAATCACAGAAATTGGAATTAGTGGGTTGGGGCTAAAAGTTTGTGGCATATAGCCCAGCCTGATATTTTCAGAGCGTTTAATGTTGCCGCTATCGGCTTTAATCAAGCCTAGTAAAACTTTGATGAGCGAGCTTTTTCCTGCACCATTCGGGCCGATGACTGTGATAAATTCACCTTGTTTTAATTCAAAACTCACCTTGTCCAACACATTTTTTCCTTGGTGCGTTAGGCTGATGTCGTGAGCACTGATCAATGTTTGCAAGTCTTTCATATTGTCGCTCAAAATAAAACCTATTTTATACCGTTGATGGGTAAAATTTTCGCCATATACTACATAAAATATCTCATCTAATATGCCACACAAACTTATCTTACTCGACGGTTCAGCCTTTTTATTCAGGGCTTATTTTTCTACAATTTCTCAAAATCTCACTAATGATGCGGGTTTCCCTACGGGGGCAATGTTTGGTGTGATTAATGCAATAAAGCAATTGCAACGCAAATATCCTGATGCGAAAATGATTGCGATTTTTGATGCCAAAGGTAAAAATCATCGCCATGAGATTTACCCAGAATATAAGGCACATCGCAAACCTGCCGAAGATGATTTAGTAGTGCAAATTGAGCCTTTATACGATATCATTCGGGCAATGGGTTTTCATTTTATGTGTGTCCCTGGCGTAGAAGCCGATGATGTCATCGCAACTTTGGCAAGGGTTGCTGATGAACACAAAATGAAAACTGTTATTGCCAGTGGTGATAAAGATTTGATGCAATTGGTCAGTGACAACATCACTCAATTAGACATGAAAGGGCAGTTATACGACCGCCAAGCGGTGATTGAAAAAATGGGCGTTGCTCCAGAGCACATTTTGGATTTACTGGCACTCACGGGTGATAGTGCTGATAATATTCCTGGAGTGCCGAGTGTTGGACCAAAGACGGCAGTGAAATGGTTGGCACAATTTGAATCCATCGAAGGCGTGAAAGAAAATGCCGAACAAATCGGTGGCAAAGTCGGTGAAAAACTGCGTGATAATTTTGATAAATTAGATTTGTCTTATCAATTGGTGCAACTCAAATTTGATGTTGAATTACCGTGCAATATTTTGGATAATGAGCCCGGATCCGATGATGTAAAACTTGCTGGCCTTTATCAACAATACGGCTTTGGCAGATGGGCAAAAGAGTTGGGTGTTGCTCCTGAGCCGATGGCGACACCGACTACCGAGATGTCAGAAACCACTACCGAAGCAGTGGAAAAGCCCAGTGCCGATTGGTTGAATGAATACACGCAAAGTGTTATTTTAGAGCAAGCAGGTTTTGATAATTTGGCAAGGCGTTTAGAATCCAGTAAAAATTTCGTCTTCGATTTAGAAACCACTTCGCTTGATTATATGAATGCCAAAATCGTCGGATGGGTATTTTTAGTCGATAAAGACAGTTTTTACATCCCTGTTAGCCATGATTATTTGGACGCACCGCCACAGTTAAATTTTGACACCGTGCTCAGCACACTCAAGCCGATTTTAGAAAACCAATCCATCGGTAAAATCGGGCAAAATCTCAAATACGATAGCCACATTTTAGCCAATCACGGTGTGGAATTAACAGGCATTAGCGACGACACAATGCTGAAATCCTACTGCCTAAATTCCGTTGCCACCCGTCACAATATGGATGATTTATCCGAGCATTATTTGAGCCATAAAACCATCCATTTCACCGATGTTGCTGGCAAAGGTAAAAAACAATTAACTTTTAACCAAATCGATTTAGAAACCGCTGCTCCATACGCCTGTGAAGATGTTATCGTTACCCATAAACTCAACGAAGTTTTGGCACAGGAATTGGTTAAATTTCCTAATTTATACAAACTCTACTTAAAAATAGAATTGCCGCTCATCCCCGTCTTAGTGCGAATGGAGCGCAACGGCGTAGAGTTAGATAGCCAAGCACTTGCCACCCAGCAAATCGATATTGTCAAGCAAATGGCAGACATTCAAACGCAAATATTTGAACTAACAGATAAAGAATTTAATTTGGAATCACCAAAACAAGTGGGCGAAGTTTTATTCTCAGAAGAAGGCTTAAACTTAGAAGCGAAAAAGAAAACCCCAAAAGGTGTACCGTCCACCAACGAAGAAGCCCTAAAATTATTAGACCACCCCGTGGTGGATTTAATCCTCAATTATCGCACCTTAACCAAACTCAATTCCACCTACCTTGAAGCCTTACCAAAACAAGTTGATTTACACACCAAACGCCTGCATACTTCCTACCACCAAGCACTTACGGCGACGGGCAGACTGTCTTCATCAAACCCAAATCTGCAAAATATCCCCATCAAATCTGAACAAGGCGCCCGCATCCGTGGCGCATTCATTGCCCGTGAGGGTTTTGTCGTTGTCGCAGCTGACTACTCGCAAATCGAACTCAGAATTATGGCACACATTGCACAAGATGCCCATTTATTAGACGCCTTCAACAACGACCAAGATGTCCACAGTGCCACCGCCTCAATGATGTTCGGCGTGCCACTTGCCGAAGTGACCAAAGACCACCGTCGTAAAGCCAAAGCCATCAACTTCGGCTTAATTTACGGAATGAGTGCCTTCGGACTCGCTAAACAAATCGACATTTCCCGCACCGAAGCCAAACAATACATTGAAGCCTATTTCGAAAACTACCCCGGTGTCGCTCAATATATGGATAGCACCAAAGAAACTGCCAAAGCCCAAGGCTTCGTAGAAACCATTATGGGCAGGCGTTTGTATTTACCACAAATCAACGCTAAAAACAAAATGCTCCAACAACACGCCCTACGCACCGCCATCAACGCCCCAATGCAAGGCTCCAGTGCCGACATTATCAAAAAAGCCATGCTGGATGTCAACGACTGGATAGGCGAGCACAACCCCGACATCAAAATGATTATGCAAGTCCACGATGAATTAGTCTTTGAAATCAAAGCCGATAAAGCCGACGAATTTTCCCAAAAAATAAAAGACTTGATGGAAAACGCCTATTCGTTAGACATTCCTCTTAAAGTTGATGCTGATACTGGGCGTTCTTGGCAGGATGCGCATTGACATAGTGAGCAAATTTTTTTGAAATACCCCAGGGTAGCCTCTCTTGGCTAAAGCCAATTCACCTTCTGCTGTGGTGGTAAAGGGTAAAGGGTAAAGGGTAAGAGTTGGCGTCAGATTTTCCTTTTCTATTTTTGGATTTAGGGGTTATGCATTCCCACGCAAAGTGTGTGAGCGAGGATTATATTACAGTATATTACAATGTATTTATTGTGTTACAATGTATTTATTTTTAATACGGTGTATGACAAATGAATATAGCAATCTCAAGTAGAATCCCAGCTAATATTATCCACGATATAGATGAAATCTCTGAAACCACACAAAGAAACCGCAGTTTCCACATAAAAAAAGCATTGGAATTTTATGTAGAAAATTATGCAGACCTGCAAATTTCCCTAGATAGACTGCAGGATAGCAATGATAAAACCATCAGTCTTGCACAAATGCGTAATAAATTAAATGTTTAGGATTGAGTTTAAGGAATCGGTTGAAAAAGATTTAAGGAAAATTAGTAAAGCAGAAATCAATAAAATTCTCATAAAAATAGAAACTGATTTACCTAATAAAGCAGAAAACTTACCTAATTTAAAAGGTGAATTTTTAGGGCTAAAAAAATACCGCATTGGTAATTATCGTGTTATTTTTTGTATGCCTGACGAAGCAACGATTTTAATAACTAGAATTGGACATCGTGGTGGTATCTATAAATAAAGGGAAGAAAATATGAATTTTAAAGAATATTGTATAAAAACAGGGATGGTAGCAACCTCTAGCAATAGTTACAACAGTATAAAAAATAAAGGATTAGAAGCCTTGAGAAATATTATAGAAAATAGTGATCAATATGATGAAGTTCGGTTATTAGATATATTTTTAGCAAATAAAAATGATTATAAAGTTGCTTTTAAAACAGAGAGAAATAATGTTATCGATTGTTTTCAAGATTTTGTTTCGGTAGGAAAAAAATACTTGGAATATAAAGGCTCATTGTCGGAGATAAATATATGGAAAATATCGCATGGAAATGAAGATACTAAAAATATGAGGCACGAGTGGTTTGAAAATAATCAAATTAGCCTGCATAAAAATACCCGATCAATGTTGGGAATAGATAAAACGCAAGCAGATTTTTTTAGAAATGATTTAAAAATAGGTGATATTGTATTTATATGTCATAGTAATGACATTAAGAGGTTGGCAAAAGTTACAAGTGAGATTCTTAATCCAGCAGATGACTGGATTTGCAGGGAATACATGACTTTAGATACATTGGATGGAGATAATAAATATTCGGGAACGAATAAATGGTGGACACCAGATGCAAATACAACTTTTCAGAGTGTTAAAAAATCTGAATATTGTAATTTTGAGAATTGGATATTGGAGCCATTTTTTAACAAAACCTTGCAAGATATTGGTATTAACTCAACTTGCGACAAAGCGACAAAGATCAAAGGTAAATCAGAAAATATTATGAATAAAAATACACCGTCACTCAACCAAATTCTATACGGACCACCAGGAACAGGGAAAACCTATTCAACGGTTGAATATGCTTTGAAAATCTTAGGGGCAGAAGACAGAAAAGATGAAATTAAAAGTATCGGACAATTACAAGAGGCTTTTGGCTCACAAGTTGAGTTTGTAACTTTTCATCAAAGTTTTAGTTATGAAGATTTTGTAGAGGGATTAAAAGCAAACTCTGATGGCGATAAATTAACTTATGATGTTGAAAGTGGTATTTTTAAAACCATTTGTGAAAATGCTAAAAAAAGTGGTAATAATTCTTTAGAGAAGTTAAATAAAGCAATTCAAAAATTAAGAGAGCAAGTAGAGGAAGAGTCTTTGCGATTAAAAACACTATCAAAAGGAAAAGAATTTAGTTTAACAGTTCAAAATAAAAGTGGTTTTTATGCCAAACCAGATGCAGGAGAATCAAGTAATCCTGTTAATGTAGTATCAATAGAAGCCTTTTATAAAAACCCAAAGTTAATAGAACAAAATAGTGGTGCTATTTTTAAAAGTTATGTTTTGCCTGTAGTTAAATATATGAAAGAAAATTTTAATTTGCAAGATTATGAAGAAACCGAAGACCAAAAACCCCATGTTTTAATTATTGATGAAATTAATCGTGGCAATATTTCCCGAATTTTTGGAGAATTGATTACTTTGATTGAAGGCTCAAAAAGAACAGGAAATAATGAAGAAATATCGGTGCAGTTGCCTTATTCTAAAACGCCATTTTCTGTGCCAAACAATCTTTATATTATCGGCACGATGAATACGGCTGATAGAAGTTTAACTTTAATGGATACGGCTTTACGCAGAAGATTTGATTTTGTGGAGATGTTGCCTGATGCTGATTTGGTAAAAGGTAACTTTGATAATATTGATGTTCAAAAAATATTAAAAACAATCAACCAAAGAATTGAAGTTTTATACGACAAAGAACATTTAATAGGGCATTCGTTTTTGATGTATATTGATAGTTTAGAGGAATTACGAAATACCTTTAAAAATAAAATATTGCCGTTATTAGAAGAATATTTTTATGATGATTTTTCAAAAATTAAAGCCGTTTTAAATGATAAAGATAATCGTTTTTATCAAGAAGTTAAGCAGGATGAAAACTTATTTGCAGATATGGAGGTTGAATACAACAAAGAGCAAAAAATATACAATCGCCAAAGTTGTGATGAATTAACAGCAGATAATTTTATAAATATTTACAACAATATACCAGAGCCTAAAAATGCTTGATGCTCAAAAAATATTGGCTTCTATGAAAAAAAGCGTTAATAAAGCCTTGGCACTAAAAAAGGCTTTGGGGCATTATGCCGTTGTTTGGGATGAAAAAACACAAAGTGTCAAACGCATAGAAGCCAAAGATTTGCCTGAATATCAATATAAAGATGAGCAATGAGTCATTATTCATTCGTGAATGGGGAGAAATCCATAAAAGCGAAAAAAATAATCAAGATAAGATTGATAATATTGATAAGATTGAATTAAATTCTAATGCTTTTAAGGAATTAGAAAAGTTTGCAGAATCTGATAACAAAGAAAATCGGTTTTTAAAATTTAAAAAATCAGATGTCTTGAAAGTGCAAAATTTTGTCGGTGTTATTACGACAAAAGACGGCACGCAAATTGAGATTTTGCCAAAAATAAGTGAAGAAAATGATGCCGATAAAAGTCGTGAAACTTTAACAAAAATGTTAAAAGTGGTTCATAAATTGCCATTTATCCAAACCACAGAAGCCGATTTACAACTTAAAAATCAACCTTTGCCAGAGGTTTTAATTGCTTGGTTTTTGGGCTGTGTTGATAAAATCATAAAACAAGGTATTCGTAGGGATTATTTGCGAATTGAGGGGTATGAGAAGTTTTTAAAAGGGCAGTTACAGACGCACAAACAACTCAATGAACCGCCACATAAACAACATTTATTTCATATTGAATATGATGTTTTATCGCCTAATCGCCCAGAAAATCGTTTAATCCATTCGGCACTTTTACAGGTATTAAAGTGGAGTAAGTATTTTGACAATCAAAAAAGAGCAAAACATTTTCTAAATTTTTTAGCCGATGTGCCAATTTCTCAAAATATAAAAAATGATTTTGACACATGGTCAAATGGGCGAGATATGAATTATTACAAGGATGTTTTACCGTGGTTGAAATTGATTTTAAACCAACAAAGTCCGTTTACTTTGAAAGATAAAAATGCAGGGATTTCGTTTTTGTTGCCGATGGAAGTTTTATTTGAACGATATGTGGCAAAAATATTGGCAAAAGATTTGCCGAGTGAATGGATTTTGAGTGAGCAAAAACCACAAAAATCTTTAGCGTGCTTTACGAACGAAGAGAACCCTAAAGGCAAGGGTGTTTTTAAAATGAAGCCCGATATTGTCATTAGTGATAAATTAAAAGAAACTATTTATATTTTAGATACCAAGTGGAAATTGATTGACGAAAAGCAAACTTATGAAAGTGGCAATATTGACCACAAAAAAGGCATTCAGCAAAGTGATATGTATCAACTTTTTGCCTATGGCAAAAAATACGATGTGCCAAAAGTGATTTTAATCTATCCACAATGGGCAAAATTTGAAAATGAATTTTCATTTAAACTTGATGAAGGTTTGGATTTATGTGTCAAACCTTTTGCACTTGATAATGATAAAATGACAAACTTTAAAGCGTTAATTACGACATTATGAAACAACAATTACAAACCTTGCTAAAACAAGCCCTAGATACTTTAAAAACACAGGGAGTACTGGAAAATGTGCCTGAGGATATTCGGATTGACCATTCTAAGGATAAAGCACAGGGAGATTTTGCAACGAATATTGCGATGGTGTTGTCGAAACAGGCGAAATGTGCACCGAAGGCGTTAGCAGAACAAATTGTGGCAAATTTTCCTGAGTCTGGGGAGGTGGAAAAAGTTGAGATTGCAGGGCCAGGGTTTATTAATTTCTTTATGTCGCAAGGGGCGAGTGTGTCGGTGGTGGGGCAGATTATTGACCAAGGCGATGCGTATGGGTTGTCGGATGTGGGGGCTGGACAGCGGGTTTTGTTGGAGTTTGTATCTGCTAACCCGACGGGGCCGTTGCATGTGGGGCATGGACGAGGTGCGGCGTATGGGGCAACGGTGGCGAATTTGTTGCGCGGCATTGGATTTGAGGTTGATAATGAGTATTATGTCAATGATGCAGGGCGACAGATGGATATTTTGGCGACTTCGGTTTATTTGCGCTATGTTGAGACGGATAAATTTCCCGATAATGGCTATCAAGGCGATTATATTTTGGAGATTGCTAAGCAGATTAGCGGTGTTGATAAATGCGATATTTTCGAGGGTGTTTGCAAAGATGAGCGAGAGGGTGGCGATAAGGAAAAACATATTGATGGGTTGATTGCGAATTGCAAAAAGGTGTTGGGTGGTGATTATAAGACAATATTTGATTTGGCGATTACTGAGATTTTGGGCGATATTAAAGCTGATTTGGCTGAGTTTGGGGTTGAATATCAGCAATGGTTCAGCGAGCAGTCTTTGGTGGATAGTGGGCTGAGTGAAAGCACAGTGACAAAATTGCAGGACTCGGGGCATATTTACAAAAAAGACGGCGCCCTTTGGTTTAAAACCACAGATTTTGGCGATGATTTAGACCGTGTTGTGGTGCGTGATAATGGAATGCATACTTATTTTGCATCGGATATTGCTTATCATTTGGAAAAATTTGAACGAGGGTATGACAAGGTAATCAACATTTGGGGGGCGGACCATCATGGTTATATTGCCCGAGTAAAAGCATCGATTGCGGCGTTAAATCATGACCCTGAAAAGTTGGAGGTTTTATTGGTGCAGTTTGCGAATTTGTATCGCAATGGTGCAAAAGTGCAGATGTCCACGCGTTCGGGTTCATTTGTAACGCTGAAAGAATTGCGTGAAGAAGTGGGCAATGATGCGGCGCGTTTTTTCTATATTTTGCGTAAATCAGAACAGCATATGGATTTTGATTTGGATTTGGCAAAGTCAAAAACCAATGAAAATCCCGTGTTTTATATTCAATATGCCCATGCTCGGATTTGCTCGGTATTGGATAAAGCACAAGGCAGTCAAACCTCAGATTTATCGTTGTTGAGCGATGAATACGAACAAGCATTAATCAAACAACTCACCCGCTACACCGAAGTGGTAAAAAATTCTGCACTCAATTATGAACCTCATGTGTTGGCGTATTATCTGCGTGATTTGGCGAGTGATTTTCATAGTTATTACAATAATTGCGATTTTTTGATTGAGGATAAAACTTTACAAGCCAGTCGTTTAGAATTGGTGAAAGCCACGAAGCAAGTAATTAAAAATGGACTGGGTTTATTGGGTGTGTCTGCACCTGAAAAAATGTAATGGTAAATGACCAAGCGCAAAGGGAACAAGCTTTAGACATTTTAAAATCGTTTATCATCCAAGCGCCAGCAGGCTCGGGAAAAACGGAGTTATTGACGCAGCGATATTTAAAATTATTGGCAAATTGCAAAGACCCAGAAAGTGTGATTGCAATGACCTTTACCAATAAGGCGGTGGATGAGATGACGCATCGGGTGTTGTCGGCATTGAAATCAACGCAGAATGCTTGTCCAGATGAACCCCATAAAAAGATAACTTATGACTTGGCGACGGCGGTAATTCGGCGCTCAGATGAGCAGGGGTGGGATTTGTTGCAGAATCCGAAACGCTTAAAAATCTCGACGATTGATGGATTGTATAGTTTGATTACGAATCGCTATCCATTGCCGACGCAGTTGGTGCCACGACAGATTATGGCGGAGCAGTGGGAGCGCGATGGTGCTTATCAAACGGCGGCGCGACAGACTTTGTTGATGATTGATGATGAAGATTTTGGCGAGGCGATTGCTGATTTGTTGTTGCATTTGGATAATAATGTTGGCAAGTTTGAAAGTTTGGTGATGAATATGTTGTCTAAACGAGACCAGTGGCTGCATCGTTTGTATCGGGATAATGTGTTGGATTTGCAGATATTGCAAGACAGTGCGAGGGCGATTATTTTGGAGCATTTGGTGGCGTTACATCAATTGGCAGAGCCGTGTTTTAGTGAGGAATTTTTTGCATTGCTGGCGGTTAGTCAAGATGAAGAATTTGCGAGTTTACAATCTTTGCCTGAATGTGGGGTGGCGAATTTAGAACAGTGGCAGGTGCTTGCGAATGTATGTTTGACGGGGTCGGGCGGTTGGCGTAAGTCGTTGACTAAGGCGAATGGGTTTCCAACGGAATTGAAGGAACAGAAGGATAAGTTGTTGAAAATCATCCAAGGTTTGGAGGGTAACAATGCGTTGAAAGTGAAGTTGTTGGGTTTGGAAAATTTGCCTGATGTGGATTTTTCTCAGGCACAGGTAGATACTTTAAAGGCGATTGCACAAGTGTTGAAATTGTGTGTGGCACAACTCAGTTTGTATTTTGAAGACAAACAGGCACACGATTTTATTGAGGTGGCGTTGAATGCAAATCAAGCACTTGTGGATGTGAGTGATATTGCGTTATTTTTGGATTACAAAATTCAGCATTTGTTGATTGATGAGTTTCAGGATACATCGGCGTCGCAGTTTAACACCCTTTCAAAGTTGATTGAAGAGTGGCAGGTGGGTGATGGCAAAACTTTGTTTTTGGTGGGCGACCCGATGCAGTCGATTTATCGTTTTAGAGAGTCGCAGGTGGGGTTGTTTTTGCAGGTACGAGATGAGGGGATTGCAAATATTGAGCCAACTTCGCTAGTGTTGGATACCAATTTTCGTTCGTCAAAGAGCATTGTTGAGGGTAACAATGGATTTTTTAGTCGGATTTTCCCAGAGTTTGACGATGTGTATAAAGGGGCGATTTCTTATTCGCCATCGCTTGCAAATTCAAAGGCGGAAAAGGAGGATGCGATTGTATTTTATCCTTTTGCACACGACCAGTATTTGCGAGAAGCAAACACCATTAGTGCGATTGTTCGAGACACTTTGGCACGCAACACGCAAGGCACAATTGCGATTTTGGTGCGTGGGCGTTCGCATCTGAAGCACATTGCCGAGCAACTCAAAAATGAATCAGTGGATTTTGAATCGGTAGATATTACCGAGTTACAAGACCATTTATTGACGCGTGATTTACTTTCATTGACGAGAGCGTTATTGCATTTGGGTGATAAGTTGGCGTGGTTGAGTGTGTTGCGTGCGCCTTGGTGTGGGTTGGTTTTAGATGATTTGTTGATGTTGTCTGAGCAGGATAATCAGATTATTTACGAGCAACTTAATAATGAGGCGGTGTTGTCAAAATTAAGTGAAGACGGACAAAAGCGTGCTAAACATTTGCATTATTGTTTACAAGATGTTGTCAATAATCAAGGGCGGTTTAATTTTGTGGAATTGTTAACCCACGCAATTAACCAGTTGGGATGCACGAATAAGGTGTTGTCGGAAGTGGAATTGGCAATTAAAAATAAGTTTTTAAAAGTCATTTATGACTGTGAACAGCAACAATTACTGAACGCGGAAACGATTGAAAGTGTGATGGCAAAATTGTATGCACCGAGTGATACAGCACAGGTGAAATTGATGACGGTACACGCATCGAAGGGCTTGGAGTTTGATACTGTGATTATTCCTGGCTTGGGCAGGGGGTCGGGTAAGGACAGTTCACCGATTGTTCGATTGAAAGAATTTTCTAATAATGAGTTGTTATTTGCACCGATTAAATCAGCAACGACGAAGGATGAAAGTGGGGCGTATAAATATCTGAAATTTATTGAAACTGAGCAAAATCATTTTGAAAGTATGCGCTTACTTTATGTGGCAATGACGCGTGCAAAAAGTCATTTGCATTTATTAGGTGCGGTGAGTAAATTGGGCAAGATTGGTAAAAATACTTTATTGGAATTATTGACGCCGTTTTTTTTGCATCGCTTTGATGACATTGATGATACACCTGATACCGTTGAACAGACAGAGGTATTGCAGTTGCATCGTTTTGCCGAATTGAAAACACCGATTAATCAAACCCCAGAAAAAGGTGAGACGGTTGAATATCAGCAAAATTTCGAGCGATTATTTAAGAGTGCGCTGGGGACTTTGGTGCATCAATATTATGAGCAACAACATTTCAATCCGAGTGTTGAAAATATCCGCAATCGCCTAATTGAAATTGGCACAGCACCGAGTGAAGTTGCGCATTGGCAGGCGGTGATTGTGAAATTATTGGACAATACCAAAAACGATACACACTTTGAGTGGCTGTTTAAAAACAGGGAAATGGCACAGAATGAGGCGGAATTTATTGTTAACGGAAAAACGATTGCCATTGACAGATTGTTTATTGACGAAGGCACGCTGTGGGTAATTGATTTCAAAACTGCCGAACCTGCCGAGGGTGAATCGTTGGGGGTATTTATCAAACGCCAGCAAACACAGCATACAAAACAACTGTCCTTTTATAAAACTGTAATGTCTGAAATTTATGACGAACCTGTGCGTTGTGCGTTGTATTGCCCGAGTATTAGTCAATTAATTGAAATCGATTAATCCCACAAAGCATTAATCATTGCCACCGCATCACAACCCGCATCAACAGCAGATTGCTGATTATTAAAATCAATGCCACCGATACCGACAATTGGAATCGTCAAATTTTGTTTTGCTTCTTGCACGATGCTCAAAGGGCAGTGGATAGTATTAGGTTTGGTTGATGAGGAAAATAACGCCCCAAATGCGACATAATCAGCCCCTTGTTGTTGTGCTTTTTTTGCCAAATCAATATCATCATAACATGACACACCGATGATGGTATCTGCACCAAGTTGTTTTCGTGCTTGTTGAATTGAGCCGTCATTTTTGCCGAGATGTACGCCATCAGCATGGATTTTTTGTGCAAGGTTACTGTCATCGTTGATGATAAATAAAGTATGATGTTTCGTACACAGCCGTTGGAGTTGTGTTGCTTCATTGAGTTGTATTTTTGCATCCAGAGTCTTGTGTCGATATTGTAAAATACCGATATTATGCTCAACAATCACTTTTTCAATAGCGTCAAGGTCTAAGGCACGGTCTGGCGTAATCGCGTAAATGCCACTTATACTATGCAAAAAATTAGTTTTCATTTAAGAAGAAATTTATTAGTCACAGGGTTCATTATAGTGTTTATTGGCATTATATGGCTTATTATGTCGTTGATTTCATCGTTATTTTCAGCAGATGAGCCATCGCTTGTAATACCAAAAGAAATCACTAATTATGTTGAAAAAATTAATAAATTTATTTTGCAGGGGTTTAATAACAAACAACAATTAGTGCATTTTGTTCAAGCCGATAAATATTACAGTTTTAAAGAAAAACCCGCTTTGTTGTTGGAGCCAAAAGTTATTACTTATAATAAAGAAGGTAAAGAAATTTATACCTTAACCTCAAAACGCGCCAATTACCTTGATGATGGTGAAATTAAATTTAAAGGTAAAGTGGATATTGACTCTAAGTCTGGCGTAACCTATCAAGTTAACACCAAAGAATTATCGGTTAACACTGAAACTAACAACTTAATGAGTGATAAAGAAATCATTTATTTAGATGAAAAGGCAAAGGTAGTTGCTCAAGGTATGACAATGAAATCCTCAGAGGATAAGATGCATTTAATTGGTAAAACTACTATTAATCAAGGTAATGGGCGAAAAATATTAACCCGTGATTTGTTAATTGACCAATCTAAAACTAAGAAGCATTACCGATCTAAACACAAAACTACTTATTTAGCATTAGGCAATAAAGTTTACTCCCAAGGGTTGGATATGAACATTCAAGAAGGGCTTACCACCTTGTTAGGAAAAGTCAAAATATTGCAAAAAACAGGCACTAAAATTGACACTAAAAAGTTAATAATTAGACAAGTAAAGGGGCACGAAATCTATAGCACTAAAGAAAAGGTACATTACAAATCTAAAGTGTCTGATATCCGTGCAAAAAAAGGTATGCATTATGATGTTAAAGACCAAAAAATTAAGTTAACGGGGGGCGTTGTGGGGCGTTATGAATAGAATTGTTTTTATTTTGTTATTGTTGCCTTTCACAGTGAATGCACTGTTGAATGACAGGGTGCCGGTGGATGTGAGTGCTTATACTGTGGTGATTGATGAGCATTCGGGGGTCAGTGTTTATACAGGTAACGCTAAAATTGTGCAAGGAAGTTTAGAAATTAATGCTGAAAAAATACAAATTTTTAACAAAAACCAATCTATCGTTAAAGTAATTGCCACAGGTACAAAAAAGAAACCTGCTCATTACAAGCAAAATCAAGCTAATCAGCCTCGTTTTATTGAGGCAACCGCACAGAATATCACTTATTTTATTGATAAACAATTTGTGAGACTTAAAGGTAAGGCGCATCTGATTCAAGGTTTTGATTCTTTTAGTGGCGGCGTGTTGAATTATGATATTAAAAAAGATAGGATTATTGCTAAGAAGTCTAAAGATGGCACGCAACGAGTTAAGTTTAAGATTAAACTTTAAAAAAGATTTTCTGGCTGACTTTAGAATGATATGGAGGGGTATTGTCATTCCGAGCACCATTGAGGAGCCTTGTTTCCCTTGCAAAATTTCTCACTTGACACCTAGAGTGATGATTTTTTATCGATGATTATCTCTTAGGGGGTATATAAAATACCACCATAAAAAAACACTTTAAAAAATGGCTATTCGGTATAATTTTGTGTTTTTAAATCAAGATAGGATGAGCAATGTCAAAATTAGTCCCCCCACATGGTAGTGACACAATCAACGCGCTGGCATTGTCAGGCGATGCTTTAACAGCAGAGTTAGCGAGAGCAGAATCATTAACAAAAATTGAGTGCTCCTCAAGAGAAGAAGGTGATATCGTAATGTTAGGTATCGGTGGTTTTAACCCATTAGATGGTTTTATGGGTAAAGCAGACTGGAAAGGTGTTTGTGATAATATGACAATGACGAATGGTTTATTTTGGCCAATCCCTGTTACTCTTTCAACAGATGATGAGAATGTGAAAGCAGGCGATGAGATTGCCATTACTTCCAGCAAGTCAGGTGAAGTTTTAGCAACAATGACGGTTACTGAGAAATACAGTATTGATAAAGATCACGAATGTGAAACGGTATTTAAAACTACCGAAGATGCGCATCCAGGCGTGGTAATGGTTCAGGCGCAAGGCAAATACAACCTTGCTGGTCCGATTAAAGTGTTATCTGACGGTGGATTTCCTGCAAAGTTTGGTGAGTTATACATGACACCTGCTGAAACGCGTACTTATTTTGATAAGAAAGGCTGGAAGACAGTTGCTGCATTCCAAACGCGCAACCCAATGCATCGTTCACACGAATACTTGGCAAAAATTGCAGTAGAGATTTGTGATGGCGTAATGATTCATTCAGTATTGGGCGGGCTTAAAGCAGGTGATATTCCTGCGGATGTGCGCTCAGAAGCAATTTCAGTTTTAATTGAAAATTATTTCGTTGATAATACGATTTTACAATCGGGTTATCCATTAGATATGCGTTATGCAGGTCCACGCGAGGCATTATTACACGCATTATTCAGACAAAACTACGGTTGCTCACACTTAATTGTTGGTCGTGATCATGCCGGTGTTGATGATTATTATGGTCCATTTGATGCGCACAATATCTTTGATGAAATTGCCGATGATGCTTTAGTAACACAGCCATTGAAAATTGACTGGACTTTCTGGTGTCATGAGTGTGGCGGTATGTCTTCAATGAAGACTTGTCCACACGAAGCAAAAGATCGTGTTTTATTATCAGGTACCAAAGTGCGTAAGATGCTTTCAGACGGTGAAGATTTACCAGAAGAGTTCTCACGCCCTGAAGTAGCTAAAGTATTACAAGCATATTATGCAGGTATTAAAGACGAAGATAAAGTAGAGATTAAGTTGAGCGGTCACTCAGCTAAATAAAGTAAAAAAATATTTAAAAAAAAGGACTGATAGTATATAATTGCCAGGTTTTAAAATTTCTGATTTTAAATTCTGACATTTTTTAACGTGATTAACAAAACCTAAAGGAGGAAACCTATGATCACTAACACCCCAATAGACTCGCTAGTTAAAGCGGGCATGACATATGAAACAATGCAAACTTATGTAATGATAATGATTGCATTAGTTGTCGTTATGACAGTAATGGATATGCTGCACAAGAAAAGTGCTAAATATTTCTTTGATAACGCAAAGAAAGCCAAAGCAAACGCGACAACAGAGTTAGGTGCCGGCGATAAAATCGGTATTGCAGCGGCAACTATCGTAACAGATGTAATTTCAGCGGGTGAGTTCCACAACCCAGTGCGTCGTCTTGTTCACTTATTGACAATGTATGGTTTCATCTTGTTCAATGCAGCGACAGCAGTTATGATTTTTACTGGTAATGGTGCTGATGCAACCTGGACACAAATTTGGCATGTAGGCGCCATTATGCTGTTCGTTGGTAGCTTTTGGTTTTGGTTTTTCTTTAAAGTAGATGTGGTTGCTGAAGGCAACTCACCTTTTAGTGTTGACCTTAAAAGAGATGCATTCAGTTTGTCGTTAATGGCAACTTCTGTATCAGCATTGATTTGGTCTTACAATGGTGTTGCAATGGGTTGGGAATTCGGTTTCGTTATCCTTGCAACTGCTTCATTGTTCGGTGGTGTTTACTGGTCTAAGTTTTCACATATGTTCTTCAAGCCATTCGCTGCATACGACAAACGAATCACTAAAGCGGACGGTTCTGCTGAAAATTTACCAACCATTACTAGAGATGCGACTGATCAACAGCAACGCCACTCTATGGAATTATTAGTAGATGCACCTATGGATATGGGTTTAGGCATCAAGCGTGAAAAGCCACAGCACTACTAATCTATTAACTAATTAAACTAAGGAGAATAATATGCCAACTTTTGTATATATGACCCGTTGTGATGGCTGTGGACATTGTGTCGACATCTGCCCATCTGACATTATGCACATCGATAAGAAATATCGTCGTGCGCTTAACATTGAACCTAACATGTGCTGGGAATGCTACTCATGTGTAAAAGCATGCCCACATCAAGCAATTGATGTTCGTGGTTACGCAGACTTTGCACCACTAGGTCATAGTGTTCGTGTAATTCGTGATGAAGAAAAAGGCACGATTGCATGGAAAATTAAATTTAGAGATGGTCGTGAGAAGAATTTCTTGTCGCCTATCACTACTAAGCCATGGGGTTCAACAATCCCTGATTTCAGAAACGAAGCTGAGCCGACGGCTGAAGCGCGTAACTCTGAGTTATTGGCATTTGAGCCAGAGTCAATTCGCTTGGATGATGGTGGTTTACATACGCTAGAATCTAACAATTTAGAACTTATTGAAGGAGTATACTACTAATGAGCTACAAGACAATTATTGAAGATAACATCGACATTTTAGTTGTTGGTGCAGGTTTAGGTGGCACAGGTGCCGCTTATGAAGCAAGACATTGGGGTCGCGACAAGAAGGTGATTATTGCTGAGAAAGCAAACATTGACCGTTCTGGTGCGGTTGCTCAAGGTCTCTATGCGATTAACTGTTATATGGGTACTCGTTGGGGCGAAAACAATCCAGAAGACCATGTGCGTTATGCACGAATGGACTTAATGGGTATGGTTCGTGAAGATTTGGCTTTTGATATGGCTCGCCATGTTGACTCAGCAGTTCACAAATTTGAAGAGTGGGGCTTACCACTTATGAAAGACCCTAAAAGAGCCGAATTACCTGAAGGTGATTTAGGCAAAGGCGCTTATATGCGTGAAGGTCGCTGGCAGATTATGATTCACGGTGAATCATACAAGCCTATCGTTGCTGAAGCTGCAAAAGTGAATGCCGATAAGACTTTCAACCGTATTATGGTTACACATTTATTAATGGACGATGCACAAGATAACCGTGTTGCAGGTGCTGTTGGTTTTAATGTGCGTACAGGTAACTACCATGTCTTTAAATCTAAGACAGTAGTTGTTGGTGCTGGTGGTGCTTCTAACATCTTTAAGCCGCGCTCTGTTGGTGAAGGTGCTGGTCGTGTTTGGTATGCTCCATGGTCATCAGGTTCTGCATACGGTTTGTTAATTGAAGCCGGTGCAAAAATGACGCAAATGGAAAATCGTATCGTTTTGGCTCGATTCAAAGACGGCTATGGTCCTGTTGGCGCTTACTTCTTACACCTTAAAACTTACACTCAAAATGCTTATGGCGACGAGTACGAGTCTAAATGGTTCCCTGAATTAGCAGAAAGAGTCGGTAAAGCGTATCTTGATACGGAAAACCAACATTTCTCACACAAGCCTATTCCAACTTGTTTGCGTAACCACGCATTCATCTCTGAAGTAGCGGCTGGTCGTGGTCCAATTCATATGGTAACAGTTGAAGCATTCCAAGACCCACATTTAGAAGAAGTAGGATGGGAAAATTTCCTAGGTATGACAGTTGGTCAAGCGGTATTATGGGCTGCAACAGACATTGATCCTAAATACATCAACCCTGAATTAACGACTTCTGAGCCGTATGTAATGGGTTCACACGCAACAGGTTGTGGCGCATGGTGTTCGGGTCCTGAAGATATTTCAGGTAAGATTCCTGAGTATTTCTGGGGCTACAATCGTATGACTACGGTTGATGGTTTATTCGGTGCAGGTGACTCTGTTGGTGGAACACCACACGCATTCTCTTCAGGTTCATTTACGGAAGGTCGTTTGTCTGCTAAAGCTGCTTGTAAATATATTGATGATGGTAAAGCAGAAGGTATCAATGTTTCACAGAAGCAAATTGATGATCGTAAAGAGCAAATCTTTAAACCTTTAGAAACTTATACAGTCGGTCGCAACGAAATCGTTGGCGGCACTGTATCACCAAGCTACATTTTGCCATTCCCTGGTTTACAGCGTTTACAAAAGTTGATGGATGAGTACGCAGGTGGTGTGACAGTTCAGTATATGACTAATGACAAACTTCTAAATATGGGTCTTCACAAGTTGAAGATTCTAGAAGAAGACTTAGAGAAAGTGGGTGCTGAAGACATTCACCAGTTGTTGCGTGCATGGGAGCTTAAGCACCGTCATCGCACTTCTGAGTGTGTGGTTCATCATACTTTGTTCCGTGAGGAAACTCGCTGGCCTGGTTACTACTATCGTGGTGATAAGATGAAACTTGACGATGAAAATTGGCATGTTTTGACGACTTCACAACGCGACCGCTCTACGGGTGAATACAAGATGGAGAAACAACCCTTGTATCACTTAGTTGGCGACGCTGAGAAGTAGTTACCCCACTTAACGAGGGGTTAGTAATAAGTCCTTGTTGAAAACAATAAAAAACCAACATTTTATGTTGGTTTTTTATTTTGTTTAAAGGAAAAACTCAGCGTTAAAATACCGTGCGTTTAAGGGTTAAATAAAATTTCTTGATTGAGGCGTGGATTGCAGTTAATGGCTAGTCCTTAACAAAATCCACAACACAAGGGGTTTTATTTGGCACTTAAATATGCAGCATTTTAATGCTAGATTAATATGCATTGGGTTAAAATACTCAGTGTATATAGCATCTTAAAAAGAATTTAATTGAGAGTAATAAATGAATATTATTGAAAACACAGACGATGAAATATTAGCAATTGCCACACCATTTTGGAATGACCTTGTTAAATATTCTAACAATAAAAACTACGGAGCCTTCACTCGCAATTTTTCCGAAGAAATGTTGCGTGGTGCAAATGAAATCGAAATGGGGAAACAATTTGCCCGTAGCAAACTAACTAAAGGCTTGGAAAAAGACCCCGAATATTTAGGACTGATTCGCCGTGGTGAGCATGTGACAGTGCTTTACAAGCAAACTAATAAAAATAGGATTGGTGACGAATATTTAGGTCGTTTAGTTTTAGGCTATAACGAAGACGATGATGTTAAAATCTTCGGTGCAACTATTTTTTAAAGGTTAAAACAATGGTAATTGAAGACGGAAAATTTGTTGAATTAAGTTATAAAGTGGTTGATAAAAAGACCCAAGATATTTTATCTGAAGTTGAGTTTCCGCTCGGCTATATCCACGGCATCAGTGAGATTTTATCGCCCGAAGTGACGGCAGAATTAGTTGGGCAAGAAGAAGGTGATGTGATTGATTTGCCTATCAACTGCGATTTAATTTACGGACCAAGAGATGAATCTTTAGTCTTTACCGACCACCTTGAAAATGTCCCAGAAGAATTTCGTAAAGTCGGCACCACCGTTACTATGGAAAATGAAAACGGCGACCCTAAAGACTTTATTGTTACCCGTGTTGATGACAAATCAGTGACAGTAGATGGTAATAACCCCCTTTGTGGCAGAGATGTTATTTTTACCCTAACGGTATTGACAGTGCGTGAACCTACCGATGAAGAAGCGGCGACAGGTGGTCCAATCGAAGCAACACCACCAGAATTAAATATGCCAAATGCACATAAAATTCACTAATTAAAGGATTTGAAATTATCATGGCAATAGACTTTACACAAGCTGAAATTGATGCGATTAAAAAACAGGTTGATGCACGCTGGACTAAAAAAGATCACGGCGTACACATGGGTGATATCGAAGTCGGTGGCGAAGAAAAACCTTCGGCAGTTTGGGAAGATGGCTACTACACTTTTGTTGTACTAAAAATAGCAGAAGACACCTTTAAAAACATGTTTTATTTTATGCGTGATAAGCGTTTTGACACAGGCACAGATGAATACACTGACCTTGATGAGTGTGTCGATTCTATTATGAGGGCACAAGCTGATTTCTCATTATCAAAGAACACCAAGGGCTTAAATGTAGAAATCAATAAAGATTAGTTGATTATTTTTTTGTATAAAAAAAGGAGTGCAAATGCACTCCTTTTTTATTAAATGTTGATTAGATATTACTTGCCCCAATACTTAGTTGCAATACCATTGCCCAAGTCGGCTTCAACCAATCTTGAACGCACTTGAAGCAACTTATTAATTAATGCAGGTTCAGCTTTCTCATACGCCTCAGCATTTGGTTCGCGCTTAACCACAACACCTAGAAGTTCAGTAATAGCATTGCCAATTGAGTTTTGAGAAATGGTAACGATTAATCTGCCATTACTATCGCGATAGATGAGTTGTTTGAAGGCAGGTTGCCAGCGCATATCTGAGGCATATTTTGCATCATTTAGGCATTTTTCGCGTACTTTTTTGGCTGCCGATAAAAAGCCATTGTTAAACAATAAGGTTCTTTCAATTTCTTTAGGGTAGTAAGCCCTTTTGGGTACGCCTGAATTTCTACTTGATACTTGTGCAAAGAAAGTGCGGTAGAAGTCCATAAAGCCTTTAAGAATTTGATCGTATTCGTGCCAAAAATCAATATTCTTTAAACTTTCAATGCCACCTTGAATCTCCCAACTGGTTAAGCCTTGTGGGTAGCCAGTCAGCGCAAGTCCTGCCGATTGTCCGATAGTTGGTTTTAAAATTTTCAAATCTAACGATGACATAAACTCCATATAAACATCTTTCATATAGGCCGAAAATACAGAATGTTGCCCGCCATCTGTTAAATTCGGATTGTTGATGTCTGTCAACGGCGCATCTTTAAGTTGTTGTTTATCAAACACAATAAAATGATTGTGTAACATACGAATACTCGGCACTCCTGGCGAAGTAATCGGCCAAGTAGAGTCCAGTGATGCTTCGCCGGCTAAAACGAGATGCTTTTCTGGATCTGGATATTGTTCCAGCATAAAGCCAATGATGATTTGATTCATACGATTCCAAACATTTTTCACATTATCAGGTACTTGTGTGCGTCTAACAGGCCTGCCGAGTGGGTTTAGAATTTTTTGTGAAGTGTTGTAGATGATAGAGCAATCAAATTCATTTGAATGCCCCAGTGCTTTTCTATACAGTAATAAATCTTCATTATTTGTCAGTAAGCCATTATTATTGGCTAAATCAGCTAAATTTTCCGGTGAGTTAAAAAACTCATTTGGCTTCATTCCTTCTGGCACATCTAATGGGATAGGACGGAAGGGGGTGATAATTTCTCTTGGGCCTGTTGGCATAATTATTCTCTCTAAAAAATATTAATAAAAAACACTGTCTTGGAAGTCAGCCATTATTAAGAGAATATATCATCTTAATAATGGTTGCTTCGTTACTCTAACACTTTACTGTTATTCTGAGTGTTAGTTGAATAATCTCTTTCCACCTTGTAAAGATTCCTCGGCTGGCGCTCGGAATGACAGTAGAAGGAGATAAAACAACTGGTCAAATAAAAGGGGTTATGCCACTAATGACATAACCCCCTTTAAATTTTGCGTTAAAAATTAAACTTCAAAAGTCGGTAATTTCTTCGCAACCATTTCTTTCTTCATTACAACATAGTCAGGCAAGCCATTCTTGTATGGTGGGTAATCTTCACCTTCAATTAACGGCTGTAAGTACTCACGACACGCATCCGTAATACCAAAACCGTCTTTGGTAATGTAATCCATCGGCATCATCTTCTCAACATTAGCAATGTCCTTTAGCTCGCCCATACCGATTTCCCAAGTATATGGGTTGTTGCTGGTGCGAATAATCGCTGGCATCACAGAGTTTTTACCTTCCATTGCCAAATTAACCGCTGCCTCGCCTAATGCATAAGCTTGCTCAACATCTGACTTAGAAGCCAAATGACGCGCCGCTCGTTGTAAATAGTCTGCAACTGCCCAGTGATATTTGTAACCTAATGCATCTTTAATCAAGTTAGCAACAACGGGTGCTGCACCACCTAATTGTGCGTGACCAAAGTCATCACGAGTGCCTTGTTCTGCAAGGAAACGACCATCTGGCCATTGTGTGCCTTCAGAAACAACGATGGTGCAATAACCGAATTCTTTAACATTTGCATCTACTTTAGCAAGGAATGCTTTTTCGTCAAATTCAATTTCTGGGAATAAAATAACCACGGGGATTGAATCATCAACCAAACCACCTGCTGCTGCAATCCAGCCTGCATGACGACCCATTACTTCTAAAACAAAAATCTTAGTAGAGGTTGCTGCCATTGAGGCAACATCAAAACTCGCTTCCATTGTAGAAACCGCAATGTATTTTGCCACTGAACCAAAACCTGGGCAATTGTCCGTTACAGGCAAGTCGTTATCAACTGTTTTAGGCACATGAATCGCCTGAATTGGATAGCCCATAGACTCAGATAATTGAGAAACTTTTAAACAAGTATCAGCAGAGTCACCACCACCGTTGTAGAAAAAATAACCAATATCATGCGCTTTAAATACTTCGATTAATCTCTCATACTCAGCCTTATTAGCCTCCAAAGATTTCATCTTATAACGACAAGAACCAAAACCACCAGAAGGCGTGTGCTTTAACGCAGAAATATCCGCATCAGATTCCTTAGAAGTATCAATTAAATTCTCCAACAACGCACCAATGATGCCATTTTGACCCGCATAAACCGTGCCGATTTTGTCTGGAAATTTGCGTGCTGTTTCAATCACACCGCAAGCTGATGAGTTAATGACGGCTGTTACACCACCAGATTGTGCATAAAAAGCATTCTTCATTGTTATATCCTTTTTGACTTAAAAAAGAACAATTATACAGTGTGGATAATGAGTGATTAATGAAATTACAATAGGTTCGGTCTGTTAGATCTGTTTAAGGGCACCCCTCAAGTGATATTGTCAAAATTATAAGGGGTAAATTTCCAATTTTGTTTATCGTCAATTGTTAGTACTAAGCATTTGGATCCACCCCGATTACGCACAGCACCCGATGCACCAGGGTTGACAATCCAAGGGTTAGTTTCGGTGTCAATGACTTGCTTGTGGGTGTGTCCGTAAATAATGGCTTTAGCATTAGTGTGTGCTGTGCGCAAAGAGTCGTGTGAGGGGGTTTGCCAGCCGTGTTCGTGGCCGTGTTCTACCACTAATTTGCCACCAGGTAAATCAAGGGTTTCAATATCGGCAAAGTTAAGGTGTCCGTCATTATTACCTCTGACTGCAGTCAATGGTACGGTAAAGGCTTTAAGGGTATTTTCTTCCATAATATCCCCCGCATGAACGATACGGTTGCAGGTGTTCATTAGGCTGATAATTTTAGGGTGAATCCAACTATGGGAATCTGAGAGGATACCTATTTTCATTGTATAAATGCCTGTTCAAAAGTATCAATATTAATAAAGCCCTCAATTTTTTTGGCATCCATTTTAGAGCTGGGTTTGCTAATGGCGACAACGGTACCGATGCCGTATTGTTTGGCGGAGTTTAGCACGGCAGCAGAGTCGTCGAAAAAGATGCTTTTGGCTTTATCAAATTGTAATTCAGCTTCTAATTTATGCCAAAATTCTTGTTTTTCTTTGGCGGCGTTGTAGTCGTGGGAAATAATTATTTTGTCAAAATAAGATTCTAAATTAGTTACTCGCATTTTTAATTGTAAAGTTTTTCTATGGGCGTTAGTAACCAAATAAATGTGTTTTTTATGTGCTCTGGCTTGCTCTAAAAATTCCAAAACAAACGGGTGAATTTGAATTAAATGAGCAATGTCTTCTTTAAGTGTCGCAATATCTAACTGTAATTTTTCCTGCCAATAATCCAAGCAATACCAATGTAATTTTCCTTCTTCCGCACGAAGTATTGGAAAGAGTTTGTCTTTGGCTTCATCGTGTGATAAGTCGTGTTTTTTGGCAAAAACTAAGGGCATATATTCCATCCAAAAATGTAAGTCAAAGTTTAAATCCAGCAGCGTACCGTCCATATCTAACAGCACGGTATCGATATTACCCCAATCTATTTTTTGAGAGGCAAGGCCTCTATATTTTTTTATTTTCTGCGCCATGTGGTTATGCCTGCACTGTCTTCTAAAATGATGTCTAACTCGGCTAATTCGTCTCTGATTTTATCGGAAGTGGCAAAGTCTTTATTGGCTCGGGCATCGTTTCGTTGTGTGATTTTTGTATCAATTTCTTCGTCGGACAATGTTACACCTTGCTTCAAAAAATCATCCCCATCCATTTGCAAAATGCCGATATAACCGCCGAGTTTTTTCAGTAATTGTCCCAAAGCATTTGCTTGGTCTTTGTCTTTTTCACGCTCGGCATTGGCGATTTTAGCGAGTTCAAATAAGACGCTTAATGCAATCGGCGTGTTGAAATCATCGTCTAAAGCCGCTGTCATTCGGGCTTCAAAATCAAAGCGTTGTGAGACTTCTTCCATTGCTGATTCTGAGGCGTGAAGTCCACGAGTGGCGGTGTATAAACGCGTTAAAGAAGTTTTGGCATTGTCCAAATTTTCATCGGAAAAATTAAGCGGAGAGCGGTAATGCGAACTCATAATAAAGTAACGCAACGATTCACCGTCATAACTTTCTAATACGCCACGAATGGTGAAAAAATTATCCAGTGACTTGCTCATTTTCTCGTTATTAATATTGACAAAACCGACATGCATCCAAGTATTGACAAAAGTGCAATCATTTGCCCCTTCAGACTGTGCAATTTCGTTTTCGTGATGTGGAAAAGCCAAATCCATCCCGCCTCCGTGAATGTCAAAATGATTACCCAAACGATTGCACGACATTGCTGAACATTCAATATGCCAGCCTGGACGACCCTCACCCCAAGGCGATTCCCAGCTCGGCTCACCTGGTTTTGCCATCTTCCACAGTACAAAATCCAACGGGTCTTTTTTATTCGATTCCACATCCACCCGTGCACCTGCCTCAAGGTCGTCAATATTTTTACCGCTCAATTTACCATAATTCTTAAATTGTCGCACCGAATAATACACATCGCCATTCTCACCTTGATAAGCAATGCCTTTATCAATCAAAGTTTTAATCATATAAAACATCTGCTCAATCGCATCCGTCGCACGAGGTTCGGCATCGGGAGGTAAAATCCCTAAAGCCCGCTCATCTTCGTGCATCGCATCAATAAAACGATTGGTCAGTGCATAAATATCTTCTTGATTTTCAATTGCTCGTTGGATAATTTTGTCGTCAATATCGGTAATATTTCGTACATACTCCACCTGCGGAAAATGACGACGCAAGTGGCGAGTAATAACATCAAACATCACCAATACACGGGCGTGCCCCATGTGGCAATAATCATAAACTGTCATTCCACAAACATACATCCCGATTTTTTCTGGGTTGATGGGCTGGAAATTTTCCTTTTCTTTGGTAAGTGTGTTGTAGATTTTTAGCATAAGGGTATTTTACAGTCCCATTCGTCGGTTTTTATGACCGTTTATGTCTAAAAATAGGTTTTTTGTCATTTTTTGTGCGTTATTCTCCAAAAGACATTATGATTGTTTTAAATTATTTTTAAAAAAGGAAAGAAAAATGAAAAAAGTTATTGCACTAACGGCACTTTTAACCTCCTCCGTATTTGCAGCGGATTTATTGATTGAAGTGGGTAATATTGCAGACAGTAAAGGCAATATTCGTGTTGCCATTTTTTCTGAAGCAGATAAAGCAAGATTTCCAAGTGGCAAACCAACGATGATTATCAATGCAAAAACGGCTGAAAAGACACCAGGTATTTCCGTTGCCGCTAAAGAGGGGTCGGTTTATATCAAGGCATCTGTACCAGTAGGTATTTATGCAGTATCGGCTTTTCATGATAAGAATAAAAATGAAGAACTGGACAAAAGTTTCTTCGGAGTGCCGACTGAACCGTATGGATTTTCAAATGATGCCAGAGGCACTTTTTCAGCGCCGCCTTTTTCCGAAGCACAGTTTGAGTTAAAAGAGTCTGGTGCGGATATTAGTTTGGATGTGATGTAGGGAGACTAAGTTGAGTTTAATTCGTTTAAAAAATATCAACAAAACTTTTGGCGAAGGGATTGCCGAAGTCAAGGCACTCAAAGGCATTGATTTGGAAATTGAAGCAGGGGCATTTACTGCGGTTTCTGGGCCGAGTGGTTCAGGTAAAAGCACTTTGTTAAATATTATTGGCTTGTTGGATGATGCGAGTAGTGGCGAGTATTATTTTGATGGGGTGAAAATTAATAATAACGATGAAGCACATATCAACCATTTGCGTGCCTTTGATTTAGGTTTTATTTTTCAAGATTTTAATTTATTGCCTGTCCTAACGGCATTAGAAAATGTAGAAATGTCGGCACTTGCCAGCATTCCAAATGCCAAAGAACGCAAAGCACAAGCGCAATATTTTTTAAAGCAAGTTGGGCTAAAAGACAAAATGAATGCTTTTCCCAATCAATTGTCCGGCGGACAACAGCAAAGAGTGTCAGTGGCGCGTTCATTGATGGGCGAATCAAAACTGATTTTGGCAGACGAGCCAACGGCAAACTTAGATTCAGAAAATACCTTTGTCTTAATTGACTTGATGAAAAAACTAAACCAAGACTTGGGTACAACTTTTCTATTTTCCACCCACGATGAGCGCTTGCTTAATAAGGTCAACAATACAATCAATTTGCTTGACGGAGAACTAGTATGAATAAATGGTTCAAAATGGCATGGCGAAATGTTGTGCGTAACAAGCGTCGTTCAATGGTAGCAATCTGGACAGTGGCAATTGTCTCTAGTGCCATTATTGTGGCACATGGCTACATCAATTTCACTTTTTGGGGCTTAACTAGGGTCATCGTTCAAGGCGGAACAGGCAATATGCAAATCGTGGATAAACGCATGGTAACAGATTTTGAAACCGAATTATTAGAGTTCGGACTCAGTAGCAAAACTGCTGATGAAACCGTCATAAAATTAGAAAAAACTAAGTCCGTTCGTCGTGCAATGAAACGCATTTTATTCACTGGCATCCTCTCAAAAGACGACAGTATCAGCACCGTATTTCGCGGCACAGGTATTGAAAATCTCAAAGAAAAACGCCTGCAACAAGGCAATGCATCAGGTGCTTTCATTAAAGGTGCAATGTTTAAAAACACCGATAAAAATCCTTTTCAAGCTGTGTTAGCCATTGATTTGGCCAAAAAACTCAGCGTCGATGTTGGCGATGAAGTTGTGCTACTTGCCAATACCGTTGAAGGGGGAATTAATGCTATTGATGCTACCGTGAGCGGTATTTACGACACAGGTATTCCGATTACTAACCAATTAAACATCAAAGTGCCAATTGCCTTAGCACAAAAATTATTGTTCACGGATAAAGTCAGTAGTATTGTCGTGCAATTGCGTGATATTGAAGCAACCAAAGCCGTCTTACCCGCAGTCGAAAACTTAGTGAAAAACACAAAAATGACCGTACGACCTTGGTATGACATTAAGCCGTATTTCAAGGCGGTAGAGGTTATTTATTATTCGATTTTCACCGTAATGGGTGTGATTATTATGACAGTCGCCTTGCTGTCCGTGGCAAATGTGATGGGCACAACGGTGAATGAACGAGTGCCAGAAATCGGCACCTTGCGAGCCTTTGGTATTGAAAAATGGCAACTGCGACTTAACTTCGTTTTTGAGGGTTTAATCATTGGTTTTATGGGTGCTATTTTTGGTGTGATATTGGGCTTTGTTTTGGCGTTTTTCATTAGTCAAGCGGGTATTATGATGCCACCTCCACCAGGGCGTTCCACACAATACCCATTGCTAATATTGCCAACTGTGGATATGGCAGTTTGGGTGTTGCTGGCGATGAGTTTGTTGGGCGTTGTCGCTTCCTATTTACCGATTAATAAAATTTTAAAAAAGAAAGTGGTTGAGCAACTTTCACACACATAATTATGAATATTTTAAACCTATTATTTTTAGCATTGTTCGCTTTACCCGCCATGGCACAAATGAGTGCTATGGAATTATTAGTTAAGGCAGACACTTTTCGTTCACCATTCACCCACGCACAATTAGATATAAAAATTGACGAGTATAAAAATGGGAAAATTAAAAAAAGCCGACACTATAAAGTTTTCCACCAAGATGGACAAAGTTTGGTCAGTGTTTTAGATGGTAGCGACAAAGGTAATCGTATTTTACTCAGTCATAAAGGTATGTTTGTTGCCCCAAAAAACAGCAGTCGTGCCGTGCGTATTACCCCAATTCAGCGGTTGTTAGGGCAAGCATCGTATGGCGACCTTGCGGGTTTGCGTTTCAGTGAAAACTATACGCCAACGATTTTAAAACAAGCAAAAAATACGATTACTTTAAAACTTATTGCCAAAAAATCCAGCGCTACTTATCACAAAATTGTTTTAGTCATTGCCCAAGATGACCAAAGACCTATTGACGCACAGGCGTATTTAAGAAGTGGAAAACTGTATAAAAAAATGCACTACAATGTCAAAGACGACACTTTGAAAAGCATTACTTACACCTCAAAAAAGCAAAAAACCGTGATGAATTTCCTCGGTGTCAAAGGCAAAAAAATTCCAAAACGCCTTTTAACCAGTAGAGGAATGCGTAACGCAATAAGATGAAAAGCCTCCTCATTGTCCTCGTTAGTTTGTTAATCGGCAACGCCGTTGCCAAACCTGTCAACCAACTCAATATCACCACTCACAGTTACAAGCTGGACAGAGATGGACTATGGGAAAACCCAGTTGTGTCAAACACGCTAAGGGGCGCAGAAAAAACCAACGCTATTTTGTCATTTAATGGTGATATGTTAGGCGTTGAATATCAACTCAAATATGAAACAGAAGCCGAAAAAACCACCATCCAGAAACTCTTTTATATCAAAGATATTAACGATGAATTAAGCGTGCAAATAGGTAAATTTATCGAAAACTGGCAACTCGGCTACGCCTTTAATCCTTTGGCTGTTACCGACCCCTATCATCCACCTAATAATAACGATGATTTAAACGAAAAACTCGGTATCAATGCCATTGCCACTCGTTACATTTTAGAAAATGGCGCCTTAGATTTTTATATGGGCGATGATACAAAACAACGCAATGCCGTGCGTGGCTATGGCTACAAATCACAAGGTGTTAGGCTCAATTATTTTCTCAATAATAACACTGATTTATCGTTCATTATTCATAAAAAAGAAGGCGTTAAAACAGGTTTTGGTGCAGGTTTTCGCCACATTGCCAATGATAATTCAAAACTCTACGGATCCTTTTTCACCCGTAAAGGCACCACTCTAGCAAGTTTGAATATGCCAACTGCAACGGTAGGCACATACCGAGAAAATGATGGAAGACGCTATACCCGTTCAATGCTAGGCTGGCACTGGATCAGTGATAATAACACCAATCTTATCGCTGAAATTAGCCAAGACGACCGAGGTATGAACAACCAAGAATGGCAAAATTACAAACTCAGAGGTGCTGCAGGTTTAGCCCTAGTTCGCCCAAATGGACTACGCCAACGCTATCATTTTTTGCGTTTGGGCAAAAAATTCAACACCCACGAACTCAGCCTCAGCCGTCGTACCAGCACTGACAACTCCGCCCTAAATACTCTAAAATGGAGCCACGACCTTGCTAACAACCTGCAACTCAATGTCTCTCACTCACAAACTACTGGCGATGTGGATAGTGAATACAAAGCCTATTTTCCCGACCAGAATAAAACCAGTTTAGTTCTACGCTACAACTTTGATTTTTAAATTAAAACCATAAAGTAAGGCGTATGGTTCAGACTGATTTTTGACCTTGTAATTCTAATAAGCATCAATAAATGTTCAATTTCCACTGTCATTCCGAGCGTAGCCGATGAATCTTATAAAGTTAACAAAGGTCTTTTAGCTACATCCAAGGTAACAAAATATCAATTACAAATAAGTTGAATAAAAATATTTCCCACTTTTATATGATTGAGAAGGCTATTGGGTTGTATAATTAGCACTTTATATATTGTAATTTTGGAGAAAAATATGAGCGTTTTAGTAACACAACAAGCACCAGACTTTACTTCTGCGGCGGTATTGGCAGATGGGTCAATCGTAGATGACTTTACTCTTTCAAGCCTTAAGGGTAAGAAAATTATGTTATTCTTTTATCCGTTGGACTTCACTTTTGTATGTCCTTCTGAGATTTTGGCACATCATCACCGTATGGCGAAGTTCGCTGAAAAGGGTGTTGAAGTGGTAGGCGTTTCTATTGATTCACAATTCACGCATAACGCTTGGAGAAATACTGACCCGAAAGATGGCGGTTTAGGCAAGATTGATTTTCCATTGGTTGCGGATGTTAATCATTCGATTATGGAATCTTACGGCGTTGTTCATCCAGCGGGTATTGCGCTTCGTGCGTCATTTTTGATTGATGAGAATTTTGATGTGCGTCATCAAGTTGTCAATGATTTGCCATTGGGTCGTGATGTTGATGAGATGTTGCGTATGGTAGATGCGCTTGATTTCCACACAACACACGGCGAGGTTTGTCCAGCAGGTTGGAATAAGGGCGATGAAGGTATGAAGGACACGCCAGAGGGTGTGGCTGAGTATCTAACTAAGAACGCTGACAAGCTGTAATTGCGTTAAAAAATTTAATAAAAAAGGGAGTGGGTTTCACTCCCTTTTTTTTGCAGGAGAAAAAGATGAAAAAGTATAAATGTATGGTTTGTGGTTGGGTTTATGATGAAGCAAAAGGTTCTGAAAAAGAAGGGCTTGCGCCAGGTACAAAATGGGAAGATGTGCCAGAAGATTGGGTTTGCCCTGATTGTGGCGTGACTAAGGATCAATTTGAAATGGTTGAAATTTAATGTCAAAAGTATTAATATTACCAGGTGATGGCATTGGGCAAGAGATTGTCGAGCAGGCGTTGAAAGTTATCAATTTTCTGAATGAAAATAACGAACTTAATATGGCATTGGTACACGGGTTAATTGGTGGCACGGCGTATGATGACACGGGTTCGCCATTGCCACAGGCGACGCTAGATGCGGCGGCAACGCCGTTGCCAAACCTGTCAACCAACTCAATATCACCACTCACAGTTACAAGCTGGACAGAGATGGACTATGGGAAAACCCAGTTGTGTCAAACACGCTAAGGGGCGCAGAAAAAACCAACGCTATTTTGTCATTTAATGGTGATATGTTAGGCGTTGAATATCAACTCAAATATGAAACAGAAGCCGAAAAAACCACCATCCAGAAACTCTTTTATATCAAAGATATTAACGATGAATTAAGCGTGCAAATAGGTAAATTTATCGAAAACTGGCAACTCGGCTACGCCTTTAATCCTTTGGCTGTTACCGACCCCTATCATCCACCTAATAATAACGATGATTTAAACGAAAAACTCGGTATCAATGCCATTGCCACTCGTTACATTTTAGAAAATGGCGCCTTAGATTTTTATATGGGCGATGATACAAAACAACGCAATGCCGTGCGTGGCTATGGCTACAAATCACAAGGTGTTAGGCTCAATTATTTTCTCAATAATAACACTGATTTATCGTTCATTATTCATAAAAAAGAAGGCGTTAAAACAGGTTTTGGTGCAGGTTTTCGCCACATTGCCAATGATAATTCAAAACTCTACGGATCCTTTTTCACCCGTAAAGGCACCACTCTAGCAAGTTTGAATATGCCAACTGCAACGGTAGGCACATACCGAGAAAATGATGGAAGACGCTATACCCGTTCAATGCTAGGCTGGCACTGGATCAGTGATAATAACACCAATCTTATCGCTGAAATTAGCCAAGACGACCGAGGTATGAACAACCAAGAATGGCAAAATTACAAACTCAGAGGTGCTGCAGGTTTAGCCCTAGTTCGCCCAAATGGACTACGCCAACGCTATCATTTTTTGCGTTTGGGCAAAAAATTCAACACCCACGAACTCAGCCTCAGCCGTCGTACCAGCACTGACAACTCCGCCCTAAATACTCTAAAATGGAGCCACGACCTTGCTAACAACCTGCAACTCAATGTCTCTCACTCACAAACTACTGGCGATGTGGATAGTGAATACAAAGCCTATTTTCCCGACCAGAATAAAACCAGTTTAGTTCTACGCTACAACTTTGATTTTTAAATTAAAACCATAAAGTAAGGCGTATGGTTCAGACTGATTTTTGACCTTGTAATTCTAATAAGCATCAATAAATGTTCAATTTCCACTGTCATTCCGAGCGTAGCCGATGAATCTTATAAAGTTAACAAAGGTCTTTTAGCTACATCCAAGGTAACAAAATATCAATTACAAATAAGTTGAATAAAAATATTTCCCACTTTTATATGATTGAGAAGGCTATTGGGTTGTATAATTAGCACTTTATATATTGTAATTTTGGAGAAAAATATGAGCGTTTTAGTAACACAACAAGCACCAGACTTTACTTCTGCGGCGGTATTGGCAGATGGGTCAATCGTAGATGACTTTACTCTTTCAAGCCTTAAGGGTAAGAAAATTATGTTATTCTTTTATCCGTTGGACTTCACTTTTGTATGTCCTTCTGAGATTTTGGCACATCATCACCGTATGGCGAAGTTCGCTGAAAAGGGTGTTGAAGTGGTAGGCGTTTCTATTGATTCACAATTCACGCATAACGCTTGGAGAAATACTGACCCGAAAGATGGCGGTTTAGGCAAGATTGATTTTCCATTGGTTGCGGATGTTAATCATTCGATTATGGAATCTTACGGCGTTGTTCATCCAGCGGGTATTGCGCTTCGTGCGTCATTTTTGATTGATGAGAATTTTGATGTGCGTCATCAAGTTGTCAATGATTTGCCATTGGGTCGTGATGTTGATGAGATGTTGCGTATGGTAGATGCGCTTGATTTCCACACAACACACGGCGAGGTTTGTCCAGCAGGTTGGAATAAGGGCGATGAAGGTATGAAGGACACGCCAGAGGGTGTGGCTGAGTATCTAACTAAGAACGCTGACAAGCTGTAATTGCGTTAAAAAATTTAATAAAAAAGGGAGTGGGTTTCACTCCCTTTTTTTTGCAGGAGAAAAAGATGAAAAAGTATAAATGTATGGTTTGTGGTTGGGTTTATGATGAAGCAAAAGGTTCTGAAAAAGAAGGGCTTGCGCCAGGTACAAAATGGGAAGATGTGCCAGAAGATTGGGTTTGCCCTGATTGTGGCGTGACTAAGGATCAATTTGAAATGGTTGAAATTTAATGTCAAAAGTATTAATATTACCAGGTGATGGCATTGGGCAAGAGATTGTCGAGCAGGCGTTGAAAGTTATCAATTTTCTGAATGAAAATAACGAACTTAATATGGCATTGGTACACGGGTTAATTGGTGGCACGGCGTATGATGACACGGGTTCGCCATTGCCACAGGCGACGCTAGATGCGGCGGCAACGCCGTTGCCAAACCTGTCAACCAACTCAATATCACCACTCACAGTTACAAGCTGGACAGAGATGGACTATGGGAAAACCCAGTTGTGTCAAACACGCTAAGGGGCGCAGAAAAAACCAACGCTATTTTGTCATTTAATGGTGATATGTTAGGCGTTGAATATCAACTCAAATATGAAACAGAAGCCGAAAAAACCACCATCCAGAAACTCTTTTATATCAAAGATATTAACGATGAATTAAGCGTGCAAATAGGTAAATTTATCGAAAACTGGCAACTCGGCTACGCCTTTAATCCTTTGGCTGTTACCGACCCCTATCATCCACCTAATAATAACGATGATTTAAACGAAAAACTCGGTATCAATGCCATTGCCACTCGTTACATTTTAGAAAATGGCGCCTTAGATTTTTATATGGGCGATGATACAAAACAACGCAATGCCGTGCGTGGCTATGGCTACAAATCACAAGGTGTTAGGCTCAATTATTTTCTCAATAATAACACTGATTTATCGTTCATTATTCATAAAAAAGAAGGCGTTAAAACAGGTTTTGGTGCAGGTTTTCGCCACATTGCCAATGATAATTCAAAACTCTACGGATCCTTTTTCACCCGTAAAGGCACCACTCTAGCAAGTTTGAATATGCCAACTGCAACGGTAGGCACATACCGAGAAAATGATGGAAGACGCTATACCCGTTCAATGCTAGGCTGGCACTGGATCAGTGATAATAACACCAATCTTATCGCTGAAATTAGCCAAGACGACCGAGGTATGAACAACCAAGAATGGCAAAATTACAAACTCAGAGGTGCTGCAGGTTTAGCCCTAGTTCGCCCAAATGGACTACGCCAACGCTATCATTTTTTGCGTTTGGGCAAAAAATTCAACACCCACGAACTCAGCCTCAGCCGTCGTACCAGCACTGACAACTCCGCCCTAAATACTCTAAAATGGAGCCACGACCTTGCTAACAACCTGCAACTCAATGTCTCTCACTCACAAACTACTGGCGATGTGGATAGTGAATACAAAGCCTATTTTCCCGACCAGAATAAAACCAGTTTAGTTCTACGCTACAACTTTGATTTTTAAATTAAAACCATAAAGTAAGGCGTATGGTTCAGACTGATTTTTGACCTTGTAATTCTAATAAGCATCAATAAATGTTCAATTTCCACTGTCATTCCGAGCGTAGCCGATGAATCTTATAAAGTTAACAAAGGTCTTTTAGCTACATCCAAGGTAACAAAATATCAATTACAAATAAGTTGAATAAAAATATTTCCCACTTTTATATGATTGAGAAGGCTATTGGGTTGTATAATTAGCACTTTATATATTGTAATTTTGGAGAAAAATATGAGCGTTTTAGTAACACAACAAGCACCAGACTTTACTTCTGCGGCGGTATTGGCAGATGGGTCAATCGTAGATGACTTTACTCTTTCAAGCCTTAAGGGTAAGAAAATTATGTTATTCTTTTATCCGTTGGACTTCACTTTTGTATGTCCTTCTGAGATTTTGGCACATCATCACCGTATGGCGAAGTTCGCTGAAAAGGGTGTTGAAGTGGTAGGCGTTTCTATTGATTCACAATTCACGCATAACGCTTGGAGAAATACTGACCCGAAAGATGGCGGTTTAGGCAAGATTGATTTTCCATTGGTTGCGGATGTTAATCATTCGATTATGGAATCTTACGGCGTTGTTCATCCAGCGGGTATTGCGCTTCGTGCGTCATTTTTGATTGATGAGAATTTTGATGTGCGTCATCAAGTTGTCAATGATTTGCCATTGGGTCGTGATGTTGATGAGATGTTGCGTATGGTAGATGCGCTTGATTTCCACACAACACACGGCGAGGTTTGTCCAGCAGGTTGGAATAAGGGCGATGAAGGTATGAAGGACACGCCAGAGGGTGTGGCTGAGTATCTAACTAAGAACGCTGACAAGCTGTAATTGCGTTAAAAAATTTAATAAAAAAGGGAGTGGGTTTCACTCCCTTTTTTTTGCAGGAGAAAAAGATGAAAAAGTATAAATGTATGGTTTGTGGTTGGGTTTATGATGAAGCAAAAGGTTCTGAAAAAGAAGGGCTTGCGCCAGGTACAAAATGGGAAGATGTGCCAGAAGATTGGGTTTGCCCTGATTGTGGCGTGACTAAGGATCAATTTGAAATGGTTGAAATTTAATGTCAAAAGTATTAATATTACCAGGTGATGGCATTGGGCAAGAGATTGTCGAGCAGGCGTTGAAAGTTATCAATTTTCTGAATGAAAATAACGAACTTAATATGGCATTGGTACACGGGTTAATTGGTGGCACGGCGTATGATGACACGGGTTCGCCATTGCCACAGGCGACGCTAGATGCGGCGGCAGAATGTGATTCTATTTTGTTGGGTGCTGTGGGTGGTTATCAGTGGGAAAAGTTGGAACGAGATTTGCGTCCAGAGCGAGGCTTGTTAGGTTTGCGTGCAGAGATGGATTTGTTTTCTAACTTGCGCCCTGCGATTTTGTATCCGCAACTCGCCAGTGCCTCGACTTTAAAAGAAGAGGTGGTTTCGGGTTTGGATTTGATGATTGTGCGTGAGTTGGTGGCAGGGATTTATTTTGGTCAACCACGAGGCGTGGAAGAGAAAAATGGCGAAAAATACGGTTTTAATACCGCAACTTATTTTGAATCTGAAATCAAACGCATCGGACATTCAGCCTTTAAAATTGCTCAATTGCGAGACAAGCGTGTTTGTTCAGTGGATAAAGCGAATGTGTTAGAAGTATGTGAATTATGGCGTGAAACCATGGAAGAAGTGGCAAAAGAATACCCAGATGTTGAACTTTCGCATATGTATGTGGACAATGCAGCGATGCAACTCGTCAAAGCACCCAAGCAATTTGATGTCATGGTAACCAGTAATTTGTTTGGCGATGTGCTGTCGGATTGTGCAGCAATGTTGACAGGTTCGATTGGTATGTTGCCATCGGCATCACTCAATAAAGACGGTTTTGGTATGTACGAGCCAATTCACGGCAGTGCTCCTGACATTGCTGGACAAGATTTAGCAAACCCATTAGCAACCATTCTTTCAGTAGCAATGATGTTGCGTTATTCACTCAATCAAGAAACCCTTGCAGAGAAAATTGAAGCAGCCGTTAATAGCGTTTTAGACCAAGGCTACCGCACTCAAGATATTGCCAGCGAGGGCGATATAATTGTTGGCACAAGTAAAATGGGTGATTTGGTGGTAGAAGCGTTATGAAAATAGTCGTCTATTCCACCAATACCTGTCCAATTTGCGTCAAAACTAAAACCTTATTAAACAAATGGAACTTACCCTTTGAACAAAAAATGATTGATGAAGACCGTGCCTTAATGGCAGAGTTTTCAAAAGTTACGGATGGCGCTAGAATGGTGCCACAAATTGTCATTGACGATAAGCACATCGGTGGATTTAGCGATTTAACTGAATTGCATATGGACGGATTTTTTGATTAAGCCCACTTTATCGTCTCGAGTTAATCCCACTTTGTCATTCCGAGCGTAGTCGAGGAATCTTTATCTGTTTTGCAAGATCCCTCGACTACGCTCGGGATGACAGTAGCCTTGTTACTCGTCCAGGATGACAGTAGCCTTGTTACTCGTCCAGGATGATAGTAGCCTTGTTATTCGTCTAAGGCCTCAATCTCATTAAACATTTTACCAACATACTTGCCTATGCCATCCTCATAGCCATGCCAGTGGTGATAATCGGTTAATTTTTGATGGACGGCTGGCTTAATTTCGTAGTCGGCTAAGTCTTTTTCGTAACCTTTTTTGACTTCATCACGCACGATGCGTAAATAATTTAAGAAAGGTTTTACACTGTGCTCTACATCACCTGTTTTACCGTGACCAGGAACATAATGAGTCAAATCCAAATCAATTGCATATTCTAGTGCTTTAATATTGCCGTGCATATCGGAAGTATTGTCAAACCTTCCTTGCCTATTAATAAAACCATTATCGCCTAAAAACAGCGTTTTACTGCTCACATGCTCGACCATAATATCGGTATTGGTATGTGCTACGCCGGTAATATCGTGGTGGATTTTAAAAGTTTCACCGCCTGCTTTAATCACTTGTAAATGGGTTGTCGCATCGGTTGGGTAAACGGCAACCGTGTCGTTAGTGGCGCCTTCGGTTAAATTGCGCATTAACGCCAACCAAGTATCGCCTTTGCCATCTTTGGCTTGTTTAATCATATTGGTGTGGGCGTAAATTTTGACATTAGGATAACGCTCAACAACCGCCTGATTGCCGAGCCAGTGGTCACCATGAACATGGGTATTAAAAACAACAACAATCGGTTTATCAGTGATTTTTTCTGCGGCAGCGATGACATTTTTACCCACCTCGTAAGCGCCGCCTGGGTCGATAATGGCAGCACCATTTTCACCAACCACTAATCCAGGATTATTCATAAAACCCCGATTTTCTGGGTTAGGCTCGTCAAGTGGGCCATGCATGATATAGACATTTTCAGCGATTTTTTCAAATTTATATCTCTCATCATCGCATAAATACCAAGCGATAGCGGCAATCACTACCAATATTGACAATATTTTTTTCATCACATCTCCTCTTAAATTAATAACTTAATATGATACAACAATAATTATAATAGTGCATTTAAATACAAATATAAATTAATGATTGAAGTTAAAGTATTAGGTGTAGAAAGTGTGGATTATAAAGAAACTCAAAAATTAATTGAAAAGGTGTGTAGCGACAATGCCATTCCAATTACTTTAAGAAAAATTCAAAATCCATCCGATATTTTATCTTACGGCATCACCGCTACACCAGGTGTTATGGTTAGTGGCAGAATTATACATGTGGGCGGGATCCCTGATAAAGCAACGGTTTTATCTTGGTTTAAGTCACAATGTTGTCCAACGGATAACAATTGTTGTTAAAAACGCTATAATAAGCCAATGAGAAAAAAACCAACCGTTACCAATGTAAAAAATATTGCCACCACCAAGTTTTTCAATATTCAGTCGATGGATATTGAATTTTCTAATGGCGAAAAACGACAATACGAACGCTTGAAACCTGATGGCGATGGGGCTGTGTTGGTGATTCCAATGCTAGATGACGATACGGTTTTGATGATTTATGAATATTCTGGCGGCACGGATAGGTATGAATTGGCGTTGACGAAGGGCAAGATTGATGCGGGCGAGTCACCGATTGAGGCGGCAAATCGTGAGTTAGTGGAAGAGATTGGTTATGGGGCTAAAAAATTGTCGTTTGTGAAAACGATGACGCTTGCACCAGGTTATCAGTCTAATTATATTCATATCGTTTTAGCGCAAGATTTGTATGAAGACAGTGCAACAGGGGATGAGCCAGAACCGTTGGAAGTGGTTAAGCATAAACTTTCCGATTTAGAAAACTTGGTTTATAACGAAGATTTGACCGAAGCCAGAACCATTGCGGCGCTTTACATGGCAAAGGAAATCATTAAAAATCAGTGATAGACATTCCACAGGCGTTTATTTTACAATCGCACGACACCCCATTTCCTGATGTTTCCCTGGCACTTGACGAGCCGAATGGGTTGATTGCGATTGGCGGTGATTTGTCCTCTGAGCGACTAATTAACGCTTATCAGCAGGGGATTTTCCCGTGGTATAGTGAGGGCGAACCCGTGCTTTGGTATAGTCCAAATCCACGGATGATTATTACACCTGATACCTTGCATATTTCTAAAAGTTTGGCAAAAACCCTAAAATCCAAGCAATCCAAGCAATTCGAAATTAAAACTAACACCGATTTCCCCAGCGTCATTCATCATTGCAAAAGCGTGGTGCGTAAAGACCAAAATGGTACTTGGATTGACACCGATATGGTGCGTGCCTATACAGAATTGCATAAACAAGGCGTAGTGCAATCAGTTGAGTTGTATCAGGGCAATCAGTTGGTGGGTGGGCTATATGGCGTGAGTATGGGCAAAGTATTTTTTGGCGAATCGATGTTCTCGAAGGTGGATAATGCCTCAAAAATTGCCTTCGTGCATTTGGTGCAAAAAATGGGCTACGAGTTGATTGATTGTCAAGTGGAAAGTGCGCATTTAAAAAGTTTGGGTGCGTTCAATATCACCCGTGATGCGTTCATTCAAAAATTGCAAGAATTACTGTTAAAATAGCGGTGAATTATTAAAAAAGGACCCTTATGAAAAATTTTATCAAACTAACGGCATTAACACTTTTTATCCTTGGCATCGCCGCTTGTGGCAGAACAGGCGACTTAGAGCGTGTTAAAACTTCATCAACCACACCAAGCATCACACACACAGCATAATCAATTTTGGGCTTTTCTTATCAAAATCAAATCCTACACGCTGAATCTGTTGCGATAACAGATTTGATGGACACTTATGGCTCACCACTGTATGTCTATTCTCGTACGGATATTGAAAACAATTGGCGTGAATTTGACCAAGCATTCGGCACACATCCACATTTAATTTGCTACGCAGTCAAGGCAAATTCCAACCTTGCCGTGCTTAATGTTTTGGTCAAGTGCGGTGCAGGTTTTGACATCGTTTCCATTGGTGAATTAGAACGCGTGCTTGCCGCAGGGGGCGAGGCAGGCAAATGCGTATTCTCAGGCGTAGCAAAAACCGCCCTTGAAATCAAACGCGCCCTTGAAGTCGGCGTGCGTTGTTTCAATGTAGAATCCGAGTCTGAATTAGACCGCATCGAAACCGTTGCCCAATCCGTCGGCAAAAAAGCACCCATTTCCATCCGTGTTAACCCCAATGTTGACGCCAAAACCCACCCATATATTTCCACAGGTTTAAAAGAAAATAAATTCGGCGTTGATATTGACGAAGCCATTAATTTATACAAAAAAGCACAAAATTCTGAGTCTTTATCCGTGCAAGGTTTAGACTGCCACATCGGCTCACAAATCACCGATGTTGCCCCATTTTTAGACGCACTCGACAAAATTTTAGCCTTAGTTGAACAATTAAACAACGAGGGCATCTCCATTCATCACTTAGATTTAGGGGGCGGTGTCGGCATCGATTACGAAGGCGAAGAAACCATCAACATCCAATCCTACATCGACGCCATCGTCAGCAAAGCAGGACAAACCGAGATAATTTTAGAACCTGGCAGAGCCATTGTTGGCAATGCTGGCATTTTTGTTACCAAAGTTGAATTCCTAAAGCAAAATTCAGATCACGCCTTCGCCATCGTCGATGGTGCTATGAACGATTTACTGCGCCCCAGTTTCTACAACGCCCATCACAATGTTTTACCCATTAACAAAAACCCCACTGGCATCAAAGCCCAATGGGACATAGTCGGCCCTATCTGTGAAACTGGCGACTTTCTTGCCAAAAACCGTAATTTATCCCTCACCGAAGGCGATTACTTAGCCCTAATGTCCGCAGGCGCTTACGGCTTTACCATGAGTTCCAACTACAACTCCCGCCCTCGAGTCGCAGAAGTGATGGTGTCAGGTGCCAACCATCAATGCGTGCGTGAACGAGAAACTGTGCAAGAATTGTTTGCACAGGAGCGTTTGTACTTAAAAAGTAACCCTAAAAAATGAACTGTGATTTAAATATCTTAAGAAACGCTAATGATAAAAATAAAGGGTCTTAACTAGTTAAGACCCAAAAATTAATTGAAATTAGTCTAATTAGGCAAATGCAAAAAGATAATTTAACGCTAGATAAAATGGAGTTATATGCAACTATTAAATATGTGAAATATGAAGATTTAATAAAATTATTAAAAGAACCAAAACTTAAACTAACGACAAAAAATATTAACTGGCTAACAAAAAAAGTATTGCCCAATATAGTTAAAATTTTTAATGAAAATAAAGCCTTTATTTCTTATTTTAATAATGAATTGAAAAATATTATTTATTTACTTGTTGTTAATGTACAGTCACTAAAAAAATTACAGTTAGAAATAGTTTTAGCACAATTTAAAGAATTGATTAATAATAGTAAAATAACTTTAGATGTTTACATGTTAATCAACGAATTTATTGGCAATCAAAAAAGTATAAATAAAAATGAATTAATAGTAATTATAGAGTTAATGATAAATAAAATTATTTACGACAAAGGAAGTATATGGGATAACAAAGCTGTTAAGGGTAATTACTTGTATAACCCCGTTATGAAGTGGAAAAAAGAGTGGAAATATTCAAACAAAATTTTAATAGAAGACTTTTTAAACAAACTAAAAAGTTATGAAATACAGCAACAAATACAAATATCCCAAGGTTTTTTAATTGATTTGTATTATATTTCTAACGATGAAATACAGGACTTGATTAAAACATATGTGCTGGGTATTATTAACTTGAACAAGATTGTAGGAGATGACGAATCAGAGGTTAGTAATTATGGTTTAAAAATTACATTTAAATTATTTTTAGCAATAGAAAAATTTATAGAAATAAATGACGACTTAATAGAAGAAATAAAGCAATATCCATTACAAGAGAAAAATAATATATATTTTTTAGAACAAATTACAGGTCAGGTTCACCACATTTGGTGGAAGAATTGGAAAGAACGGATTTAGAGCCACTGTTAGAAGAATTACAAAAGGCTATAGATGAAGTTCATCAAAAGAATAAAGAATGATATAAAATGATGAGTATCATATAAGAAACATTAAGAAAGAGATACAGGAAATATTATGCTAACTTATTCCCAAGCGATTGAAAAAGTGATGATTGATAATGGTGGTTTTGCCTCATTGCAATTTATTTATAAAAACTTTGAAAAATATAGAATAAGAACGGGGTTAACGCCAGATGATACGATTGCAGGCGAGGTTCAAATAAGAGATATTTTTACAAGAATATCAAAAGGTGTTTGGGGATTGACTGAATTTATTAATGAGGTTGAGGATAAAAACTTGGGTAATTTCATCTTTCAAGAAGGCAAGGAAGTTATCTTTAAAGTCAATCAGTCAACCGAAAAAACCGTTGTTAGCAAAACAAGAATTGGACAAGATAAGTTTAAAAAAGCACTGATAAATGATGTTGGGAAAATATGCCCAATTACACAAATTGACAATTCAAAATTATTAATTGCAGGACATATTAAACCTTGGTCACACAGTTCTAACGAGGAAAAATTAAACCCAAAGAATGGTATTTTATTATCGCCATTATTTGATAAATTGTTTGATATGAGAGTTGGGTTAATTACTTTTACACCTGATAAAAGAATACGATTTTCTAGTAAACTAAAGGAAAATGCCAACAGGTTGGGTGTTATTGATGGGCAAATTATTAATAATCTAAAAATTAATGGACGAGAGGCATTTTTGCAGTATCATGAGGAATTTATTTTTCAGGAATAGTGAGTTATAAAATGATTTTTAAATGTGTACTAGAATACAAAATAGAGGTGGATGAAGAAAATATCCATAAAAAATACCCCAACTATGATATTAATTATGATTCCGCAAAAAAGTTCGCTAATCGTTTAGTGCCAGATGGTGATGTACATGAAGCTGATACTAATATGTCTAAATACGGCTTGGAAAAATGGGGCTACAATATAAAAGTTAAGCGTTTAAAAAGCCAATATATTTTTTAAAAACAATAAAATAATGAAAAAACTAACCAACAATCAAAAAAAATTCCTTCGTTCTCGTGGGCACAGTCTTAAACCCGTTGTTATGATTGGACAACATGGTTTGAGTGAGTCGGTGTTGACGGAATTGGACATTAGTATGACTAAGCACGAGTTGTTGAAGATTAAAATCCGTGCGGATGATAGAGAGGATAGGCAGCGGATGATTGATGAGATTATTAGTGTGACTAAGGCGCATTTGATACAAGTGATTGGTGCGGTGATGGTGATCTATCGTGCGTTTGACGAAGAACCTGAAATTATCTTGCCACGCAAGTAATGAAAATTGCCATCAGTGCCGCTGAAACTTCGGGCGATGTGATTGGCGCTAAATTGGTGGCGGCATTGAAAGCGCAAAATCCTGATGTTCAAATCCAAGGATTGGCGGGTGATAAGATGATTGACGCTGGATGCGAGCAGTTGTGGGATCAAAAGCGGGTGAATGTGATGGGGTTCAGTGAAGTGCTGAAAAAATTACCTGCGTTACTGCGACTTAGGCAAGTCATTATTCAATATTTTACCAAGGACAAGCCCGATGTTTTTATTGGGGTGGATGGCCCTGATTTTAATTTTGTGATTGAGAAAAAACTCAAGCGACAGGGCGTTAAAACTGTGCATTTTATCTCGCCATCGGTGTGGGCGTGGCGGCAGAGTCGGGTTAAAAAAATCAAAAAATCTACTGATTTAGTGTTGTGTTTGTTTCCTTTTGAGGTGGATTTTTATCAACAATATCAACAACGAGCCGTGTTTGTTGGGCATCCATTGGCTGAAACATTGCAGCCGAGAGTCAATTATCAACCCACTAAAAATATTTTATTAATGCCTGGCTCACGCGTCAGTGAAGTAACTCGGTTGTTGCCTGAAATGTTGGCAGCGGTGGCGATAATGGCAGAGCAAGATTTACAATTAACTTTTCATTTGGCATTAGCAAATGATGAATTGTTTGAATGGGCAAAGCCTTTGGCGGAAAAAGCAGGGGTGAGTGTTTCTACGGGGGAGGCACATCAGCGGATGCCACAGGCGGATTTGGTGTTGGTGGCAAGTGGTACGGCGGCTTTGGAGTTGGCGTTGTTGGGGGTGCCGATGGTGGTGGTGTATAAATTATCGGCGTTTAGTTATTTTATTGCCTCTCGATTGGTTAAGATTGACAAGGTCAGTTTGCCCAATATTATTGCCAAAAAATCACTGGTGCCAGAGTTAATTCAAGGGGAGGCGAATGGGGCGAATATTGCCAAATATGCAATGGATGTTTTGCATGGCGATACCGAGGCATTGACGCAAGAATTTAAAAAAATTCATCAGCAATTAAACCTAAATGCCAGTGTGGAATCGGCACGCATTATCAGTGAGTTTGTCAATGAATGAAGTCCACGACATTGTTGCGATTGCATTGCGTGAGGACATTGGTACGGGGGATGTGTCTGCCAGTTTGTTGGAGGATAAAATCGTCTCGGCGCAAATTATTGCTAGAGAAAGGGCGGTTATTTGTGGAGTGGAATATGCACAAGTGGCTTTTTTATCTTTGGATAAGCGCAGTCAAATAAAATGGCATTTTCAGGACGGCGAGACCATTCAAGCGGGGCAAATTTTATGCACTTTATCGGGTTCAGCGAACGGCATTATTAGCGCCGAAAGGGTAGCGTTGAATTTCCTACAAATGCTCAGCGCTGTTGCCACGCAAACCAAAACTTTGGTCGATAAAATTGCCCACACCAATACGCAATTATTAGACACACGCAAAACCATTCCTGCCCTTAGGTTAGCGCAAAAATACGCAGTCAAGTGTGGGGGTGGTGTTAATCATCGTATCGGTTTATATGATGCGGTAATGTTGAAAGAAAATCACATTATTGCCGCAGGCTCAATTACCAAAGCCGTGCAATCAGCCAGTGCCAAATATGCAGATTTGCCTTTGATTGTTGAGGTAGAAAATTTAACTCAATTGAGCGAAGCACTGAATTTATCGAGTATCACTCGTATCTTGTGTGATAACTTTTCAATCGCTGATTTGATTCAAGCCGTGAAATTAGCAAGCAACATCCTACCGTTGGAAGCATCAGGTAATATTGATGAAAACACGATTATTGCTGTGGCAGAAACAGGCATCAATTACATTTCCACTGGCAGTATTACCAAAAATATCCGAGCAATCGATTTATCATTAAGATTTACCTGATGCAAAAAAAGTCGGCGACAGCAAGCTATCTTGTGTGTTGTATCTAAGGGGCTTGCCATTTTCGTCAACCACAGAGCCACCTGCATTTTGCAAAATACACCCACCTGCTGCCGTATCCCACTCAGAACAAGGTCCAAATCTGGGGTAATAATCGTAATGTCCCTGTGCAATTTCACAAAATTTTAACGCACTGCCTAAATGACTAATTTGAATATCACTCATATCACTCAATGCTGCAAGATGCGTTTTTAATGTCGGGTTATGTGCTGAATGATGCCCTGTTATCACGCGTAATGGCTGTTTGGCAATACAAGTATTAATCTGCTTATGGGCACCATTTTGATATTTGTAAGACTTTCCATTAAACCCATAATAATGCACCCCAGTAATCGGCGCATAAACCAGCCCAAAAATTGCCGAATGATTTTTAATATAAGCAATGCAAATACAAAATTCCCCCGTTTGCTCCAAGAAATCTCGTGTGCCATCCAATGGGTCAATCAGCCAATACTCATCCCATTTTGAACGCTCATCAAATCCAATCACATCCGACTCTTCCGATAAAATAGGCGTGTTTGGCGTGAGTTTGGACAAGGCGTTTACAATGGACTGGTGTGCATTTTTATCGGCAATTGTTAACGGTGTTTCATCTGCTTTTGATTCAACTTTTAAGTCCGTTTTATAATGCAGTAAAATCTCATCGCCAACTTCGATGGTTAGTTTAATTAATGGGGATAAAATTTTATTAAATTCCATTTGACTATGATACCTAGGGTGAGACCCTTGCATTAGGATATTACCATATACTGATAAAATTGCTTTCTTTGAAAAACAAGGTATTAATGGATAGTTATTAATTTTTTAAGGAGGGAATTATGAAGCATATTGCTTTATCAATAGTCCTTGCAACAGGCGTTGCACAGGCGACAGTGACAAAAGACTTGGCGTATCCGTCAGGAGATGTATCAGCAAATGAAGTAGCGAATCAGAATTATTTTGTCAATCATTTTTATAGTTTTAAAAACTATGCGATTACTAAAAAAGGTAAGGATATTACCGCTTTGATTCTTAGGCCAAAAGGCTCAAATCCATTAACATTGACTTTGGAGCGTTATTTGAATAATGCACCGAAAAAATCGAATGTCAATGCGCAAGACTTGGCAATTTTCCGTTCGGGCAAGTTGAAAGGTACAGGTATGTTGATTACCGATTTTAAGGATCAGAGTAAATCGCAATCGTATGAAATTTTTATCCCTTCTATTCGCAAAGTGCGTCGTTTTGCACAGCCAGCACGAGATGACGCTTGGGGTGGTTCAGATTTTACCTTTGGCGATGTAACTTTGCGTAAACCCAAGCACGAAACTCATGAGCTGCTTGGTAAAACAACAATGTCGGGCTGTTTGAGTGTGATGCAAAATGTTAAACGCAACAAATACACGCAAAAAGCCAACATCAAAGCTGATTGCTCTGTTGACGGCAAAGCAGTTTACAAACTCAAATCAACCACAAAAGATGCTAACTGGTGGTATGACAATCGTGTTAGTTACATCGACAGCAAAACTTTTGTTGACTACCGCACCGAATATTTCAAAGAGGGTAACAAAATCAAAATCATTGACAGAAGTTGGGTTTCAGCCAATTTAGACGATGCTCGTGCGAATTACTGGGGTTATTGGTATGGCACTACACATGCCACAGGTCACGAAACTATGGCATTCATTCCATCGAATGTTACTAAGGTCAATCACAAATATAAAGCAAAAAATCTATGGTCAACTAAGACCCTTAGAAAAATACCAAGAAAGATTAAATAATTGAGGAGAAAAAATGAAACAAACTAACAAACTATTAGCCGTTGCAATCTCGGCACTACTCGCCAGTTCGCTGGCATCAGCAGAGACGGAAGTTACAGGTAAGATGACTTACGAGGCGGCTGGCTTTACTAATTCGGGTTCTACGATTGGTAATTTTGGTGATTCGGCGGTTGATGCTACTGGCGGTAATGGCTCTAACCCTCGTTATGGTTTAGTGACAAATGATGCTACGCCATCACATAGTTCAGATGTGTTTAAATCAGAAGCTAAAGCGCAGGTATTCTTTGATGGCGATGTTAAAGATTCGACTTTTCATGTGGAAGTCCAAGGTGTATTTGACGGCAAAGCCATTAAAACTTATGATTCCGTTGAGGCTTACACACAACGAGATCCATTACGCGAGGCATATATTGATACCGAAGCAGGTGATTGGGCTATTCGTGCGGGCAAGCAACAAGTGGTTTGGGGGACGGCAGATGGTGCGAAATTGTTAGATTTAATTAATCCAACAGATTACTCAGAAATGGCACAAAACCAGATGGAAGATTCCCGTATTACTACTTGGATGCTGAATGCTGAAAAAGACTTAGAGGATGGTAGTAATATTCAAATCGTGATTTCTCAACCAAAAGAAAATATTTTTGCTGGTTTAAATCGTAATATTGACACTAGTGTTAGGATGAACGGAATTAATTTGGGTACTCTCCAGCAAGATCCAGTGATAGATAACACATTAAACAATGGTACTGACTCTGGACATGCTTTTATGATGAAAGGCCCTGATACGATTACAGGTGCACGCAATGGTTTCTTAAATATTGTGCCTGATTTAGGCTCAGTGGCTAGTCGTTTTGCGATGGCATTTACAAGAGATGATGCTACATCTACTAACGATGATATAGAGGTTAATCTTAATAATTCTGCAACTACGATTAATGGAAATACTGTGGCAGTAGGTGCTGATGGAAAATATAATGCGGTTGATGCCGCCAGTATTTTAGCTTTTAACCAAAAAATTGGTGGTGCTGGCTTTGGTGGCTTAAATGGTGCGGCAATGGAAGGTTTTACCGTTGCTGGTTTTAGTAAAATGAGAATAACTGGAGCGAGAGGGCTTAACAATAATTTGGCTAATGCGGGTGGTGCAACTTGGAATGCTAATACTGATAATAGTTTAGCGTTTGTTACCCCTGGTTTTAAAAAAGCCATTATGGATACTTATAATGGTTTGATTGGTGGCTATATGGGCGCTGGAATGACTAACTCCGAAGCTAAAGCCGCTATTGTTGCAAAATATGGTTTAAAACATACGGATACAACAGGTAATGTTGTTGATTTTGATGCTAGCACTAGTACAGACCTTCTTAATGCTGGTGATTTAACGGGTGCTGTTATGTTAGATGCAGGTTTTCAGCCGTTATACAATTCAAACCTTTCCTCTTTTAGTGATGGTAAGAAAAATTCTGCTGTTGAATATATGACTAACACTACTTTTAGAACCTTTGATGCGTTTGTAAATGCAAAATCTCAGTATGTTTATAATATGCCGAAAGATACCGATGTAGATGTGGCTGCAAGATTTAAAGGTTCAAGGGATGGAGTGAACTACTCGGTGAATGCGTCATATAACTACGACAAAAATCCAATTATTGATTTATCTTGGAGGGGTAATGTAGGGCAAGAATTAACTGTACACGAAGTGAAAACTACTTACAATGCGAATGGCACGCAAAATACAACGGGTTATAACGCAAATCCAGTGGCAGGCGTTCAATATAACACCACAACTTTGCAGGTAGTTGATACTGCGAATGCAACAGCACCTGGTGGTGTTGCTGCTGGAAATAGCAGCGATACATATTACACTGCTGGTACTGGCACCGATAATGGGCTTTATGGCGGCTCAGGTGGAAAGGCGGCAACTCTACAATTCTCACAAGAAGTTAAACGAGTGAAACAAATTGGTGGCTCATTTGATACGGCGATTGAAACCAAAGCATTTGGTTCTGTAGTAATTCGTGGTGAGGCACTTTATACCAAAGATGGTTACTCGCCAGTGATGAATAAATCTCGTTTATCGATTGGTGGTTTGGTTGGTGCTTTGCAAATGAAAAAAGCAGATAGATTTAAATATGTATTAGGTGCAGATATTACTGTGCTGAAAAATATGCTGGTGTCTGCACAGTTCATTCAAGATAGAAACCTAGATTATGTGGATGATGCAAGTGGCTATACTACAGATTATGCAACTATGCATTTATCTAATGGCTTTCAACAGGCTGAGAAAAATAAAGATTTCTATTCTTTATTCTTCTCTAAGCCGTTTGGTGCATCGGGCGAACACAGATGGAATAACATCTTTATGTTTGAAGAGAATGGTGGCAAGTGGAATCGTTTAGATGCTGAGTTTTCTATCAATGATGACACGGTTGCCACGGTTGAATATAACAAATACTGGGGTGATGAAAATACCCAGTTTGGGCAGTTGAAAAACACCTCAAATATCCAAATTGGACTTAAATATACTTTCTAAGCATAATGCAACTTAGTTAGTTTATTTGGGGTAAAGAAAGGGCAATGATGTTATCAAAAACTTATGATGCTTTAATTGAAGCAGGTGCAAGCCCTGAAAAAGCACAAGCTGCCTCAGAAGAAGTGACGCATTTTGATTTTTGGTTAATTAGACTTGAAGTAATGTCAGGTATTTTAATTATTGGTATGGGATATATGATTACCTTGTTGCATGGTATAAAGTAAGTGCTTTGCGATATTTAGAGTGACAAAAATCCCGTATTTTGCGGGATTTTTTTTGCATGAAAAGAAAATAAGAAAATAATAATAAACTGATATAAGAAAGGAAAATACGATGAATAACTTTGCCACAAAATACGCTACTTTTGTGATACGCAATCGCAAGGCTTTACTGATATTTATGGGGGTGTTCACCCTGTTGTCTGCTTTTTTTATTAAAGACTTAGATATCCGTAACGACCCCGATACCTTATTGCCAGAATCTAATCGCTATGTGGCAACGAATGCGTATGGCGAGCAGAAGTTTGGGTTTGGCAATATTATGGTGGTTGGTTTTGTGTTGAAACAGTGTGTGGGTGGGGATAATCCTTATGCTGATGCGGACAAAATTGTGCGTTTTGACCCACAAACTGGATTGCGTATTAATGAATCGGATGCGGTGAAAATGACGCAAGCCATTTGTGAAAATGCGAAAGGTACTTGGGAGGACAGCAAAGATGTATATCAGCCATGGTTTATCAATATGGTGCAAAAAGCACATAACGATATGGTGGCACTTAAACATGCACGAGGCAATAACTTTATGGATATTGCAGCGCAGAAAATCAAATATATGGGGACTTCGAGCGATGGTGGTTTGAAGTTTGAACGCTTGATACCTGTGGAGGGGATTAGTGATGATGCGGTGGTGGCTAAAAAGCAAATAGCACATTTGAAAAAAGGCATTGAAACCAATCCTGTGTTGGCACCGATGTTGATGCTCAAGCAAACAGCCGACGGTGTTCGTTGCGAATTTGCTAAAGAGGGTTGGTATGATGAGTGTCGTGCCAAAGGTTTCTTTATCGTTGGTGATTATTCGGACAGTGTGAAAAACGATTATCTACCATGGGTATCTTCGGTGATTAAACTGGTGGATGAAATTAAGGCAGAACATGGCGACAGGGTGGAAGTGCGTATTGCAGGCGAGCCCTATTTTTTGGCATTTATGTTGTATGATTTGGTGCAAAAATGGTGGTTGTTTTTAATTTCATTCTTGATTGTGGTGGCTGCCTTGTGGCGACTCAATAAAGGCTGGCGTGGGTCGGTATTCCCATTGATTGGTGTGGTTTCCACCATTATTATCACTTTGGGCTTAATGGGTTTTACTCAATACAAACTCACCACAATGATGGTGCTGACACCGATGCTATTATTAGCGATTGGCACAGGACATGCTGTGCAAGTAGTAAGACGCTATTTGAGTGAATTGCACAACAAGAGTTTGGCGCCGATGGAAGCGGCACAGGCGGCAATTGCTGCGACAATTGTGCCTGCGACTTTGGCAATTGTAACGGATATGGTGGGTTTCTTTACTTTGTCGTTTGTGGACATTTCTTTTTACAAGGCGTATGCGTATTTTGGGATGTTTGGAATGCTCACAATTTTACTAACGACGACGACCATTGCACCGATTCTAATGGCAACTTTTTGCCCAGCAGATTTACAAAAAGATAAAGAAAAATATGAGTGCCAAAGTTCCAAATTTGAGACCAATATGGCAGGTTTTTTGGTGAGTGTAATTACCACCAAACTTAAATATATTCCGATTACAATGATTGTTGCTTTGATTGTATGGAGTGCTATGCAAACCAAGATTTTAACACCGACGAAGGATAGTCCAATGCCAGGTTTAGAAGTCGGAATTAACTATTCCCGTGCTGCCTTTAAATACGATTCAGATGCCAATATTGATTTGCGTCGCCTTGGTGAGGTAATGCCAGGGGTGATTTCGGTCAATATTCCGATTAAGGGTAAGATCGCAAACTTCCCAATGTTACCAGCCTGTACTTATGACGGCTCAATGCCAGAAGGTACGAAATGTTGGGACGAAGATGAGGACGCTCCACAAGGTGCTTTCAATAATGCTGAAGTAATGGCAGCGATTGAAAAAACCGAAGACTGGATGCGTGCACACCCAAATATCGGCTTTACAGGTTCTTACATTCAGTTTTTGAAAATTGTTAATATGCTAATGATGACCCCAGAAGGGCAGGAGCCTGATTTGCGTTATTTCCATGTGCCGAATGACGCATTTATTGCCAAAAATATGGATGTCTATGGCGACAAGGAAGACCCAGAATGGGTGCCAAATGCCAACGAAATCGTAACAGGTTTCAATGGTTTGTTAGAAGCTAATACCAACGCTGGTGATTTAGAATCCTTCGTGCATAAAGACTGGAATGAAGGTGTGATTATGGGCTTTGTGAACACAATGGATCCTGTCAAAACGCATCAAACCGTGAAAGACATTCAGGCATTTTTTAAGAAGCACGAAAACGAATCAGGTTTTAATTTGGTAAATTGGGGTTATAAGTCGGGTGATATTATCAAAATGCCTGAAAGTGGCAAAACTGTGCGAGTCGAAGACAGTGGCACTGATACAATAGCCGTCGGCGGTTTCTTAGGGGCTACTGAAGCCACCCACGATGTCGCAGAAGTGGAATATATCAAGTCGCCACTCGTTACTGCGCTCGCTATCTTTATTATCACTGCCTTGATATTTGGTTCGCCATTGATTGCCAGTATTTTGACAGGTACATTGTTGATTACCTTATTTGCTCAATATGGCTTAGGTGCTTATTTCACCAGTGTTGAAAACTGGTCGGGCAATCTGCATTTTGCCACCTTGGTAAGTTTATCAATCGCAATGGGATTAGGTGTGGATTACGGTATTTATATGATATCGCGTCTAAAAGAAGAAATGCATGCCACAGGTGGCAAATGGACAGACGCACTCAAAAATACACTGGAAACCACAGGTGCTGCTGTATTTGCATCAATTTTAGTGCTGCTGGGTAGTTTTATACCATTACTAATGACTCAGTTGGCGAACACTTGGGCGCTCGCTATCTTCATCTCCGAAGCGTTGATTATTGATGTAGTTATTGCATTGACTATCATCCCGTTATTGGTTTATGTGTTTAAGCCAAAGTATGTATTTAGTGATAGAAAATAACACTCTTTAGTGCAATTATTTAGACCCCTGCATTAGAGATAAATACCGCCTAAAAGCCAACCTTCATCCATTTGTTAATTTTTACAAAACCTACATTAACCTTGCTTTGTAAAAATTACCAACTAAATAAAATTTAACTTTTATTCAGTATTTATCTCTAATGCAGGGATCTCTATGAGTGGGACTCATATTTTTTGCAAACACAGGCAGAACAAGGAATGGCACTATATTTGCAATCTCTACTTTTGGATTAGAGCAGTCATATACAAACTAAAAAAATATTTTTAATTGTATCATATTTGAGTCATTAAGTATAAAAACAGTTGTTAATGACTCATTATTGAGTCTATAATAATGATATGAAAATTGATAAATTTAATACCGATAGAGAAGCAGTTGCTGAAATTGCCGTCAGAATTAGAAATTTGAGACTGAATGACAGTACTCGCCAAATGTCTCAAAGTGAGTTAGCAGAGCGTGCAGGTATATCACGCAGTACAGTAGCGCGTTTTGAGCAAAAAGGTGAAATTTCACTCTTGCCATTGATTGCCATTCTTCGTGCAATGGGCTTGTTATCTAAGCTCAATAATCTAGTGCCTGAAGAGGTGGCAATATCTCCAATAGAAATGTCTAAGAAGCAAAAAAAGAAACCTGTTCAAAGAATTCGCCCAAGTACAAGTTTTGAAAATACGGGGACATTTCCAAAGATTACAGGTTTTAAGGGTTTGTAATGGCGAATTTTGACAAAAAAAACCAAGTGGTCGATGTTATGTTGTGGGGGCAACATATTGGGTCAATTTATGAAAAACCCAGGTCTAATGGTTTTTATTTATTTCAATATGCAGATGGCATTTCAACAGGCATAAATCCAGCACCTATTTATATGCCAGTTAATAATGAAGTCTATGATTTTGACCTTTCTAAAAAAACCTTTAAAGGTTTGCCAGGGATGATTGCTGATTCGTTGCCCGATAATTTTGGTAACGCATTGGTTGATCAGTATATGGAAAAAAAAGGTATCGATAAGGACAAAATAACCGCACTAGACCGCCTACTTTATATGGGTAAACGGGGCATGGGTGCATTGGAATTTGAACCTGCATCTGCACAAGAAGAAGTGAGTCATTATCCATTAGCGATGAGTGATTTGGTTGAGAGCGCTAGAAAGGCTATCCAAGGAAAACTGTCAGAAGTTGCTAGCAACTTGATACAAATTGGTTCATCAGCAGGCGGTGCACGACCAAAAGCAGTGATTGGTTGGAACCGAGAGACTAAAAATATTATTGCTGGACAATTTGAATTGCCAGAAGATTATGAACATTGGTTGCTAAAATTCGACGGTGTAGGCGAGGACAAAGAGCTTGGTGGTGGTAATGGCTATGGATGTATAGAATATGTATATTATTTAATGGCGCAAGAAGCAGGTATTCAAATGAGTGAGTGTAAATTACTCAAAGACGGTGACCGAACGCACTTTATGACCAAGCGTTTTGATCGTGTTGATGGGCAAAAAATTCATATGCAATCTTTCTGTGCATTAGCACATCAAGATTTTAACATTCCTTATGTGACTGACTATTCGCTACTACTACGCACCGCTCAAAGATTGGATATTAGCAAAAAATCCATTGCCGAAATCTACAAACGAATGGTGTTCAATGTCCTGTCCAACAATTGCGACGACCACACAAAAAACTTTTCGTTTTTAATGGATAAAACAGGCAAATGGTTACTTGCCCCTGCCTTTGATGTTACCCATGCTTATAATCCCAACGGTGATTGGACGAGTAAACATCAGATGCTTATTAATGGAAAAGCAGGCATCAACGAAATTAGACGAGAAGACTTGGTTGGAGTGGCTAGGAAATTTTCCATTAATAAGCCAGACAAGATGATTGATGAAGTGAAAAATGCATTGTTAAATTGGGATGCTTTTGCCAGTAAAAATGGTGTGAGTGACAAGCAAAGAGTTAAAATAAGTAAAGAAATTAATGTCAATATCAAACACTTTGGTTTGCAATAACTTTACCCAAGTCTTTTAAAATATTCATATTGCCCAACAAAAAAAATACCGACTTTAAGTCGGTATTTTTTTATTTGTCATATGGTGGGCCTACTTGGACTTGAACCAAGGACCAATCGATTATGAGTCGATTGCTCTAACCAACTGAGCTATAGGCCCGTGTAAAGAGTTACTCTAGAAAACTTGCAAGTTTGTGCGCTCTTGATGGGTGTCTGAGTTTGCGCAATGCTTTGGCTTCGATTTGACGGATACGCTCACGCGTTACATCAAATTGACGCCCAACTTCTTCAAGGGTGTGGTCGGTATTCATATCGATACCGAAACGCATTTTTAATACTTTTGCTTCTCTTGGAGAAAGGTTGGCAAGTAGGTCACCAGTAGTTTCTCTAAGGCTTTCTTTGGTGGTGATGTCCACAGGGGAAGATAAGTGTGTATCTTCAATGAAATCACCGATATTTGAGTCTTCATCATCACCAACTGGGGTTTCCATTGATAAAGGCTCTTTGGCAATTTTTAAAATCTTAATAATTTTGTATTCTGGCAATTCCATCTCTGTTGCCAACTCTTCAGGTGTCGCCTCTCTGCCGTATTTTTGCAGGAGTTGACGCTTCACACGGTTCAGTTTGTTGATGGTTTCAATCATATGCACAGGAATACGAATGGTGCGCGCTTGGTCAGCGATTGAACGGGTAATGGCTTGGCGAATCCACCAAGTTGCATAGGTTGAGAATTTGTAACCACGACGGTATTCAAATTTATCAACGGCTTTCATCAAACCAACATTGCCCTCTTGAATGAGGTCTAAAAATTGCAAACCACGATTGGCATATTTTTTAGCAATTGAAATAACCAAACGCAAATTCGCTTCAATCATTTGTGATTTTGCTTGCTTCGCACGACGGTCGCCACGGCGATAGAGTTTGTTGAGTGCTTTTAACTCGGTAATTGTGAGTTGCATTTCTTCTTCATGGTTTCTAAGATTTTTTTGCGCATAGTAAATCTTGTCTTTACTTTCTTTCAACTTTCCTGCAATTTTTTCATCTAACTTAGCTTTTGCCAACCAATCAAAATCAGTCTCATTGTTGGTGAATAATTCGAAAAATTGCTTGCGTTCCATGCCTGCATATAGGCAAGTATTTTGAATAGATTTTTCTTGTTTTTTAATCTCATTGACGCGGTCACAAACAACTTCTACCATGGTATTAACCAGTTTTGGTGCTAAGCGTAGATCTGATAAATTGACCGATAATTTTGTACGCGCAGCTACTGTTTTTTCATCGCGAAGACCGTGCTTTTCATTGGCAACTTGATACTTTTTAAAAGATTTTAAAATTTTGTCAAAGCGCACATATACTTGGTCTTCATCTGGACCTGTGTATTCCATTTCTTCCATGTCTGCATATTCTTCATCATCGTCATATTCACCCGCATCAAACGCTGCTTTTTTCTTAGCAAAATCTTGTGCATCATTTTGATAGCCAATAATGACATCGGTCATCTTGCACTTACCTTCTTCAAGTCGCATATGTGCTTTGAAAAACTGGTCAGCAATAGAAGGGTAGAGCGTAATTGCTTGCATAATTTCAAAAATACCAGCTTCGATTTCTTTAGCAATACGGATTTCATCTTCTTGCTCTAATAAGTCAACCACACCCATTTCACGCATATACATTCTTACAGGATCGGTAGTTCTGCCAAATTCTGAGTCAAGTGCTGCAAGTGCTGCAACTGCCGCTTCTGCGGAAGTTGATTGTGCTTTTGCACCTGATTCTACAACCAAGGTGTCTACATCAGGAATGGTTTCAGAGACAACAATATCCAATTCTTCTAAAATAGTAACAATTGGCTCAATTTGATCTTGTGTTAATAAGTCTTTTGGTAGCAAATCATTTAGTTCGGCGTAGGTCAAATAACCTTTATCCTTACCAATCATGATGAGTTTTTCGAGTGCTTGCTTATGTGCTTTTGTTGTAGATTTCATAAATGATTTTTATATTACGATAAATAGGGCGTTTAAGGGGTGATTATACATATATAGACTTTTATATAAGGGTCTAAATTTAAATTTCAAGTGCTATTTTTTATTATTCAGCATCAGAGAAAATGTTGATAATAGATTGCTCTTCACTGATGCGTTTAATAACTTCCGCTAATTTTGGCGCAAAAGATAATTGTCTGATTTTCTGACAACTCGCTGCTGGGCCCGATAAAGGAATGGTATTGGTTGCTACCAATTCATCTAATGCTGAATTGTTGATATTGTCAATCGCTTTTCCAGATAAGACGGCGTGGGTTGTGTAAGCAACCACTTTTTTAGCACCTTTTTCCTTCAAAATATCTGCCGCTTGACATAGTGTGCCTGCGGTATCAACCATATCGTCAATCAAAATACAAGTACACCCCTCAACCTCGCCAATCACATTCATCACTTCCACAACATTCGCTTTGGGGCGGCGTTTGTCGATAATTGCTAAATCGGCATCATTCAATTTTTTAGCTGCCGCACGCGCACGCACCACGCCACCCACATCAGGCGATACCACAACGATATCGTCATAGTTTTGTGCCATAATATCTTCTAATAAAACGGGCTGCGCATAAATATTATCGATTGGAATATTAAAAAATCCTTGAATTTGATCAGCGTGTAAATCAACCGTTAAAATTCTATCAACCCCTGCCGCTTCAATCATTTTCGCCGCCAATTTCGCCGTAATCGGCACACGCGTCAAACGCGAACGACGGTCTTGACGAGAATAACCAAGATAAGGCACCACCGCCGTAATTCTCGATGCCGAAGAACGCTTCAACGCATCCACAATAATCAACAATTCCATTAAAGTTTCCGCAGGAGAAGGCCCACAAGTTGGCTGTAAAACAAACACATCACATCCACGCACATTTTCCAAAATCTCAACCTGTGCCTCCCCATCACTAAACTGACTCACTAAGGCTTTGCCTTGAATCACATTTAAATGAGAAATAATTTCACCAGAAAGTTGCGGATTTGCATTGCCGCTAAAAATTTTAATTGTGTCGAGTGACATATAAGAGTTGACTTGTTATAAAGTGTGTAAATTATACAATGATAAAATAAAATATCCCACGAATTACCAACAAAAAAGACACAAAAATCCCTAAATATTAAAATAGTTTTATATGAATAGGGGTTTTGTTTTTTTTCGCAAAGTATTTTTTTCTTCTGTAAGGCAAATTTTTAAAATACGAAGGCGTGTAGGGCGACCTACACAACTTGAGTATTTTAAAAATTTAACGCCGCAGAAGGAAAAAAGACGCAGCGAAAAAAGTAAATTGGCTGGGCTGGCAGGATTTGAACCTGCGCATGACGGGATCAAAACCCGTTGCCTTACCGCTTGGCGACAGCCCAATTAAGGATTAACTTTCGTTAATAGTGGGCGAGGTATCAAGTGCCTTAGCAACAAAACCCGCCCATCGCTTTGGTACATTTTTCAACGCCACCAAAGCATCTTTCTCATCTTTAAACTCCACAAACACACAACAACCTGTGCCCGTCATCCTCGGCTCATAAAGATAATTTTTGGCTGATTCTAAATGCGCTAACGCCTCTAAAACCTCAACCTCTAACTCTATGGCAGCCTCAAGACAATCATTGTATGGATTGATTAACTCTGAGAAAGGGTGCATTTTCCCTATAACAGGTGTCATTGTCAATGCTTTATGTGAGAATATTTTCTGAGTAGAAATATGTTTGTTAATTGACACCACTAAAAAGCTGTGTTTTGGTAGCGTCATCGGGGTCAAAATTTCTCCCACACCTTCCGCCCAAGCACTATGCCCAGCAATGAAAATCGGCACATCGGCACCTAGAGATAGACCAATTTCTGATAGTTGTTGAGTGGAATATTGCACATCCCATAATTGATTAAGTGCAATGAGTGTCGTGGCAGCATTTGAACTTCCTCCCCCCAAACCTCCACCCGCAGGAATGCGCTTTAGCACGGAAATATCTACTCCTAAATTCGTATTTGCGGATTTTTGTAATGCTTTGGCTGCTCGAACAATCAAATCCTCTGCTTCTGGTACAGTTTTATTACCAGAAACACGAGAAATAACCCCATCTTGACGGATGTCAAACGACAATTCATCGTAATAATCCAATAATTGGAAAATACTTTGCAGGTTGTGATACCCGTCTTTTCGTTTGGAATTAATATGCAAAAACAGGTTAAGTTTTGCAGGAGAAAGCCAAATTTTAGACATTAATAAAAGTGTTGCGGTAATGTTTGAGTTCTCTGATAGACTCACGAATATCTGCCAACGCCAAGTGCTCAGATTCGCCTTCACGCACTAAGGCAGCATCGGGTTTCCAGCGTTTAATTAACTCTTTCAAGGTGCTAACATCGATGTGGCGATAGTGGAAGAATTTTTCTAAAGTCGGCATAGTATTGTAAAGAAAACGACGGTCTTGACAAATAGTATTGCCACACATCGGCGAGGCACCTTCATTGACCCATTCTTTTAAAAATTCTATGGTTTCAATCTCAGCTTGCTCAGTGGAAACTAGGCTTTCTTTAACGCGTTTAACCAAGCCAGAATTCGTATGATGCTCGGTATTCCACTCATCCATTCCGTTCAAAAGTGCATCGCTTTGATGAATGGCCAGGGCAGGACCCTCTGCCAAAATATTCAAATCTTTATCGGTTACAATTGTGGCAATTTCAATAATAACATCGCTTTCTGGTAATAAACCCGTCATTTCCAAATCAATCCAAATTAAATTTGTTTCTCTATCGCTCATCTTAACATCCTGTGCTTTCTTTGACGAAGTCATCAAGTTTTTGATGTGCCACGCCACTGTTTAAAATTTGCACCGCTTTATCAATGCCTGCTTGTAGCGAATTTGCCACGCCTGATACATAAATCGCCGCACCTGCATTTAAGGCAATGATATTTTTCCCTGCACCTTCTACACCATCTAGTGCATTTTGAATTAGCGTGAGCGAGCTTTCTGCGTCTTCTGCTTTAATGTCATTTAAATCACCCAGCGGCAAGCCAAAATCCGTTGGGTTAACGGTATAAGTCGTTACTTTACCGTCTTTGAGTTCTGCCACAAAGGTATCGTCGGCAATTGAAATTTCATCCAGCCCATCTTTAGAATGCACCACCATTACATGCTTAGACCCTAAACTTTTTAGCACATTTGCAATCGGTTCAATTAAATTTTTGTCATACACGCCCATCACTTGATGGGGTGCTTTAGCAGGATTGGTCAGTGGGCCTAGCACATTAAAAATCGTGCGAACGGCTAAAGATTTTCTCGCCCCGATGGCATGTTTCATTGCCGAGTGATGGGCGGGGGCAAACATAAAACCAACGCCAATTTTTTGCACCGATTTGCTAATTGCTTCGGGGGTCATATCCAAGTTAACACCCGCTGCTTCCAACACATCGGCACTGCCTGATTTAGAAGAAATACTGCGATTACCATGTTTGGCAACCTGTGCACCCGCTGCTGCGACGACAAAGGCGCAAGCCGTGGAAATATTGAACAAACCGAGCCCATCACCGCCCGTACCACAGGTATCTACCAAATGTTTTGGGTTATGGAGTTTAACACCCGTTACCAACGAACGCATCACTTTTGCCGCCGCTGTAATTTCAGCAACGGTTTCGCCTTTCATTGACAAACCAACCAAAAAACCACCAATTTGTGCATCCTCAGTTTTGCCTGTCATAATATCGCTCATCACGCTGTGCATTTGTGCTTCGCTCAAATCTTGCTTGGCAATGACTGCTTTTATTGCTTCTTGTATATTCATTTCATTATTTTCTCTATTTCATCAATTTCTTTCGCTAACGCCTGTGTCAGCACCCGATTTCCATCCTCAGTAACCAGCACATCATCTTCAATGCGAATACCGATGTTCCAATATTTGGCGTCAATTTTATCACTCTTACGGATATAAATACCGGGTTCCACTGTCGTTACCATCCCCGCTTCGTATTTTCTATCTTGATTGTCTTGTTGATAACGCCCGACATCGTGGACATCTAGCCCGAGCCAATGCCCCGTACCGTGCATATAAAATTGTTTTAAATCACCATTTTTTGCCAAAATTCCCAAATCAATCAGACCTTGTTGAATAATTTGCGATGCAATTTTATGTGGCATAGTAATCGTTGCACCTGGTTTAATCGCTGCAATCGCTGCAAGTTGTGCATCTAAAACAATTTGATAAATTTGTCGTTGCGCTTCGCTGAATTTCCCGTTAATTGGGAAAGTGCGGGTAATGTCCGATGCATAGCCTTCTACTTCGCTACCCGCATCAATCAACAATAAATCCCCCTCTTTCAATTCTTGATTATTCTCAATATAATGTAACACGCAGGCATTTTCACCCCCCGCTACAATTGGTGTATAGGCATGTTCAGCATTATATTTTCTAAAATTCCCATCAAAAATACTTGCCACTTCATACTCAAATAATCCCGCTTGGGTTTGTTGCATCGCCATTTTGTGCGTCTCTACCGAAATATCCGCCGCTTTTTGCATCAACGCAATTTCACTTTTTTCTTTAAACAAACGCATTTCGTGTAAATATTCGCCTAAAGAGTGTGTTTTTGCCACTCCCAAACACTCCATAATCGCATCATCTAACGAACAAGGTTTAAAGTCGTAATAAATAGTAGTTGCTTTCTTTATTAACTGCGGCAATTGCGTTTTCAATGCACTAATCGGATAGGCTTGATTTGCCTTTAAAGCCTGTGGTGCAGCACCAATTCCCAAGCGTTCACCATCCCAAATCTCTCGTTTCGGATCTTTCTCTCGCAAGAAAATTATATAGGTTTCTTTGGTAAAAACCGCCACCGATTCAGGTTCAGTAAACCCCGTCAAATACCAAAAATCACTGTGTGGGCGAAACGGATAAAGCACATCATTATTACGAGTTTGCTCAGGGTTGGTGGCAATAATTGCTACCGCACCGTCATTTAATTGATTAAGTAATTTTTGTTGTCTGTACTGATTTATCATTTGTATAATTATAGAGATGAAAAACCCACGACTTTACCAAAATACCCCGATTAATGTTAATGATGACTTAACGCTGGATGCCTACGCCTCACACCATTTGATGAAGGTTTTGCGTTTTCCACAAGGGCAAACTGTCACTTTATTTAACGGCGACGGTGCAAATTATAGTGCCGAAGTGTTAAAAACAAAGAAAGAGTGCATTGTTAAAATTTTAGAGAAAACCGAAAACCTCTCTGAGTCAAAACTCAATTTAACCTTAGTCCAAGGTATCGCAAAAGGTGAAAAAATGGATTTTTTAATACAAAAAGCGGTTGAACTCGGTGTCAACAAAATCATCCCCATTTTCACCGACCACTGTGTCGTTCGACTCAAAGGCGAGAAATTAACAAAACGCCACACACATTGGCAAAAAATTGTCATCGGTGCTTGCGAACAATCTGGTCGCTCCATCGTGCCAGAAGTCGTTGCTCCAATGAAATTAGACGATTTTTTACAACAACCAATTACTAATGGTTTTGTTTTACATCATCGTTGCAAAAAAACCCTACTAGAATTGGAATTAGTGAATGAAGCCACCATCTTAATCGGTCCCGAAGGTGGACTTAGCGAGGTAGAAATCACCCAAGCCACTCAAGCGGGTTGCCAACCTTTATTGCTGGGTTCTCGAGTGTTGAGAACGGAAACTGCCTCGTTAGTGGCGATTGCTAATATGCAATTATTATGGGGCAGTTAGTAATTTTAAAGCACTCTGAATAGGTGTTAGTATGTTGGACAATTTTTTGCGAATGGCAGAGCCTGCCAAACTATGGGCGGAGATGGTGCTAACGACTAATTGTTCACTAACGCTGGCTAAAAATAATCGTGCTTTGACTTTTTCATCTTCTAGACCTAGGTTTTCTAAAACATTTTGTGCTTGAGTTTGGCATTGTTCGATGTCGCCTAAAGGTTGTATCATTGGGTGTGATAGATGGTTACCCAAGACTTCCAAGGTGCGATATAAAACATGTTCTTGATTGATTTTTTTGAGGATGGTGGCGATGGTTTTTAGTAGGATTTGTCCTTGTTCGCTGTTGACGCACTTTAGTTCTTTAATGTCGCTATCTAACGCAATTGTGTTGTCATTATTCGGTAAATTGTTGGTATCTCTCTCGATGAAGCCGACTAAAAAGGCGGTTTTTCTTTGCCCTTGCTTCCAGAGTTTGTCTTTTGCTTGTTGTGAGATTAAATCGCCTTGTAAGAGTAAATTAGTGGTGTCAATTAATTGCGTGGTGTCGTCTGTAAAGGGTAAAAATTCTAATAAATAATCGGCAATTTTTTTACCAACTTCGTGGGTAACGACAAAATCTCGGGTGAGTAAAAAGCGTCCGATTTCTGCTTGTTGGTCAGTGTTAGTTGCGCACCACCACACTAATTCTAACACCTCATTATTTAAATTTTGAGAATTTGACACGGCAACAACGGCTTCAATATTGCCAATTTTTAGCAATGATTTTAAGTTAGCAGATTCCACTTGCCCCATTCTTGACCAGCGTTTGAGATACGACGGATAGCCACCCATACTGCCTAATACTTGAGAAACCAACAATTTTTGCACGGCTTGAATGTATTTACTACTATCGCCAGAGGGTGTAAGGCTGATGGTTTGTTCTTTTTTATCCGCCGTCAAACCGACCACGATTAATTTATAAACATCAATACGAATTGCATCGCAGGTTGCCATTAGTACATTGAGTTTGAGGGTGTCTTCAGGTGTGAGCATTGAAATATTTGTTGATTTTGGAAAGGGAACGGGCAGTTAAGGCGTCTTTGAAAATGACGATGGATTCTTTGCCAGCGCTGATAATGACTAAAAAACGAGATTGAAATTGACGATGAAAAGTAACATATTGTTGAGTGGATTGGTCGTTTCTTTCGATAGCAAGTTTATCTTCGTCTAAAGATATTTTAACAACAGAGTTTGGGTGTGTGAGTTGTAGTTTTGGCAAAAAATAAAACAACCATATTGAGAATCCAACACTCACAGAAAGACTTAGCCAAATAGTGTAAAAATAAACCCAAGCACAAAATATGCCGAGTAAATAAACGCCAATGCTAAGGGTTAGGTAAGTTTTGGATGCGTAGATTTGAACGCTTAGTTGGTTGCTCATTTGTCCAATTCAAAGCCAATTTCTTTGGCACGGTCAAAAGCAGAGCGCATTGCGTGAGAGACCACAGCCTCAAAATTTTGGTCTTGAAAAGATTCAATTGCCGCTTGTGTTGTGCCGTTTTTTGAGGTAACTTGGGCACGCAATTCGTGGGCAGAATCCTCACTTTGGTCTGCCATCATACTGGCACCTAGGGCGGTTTGAATGCTGAGTTTTTTGGCAATTTCTTGGTCAAGTCCAAGTGCGACACCCGCATTCGTCATTGACTCAATCATTAAAAAGAAATACGCTGGACCGCTACCAGAAAGTGCGGTAACTGCATCTAACATTGTTTCTTCTGCCACCCAAAAACATTCGCCAACAGAGCCTAAAATTTGTTCGGTTAATTTTTTTTGTCCATCACTAACTGCATCATTTGCCATCATTCCCGTTGCCCCCATCCCTAAGAGTGCAGGGGTGTTTGGCATCGTGCGAACAATCGGTGCATTGCCACCGAGCCATTGATTGATGCTGGTTGATTTGGCACCTGCTGCAATAGAAATCATTAGGGGGTTGTGATTGATATGAGCTTGTAATTCTTGGCAAACTATTGAGAGTATTTGCGGTTTGACGGCAAGGACAATAACATCGCATTGCCTAACCATTTGCGTATTATCGACAAAAGTTTCAATTCCAAATTCAGATTTTCTTTGTGCTAACAAAGCCTCGTCTTTATCACAGACTTTGATGTTTTTTGCTGAAAATTCACCATTACATAATCCAGAAATTAAAGCATACGCCATATTTCCTGCACCAATAAAACCGATTGTTGTTGTCTTTTCCATTAAAATATTACCTTGAATAAAAAAACAACATTCTACCAATTAAAGGAAAGCAAAATGAAAAAATTTAACCCAAAACTTATTATGATTGATGTCGATGGCACTTTGGTCGATAGCGTGCCAGATTTGGCGTATTGCGTCGATGAACTAATGGCGACAATGGGGCGCGAAAAATGGGGCGAAGCCAAAGTGCGTCACTGGGTCGGTAATGGCGTGCCAAAATTGGTAGAGCGTTCGTTGACAGGCGAGTTAGAAGGCACAGTTAATCAAGCAGATTTTGACAAAGCTTATCCAATTTTCTTGGATTTATACGCCGAGAATACTTCGGGGCGTTCGTCGCTTTATCCAGGGGTGCAAGAGGGTTTGGATTATATGAAAGCACAAGGTTACACCTTGGGTTGTGTAACTAACAAGGCGAAGCAATTTACTTTACCCATTTTAAAGGATTTGGGTATTTTTGATTATTTTGGCATCGTCGTTTCTGGCGACACTTTAGCTAAGAAAAAACCTGACCCATTGCCGTTATTACATTCGGCAGAATTTTTTGGCATTGACCCAAAAGATTCAATGATGTTAGGCGATTCAATCAGTGATGTAAAAGCCTCGCGCGCCGCAGGGTTTGATATTATTTGTATGTCGTATGGCTACAATCACGGTAACGACATCCGTGATGCCAATCCAGATGTGGTGATTGATTCAATGGCTGAATTAACAAAATATCTATAACGCACGAGTATGGATGCGTTTGATAATCAACATATCTGGCATCCTTATGCCAAAGTTCCCAATCACATTCCCACGCATTTAGTTGAATCTGCCGAAGGTGTTTATTTAACATTGGCAAGCGGAAAACAGGTGATTGACGGGATGAGTTCGTGGTGGAGTGCGATTCACGGCTACAATCATCCTGTTTTAAATCAAGCGGTTAATGAGCAATTGAAAAAAATGTCACATGTGATGTTTGGTGGCTTGACCCATCAACCTGCGATTGACCTTGCCAAAACACTGGTTAATATTACCCCCGATAATTTAACCAAGGTGTTTTTTAGCGATTCAGGTTCAATCTCTGTCGAAGTTGCCTTGAAAATGGCATTGCAATATTGGCACAATAAAAAACAACCCAATAAACAAAAAATCATTACTATTCGTGGTGGTTACCATGGCGATTCGTTTGGTGCAATGAGTGTCTGCGACCCTGATAATGGTATGCACCATTTATTTAAGGGCATTTTGACACAACAATATTTTGTCAAAAGCCCCTCAATGGTCGTAATGGATGAAGCACTTGCAGATTTAGAAACCACACTCAAAGAAAATTCCGACTCAATCGCAGCGATGATTTTAGAGCCTGTGGTGCAGGGAGCAGGCGGTATGCGAATTTACAACCCACAATATTTAACCAAAGCCAAAGCCCTGTGTAAACAATATAAAGCACTCTTTATCTTAGATGAAATCGCCACAGGTTTTGGCAGAACAGGCGAACTATTTGCCTTAGAATATGTTGATGTTGAGCCCGATATTCTCTGTCTTGGAAAAGCCCTTACTGGCGGTTATATGACCCTCGCTGCCACACTCACCAGCGATGAAATCGCCAACACAGTTGGCACCTTGATGCATGGCCCAACCTTTATGGCAAACCCACTCGCCTGTGCCGTGGCAAATGCCAGTATCGAACTCCTGCTCAACGAACCATGGCAAGACAACATCGCCCGTATCGAAAAACATTTTTACACGCATTTATCTCCCCTTAGTCAAAATGAAAAAGTAGCCAGCGTTCGCATTTTAGGTGCCATTGGCGTGGTTGAAATGGTCGATGAAATTGAGGTAGAAAAAGTCCAAAACCAACTGATTGAAAATGGTGTTTGGCTTCGACCGTATGGTAAATTACTTTATACAATGCCACCGTTTGTCATTAGCGATGATGAATTATCCATACTCACACAAACCATAAAAAAAATAGTTGAACAGCGTTAAAAGTAAATTTAGTATGCCCTAATCCGAAGATAGAAAGTGTGAATATGGCGTTAAGACTTGCTATCACAGTGTTTTAAAAAAATCTTAGTGCCACCGAGTGGTTCCACGGCGATTTTTTTGAAATACTGTGGTAGTAAGGGTTGGCGTCATATTTGCATTTTCTATTTTTGGATTAGGGGTATGATAAAATCATACTTTTTAATGAATTAAGATTAAAAAATGCAAAGAAAAACAATTACTATTACCTCCGAACAGGAGTCTTGGGTTAAATCTCAAATCAACACGGGGCATTATGGCAATGATAGTGAGTATATTTGTGATTTAATTCGTTCAGATCAACAACAAAAAACCAAAATTTCCGTATTGCAATCAGCTCTTATTAAAGGCGAACAGAGTGGTGTCAGTCAAGTGCGTATGGATACAATTTTGATGAATGCTAAAAAACGCCATCATGTATGAACTGTCACAAAAGGCGTCAAATAGCCGGCTATTCTCCTTATTTTTAGGCAGAAAAGGGACTATTTTCTGCATTCCCTAAGTCGCACTCTCAATATTCAACAGCCCTTTTGGGTTTGAGGTAAGTTATTCTATTGGATCAACATCCAAATACCAGCGCACTTTGTTTTTGAGTTTGAGTGTGTCGGTGTGTTGATTGAAAGTCGATAACATTTGGTGCAAATCTTTTCTGTTGATAGATTGTAGATAAACATTGAAATAATAATAGTCGGATTTTTTTTCAATACTATTGGCAACTGGACCCCAAATTTCCACACTGTCTATTTTGATGCGTTTGAGTAGGGCGACGGCTTCGTGTAGAAAATCTTCGGCGAGTTGTTTGTTTTTGGCGTTGGCACAGAGTAAAGCCTGTTGCGAGAAGGGGGGCATCAGTGCTTGGGTGCGTTGTTTGAGTAGGATATTGGCGAATTGGGTGTAGCGATTGGAGAGGACGAAATTGAAAATTGGGTGCTCAGGGTAGCGGGTTTGGATGGCGACTTCGCCCTGGTCGCCAGTTCTGCCTGCACGACCTGAGACTTGGATAAGAAGTTGGGCTAAGTATTCTGTGGCACGGAAATTGTTGGATAATAATCCACCGTCGATGTCTAAAACACCGACCATGGCGAGGTTGGAAAAATCGTGTCCTTTGGCGAGCATTTGGGTGCCGACGATGATGCAGGGTTCCCCCGAATTGATTTGTTTTAAGTGTTGTTCAAAGGCTTTTTTGCGTCGTGTGGTATCGCGGTCGATACGGATAATTGGTGTGTTTGGAAAGTGCGATGAGAGGGTTTCTTCTAGGCGCTCAGTGCCGTAACCAAAAACTTCTAAAGTTGATTGTTTACACTCTGGACAGGTAGGCTGTGGCATTTGTTCATCACCACAATGGTGGCATTTTAGGCGGTTGATGTGGCGGTGGTAAATCATTCCTGAGTCGCAATGAGTGCATTCTGCTTTCCAGCCACATTCGGTGCAAAAATACACGGGGGCGTAGCCACGGCGGTTGATGAACAGCATCACTTGCTTGCTGTTTTTTAAGTGTTGTTTCATTTTGCCGACTAACAAAGCGGATAACGCACCACCAGTTTCGGTGCGCATATCGATTAAACTCACTTTTGGCAACAATGCACCGCTGGCACGATTGGCAAGTTTTAAGCGGGTGATTTTTTTGTCTATTACCTGCTTTAATAATTCTAATGACGGCGTTGCTGTGCCGAGTACAACAGGGATATTAGCTTGTTTGGCACGAACAAAACATAAATCTCTGGCAGAGTAACGGAAACTGGATTGTTGCTTGAAAGAACTGTCGTGTTCTTCGTCAATGATGATTAATCCGAGGTTTGGCATCGGGGCAAAAAGTGCACTTCGAGTGCCTAACACCACGCCAGCCTCGCCACTTTTTGCCATTAAATAAGCATCTAATTTTTGCGTTTCATTGCGTTGTGAGTGGATGGAAACAATACGGGTATTCAGTCTGGACTCAAAGCGTGCAATCATTTGTGGCGTGAGTCCAATTTCGGGCACAAGGACTAATACTTGCTTGCCTTGGTTAAGGGTTTCTTGGGCGATGCGTAAATAGACTTCGGTTTTACCGCTGCCTGTCACACCGTGGAGTAGAAAGCCGTGATATTCGTTTAAAGAGCCAATAATTGTATCAATTGAATCTTGTTGTTCATTGGTAGGGGTGAAATCAGGCTCGCTGACTTCAAGAGGGAGTCCGATGACTTTTTTGATAATGGCTTCTTTACCGATGCGTAGATTTTTGGGTAGGGCGGTGGCAATCACTTCGCCGATTGGGTGATGGTAATAATTTGCCGACCAATGCAGGAAATCAAGGATGGGCTTGTCTAAAATTGGCGTGTCATCCAAAACTTCATCCACATTTTTTAATTTGTCGAAATCGCTTTTTTCTTTTATTGCAAGCACTACACCGATGACTTTTTTGCGCCTAAACGGCACTTTGACACGCACGCCAACAGCCACTTCTTGATCGCACAAATAATCAAAAGTTGTGTTAAGTGGGACGGGAATGGCAACTTCAAGGATTGATGACAAAAAAGTGAATTAGTTGATAAAATAAATCATTTTATCAATAAGCGAATAGTTGCATATGGTTGTTATTCAAAATAGTATTAAAGATGCATCAATTGATGAGCAAAATCTGACGAATATTTTACAAAAAGTCATTGTTGACTTGGGTAAAGGCGATAGTGAGTTGCTGATTCGACTGGTGGATAAAAATGAAATTCAAGATTTAAACAATACTTACCGTGGAAAAAATCAACCAACAAATGTATTGTCTTTTCCGAGCGATTTGCCCGTGGAAATTGAAGAAGCGATTTTGGGCGATGTGGTTATTTGCATTGAAGTGGTGCGAGAAGAGAGCAAAGCACAAGGTAAAACTTTTGAGCATCATTTGACACATATGGCTATTCACGGTGTATTGCATTTGTTAGGCTATGACCATATTGAAAATGGTGAAGCGGAAACGATGGAAAATTTAGAAGTCAGAATCCTTGATGGATTAGGGATAAATAATCCCTATTAAGTCATTCAGCGTGTTGCACATAGCCGATGCGTTCCATTGCGCATAGTTCGTCTTTAATGTAATACATTTTTAGAGTATTGCGTTCCCAGGGTGGGATATTGGCTTCTTGTAAGATTTTTTTTAGGGATTGTGAGTGGGTTTTGTTGGGTAATTTAATGCGTTGCCCTTCGTTACGGTAGCGAAGGGAGAAATATTTTTTATCTTTAAATTCAGTATGATAAGGGCAATTATCAGGTGCTGTAATTTGTGTATTAATGAAATATAGTTCATTTTGGTAACGACGAATTTCAAAGCCCCCCCAGCTGACGAGCGGGGTGGCGTCTTCTTTGGCAGAGAGTAGCTCTAAAATTTGTTGCATTACTTTATCAGCGGGGGGTAAAAAATCTAAGTTTGACAAATGGTAACGCAAAATATTTTTAATGCGATAAGGTTTGAGTTGTGTCAAGTGTTTAACCTGTAATCGCTCATTTGCAATTAGTTGGCATTGTTCAATATCTGCTTTTGCCAAATCTTGCGTTAGTTGCAAAGATTCAGATTGGTGTTTTGCACTGCGTGCCAAAGTATGAGTGAGATTTTTATAAACAGCTTCCAATCTTGGAATAACATCAAGCCTTAAAAAGTTACGGCGGAAACGAGTGTTGGTATTGCTGTCATCTTCCACCCAAGCAAGCTTATTATTTTTGGCATATTGAAGAATTTCAGATTTTTCAATCGTAAGCAGTGGGCGGTAATGCAGCCCTTTGCCAAACGGTTTGGATTTTGGCATTGCTGCTAATCCAGCCACGCCAGAGCCACGAAATAGTTGTAATAACAAGGTCTCTGCTTGGTCGTTTTTATGGTGGGCAGTGCACAGTACCTCGTCTTTTTTTAATTCTGAAGATAGGGAAAGATAACGACTTTTGCGTGCATTTTCTTCCACATTAGACGATTTTTCAAGGGAAAGGTGGGTGTTTTTGAAGGTAACGCCTAAAGAATTGCATAAGTCTGCACAAAACGCCTGCCACTCATCGCAATGGGTTGAAAGGTGGTGGTTGCAGTGCACGGCACGGACTTTATTGGGGTAGTGAGTATGTAGATAATACAGTAAAACGACTGAATCAATGCCACCACTTAAGCCGAGGACGATATTTTTGCCTTTTAAGAAGGCATCTTTATTCTTGAAACTTTCCAAAACCTAAGAGTTTTTCTGCGCGCTGATCTACTAACTGTTCAATGCTAATGGTAGCCACTTCGTTGAGTTGTTTTTTTAAAGCGCCTCTGAGTATTATTTTGGATTCCTCAGGGTTACGATGAATGCCACCGAGTGGTTCGTTAATAATGCTGTCAATCAAACCTTCTTTTTTAAGATGGGTGCTTGTTAATTTTAGAGATTCGGCGGCAATACTCGCTTTAGTCGCATCTTTGTAAAGGATAGAGGCACAACCTTCAGGTGAAATCACCGAGTAAATGCTGTATTCAAACATCATCATTCTATCTGCCACACCGATAGCCAATGCACCGCCAGAACCCCCTTCACCGATGACAACAGAGATAACTGGGGTTTTTATAGTGGACATTTCAAATAAGTTTTTGGCAATCGCCTCAGACTGTCCGCGTTCTTCGGCGCCAATGCCTGGATAAGCACCAGGTGTATCGATAAAAGTAATAATAGGTAAGGAAAATTTCTCTGCCATTTTCATTAAACGCAAGGCTTTTCGATAACCTTCTGGCTTTGGCATACCAAAATTATATTTGATTTTATCTTGCGTAGTACGCCCTTTTTGCTGCCCAATAAACATCACTGGCGTACCATCAAGTTTAGCAAGTCCGCCAATAATCGCATGATCATCTGCATAAGCGCGGTCACCGTGCAGTTCGGTAAATTCATCAAATACAGAGTCAATGTAATCGAGGGTGTAGAGCCGATTAGGGTGGCGTGCTAATTGTGCAATTTGCCAATCTGATAGAGAGGAAAAAATCTTTTCTGTTAACGACCTGCTTTTTTCTTCTAACGCCTGTATTTCATCGGAAATATCAAGTTTGTTCTTAATATTTTGTAGTGCTTCAATTTTGCTTTCTAAGTCGGCAATTGGTTGTTCGAAATCAAGATAATCTAAATTCATATCAAGTTAAAATAATGTTTTTATAATAATGCGGTGAATTATATCATTTTGTGGGTTTGAATTATTAGAGACCTTTGCATAAATATGAATAATTATCAAAACACCACTTTTCATCAAATTGAAAACTTTTTAAAAACACCCTTAGCCTTGCTAGGAGTGGATTTAAAAAATTCCCAATTTAATAAAACTTGTCATTTTGCTAATCATCCCTATTTATGCAAAGGTCTCTATTAATTAAAAAATCTAAAATAAAACTTGACATACGGACTTATTTGTTGAAAATTCACCCTATTGTTGGTTTAAACTAACGCCATAAATTTGAAGAGGAAAAAAATGCAAAAAAGTATTATTGACGGACTATTTGGAAAATCACCAATTAGCCCATTACAACAGCATATGACTAGTGTGCATTCGTGTATTTCATTACTTAAAAGTTTTATGGTTGCCATTGATAAAAGAGAATGGGAGGAGGCGCAAAAAATTAGAAAAGAAATTGGACACAAAGAAGGGGAGGCAGATGTTTTGAAGAAAAAATTACGCTCAAGACTGCCTTCAACTTTTATGATGCCGTTTTCTCGTCGTGATTTATTAGACTTGTTGTTAATTCAAGATTCTATTGCCAACACTACCAAAGATGTTGCAGGGTTAATCATTAATCGAAAAATGACCTTGCCAGAGGAGATTTCTGCTGATGTAATTGAGCTTACAAGTGTATGCATTCAAACTTCCGCTGCCGCACTGAAAGCGGTAAATGAGTTGGATGAGTTAATGGAAACAGCTTTTGGTAGTAGAGAGCGCAAAGTAGTAAGTTCTATTATTGATGAAGTGAATGAACTTGAAAGTCAGTCAGATAAAATCCAACATGAAATTCGTACTAAATTATTTCCATTAGAAGAAGATTATCCGCCAGTAGATGTAATGTTTTATTACCGTGCAGTTGAGTGGTTAGGTGAGTTAGCAGATTCCGCTCAAAAAGTCGGTTCCCGCTTAGAAGTTTTACTTGCAAAGTAAGAGGGTATTATGGAAATTATTGCAAATTACGGTGATATTTTATTAATTCTTGCTGTCATTTTTGGCTTGTTTATGGCGTGGGGCGTGGGTGCAAATGATGTGGCAAATGCGATGGGCACTTCAGTAGGCTCGGGTGCTATTACTGTTAAACAGGCGATTGTTATTGCAGTTATTTTTGAATTTGCAGGGGCAGTTTTAGCAGGGGGCGAAGTAACAGCCACCATTCGTAAAGGCATTTTAGATGCCAATGTTTTTACCCACGACCCACATTTATTGGTTTATGGTATGTTGGCATCTTTATTGGCAGCAGGATTTTGGTTAATGATTGCCTCTTCGCTCGGCTGGCCCGTGTCAACAACGCACTCAATTGTTGGTGCGATTGTGGGATTTGGTGCAGTTGGTGTGGGCATTGATGCGGTTGCTTGGAGCAAGGTTGGCAATATCGCTATGAGTTGGATTGTGTCGCCGATTTTGGCAGGTAGTATTGCATTTGTATTATTTAAAAGTCTGCAAAAACTCATTATTGATACAGCTGATCCATTTGATAATGCTAAAAAATATGTACCGTTTTATATGTTTTTAGTGGGATTTATTATTTCTTTAGTTACAATTTTTAAAGGACTTAAACACATTGGTTTAGAGTTTGATACAAGCACTAGTTATTTATTAGCTTTCACATTTGGTGTACTGGTTGCTCTTGTTGGTACTGTGATTATTCGCCGTATCCAAGTTGACCCTAAAGAAAATAAAGATTTTCACTTTACCTCAATGGAAAGAATATTCAGCGTGTTAATGGTAATTACCGCAGCCGCCATGGCATTTGCACATGGATCAAATGATGTCGCAAATGCAATCGGCCCCTTAGCCGCTATTTACGGCGTGATTGAAAGTGGTGGTTTAATCGGCTCCAAAAGTGCGTTACCTGTTGGTATTTTATTGGTGGGCGGTGCAGGTATCGTCTTCGGTTTGGTCACTTATGGGCATAAAGTGATTGCGACTGTTGGGACGGGTATCACACAATTAACCCCATCACGAGGTTTTGCAGCGACCTTGGCAGCAGCAGCAACCGTTGTGATTGCTTCAGGCACAGGCTTACCAGTATCAACGACGCAAGTATTGGTAGGTGCAGTGTTAGGGGTTGGTCTGGCGCGTGGTATGGCAGCATTAAATATGCGGATGATTAACAAAATATTTTTATCGTGGTTGATTACACTGCCCGCAGGGGCATTGATGTCAATCTTATTTTTCTTTGCACTTAAAGGAGCCTTTGGCGCATGACACTAGAAGAAATCCAAACAAAACTCGAAGCAGGTATTGAAAATTCAACCGTTACCATGGAAGGCGATGGTTGCAATTGCTCAACCCTAGTAGTTTCACCTGCTTTTGAAGGCATGTCGTTATTAAATAGACAAAAAATGGTGTTGGCTACCGTGCGTTCAGAAATTGACAGTGGCGAGTTGCACGCTTTGAGCATTAAAGCGAGAACACCTTCTGAAGTTGGTTAAATTTCGCCTGATTTTATAATGGCAGTTTCTGCTGCACCTGAGGCTATCCATTCAATAATATCGGGTTGCTGAAGGACGCTTTGCATATACGCCTGTGCCAATCCGTCAAGTTTGACGCCATAGGTATGAAAACGCAAAACCACTGGGGCAAACATTGCGTCGGCAATTGAATACTCGCCAAATAGCCACTCACCTTTGTTGCTGTATTTTTCTCGGCATTGGCGCCAGATATTAGCAATTCGTTTGACTTCTTCTTGGGTTTCTTTGGGTAAAGAAAGTGTGCTGAGTGGTCTTCTGCAATTCATCGGTAAATTATTTCTAATGTTGAAGAAACTTGAATGCATTTCTGCACTGACTGAACGAGCAATTGCACGATCAGCAGTAGAGTTAGGTAGTCCAGCACCCGATAAATAATTTTCTGATAAGTATTCAAGAATTGCCAAAGAATCCAAAATGACTAAATCACCGTCTAATAATACAGGTACTTTTGAATTAGAATTGTATTCAGATAACTCTTGGTCAGTTGTATCGGTAAATAAAAAGATTTTCTTTTCTTTAAATTCAATTTGAAATTGTTTTAAAAAAATCTAAGGTCGCAACGACCAAGATGAATAATTTTTATTACCGATAACCAGTGTTAAATTTGACATTTTTTACCCTTTTTCCAAAACGAATATCATACCATGCACTAACCTTTAAGGTAAGTTCGTGCATCCACAAAAAGCAAATTATGAGCATCACAAACACCTTGATAAGTAAGGTTACCATGACAAACATTCAACAGTCCCATTAGCAATACAATAATGCACAATGCCAAGACAAGGTGAATTACCTAAGGGCAAGAGAGAATGCTCTAGAGTGCAAGATGTTTTAATATTATTCATAAATACATTATAAGATGCTAATGTAAAATGCATACCTTTATTTCAAAAAATAACTTCTTATGGGTTTTTCAAAACTAGGTTTATCTGATTCCATTCTCGACGCTGTAACCAAAAAAGGCTACGACAAACCATCACCAATTCAAGAGCAAGCAATCCCCGTTGTCTTACAAGGCAAAGATATTATGGCTGCTGCCCAAACAGGCACAGGAAAAACAGCGGGCTTCACCTTGCCAATCTTGCAACTGTTATCAAAAGGCACCCCTGCAAAATCTAACCAAGTCCGCACATTGATTTTAACCCCAACCCGTGAGCTCGCCGCTCAAGTGAATGCCAGTGTTGTTGATTATAGCAAGGGTTTGTCACTTAAATCAACCGTGGTTTTTGGCGGTGTGAAAATCAACCCACAAATGCAAAAACTCAGAGGCGGTGTGGATATTTTGGTCGCAACTCCAGGTAGATTATTAGACTTATATTCACAAAATGCGGTGAAATTTGACCAATTAGAAATATTGGTAATGGACGAAGCAGACAGAATGCTCGATATGGGTTTTATCCACGACATTAAACGCATTTTAAGAATTTTGCCTGAAAAAAGACAAACCTTAATGTTTTCCGCAACCTTCTCCGATGAAATCAGAAAATTAGCCAAAACTTTGGTTAATGACCCAGTGGAAATTTCAGTTACTCCAAGAAATACCACCGTAAAATCCGTCAAACAATGGATTCACCCCGTTGATAAATCTAAAAAACAAGCCCTATTAACCCACCTTATTCAAGAACACAGCTGGTATCAAGTCCTAGTATTTAGCCGCACCAAACATGGCGCTAATCGTATTGCCACACAACTCGGTAAGAAAGGCATTACCGCAGCCGCCATTCACGGCAACAAATCACAAGGTGCCCGCACCCGTGCCTTAGCAGATTTTAAAGCGGGTAAAGTCAATGTCTTAGTTGCCACCGACATCGCCGCCCGAGGCATCGACATCGTTGAATTACCCCATGTGATTAATTTCGATTTACCCAATGTCCCTGAAGATTATGTGCACCGCATCGGCAGAACAGGGCGTGCTGGCTCAAAAGGGGAAGCCATTTCATTAGTCAGTGCCGATGAAGCCAAGCAACTATTTGATATTGAGCGCTTAACCCAGAAAAAACTTGAGCGCATTATGGTAGATGACTTTATCCCCAGCCACGATGTGCCAGAAACAGGCAAAAAACTACACCCACCTAAAAACAAAAAACCCAAGAAAAACAAGGGTCGTAGCAAGCCAAGATACGGAAAAGACAGCAACTCTGCTGAGAATAAATCCAAGAAAAAGAAAGGATTCTGGGGTAACAAACCCAAGAAAAAAACCTAACAACTAAACTGTTCTTACTTTAAAATATACCCTGTACCTTGACTTTACGAGGTGCCTCTGAGTTTAAGGGGTGTGGTTGCCCCTGAGCTTATCGGTCCTCTCACAGGGCCATTTTGGTCTTGGCTTTCGGTCAAGGTCATTTTTTTCGTCTGTCAAAAATTTGTTAAAAAAATGCCCATTAAAAAATGGGCATTTTTTTACAAAAGTTGGTGGAGATGGGCGGGATCGAACCGCCGTCCGAAAACTTTCAAACAGAGAATCTACATGCTTAGCTTGGTCAATTGAGTTAACCACCTACCACCCGACCATCAGGGATGTAAGCAGCGATTTTAGTAAGTTTTAACCGAATCACCCTAAACCAATAATCCTAGCGAGTCTGTAATCGACCGCTGTCCAAGAAACACAGACAATTTCAAGGGAGCGGCTAGCTATGCAGCTAGAGCGTAGTTGTTTTCGTTTGCAACTATCTTTTTTGAGAAACGGTTACGAGTTATTCTCATCCTCGGCATGCATCCCTGAAATCCAACTCCTCGTCGAAGCCATGTCATCCCCTGGAAGCAAAACATTATACACCTACTGAATTGTGATTCTGGCAAATTTTCGTTTACCGATTTGATAAACAGCGGTGCCTACTTCGGGTTCAAAGCTTTTATTGGTAATATTTTTTCCGTCAATTTTTGCACCGCCTTGTTTAATCATTTGGTAGGCATTTGAAGTGCTGGCACACAGCCCTGCATCTTTTAGTAGGTTGGCAATTTTGATGCCTGCATCAAAAGTGAACTCTGTCATTTCATCGGGAATTTGATTCTTGGCGAAGCGGTCGATAAAATTTTGTTGCGCTTGTTTGGCAGATTCGGCGTTATGAAAGCGGGTGATAATTTCCTCGGCGAGGATAAACTTAATGTCCCTTGGGTTTTTGCCACCTTCCATTTCCTGCTTTAAATTTGCGATGTCTTTTAAACTTTTAAAACTCAATAACTCAAAATAACGCCACATTAATTCATCTGAAATTGACATAATTTTGCCAAACATTTCATCGGCTGCATCGTCAATACCGATGTAATTGTCTAACGATTTTGACATTTTTTGTACGCCATCTAAGCCTTCTAAAATCGGCATTGTAAGGATAACTTGTTGTTCTTTTCCATAGCGTTTTTGCAATTCTCTACCGACTAATAAATTAAATTTTTGGTCGGTACCTCCCACCTCAACATCGCTTTCTAATTCAACGGAATCGTAACCTTGTGCAAGCGGGTATAAAAATTCGTGAATGGCAATGTCATCACCATTTTTGTAGCGGGTATCAAAGTCATTGCGTTCCAACATTCTGGCAACAGTGCGCATTGACGCGAGTTTGATAAATTCCATTGGGGTTAATTTGTCCATCCACTGAGAATTAAAAATAACCGTGGTTTTTTCTTTATCTAAAATTTTAAAAACCTGCTCGGTGTAACTTTTGGCATTTTCCACTACTTGCTCACGCGAAAGTGGTGGACGCGTTTTGCTCTTGCCAGTTGGGTCGCCAATCATTGCAGTAAAATCGCCAATCAGAAATTGAATTTCATGCCCTAAATCTTGTAACATTTTGAGTTTGTTAATTAAAACCGTATGCCCTAAATGTAAATCAGGGGCTGTTGGATCAAACCCTGCTTTGATTTTTAACACTTTTTTGCGTTTGAGTTTGTCTTTGAGTTCTTCAAGGGGCAAGATTTCATTCGTGCCTCTTAAAAATATTTCTAATTGTTGTTCTAAATCCATTTTAGCCCTTGTTTTTCGTAATTATGTAATTTACTATCGCTTGAAATAAAAGTGTAATGATTTTGAATGCAGTGCCAAATCAGCAGTCTATCAAAAGGATCCTTGTGTTTTTCTACTGCACTAAGTTGGTAAGAATTCGCCATTGTTTGTGAGTTTATGTCTAATATCTTTAACCCTAATTCTTTAGCAATTATGGGTAAGTCATCAGGATTAAACCCAAGTATTTCCATTTTTCCTTTGTTACTTTTTAGAGCAATCTCCCAGAAACTAATGTTGCTAATATAGATTTTATTTTCGGAATTTTGAAAAATATTAAGCTGTTGCTGGGAAATTTTTTTGGGATATTTAATTAACCATACAAGTATATGAGTATCAATTAAGTAGTTCACTATTCCAAACCTAACAACTCTTCATCTGTCATTGCCCAATCATCGTGTATTTTAATACTGACATTTTTGTCGTTTTCATACAAACCTATTTTTATACCTTCATTTGTTTTTTTAGGTTTTTCATAGGGGATAATTTTGGCAATTTTCTTATGCTTTCTGCCGTATTCTACGACAAAACTTTCACCATTTTGCACTTGTTTTAACACATTAGAAAATTCGTTTTTTGCTTTGGCACTTGAAATATTTAACATAACTTTCTCCTTTTTTAACTTGTATTTTAATTACAAGTTGTCAAGTTGTCAACTTCGGATATGCCCATCGCCAAGGACGATGTATTTTTGTGAGGTGAGGCCCTCTAATCCGACTGGTCCACGCACATGGAATTTGTCGGTGCTGATGCCAATTTCTGCACCAAGCCCATATTCAAAGCCGTCGGCAAAGGCAGTGGAAGCGTTAACCATAATGGATGATGAATCAACTTCACTCATAAAACGGCGGGCGGCACTGTAGTTTTCGCTGACGATGGCTTCGGTGTGACCAGAGCTGTGTTTTTCGATGTGGTCGATGGCATCCGTCATTGAATTGACGATGCGGATGGATAAAATAGCGTCTAAATATTCGGTATCCCAGTCTTCTTCGGAGGCGGGTTTGATTTGCTTTGAAAGTTTTTGCGTTTCTTCACAACCTCTGAGTTCAACGCCTTTGGTGGCAAATTCTGCGATGAGTTCGGGCATAACGCGACCGACTGCATTGGCATGAATTAATAAAGTTTCAGTGGCATTACACACGCCATAACGACGGGCTTTGCCATTAAAAGCGATGTCGATGGCTTTTTTGGCGTCAGCATCTTTGTCGATGTAAGTGTGGCAAATGCCGTTTAAATGCTTAATCACAGGCATTTTAGCATTGTCGCTGATGGCCTCAACCAGACCTTTTCCGCCTCGTGGGATGATGGCATTAACAAACTCTTTGGCTTTGACTAATTCGGTAACAGCAGCTCTGTCAGTGGTGTTAATTAATTGCACACAATTTTCATCCAAACCTGTGTTAATCAAGCCTTGTTTGACACAGGTATAAAGGGCTAAGTTGGAATTAATCGCTTCCGATCCACCACGTAAAATTACCCCATTGCCTGATTTTAAGCAAAGGGCAGCGGCATCGATTGTTACATTTGGACGCGATTCGTAAATGATACCCATAACGCCGAGTGGCACACGCATTTTGCCGACTTGAATGCCGCTTGGGCGGTATTTTAAATCGGTTACTTCGCCAACTGGGTCAGGTAAAGTGGTAATTTTCTTAAGACTTTCAATGATGCCATCTAAGCGAGTGTTGTCTAGCATTAATCGGTCTAAAAGTGCGGCATCCAAGCCTTTTTCTTCACCTTTAGCGCAGTCTTTTGTATTGGCAGTTAAAATATCTTTACGATTTTTATCCACTTGTTCGGCAATTTGAATTAAAGCCATATTTTTTTGATTGGTTGTTGCACTTCGTAGCGTTTTTGCTGCTGTGCGTGCGTTTTGACCCAGTGTGTTAATCAATTCATTTATTGAGCCCATGGTGTTTTTCCCGCTAAAGTAAGTAAGAGTATGCGTAATTCGTCAATCACATTGAGATTATCCATGCCTTTGATGGATCGGTCAATGCGTCCGAGTGATAATAACATTTTTTGTAGGCGTTGGTAAGGATGGTGTTTTAGTGCATTGCCAATAGCCGCTTTTTTGCTTTGCCAAACTCGGTGGCTGTTTAACACGCTTTCCACTTGTTTCACTTGTTGTAATTCAATCGCCATTTCAATAATTGCACTGATTTCTCGATACAGGATACTGCTTAACATAATCGGCATTGCACTTTCGTTAATCATCGTTGAATAAATTTTGAGTACTTGTTCGCTGTTGCCCAATAAAGCAGAATCTACCAAATTATAAACCGTGTAATGTGATTGTTGATTGAGTTGTTTGAGATAGTCATCAGTGTCGATATTGCCATTGGGATACGCCATTTTTAACTTCTGAATTTCTTGCATTGAGGCAAGTAAATTGCCCTCGGTAAAGTAGGCGATGCCTTCTGCAATTTTCGGATTAGAGGTTAAACCTTCTTCTGCCATATGATTAGCAATCCAGCCAACAAGGCGTTCTCGTTGCACTTCCCAAACTTGCACAATCGCACCGTTTGCATCCAAAGTTTTAAACCATTTTGATTTTTGTTGGGCAAAATCAAGTTTACCAGTGGAAAGGATAAGCAAAATATCGCTAGGTAAATTTGAGGCGATTGCCGTCAGTGCTTTCGAGCCTTTAATGCCGATTTTTCCCGTTTTAAGACGACATTCAATAATGCGTTTTGGGGAGAATAACGACGCTGCCGAGAGTTCGGCTGTGATTGCGCCCCAATCAAAATTGCCATCCACTTCAAAACTGACTTTATCGTCAAACCCCTGTGTTTTTGCGGTATTTCTAATATGAGTTAAACTTTGCTCAACCAATAAAAGCTCTGGACCAAAAATAAAGTAAATCGAATTCAGTTGATTGGCTAGATTACTTTTGAGTTGTTCAGGCTTAATATGCATTTAAAGTTATTTAAGCGCTTTTAATCTTCTCAATAAGTTTGTTACAAGTCTTTTTCGAAGTTGAGCGTAATTTGCATTAATTTTCAGTCTATCGGCTTGTGATGTGGATATTTCGCTAATGGTTGTGCTAGCTGTTAAAGTTGTTGACAATAGGTTTTTTTTATCACGAGATATTTTAATTGGTACGCTAAGCATTAGTGTATAGCTGCTAGCGACATTTCCTGAATAAGCGGTAGCTTGTTGTTTTTGTACTTCCTCACCAATTTGAATAATTAAAGACTGTTTTGCTTTAGCGTTGAAATGCTTTGTAAGTTCAGTTGCAAAAGCACTGTCCGATTTACCAGTTATGGATGCGTTCAGAGATATAGCGTTGTTAGGCGTGTGAAAGCCACAGGCACTTAATAAGCTAGAGATAAGAAGAATAGAAAGTAAGTTGATTTTTGACATGTTTTTTGTTGAGTAAATGTAAAGTGGTAATTATGACAGAATTTTAATTTATTTGTTCATTAAACCTTGAAAAAACACTTTGTCGTGAAGCCCTCAGATAGGGTATATTTGTTCGCTTATTTTTATTTATTTTATATTATGTTTAAAAGTTTGTTATTTTGGTTGGTTTTGGGCAGTGTTGCCAGTTCACTTTTTAGTCAATTTCAGTCTGGTGAAGAGAAGAATAATATTACTTATTCTCAATTTATTCAAAGTGTTAAGCAAGGCGATGTTTCCGATGTAACTATTGCAGGTAGTCGTATTGTGGGTGTTGGTTCTGGTGGTCAAGAGTTTACTACATACAGCCCAGGCGACCTAGGTTTAATGGGTGATTTACTTAATAATGGCGTGAATGTGGTCGCTAAACCGCCTGAAAAAGAGGGGTTTTTTAAACAGCTTATTATTTCTTTGGCACCAATTTTATTGTTAATTGGTGTTATTTTGTATACGATGAAAGGGGCTGGCGGTGCGATGGGCGGCAAAAATCCAATGAGTTTTGGCAAATCTAAGGCGAGATTAATCCCTAAAGATGAATCAAAAGTCACTTTTAAAGATGTCGCAGGCGTGGAAGAGGCTAAGGAAGATGTAAAAGAATTAGTGGATTTCTTATCCGAGCCGACTAAATTTACTAAAGTAGGCGGAAAAATCCCTAAAGGCGTTTTATTGGTTGGTCCTCCAGGAACGGGTAAAACGCTGTTAGCCAAAGCCATTGCAGGCGAGGCAGAAGTGCCTTTCTTCTTCATTTCGGGTTCTGATTTTGTAGAAATGTTTGTCGGTGTTGGCGCCTCTCGTGTGCGTGATATGTTTGAGCAAGCGAAGAAAAATGCACCGTGTATTATTTTTATTGACGAGATTGATGCCGTCGGTCGCCAACGAGGTGCAGGTATGGGCGGTGGTCATGATGAACGAGAGCAAACTTTAAACCAAATGTTGGTTGAAATGGATGGCTTTGAAGGCTCGGAAGGGATTATCGTTATCGCTGCCACCAACCGCCCCGATGTGTTAGACCCTGCGTTATTAAGACCAGGGCGTTTTGACCGTCAAGTGATGGTGGGCTTGCCAGATATTAATGGTCGTGATGCGATTTTAAAAGTGCATATGGGTAAATTACCAATTGCAAAAAATGTGAAATCAGTCAATATTGCTAAGGGAACACCGGGTTTTTCGGGTGCAGATTTGGCAAATTTGTGTAATGAAGCAGCATTAATTACCGCAGGCAAGGACAAAGAATTGGTTGGTATGAACGAGTTTGAAAAAGCCAAAGATAAGATTATGATGGGTGCTGAACGCAAATCGATGGCAATGGACGAATCTGAGAAGAAAATGACCGCTTATCACGAAGCGGGACATGCGATTGTCGGGCGTTTGGTGCCTGAGCACGACCCTGTTTATAAAGTTAGTATTATTCCGAGAGGGCGTGCGTTAGGCGTAACGATGTTCTTGCCAGAAAAAGACAGTTATAGCATTTCTAAACGCAAATTAAATTCACAAATATGCTCATTATTTGGTGGGCGAATTGCCGAAGGCTTGATTTATGGCGATGATGCGGTAACGACAGGTGCGAGCAATGACATTGAACGCGCCACTGAAATTGCACACAAAATGGTTAAACAATGGGGTATGTCTGAAGCATTAGGACCTTTGGCATATGGCGAAGATGATGGTGAAGTATTTTTGGGTAAACAAGTGACTAAGCACAAACATATTTCAGAGGACACTTTTAAAGTGATTGACTCTGAAATTCGCACGATTATTGATGCGAATTACGCGATTGCGCTAAAAATATTGGAAGACAATGTTGATATTTTGCATTCAATGACGAAAGCATTAATGGAATTTGAAACCATTGATAAAGAACAAATTGATGATTTAATGGCAAGAGTGCCGATGCGTGAAGCGGCGGTGATTGTTGATTCTGATGTGGCTTCTACCGAGTTGGGAAGCGGGCTTGAAACAGAAACAACAGAGAAAACAACAGAGGAAACCGAAGCCCCATTAGACGAAAAATTCGCTTAAAACGATATGGCTACTCAGCCTAAAATTATGGGTGTGTTAAATGTAACACCCGATTCATTTTCGGATGGTGGTCGGCATTTTGAGGTTACTGATGCGATTCAAAGTGCGCAACGGATGATTGAGCAGGGGGCGGATATTATTGATATTGGCGGAGAATCAACTCGCCCAGGTGCGGAAGCGGTTTCTCTTGAAGATGAAATTGCACGAGTAATTCCTGTGATTGAAGCCCTTGTTAAAATAACAAATATTCCCATTTCTATTGACACTTCAAAGCCAAAAGTGATGACACTCGCTGTTCAAGCAGGGGCAAAATTGATTAACGATGTGTGTGCGTTGAGTGCCGAAAGTGCGTTGGAAACAGTGGCTGAATTAGACGCTGATATTTGCTTGATGCACATGCAAGGCAGCCCACGGAGTATGCAAAATAATCCTGAGTATGATGATGTGGTGGCAGATATTAAACACTTTTTTAAAGACAGAATTAACGCTTGTGTTGACGCAGGAATTAGTGAAAGCAGATTGATTTTAGACCCAGGTTTCGGCTTTGGCAAAACCTATGAACATAATTTAGAAATTTTGCGTCGTTTTGATGAATTCAAATCTCTGGGCTTGCCTTTGTTGGCAGGATTGTCACGCAAACGAATGATTGGGCAAATGTTGAATGATAGAAAAGTTGATGAAAGGGTAGTGGGTAGCGTTGCAGGGGCTATAATAGCCGTTCAAAAAGGGGCTAATATTGTGCGTGTGCATGATGTTTTAGCAACCAAAGACGCATTAATGGTAATAAACAAGGTTGAAAATGGCTAATTATTTTGGAACGGATGGCATACGAGGTGAAGTGGGTGTTAAGCCAATTACAGCGGATTTTTTCCTAAAATTAGGCTGGGCAGTCGGCTCAGTTTTGGCACAAAACCATGAAAATCCCAGTGTTGTCATTGGTAAAGACACTCGTGTTTCAGGCTATTTATTTGAATCAGCATTAGAAGCAGGCTTTTTATCCGCAGGTGTTGATGTTGGGCTTTTGGGCCCAATGCCAACCCCTGCTATCGCCTATCTCACGCAAACTTATAGCGCCACAGCAGGTGTGGTAATCAGTGCATCGCACAATCATTTCCAAGATAACGGCGTTAAATTCTTCTCCGACAAAGGCTTCAAACTCAGTGATCAAGACCAAAAAGACATTGAAGAGCGACTACAGCAACCGATGCTTAGCGTCAGCAGTGAAAACATCGGCAAAGCCATTCGCCACGAACAATCACTAGGGCGTTATATTGATTTTTGCAAACATTCATTTGACAAAGAGATTGATTTATCCAGTCTTAATATCATAGTAGATTGTGCAAATGGTGCAACTTATCACATTGCCGAAAATGTATTTTCCGAATTAGGCGCCAACCTCACCGTCATCAACAATCAACCCGATGGTTTTAACATTAATCTCAATTGTGGTGCAACCGATACCAAAAATTTACAAGCAACTGTGCTCGAGAAAAAAGCCGATTTAGGTATCGCTTTCGACGGTGACGGTGACCGCCTAATGATGGTAGATTCACAAGGTGAATTGATTGATGGTGACGAGCTGGTTTTTATCATTGCCAAAGCTTGGCAAGCACAAAATCGACTAAGCAACAACACCGTAGTCGGCACCAAAATGACCAATCTCGGTGTGCGTCACGGCTATCAAGCATTAAACATTAATTTCATAGAGTCCGATGTTGGCGATAGATTTGTCATGGAACAAATGCAAAAAAATAATGCGATTCTCGGTGGTGAAGGTTCAGGGCATATTATTTGCCTCAATCAAACCACCTCAGGTGACGCTATTATTGCCGCCTTACAGGTGTTGGAAGTTGTTATCAAAAGCGACAAGACCTTAGCAGAATTGAAAGCCGAAGTGCAAAAATATCCCCAAGTCTTAATCAATGTTAAAACCGGAGCAAAAATTGATTTATCAGCCCACAAGGCGCTAAAAAAAGCACAAACCAAAGTAGAAAGCACCTTAGGTGAATCGGGTAGAGTGCTAATCCGTGCCTCTGGTACCGAGCCACTCATTCGAGTGATGGTTGAAGGTAGGGACTTAACGCAGGTTCAGCAAAGTGCTCAGGCATTAGCCGAGACACTGAGTTAATCAGACCTTATTTGGTCTTAAATGCACCAGGATTTTCAATTAAATCGTGCGCCATCACAGGTGTTGGCTTTACTTCAGGTTCTCCACAGGCAGTTAATAATACGATAAATGGTAGCGTTGATAATAATTTTTTCATTTTTAAATCCTAAAAAAAGTTAATAATTTTTGTTATTAATCTATTGAATAAATAACCGTGGAAAGTATACCTAAAAAATAAATTGATATTATTTTTTTTAAAATATAGCGCCATAGAGTTTTCTTTTTAAACAAAGGAGCTGTTATCCACAAGGTAAGAGTATTGGTGCGTATAAAGATTGGTATCCTACTCTGTCATAGTAAAAAATGTCAAACACAAGGTATATACAAAGAACAATGAGGGCAAGCATTTAACTAATCTTAAAATGGAAGAGCGAGAGTGGTTAATTTTATGCCTGCAACTTTTTAACCATATCTGTCGTATAATACGAGCAGGTTAATTATAAATTTTTAGGGTCTTAACTAGTTAAGCGGCTCTTTTCTAAAATTATCAAGTAAGATTTTATACATATCTTGCTTACGATTATTAAATCTAAATTCACATTCTTTAAGATGATATTTAAACATTTTTTTATTCATTCCTTTAAATTTTACTAGTCTAATTTTAGCATAACCCCAAAAGATTCGATGCCGTTAATATGAGAATTTCCTCTGGCAAATTCATTCTTACCATGATGAACACGATAATGCTTTTTATAGCCAAAATCTACCAAGCCATTATATCCACGCCATCCGTCAGAATTAATAATACTATCTGTTGATGTTTTGTCTTTTATTATGCTGTGAAGGGTTATTCTATCGCACTTTTCTATAATTTGAGTATAAACCTTATCACCTCGTTTCAATAAGCCAAATACGATTATCTTGCCCCTGGCACCTCGGCCGCGTTTCCCACGGACGCGCCGAGCACCAAAGTAGCTTTCATCAACTTCAATCTGCCCCACTAGTGGGGCAGATTGAAGTTGATATTGGTCTGATAATTCAAAAATTCTTATCCTTACAAGTGTCAAAATTTTATTAACAGTGTTTAAATTTAGATTGGTTAATTGTGCTATTTGAGTAGCGCTTAAATCCACTGAAAAATATTTAATAACTTCTCTAAATTTTGCCTCTGAAAGTCTTGAACGGTTGTAATACTTATTTTTCCTTTTCATAACTAGTATTTTAAGCAATTAAAAATTGCTTAACTAGTTAAGACCCAATTTTTATATTAAGGAGAAAAAATGAAATCAAAAACGAATAAAATGAGATTGGGCTTACTTTTATCAACAGTTGTGCTTTTTGCAGGGTGTTCTGCGGATTACACGAAAATTTCTGATAATAGATGGGCAGGTTTTAAAAATTGGACAAAAATAACTGAAGGAAAAACCGCAACAGGCGATACAACGGGTTTTGTTGGTAATGTGCATAAAGGTAGAAATGGTTATAGAGATGTTTATGTAAATGATATTGGTGCAAAGACGCTTCAAGGGTCTGCCCCTTATAATTTACCCGTAGGCACTGTTATTGTAAAGGAACAATTTGATGATTTGAAGGCGTTTAAATCTCAAAAACCAACCGATTTAACGATTATGGTGAAATTGGCATCAAGCAAAACACCCAGTGCAAAAAACTGGGGCTGGATTGCAGGTCAAAATGGCAAAGTAGAACAGAATAATTTTTGTATAGGGTGTCATACCATCGCTGCTAAAGATGATTTTGTTTTTACCACTGGGGATTTTTTAAGAAAGCACTAAGCTGATATAATGAAAAAAATATTATTTTCTTGCCTTGTGCTGTTTTGCGGTTTGATTTATGCCGCAGAACCAGTTAGTAAGAGTTTTTTTGGCGGTGTTGCGATTGGTGGTTATGATGCCGTTGCTTATCATCAGCCTGACAATATAAAACAGCATAAAGCGACACTCGGTAATAGTTCGTATCAACATTATTGGAAAGAGGCAAAATGGAATTTTAGCAATAAAGAAAATCTGGATAAATTTGTTGAAAATCCAGATAAATATGCGCCTGTGTATAACGGTCATTGCTCAAATGCTCTCAGTTTAGGAGAAGGTTTGGTTAAAACTGACGGCACACATTGGGAAATATTTTCTGGGAAATTACATCTTTTTTATTCAGCACGAGGGCGTAATCGCTGGGTTGAAGGCAACCAGATAGAATACAAAAAAGTTGCAGACAAAGCATGGCAAGCAATTATTGAAGTGTATTAAAAAATGAAAACAGAATATTTATCAGTCTTACTTATAATAATTGCATTAATTATGATAGTGCTTGGTATAGCAAACAGCATCATTCCTCCCGTGTTAACGGGTATTGGCTTTATCGTTATTGCTGTCATATTTTTTAACAAAAAATCCTAATAAATTATTCTAATTGCACGCCTCTTAGGGCAAAATTAGCGCTATGATTTTTTCTAATACAGAGCTACTTTTAGTCGTCTTAATTTTTATGTGGGCAGGATTTGTGCGTACAGGTCTTGGCTTTGGTGGGGCTGCGTTGGGTTTGCCATTGATGTTGCTTTTAGGGGGTTCGCCCGTTTATTGGTTGCCTATCATTGGGCTTCATCTGTTGTTTTTCTCATCATTGACTTTATCAAAATCGATTAAACAAGTCGATTGGAAATATCTTAAACACTCGCTTTGGTGGATTATTCCGCCGACTTTAATTGGTGTGTTTGGGTTGTTGGCGTTGCCTGATAAAGTGATGATTATTTTCGTTTATTCGATTACAATTTTCTATGCAATTACTTGGATTTTTAACCGCAAAATCACTTCACATCGTCCGTGGGTAGATAAATTCTTACTGATTTTAGGCGGTTATGTGGCAGGCACTTCACTGACGGGTGCGCCACTGATGGTAGCGGTGTATATGCGTTATGTGGCGAAGGAATATTTGCGCAATACGCTGTTTGTGCTGTGGTTTATTTTGGTGAGTATTAAAATGGCAACTTTTGTGGCGTTGGGTGTGGCGATTGATTGGCAATTATCATTGATGCTGATTCCTGGAGCGGCAATTGGGCATATCATTGGACTCAAATTACACGAAAAAATTATTCAGAATGATGCATTATTTAAACGCTGGGTGGGCTCGGCATTGTTGTTGATTAGTTCGTTTGGACTTTTAAAGCTCTTTTTAAGTTAAAATCAACACTATGAACGAATATATTTTAATTTTAGTCAGCACGATTTTAGTAAATAATTTCGTCTTGGTAAAATTCTTAGGCTTGTGTCCCTTTATGGGGGTTTCTAAGAAGGTGGAAACGGCGATTGGCATGGGCTTTGCTACGACTTTTGTGCTGACTTTGGCAAGTGTGAGCAGTTATTTAATCAATACTTATATTTTAATTCCGTTTGAGATGGAATATTTACGCACGGTGGCATTTATCGTAACGATTGCAGGTGTGGTCGGCTTTACCGAGTTAGTGGTGAACAAAACTTCGCCCGTTTTACACCAATCTTTGGGCGTATTCTTGCCTTTGATTACGACAAATTGTGCGGTGCTGGGTGTGGCATTGCTCAATGTCAATCAAGATAATGGGTTTTTGGCATCAGCGGTTTATGGTTTTGGTGCGGCGATTGGTTTTTCTTTTGTTTTGGTATTGTTTTCCACTATTCGTGAACGCATTGACGGGGCAAATGTGCCAGAAGTTTTTAAAGGGGTTCCGATTGCGTTGATTACAGCGGGGTTAATGTCAATGGCATTTATGGGTTTCATTGGATTGGCGTGATTAATTCTATTCTCATTTTCTCTTTATTGGCGTTAGGATTGGGTTTAGTCTTGGGTTATGCGGCGATTAAATTTAAGGTCAAAGGCAATCCGTTGGTAAATCAAATCGATGCGATTTTGCCGCAGACGCAATGTGGGCAGTGTGATTTTCCAGGCTGTCGCCCTTATGCTGAAGCACTTGCCAAAGGCGAAGCACAGATTAACCAGTGTCCACCAGGTGGACAAGAAGGGGCAGACGCTTTGGCAGAATTATTGGGCGTGGAAACTTTGTTATTGAATGAAGAGCATGGTGAAAATACCACGAATCATGTGGTGTTTGTTGATGAAAAATTATGCATCGGTTGCACCTTGTGCATTCAGGCCTGTCCAGTGGATGCGTTTGTCGGGGCGTCTAAAGTAATGACGACGGTGATTGAAAAGGAATGCACGGGTTGTGATTTGTGTATTCCAGTGTGCCCTGTGGATTGCATTTATATCAAAGAAATCCAACCAACGATAACGACTTTTGTCGGCAAGGTGGCGTATGCTTGATGCATTTAATAACGGTATTGTGATTGAAAATCCATATCCTGTAACGCAGGTGGAAATTATTCAAGCACCGTTACCAGATAAAGTCGTTTTGCCTTTGCAGCAGCGGATTGGTGAAGAAGCCGAACCTTGTGTCAAAGTGGGTGATAAAGTGTTGACAGGGCAATTAATTGCACAAACGCCAGATAAATTTTGCACGCCAATTCATGCCTCAATTTCAGGCACAGTCGTTGCCATTGATCAGCAAATTATTCCACATAAGTCGGGGTTAAAATCAACCTGCATTACCCTGGAATCTGACGGCAAAGATGAGTGGATTGAAAATGAAGGCGTGGGTGATTTTTTGCATTGTTCACGGGAAACTTTGCTTGATTATGTGCAACAATCGGGCATTATCGGCTTAGGGGGTGCGGGGTTTCCAACGCATTCTAAGTTAAGGTGCTTGCAAGAATGTCAAACGCTGATTATTAACGCAACAGAGTGTGAACCGGGGATTTCGTGCGATGATGCGATGATGCAACATAACGCCCGTGAGGTGGTGCGTGGGATTGAAGTTTTGTTGCATATTACCAAAGCGACGCAGGTAATTATTGCAATTGAGGACGATAAGCAAGAGGCGTATCACGAGTTGTTGATGTTTAATCATAATGAGCGGATTTTGATACAGCAGATTCCAACAAAATACACCTCGGGAGCGGAAAAGTTATTGATTAAGACAGTGTTGAATATCGAAATTCCAGCAGAAGAATTGGCAATTGACCATGGGATTTTGTGTCAGAATGTATCAACCGCCAAGGCGATTTTTGATGCAGTGGTGGATAACAAACCGTTGGTTTCAAGAGTGGTTACCGTTACAGGCGATGCAGTAACACCGAATAATTTTGAAGTGCGTTTGGGTGCGTCATTTGAGCATATTGTCGCATTGGCAAAGCCAAATAACCAGCCACACGCCGTGCGAATGGGCGGAATGATGATGGGTGTGGATGTGGCGTCGTTAGCCGTGCCGATTTGCAAAATCACTAACTGTATCTTTGTCAACAATGTCAAGGCGAAAGAAGTAGTGCAAGAATGTATTCGTTGTGGGCAATGTAATCAAGTTTGTCCAGTAGGCTTGTTGCCACAACAATTATATTGGTATGCTAAGAGTGAAAATACTGAAAAAGCGATGGACTATCATTTGAGCAGTTGTATCGAGTGTCGGTGTTGTGATGTGGTGTGTCCGAGCCATCTTCCGTTGGCTGAGTATTTTTCTTTTGCCAAAGCGTTGTATCGCCAAGAAACGCAGACACAAGAAAAAGTGGATAACGCCAGAGAACGGTTTGAATATCGGGAATATCGCTTGGAACGCAATAAAACCGAACGCGCCGAAATGATGGCGAGAAAAAAAGAAGAATTAAAACAAAAAATGGCGAACGATAAAGCACAAAAAGATAAAATAGCAGAAGCAATGGCAAGGGTTAAAAAGAAAAATGATAGCGATATTTAGTTCCACTTCACAAATGATGCGACAAGTGATTTATGCACTGGCATTGGGTATTGGTGCGTCTTATTATTTCTTTGGTTGGGGTATTATTGCGCAAATTATTTTGGCAGTAGCAACTGCCATTGCCGTAGAAGCATTATTCCTAAAAATCAGAAAAATGCCAATCGCACCTGCCATCGGCGACGGTTCCGCAGCACTCACAGGGATTTTATTAGCCATCTCCGTCCCGAGCATTGCCCCTTGGTGGGTTATTGTTGTCGGTGTGGCTTTTGCTATTATTTTTGGCAAGCAATTGTATGGTGGATTGGGTAACAATCCTTTTAATCCTGCGATGTTGGGCTATGCCTTTTTGTTGATTTCTTACCCCTTGCAAATGACCACTTGGGCAGGGGATTTTGTTAATCTAAGTCAAGCATTGGATGTAATTTTTAATCTTAATGTTGTTGATGCATTGAGTGGTGCAACCCAATTAGACGAAGTTAAAACTCAGTTGGCTTTGGGCAAAAGCATCAGCGAATTGAGCGTGCATTCAACCGCTCAAGCCTATATCAACGCAGGATTTTTACTAGGCGGATTGTACCTACTCATTCGCCGTATTATTTTTTGGCACATCCCCGTTGCCTTCCTAGCAGGCATTGTCATCACCGCCTTTTTCCTTTCATTGAATGATGTTGAATACCACCTGCCAACCCAAAACCACTTAATGCTCGGCGGCACAATGCTCGGTGCATTCTTTATCGCCACCGACCCAGTCTCCGCTTGCACCACGCCCAAAGGACGACTCATTTATGGTTTTTTAATCGGTATGCTTGTCGTCATTATCCGCACTTTTGGCAACTACCCAGACGGCATCGCTTTTGCAGTTTTATTGATAAATATTATGGTGCCACTCATCGATTATTACACCCAACCTAAGGTATTTGGCAAATGAAATCGCAGCCGATAATCAAAGCAGGGGTGTTGCTATTTATTTTCACCGCCATTAGTGTATTTTTCGTATCTTTGATGTATGATTCTACCAAAGAACACATTCAATATAACGAGGAGCAACTCCTTATTAAGCGACTTGGCGAGTTAGTTTCGGGTTATGATAACGATATTTTGAGAGATAAATTTACCAAGCAACTCACCCTGCACAACATCAAACAAACTATCAACATCTATCCTGCCAAGAAAAATAACAAGATTTTTGCTTATCTCATCGAGCATAATTATCCAAATGGTTATAGTGGCAATATTCGTTTATTAACAGGGGTTGATGTTAATCACCAACTCCTAGGTGTGCGTGTGATTACCCACAAAGAAACCCCAGGTTTGGGCGATAAAATAGAGACTAAAAAATCTAATTGGATTGCCCAATTTAAAGGGCTGTCTTTGACTAATCCCACCAAAAGTCAATGGAAAGTCAAACGAGATGGTGGCACTTTTGATGCTTTTACAGGTGCTACCATCACCCCAAGAGCCATTGTTAGCGCCACTTATCAACTCTTGAATTTGTTTAAGAATGACTTTTTACAGGAAAAATAAAAATGCAACTCAGTGATTTCGATTTCGACCTACCCGACACATTAATCGCACAAAATCCACCAAAAAATAGAACAGACTCACGACTTTTAGTGCCACAATTTCCAATTATCGATACATTTTTCCGCAATATCGGAGATTTTATCAAAGAAGGTGATTTATTGGTAATGAATAACACCAAAGTCATCCCCGCCCGTTTATTCGGACACAAAGAATCAGGTGGAAAAATTGAAATTATGATTGAACGCTTACTCAGCAACAATCAAGCACTGGCAATGATTAAAGCCAGCAGAGCGCCCCAAATCGGTAGCCAACTTATTTTAGAAAACCAAGTTAAAACAACTGTTTTAAATAAAGACAAAGGCTTTTATACCCTTGAATTTGCCACCGATTCACTACTTACATTATTAGACAATGTTGGGCATATCCCCCTGCCACCCTATATTGAAAGAACAGACAACGAACAAGATTTAAGCCGCTATCAAACTGTCTTCGCCCAAAGAGACGGTGCCGTGGCAGCCCCAACCGCAGGGCTACATTTTGACGAAGCTTTATTAAAATCCCTAAAAAACAAAGGCGTCAATTCAACCTTCGTCACCCTGCATGTTGGCGCAGGCACTTTTCAACCTGTCAAAACCGATAACATTAAAGACCACCACATGCACAGCGAATATTACGAAGTGCCACAAACAACAGTCGATAAAATCAAACAAACCCAAGCAAATGGCGGACGAATAATTGCCGTCGGTACCACCGCCGTGCGTTCATTAGAGTCCGCATCCAAAACAGGCACACTCAAAGCAACCCAAGAAGAAACCGACATTTTCATCTATCCAGGCTATGAATTCAAAGTGGTTGATGCAATGATTACTAACTTTCATCTACCCAAGTCTTCACTATTAATGCTAGTCAGTGCTTTTATCGGACGAGAGCGAATGATGGAAATTTATCAACACGCTATTAATGAAAAATATAGATTTTTTTCGTATGGTGATGCGATGTTTTTGGAGAAAAAATGATTTACGAAAACCTTTTAATTAAAGTAGAAGTTGAACCCAGTGAAATTCCGTGGGTTAAAGTTTTTGCCAAACGCAAAGTAAAAGAATTTAGCGACTGCACCCTAGAAGAAAAAGCGGAAATATTTCGTGTTATCGATATTATTGAAAAAGCAATGTTAAGTTATTTCAACGCAGATAAGATAAATATTGCCTCATTTGGCAACATTTTGCCACAAGTTCACTGGCATATTATGGCTCGATTTGAGTCAGATTCTTATTTTCCAGGGCCAATGTGGGGCAAAAAACAAAGAGAGCCTCAATTAGATTTACCCGATTTTGATGTATTTTTTACCCAACTCGCAAAGCAATTATGAATCAACTAGAAAGTCAAGCGCAATTAGACAACTTGAAGCGTGAAAAAGAAGCGATATTAATTTTATTTGGTGGTGAAAATTGTGGCGTATGCCAAACCATTAAGCCACAAATTGATGCAAAATTTACGAGCAAATTCCCTAACTTGGAAATGATTTATATTGATTGTGAACAACTGCAAGAAGTCTGTACCCAACACGGTGTATTTTCCCTGCCCGTTGTTCAGGTCTTTTTTATGGGGCAAAAATTTATCGAAGAAGTCCGTGGCTTCAGTCTATTAGATTTAGAACAAAAAATTGAGCAAGTGTTCGCCAAGATGAATGCTTAAATTAAAGGAGGTTTTATGACGATACATCAAGGTGAATGTTTATGTGGCAAGGTTAAATTTAAAATTACGCAAAGAATCACAGATATTGTTATGTGTCATTGTAGTGAATGTCGTCGTGTTCGAGGTACTGCATTTGCTACAAACGGCAATATAGAAAGCAAGAACTTTCATTTTTTAAGGGGTGAGGATAATATCACTGAGTTTGAAGAAAATGAAAGAAAAAGCCAATTCTTTTGTCAATCTTGTAGCGCACCTATCATGTCAAAATTTAAAGACCAACCTGGTAAGACAAGAATTAGATTGGGAACAATTACCACCGAGGTAAACGAACCGATTGAAAGGCATATTTTTGTTGGGTCAAAGGCGAATTGGGATATTATTTACGATGATATTCCACAATGCGAGGAGTGGTGAGTTTATTTAGATGAGGTGTTTGATTTTTTTTAAGGTTGGTACTTTTAGATTAAATTCCTTCGCCAATTCTAAAGCCCTGTTCAATCTTGCAGGGGCAGATCGACCCATACAGCCGTGACTTAAATCACCTTTAAAGGCATTTATCATTCCTGCTTCCAGAGTATTTTTATCAAAAGTTTTGCCTGTAAGCGCAACTTGTAAATCTAAAATATCACTGGACACATCACGCATTAACTCTAGATGATTATGACGCAAATCATCAACATTCGCACCCACCTCAATTGCCATGCCCGCAATATTAGTTGTTAAAATATAAATATTTTTCAAAACCAATTCAAATAATAACGCATCTTCATCGGCAACAATATTCGCAGGAATATCAATCAGTGCCAATGACTCCACTAATATTTCCGCTTTAATCCCAAACGCAGGCGATGAAATTAATACCTTGGAATCCATACCTTTTTTCTTTTCAAACCAAACTGAAATTATCGTTGGATTTGTAAAGTTATGCACTTCCCAATCGCGTGGTAATAGTTCATTTTGCATCATGGCTACTCGGCCTTTCCATTGCTCAGGAAGGGTGGTGAGTGCATTTTGTAAATCGGCTTCTGCCGTGCAAACTAAAATCAATTCTGGGTCAATCGTATTGGCTAATTCGGTAATATCGGTTTGCCGAGTGATGGGGTAAACGGGGTAATTGTTTTTTAAAAATGCTCGTGCAAAGACACTACCGAGTTCGCCAATACCTAAGATTATAATAGGTTTTTTCATTTTAATAGTGCCAATAATGTTTCTCCCATCATTGCAGGGGTTGGCGAAATAGCTACACCTACATTTTTTAGGGCTTTGATTTTATCTTCTGCTTTACCCGAACCACCACTAATGACGGCACCTGCATGACCCATGCGCTTGCCTTTTGGGGCGCTGAGTCCAGCGATGTAAGATACCACAGGTTTTGAGACATGAGATTGAATGTATTCAGCTGCTTCTTCTTCGGCAGAACCACCAATTTCACCAACCATAATGATGGATTCAGTTTGTTCGTCGGCTTCAAATAGAGCGAGGCAATCGATGAAATTCATCCCTTGAATTGGGTCGCCACCGATACCGATGCAGGTGCTTTGTCCGAGTCCTGCTTGGGTGGTTTGATGCACGGCTTCGTAGGTCAATGTGCCTGAGCGAGAAACGATACCGACACTGCCTGACTGGTGGATATTGCCAGGCATAATACCGAGTTTGCATTCATCGGGAGTGATAACACCAGGACAATTAGGACCGATTAGAGTAGAGTTTGAATCTTTTAAAATCGCTTTAATTTTAAGCATATCTTGCACGGGAATACCTTCGGTAATGCAGGCAATCACGGGCATTTCTGCTTCAATCGCTTCGATAATGGATGCGTAAGCAAAGCGGGGTGGGACATAAATCATTGTCGCACTTGCCTCCGTTTCTTGCATCGCATCTTTGACCGAGTTGAAAACAGGCAAATCTAAATGCACCTGCCCACCTTTGCCCGGAGTTACACCACCAACAAATTGCGTGCCATAAGCAATGGATTGCTCGGAATGAAAAGTGCCTTGTTTGCCCGTGAAACCCTGGGTAATTACTTTTGTATTTTTATCAATTAAAACGCTCATTTCGCTAACTCCACAATTTTAATTGCCGCTTTGGTTAAATCGGATTCGGTATGAATATCCACTCCAGATTCATCTAATAATTTCAGTCCAGCGGTAGCATTTGTGCCTTCCAGACGCACCACAATCGGTAGATTTAATCCAACTTTTTCAATCGCTTGCAAAATCCCTTCTGCAATCAAATCGCAACGCACGATGCCACCAAAAATATTAACCAAAACCCCTTTAACATTCACCTCAGTTTGAATCAATTCAAAGGCTTTGGCAACCCGCTCCGCTGTCGTGCCACCTCCCACATCCAAGAAATTTGCTGGCGAACCTCCGTGATGTTCAATCAAATCCATCGTTGCCATCGCCAACCCCGCCCCATTTACCATGCAGCCAATTGTGCCATCAAGCGAGATATAATTTAACTGATATTCACTGGCAAGCATTTCCTTTTCATCTTCCTGCGAAGTGTCACGCAATGCCAAAATATCTTCGTGGCGATAAAGTGCATTATCGTCAAAATCAATCTTACCATCAAGGGCTAACAGTGTATTTTCTGCCGTGGTAATCAATGGATTAATCTCAATCAAACTAACATCTTTGCTGGTGAAAATTTCATATAAACCTAGTAATGCTTGATTAAATTGCTCACTCAATTCAGCATTTAACCCTAGTTTTTTCGCAATATCCTCACAGTCTTTTGCAGACAAAGCCCCCAAAGGATCAACCCCAAATTTAATAATTTTATCAGGCGTTTCACTGGCTACTTTTTCAATATCCATCCCACCTTCCGTCGATGCCAATACCGTAATTTTTTGCGTTTGTCTATCAACCAACAAGCCTAAATATAACTCTCGTTCAATATTTTGCCCCGCTTCAATCAACACTTGATTAATCGGCAAACCCTTAGCGTCCGTTTGTGGTGTAACTAATTGCGTGCCTAGTAATTTATCACAAGCTTGCTCAACTTCTATAATTGAGCGACACAAAATAACACCACCCCCTTTACCTCGTCCACCCGCATGGACTTGGGCTTTCGCCACCCAAATATCACCCCCTAAAGTGTGACAAGCGTCACTTGCTTGAGTGGTGGAATCAATCAAAACACTCTTTGGTGTCTTGATATTGGATTGGTTAAATAAGGTTTTCGCTTGGTATTCGTGTATATGCATGAAAAAGTGCGTAAAATAAGATGACTAAATTTTACACTTAATACATTAAAAAAATGGCAACTTATTCTACCAGTCAATTCAAAAACGGCTTAAAACTTATCTTGGATGGCAATCCTTGTTCAATCATCAATAACGAAATTCGCAAACCTGGTAAAGGGCAGGCGTCGAATAAAGTCAAACTCAAAGATTTAATCACGGGTAAAACTTTAGAAAAAACTTTTAAATCGGGTGAGTCTGTGGAAGGGGCGGATGTGATGGAAACGGATATGCAATATTTGTATAATGACGGTGATGGGTATAGTTTTATGGACCCTAAAACCTTTGAACAATATACGCTGAGCGAGACAGGGATGGGCGATGCGGTGAAATATTTGGTTGAGCAGGATATGTGCGTGGTGACGCTTTGGAATGATAATCCGATTTCGGTTACACCACCAAACCATGTGATGTTAGAAGTGGTGGATACTGACCCTGGACTCAAAGGCGATACGGCTGGTACGGGTGGAAAACCAGCGACAATGAACACGGGTGCGGTGGTGCAGGTGCCGTTATTTATCAGCATTGGTGAAAAAGTGAAGGTTGATACACGCACGAATGAGTATGCGGGACGCACTTAAAAAACGCAGTTTATTTATCAGTCAAATCCGACAATTTTTCTCCGAAAGAAATGTCGTTGAGGTACAAACTTCGCAACTTTTAAACAACCCCATTACTGATGTTTATATTGACAGCATTACTACGCAAGTCAATCAAGATATTCAGCCACAACTCAAATATCTGCACACTTCTCCCGAGTTGGAAATGAAAAAACTACTGGCAAATGGCAGTGGTGATATTTATCAGATTTGTTCGGTGTTTCGTGATAATGAGCAAGGCAGTCAAAACTTCAACGAATTTACAATGTTGGAATACTATCGCCTTGGTTTTGACAACCTTGCACTGATGAATGAGATTGTCGAATTGTTGCGATACTTGGGTTTTCAAGGTGATATATCGTTGTTGTCTTATGAGCAGGCATTTATTAAATTTGCCGATATTGATATTTTAGACACCGATTTTAACGCATTAAAAAAGATTGCCAAAAAACACAGTTTATGCACCGATTTTGAATGGATTGAAGACTTGCAAATTTTATTATTTACTCATCTCATTGAGCCAGAATTGGCAAAATTAGATGCGTGTTTTATTCACGATTATCCCGCTTGTCAATCAGCTTTGGCACGAGTGGAGGGTGATGTTGCATTACGATTTGAGTTATATATCAAGGGTGTTGAAGTTGCGAATGGTTATGACGAATTACAAAATGCGGATGACTATCAAAAGCGTTTTAAAAGTGAGATTACCAAACGAGTTGTTTTAGACAAAGTGGCGGTTGAATTAGACCAAGATTTTTTATCAACGCTTAAAAATCCGTTGCCACAATGCTCAGGTGTGTCCATTGGCATTGAGCGATTATTATCGGTAAAATAAGTATTATGAGATTTTTATTATTATTGCTATTGAGTTTAAATGTGCAGGCATTGCAACTGTTGCAGTCTAAGGATACACATAATACCGTCAAGCAAAAATTCGGCGTTGAGCGGGCGTTATCGGCGAGAGAATTGCTAACGCAATTGAAAAAAAATGCCAAACAGGGTGATGCACGGTCGCAGTTCAGTCTGGCAAATATGTATCATCATGGCATTAATACTAATCGAGATGTGAAATTGGCTTTTTATTGGTATGTGCAAGTCGCTGAATCAGGCTATCCATCTGCACAATTAAAGTTGGCTGAGTTTTACGAGCAGGGTGTTGGTACGGTGCAAGATATGAGTCAGGCGGTCTTTTGGTATGAAAAAGCGGGGCAACAGGATTTGATTAAGGCACAATATAAATTGGCAAAAATATATATGCGTGGGCAGAATATTGATGAGGCAAAATATTGGTATGAAAGGGCGGCGAAGTTGGGATTTATGCCAGCACAATTGGATTTGGCGCGTTTATATGATACGCATCAAGATTTGAACAAAGCACAACATTGGTATGAAAAGGCCGCTATTCACTCTAAAAATGCTGAGGCACAATATCATTTAGCCAACTTTTTTGAACGCATAAAAAAACCAGAACAGGCGTTATTAATGTATCAAAAATCTGCCATACAAGGGTTTGAAAAAGCACAATCGTATTTATCAAAACAAGAAAAACCCATCGTCAGTTTGGAAGAAATTAGCGCATCGTTATTGGAAAATAGCAAAACTTTGAAGGATAAAAATGCAAAGTGAATTTTGGCAACAACTTACTCTTGAAGAAATGACACGCACACAGTGGGAGTCCTTGTGTGACAGTTGTGGTCGTTGTTGTTTGCACAAGATTGAAGACGAAGATACCGATGAAATTTACTTCACCGATGTTGCTTGTCAATACCTTGATGAAGAAACTTGTCAATGCCCCCATTATGAAATGCGCCAATCTTTTGTACCCGATTGCTTGACCATTTATCCCGATTGGGGCAAAAAATTTAATTGGTTGCCATCCACTTGTGCCTACCGATTATTGTCCGAAGGCAAGCCCTTATTTGATTGGCACCCATTGATTAGTGGCAATGCAGATTCAGTGCATTTGGCGGGAATTTCTGTGCGTGGTAGGACTTTTAGCGATGATGAAGTTGCTGAAAAAGATATTTATAAGCATGTCATTACTTGGGTGGATTAAAAGAAATTCTGTTAAAATTTACCCAATTATTTTGGAGGATAAACAATGAAAAAAATATTATTATTAACCTTGTTACTAACCACTCAAGCGTTTGCAGGCTGGCCACATCAAAATATTTCAAATGCTGTCTTTGCACAGTCAGTTGAAAATAGAGTGCCTGTTCAAATATTAACAGAGGCGGATAATTCACTGAGAAAGGTGTATTTTTTCACCAATATTCGTAATTTGAAAGGTGACAAAATCACCCATCGTTGGACCTATAAAGACAAGGTAAAAGCTGAAATTAGTTTTGACATCAAAGGTAACAGATGGCGTGTTTGGTCAAGCAAAAACCTTTGGCACACTTGGACAGGTGAATGGAAAGTCGAGGTGTTAAATCAAAGTGGACAAGTATTATTAACAAAAACATTTTTATATAAAGGATAGAAAATGAGCGAAATAAAAAAAGTAGTATTAGCCTATTCAGGCGGATTAGACACCAGTATTATTGTTAAATGGTTGCAGGATACTTATCAATGTGAAGTCGTTACTTTCACCGCCGATATTGGGCAGGGCGAAGAAGTCGAACCTGCCCGCGCCAAGGCAAAAGCAGCAGGTGTTAACGACATTCATATCGAAGATTTGCGTGAAGAATTTGCTCGTGATTTTGTCTTCCCGATGTTTCGTGCCAATGCAATTTATGAAGGTGAATATTTACTCGGCACCTCGATTGCCCGTCCTTTAATTTCTAAAAGATTGGTAGAAATTGCCAATGAAGTTGGTGCTGATGCTATTAGTCATGGCGCCACAGGCAAAGGTAATGACCAAGTGCGTTTTGAGTTAAATGCCTATGCATTAGATGCCGATATTCAAGTCATTGCCCCGTGGCGTGAGTGGGATTTATCCTCTCGTGAGTCGTTAATGGCATACGCTGAAGAGCATGGTATCGAAATTGATTACCAAAAACAAGATAAAAAATCGCCTTATTCAATGGATGCAAATTTATTGCATATTTCTTATGAGGGCGATATTTTGGAAGACCCTTGGGTAGAGCCAGAAGATGATATGTGGCGCTGGACCGTTTCCCCAGAAAATGCCCCTGACAAAGCCGAATATGTAGAACTCACTTATGAAAAAGGCGATATCATTGCTATCAACGGTACAGCGATGAGTCCTGCAACAGTGATGGAAGATTTAAACGAACGCGCAGGTGCGCACGGTATCGGTCGTGATGACATCGTTGAAAACCGCTTCGTCGGTATGAAATCCCGTGGCTGTTATGAAACGCCAGCTGGCACAGTGATGCTAAAAGCACACCGTGCAATGGAAAGTCTGACGCTTGATAGAGAAGCCGCACATCTTAAAGATGAACTTATGCCAAAATACGCCAAAATGGTCTATAACGGTTTTTGGTTCGCCGCCGAACGAGAAATGCTACAAGCTGCCATTGACCAAACACAGTCGGTTGTCAATGGCACCGTTCGCCTTAAATTTTATAAAGGCAATGTTATCGTCGTTGGCAGAAAATCCGATAACTCACTTTTCAGCGAAAAAATTGCAACCTTTGAAGACGACCAAGGTGCGTATGACCAAAAAGATGCAGCAGGGTTTATTAAATTGAACGCTTTGCGTTTGCGTTTAAAGGCTTTAAAATAATAAAGAGTATGAATATATGCAGGTTTTTGGATTAGGGTGCAGACAGTAATATTTCTGATTTAAGAAAACATCCTAGTCGCATCATTTAAGGAGACCCCTGCATTGGGTATGAATACCGCCTAAAAGCCAACTTTCATCCATTTGATAACTTTTACAAAACCTGTATTAACCCTGCTAGGACTGGCTTTGTAAAAATTACCAACTGAATAAAATTTAACTTTTATCCGGTATCCATACCCAATGCAGGAGTCTCTTGAGATAAAATCTACAAACAATAAAAAGCCCGACAATAGTCGGGCTTTTTATTGCACTCAATATGGAGGCCGGAACCAGAGTCGAACTGGTCTATAAGGCTTTGCAGGCCCCTGCATAACCGCTTTGCTATCCGGCCAAGGTTTACAAATAAAGCGATTATAAAAAAAGCCTGTTCTCACAGGCTTTTAAATTTGGAGCGGGAAACGAGATTCGAACTCGCGACATTCACGTTGGCAACGTGATGCTCTACCAGCTGAGCTATTCCCGCATAAGCGACATATTATAATGTGTTTTAATTACGATTTGAAGGTTTTTATACCTTCTTTTAAATAAATAAATCCAGAGTACAAAGTCAACAAAGTAGCGACCACTAGCAAAGTGACACCAATCTCGAAACTCGGTAAACCAAAAAACGGTTGTTGATAGAGTAAAAATAGAATCGCAAAGATTTGCACGAAGGTTTTGACCTTGCCAACAAAAGACACATTAATCGTTGATCGTTGACCAATTGTTCCCATCCACTCCCTAAGTGCCGATACCAAAATTTCCCTAGAAATAATAATCAATGCGCAAACACCAATATACCAATGGGTGTCGCTTGGGTAATAATCAACCAATAACACCAATGCCGTTGATACCATTAATTTATCCGCAACAGGGTCTAAAAAAGCCCCTAACTTTGAAGTCATATTGAGTTTTCGAGCAAGGTAGCCGTCTAAATAATCCGTCGTGCTGATGGTTGCGTAAACGCCAGTAACTGCAAAATTTATCCAAGTAAAAATTGGCGTTTCGCTATAAGCGGGTTGCAAATAATACAATACTACGAACAACGGGATGAGCGCAATTCTTGATAAAGTTAAAATGTTCGGTATTGTCATCATAAAGTAAAACAGTATAAACAAAAAACCCCTGCATATTTGCAAGGGTTTTAAAAAATATGGTGCGCCCGGCTGGAGTCGAACCAGCAACCGCTCGGTTCGTAGCCGAGTACTCTATCCAGTTGAGCCACGGGCGCAAATTTTTGCTTGAAGGCGCAAACTACTGCGTTATTTTTCAACTGGCGTATATGGAATACTGCCTATTAAAAAATGCCTTGTATTTTACGCCTTCAAACAAAAATTGTTATAGGACGCAAACTACTGCGTTATTTTCCAACTGGCGTATATGGAATACCGCTTGTTGAAAAACACTTTGTATTTTACACCTTCAAACAAAAATTGCTATAGGTGTAAACTGCTACTTTTCACAAAGTGGGAAATTATACGCATAATCTTTCGATAATTTGTTCTAATTTTGCAACTCTTGAACCTTTAAAAAGAAGGGTTGCATTTGTGTGTTGTTTAAGTGTTGCTACCAGCTCATCTGCATTGTTGAAATTTTGCACGCCATAATCGGACTGATAACTGTATAAATAATCAATCTCTAATGACTTTGCAAAATCACCGATTTGCTGATGATAAGCAGCAGATTCATCACCAAGTTCTGCCATTTGCCCAAGCACTGCGATTTTTTCACCCATAAACCCATTCAATACTTCTAATGCATATTTACTTGAACTTGGGCTGGCGTTGTAAGTGTCATCAATAATCGTGAAATTATCGTGTTGCACAATGTTTAATCTGCCTTGTTCTGCTTCGGTGTTTTCCAATCCTTGTTTAATCATCTTAATATCCACACCTAACGCACTTGCACAAGCACTTGCAGCCAATGCATTATCAATATTATGTCTGCCAAGTAATTGCAAAGTAACCGTTATTTTTTCATCAAAAATATTTAAATCAAAACGATTATTCTCAATATGACTGGCAAAAATATTCCCCCCATTGCCAAAACTCACACTCCCTTTAAAAGCAGTTTCTACATTCACAATATTCTTAGAATCTATCGAATAAATCTCACCCTTCGCCTTTACCAAATTATCAAACCCACCAAATTCTCCAATATGCGCATCCAGCGTATTCACCACCACAGCCACATCGGGACGCACAATTTCACGCAATCGTGCAATTTCCCCCAAATGATTTGCCCCCATCTCAATCACTGCATATTGGTGTTGCTCCTCCAGTTCAAGCAGCGTCATCGGCACGCCCAAATGATTGTTCAAATTACCCTGTGTTTTCAGCGTCGGCGCACGCAAATTTAAAATATTTGCTAACATATTTTTAGTTGTTGTCTTGCCATTACTCCCCGTAATTGCCACCACCTTTGGCTTAATATTCTCTAAATGCCATTGTGCAATTTGTTGTAACGCAATTTCCGTATTTTCCACCACCAAAGTGGGAATATCCACCTCAGTGTTATGTGTCGAAACCATTGCAACCGCCCCCATTTCTACTGCCTTATCTGCAAAATCTGCCCCATCAAAATTATCCCCCGACAACGCCACAAATAACATCCCCTGCATCGGCTTTCGTGTATCTGTGCAAACCCCAGAAAATGCCACATTAACAGCGCAATTCGTTTTTAAAATTTTGGCAAGGGCATAAGTGGTAGAGGAGAACATTATTCTTTTAGAGACCTTTGCATAAATAGGAATGATTAGCAAAATGACAGGTTTTATTAAATTGGGAATTTTTTAAATCCACTCCTAGCAGGGCTAAGGGTGTTTTTAAAAAGTTTTTAATTTGATGAAAAGTGGTATTTTGATGATTATTCATATTTATGCAAAGGTCTCTTTTACTAGCCCTGTCTGTTTTTAATCTTTTTTAATCTTGCACCTTCAATAATAGCAGCAAGGACGATGTCGTTGTCGTTGGATTCTACAGTTTGGTTTTTGAAGGTTTGAGTGGTTTCGTGACCTTTGCCGGCGATGAGTAAACATTCTTCTTCGCCGAGGGTGATAACGGCACCTTCAATGGCGAGTTGGCGGTCTTCAGTAATATCGACTGGGTAACTGTCGTCGATGCCGTTGAGGATGTCGTCGATGATGGTGCGTGGGTCTTCGTTTCGAGGGTTGTCGTTGGTGAGGATAAGGGTGTCAGCGAGTTTGGAGGCGATTTTGCCCATTTTACTGCGTTTGCCTTGGTCGCGGTTGCCACCGCAGCCGAAGATGATGCGGATGGTGTGTTCTGGGTAATGGTTTTTTAGGGTGGTGATGGCGTTTTCTAGTGCGTCAGGGGTGTGAGCGTAGTCTATCCATATTAATTTTTCTGGGTTTTTCTGCATTCTGCCTGGGGGTTGGGTGAGTTTATGCAGTAAAGGAATGACTTTTTCATCGCTGAAACCGAGGGTTTTTAGGATGTTGAAAGAGGCTAAAACATTGGATAGATTGAATTTTCCTAAAAATGGAATTTCAAAAACATAGTTATTTAGGGTGGTTAAAAATCCTTGTTCGGTGGTTTTTATATCGGTAAAACTTTCCAAACTGTAATCGACGATTTTTTTGCCTTTTGAAGCGGTTTTAAAATCAGAATAATGGGCGTCGTCTTTGTTCAAAACCACAGATTGCACACTGGGTAGTGCGAATAATTGTTCTTTGACTTTTTGGTAGGTGGTTAAATCTTGGTGATAATCTAAATGGTCTTGGGTGAGATTAGTGAAAACGGCGTGGGTAATGTTGAGCCCAGCAATGCGGTTTTGTTCGATGCCGTGTGATGAGACTTCCAAAACTGCTGTGTTGATGCCGTCTTTTTTGTAGCCATCTAAGGTGCGATACAAAGTGAGAATATCGGGGGTGGTTTGGCTGGAATTTTGCTCGGAATTGCTGATGCCAAGGGTGCCGATAAGTCCGTTTTTTTTGTCTAACATCGTTAATAATTGTGAGACGAAACAGGCGACTGAAGTTTTACCATTAGTGCCAGTGATGCCGATGACTTGGACGGATTTTGCGTCGTGATAAAAGGTATTTGCCAAGGTTTGTAGGTGTTGGACTAAGTGGTCAATGCGGATGGTTGGGACGCTGCATTCGATGTCTTTTGAATCAACTAAAACGCAGACACAGCCTTTGTCAATTGCTTGGTCAATGTAGTCAGAGCCATGGGTTGTTTTTCCTTGTAAGGCGATGAAAAGGTCACCATTTTGAACTTGTTGGGCGTTGAGACAAAGACCTTCTACGGAAAAATCAAATTCGGTAGGGGTGATGTTTTGTAATAGTTGTTTGATATTCATGGCGTGTATTATAACGAAAGGTAAGTCTATTTCAGTATAAGAATATTATAATTTAATGATAGTTTTGCATTGTGAGATTAAACACAGTAGAATTGTGTCTTTTTATTATTGAGGAAGGGCAATGGCTTTAACACGCAGAGAATTTATTAAAGTATTAGGTGCTGGTTCGGCGGCAGGTTTGATTAGTGGTTGTGGCAATGATGCGGATAAATTATCTTCTCAGGAGAATAAGTACGAGGTAGCCAAAACGGGTAATGCGCGTATTTTGCACATTACTGATACGCACGGTAATTTGTTACCGAATTATTTCCGTGAGCCGAATGTTAATTTAGGATTTGGACCTACTTTTGGCGAATTACCGCATGTGGTTGGCAATAAATTATTGAAAGAAATTGGGGTTAAACCAGGGTCGCCTGAGGCTTATGCTTTTACTTATAATAACTTTGAAGATTTGGCAGCTAAATACGGCAAGACGGGTGGTTTTGGACAGATTAAAACCGTTTTAGACTCGTTGCGTGAGAGTGCAGGCGGCAAGCAAAATACTTTAACTCTTGATGGTGGCGACACTTGGCAAGGCTCAGGCACCTCACTTTGGACTCGGGGTGCGGATATGGTCGAGGCGTGTAATATGCTCGGTGTTGATGTAATGGTAGGACATTGGGAATTTACTTATAAAGAAACAGAAACGCTTAAAAATATTGGCTTTTTCAAAGGGGATTTTCTTGGGCAAAATGTGCGGATTATGGAAGATGCTTTGCTCGGCGACGAATATATCGCTATGACGGAAAAATATGGTGGTAATGGGCTTTATAACGAAGATGATGCACTGCCTTTTAAGCCTTATGTGATTAAAAATGTGGGCGGACATCGTATTGCGGTGATTGGTCAGGCATTTCCTAGAACCTCAAATGCAAACCCACAACAATACTTTTTCCCAGATTGGTCGTTTGGTTTGCGTGAAGATGAAATGAGTGAATTAGTGGCAGATATTCGTGAAAATGAAAAACCTGATGCGGTGGTTGTGATTTCGCATAATGGTATGGATGTGGACATTAAAATGGCGTCGAGAGTGGTTGGCATTGATGCGATTTTTGGTGGACATACGCACGACGGTATGCCGAAACCTGTGGAAGTTAAAAATGCAGGCGGTATGACAGTGGTAACAAATGCAGGCTGTTCGGGTAAATATATTGGGGTGATGGATTTAGATATTAAAGACCACAAAGTGGCGGGTTACAATTATAAAATGTTGCCGATTATTACCAATTTAATCAAGCCAGATGCGGCAGTTGTGTCATTTATTAATAAAATGCGTAATACCAAATATGACAAAAATGTGGTTGAAGCACGCAGTAGCACCATGAGCAACAATCCAGACCGTGTGGGTAAAACTTACGATGCGATTTTGACCGAGAAACTCTGCACCACTGAGCAAACGCTGTATCGTCGTGGTAACTTTATGGGTACTTGGGATCAGGTATTGGTAAATTCGTTGCGTGAAGAACACGATGCAGATTTTGCCATGTCGGCAGGTGTGCGTTGGGGGACTTCGGTGCCAGCAGGGCATGATGTTACCATGGAAGATTTGATGACCAATACTTCGATGACTTATGGTGAAACTTATGTGAACGAGTTGAAGGGCGCACAGTTGAAAGACATTCTTGAAGGTATTGCTGAAAACTTATTCGTGCAAGACCCTTATTTGCAGTCAGGTGGCGATATGGTGCGTATGGGCGGCTTAGATTACACCATTGACCCAGCGGCAACTTTGGGCAATCGTATCAGTAATATCGTTGATGACCAGGGCACGGCAGTTGACCCGAATAAATCTTATAAAGTATCGGGTTGGGCGCAGGTAAATTCCGTGGGTAATGGGCGTTTGATGTGGGATGTGGCAGCGGATTATTTGCGTAAGCAGAAGCATCTTAATTTGACCAAAGTTAATCACCCAACCATCAAAGGTGTCAAAGATAATCCAGGCATCGAGAGCTATGCAGGAAAATTAATTTAATGAATAAATTTTTGCAAGTCTTTAAAAACCTGTGGTTTCGTGATACTGGCGAGGATGAAATTCAAATTAACGATGCCACTGTGCGTGTGCGTGCGGGGATTTTACTGATTATTCCTATTTATATGGTGTTCACTTTTGTGAATGTGGTGTATGGTCCGACTTGGGAAGTATCACCTGAAACGATTGCAACAGATACCTATGAAATGGATATGGATGACCGTACGCTTTATGCTGTTGAGGCGACAAAACGGGTATTTGAATATTCTTTTCAAACCAAATTATTGGTCTATGCATTGATTGAAATGTTGTTAGGTATGTCCATCATCGGTGTGCGTTTTTCACCAACGATTTTACTTGCCAGTTTTTTGACTATGGGCGGAAAACCTGAATGGAAGCCGATTGGACTTAAACGCTGTGCATGGCTAATGGGGGCAAGTTTTATCGCTGTCTGTATCGTGTTTTTTAATCCCGATGCAATTGCCTCGTGGATTAATAGTTTGTTAGGTACCAGCATTCCTGTGGATGTTAATTATGTACCGACTGAGTTGGCGTTGAGTTTGGTGGCATTGTGTTTATTGTTTATGTGGTTAGAGGCGATTGTGGGCTATTGTGTAGGCTGTAAAGTGTATGCACTATTGGTCAAAATCGGTATTGTTAATCGTCATTGTGATGCTTGTGAAAATATTGATTGGGATGAAATTAAACGCAAAAAACAAGAGAAATTAGACAAAAAATCCAAGTAAATGTTTAAGTTTTTCGCTTTATTTTGGCTGTTAGTCAGTACATCCATTGCCGATGTCGTCAAACCCGCTTTAGTCGAAATCTCAATTTATCCCGATAAAAAAGTTGAAGTCGTCATTGATTTAAGCCTTGAGGCGATGATGACGGGCATCGGCACGCAATACAAAAAAACCACCGACGCACCTAATTCAACTGAGTATGACGAATTGCGTGCATTAACACCGAAAGCATTGCGTCAACAATTTAAAGACTTTGAAGCGCAATTCCTGCAAAAACTACAACTGACTATTAATCAACAAACACAAGCACTACATTTAGAAAAAGCATTCATTGACATTATCGGCTATAAAAAACGCCCCAGAAAAACCGTATTAACTTACACAACACAACTCAGTAAATGGCCAAAAACCTTGGTATGGCAATACGATAAAACTTCAGGCGACAGTGCATTGCGTTATCAAATCTTCAAAAAAGACGAGTACAATTGGAGTCCGTGGCAATGGCTTCGCAACGGCAAACCGAGTGGCACAATTGACATTAATCACCCCGAGCCTGTGAGTAAAATGCAACGCTTAACTCAATTTATTGCCATCGGTTTTGACCATGTGATTCCGCAAGGTTGGGATCATATTTTATTTATTATTGGGATGGCTTTATCATCACTTTTATGGCGAAAATTATTATTGCTAGTAACAACCTTTACCCTTGCCCACACACTAACATTGGGTTTGGCGATGTGGGGTGTGGTAGAAATATCACCCCGTATTATCGAGCCATTGATTGCATTTTCGATAGCCTATATTGCCATTGAAAATCTATTTTTAAACCAATCAATAACTCGTAAAAGCATCCTCGTATTTTTCTTCGGTTTGATTCACGGGCTCGGTTTTGCCACAATGTTACAATCTTTTAAAATGACCAATGACAATTTTTCCACCACTTTGATTGGTTTTAATGTAGGCGTAGAATTGGCACAGATAACGATTGTATTGAGCGTAATATCAGCGCTGTTAATCATTCGTACACTGAAATTGGATTATCGAAAATTAGCCGTGATACCAGCCTCAATACTGATTTCTTTGATAGGTATTTGGTGGGGAATTGAACGGATAGCCGCTTGAATAACCAATTGTAAATTGGATTTAAAGGCTACATACAGCAAGCCATAGATATTAATAAATAAGGTAAAATATCTCCTTTTAATTTTTTCCAAAATTCTCTTATGCCGATAATTACTTTACCTGACGGAACTGAAAAATCTTTTGACCAAGCGGTTAGCGTCTTTGAGGTGGCTAAGTCGATTGGGTCAGGGTTGGCGAAGGCGACGCTGGCGGGTAGGGTGAATAATGAGCTGGTGGATGCGTCGTATGTGATTGAGGCGGACAGTGCTTTGTCGATTGTTACGGATAAGGATGAAGAGGGGTTGGAGGTGATTCGTCATTCGACAGCGCATCTTTTGGCGCAGGCAACACAAATGCTTTATCCGAGTGCACAGGTAACGATTGGACCGGTGATTGATAATGGGTTCTTTTATGATTTTGCTTATAAGGATGGGTTTTCAGAGGGGGATTTAGCCAAGATTGAGAAAAATATGAACAAGCTTGTTAAGCAAAATCTGAAAATTGAACGCAGTGAAATGTCTCGTGATGAGGCGGTGGCGTTTTTTAAGGAAAAAGGCGAGCATTATAAGGCGGAAATTATTGAGTCTATTCCTGCTGAACAGTCGTTATCGCTTTACAAACAAGGTGATTTCATTGATTTATGTCGTGGGCCACATGTGCCGAGCACGGCAAAACTCAAGGCTTTTAAATTGATGAAATTGGCAGGCGCGTATTGGCGTGGTGATTCTAATAATGAGATGTTGCAACGCGTGTATGGCACGGCGTGGGCGAATAAAGAGGATTTGGCGGCGCATTTGCATCGATTGGAAGAGGCGGAGAAGCGCGACCATCGCAAAATCGGCAAGACTCAGGATTTATTCCATATGCAAGAAGAGGCACCAGGAATGGTGTTTTGGCATGAGAAAGGCTGGACTTTGTATCAAATTGTTGAGCAATATATGCGTGGCGTTTTTCGAGATAATGATTATAAGGAAGTGCATACACCACAATTGATTGATAGGTCGTTGTGGGAGAAATCGGGGCATTGGGATAAGTTTGGCGATGCGATGTTTACTACCAATAGTGAGAATCGTGATTATGCGGTGAAGCCGATGAATTGCCCTGCACATATTCAGATTTTTAACCAAGGTCTCAAATCGTATCGTGATTTGCCGTTGCGACTTGCTGAGTTTGGTTCTTGTCATCGTAATGAGCCGTCTGGCACGCTGCACGGGATTATGCGGGTGCGTAATTTTGTGCAGGACGATGGGCATATTTTTTGTAGTAGCGAGCAAATTCAAGAGGAAGTGTCGGCGTTTATTGATTTGACTTTTAAAGTTTACGAGCATTTTGGTTTTGAAAATGTTGCCTTGAAACTTTCTACTCGCCCTGAAAAGCGGGTGGGTTCTGATGAAGTTTGGGATAAGGCGGAGGCGGCACTTGCAGAAGCGCTGGACGCTAAAGGCATTCAATGGGATTTACAAGAGGGCGAAGGGGCGTTTTACGGGCCTAAGATTGAATTTGTGCTGAAAGATTGTTTGGACAGGGAGTGGCAATGTGGCACTTTGCAGGTTGATTTCTCAATGCCTGAGCGATTAGATGCGTCATTTATTGCCGAAGATGGCTCGAAGCAAACGCCAGTAATGTTGCACCGTGCCATTGTTGGTTCGTTAGAGCGTTTTGTGGGTATTTTGATTGAGCATTATGAAGGGGCATTCCCTGCTTGGTTGGCACCGATTCAAGCAGTTATTTTGAATATTTCTGAAAAACAGGCGGGTTTTGTCGTTGAAATTGAGAAAAAATTAAAAAAACAAGGGTTTAGAGTGATTTCGGACTTGCGTAATGAGAAGATAGGCTTTAAAATACGCGAGCATTCCATGCAAAGATTTCCATATTTATTGGTGGTCGGTGATAAAGAAGTGGAAAATAACGAGATTTCAGTACGCAAACGCGGTGGTGATGACCTTGGGTCGATGTCCATTGAGGCGTTTGTTAACTTAGTAACAGAGGAATAATTATTAAAAAACCAAACAGAATACGCATCAATAATTATATTAAAGCGCCAGAAGTGCGTGTTATTGATAGCAAAGGTGGTCAGGCAGGGGTGTTAAAACTATCTGAGGCAATGAAAATGGCAGTGGAAGCTAAGCTTGACTTAGTAGAAGTGTCGCCGAATGCTGAACCTCCTGTTTGCAAGGTGATGGATTTTGGCAAGTATCGGTATGAGCAAAAGAAGCAACTGAGCGACCAAAAAAAGAAACAAAAGAAAAATACCGTTAAAACTATTAAATATCGCCCAGGTACTGAAGAAGGTGATTACCAGATTAAAATGAGAAATGTGGTTAAGTTTTTGGATAATGGTGATAAAGTAAAAGTCAGTATCTGGTTCCGTGGGCGTGAAATGCAGCACAAAGAATTAGGTATGGAAATGCTGGATAGAATTGAGAAAGATACAGAAGAATTTGCCAATGTAGAACAAAAGGCAAAGATGGAGGGTCGCCAGCTAGGCATGATGCTGGCCCCCAAATCGAAGAAGAAGTAAGGAAAACTTACTTTAAGTTGTTTAATCGTTACTCGTTAAGAAGTAACTTATATGTCCAAAAGGACAAGGAGAAAATTATGCCGAAGATGAAAACCAATAGAGGCGCTGCAAAGCGCTTTAAAAAGACTGCCAGTGGTGGTTATAAATGTAAACACTCCCATTTGCGTCATATTTTGACCAAGAAGAGTACTTCTAGAAAGCGTAGCTTGCGTTCACCGGACATGGTTGAGAAAGTCGATGTACCGATGGTTCGTAAAATGTTACCGTATAGTTAATTAATAGGAGTATAAGAAAATGGCAAGAGTATCAAGAGGTGTGCAAGCGCACGCAAAACACAAGAAAATTTTAAAGAAAGCCAAAGGCTATTACGGCGCGAGATCAAAAGTCTATCGCGTTGCTAAGCAAGCGGTAATCAAAGCAGGTCAATATGCGTATCGTGACCGTCGCCAAAAGCGTCGTCAGTTTCGCAGACTTTGGATTGTTCGTATCAATGCTGAAGCGCGCAACAATGGCTTGAGTTATTCAAGAATGATTGACGGTTTGAACAAAGCAGGTATTGAAATTGACCGTAAAGTTTTATCAGACATTGCGATTTTTGATAAGGTGGCGTTCGCACAGATTGCGCAGCAAGCAAAAGCAGCTTTAAGCAAGTAGTTTCTAGTGGTAGATGGAATTCTCGATAAGGCGAAAAATGCCATTGAGCAAGCACAAAGTTTAGGTGAACTTGAAGACTTAAGGGTTTCAATTTTAGGCAAGAGTGGTGAGTTAACCGCCTTACTTAAAGGACTCGGAAAACTGAGTGCAGAAGAGCGTCCGAAGATGGGTGGCATCATCAATCAAGCCAAAGTCAGTGTGCAAGATTTACTCACTGAGCGTAAAAATAACTTAGAAACCATTGCTTTGGAAAAGCGTTTATTGGAAGAAACAGTGGATGTTTCCTTACCAGGGCGTAACGCTGAAATGGGAGGGCTTCATCCAGTTACGATTACGCTGAAACGCATTCAATCACTATTTGCAAAGAACGGTTTTGAGGTGGAAATGGGTCCTGAAATTGAGGATGATTTTCACAACTTTACTGCACTTAACATTCCTGAGCATCACCCTGCGCGTGCAATGCACGATACTTTCTATTTTGACGAAGGTTCTGTGTTGAGAACACACACTTCACCCGTGCAAATCCGCACGATGGAAAATCAAAAGCCACCTGTGCGTATTATTGCACCAGGTAGGGTGTATCGCTGTGATTCAGATATTACCCATACGCCGATGTTTCATCAAGTGGAAGGGTTGATTGTTGATAAAAAAGCGAATTTTGCACAATTGAAAGGTTTGCTAATTGACTTTCTGCGAGCGTATTTTGAAAAAGAAGATTTAAAAGTGCGTTTTCGACCTTCGTATTTCCCCTTCACCGAGCCTTCTGCGGAAGCGGATATTGAATGTGTGATTTGCGGGGGTGAAGGGTGTCGTGTTTGTAAAAAAACAGGCTGGCTGGAGGTGTTAGGTTGTGGCGTGGTACATCCAAATGTTTTGAACTCGGTCAAAATTGACAGCGAAGAATACACAGGTTTGGCGTTCGGTATGGGGGTTGAACGCTTGGCAATGTTGCGTTATGGTGTGAATGATTTGCGTCTTTTCTTTGAAAATGATATTCGTTTCCTAAAACAATTTAAGTAATATGAATATTTCAACATCATGGTTGCGTGAATGGATTAACCCAAAGGTTAGCGATGAGGCTTTAGCTGAGCAACTGACAATGGCAGGCTTAGAAGTGGACGGCATTGCCCCCGTTGCCCCGCATTTTGAACAAGTGGTGGTTGGGCATGTTGTTTCTTGTGAAAAGCATCCTGATGCGGATAAACTTAACCTTTGCCAGGTTGATGTTGGCACGGGCGAAAACTTACAAATCATCTGTGGTGCTAAAAATATTCGCGCCGATTTAAAAGTCATTGTTGCTTTGGTTGGTGCCGTCTTGCCAAATGGTTTAAAAATCAAAAAAGCCAAACTGCGAGGCGTTGAATCTTTAGGTATGATTTGTTCAGGATCTGAACTTGGTATGTCTGATGGTTCAGAAGGTATTAGCGAGTTAAATGCAGAGGCACCGATTGGACAAGACATCAGAGAATATTTAGATTTAGACGATAATATTATTGAATTAGACATCACCCCAAATCGTGGTGATTGCTTCTCAGTTTTAGGTGTGGCGCGTGAGGTCAGTGCAAATTATTTGATAGATTTTGAAATGCCAACTTTTACAGTGACTTCACGAGGTGTGTCCAGTATTACTACTAGCGTTAGCAATGCAGCGTCTTGCCCTAAATACTTAACCAGAAGCATTTCAGGCATTGATAATACGGTTAAAACTCCGCAATGGATAGCAGATAAACTCACTCGTTCTGGGCAGTCTTTACATTCGCCAGTCGTCGATATTACTAATTTTGTATTAATGGAATTAGGTCAGCCGATGCACGCTTTTGATGCGACTAAAATCAACGGCGAAATTAAGGTTAGAAACGCTAAAATAGGTGAAACAATTGAATTATTAAATGAAACCACAGTCGAACTAAAAGACGATACTTTGGTGATTTCTGATGACAATACAGTGCTTGCGATTGCAGGTGTGATGGGTGGATTAGATGCTTCAACGCAAACAAATACAACGGATATTTTGTTAGAAAGTGCCTTTTTTGAGCCAGTGTCTATCGCAGGTAAGGCAAGAAATTATGGGCTACATACAGAGTCTTCATTGCGTTTTGAGCGAGGTGTGGATTTTGACATTACTGAAGTAGCAATGGACAGAGCCACACAACTGATTATTGACATTTGTGGCGGACAAGCGAGTGCTGTTAATGCTTGTGTGAGTGCCTCTGATTTACCAAAATTGCCAGTGATTAGCATTACCCAAGAAAAAATTCAAAAAATCTTAGGTTTTGAATTGGACAGTCAGTGGATTACTGAAAAGTTTCAAAGTTTGGGTTTTAAGATTAGTGAACGAACTGATAACTCGTGGCATATTATTCCCCCGAGTTTTAGGTTTGACATTCGTATTCCTGCTGATTTGATTGAAGAATTAGCAAGGTTGTATGGTTACGACAAACTGCCTGTGCAGAAATTATCGCTGGATGCGAATATTAATGTGGTGGCAGAGGCACAAATTGATAAATACGATATTATGCAATCTTTGGTGGCGCGTGGTTATCAAGAAGTAATTACTTATAGTTTTATTTCGGAAAAGTATCACAATTTAATCGATGCCAGTGCCAATAAAATCACTCTATCTAATCCAATTTCAGCAGAACTTTCCACCATGCGTTCATCACTGTGGGCAGGGCTACTGCAGACAGTTGAATCCAATCAAAGACGCGGACATACGAACGCTAGGTTTTTTGAAGTTGGTCTGTGTTTTGCAGGCGTTGAAGCCAGTAAACAATCCAATAAATTAGCGGGTATCGTTACTGGTAATCGTTTTGACGCACAATGGTCAGACGAATCAACGCCAGTAGATTTTTTTGACGCTAAGGCAGATTTAGAATCTTTGCTTGAATTAACAGGGGCTAAATTTACTTTTGGAGCAGGTGAACATCCTGCTTTGCAAAAGGGACAAACAGCAACAATTATTTTAGATGGCGAGCAAGTCGGCTGGATTGGTGCTTTATCGCCAAATGTTGCAAAAGAATTGTCACTGCCTAAGTGTTATTTATTTGAAATTGATTTAACAGCTGTAACAACAGGTAAAATTGCCAAATATACTGCATTCTCTCAATATCAGCAGGTTCAACGCGATATTGCATTAACATTGGATAACTCAATCCCTGTCGCTGACTTGATAAATAGTATTGAGGCGTTAAAACAACCTAATTTCGTTGCCGTGAATTTATTTGACCTATATGCAGGTGAAAATATTGAAGCGGGTAAAAAGAGTGTCGCTTTTAACTTAACTTATCAATCACTTGAAACAACTTTAAGTGACGATGAGGTTAATGCTAAAGTTGATGAAGTGTTAACCTTGATGAAAAATAAATTTTTAGCAATACAAAGATAAAAAGGAAATAAATAATGTCAATTACCAAAAAAGATATTGCTGATTTATTGGCAAAACAAGTGGACATTAGTCACAGTCAAGCGCTATCTGTGACTAATGATTTTTTCGATACGATTAAAGCCACACTCGCCAAAGGCGAAGATGTTAAACTCTCTGGGTTTGGTAATTTTATCGTTAGAAGCAAAGTTGCTCGACCAGGTAGAAATCCAAAAACAGGCGATCCTGTTACTATTTCAGCAAGAACTGTGGCAACTTTTAAAGCGGGTGTTAAGTTGAAAAGGATAACTCAACAGGGTTAATCACTCAGAAATTGCCGACATAAAGCCTTTTAAAACAGGCATCACCTTGTCAATCATTGCCTCGTCTTGCTCAACATTTCTAACTTGGTCTTCCAATCTCTTGTCGGTATCTTTAAGGGAAACTTGATACTCATCATCAAACTCAAAAGTGATAAAGTAAAAGCCTTTACCCTTGCTGCGTGTTGAATGAATTGCCATAAAGTCCGTTTCCCAAGAGAATTCTGCTTGATAAACAGCCGGTGAGTCTGTCGTGTCTTTTTGCACTAAGATAGCCGTTTTGCCAAAACTAAAAACAAATCGTTCTGCACCACAACTGGACGCAGGTTTGATTTTCAACTCGCCACTTTTAAGTGCATCGGCAATTTGCTTGAGTTGTGGGCTTGTTAGTTGAATAAATTTAGCGTCTAAATAATCATTGATATTACTATCAGGATAATTGTTTTCTAAAAATTTAACGAGTTTATTAATCATGATGTTGGGTAAGTTTGTTAAGTTGGCTATTATATCAGTTACGATTTATCTAATGTATCCGAGTATTTAATTTCATACACATCAAAAATACTAATTGCCATCGCCGCAATAATCGGCCCGATAAACAAACCCAAAACCCCAAATTGAATAATGCCTGCCAAAGTTGACAACACCGTAATTAATGTATGGTTTAATGCGTTTTTCCGCCCTTTACTTGACAGCTTTTTAGTAATCATCGGTCGAATAATGTTGTCAATAATCGTGCCAACAAAGCCCGCGCCAAATAACAAAATAATCATTGCATCCATCGTTTGCCCTTGTGCATAGAGATACAATGTTAGAGGCAACCAAATAATCATCCCACCCAACACAGGGATAAAACTCGCCAACGCCATTGCTACGCCAAAGAATAAGGCGGGTAGCCCAATCCACATCACTCCGATAGAAAACACCACTCCTTGCAACAAGGCGACAATAAACACGCTACCAACCAAGGCAATAGCAAGATTGGTAAATTGACCGAATAAAATACTATCGAGACGATTTTCCAAAGGCGACAAATCTTTTAATTTTTTTATCGTATTCTCACCATCAATATAAAAATAATACAACGAGAAAACCGTGATAATCAAAAAGAACACAAGGTGAGAAGACAAAGCCACAATACTTTTCAAAATACTCAACGCAAAATCTTTGGCATTCGCTAACAAACCATCCAAATTACTACTAAACGCAGTATCCAAAGTCATTTTTATTGATTCTGATAACGGCAATCCCGTAATAACTTGATGAAATATTTGATTGATTTTTGTCGCATCAAAATCGGTATTTATCATCTGTATCAGCGTCGAAATCTCCAACCCACTGACAAGTAAAATATAACTCAACGGCATAATCAAGGCCACCGTTACCAAAAGCGTCATTATCAACGCAGCCCTTGCCTCCGAATATCTGTTTTTTAATCGGCGATAGTGTGTAAAAGTAGCAATCGCAATCAACAACGCCAAAAACAACGCAGGAATAAAAGGAGAAAACAGCCACAACATACCGCCAATGGCTAAAACTAATAGGCTCAGAATAAAACCATGTTCATACGGTGTCGTGTTGTTCATACTTTTCTGCGTTAAATAAATAGTATAATTTTAGCCTATGAATGACGAAACATTACTGAGATATTCCCGACAAATTATGCTTCCAGAAATTGACATAGCAGGGCAGCAAACCCTGCTCGATTCAACCCTATTGTTAATTGGCGTAGGCGGTTTAGGCTCGCCCAGTGCCCTATACCTCGCCGCCGCAGGTGTCGGACACCTCATCTTAGCCGATTTCGATCAAGTGGAACTCTCCAACTTACAACGCCAAATCATCCACACCACAAACGACATCGGTAAAGACAAAGTAACCTCCGCCAAAGAAACCCTATCTGCCATCAACCCCAACATCAAAATCACCACGCTCACCAATCTAAACGCAAGCAACATCGGCGAATGGGTGCAAAAATCCAACATCGTCCTCGACGGCACCGATAACTTTGACACCCGTTTCAAAATCAACCAAGCCTGCGTTACCCACAAAACCCCGTTAATATCCGCCGCCGTCATCCGTTTCGAAGGGCAACTGTCCACCTTCAAAGGCTACGAAAAAAACCACCCCTGCTACCAATGCCTATATCCCGCCACCGGCAACAACGATGAAACCTGTAGCAGCAATGGCATTCTCGCCCCCGTCGCTGGCATTCTCGGCACTTTACAAGCCCTGCAAGCCTTAAAAGTCCTGCTAAATTTAGGCGAACAACTCACCTCTAAATTAATGATTATCGATGCACTGGATATGAATTTCAGAACCCTTACCCTCAATAAAGACAAATCTTGCCCAATCTGCAATCTATAGCCTCAAGTCCACTACTCAGCGCACCCACCAAACCCCTTAATCTGTTTTTTATTCCAATATACTGACCTTGCTACGAAAGCATTTTAACTTTCCAACCCCAGCGAAGACGCACCCATGAGCAGCAAAAAATACATTGTGGGAATGATAAAAATTTTCAGTATAATAAAGCCGTTGAAATCGCAATTTAAAAGTTGTAGTTTTATCGTTATATTTAATATTGTTAACTTAAAACGACCGATATTAAATATATTTTGGGTCTTAACTAGTTAAGCAATTTTTAATTGCTTAAAATACTAGTTATGAAAAGGAAAAATAAGTATTACAACCGTTCAAGACTTTCAGAGGCAAAATTTAGAGAAGTTATTAAATATTTTTCAGTGGATTTAAGCGCTACTCAAATAGCACAATTAACCAATCTAAATTTAAACACTGTTAATAAAATTTTGACACTTGTAAGGATAAGAATTTTTGAATTATCAGACCAATATCAACTTCAATCTGCCCCACTAGTGGGGCAGATTGAAGTTGATGAAAGCTACTTTGGTGCTCGGCGCGTCCGTGGGAAACGCGGCCGAGGTGCCAGGGGCAAGATAATCGTATTTGGCTTATTGAAACGAGGTGATAAGGTTTATACTCAAATTATAGAAAAGTGCGATAGAATAACCCTTCACAGCATAATAAAAGACAAAACATCAACAGATAGTATTATTAATTCTGACGGATGGCGTGGATATAATGGCTTGGTAGATTTTGGCTATAAAAAGCATTATCGTGTTCATCATGGTAAGAATGAATTTGCCAGAGGAAATTCTCATATTAACGGCATCGAATCTTTTTGGGGTTATGCTAAAATTAGACTAGTAAAATTTAAAGGAATGAATAAAAAAATGTTTAAATATCATCTTAAAGAATGTGAATTTAGATTTAATAATCGTAAGCAAGATATGTATAAAATCTTACTTGATAATTTTAGAAAAGAGCCGCTTAACTAGTTAAGACCCTATATTTTTAGTTAAAGTTACTCAAATATATTGATTGTTAATAAGATACATACAGTCATTGATATATTTTGTAACTAATAAATAGTTAGGGGTAAAAAAGGTTCGAGGCAATGAATAGAAACGGGATGGATACTCTAGAAAAGCACCTCAAAGAATGGAAACAAATATCTGATCGACTTCATGGGCAGTTAGAGCCAGTTATGCAAGCTCAGAAAGCGATAGAAAAAGCCATGCGCCCAACACTTGAGTTGCAAAAAGCACTTAAGTCACCATTAGAACCCTTCTTGGAAGAGCAAAGAAAACTACAGAAAGCGTTCGAGGGTTTAAAGTTACCCAGCTATCGTTTGCCCGATCTAAGTCCCTTTGCAAAGCAAACAGAACAATACCAAAAATCCCTCAGTGGCATAATTAGTCCCGCCTTTGAGGAATTGCAGCGTTCTTTTAGGGAGTTACCCCCGAAAATTCAAGAAGCTCTGTTGTTGCTAGCTCAACACGGCTGGTATTTAGATTTCAATATGCCACTTTCGAGTCTTTGGAAAATAAAAAGGGCAATATCGAGTGGTGAAATCAACGAGGTTGAGGAGGCTTTAACAGAGTATTTTGAGAATCAACTGGGTGAAATAGAAAAATCATTTAGTGATCAATTTCCTCACAGGTCACATATCATAAGCTCTGTTATCAAAGCGCATCGCAATGGAGAATACTTTTTATCAATCCCTGTTTTGCTTGCGCAAACAGACGGAATATGTAAAGAAGTTGTTGGTCAATACCTGTTTATGAGGAAAGACAGAAAGCCTAGAACGGCGATTTATGTTGAACAAGTGGCGGCAGATACATACAAAGCAGCGCTATTAAGCCCATTGGCGGCCAGTATCCCAATTAGCGCCTCTGAGCATGAACGAGAAAAAGGGTTTAATCTTCTTAATAGGCATATGGTATTACACGGAGAATCATTAAACTATGGAAGCAAAGTGAATAGTTTAAAAGCTATATCGCTTATTAATTACGTGTCGCAGGCATTGAAAAAAGATGAAGAATACCCCTAACAATGCCGTAAACGCGGATGCATTTTTCGTTCGCTGCACTCACTACAAATGCGCTGGTTACTGAGATAAGGGGACACAAACATTAATTATTTAAAAACACCTAACAAATCATTCCAGCCAGCAGCTGAATTCAAGCGTTAGGATGACATGTAAGTACATCATTTAGACACTCTGCTGGATTTGGAAAACGCATTGAATTTTGGGTGACAGGATTAATGTTAAAAGAAGGCATTGATATTTATATGCCCTTAATTGACGACAGTGGCATTGATGCCGTTATTCGTAAAGAAGAGGGTGCTTTTATTGAAGTACAGGTTCCCTAATCCAAAAATAGAAAATGCAAATCTGATACCAATCCTCACTACCACAGTAGAAGGTGAATTGGCTTTAGCCAAGAGAGGCTACCCTGGGGTATTTCAAAAAAAATCACCGTGGAACCACTGGGTGGCACTAATATTTTTTTAAAACACTGTGATAGCAAGGCTTAACGCCATATTCACACTTTCTATCTTTGGATTAGGGAAGTTAAGGCTAGGTCAAAAAATGTTGTTATGGGAGGTGCCGCATTATTTGCAGCACTCACTCACGAGTATCGAAAAAAATTATTATTTTAACAAACAATTATTGGTGGTAGTTAGGGGCTTCTTTGGTGATTGAAACATCGTGAACATGTGACTCTACCATACCTGCCGAAGTAACTTGAACAAAGGTCGCATCAACACGCATTTTATCCAATGTTGCACAACCTGTATAACCCATTGATGATCTAACACCGCCTATCATTTGGTGAATGATAGGGCGAATAGAGCCCTTAAAAGGGACACGACCCTCAATACCTTCTGGGACCAATTTGTCGGCTTTAGAATCTGATTGGAAGTATCTATCAGATGAGCCATGCGCTTGATTCATTGCACCGATTGAACCCATGCCACGGTAAGATTTATAGGCTCGACCTTGATAAAGCTCCACTTCACCTGGGGATTCTTCTGTGCCAGCTAGCATTGAGCCGAGCATAACGCAATATGCACCAGCGGCAAAGGCTTTAGCGATGTCGCCTGAGTAGCGAATACCCCCATCAGCAATGAGTGGCACGCCTGTGCCTTTCAAGGCTTCGGCAACATCAGAAATTGCTGTGATTTGTGGCACACCAACACCGGCAACGATACGCGTGGTGCAAATACTGCCAGGGCCGATGCCGACTTTGACGCAGTCTGCCCCTGCTTTGACTAAATCGAGTGCTGCTGCACCTGTAGCGATATTGCCAGCGATAATGTTAAGGCTCGGGTGTTTGGCTTTGGTTTTTTTAACACGGTCAATCACGCCTTGGGAATGCCCATGTGCGGTGTCAATCACAATCACATCAACGCCTGCTACAACCAATGCATCAATGCGTTCACCCGTGCCAGCAGCCACGCCAACGGCGGCACCAACACGCAATTGTTCTTTTTCGTCTTTGCAGGCATTGGGGAAATCGGTTGAATTTTGAATATCACGCACAGTAATCATCCCTTGCAATTTGAAATTATCACCTGTAATCACTACGCGTTCAATGCGGTGTTCGTGCAATAGGGCACGCACTTTATCCATCGCTGTGCCTTCTTTAACGGTAATTAATTTGTTTTGCGGTGTCATTACGCTTGCCACAGAATTATCAAAATTCGTCTCAAAACGCACATCACGACTGGTTACCATACCGATAATGGTGTTGCCGTCAACCACAGGCAGGGCTGAAATTTTATATTTCTGCTGTTTGGCATAGACATCCCTAATCGTTGCTTTTGCATCGATGGTTACAGGCTCTCTAATAATGCCAGATTCAAACCGCTTAACTTTATGCACTTCTGCCGCTTGCTCTGCAATCGACATATTTTTATGCACGATGCCAATCCCCCCTTCTTGTGCCATGGTAATTGCCAATTTTGCTTCGGTTACGGTGTCCATTGCTGCCGATAAAATTGGGGTATTAAGGGTAATTGTTTTGGTTAATTGTGTCGTTAAATTAACTTCTTTAGGCATCGTGGTTGAATGGGCAGGGACCAATAATACATCGTCAAAAGTGAGGGCAGTTTTTAGTAAGTTCATTTTAAAATCTCCTGTTATTATTTGTATACTTGGGGAAAATAAAACCCATCATAAAGCCAAAAAACAATACCAATGCACCAACAATAAACCAATTTCTAAAACTAGAGTCCTGGTCAATTGCGCCGTTGTTTTGCAATAATTGCAATTCTGCTTTTAGTTGTAGCGCTTCAGCTTTAAGGTTTTTGTTGTCATGTTCGAGCTTAAGTGCATTTTTATAAGTGTCTTCAACATGTTTTTTTTCTGATTCTAACTTACCATTTTGAATGGATAAGGCGGTATTTTCTTTTTTTAAATTGCCGATATATTTTTCAAGGGTTTGATTTTTTTCATTTTGCTTAGAAAGTGATAATTGACTGCTGCTGTTATTTCGTTTAAGCTTTTTTAGCTCGATTCTTGCAGGTATGTTTGAGGTTAAATAACGAGAAATTATCCAACCTGTCGTATGCTCAAATTTAACTTTAGTCCAACCATTTTCTGTAGCTAAAATTTCTAACTTAGTGCCAGAATCCAACATTTTAACAAGGTTGCTTGGGTTGTTTTGAATTCTATTTTCAGAACGCATTGGGATTGGCACCATGTCAGTAATATAAACATATGATTCAGCAATCACCATTGAGCTTAATAATAAGAAGGGTGTAAATAAAGTGTATTTTAATTTCATAAGTTACCTATTTTTTCTAATTGTGCTGACAAATCAGCAATTGCACTTTTGGTTGTTACCAATCGCTCTCTTTCGGTATTGACAATCGCTTCTGGCGCACTGGCTACAAATTTTTTGTTATTCAATTTACCTTCAAATTGCTTTTTCTGCTGATTTAATTTTTCAATCTCTTTGTTTAAACGTGCAATTTCTTGATCTTTGTCAATCAACCCTGCTAAAGGGATTAAAATTTTCATTTCACCCACCAACGCCGTTGCCGATTCAGGGGCTTCATCCGTAGGCGAAAGTTTATCAATGGTTTCCATTTTCGACAAGGTATTTAAGACAGTTGTGTTCTTATTTAAAAACGCTTCATCACTTTCGTTGAAATTTTGCACAAAGCAATTCAACGGTTTATTTGGTGGAATATTCATTTCGCCACGAATTTGACGAATGCCTAAAATAAAGGTTTGTAGCCATTTAATTTCCGTTTCAGATTGCGCTGAAATTAACGCTGTATCTACTGCCGGGTAAGCTTGCGTCATCAAACTGGTGTTGTCTTTGTCGAGAATAGTGTTGCATTGCTCAAAAATCGCCTCGGTAATAAACGGAATAATTGGGTGCAATAAAGTAACCATTTCGTTTAAAACTTTAATCAAAGTCGCCTGTGTTCCCGCCTTAGTCGCCTCATCACTCAACAATGGCTTGGATAATTCTAAATACCAACTACAATAATCATCCCACACAAATTCATACAATTCTTGACTCATCAAGTCCAAGCGATAATCCTTCAAATGCTTTTCAACTTTGATTTTCGTATCTTGCAAACGCGATAAAATCCATTCGTCAGCCGTCGATAATTTTGCTTTAGTATCAATACTTTCGCCTTCCAAATTCATCAACACAAAACGCGATGCATTCCAGAGTTTATTGCAGAAATTGCGATAACCTTCAACCCGTTTTAAATCAAATTTAATATCACGACCAAATGAGGCTAATGCCGCAAAAGTAAAGCGTAATGCGTCGGTGCCAAAAGCAGGAATACCCTCGCCAAATTCTTTCCGTGTTTGCTTTTTGATTTTCTCAGCCATCTTTGGCTGCATCATTCCTTGTGTTCTTTTTTCTAACAAATCTTCTAGGCTAATGCCGTCAATCAAATCAATCGGGTCTAAAACATTACCCTTTGACTTCGACATTTTTTGCCCTTGTCCGTCCCTGATTAAGCCTGTGATATAAATGTCTTTAAATGGCACATCACCTGCAAATTTAAGCCCGAACATAATCATTCGTGCCACCCAGAAAAAGATAATATCAAAACCCGTTACTAAAACATCCGTCGGATAAAAGCGTGCCAAATCAGGCGTTTTCTCAGGCCAGCCCAAAGTTGAAAATGGCCACAACGCCGAAGAAAACCAAGTGTCCAACACATCATCATCCTGTTGTAATGCCACGCCTTCGCCTGCTTGTTTTTGTGCGTCTTCCAGTGATTCAGCCACAAAAATATTACCTTCATTGTCATACCAAGCAGGAATGCGATGCCCCCACCAAATCTGGCGAGAAATACACCAATCTTCGATGTTTTCCATCCAATTGTAGTAAGTTTTGTTCCAATTTTCAGGGATAAAACGAATATCGCCATTTTTCACCGCGTCAATCGCTGGCTCTGCTAACGGTGCCACTTTTACAAACCACTGGTCGGTTAAATAAGGCTCTAAAATCGCCCCTGAACGGTCACCTCGTGGTGGCGTAAGTTTGTGGGGTTTGACTGCAACCAATAATCCTGCTTCGTCTAAATCTTTGATGATTTTTTTACGCGCTTCAAATCTGTCTAAACCTTGATAAACTTTCGGTGCATTTTCGCCCATTTTAGCGTCTGCGGTGAGCAGGTTAATCACCTCCATTTTGTGGCGTTTGCCCACTTCCCAGTCATTAAAATCGTGTGCAGGTGTGATTTTAACGCAACCCGTTCCAAAATCCATATCGACATAGTCATCTGCAACGATAGGAATTTTCCTGTCAGTCATCGGCACATGAACCCATTTACCAACCATTTTTTTGTAACGCTCATCACTTGGGTCAACTGCCAAAGCACCATCCGCTAAAATGGTCTCTGGACGCGTGGTGGCAATTTCCATAAAACCATCCCCATCAACAAAGGGGTATTTAACATGGTGCATAAACCCATTTTCTTCTTTGGCAACTACTTCTAAATCAGATAAAGCAGTTTGCAAAACAGGGTCCCAATTAACCAAACGCTTACCCCGATAAATCAGGCCTTCTTGGTGTAATTGCACGAACACTTTTTTGACTGCATCAGACAGCCCATCATCCATGGTAAAGCGCTCTTTTTCCCAATCCACTGATGCACCCAATCGACGCATTTGCGAAGTAATCGTGCCACCTGATTGCGCTTTCCAATCCCAAATCTTTTCAACAAATTTCTCACGCCCTACATCGTGGCGAGTAATATCCTGCGCAGCCAGTTGTCTTTCCACTACCATTTGCGTTGCAATCCCTGCGTGATCTGTGCCAGGTTGCCATAGCGTCTGCTCACCTTTACCCCGATGATAACGGGTCAAAACATCCATAATTGTGTGCTGAAAAGCATGCCCCATATGCAAACTACCCGTTACATTCGGTGGCGGTAGCATAATACAATAGGCGTTTTTACTGGTAGAATTTGAATCAGAAGAGAAAAGATTTCCCCCTTCCCAAAGCGAACGATATTTGTTTTCGATTTGTTCAGGATTGTAGGTTTTTTCCATTAACTTGTAAAGATGGATTAAACTGTGCAATTATACCAACATAAACCCTTTATGAACAGTAATAAAACTTGGCTAGTGTATTTATTGCAATGCGCAAATAACACCTTGTATTGCGGTGTTACCAACGACCTCAAGAGACGCCTGCGTCAACATAATGGCGAAATTATTGGTGGTGCCAAATACACCCGTGCTAACCACCCCTGCGAATTGGTTTATCAGGAAAAAGCTAAAGACCGTAGTAGCGCCCAAAAACGCGAATGTGCAATCAAAGCGATGCCCCGTAGTGACAAATTATCGTTGATAAAAACTTTATAAATATATATAAAAGTATATTTACTAAATAAGAATATATACTATATAATATCTTTTATGGAAAATAAAGTCATACAATCGCTCAAAAAAATACGATTAGAGTCAAATATTAATCAATCTGAACTCGGTAAAAGAGCAGGTATCCCACAAAGCCATGTATCAACAATAGAAAAAGGTTTGATTAATCCAAGGATTTCAACCGTCATTGATATTACGCATTCACTTGAATACGAACTGGTGTTAGTGCCAAAAAAAATGCTTTCTACTGTCAATTCTCTGCTCAATCCAGAGGACGCACAAAAACCTATGTGGCGTCTTGATGAGGAAAATGACTAATGCAAAAATATCTCGAAGTCTTTATCGGTAATGTAAAAGTCGGTGAAATAACACTACTTGCGAACGAACGCAGTTTGTTTGTTTTCAGTGATGCGTATTTATCTATGAAAGACAAGCCGATTTTAAGCCAATCTTTTTTCGACACAACGGGTCATATCATTGCAGAAACAAAAATCGTGCAAACCAAACTACCCCCATTTTTTTCCAACTTGCTTCCCGAAGGGCATTTGCGTGAATATGTCGCACAACAAGGCGGTATTAACAAACAAAGTGAATTCAAATTAATCAAACTTTTAGGCAGGGATTTGCCTGGTAATGTCATTATTAAAGCTAATGACAATTTCTATGTTAACAATATAGAAGAAGCCAAACCTATGAATATTGAAAACCAAATCTATCGTTTTTCATTGGCAGGTGTGCAATTAAAATTTTCAGCCATCATTGAAAATAATGGCGGATTAACCATTCCTGTTAGCGGATTAGGCGGTGATTGGATTGTTAAATTACCCTCGCAAAAATTCAACGCTGTGCCAGAAAATGAATTTTCAATGATGCAGCTTGCCAAAGAAATTGGTATTAAGGTGCCAGAAATTAGTTTAATTGATATGAGCAAAGTATCAGGATTACCCAAATTAGGTATTTTGGCAAGCAACAAAGCTTTTGCCATCAAACGCTTTGACCGAGAACAAAGTAAACGCATTCATATCGAAGATTTTGCTCAAGTATTTGGGGTATTTCCAAATAATAAATACGACAAAGCCAGTTACGACAACATCGCAAATATGATTCAATCTCTAACTGGACACGATGGCATCGTAGATTTCATCCGTCGCTTAGTTTTTAATATTATCATTGGCAATGGCGATATGCATTTGAAAAATTTCTCATTCATCTACCTAGATGGCAAAACCCCACAACTCGCCCCCGCCTATGATTTTGTCTCAACCATCGTCTATATACCTAACGATAAATTGGCACTTAATTTGGCAGGCGAAAAAGATATGTATAAAATTTCGTTAGCATCCTTCGCAAAGTTTGCAAAAAAATCAGGCATACCAAAATCTTTGGTCATTGATACCGTCAAAGAAACAATTGATAGCACTTTAACAGCGTGGAATAAAAACAAATACAATTACCCATTGCCAAACTCTATCGTAGATGGCATTGATCACCACATTTCAAAACTTACCCTAGTCCAAAAATAGAAATTACAAATCTAGCAGCATCCCTTGTTCCGCCTGCATTCACAAAAATTAGTATTGACAGAGACCTTTGCATAAATATGAATAATCATCAAAATACCACTTTTCATCAAATTGAAAACTTTTTAAAAACACCCTTAGCCTTGCTAGGAGTGGATTTAAAAAATTCCCAATTTAATAAAACCTGTCATTTTGCTAATCATCCCTATTTATGCAAAGGTCTCTGACAGTAAGTTTTATATGCAGGTAAAATAAGATGTTTTAACGACAGATGACAATCATGAGAATTTTACATACAATGTTACGCGTTGGCGATTTGGATAAATCCATTGCTTTTTATACCGAAGTTTTGGGAATGAGTTTGTTGCGTCAAAAGGAGTATCCAGAGGGTAAATTTACATTGGCATTTTTAGGTTATGGACCTGAAGCGAAAGAATCAGTGTTAGAATTGACTTATAATTGGGGTAAGGATAATTACGACATCGGCACAGGGTTTGGGCATATTGCCATTAATGTGAAAGATGTGTATCAAGCAACAACAAAGGCAAAAGAGCAAGGTGCCGAGATTATGCGAGAAGCGGGGGCAATGAATGCAGGGACGACGATTGTGGCATTTTTGAAAGACCCTGATGGGTATGAAATTGAACTGTTGTCTAAGTAGTTTTAAGAGGCTGTTGAATATTGAGAGTGTGACTTAGGAAATAGGCGCTATTATTCATCAGTATGCAAAAAATGAATACAAGGGCATTGACTCTTAGTCGTAATCTTTTCTACCCGATAGGGCATGGGCAATGGTATTGATATCAGCGTATTCTAATTCGCCCCCGATGGGAATACCGTGGGCAATGCGAGTGATGCGAATGTTGAATTGTTTGGACATATTGCTGATGTAATGGGCAGTAACTTCGCCTTCAACGGTGGCGTTAGTGGCAAGGATAATTTCTTCGACGCTTTGGTCACGGAGTTTTTGTTCCAAATCGTCTAAGCCTAATTCGCTGGCACCAATGCCGTCGATGGGGGATAGGTAGCCGCTTAATACAAAATACTTGCCCTTATAGACACCACTTTGTTCGATGGCGTGGATGTCGGTTGGGGTTTCAACGATGCAGAGTTGGGTATTGGTGCGGTTGTTGTTGGCACAGATGTTGCATAAGGTTTTTTCGCTGAGAGTGCGACAGGATGAGCAGTGTTTGACATGTTCCATGGCATCGATTAAGGCTTTGGCGAGTTCAAAGCCACCCTCACGATTGCGTTCTAATAGGTGATAGACAAAGCGTTGTGCGGTTTTTTTACCGACTCCAGGGAGGGCACAGAATGCTTGGTTTAGGGATTCAATCATTAGAAAGGTAAGTTCATTCCGCCTGGCAATTTCATTCCACCAGTTGCAGTTTTCATTTTGGCAGCGGAAGCGTCAGCGATTTGTTGATTGGCATCGTTGATGGCGGTTAGGATTAAGTCTTCTAGCAATTCCTTATCATTCATTACGCTGTCGTCAATTTTGATATTGGTTGCTTGATGTTCGCCATTAATGCTGACTTCTATGGCGCCACCTGCCGCTTTGCCAGTTGCGGTGAGTTGTTTGATTTCTGCTTGTGCTTGTTGCACATTGTCTTGCATTTGTTGGGCTTTTTTCATCATTCCTGCCATTCCACCTTTAAACATTTTTCACCTCTTTGATTGAATTTAAGTCTATTTTTGTATTGAATACTTGTTGTAATTTTTGCACGCCTTCGTCGGCTAAAAATTCTTTTTGCCTTATCTCTGTTTTTTTATTATTGGCTTGAATTTCTTTTTGCGCCAAGGTTTGCTCTGTTAATGTATCAAGGTTAATCTTTACATCGGTAATTGCAAAATTTTCTTGTAGCGTTGTCAGGATGTTTTTATGACTTGCTTCTGTCAACATGCTGGAATATTGTGCGTCCAAATTTAGGGTTAACACTTGATTGTCAGCGTTTGCAAAAACGGTATTTTTGAGTACCATCCGTGTAGGTATGTTGAAATCTAGGGTTTTAATCAGTGTTTCCCATTCTTCCTGAGAATTGACTGTAAAAAGGAATTTTTCATTGTTTTTAGTCGGTTTTTTTATATTTTTGACTATTTCTTCTTCTTTTTTAGAGGGTTTTAGTTGATTTTCCTCTTCAATTTTGGTTTTTTCTTCTACTTTTAGCCTTTTTTCGGCTATTTTTGCTAATTTAGGTGTTTTTTTTTATCAGAATCAGCTTCAGAATGAAAAGTTAACATCTGTAATAGTGTCATTTCTAAACCGATTTGTTCACTCGGTGCGAGTGGTATTTCTTTATTGCCATGGATGGCGATATGATAAAACAGTTGTAAATCTTGGTTTGAAATTTGTATAGAAAGGGCCTTAATATCATCAGAAAAATCTGAATTACCAAGAATTTGAGCAATAGAGATTTGGTGAAACAATGAGCTCAAATCTTTTAATGCTTGGGTTAAGTTTTCACCTTTGTGTGAAAGTTCTTTGACAAAACCAATGACAGCTTCAGCATCTTGATTGAGCAGGTGTTTTGCCAAAGTAATAATGTCATCGTGTTGCACCAAGCCGAGCATGGCCTTGATGTCTGCCATCATCACACTACCATTGCCATACGAAATAGATTGGTCAAGCAAACTAAGTGCATCACGCATTGAACCGTTGCCAAAATCGGCAATTTGAGCGAGGGCAGGTTCTTCGTATTTGTAGCCCTCGGTGTCCATAATGAACTTCAACTGCCCAAGAATTTCGTCGTGGGTCAGTTTTTGTAAAGTGAATTGCAAACAGCGAGACAAAACAGTAACAGGGACTTTTTGTGGGTCGGTGGTTGCGAGTAAAAACTTGATGTGCTCAGGGGGCTCTTCAAGGGTTTTCAATAGGGCGTTAAAACTGCCTTTTGAAAGCATATGCACCTCGTCAATCAGATAAATCTTATAACGATTTTTAGTTGGCATATACTGTGCATTTTCCAGCATATCACGCATATTATCCACGCCAGTATGCGAAGCAGCGTCGAGTTCGATAAGGTCAATGGATTGACCGCTGTCGATTTCGATACAGGTTGGGCAGGTGCCACAAGGGGTGGAACTAACACCGCTTTCGCAGTTGATGGATTTGGCAAAAATTCTCGCAATGGTGGTTTTGCCAACACCACGAGTCCCGGTAAATAGGAAGCCGTGGTGTAAATTATCCGCATCAAGTGCATTGATCAAAGTTTTAGTCGTGTGCGTTTGACCAACCATTTCACCAAAGGTGTGGGGGCGGTATTTGCGCGCTAAAACTTGATAAGGTTCGCTCATGTTAGGTTCCAAATTAAAAATGGTAACACCAAGAATAACAGCCGACACATAAAAAAATTATTACCGTTGCTCCCTTCCGGGCCTGGCGGAGTTTATAATCATTTATTGTTGGCGCACCCTTGATGCTACCAAGGATTATTTTACTCATAAATGAGTGACTTTTACAGTTTATTAACGAATTCTAAGCGTTCGGGTGTACCAATGTCTTGCCAATCGCATTGATAGTACTTGCCAGTGAGTTTTTTTCTGTTAATGGCTTCTTTAAATAGCGTAATAAGTGGCAGTTTTTGCTCACTGTCTAGATGTGCTTTAAAAAAATCGGGGTGATAAATGCCAATCCCTGAAAAAGTGTAGGTTTTGGCTTGTTTTAAAATGACTTTATTGTTGTTTAAAGAGAAATCACCATTAGTATTATGCGCTGGGTTGTCAATTAACACTAAATGAGCTAAGGAGTCGCTGGGTAGGGTAGGGATGGATAAATCCAAGTTGCAAAGCACATCGGCATTAATCACTATAAAAGGTTTATCGTCCAATAAAGGCAAGGCTTGAATGATGCCACCTGCTGTTTCTAAGGCGGTATTTTCGGCGCTGTATTGAATTTTGACGCCGAACTGTGAGCCATTTCCAAGGTATTTTTGAATTTTATCGCCAAGATAGGCGGTGTTGATGACAATATCAGTGATATTGGCGTCTTTTAGTCTATCTATCGTATGCTCAATCAAAGTTTTTCCGTGAACTTTGAGCAGGGGCTTTGGGGTGTTTTTGGTGAGTGGCATCATGCGCTCGCCTCTGCCTGCTGCGAGAATCATTGCCTTCATAGTATTTCTTTGAGTAAAGAAAATTCTGGGTATTTATCAGCGATTTGTCGTGCATATTTTTTGACCAAAGGGATGTCGTCAAGATATTGATGTTTGCCGTCACGCACAGAAAGGCGCTTGAAAATACCGAGGATTTTTAAGTGGCGTTGCAAGCCCATTAATTCAAATTGTTTTTCAAATTCAGAAAATTCAATTTTGCTCTCGGTTTTTTCTTGATAATATTGTAATAAAATCTTAATTTCAACTGGCTCTAATTCAAGATAAGCATCTTTTAATAACGAGCATAAATCATAAGTGTTTGAGCCAATTACCGCATCTTGAAAATCAATCACAGTTATTTCATCAGCAAGCATCATTATATTGCGAGCGTGATAATCACGATGGACAAACACTTGTGGCGAATTGAGTGCGCTGTTGCTCAGTGTTTGGAAAATATTGGTTAATTGCTGCTGTTGTTTGTTGCTAATGTCTTTTGGTAAATACCAATCAATTAATAACTGCATTTCCATTTTTAACAAGGCATCATTATACAAAGGTAAGTCGCCATGGCAGTCAATTGCTTGCATTTTGATGAGTGTATCAATGGCTTTTTTATACAATTCAATGAGTTTGTCTTTGCTTAATGCCTTTAAAAAAGACAGGTCACCTAAATCTTCAATCAATAAAAAGCCTTGTGTTAAATCAGCCTCAATAATTTTTGGCGCATGTATGTTATTTGCATTTAACATTGCCGAAATTTTAATAAAGGTTTTATTGTCTTCTTTTTCAGGGGGCGCATCCATCGCAATAAAGGTGGCATTACTCCGCTCTATTCGAAAATAGCGACGAAAACTGGCATCATCGTTAGCGCCATTAATTACAAAATTTTCATCACCAAAGAAAATCTCTAGCCAGTCGGTGAGTGCATCAAGTCGTAAATCAGTCATTTTTTAACCTTTGATAGTGGTCATAGACGCATTCCCAATATTGTCCAACTTTACCTTCGTTAATCATTTTTCTATCTATTTTGGTAATCGGCATCACTTCACGAGTGGAGCTGGAAATCCACACTTCATCGGCATCCATTAACTCATCCACATTAAAAGCCGATTCCTTGATAATAAGATTGCATGCTTTTGCACTTTCTAAGGCTAAATCACGGGTGATACCCGATAGAATGTTTGCACTTTCTGGGTGGGTGTATAGTGTGTTGTCTTTAATCATAAAGACATTTGAAGTCGCCCCTTCAGTAACAACAGTATCGCGGTGTAAAATCACCTCTTCAACTTGCTGTTGTTTGGCGTTTTGGGCGTATAGTGTGTTGGCAAGTAGAGAGGTGGCTTTAATATCACATCGAGACCAACGAATGTCCGCTTGAACAATAGCGTGAAATCCTTTTTCTAGAAGGGTTTTGGTTTTTGCTACCAAGGGATTTGATTCAATATAAACTGTTGGCACGAGCGTATCAAAACTGTGTTTTCTTTGTGTGTCAGCACCACGAGTGATTTGACAATAAAGGGACTGGTTGTTTGCTTGGGTATGCATGAGTAATTGATTGAAAATTTTTAACCACTCATTTTCAGTATGAGGATTGGGAATTTTTACTGAGTCTAAACTCTTTTGCAAGCGTTTTAAATGCGCATTTAAGCGAAATATTTTACCTTGATAAACGGGGATCACTTCATACACGCCATCACCGAATAAAAAACCTCTATCCATGACAGAAATAGAGGCTTCATTTTTTGCAATAAAATTACCGTTAAGATAAACCATTAAAATTTAACGATTTACAACCCAATACTATCTAACATACGCGAGAAGAAACCCGCTTTAGGTGCATCTTCAAGGGCGATAATAGGTAATCTTGCTAGCTCATTGCCTTCGAATTTAAGGATAAGTTGCCCAATGTTGTCGCCTTTACTAATAGGGGTAGATAAACTGCTATCGAGTTCAATGACTTGCTGAGATAATCGGTATTGACCTCGCGGTAAAGTGATTGCTTGTGGACCCTTGAAGCCAACTTTAATCTCTTCTTTGGTTGAACCCGAGATGGGTATTTTGCTACTAATTTTATTAATTTTCTTGGTTTCAAAAAAACGGAAACCATAATCTAGCAGTGTTTGTGTTTGCGTGGTTCTGGCTTGTGTACCTGTCGAACCAAGTACGACAGAAATTAAACGCATATCATCAATGCGTTTGGCACTAGCAACAAGATTGTATCCGGCTCTTTCGGTGTGACCTGTTTTAAGTCCATCTACGGTATGGTCAGACCAAAGTAATTTATTACGATTACGCTGTTTAATGTCATGATAAGTAAATTCTTTTTGTGAATACCATGGGTAAAACTGCGGAAAATCACGAATAGTGGCAGAGGCTAGTTTTGCCATATCGGCAGCTGTAGTGTGTTGTGCTACATTTGGCAAGCCTGAGGCATTTTCGAAATTAGTATTTGTCAAGCCCAGCTCTTTAGCATATTCATTCATATAAGTGGCAAAAGTCCCTTCAGTACCAGCAATATGCTCAGCCAAAGCAACCGCTGAATCGTTGCCTGATTGGATAATCATACCTTTAAGTAAAGTTTCAAGTTTGATGGTTTTTCCCACTTCAACAAAACTTTTTGAGCCGCCAGTTTTCCATGCTTTCTTACTAATTCTAACATTATCTTTTAAACTGACTCTACCATCTTTGATTAACTGAAAAACCACATAAGCCGTCATTAATTTAGTCAAACTTGCGGGTGCGCGTTCTGCGTTAGCTTCTTTCGAAGCGATAAGTGCGCCCGAATAATGATCCAAGACAATATAAGCTGCCGCATTAATCGTAGGGGCTTTGGGCGTAATAAAAATAGACGCCTGTACATTGAGTGATAACACGCTAAAAGTGAGGATTATTTTTTTAATAAGAGATTGATATTTCATAATTTATTTAAATTGAATTGTTGTTTTATTTTTTCTGATAAATGATACGCTACCATTGCGTATCGGTTGTCGTGATTATAACGGGTTAGTATATAAAAATTCCAAAAAGTGAGCCAAGTTTCATCAATTGTTTTTTGTGGCAGGCGAACAAAGGCTAATTTGGTCTCTTCATTAATATCTGCATCAATATTAAATCCCTTGTTACGCCAATATTTGGCGCTTAACTTTGGTTTTGAATTGGCGCGTTTAGCGTGTTGAAGTTGCTTGCCGTGTAACTTGATAGGGCGGGCAATTTCACCAAAATCATGCCAATGATGTTGGTCGAAATAATTGGCGATTGAGCCAATTGCATCAGCAGTGGAGGAAAATAAATCAACCACACCATCTCCATCAAAATCTACCGCATAGTGGCGATAGGAACTAGCAATAAATTGTGAAAGCCCCATTGCCCCTGCATACGAGCCTTTAATTGATAAAGGCGCAATGGAATTTTCACGCGTTAGTAACAAAAAAGCCTCCAATTCATTTTTGTAAAAACTGCGTCGTCGGTAGTTGGTAAATGCACGAGTTGTTAAGACTTGGAAAGTTGGTTTTGTGCCTTGCTTGGCACCATAACTGGTTTCAATGCCGAGAATAGCAACAATAATTTCGGCAGGCACATTGTATTTTTTCTCAGCTCGTTGCAAGGTGGCTAAATTGTCTTGCCAGAATTTAACCCCGTTTTGGATGCGTGCTTTGGTTAAGAATAAGCCTCTATATTTATCCCACACCATTGGAGGTATTTTTTTTCGCTTGATTTTATTTTTCTTCTTTTTGGTGGCTTTGTCAGCAATTTTAAATTTAACTGTTTCAAAAATAGTGAGCAATTCATTTTTATTAAAATCGTGTTTTTCCACCATTCTATTAATAAAGTCTTGTGTAGTTTTGAAATAGGTCGACGGTACAATTTTGGCAAAGCTCAGCGATGATATTAACAGTAAAGAAAGTGCAAAAAATCTCATGATAGGTAACTCAGTGTTTTATGTTTACGAATTGACATAATGATGCCGAAACTTGCAAACAAGGTAACAAGTGACGACCCGCCATAACTGATTAAGGGTAAAGGTACGCCAACTACAGGCAATAAGCCTGATACCATTCCGATATTAACAAAAATATAAGTGAAGAAAATCAAAGTCAAACTGGCGCTCAGTAACCGAGAAAAAGTATCTTCTGATTCAATGGAGATGATAAAACACCGCCAAATAATCAAGCCATATAAAAATAGCAACAGCAACACCCCTAAAAACCCTAATTCTTCTGCAATCACTGCAAAAATAAAGTCAGTCGTATGTTCAGGCAAAAAGTTAAGTTGGGCTTGTGAGCCTTGCTCAATCCCTTTACCAAGTAAACCACCAGAGCCGATGGCAATTTTAGATTGGAGAATGTGATAACCTGCGCCGAGTGGATCAAGGCTTGGGTCAAGCATGGTTAAAATGCGTTTTTTTTGATAGGCCATTAGCAGATAATTCCAAGCGATATAACCAGAGCCAGCAATCACTACAATAATCGCACCAAAGTTGAGCCAATTATTACGCAGAATTTGAAGACGAACGCCTGAGAAAAATAACACATAAACACCGCTTGCACCAATAAGTAATGAAGTGCCCAAATCAGGCTGTTTTGCAATCAATAAAACAATTACAATAATTGCAGCCAGCGAAATAAGAACTGACACAGGCTGTGGCGGCAGTGTTTTTTCACCAAGGATAGAAGCAATTGCAATTGGCACAATGACTTTCATTATTTCAGAAGGTTGAAAGCGTATAAGCCCTAAGTCTAGCCAGCGTTGAGCACCACCACTACTAGAGCCAAACAGTAAAACTAATAATAACAGAAAGATACCGAATAGCATTAAATATGGGGAGTAGCGTTTAAAGATGTAGGGTGGTATTTGTGCAATAATTAGCATCACACCTACAGCAAGTACAAAATGTAATAGCTGCCTGTAGATCAAACTAGATTCAGCAGAAACACTATAAAGCATTACCAGTCCAAAAATACTAATACCCATTAACATTAAGAATAACGGGGTGTCCATTTTAAAGTAATGCCAATAATGGCGTAGTTTGTCTATCCAAGTCATAATAACAATAGCCCGACGCGTCTAACATCACTGAGCAATAAATTAAAACTGCGACAAGCTGATTCGCTACTCATACTTTCAATACCAATCCCCATTTGTTGAATGGCAACTTGTTGTTTCGGATCTAAAAATCGACTATTTACACCTGTACCAACAAGCAATATGTCAATATCATCTTTTGAAGAAAAAGAAAACAGTGTCATTTTATTTAACTGCTCTAAAGTCATATCAATGGCGTTGGCGTAGTAGTTTGTTGAGATAAAGCAAGGTGTAGAAAGACTTGTATGTGATAAAGTAATCACGCCCTCATCCACAGAAACGATGCTATTTTGCTGATTATTTTGTTGATTAAATTCCACGAAAAATATTTTATAATAACGATATGATAGGGTTGATTATAGTTGATTATACCTATAACAATTACCGTGTAAAATTACACTCTTTTAAAAAACACAAATATTTATGTCAAACTCCAACGAAACAGACGCATTCAGTGCAGATTTAGCCAGTGGTTTAGCCGCTTTTGATTCTAAAAACTTTTCAATGGCGTATCAATTATTAGCCCCACTTGCCTCTCAAGGTAATGCCGAATGCTTGTGGCGTCTTGGGATGATGCAAATGAATGGCTTGGGTATGGTTGAGAATCAACCCTTGGGTTTTGAAAATTTTATCAGTGCCGCTGAGCAAGGGCACGCATTTGCACATCATATGATTGCCGTGGCGTATATGACGGGTGAAGGGGTTGATAAGGACATTAACAAGGCCATTGAATGGTTTGAAAAGGCTGCTAAAATGGGCTTGCCAGGGGCGATGTATGCATTGGGGATGTTGTATGAAGATGGCAAAGAAGTTGAAAAAGATTTAGAAAAGACCCAATATTGGTATAACGAAGCGGAAAAAATAGCATGAAATCAAGATTTGCCCCTTCCCCGACTGGTTATTTACACATTGGCGGCGCACGCACAGCGTTATTTGCTTGGGCGTATGCGAAAAAACAGCAAGGTAAATTCGTTTTGCGTATTGAAGATACGGACAGAGAGCGTTCTACTCAGGCATCGGTGGATGCGATTTTGGAGGGAATGGATTGGCTGGGCTTAGATTATGACGAAGGCCCGTTTTATCAAACCGAACGATTTGAGCGTTATGGCGAAGTGATTCAGCAGTTGTTAGATGAAGGCAAGGCTTATTATTGTGAATGTTCAAAAGAACGACTGGATACGCTGAGAGAAGCATTAATGGCAAAAGGCGAAAAAGCAATGTATGACGGCTGTTGTCGTGATAAAAAATGCTCAACAGGCGTGGTGCGATTTAAAAATCCACTCGATGGTATTGTTACTTTTGAAGATGCGGTAAAGGGCAAAATCTCCATTGCTAATAAAGAAATTGATGATTTAATCATTGCCCGCACCGACGGCACACCGACTTATAATTTGACGGTAGTGGTGGATGATTATGATATGCAAATTAGCCATGTGATTCGGGGTGATGATCACATTAATAACACCCCAAGACAAATTAATTTATACAAGGCATTGAATTGGGCATTACCTGAATTTGCACATTTGCCGATGATTTTAGGCAGTGATGGGGCGCGTTTATCAAAACGCCACGGTGCTGTGAGTGTGATGGCGTATCGTGATGCAGGATTTTTACCCGAAGCCTTGTTAAATTATTTGGTGCGTTTAGGTTGGTCACATGGCGACCAAGAAATATTTTCTCTTGATGAGATTGTATCGCTGTTTGACTTAAAAAACATCAACAAAGCTCCTGCAAGTTTCAATGAGGAAAAATTATTGTGGCTTAATCAAGAATATATTAAAAATGCCACACCCAGACATTTGATTGAGCATTTGCAGTGGCATTTAATTGAGCAATCTGTTGACACCAGTAACGGTCCAGAATTAAGTTTAGTGGTTACCGCTCTACAAGAACGCTCAAAAACTTTGGTGGAAATGATTGAAGGAATGAAAATGTTTTATCAAGATTTCGATGAATTTGATAAAAAACTTGCCGATAAACAATTCAAAGATAGCGCACCTCTGAGTTTGTTACTTGAAAAGCTCACCGTATTAGACACTTGGCAAGCCGACACAATCAAGTCTTGCATCAAGCAAGTATGCGATGAAATGGAAATTGGCTTTGGTAAAGTAGGGCAGCCATTTCGCTTGGCGTTGAGCGGTAATGGCAACGCAGGCAATATCGACACAGTGGCAGAATTAATTGGCAAGCCAACCACACTAAAACGCCTAGAAAAAGCCATTCAATATGTCGGTTGATTTGCAACAATTAAGACGCGAATTTACCAGTGCAGGCATTGCTCGTGCTGAGTTAAATGCCAACCCTTTTACACAATTTAAAATTTGGATGGAGCAAGCGGTTGAGGCTGAACTTACGCTACCAAATGCAATGAGTTTAGCAACTAGCGATGATGAAGGAATAGGTATCAGAACGGTGCTGCTAAAAAACTTTGATGAAAAAGGCTTTGTCTTTTTTACTAATTACAATTCTAAAAAATCCAAACAAATTGGCAACAATCCAAAAGCGGCCGTGTTATTTCCTTGGTTAGACTTAGAGCGACAAGTCAAAATCTCGGGTAGCATAGAAAAAATTTCAACATTGGAATCAATCAAATACTTCGCCTCTCGCCCCAAAGATTCTCAACTCGGCGCTTGGGCATCAACACAATCTTCAATATTGAGTTCAAGGCAAATTTTATTGTCTGAGTTTGATGCAATGAAGCGTAAGTTTAATAAGGGAGAAGTGCCTTTGCCTGATTTTTGGGGTGGGTATCGCATCAAACCAAAAACCATTGAATTTTGGCAAGGCAGGGAAAATCGTTTGCACGACCGTTTTGTTTATACCAGTGAAAATGGCAGTTGGGAAATCAATCGTTTAGCGCCCTAATTTCTTTTATCACTGCTTGTGTATCAGGCTGTTTACCCGTCCAAAACGCAAACGCCTCCGCTGCTTGTTCCACCAACATACCCAAACCATCAGCCACCATGGAGGCATTATTGTCTTGTGCCCATTGCATAAACGGTGTGGTTTTGCCATACATTAAATCATAACAAATTGCACCATCAGCAACTTCTGCGGGAATATCCAGCATTTTTCCACCGAGTGAGGCACTGGTGGCGTTGATAACCACATCAAAGGGGATGGGCTTCACTTTTTCCAATCCAAAACCACAGGTTTCACCATATTCTGCGAAGTCATTTGCCAGTTTGATTGCTTTAGTGGCGGTGCGATTGGAAATCATTATACTTGCAGGTTTTTGTTTTAATAAAGGCAATAGAATGCCACGAGTTGCACCGCCTGCACCTAAAATAAGCACTGTTTTATCTTGTAAATCAATGCCCAGGTTTTTAGTAATATCGTTGACTAATCCAATGCCATCAGTATTTTCGCCAATGCGAGTATCGCCCTCTATCTTAATGGTATTGACTGCACCTGCTGTTTTTGCATTTAGTGTGTGTTGAGTGGCAAATTTAAAGGCATCAATTTTAAAGGGGACAGTGATATTGAAGCCGACACCACCCTGTGCAATAAAGTCGTTTGCTGTTTTGGCAAAGCCATCAATCGGTGCTAATTCTTTTGTATAAGTAACTTCCACACCTGTTTGCTGTGCAAATAAAGTGTGAATTTTAGGCGATAAACTGTGTTCAATCGGATTACCGAAAACCGCTAATTTATACATTTATTTGTTGCCATCTGCATCGGGTTTTGTGTCTGCTTTGTTGCCAGTTTCAATTTTTGTTTCCTTTTTAACTTTAGGCTTGCTTGCTTTTTTAACCTCGGGTTTAGTAGGATTTTCTGTTTTTATCACCGCTTGCTTTTTTGGTGCGTCTTCTTTCTTGGTCTCTACTTTTGGCGCTACATTCTTAGGTTTTTCCTGTGGCTTTTTTTGTTCTTGTGGCTTAGTTTGCTTTACCTGGGTGTTATTATTTTTTGGTTTGGGCTTATTTTGAGGTTTTGGCTTTTGACCTTGATTTGACCGCTGTTTGTCTTGCTTATTTGGTTGTTGCTTTTGATTGTTCCGATTATTATTTTGATTGCGGTTACGGTTGCGGTTTCTATTGCGATTTTTATTATTATGTTTTTTTTCTGTTTGCCCTTTCTTTTTATCACCACCAATAAAAAATGACTTAACCGCATTCCAAAAAGAGAATGAAGATTTTTCAGTAACCTTTTTATGTTCTTTATGTTCAGAAATGCGCGTAGTAGGGTGGTTACTGTTAATTGCTGGGGTTTCTCTATCTTCACTTAAGCCATTATCAGCAAGCGTGTTCTGTGGTTTAGAAATACCTTGATAGCTCTTATGATGTGATTTTTTATCACCTTTTTGCTTGTTAATATTAAAGTTCGGAAATTGCATATAAGGGTTAGGCAATAGCGTGATTTCTATTCCATGCTTACTTTCTAATCGAGTGATGTCGCTACGCTTTTCGTTTAATAGATAGGTAATAACATCAACACTTGATTGGATTGTTAATCTTCGAGTTTGATTAGAGGCATTGCAGCCATCTTCAAGTTGTCTTAGAATGTTTAAAGCAAGACTTGGAACGGTCGGTGTTGTGCCGCGACCATCACAAGCAGAGCAAGTTTTTTCTACCGATTCTGTTACTGAGCTCATTAGGCGTTGTCTTGACATTTCTAATAAGCCAAAGCGAGAAATTGTGCCAATTTGGATGCGAGCACGGTCTGATCCAGTGGCTTTTTCCATGGCTTTTTCAATGGATCTGCGGTGCTCTTCCAAAGTCATGTCAATAAAGTCAATGACTACTAGACCGCCAATGTCGCGTAGTTGTAACTGTATGGCAATTTCTTTAGCTGCTTCTAAGTTAGCGTTATAGGCAGTTTCTTCAATATCAGAGCCTTTGGTTGCGCGGGCAGAGTTAATATCAATTGCAGTTAATGCTTCCGTTGGGTCAAACACAATAGTTGCCCCTGATTTTAGTGATACTTCGCGATTAAACACACTTTTTACTTGTGCCTCAATGCCTATGTGGCTAAACAATGAATGTTCAGAAGCATCAAATTGCTTAACGCGGTCTAAGTAGTGTGGCAGAACAAAACTGACAAATTCTTTGGCGTTTTGAAAGGTAGCTAAATCGTCAATAATAACACTGTCTGTGCCTTCTCTCAAATAGTCGCGTAAGGTACGAATAACAATGTCACTCTCTTGATAGATTAAGAAAGGCGCCTTACGATTTTCTGCGGCAGTATTTATTGAACTCCACAACTCTGAAAGGTAATCTACTTCCCACTGCAACTCTTCCAGACTCTTGCCGGCACCTGCGGTACGGATAATTAAGCCAGAATCTTTTGGCATAGTAATTTTGTTGATAATTTCTTTTAATGCAGACCTATCTAATGAAGTGATTTGTCTTGAAATACCGTGACTTTTTGTATTGTTTGGCGTCAGAATCATATAAGCGCCCGCTAAGTTAATGTAGGTGCTTAATGCAGCACCTTTATTGCCTCGTTCCTCTTTTTCAACTTGAACAATGATTTCCTGACCTTCTTTTAAGACATCAGAAATAGTCAGTTTTTCACCTTTGAACTCTATATTTTCACGCAACGCTTTAGTCACTTCTTTAAAGGGTAAAAAGCCCTGCCTTTCTTTGCCGTAATCAACGAAAGCAGCCTCTAAAGATTGTTCAACGCGGGAAATTTTCCCTTTGTAGATATTGCCTTTATTTTTTTGATTAAGGCTGGTTTCTATATTTAAGTCAGTTAGCTTTTTATTCTTGACGATGGCAACTCTGATCTCTTCTGAGTGCGTTGCATTGATGAGTATTTGATTCATGGTTCATTCCTAATTGAAGGCCTTTTTCCATGCGTATAGAGTCAACACAGTTGTGTTGGGTTTTGGTGTGATTTATTTGAGTTATAAATTGTTTCAAAATCCTGTTCCTGTTGAGTTTTTATCCTCATTCTTTAGTTTTGTGCTCTCTATCGCATGGCAAAAAAAGCCAATTGTTTAATTGTTTGTTTCTCTTGCGATGTTTCATCTTGCACCCAAAACATCAAATTCTTTGCTAACAGTAACTTGTCAAAAATCTGTCACTACAAACTCTATTAGTATTTCGGATTTTAGCACAAAAAACAGTGCGCTACTGATTTAATGTGCGTCCACCATCAACACTGATAATTTGCCCTGTGATGTAGGGTGAATTTGCTAAAAATAAAACTGTATTGGCAATATCTGCTGGTGAACCTTGTTTGTTTAGAGGGATTTTGTTCAGCATTTTGTTTTTTTGTGCATTGTTTAATTCTGCTTCATTTTCTGGCCATAAAATTGAACCTGGGGCGACGCCACAAACACGGATGTTGGGGGCTAATTCTTTGGCTAAGGTTTGTGTCATCATTGCAATTGCCGCTTTGGAGATGTTGTAAATGGCATGATTTTTAAGTGGGCGTTGTGCGTGAATATCGATGATATTGATGATGCAGCCTTGGTTTTTTGCTAGTGCAGTTGATAAAGATTGCGACAGGAAAAATGGTGCTTTAACATTGGTGTCCATTATTTTTTGCCAATCGTTTTCACTCGCTTCCTCCATCGAAGTTGGGTAAAAAAGGGATGCGTTGTTGACTAACACATTCAACTCGCCAATCGACTTTGACAGTGATTTAACTGCTTGACTGTCTGACAATTCTGCTTGAATAAGACGAGCAGAATTGGCACGCACTTGATTAAATTTATCTGCCAATGTTTGTGCTTCTTTGGCGGAATTTCGATAATGGAGGATAATGTTGTAATCGTGTGCGTGGAGCGTTTTGGCAATTTGTGCGCCAATTCGCAATGCTCCTCCTGTAACAAGTGCTGTTTTCATATAAAATACTGTCGTGGAAAAAATAATTAAAGATGCTATTATACAAAAAGCCGAGCCTATCGGGTTTGATGAATTTATGAATTTGGCATTATATTATCCTGCCAAAGGTTATTACACGGGTGGATCACAGAAATTTGGCGAGCAGGGTGATTTTATCACAGCGCCTGAAACTTCGGATTTGTTCGGATTTTGCTTGGCACGACAATGTGCGCAAGTATTGAAAAGTGACCAAGATTTATTAGAATTCGGTGCAGGTAGCGGTATTTTATCCGCACAAATTTTATTTGAATTGGGGCGATTAGACAAACTGCCCCGCACTTATTACATTTTAGAGCTCAGCGCTGAATTAAAACAAAGACAAAAAGATACGATTAGCAAAACTGTGCCAGAATTATTAGGCAGAATTGTTTGGTTAAACAGTTTGCCCGAGCATTTTTCAGGTGTTATTATTGCCAACGAAGTTTTAGACGCAATGCCTGCCAAACGCTTGATTAAAAAAGAAAATGACTTTGTTGAATTGGGTGTGGACTGCCAAAACAATACTTTAGTTTGGCAAACATTAGCGCCCTATAATAACGACAAAATGCAATTACCCGCGGATGTTGAGCCAGGCTATATTACCGAAGTCAACGAAAGGGCGATGGCATGGGTTGAGAGCCTAAGTGATTTTATGGATAAGGGTTTGGTGCTGTTGATTGATTATGGCATGGGTCGTGATGAATATTTTCATCCTCAGCGAGGAGAAGGCACCTTGCAATGTTACTATCGGCACAAGGCAAACGACAATCCGTTTGAGCATATTGGCGAACAGGATATTACCACCTCAGTTAATTTCTCCGACATTGCTGACCAAGCAAAAAGCAGTGGTTTTTCTATTGCAGGCTATGCCACACAAGCGATGTTTTTGATTTCTTTGGGTATTGACGAATATTTATTAGCCGAAAAAGATGAGGAAAAACGAGCGCTTTTAGCACAACAAGTTAAATTATTGGTGTTGCCAAGTGCAATGGGCGAGAGTTTCAAGGTATTGGCACTTAACAAAGGTATGGAAGTAGATTTGATGGGCTTTAGAGAGCAGAATTTGTTGCATAAATTGTAAAATTAAGCTATACTAATTCTTTAATCTAAATTAAATGAGGAGAAGGTGTGTTAAGTATACAATCTAACGGGATTGAATTCCATTTTTTAACGCTTTTAAGGCGAGTGGAAAGCAACCAGAATTTTTTGACAGTCACAAAGAAAAAGGTTGTAGATGACGCTTGTTTTGGTCCATTGTTTAACTGATGAGTATGCTGATAAAGCATATAAAATCTGTGGTGAATAGGTGAGTTTGCACTTATCGTTTTAAGATAAATATATGCTAGTCAAAGCCACAAAAAATATGGCACAACCAAAATCCCAGCCACAACTTGTTTATCGCAAAGATTATGAGCCAAGTGCATATTTAATTCACACCACTGACTTGAGTTTTGACTTGGGTGAGACCGAGACGATTGTCTCGTCAAAGATTAATTTTTATCAAAATCCAGCAGTAGAAAATCCGACGACTGAATTATTTTTAGATGGCGTGCAGCTGATGTTAGTTTCTATTTTGGTGAATGGCATCAAACCTGATTACAAAATAAGTAAAGAAGGTTTAACGCTCAACAACCTGCCTAAAAACTTTATTTTAGAAATACAAAATAAAATTCATCCAGAGGTCAATACCAGTTTAAATGGCTTGTACCAATCCAGTGGTAATTTTTGCACCCAGTGCGAAGCCCACGGTTTTAGGCAAATTACCTATTATCTTGACCGTCCCGATGTATTAAGTGTTTTCACTACGCACATTACAGCAAACCATGATAAGTATCCAGTGCTACTGAGTAACGGTAATTTACTGAGTCAATCGAATGGCAAAGCTACCTGGCATGACCCAAGCCCTAAGCCTTGCTATTTATTTGCTTTAGTGGCAGGAGATTTTTCCGTTCTAGAGGATACTTACACAACACTTTCAGGTAGAGAGGTAGCGCTTAAAATCTATGTGCAAGCACACAATATTGACAAAACTCAATTTGCCATGGATTCACTCAAGCGCGCCTTCAAGTGGGATGAATTTCGTTTTGGATTGGAATATGATTTAGGCATTTACATGATTGTTGCAGTGGACGATTTTAATATGGGTGCAATGGAGAATAAAGGACTCAATATCTTTAACTCTGCTTGCGTACTGGCAGACGCCAAAACTGCAACTGACGATGATTTTATTAGAATTGAATCTATTATTGGGCACGAATATTTTCATAACTGGACGGGTAATCGTGTTACTTGCCAAGATTGGTTTCAGCTTAGTTTAAAAGAGGGGTTGACGGTATTCAGAGATCAGGAGTTTACTGCTGATTTACATGCGCGCTCTATCAAGCGTATTGAAGATGTAGATATACTTCGCACTCTTCAATTTGCTGAAGATGCGGGACCAATGGCACACCCTGTGCGTCCTGAAAGTTATATTGAGATGAATAACTTTTACACGATGACAGTCTATGAAAAAGGTGCCGAAGTGATTCGTATGATGCACACTTTCCTTGGTGAAAAAGGTTTTCAAAAAGGTGTGAAATTGTATTTTGAACGCCATGATGGGCAAGCGGTAACTATTGATGATTTTGTTGCTTCCATGGGGGATGCCAATAATTTTGATTTTACTCAATTCACTCACTGGTATTCTCAGTCAGGTACGCCAGAAGTCAACATTTCAACACATTACGACAACGGTACTTTTACGGCAACTGTCAAACAAGCGGGCAATCACTTTTTCCCACTTGCTTTTGCCTTATTGGATGAATTGGGTAATGAATTAGAAAGTGACATATTGACTATCAAAGACAAAGAGCAAAGTTTTGTTTTTGAAAATCTCACAGCAGAACCGACACCCTCTTGGTTGCGTGGTTTTTCTGCACCTATTAAACTTACCGATAATTTGAGTTTTGAGCAAAAAATATTTCTTGTTAAGCATGATAAGGACAGTTTTAGCCGCTGGGATAATGCACAACAATTATGGTTGTCCCTGATACTTACACCTGAAAAAGTCGATGAAACCTTATTCTTTGATGCCCTTGAAGCGGTCATTAAAAATACAGATGACAAATCTTTGCTTTGTGAATTATTAACACTGCCTTCTGAGGGTGTTTTACATAACCAGCAAGCAACTATTGATGTGTTTGATATTTACAACAAGCGTGAGCAAGTTATTCAAAAAATATGTACTCGATTTGAGGTGTTATTACTTGAATTGTACCAATCGCTAAATACCAATAAAGCGCATACACTAACTCCAGAAGCCGTTGGAAAAAGGGCTTTAAAAAATATTTGCCTATTTTATCTTGGTAAAGGCAAAGGTAAGGGTTTGGCGTTAGCCAACACTCAGTTCGAGTCAGCCAATTGTATGAATGATAAATTAGCAGCACTTAATGTTTTACTGGACAGTGATAATTTATATCGCCAACAGGTATTAGCCAGTTTTTATCAGGAATTTAAATGTGATACACAAGTGATGGATAAATATTTCTCCGCACAAGCGGCTAGCAATATATGTGATGTTGAAACAGTAAAAGCCTTAATGCAGCATAAGCTATTCTCATTTAACACACCTAATCGCTTGCGTAGCGTAGTCAGTATTTTTGCCAAAAATACTGTGAATTTCCACAATCAAGCGGGTTATGAATTCTTTACTGATGTCATTATTAAATTAAATACTAGTAACCCGCAAGTAGGCGCTAGATTAGTTGCTGTTTATAATCATTGGAAACGCTTCACACCTGAATTAAAGATTTTGCAAAAGCAACAACTGGAAAAAATTCTAAACACAAAAGGGCTGTCGAAAGACATTTTTGAAATTGTTCAGGCGGCACTCAAATGAAGCAATTAATCCAACTTCTTATACAAAGAAAGCTTACTATCGCCGTGGCTGAATCTTGTACTGGTGGTAATTTATCCGCTTTACTCACTAGTGAAAGTGGGTCATCTGCTTATTTTGATAGAGGTTTTATTACCTATAGCAATCAAGCAAAAATAGATATGCTAGGCGTAAAAACAGAAACTCTTAAAGAGTTTGGCGCTGTCAGTGAGCAAACTGCCATGGAAATGGTACAAGGTGTTATTAAAAAAGCCTCTACTGATATCGGCGTTTCTATTACTGGCATTGCCGGACCAAAAAGTGACGACACTAATAAACCTGTTGGCATGGTGTGCTTTGGGTTTTATATTGATGATAAGTATTTTACTGCAATTGAAAATTTTTCAAATCAAAATAGAATGCAAGTCGTGCAAAGTAGTGTTGAATTTGTAACTCAGATATTAGTTGCAAAACTAAAGAAAATTGGCAGGTTGATATGATGAGAAGTATTCATTATTTTGGCAAAGACTATCCTATTGATTCTTATGGTGATTCTGAATGTATTACATTCAATAATACTAGATTTACCATTATTGAAAATAAAGAAGAGTTATTAAAGCGATATGATGATGATGAGTTAGAACACCTGTGTATTAATTACCCAATTGATTTTAATAACAATTTTTTAATTGATTTTAATTTTAAAAATTGTTTGTTTATTAGGGATATAGACATCAAGGAGCAAAGTTTAAGCAGTTATTTGTTTGAAGGTTGTCAATTTGAGGGAACATTAAGATTTATTGATTGCAAATTTGAAGCGTCCATTTTTAGAGGTAGCGTATTTAAAGAAATTGAGATTTATTTTAAAGAAAATTATGACAATGAAATATTTTTTGTTAAGTGTCATTTTGAAAATAAAATAAAAATAAGAAATTTTGAATGGCATGAGGCTATAGATGGGCTTTTATATGAGGAATCTCAAAGAAATAAAGCAAAATTAAAAACTTTAGAATTAGTTGGTTGCACTGCTGGCAATGAGGCTTATTTGCGTATTAGCTACCTCAAAATTGATGACTTTAAAATAAAAAATTTACGCCTACCTCAGCATGCCGAGCTTGATATTGGTGACTGCCATTTTAAAAGAATGCAACTTAGTAATTTTAGAAATGTTGGTCAATTTAAACTTTATAAAATTAATATTTTCAGCAATGAAAAAGGTTCGTTGTTTCAAATTGATAACACTTCTATTGGGCGCACAGAGCTTCAAAGTGTTAACTTAAAATCTTTTGACACGGTAAAAATGTTTGACAATATTTTCACTGAATTAAATTACACCAATATTCAATGGATGAATGTAATAGAAGTTGAACAACACAATGAAAAATTTGACAAAGAAAGCGCCCGAAAAACATCAATACATACACTCGTTTATCAAGCTGCCTTAGACAAAGCAGAAAAACAACGAGATGCGTATCGAACCCTAAAGAATGTTGCACTAAGCAACAACGACCAGGTGCAAGCCTCATATTTTCACGCTAAAGAAATGGAAAACTATCAGGGCAGTGCCGATAGTGGTGATGGAGATAAAGAATACCGCTTATCAGATAAAGCAACTTTATGGCTTGAAAAATACACCAATCGTTTTGACATGAAGTCTGGGTGGTCATTAATTTTAACCCTTATATTTTTATACTGGGCCCTTGTTTAGCCTAAATTCAATTGATGACCTTTACTGAGTGAAGATAACACCTTTAAGAGGGTAGAGTAAAAAAAGAATTGGAACGATGTTTTAGAAGTGCATTTGAAGCATTCTTGATATTTTTAAAAGAAGATATGTCCATTAATGCGTTTATCGGTAAGATGCTGAAAGGTGTTGTTGGCAATGTGAATGTTCTTTAAAATGGATAGGGGTATTTAAAAATGAATCAAGAAGAATTAAGAAAAAAATTACAAAAAATTGTTGAAAGCATTGAAACGATAGAGCCTGTGGCAGATTTTGATAGCGACCAATGGAAAAAAGGAAATGCTAGTCTTAAACTAATAGGTAAGTCTATTAGTTCATTGAATGTAAATATAAAAAAGAATGAGTATGGTGTTGGAATAGATGGCAATAACAAAGGAGATATTCTTGATTTTTTAAAAAGTAATTTTAAATTTAATAATGAAAATGACCAAAATGAAAGATACAAAGTAAAACCTGAAAAGATAGAAGAGGTTGTGAGATATTATGCAGGAGTAAAACAAGAAAATATGGAAAAAGTATTATTTTGCAGAATAACATCAATGGAATATTATCAAGATATTGACGGTGATACCCAAGAAGGTGGTGGCAGTTATACCAAAGACAATCTAGCTCACGAAAGGTTTAATTTTAAAATTCGTGATGGGATATTTAAGGGTTTTGTTCAATCTTCGTCTAAAACTGGAGGGATGAATTTAAAAAAAATAGATCCGATAGTCAATGAAGATGCAGACAGTGTAAACGGGGTTTTAGTTATTTTTGTGGCTGACAATAATATCGTTGGATATTATAAAGATGCCACGGTTTACGGTTCAATTCAAAATAATGATAATTATGACCAAGGCAGATATGATGCTTACAATATTAAAACTCAGAGTAAGGCTGTCTTATTAAGTCCAGATAGTAGAGATTATGAAATACCCAGGGGAAGTGGAGCAATGGGTCAAGCTAATACTTTTTATCTTTATGACGATAATGGTAATGAAAAACAGGGTAAATGGATACAAGAAGCCGTTAATTATGTGAAAATAAATCAATTAGTTAAATCCTATATTCCTCAAATAATTGATTATTTAAATAATAATCCTAATCAAATAGATGAGTTAACAAGCGATAATTTTGGCACAACCTCTTATCCGCTAATAAAGACAATTAAAGAAATAGAAGAAAACGATAAAGGGGTAGAAGACAATAAGACCTTGCACTATCGTTATTGGACAGAAACTTACACAATAAACAATAAGAAACACAGGTTTCACTCGCAATGGGGTGGTCACAAAGTTTGGAATGGCGAAGAGAGTAGCATTAGTTCAGATGAAAAACATAGAAATTCTTTTATAGATTATTTGAAAGAGCAAGGGATTTATTCTTTAACTTTAACGCCAAATATTTGGAAAATGTCCCATGGTTCTGATACCGAATCTTTTAGAAATGAATGGTTGCACGATAATAAGATATCGCTTCATACAAATACTAAATCAAAAGGGAAGTCAGAATATACGCAAGCTGATAATTTTAAAAATAATGTAAAAATAGGTGATGTAGTTTTGTTGTCACATGGAAGTAATATTAAACGCTTAGTTGAAGTGGTTAGTGAAATTTTAAATCCAGATGATATGGATTTATAGAGAATATAAAATTATCAAACAATTAGATGGGAATGACAATAAATATAATGGAGAGCAGAAGTGGTGGACACCGAATCATAATTCTACTTTTATAAAAGTAAATGATTATTGCTATTTTGAAAACTTGATACTAACACCTTTTTTAATAAAACTTTACAAGATATTGGTGTTGATAAAATATGTTTAAAAGTAAAGGAAAAAAATATGATTAATGAAGAATTGCAAAAAAAAATTAAATTATTAAAACACAAAAAACAAATTATTTTACAAGGTTCGCCAGGTACTGGAAAAACTAGAGAAGCCAAAGAAATTGCCGAAGAAATGGCTCCTAATAATTACAAACTAATCCAATTTCACCCTGCTTATAGTTATGAAGATTTTGTGCGTGGGATTGTGGCAACAACTACTGACGATGGGCAGGTAAGCTATAAAGTGCAAAATAAAGTATTGGCAGAAATGGCAGAGAATGCAAACAAAGAATATAAGTTAGCCAAAGATGAGGATAGAAAGCCTACAAATTTTGTATTGATTATCGATGAAATTAACCGAGCAAATTTATCCAGTGTGCTGGGTGAGTTGATTTATGCTTTGGAATATCGGGGCGAGGCGGTGGAGAGTATGTATGAATTGGATGGCAGTCGGGAGATTGTTTTGCCTGAGAATTTATATATTATCGGCACGATGAATACCGCAGATAGGTCGGTAGGGCATATTGATTATGCCATTCGTCGGCGTTTTGCGTTTGTGGATGTTAATACTGATGAGAGTGTTATTCCAAAAAATGCAAAATCTTTATTTGGAGAAATCAAACATTTATTTAATGAGTACTTATCGGAAGAGTTCGAGTTAAATGATGTGATGATTGGGCATAGTTATTTTTTAGCCGATGATTTAAAACAGGCATTAAAATATGAAATTAAACCAATTTTGTATGAGTATTTAAAAGATGGGGTTTTGACTTGTGAAAAAGATAAAATAAATGACTTAAAGACTATACAAATCAAAGGGTAAAAAATGATTGCTATTAAAGAAAAAACCAAGAACATTATTGACAGTATGCCAGAAGATGTTTCTTATGATGAAATTTTAAAAGAACTTGCTTTTGCAAAAATGATAGAAAAAGGCATTCAAGACTCGAGCTCAGGTAAAGTGATTTCTAATCAAGAAATGCAAGACAAAATCACTCAATGGTAATTATCAATTGGACTAATGAGGCTGAGTTTTGGCTAAAAGATATTTATAAATGTTAATTAAAACCCAAGAGCACAAAACTTTAATTCAAAACTTTGGCTGCTCCTTAAAAGGTGTTACCAATAAGTTTAAAGGCGATAATTTTTGTGGTTTGTATTACGACTGGGATAAAAATAATAAGCAAGTCTTAAAAACCAGTTATTTTATAGGTGCGTGTTGGTTGGAGGAAAATCAATTAGCCTTACAAATTGAGCCAAAAATCAAAGGCCTTGATTATCTGACCATGTTTTTAAAGTGTTTTGAGCATCCTCAAGTTAGCCAGAAATTATCCGATATTTATCAGATTGATTTTAATCAGCCAAAGATTGAATTAGACAGTAATAAATTTGAGATAACGCCCTTGCTTATTATTCATTTTTTGCAAGTGATGAAAGCCATTGCACGCAAAGGGTTGAAGAAAAATTATTACTCAGTTGAGCAAAATCTCAATGCTAAGGTTAAGGGCAAAATCAATATTGGGAAAACGCTAAAACACAATATTTTCAAAGGACAAAATCATAAAACAGTGTGTCATTATCAAGAATTTGGTATTAATTGCGCTGAAAATCGTTTGCTTAAAAAAGCTTTAAAATTTGTGCAATCGTATCTTGCAAAATCGAAGATTAAAACCGAGGATAAACTACCACAAACACTGGCATATTGTTTAGCGCCGTTTGAGTTAGTGAGTGATGATATTGAGGTTAGAGAGATGAAAGGGTTTAAAAATAATGCCTTTTTTAAAGATTATTCTACGGCATTAAAATTGGCAAAAATGATACTCAAACGCTTTGCTTATAATCTACAAAATACCAACGCCACAAATCAAACCCCACCGTTTTGGATTGATATGAGTTTGTTGTTTGAAAAATATGTTTATGCGTTGCTTTTGGAGAATAATGAAGTCAAGTATCAAGTTAAGGGCAGTAAAAAAACAGAGGTTGATTTTTTAGTGGACGATATGGTTGTTGATACCAAATACAAAACGGGTTATGGCGATGAGTATGATTATAAAATTGAAGATATTCGCCAATTATCAGGCTACGGCAGAGATATAAAAATCCGTGGAGAATCAGGTTTAAAAGAAGAGATAGCCAAGTGTTTGATTATCTATCCAAGCGAAAATGGAAAAGAACTCACTGGTAACTTGTGGGACAGTGCAGAAAAAATAAAGCAATTCAAAGAATTTAAAAAAATTGGCATTCAGTTGCCACCACTTAATGCATAAATTCTCAGTAGCCCCAATGATGGATTGGACGGATAGACATTGCCGGGTTTTTCATCGGTTGTTGTCAAAAGAGACGCAGTTGTGGTCGGAGATGGTAACGAGTAAGGCGATTTTGCATGGGGATAAAAATCGGTTGTTAGATTTTAATGCGGTGGAGCATCCGTTGGTGTTGCAGTTGGGTGGAAGTGAACCAGTGGAGATGGCGGCTTGTGCGAAGATTGTGCAGGAATGGGGGTACGGGGAGGTTAATATCAATGTCGGGTGTCCGTCAGATCGGGTGCAGTCGGGGAGTTTTGGCGCATGTTTGATGCAAACGCCAGCGGTGGTGGCGCAGTGTGTGGATGCGATGCGGCAGGGGTGTGATATTCCAGTGAGTGTGAAATCACGGATTGGGGTGGATGAGATGGAGCATTATGAGGAATTGGTGGATTTTGTAACGCAGGTGGCAGATGCGGGGTGTGAGAATTTTGTGATTCATGCGCGCAAGGCTTGGTTACAGGGGTTGAGTCCAAAGGAAAATCGCACCGTACCACCGTTGAATTATGAGTGGGTGTATCAGATTAAACGAGATTTCCCGCAGTTGACGATTGGCATTAATGGTGGAGTGACAACGATAGATGAGGCGCAGCAACATTTGACCCAGGTAGATAGTGTGATGGTAGGGCGGGCGGCGTATCATCAGCCGTATTTGTTGAGTGCGGTGGATGGGCAGATTTATGGCAAAAAAACCACCACAAAATCGCGTGAACAAGTATTGTCGCAGTTTATTAATTATATGAAAGAACAGAATGCCAAAGGGGTGCCAATTCGTTCAATGACTCGGCATATTTTGGGTTTGTATCACGGGCAGCCGAATGCCAGAAGATTTAGGCAATTACTCAGTGGAAAAACCGTCGAATTGACGCATTTGTACCAATGGTTGGCGTTTGTAGAAAGTGGCAGCGAGAGAGATTGACAACAGTTAAAAATTTGTTAAACAATGGTATATAAAATAATATATAATATTCTTAAATACCATTTTCAAAAAGAGGTCAAAAATGCACACTTTAGAACAATTAGAAACCAAACAAGTTGGACTCAGAATGCCCGTTTATTTACTCAAAGAAATTGATGAATTGTTAGAAGACTTTGATATTAATCGCTCAACCTTCATTAATGAAGCTGTCAAAAGCATGCTGAAAAAACAAAAAGAAAAACGAGTTCATCAGCGTTTAGACGAAGCAATGAGCGAAGTTGGGCAGATGCTTAGGGGTGAAATTCCAAAAATTAGTGCAAGAGATACACTTCTTGAGATGAAAAATGAAGCCTGAAATATTAGAGATTCATTCGTTTAAAAAATCAGTTAAAAAACTTGCTAAAAAATACAAAAGATTTGCCGATGATTATGAAGGACTGATTAATACTTTAGAATTAGGTAACCATAATGCCGTTGACTTAGGCGATAACTTTTACAAAATTCGTCTTAAAAATAGCTCAAGTAACCAAGGTAAAAGCGGTGGCTTTCGTATCGTTTATTTTTTCAAAGCCCTTGATAACGAAATTTATCTACTTGATATTTTTTCAAAAAGCGACATCGACACCATTAAAAAGCCTGTACTGCAAGCAATGATAGAAAAATATGTGGGTTAAAAGATGAGCATAAATAGACAGTCGTGGCGATGTGTATAAATAAATACGGATTAATACTATGACAGAAAAAATAAATTACCGTGGAACTGATTATGACATTATTGAGAATAATTATGTTGAAATTAATGCTCAAAAGTATATTGTTATAGAAGATAAAGGTGATATAAGTATCATTAAGCGATGTCACGCAAAAAGTAACAGACCATATGGGCATTATTTTTTTGATCTAGACATATCAATATCAGATTTTCTTATTCCCTCTTCAAATATGACATCAGCAAGTTGTGCAGAAGATTTGAGTTTTGCTCTTTCTATTTTTAATAAAAATGTTAGCTTAGGGAGAAACAGGATTATGGGTAGTATTACAAAATACAAACTATTATCCTTTGGTAAAAATGATTTTGTTAAAAAATTATTGTTTGATTTTGATAAGAGTGAGGTTTCAAATGGACAGACAGAATTACAATTTAGTAAGTGTAATTTTGGTAAAAAATTAAAAATTCGCAATTACGAAACTTTTTTTAGTGATCCATTTGTTGAAGGTGGCAAACCTTTATCTGAAGAAGATAGATGTCCATACTTGCAACAAAATAAAGCCGAATTAGCAAAAATAAAAATCACTGATTGCACAGCTGACGACGGAGCTTATTTGAGAGTTGGTTTTTTAAAAGTTGAAAACTTTGTTTTATCAAATTTACGCTTGCCGCAAAATGCTGAATTAAATATTGGTGATTGTCATTTTCAATCTTTTAAATTAACCAATTTTAGAAATATTGGCAAGTTTAAACTTTATAAGATTAATATTTTGTCAGAAGAATATGATAAAGAAAAAAGCTATAACCCAAGATTTCAAATTGACAATACCTCAATAGGTAAAACAGATTTTCAGAGTGTTAATCTAACCTCGTTTGCTAGAGTGGAAATGTTCGATAATATTTTTACTGAAATTGATTATACAAATGTGCGGTGGAAACGAGAGATAGAAGTTGGGCAATATGGTAGACCTGATTATCCAAAAAAATGGAATGATTTAAACTTGAGTGAATGGCTATTTAATAATTATAAAGCCGAAAGAATAAGAATCGCCAAAAAACGAGATACCTATAGAACTTTAAAAAATGTCATGATAAGAAATAACGACCAGCAAGAAGCGTTAGTTTTTTATCAAAAAGAAATAGAACATCATTGGCAAATCACTAAATGGAGAAAAGAATTTGCTAATAAAATGATACTAGCCTTTAATAAATATACTAATAATTTTGGTTTGAATTGGTGGAAGCCGTTACTTTGGTTGATTGGTTTTTCTATTTTTTTGTACAGTTGTCTATTAAATAATTTAGATATGCCAGTTTTAGTATTTGAATACTGGAACAATTGGTTTGAATTTTTAAACCCAACGCATAAAACAAAATTTATACAAGGCAGCTGGGATTTTGGGACTTACGCCATTGATTTTTCTTTTAGAATTATTGAGGGTTTGTTAATTTACCAAACCATCCAAGCCTTTAGGAAGTATTCACGCAAACTATAATAAATTAAGAATAAAAATATGAAAACAGCAAAAACAGCATTGGTCAATAACGCCCCGTCGGGTTTTTCTCAGTTGTTGAATTTTAATGCGGTGAAGTATTTGTGGACAGTAAAGAGAGGGGTGTTTTAAATGGCTAAAGAACATTTTGACGAACATTTTGTTGTTAGTATTGATGTTGGTAGTAGCAAGATTGTGATTTTGCTTGCGAATGAAAAAAACGGACGGCTGGAAATTTTTGGGCATGCACGAGGTGAATCTGTTGGTGTTCATAAGGGTGAAATTGTGGATGTTGATGAGGTCGCTAAAGCCATTAAAAGAGTCAAGGACGATGCTATTTTAAGTTGTAATACTAATTTTCATAGTGTGGTTGCTAATATTTCAGATGCAAAACTTATTGTTAATAACCGTGAATCTGAGACGCATGTCTCTGAGAAAGTCAGTAAAAAAGATGTGGAGCATGTCATTAAAATTGCACAGTCAGTCGTCATTCCAGATAGCCATAAAATCATTAATAGCGTCATACATCATTACACACTAGATGAAAACACCTCTACGCATCAAGGTGATGAGCTGATTGGAGAGAAAGCAAGAAACTTAAAAATTAGCATGCATGTTGCTGCTGCACCCAGTCAATCTGTAAAGAGAATTCAAAGAAGCCTTGATCAAAATAAATTGGGTTTTTCTGATGTTGTGCCAAATTCAATGGCGAGTAGTGAGCCTTATTTAACAGAAAATGAGAAAGAGCGTGGTGTTTGCTTGGTTGATATTGGCTCAGAGGTAATGGGTTTGTCTGTGTTTAAAGGTGGCGGTATTGTTTATAGTGTTGTCATTCAAGCGGGTGCAAAACAAGTTACTCGTGATATTGCGGATGCCTTTAATACTTCTTTTGAGGAGGCTGAGCGCTTAAAGATAAAATATGGGTGTGCACAAGCTAAAACCCTTGTAGAGGATAAACTTATTCAATTTCGACAGGCTGATGATTCAAGTGATTATTATTTGTCGCAGCATTCATTGATTGAAGTAATTGAAGTGGCTTATTCAGAATTATTTTCATTGATTAGAAAAAAATTAAAAACCAAAGAGTTGTATCGTCCACTTAACTCGGGTTTTATTTTGGTGGGTGGTGGTGCAAAAATTAAGGGGTGTAATGATTTAATGTTTAGCCACTTTAGGAAAAGGGTTAAGATAGGCATTGTCAACACTGATTTAATTCGTGTGGATACCAATTCTATTTCTTCAAACTATGATTTATTGGCACCAGAGTATTCGTGTGCTTTAGGGTTGTTATTATTTGACAATGACAAATCTATTGTTAAGGCGCAACAATCAAGCAATGGAAAAGGGATATTGGGTAAAATAAAACAAACAATGTTGGAATATTAAAATATGATTAAACAAAGAACAATAAAAAAAGCCGTCAAGGCACGAGGCGTTGGCATTCATAGTGGTAATATGATAAATATGACGCTAATTCCAGCAGAAATTAATCATGGTGTAGTTTTCAGACGAATGGATGCAGGCGGAAAGTTAGTGAAAGCGCATAATGCATTTGTGAATGAGGTGGTTTTGTCGACCAGTATCGAAGATGAAGGTGTTAAAATTTCAACCGTTGAACATCTAATGAGTGCATTTTCAGCATTAGGCATTGATAATATATTGGTGGAACTGGATTCGTTTGAAGTGCCCATTATGGATGGCTCATCTGCACCGTTTATTTTTTTGGTGCAGTCGGCAGGCATTGAAGAGCAAAATGAGCCGAAAAAATTCTTTGTGATTAAAGATACGGTGCGTGTGGAAAATAACGATTCTTGGGCGCAAGTATCGCCTTATGAAGGTTTTAAAGTCAGCCTTGAAATTGATTTCAAACATAAAAAAGTGCAAGAAAGTGGGCAAAAACTGAGTATTGATTTTGCGCAGAAATCTTATCTTAAAGAAATTTCCAGAGCCAGAACTTTTGGTTATGTGAAAGATATGGAAATGTTACAAGAGCGAAAACTTGCGATGGGTGCGAGTATGGATAATGCGATTGCTTTGAGTGACGACGATGTGTTGAACGAAGATGGAATGCGTTATGATAATGAATTTGTGAAGCATAAAATTTTAGACATTGTGGGTGATTTGTATTTGCTTGGCAGTAGTTTGATTGGGCATTATGAAGGTTATAAAACAGGGCATTTGCTGAATGATAGGCTATTATCTGTCATTCTTGAAAAGCCAGAAACTTGGGCAATTGAGACTTTTGAATCCAAAGATTCGCCCATTCAATTCTACTCAGAAGATTGGCAAAATTCCCTGTAAAGAATGTTTATAGCACACCTACCTTGGGTATAATTCTAAGGTTTTTTCCACCACATTAAAGTAATGAAGTTAAATGGCGCTCAAATATTGGTTAATTGTCTGCAAAGTGAAGGCATAGACCACATTTTTGGTTACCCGGGTGGTGCCGTTTTGCATATTTACGATGCGTTAGATGCTTGTCAAGATATTAATCACATTTTAGTGCGCCATGAGCAAGGTGCTGTGCATGCGGCAGATGGCTATGCACGAACCAGCGGTAAGTGCGGTGTGGCATTAGTTACTTCGGGCCCAGGCTTGACAAATGCAGTAACGGGTATTGCGACAGCACACATGGATTCTATTCCAATGGTGGTGATTTCAGGTCAAGTGTCTTCTGCAGTGATTGGCAATGATGCATTTCAAGAAGTAGATGCGGTAGGGATTACTCGTTCGTGTGTTAAACATAATTTCTTAGTAACAGATATTGATGATTTGGCAAATGTTGTTAAAAAAGCCTTTCACATTGCGACCACAGGTCGCCCAGGTCCAGTGTTGATTGACATTACCAAAGATACCACGATTGCTACCACCGAGTTTGACGGCTACCCTGAGTCAATCAATATGCGCTCGTACCAGCCAGAGATAAAAGTGGAGGCAAGTCAGATTGAGGTCGCTATTGCTTTAATTACGCAGGCGAAAAAACCGATTATTTATTCGGGCGGTGGTAGTGTAATTGGTAATGCTGATGCAGAACTCATAACTTTTACACGCAATACAGGTTTCCCAATTACGCAAACGCTAATGGGTTTGGGCGCTTACCCTGCAACGGATAAGCAGTCACTGGGCATGTTGGGTATGCACGGCACTTATGAAGCTAATATGGCAATGCATGATTCAGACTGTATTGTCGCCGTGGGCGCACGCTTTGATGACCGTATTACGGGCAATTTAGATTTATTTTGCCCATATGCAAAAATTATCCACATTGATATTGACCCTTCTTCTGTTGGTAAAACAGTGGGCGTGGATGTTGCTATTATCGGACAAGTAACCGATGCACTCAATGCACTTTCAGCAGGATTGAAGGATAAAAAAATGGCCAATATTGGTGCGTGGTGGGAACAAATTGACGAGTGGAGGGCAGTTGATTCAATGGCGTATCAAACCAAAGCAGGAATTATCAAGCCACAAAGTGTTATCGAGGCTTTATATGAGGTGACCAAGGGAGAGGCAATTGTTACTTCTGATGTTGGGCAACACCAAATGTGGGCGGCGCAATATTATCCATTTGACAAGCCACGCCGTTGGATTAACTCGGGTGGTTTAGGCACAATGGGCTTTGGCTTACCAGCAGCCATGGGTGCGAAACTTGCAGAGCCTGATTTGGATGTAGCATGTGTTACGGGAGAGGGTAGTATTCAGATGATGTTGCAAGAGCTTTCTACAATGCTACAATACAACACGCCTGTTAAAATTATTAACTTGAATAATGGGTATTTGGGTATGGTGCGTCAGTGGCAAGAGTTTTTCTATAATAAGCGTTATTCAATGTCGTACATGGATGCACTACCTGATTTTGTGAAATTGGCTGAAAGTTATGGGCATATAGGTATTAAAGTTGAGAAAGAAGCAGACTTGGTTCCAGCTTTAAAAGAGGCGTTTAAACAAAAAGACAGAACTGTATTTTTGGATATTTTGACTGACCCAAGTGAGAATGTATTCCCAATGATTCCATCGGGTGCAGGACATCATGAGATGCTATTGGCAGGGCGTGATGAAATGGCGTCAACCAACGATGAAGGATTAAATTTGGTGTAGTTATGAGGCATATTATTTCAGTACAATTAGAAAATGAATCAGGTGCACTTTCGAGGGTGGCAGGTTTATTCTCAGCGCGTGGATTTAATATTGAGTCACTGACAGTGGCACCGACGAATGACGCGACACTATCACGCATGAGTATTGTTAGTATCGGCGATGAAGATATTATTGATCAGATTGTTAAACAATTGGAAAAATTGATTGATGTGGTAACAGTGACAAATTTGACTGCAACTGAACATATTGAACGGGAGTTGGTATTGGTGAAAATCGATGTTGACCCAAGCACACAGGCGAGTATTGACCAGCACATTGACGACTATGCGGGTAAGATAGTTGATGTCAGTGAGGACACTTACACCGTTGAAGTGGCAGGTAAAAGTCAAAGGGTTAACGACTTTTTAACCTCGTTGGATGCGAGTAAAGTTTTAGAAGTTTCAAGAACAGGCGTGACCGGCGTTTGTCAGAAAAGAGAATATTAATTAAACGAAGAGGAAAAGAAAATGAATAGATATTACGATAAAGATGCAGATTTAAACATTGTTAAAAATATGAAAGTAGCCATTGTTGGTTACGGTTCACAAGGTTATGCACACGCAAATAACCTCAAAGATTCAGGGGTTGAGGTGGCAGTTGCATTAAGAGCGGGTTCGGCTTCTGCAAAGAAAGCAGCAGATTCTGGTTTGACAGTAAAATCAGTGGAAGAGGCGACAGCGTGGGCTGATTTGGTAATGGTATTAGCACCAGATGAGTTCCAAGCGCAAATTTACACAGACGCAATTGAACCTAATCTTCAACAAGGTGCGACTTTAGCATTTGCACACGGCTTAAATATTCATTTTGAAATGATTAAGCCAAGAGCCGATTTGAATGTGATTATGATTGCACCAAAAGCACCAGGACACACCGTGCGTTCTGAGTTTGTTAAAGGTGGTGGTATCCCTGATTTAATCGCCGTATTCCAAGATACATCGGGCAACGCAAAAGACATCGCATTGTCTTACGCATCAGCCATCGGTGGTGGTCGCACAGGTATTTTAGAGACTTCATTTAGAGAAGAAACTGAAACCGATTTATTTGGTGAGCAAGCAGTGTTATGTGGTGGCACAACTGCCTTAGTTCAAGCAGGTTTTGAGACTTTGGTTGAAGCAGGTTACGAGCCAGAAATGGCATACTTTGAGTGTATGCATGAGTTGAAATTAATTGTTGATTTGATGTATGAAGGCGGTATCGCGAATATGCGTTATTCGATCTCAAACACAGCAGAATACGGTGATGTAACCCGTGGCCCTCGTGTAATTACTGCGGATACGAAAGTAGAAATGAAGAAAATCTTGAGCGAAATTCAAGACGGTTCATTTGCGAAAGAATTTGTTGCCAATGTTGGTGAATTACCAGGTCGTCGTGAAGTTCAACGCGAGCATCAAATCGAGCAAGTGGGCGAGTCATTGCGTGCGATGATGCCATGGATTTCAAAGAATAAAGTGGTTGACCAAGCAAAGAACTAACATTCTTTAAAACGCCCAACTTAGTTGGGCGTTTTTACGAACGGAGTATTTGAAAAAATGACACAGAAAAAACCAAGAAGAGGCGTGTATTTACTCCCCAATGTGTTAACAACATTTGGGCTGTTTTCAGGATTTTTTGCGATTATTCTTGCCACCAAAGGACAATACGCAGAAGCAGCGATTGCTATTTTTGTGGCAATGTTGTGGGATGGTTTGGACGGGCGTGTTGCGCGAATGACCAATACCCAAAGTGCTTTTGGCGAGCAATATGATTCGATGGCAGATATGGTATCGTTTGGTGTTGCGCCTGCATTGTTGATGTATTTTTGGCAGTTTGAAGGATTGGGGAAAATTGGGTGGCTAGGTGCATTTTTGTATGTAACTGCAGCTGCGTTGCGTTTATCGCGTTTTAACACACAAATTGGGGTTGAAGACAAGCGTTATTTTCAGGGTTTACCTTCTCCAGCTGCCGCTGCATTAGTGGCTGGCATGGTGTGGACTAAGGAAATGATAGGCGTAACACCATATGACCAATATTTGCTTATTACAAGTTGGGTTATTTTAGTGAGTGCAGGTGTGTTGATGGTGAGTAATGTGCGTTACTGCAGTTTTAAAGAGGTTAATCTCAAAGGCAGAGCGTCCTTTAAATTGCTATTGATTGCTATTTTGGCAATCATTATCATTACTCTGTATCCAAGCACTATTTTGTTTGCCTTTTTCTTTATTTATGCGTTGTCGGGCTTGATAATGACGATGATTGATGTGCGTAAAAAACGCACCTTAAAGAAAAAAACGAAAAACTAATAAAATTTTCAGTTATAATTTACCATTATGAAAACTCAGCACGAATTTTTTAGCACGCAAAACACTCTCCTAGTGTTACGATTATTACCGTAAGGTAATCAATCATTTCGCATTGCTGAAAGGCAAGCACCCAAAACAGCAACACACACAAGTAACACAGTAATAAACTATATAGGAGAGACAAAAATGTCTGACAAACTAATTATTTTCGATACGACGCTAAGAGATGGTGAGCAATCCCCCGGTGCGTCAATGACCAAAGATGAAAAAATCCGCATTGCCAAAGTGCTAGAAAAAATGCGCGTTGATGTGATTGAAGCGGGTTTTGCCATTGCATCACCTGGCGATTTTGATGCTGTTCAAGCAGTTGCTAATACCGTTAAAGATTCCACCATTTGTTCACTTGCTCGTGCACTTGACAAAGATATTGACCGTGCTGGTGAAGCATTGAAGGGTGCTAATTCGTCACGCATTCACACTTTTATTGCCACCAGCGATATTCATATGAAGATGAAACTGAATATGACCCCCGACCAAGTGGTAGAGCAGGCTGTGCGTTCAGTAAGGCGTGCGAGAAACTGGACGGATAATGTTGAATTTTCACCCGAAGATGCAGGACGCAGTGACGAAGATTTCCTTTGTCGTGTGATTGAAGCGGCGATTAATGCAGGGGCAACTACCATTAATATCCCTGATACCGTGGGTTACAATATGCCCCATCAGTTCGGTGAAACCCTTAAAAATCTAATTGAGCGTATTCCCAATTCTGACAAAGCGATTTTCTCAGCACATTGTCATAATGACCTTGGCTTAGCAGTTGCCAATTCACTTTCAGCTGTTTTAAACGGTGCACGCCAAGTGGAATGCACGATTAACGGCTTGGGCGAACGAGCAGGCAACAGTTCACTGGAAGAAATAGTGATGGCAGTGCGTACTCGCCAAGATGTTTTTGGCTGTGATACCAATATTGACACCACACAAATCCTATCCGCCTCTCGTTTGGTTTCAAGCGTGACGGGCTTTATCGTGCAACCGAATAAAGCCATTGTCGGCGCTAATGCCTTTGCTCATGAAGCAGGTATCCATCAAGACGGCGTGTTAAAACACCGTGAGACTTATGAAATTATGCGAGCTGAAGATGTTGGCTGGAATGCCAATCAATTAGTGATGGGCAAACACTCAGGTCGTAATGCCTTTAAAGCTCGACTTAACGAACTTGGTGTTGAATTTGATTCTGATGAAAGTTTGAATGATGCCTTTGCTCGTTTCAAAGAATTGGCAGATAAAAAGCACGAAATTTTCGATGAAGATTTGCAAGCATTGGTGTCCGAAGCGCAAATTGAAGACTTTGAAAGCATCAATTTAGTCTCGCTTAAAGTTTCCAGTGAAACGGGTAAGCAAAATTCAGCCGAAGTAAAACTTTCTATTGATGGACAAGAAAAAACAGCAACCGCCAACACCTCAGGTGCCGTTGATGCTACTTTTAGTGCCATTAATTCATTGGTAGGTGTAGAGGTTAATCTGCAACTTTATTCCGTCTCAAATGTTACCCAAGGCACCGATGCACTCGGAGAGGTTAATGTGCGTTTAGAGTCCGATGGTCGCATTGTCAACGGACAAGGTGCTGATACCGACATTATCATTGCCAGTGCTAAAGCCTACATCCACGGACTGAATAAAATTTTAGTTGCTACTGATAAGGCGCATCCACAAGTGTAGATTATTTTTGTATCATATATGATAAAATGGGTATAATTATAGTTAAAAGGACACCAGAATTCATTCAATGGTTTGATGATGTAAAAGACGGTATCTTTAAGAAAAAATTTAACAATAGAATTGAGCGAATACAACAGGGTAATTTTGGCTCACATAAAAGGTTAAATGAGTATTTGTACGAACTTAAGTTTGTTAGCGGAAAAGGACATCGTGTTTATTATGTGATAAGTGACAATATGATCATTTTATGGGGCGGTGTCAAAGATGGGCAAAGCAAAGATGTTAAAAAAGCAAATATTATTTTGCAACAATATATGGAGTAACTTATGGGCTTAGATAAGAAAAAAATTGATCAATTACCTGAATTTAATATCGCAGATCATATTAACACCGCAGATGAAGCGCAAGAATACCTACAAGAAGCCTTGAGAGAAGGACTTAGTTCATGGTTGGTTTCACTGGGTGATATTGCTAAATCAGTGGGTATGAAAGAGTTAGCAGAACGAAGTGGTTTGCATCGTGAAAATATTTATCGTGTTTTTAAAGAGGGCGCTAACCCAAGTGTTAAAACCGTTGATAAACTGATTAAAGCGATGGGCATTAGATTAAAAATGGTTGTATGAATACCGAATCACGCGCACATTATTTAGAGGCACTCGGTGTGCCTGATTTTTTGTATGCTAATACCAAAGTATCAACAACCTCGTCAAAAATTAATACTCAGTGCCTTGTTATCGAAACTCAAACGCCCCATTCTTTTTGTCAGGTAGGTAACACCCAAACATTTTTATTTAAAATGTTGACTGCGATTGGTTTAAAAGAAGTGAATATTCAATGCGTTAGCATTCAAGCGAATGCGCTCACTGCAACTTTGGAAAAATACAATGCTAAAACCGTGTTGTTGATGGGTGCAGGGCTTAACCCACTATTGCCACAGCATTTTGCTACGCATCACCCCAGTGAGATTTTAAAAAATGAATCGTTCAAACGAGAAACATGGGAAGTGTTAAAAAAGGTGCAAGCGTGTCTAAAATAGATTTCAGTTTAAAGGGTTACGACCGCCCTAAATTAAAAACCCCAAATGGCGAAAAAAAGTTGTTGATGCATTCTTGTTGTGCCCCTTGTGCAGGAGAAATTATGGAAGCATTAGCGGCATCAGAAATTGAAACCACTATTTTCTTTTATAATCCCAACATTCACCCTGTGGAAGAATACGAATTACGCAAAGAAGAAAACATCCGTTTCGCAGAAAAACTCGGTATGTCTTTCGTTGATGCAGATTACGACAAAGACAATTGGTTTGAACGCACCAAAGGACAAGAAGACGCACCCGAACGAGGCGAACGCTGCACCAGCTGTTTTGATATGCGTTTTGAAGTAACCGCAGAATATGCCAAAGCCAATGGTTTTGATTTAATTTCATCCACTTTAGGTATTTCCCGCTGGAAAGATATGAACCAAATCAATGGCTGTGGCGAAAGAGCAGCCAATCCATTTGAGGGGGTTACTTATTGGGATTTTAACTGGCGTAAGCAGGGCGGCTCTTCAAGAATGCTGGAATTGTCTAAACGAGAATCTTTTTATCAACAAGAATATTGTGGTTGCGTTTATTCACTTAGAGATACTAACCGCTGGCGAGTCTCTCGTGGCAGAGAGAAAATCGAACGAGGTGTTAAGTTTTACCAAGAAGCAATGGATAGTCTTAGTCCTAAAAATATTTAAGGGCACCACCAGAAATCCCAGTGCAATTTAGGGAATGCAGAAAAAGGGTTGTTTTATGTGTTTTATAAATTGTGCTGGGGTTTTTGGGGTGTCCTTAAGATAAAAGGTAAAGCAACAACGCTTTTTGTGCGTGGAGGCGGTTTTCGGCTTCATCCCAAACTAAACTTTGTTTACCATCGATGACATTAGCACTGACTTCTTCACCACGATGGGCAGGCAGGCAATGCATAAAACTGGCATCAGATTTAGCATTTTCCATCAAAGCATCGTTCACTTGAAAGCCTGCAAAGTCCAATTTGCGTTTGGCTTGCTCTTCTTCTTGGCCCATACTTGCCCAAACATCAGTGATGACTAAATCAGCATCTTTACATGCCAAAGTTGCATCGGTGTATAAATTGATGCAGTTTTGATACTTGTTAATGAAAGAGTGCTGCGGCTCATAACCGACTGGGGTTGCAATGTTAAGCGTAAAGTCGAAGACATTGGCGGCTTGCATATAAGTATGACACATATTATTACCATCACCAATGTAGGCGACTGTTTTGCCTTGAATATTGCCGTTGTGCTCTTTGTAAGTCATCATATCTGCTAACAATTGGCAAGGGTGAGATTCATCGGAAAGGGCGTTAATAACAGGTACTTTGGCATTTTTAGAAAAAGTGACGATATCACTGTGTGAGGACACACGCATCATAATCGCATCTACCATTGAGCCGATAACGATAGCGGTATCAATGATTGGTTCGCCACGACCGATTTGGATATCACGGTCAGACAAGAAGAGGGCATGACCACCGAGTTGCACCATACCTGCTTCAAATGACACACGGGTTCTGGTGGATGATTTGTCAAAAATCATTGCCAAAGTTTTTTGTTCTAGTGCTTTACTAATGACACCTGCTTTATGCTCTTTTTTTAAAGCAATCGCATTATCAATGATTTGATTTAAATCACTGTTTGACAAGTCATCTAAATTAATAAAATGTTTCATACAACTCTCCTGCACTATAGGGCGCCTAATAACTCATCAATCGTATTGATAATGATATCCGCTTCATTTGTATTAAGAATCAGCGGGGGTAATAGGCGTATTGAACGCCCAGTAATATTAATTAATAGATGTTTTTGCAATGCTGCATTTAATAACTCAGTGCAATCTTGGTTAAGTTCAATGGCAATCATCAAGCCTTTGATGCGTATTTGGGTGATTTTATCGGAAGACAATTTTTGCAAACCCGCCGATAAGTAATCACTCATAGCGGTAACATTATCAAGAATATTCTCTTTTTCAATCACTTCCAGCACTGCCAATGCGGTTTTAGAAACCAAAGGATTGCCCCCAAAAGTAGATCCATGCGTGCCAACTGTCAATAATTCTGCCGCCTTGCCTTTTGCCAAACATGCACCAATTGGCACGCCATTACCCAATCCTTTAGCAAGTGTCAGCACATCAGGTGTAATGTTATTATATTGGTGTGCAAACAGTTTACCTGTGCGACCAATACCCGTTTGCACCTCATCTAAAATCAGCAGCCAATTATTCGTTTGGCAAATGTTTTGCACTTGGTTAAGGTAATCATCAGCTGGCACAATCACACCACTTTCCCCTTGGATAGGTTCAAGCATCACTGCCACGATATTAACATTACCTATGTGTGCTTTGATGGCATCCACATCATCAAAATCCACATAAATAAAGTCACTTACTAAGGGTGAAAAACCCGCTTGAACTTTTGGGTTACCCGTTGCAGAAAGCGTTGCCATGGTGCGTCCGTGGAAACTTTGGTTTGCTGTTAGGATAATAGGTGTGTCAATATTATTGGCACGCGCATGTAAGCGTGCAATTTTAATTGCCGCTTCATTAGCCTCTGCACCCGAATTGCCGAAAAAAGCGTTGTCCATTTTTGCCAAAGTGCATAACTTTTTAGCCAATGTTTCTTGGTGTTGAATATGATACCAATTACTGGTGTGTAATAATTCCCCCGCTTGCGATTGAATAGCAGTAGTAATATTTGGATGACAATGTCCCAAACCAACAACACCAACCCCCGATAGCGCATCCAGGTATTGTTCACCTTGTGTAGATGTCAAGGTGCAACCTTCGCCCTTCACAAAGGTAACATCAAGCGGCGCATAATTTGACATTAAATAAGACATTGTTTGTTCCTAAAAAAGCAAAAAGCCCCAAAACGGGGCTTTTTATCATCAATCAAAGATTGATTATGACTGGTATTGTAAAGGCGGCGCCATTTGGTCGTTAATTTCGTCCAACTCTTTTTTATAGCCTTCATAAAAATGACCTGCGGGTGGATTTACCCACTCCTCATAAGAAAAACCATTTGTTTCGTTGAATTCTTTAAATGTTTTTTGTAGTGCAATTCTTTGTGTGCTCAATGTATTGCTCTCTTGACTTACTGCGTCCATGTTATTCTCCTAAATCTTTAATACGTATAAAAAGGGTAATTATAATCTAAAATTAAGTTTTATGGGGTTTTTTATTTACCAAAAAAACTAAAAAATACTTTATTGCTCGTGTGAGTTTATGGCACAATTAAATTGCAATACAAACTTAACTTTAACTCATATAAGGAGCATTTATGCAATTAAGTATTTCTGGTCACCATCTCGATATCACTGATGCAATTAAACAACATGCAGAAGAGAAACTCTCTAAAATTAAACACCACTTCGATCATTTGATTAATGTCAATATGATTTTAGAAGTTGAAAAAGATGTGCAAAAAGCTGAAGCGTCTATTCATGTTAGTGGTGCAGATTTATTTGCTAAAGCTGAAAGTGGAGACATGTATGTTTCGATTGACCGAATGGTAAATAAGTTGGATGCACAAGTTAAAAAGCATAAAGAAAAACTGAACAATCATAGAAAATAAATTATATTAGGGTGTCACTCTAAGTTTCAAGGGATTGCTGAATATTGAAGAGTGCAATTTATACCCCTCAAGGGGGTACTGAAAAGAGTGAAGCACATAAAACAGCGTCTTTAAAGGAGCGCTAATGCCGGAAGTTAAAAATACTTCTTTTGAAGATTGTCTGCAGAAACTAATGATGTCTCTGGAGGCATCTTTGTATGAAGAAGCCACCACCCAGTTTGCCAATTTACATTCGGCTGAAATTGCTCGCCTGTTAGAAGCTGTTCCACCGAAAGATAGAACGCAGCTTTGGCTTGATATTGATACAGATACGCAAGGCGATATTCTGAAAGATTTAAACGAGGATGTGCGGGCGCAACTGTTGAGTGAAATGACAGTTGACTCTATCGTCAAAGCCACTGAAGGCTTAGATACGGATGATTTGGCAGATATTGTGCCAGATTTGCCCGAATCTGCACTGCATAATCTATTGTTGACATTGGATTACAAGCACCGAGATCACCTCAAGCGTGTATTGTCTTACCCCGAAGATACGGCGGGTGGACTGATGAATATTGATATTATTACCGTCCGTGATGATGTTAATGTACGCACCGTGATTCGTTATTTACGCTTATTGAAAGAAATGCCCATTGATACTGACCAAATATTTGTGGTTGACCGTGCTTATAAATACATAGGTTCAATTCATGTTTCCACCTTGTTAACCAACGAAGCAGAACAAAATATTGCCCCCCTTATCAATCAAGATTTGCAGCCGATTTCAGCCAAGTTACCCGAGCGTGAAGTCGCACATTTATTTGAGCAGCGAAATTTAATTTCAGCCCCTGTGATTGATGAAAATAATGAGCTTATTGGGCGTATTACGATTGATGATGTGGTTGATGTGATTCGTGATGAAGCCGAACACTCGGTGTTGTCAATGGCAGGCTTGAGTGAAGAAGATGTGTTTGCTCCCGTAATGCAAAGTACCAAACGCCGTAGTATTTGGTTAGGAGTTAATCTCATTACTGTCTTTATTGCCGTGTTTTTTATCGGACTGTTTGAAGCCACTTTGCAAGAAAAAATTGCGCTCGCTATTTTAATGCCTGTGGTTGCTTCAATGGGCGGTATTGCAGGTACGCAAACCTTGATTTTAGTCACTCGTGGTATTGCCACAGGTAGAGTAACGACCTCTAATCTTAAAATGCTGGTAAATAAAGAAGTGGCAGTTGGAGTTTTGAATGGTGTAGTTTGGTCTTTGGTAATTGGTATAGCGACTTATTTCTGGTTTGCCGACCTAGTATTAAGCATTGTCATTGCGCTAGCCATTATTGTTAATCTAGTTTTTGCCGCATTCTCAGGTGCATTTCTCCCTGCTTTACTGGTTAAATTTAAAATTGATCCCGCATTAGCAGGCGGAGTTGTCCTCACAACCATTACTGATGTAATTGGTTTTGTCGCATTTTTAGGGTTTGCTTCGTTAGTGGTTTAAATATTTATAGTTGGGATGTCGTTATTATTCAGCCAAACTTTGAATTTTTGTTGAATTTCAATCAAAGTTTTCTCATCATCCGCCTCAAATCGCAATACCAAACATGGCGTGGTATTAGAAGGGCGAACCAATCCCCAGCCATTCGGATAATCCACACGCACGCCATCAATCGTGGTAATTTTCGCCCCTGCAAAATCAACATTAGTGCTAAGTTTATCCATTGCTTCAAACTGCTGCCCTTGTTTGTCAAAGTGAATGTTAATTTCAGGGGTGTTGATGCTGTCAGGTAAATCGGCAAACACTTCTGCACAAGTTTTATCAGTTTTTGAAAGAATTTCTAATAATCTCGCCCCCGTGTAAAGTGCATCATCAAAACCGTACCATCGTTCTTTAAAGAAAATATGCCCGCTCATCTCACCCCCAAGTTCCGCACCCGTTTCTTTGAGTTTTGCCTTGATAAAACTATGCCCTGTGCGTGACATAATCGCTTCACCACCATGCTCAGTAATGTCTTTTGGTAGTAAGGATGAGCATTTAACATCGAACACAATTTTAGCTCCTGCATTGCGACTCAAAATATCACGCGCATACAAAATCATTTGTCTATCCGCCCAAATCACATTACCTTTGTTGTCAATCAATCCAAGTCGGTCGCCATCGCCATCAAAGGCAAAGCCCATATCGGCACCTGTGTTTTTAACTTCTTTAATAATATCTTCTAAATTTGCCATTTTTGACGGATCGGGATGATGGTTGGGAAAAGTGCCATCAACCAAACAAAATAATTTCGTTACTTTTGCCCCCAATCGCTCAAACAATTTTGGTGCAATATTGCCTGCCACGCCATTGCCTGCATCTACTACTATATGTAGAGGCTTGTTTAATTTAATGTCGGCGGCGATACAATCGATATAATCATCTTCAATGTCCACTTTAGTCGAAGTGCCGTGTCCCGTAAAAAAATCTTGTTTCTGAATGCGTTCGTATAGACCTTGAATGCGTTCCCCCGACAGCGTCTCCCCCGCAATCATAATTTTAAAGCCATTATATTCAGGCGGATTGTGCGAGCCAGTAATCATCACCCCAGAACTTGCCGCTTTGGTATAAGTTGAATAATAAACCAAAGGCGTCGGCACCATACCAATATCCACCACATGACAGCCCGTAGATTTAAGTCCGTCTTTTAAGGCTTGCATCAATGCCACGCCACTTAATCGCCCATCACGACCAATCACCACACCGCGCTCACCGCAAGCAATGGATTCGGAGCCAATCGCTTGACCAATGAGTTTGACTGTTTCAGAAGTGAGTTCGTCTTCAACGATGCCACGAATATCATAGGCTTTAAAAATGGATTGTGGGATTGACATACGGATATAATGAGATAAAAAATAAAGCCTCTATTTTAATGAAAGAACAATTCGAAGTGATTGAAATTCAAACCGAAACGATGAAATTAAAAGTCAATCGTTCATCAGGCTGCCATTCTTGTTCAGCGAGTGGCGGCTGTGGCACGGGGATTTTAGCAAAACATTTTGACCATTACTCGGTTTTCAGTAAACCTGTGCAAGCAGGCGTTGCTGTTGGCGACTTTGTTACCTTGGAAATCTCATCGCAAGAATTATTTTATCGAGCTTTTCAATTGTATATGATGCCACTTTTGGCGTTATTCGCAGGTGGGCTTATTGGTGATAATCTTTATCCTGACCAAGAAATCGTTCAAATCGTCTTTGGTATGGGTGGATTTTTCACTTCACTTTTAGTAACAAAATATTTTGTAAAGTAGGGTGTTAAAGCCTCTTAAATTTGGGATAATTACCTAATTATTTTTTTAAATTAACTCCTTATGTCAACACAAGATTTAAACCCCTTAGAAACCCAAGAATGGCTAGATGCCTTTAAATCCGTTGCCCGTGTAGAAGGCGACGACCGTGCCAAGTTTTTACTTAATCAGTTGATGGATATGGCGGATAAAGAGGGGATGGATTTACCGACGGGTGTGAATACTGCGTATTTGAATTCGATTGCGAAAGACAAAGAAGTTGCAACGGATATCAATGAAGAGGTTGAAAGAAGAATTTCAGCAGTTGTGCGTTGGAATGCGATGGTGATGGTGGTAAAAGCTAACCAGTTGCCCTATGATTTAGGTGGGCATATCGCTTCGTTTGCTTCCAGTGCGACTTTGTATGAAGTGGGTTTTAACCATTTTTATCGGGGTCCTGATGCTGAGCAAGGGGCAGATTTAATCTTTTTCCAAGGGCATATTTCCCCTGGCATTTATTCCCGTGCTTTCTTAGAAGGGCGTATCACTGAGGCACAAATGTTACTTTTCCGTCAAGAAGCAGGCAAAGACGGGCTGAGTTCATACCCACACCCTTGGTTAATGCCAGATTTTTGGCAATTTCCAACGGTGTCTATGGGGCTGGGTCCGATTATGGCTATTTATCAAGCGCGTTTTATGAAATATTTGCATCATCGTGAGATTAAGCAAACGGATAAACGCACTGTTTGGGCGTATCTTGGTGATGGTGAAACTGATGAGCCAGAATCTTTGGGTGCAATTTCCATGGCGGGTCGTGAAAAACTTGATAACTTAATTTTTGTTATTAATTGCAACCTCCAACGCCTTGATGGACCTGTGCGTGGCAATGGCAAAATCATTCAAGAATTAGAAGGGATGTTTCGTGGTGCAGGCTGGAATGTCTTAAAAGTTATTTGGGGTGGCGAGTGGGACAAGCTACTTGAAAAAGACACGCAAGGCTTGCTCAGAAAGCGAATGGAAGAAGTAGTGGATGGTGAATATCAAGCCTATAAAGCCAAAGATGGTGCTTATGTGCGTAAGCATTTTTTCGGTAAATATCCAGAATTATTAGCCATGGTTGAGCATCTCAGTGATGATGAAATTTACGGCTTAAATCGTGGTGGGCACGACCCATTCAAAGTTTTTCAAGCGTATGCTGCGGCAAAAGCGTGTAGCGACAAACCAACGGTTATCCTTGCGAAAACCGTTAAAGGTTATGGCATGGGCGAGGCAGGAGAAGGTCAAAACACCACGCATTCACAGAAGAAACTCGGACTTGAGCAAGTGGCAAAATTTGCCGAGCGTTTCAAGCTGCCAGTCACCGAAGAGGATGTGAACGAATTGCATTTTTACAAACCAGCAGAAGACAGTGAAGAAATGAGATATATGAACGCTCAACGCCAAAAATTAGGGGGTTCGTTACCCGTGCGTTCATTCGAATTAGAAAATTTAAAAGCGCCAGAATTAGATACTTTTAAAGCGTTATTAGAATCCAGTGGTGAGCGTGAAATGTCAACCACAATGGCACTTAACCGTATTATGACTTTGTTGGTGCGTGACAAAGAACTTGGTCCAAAAGTAGTGCCAATCATCCCTGATGAAGCTCGTACTTTTGGCATGGAAGGTTTGTTTAGACAACTCGGTATTTACTCGGCCTCGGGTCAACTTTATCAGCCAGAAGATTCTGATAAAGTGATGTGGTATAAAGAAGATAAGAAAGGTCAAGTCTTGCAAGAAGGTATTAACGAAGCAGGGGCTATTTCTGATTGGATTGCAGCGGCAACGGCGTATGCAACGCATGATACGACAATGATTCCGTTTTATATTTATTATTCTAAATTCGGTTTTCAGCGTGTTGGCGATTTGGCATGGGCAGCGGGTGATATGCAAGCCAAAGGCTTCTTAATCGGTGGCACTGCAGGGCGTACCACGCTCAATGGTGAAGGCTTGCAGCATCAAGATGGCGACTCACATTTAGTGGCAAATACCATTCCAAACTGTGTCTCTTACGACCCAACTTATGCTTATGAAATGGCAGTTATTATTCGCAGTGGCTTGAAAAGAATGTATGAAAATCAGGAAAATATTTTCTACTATATTACCACGATGAATGAACTTTATACGCACCCAGAAATGCCAGCAGGCACGGAAGAAGGTATTATTAAAGGCATTTACCCGCTTAAAGAAGTCGGCACTGGCGACAAACAAGTGCAATTAATGGGTTGTGGCACAATTCTTAGAGAAGTGGAAAAAGCCGCACAAATGTTGGCAGATGATTGGGGGGTAAAATCCAAACTCTGGTCAGTCACCAGTTTCAACGAATTAACCCGTGAAGCACAAGCCATTGACAGAGAAAACCGATTCAGCACAGACGCACCAAAAGTGCCTTATATTACTCAATGCTTAACCAATGCAAAGGGTCCAGTAATTGCAACAACCGACTATATGCGTAATTACGCAGAACAAGTGCGTAAGTATATTCCAAATCGTTATGAGGTGCTAGGTACGGATGGTTTTGGTCGTTCAGATTCGCGTGCCGCTTTGAGGGATTTCTTTGAAGTTGATGCAAACTATGTGACAATTGCCACCTTAAAAGCTTTGGTTGACGAGGGTGAAATGGACGCAAGCGTTGTTACAGAAGCGATTGCAAAATATGGCGTTGACATTAGCAAGCCAAATCCAATGACGGTATAGGAGAAAACTATGACACAAGAAGCCTATTTAGAAGAACTCAGATCAGGCGCACAAATGGATTTTAATGATTTAATGGTGTTGATTGACGAAAATTTTGACCACACACCTGCGGCTTTTACCAATGGCGATTTACAAAATTCTGCGAATGAAAACCAAGGCAGTGCTAAATTATTTTGTTTTGCGGCCATTCATCAATTAACCCCGCTTGAAACCCTACATTGCTTCGGACAATATTATCAAGAAGTGCTTACTGACTCAAATAGCACTTCGCACCAAAATATTCGTAATTTTATTACTTATGGTTGGGAAGGACTGAAATTTGACTCACCAGTTTTAACGCAATAATTAAAGGGACACAAACATTAATTATTAAGCTATTACTACATAGGGTTTATGTTTGCTCTTAATTAGTTTCTTTAATTAATGTTTGTGTCCCTTTAATTAAAGTGTTATAATATTGTTATGCCGAGATTAGCGAGAATTGTTGTACCTGATTACCCACATCATATTGTCCAAAGAGGCAATAGGAAGCAAGATGTGTTTTTTGCTAAAAATGATTACCACAAATATCTTGAGTTATTGAAATACAATTGCGACAAGGAAAATGTAGAAATTTGGGCGTATTGCTTAATGACTAATCATGTTCATATCGTTGCTACACCTGGTGAAAATTCTAATTTAAGCAAAGCAATTGGTGAGACCCATAAAATATATACGCGTATTATTAATAAACGACAAAACTGGACGGGTTACCTTTGGCAAGGGCGATTTTCTTCTTTCCCAATGGATGAGACTTACTTTCTACGAGCGGTGGCTTATGTTGAACTTAATCCTGTTGTAGCAGGTATAGTGAAAGACCCATGGGATTACAAATACAGCAGTATCCATGCACATTTATCTGGAACAGACCCACTGGATATTATTAAACCAGAAAAATTATTAGACATGGTTGATAACTGGAAAGGCTATCTACAACAAGCAAAAGCAGACAAAATAGAAGCTTTTCAATCTCACGCCCGAACAGGAAGAATTCTGGGCAATGACCAATTTATTGACAAAGCTGAAACACTCCTTAATCGCAAACTTCGCAAAAATAAACCTGGACCCCTTAAAAGATAAAGGGACACAAACATTAATTACAACCCTAATCCAAGAGTAGAGATTGCAAAGATAGCACCGTCCTTTGTTTTGCCTATGTTTGCAAAAAATATTAGTCCCATCCATAGCCCCCCTGCATTGAGCATGAATACCGCCTAAAGACCAACTTTCATCCATTTTCTAACTTTTACAAAACCTATGTTAACCCTGCTAGGACTGGCTTTGTAAAAATTACCAATTGAATAAAATTTAACTTTTATCCAGTATCCATACCCAATGCAGGGGTCTCAGGTTCGGTGGCTATTTTTTTGCGAATGCAGACGGGACAAGAGGTGGTGCCAGATTTATGATTTCTACTTTTAGATTAAGGTATGGCAAAATATATTGCTATATAGGGCTTGTGGTTACTTTTAATTAATTAATGTTTGTGTCCCTTTATCTCTCTTTTGTGCCGTATTCATAATAAGTTAAACCAATTAATACGAGAATGACGCCGCTAATTTGAGAAAGGGTAAGGGTTTCGTTATTGAGAAAAGAGCCTAATAATAAAGCAAATACAGGGGTTAAAAGTGGCACAATGCCAACAATTCGTACACTGGCGTGGCGGATGAGATGGTAGTAGGACATAAAGCCAATGACTGAGCCGAAGATGGATAAATAGGCGGTGGACAGGGCGGCTTTGAGGGTGATGACGGGGATGACGCCTTCGTTGAAAAACCAAATGGCAATGAATAAAGGAACGCTGAATAGTAATGCACCTGTGGTGGTTTCAAGGGCGGAGATATGGGCGTTGATGTGTTTGAGTTTGACGGAGATGAAGGCTTGGAAAGCCATTGCCAGTGTAACGGTTAGCAATCCATTGATTAAGTCTTTGGCTTCGGACAAGGTTTGTGCAAATATAACGATTAGCCCAACTAAACCCAATAATAACCCCACCATTTTATTAATCGTAAAAAAGGCTTCTTTGAGTAACACCAATGCAAATACGCCAGTAACAATGGGCGTAAGCCCAAAGACGATGGAGATGATGCCAGAGGGTAGATTGCGAGCGGAATAATACACTAAAGACATTGTTACAAATATACCAAGTCCTGCATACAAATAGTGCCAAAGTGCGGTTGGTGTTGTTGTGAGTTTTTGTCTTTTAATAAGTAATATTAGTAAGCAAATTGCCAGTCCAATCACCATTCTTGCGGCAACGCCAAAATTACTACTTGTGCCAAGCGTTGACCAGACAATGGCTAAGGGTGTGGTTGACCAAATGACAACAACGGATAAAAAAACGAGATAGATGGGCATACTATTTAATTACTCATCCATTTTCAACAGGTCTGATTTTCTGAAAGGTTCACCATTGATAAAAACTTGGCGTTTGCCATTTTTTTCTATGTAGGCAATTTTACTGGCAGGGTGTGAAGTGAGGGGTTCATTTGGGTTTTCGTATTCAAATTCTTGCAGGATTTTGACATCATTGGTGTCAAGTTTGGTGACGAATTGGGCGAATTGTTCGGCGTTAATATCAAGCAATTTTTGCGCTTGTTTAAGGGCAGATTCTGGGATGAAATTAGGGTCTTGATTTTCTTGCCATTCAGGGTCTTGGTAATAAGTATCTAAATTTTTAGGGCAGGTTTTGCCGATGAATTCGTGCATTTCTCTAGCACTGTAGGCACGATAGCCGAAGGATAGAGTGGTGCAATTATCGTCTAAACTGACACCGTGATGGGCGATTTTTGGTGGGACATAAAGGACATCGCCAGGCTCAACATCAAAGGTTTGTTCGACGGGAAAGGTGTTCATAATTCTAAGGGGTGCATCGTCTAAATAATTATCCATTTCGCAATTTTTACTGCTGAGATGCCAGCGTCTTTTGCCACTGCCTTGGAGTAGAAATACATCGTAGTGGTCGAAATGTGGACCGACGCTACCGCCTTTTGCGGCGTAGGAAATCATTACATCGTCGAAACGCCAGCGGGGGATAAAATCGAAGTGCTGGATTAGGTCGTGGACTTCGTCGATGTATCTGTCCACGCCTTGCACTAAAAGCGTCCAGTCTTGTGCTGGCAGGTTGGTAAAGTCTTGTTCGGTGAAAGCACCGTTGCGTAATGACCAGTCTTGTGATTTTGTTGAGCCAGTGATGAGGCGGGATTCAAACTCTTCTTCGAGGGCCAAACCTGCTAATTCATCAGCGGGCATTGGTGAGATAAAATTTGGCAAGGCTTGTTTTATCAGCAGGGGTTTTTTTTGCCAGTATTCTTTGAGGAATTGTGTTCGAGATATTTCTTTGAAATGTATCATTCGACCATTTTAATTTAGTTTTTGAGTTAAAATAACTGCATTCAAAATAAAAGGAGAAGCCATGTTCGAAAAATCACAAACCCTTGCTAAAGTAGATAGTGCTATTGCTGATGCTATTAAATTAGAAGAAGCCCGTCAAGAGGCGCATATCGAGCTGATTGCCAGCGAAAATTATACTTCTGTGGCAGTGATGGAAGCGCAGGGTTCGCAGTTGACGAATAAGTATGCGGAAGGGTATCCGAAGAAGCGTTATTACGGCGGTTGCGAGCATGTGGATGTGGTTGAGCAATTGGCAATTGAGCGTGTCAAAGTCTTATTTGATGCGGATTATGCAAATGTTCAGCCCCATTCTGGTTCGCAGGCGAATGCGGCGGTTTTTCAGGCGTTATTGGTGCCAGGCGACACAGTTTTAGGTATGAGTTTGGCACATGGGGGGCATTTAACCCACGGTGCAGCACCGAGTTTTTCGGGTAAAAACTTTAATGCCATTCAGTATGGTTTGGACGAAAGTACGGGTGAGATTGATTATGCTCAAGTTGAGGCGTTGGCTAATGAGCATAAGCCGAAAATGATTATTGCTGGTTTTTCGGCGTATTCTCGTGTGGTGGATTGGCAGCGTTTTAGAGACATTGCTGACTCAATCGGTGCGTATTTAATGGTGGATATGGCGCATGTTGCTGGTTTGATTGCGGCGGGTGAATATCCGTCACCTGTTAACATTGCCGATGTTACCACTACAACCACTCATAAAACTTTGCGTGGGCCTCGTGGTGGTTTGATTTTGGCAAAAGCCAATGGAGATATTCAGAAAAAACTCAACTCTGCGATTTTCCCAGGCATCCAAGGAGGTCCGTTGATGCACATCATCGCTGCCAAAGCAGTGAGTTTTAAAGAAGCAATGACAGATGAGTATAAAACTTACCAAAAGCAAGTTAAGGTTAACGCTCAAGCAATGGCAAATACTTTTATTGAGCGAGGCTTTGATGTGGTTTCAGGTGGCACAGATAACCACTTATTTTTGGTCAGTTTCATCAAGCAAGGCTTAACGGGTAAAGCGGTTGACGCTGCTCTGAGCAATGCACACATTACCGTTAATATGAACGCTGTACCAAACGACCCGCAATCTCCGTTTGTTACCAGTGGCATTCGTATCGGCACGCCAGCCGTTACCACTCGTGGTTTCAACGAATCTGAGTGTAGGGAATTAGCTGCAATGATTTGCGACATCTGCGATGACTTAGAAAATCAAACCGTGATTGATGAAGTTAAAGCCAAAGCCGCCAAACTTTGTGCAGCACACCCTCTGTATGGGTAGTTTTGTATGAAGTGTCCTTTCTGTCAATCTGACGAAACCAAAGTTTTAGATACTCGTTTGTCCGAGGACGGTTCACAGGTTCGCAGACGCAGAGAATGCACTTCTTGTGGTGAGCGTTATCCAACTCGTGAAACGGTTGATTTAAACCCACCAAGATTGATTAAAAGAGACGGTACTCGTGAGTCATTTGACGAGTTAAAACTGCGTTCAGGCTTGCTCAAAGCCTTAGAAAAACGCAATGTGAAAGCTGAAGCGATAGAAACTTCAATACACAATATCGTCCACAAACTTGCCACCCAATCTGAGAGTGAAGTGCGTGTTGAAAAACTCGGCGAGTGGGTAATGGAGGAGTTAAAACTGCTGGATGAAGTGGCTTATATCCGCTTTGCCTCTGTTTATCGCCAATTCCAAGATGTTGAAGCTTTCCGCCAAGAAATCGACAAATTAATGGATAAAAATGGCAAAAACTAAATTTGAATTTGTTTGTCGAGAATGCGGTGCTTCGTATCCGCAATGGGGTGGGCAGTGTTTAGAGTGTAAGGCGTGGAATACTTTGGAAGAAGTGGTCGTGTCTAAAGCAACTTCTTCAAAACCTGAAAGTTTGCAAGATTTACCCCCGTCAAAAGTGCAAAAACTCTCTGATATTAAATCCGAAAGTAAACCCCGATTAACCACGGGACTGAGTGAACTTGACCGCACTTTGGGCGGGGGTTTAGTCGATGGTTCTGTGGTGCTTATTGGTGGTGACCCTGGTATTGGTAAATCTACTTTGATTTTGCAGGCAATGGCGGCTATTAATAAAGACAACACGGCTTTATATGTGAGTGGTGAGGAATCTGCACAACAGGTTAGCGATAGGGCGGTGCGTCTGAGTATTAAAGAAGATGTTTTACTTTTGAACGAAACTCATTTAGAAAAAATCATCAAACTTGCCAAAGAAATAAAACCCAAGGTTATCGTTATTGATTCTATTCAAACCATGGTAACAGACGGCTCAACCTCAGCCCCAGGTTCCGTTACCCAAGTGCGAGATTGTGCCGCCCAACTGACACAATACGCCAAACAAACCAATACCATTTTATTCTTAATTGGACATGTGACTAAGGGCGGTGCGCTTGCAGGCCCAAGAATTTTAGAACACATGGTGGATTGTGTTCTTTATTTTGAAGGTGATGCGGGCGGGCGTTACCGCATCATTCGTGCCGTCAAAAACCGTTTTGGTGCTGTGAATGAAATCAGTGTTTTTGCGATGGGAGAAACGGGTTTGAAACAAGTAGAAAACCCTTCCGCAATATTCCTATCCAACCAATCCAAGCCCTTGCCAGGCTCAATGGTAATGGTAACCCGCGAAGCCACTCGCCCGTTAATGATTGAACTCCAAGCCTTAGTTGACCAAGCCAACGGCAACCCAAAACGCGTCTGTGTCGGCTTAGACCAAAACCGCCTCGCCTTACAACTCGCTATCTTGCATAAGCATGGTGGGATTGCCACTTTCGACCAAGATGTATTTGTCAATGTTGTGGGTGGTATTAAAGTCAATGAAACCGCCTCAGATTTAGTGGTTATGTTGACGATTATGTCCAGTCTTAGAAATAAAATCATTCCCAATGACTGGATTGCTTTCGGAGAAGTGGGTTTAACGGGTGAGGTTCGTCCTGTTTATAATGCGGCAGAACGCTTGTCAGAGGCGCAAAAACATGGATTTAAGACGGCGATTATTCCGAAAGCGAATACACCGAAAAAAACCATTAAAGGTATTAAAGTTGTGCCAGTTGAGTATTTATATCAGGCATTGCAATATATGTCTGAAAATACTTGATAATAAAAAAATGACAGTGGGTGTATTTGGAGCTAGCAAACACTCAAATAAGCACAATCACATCACTCATCAAAATGAATAGAATTAAGTTGATAAACAAACTTTTTGTTACGAATTAAAATGGGGGTGTAATACTTATCTCTAGCAAAGTGAACTTCTGTTTTTTCATCTTCACTAAGAAATTTAATAAGATTGTCATTGCTGCTGTGAGTTTGACGATAGTGTTTTTTGGTGACACTCTTGCCATCATTTAATAAAAAGTAAATATCTTGCTTATCAGGCTGTTTCTCTAAAACATTGGCAATAAACAAGGTTTGATTAAGTGGGTCGACTTGATGGTTTTTTGGATGAATGTCAATGTCTTGTTTTACTCTGTCACCATCACGCTCAAAGTTTTGGTAATGTTGGGAATGCAATCCAAATTGACTAAGGGTAAAAATAGATTTTGAACTAATCTGATAGTCTTTAACGAGTTTGATTACACCTTTGGTTTGCGCTTTTAGTGTGTAAATATATTTACCATTAGTTTCACTTAAAGCAATTTTCACCTTAGCAATCTCAAAGTCTGATACAGACAAGGTATAGTTTGCTGTATGTGGTTTGAGTGCCAGTACCGAAGTGGAAATAAAAAATAGTAGAATTAAAGTCTTCATAATTAAAAACCCTTTTGGTAAAATATGTCCTTATTTTACCAAAAATTACAAAAAAATTTAATTAATACTTTATGGATTTAATTCAAACAATTGTTTTGGCAGTGGTGCAGGGTATTAGCGAGTTTTTACCAATTTCATCATCTGCACATTTGATTTTAGTGCCCAAATTTACGAGTTGGACAGACCAAGGTTTGGCATTTGATGTGGTGCTACATCTGGGTACATTGACAGCGGTGATTGTGTATTATCGCCGTAGTATTAGCGCTATTATCACTGCATTTTTTAGTAAAAGCCCGCAGTTAAGCGAGGATGCAAAACTCGGCTGGGGTGTTATTCTTGCCACAATTCCTGTGGGCATTATCGGCTTATTATTTAAAGAGACGATACAAGTGCATTTGCGTAGCCCCGAGGTTATTGCTTATGCGACTGTAATTTTTGGGCTTTTACTCGGCTTTGCTGATTATATTAATCGCAAACGCAACAGTCTTAGAGAAAGTATTAACTGGCTTGACATTGCCATTATTGGCTGTTTTCAAGCTATTGCACTGATTCCTGGCACTTCAAGAAGTGGCATCACTATCACGGCTGCGTTATTGTTAGGGCTGAGTTACAAGCTTGCCTTAAAATTTTCATTCTTGCTTTCAATCCCCGTTATCACACTCTCATCATTGCTCATTTTTGTAGATTTATACCAAACCCCAGAGCAGGTTAACTGGTTATTTTTAGGTATTGGATTTATTATTACAGGTGTTGTGGCTTACTTAACGCTGTATTTTTTCATTAAATCTCTAGATACAATGAGCATGCTGCCTTTTGTTGTTTATCGTATCATTCTTGCTGCTACTTTGTTAATGTTATTTTAATCAAAAAAGATCTAGAGATTTTTTGTAAACATTGGTTTGGACATTGAATAAGCCTAGCAAAGAATGAGAAATATTGTCGTGTGATAACGGTTTGTCAATGGTGGTTGATTTTTCATCACTGAACCAAGCCAGCATCGGTACATGAGTTTGTGCTTTGGGTGCAATCATATAAGGAAGTCCGTGTAGATACACGCCTTTTTCACCTAAAGATTCACCATGGTCAGAGGCGTAAAAAACAAAACTATCGCTGTAATTTTTCTTCAGGATTGTTATGGCACTATCGATTAAATAGTCGGTGTAGAGGATACTGTTGTCGTAGGCGTTATCTACTTCTTCATGGCTACATTTCTCTGGAGTATTTTCACACATAGGGGCGAATTTACCAAAAGTTTTAGGGTAGCGTCGGTAATATCTTGGACCATGGGAGCCGAGTGAGTGAAGAACGATTAATACGCTAGAGTCTTGTTTATCGATGGTGTGTTTTAAGTTGTCGAGCATGGCGATATCAAACTTATTTTCAGAAAGTATGTTCTTGCTTTCAATACGATTACAAACGCCTTTGCAGCTGGAATTATTATCTATCCAAATAACTTTAACACCCGCCTTTTGCAGAATATCTAAAGCGTTAGACTGGTTGTCAGCTTTTTGCGGCGAGTAGTCATTTTTACCTAATAAAGAGAACATACAGGGTACTGAATAGGCTGTGGAAGTGCCACAGGAGGCAACATTACTAAAATTCACCAAGTTGCGTTTTGACAACCTAGGGTTAGTTGTTTTTTTATAGCCATTGAGTGAGAAACGGTCTGCTCTTGCAGTTTCTCCAACGATAAAAATACCAACAGTTTTTTGTCGATTGTCTTTAATAACGGCATCATCACCAATCACCTTAAAGTCTCCTACAATACTTGCAAAGTAAGTATCGTCGATATAAGAATATCCAGCATTAATCACAAATAAAGGGTTGACAAAATAAGGCAAGTCTCTATTTTCTCTGCCAAAATAAGTAACCGATTTCATATTCGACCAAATCATAATAATGCAAATAAATACCACAGCAAGTGTGGCTAAAATTCTGTTTCTACTTTCAATTAAAAAGGATTGACGCTTGATTTTAACTTTCCACAGCAGTGCAATCGGCGCAAGTCCGAAAATACTGATGTGTATCACCAGTGGCACAGATAGTAGCTCTAGAGCCTCTTTAGTGTTTTGCTCTTTAATATTGTCAATGATGTTGGTAAGCATAAATTGATCAAACACCACACCAAGCTTGGAGAAATAACCAATAATGGCAGATACCAGTAGAAGTATGGATAAAAATACTTTAAGGGTGATTTTGTTACTGAACAGTGCCAATATTACATAAAAAATCATAAAGAATAGAGCGGTAAACCCTAGGGTGAATCCAAATCCAGAAGCTTCAAAGAAGTTAATTTTTTGAAATAACTTACCCCAAAATACAAAATTATCAAAAATAATAATATAACTACACACCAATAATAATAAGCGATTTACAGACATTTACACCCCCAAGGATTTTCTTTTTAACAGTAAGTAAGCGACACCCAAAGTTATTAGTGTCGGCGCAGAGGCGCTAAATAACGGGTCATAATCAAAGCGTAATGAGATGACGCTACCAAGGCGTGAGGATAATTCAAAGAATAGGCTGATAACAATACCTAAAAATATCTTTTTACCCAGAGTTGCATCTCGCAACGAACCGAAGATAAATAACATTGACAACATTAACATAGCCACCAAAGTTATTGGTTTGACAAGACGCTTGTATAATTCCACTTCAAAAGCTTTTGAGGCAAGATTGTTGCTAGATAAAAATACCATGTGTTTGTATAAGTTGACAATGGATAATTCTTGCGGCTCTTTCTTTAAAGTGTTAATCAGCCTTTGGTCAAAAGAGACATCAACGCCATATTCCTGGTGGTTTTGAGATTGAATAGTGGTAAATTTTTCAGCTTGTTTTAATTGATAATGTTTGGTTTTTTCAAGGTTTAATTGCTTACCATTAAGCGACGCTTTATCCGAATGCAATACAGCGTCTAAGCGATACGCTTTATTTGTCTGTATTAAGGTTACGCCACCAAATGAACGCCCATCAAAGTTCTTTTTGACATTGAGAATTGTATTTTTATCTTTTAACCAGAAACCTTGTTGACTACTGGTAGAGACGCTGCGCCCCAAGGATTTATCTCGATATGATTCTGCATATTCTGTGGCAGTTGGTGCAATAAGTTCACCCAGTAGACTTACTATAAGGATAAATATCAATGCAATACCAGTCACTCTCTGAGCAATTTGCATAATAGAAATACCACCCCCTCTAATAACGATTAATTGAGAAGTTGCCGCTAAATGCCCCAAACCCAGCAAACAACCTAATAAAATAATCACTAAAGAATGCGCATATACCACTGATGGTAAGTCAGCCATTACATAAATCAATGCTGACAATGCTGTATAGTTATGCTGCCCAATAGAATCCACTTGATTGATAAAATTGAACAAAGTATAAATTCCCAGCCATACCGCCATTACCGCCAAGGTATGCATAAGTAATGTTTTAGCGATATAACGATTGAGTATGTTCATAGTTAATAATTTTACCTTTCTATGTCTTTGAATGGGTAAAAAAACTAACAAACCTAAATAAACTTAAGTAAATCTAAACAAAATCAACAAAACCTTTGATACTGTTTAATTCAACACTGTCATGCCAAGCTCAATACTATCATTCCGAGATCCACACTGTCGCACCAATCCCAACACTGTCATTCTGAGCTCAATACTATCATTCCAATCTGCACACTGTCATTCCGAGCGCAGTCGAGGAATCTTTTTATGAAGGCTAGATTCCTCGGCTGCGCTCGGAATGACGATAGAATATAGAGAATGACGGAATAAAGATAATGATGGAATGGCAGTGGAATAGGGGGGCAATAGTAAAATAAGAATGACGATGGAGTAGAAAATAATAGCGAGCTCTAAATGAATTCTGCTAATTACCCCTATTTATACAAAGCTCTCTTTATAATAGCGGTTAAAGAGGTGTTATCTCGAAGCACACACCTTTTTTATTAACCATCTATAAGGCTATTATTATGAGCAAAGTGAATATTATTTGTATGAAGTGGGGTAACAAATTTCCAGTAGATTATGTCAATCGTCTTTATGGGATGGTTGCTCGAAATTTATCCTTACCCTTTAGATTTGTTTGTTTTACTGAGTACAGTAATGGCATTCGTCACGAAGTAGAAATCCAACCATTACCAGAGCTCGATTTACCCGAAGGTGCACCTGAAAGAGGGTGGCGTAAACTCACAGTTTTTAAAGACAATTTTGGTGGATTAACAGGTAAAACCTTATTTTTAGACTTGGATGTATTGATTGTTGACAATATAGACGAGTTTTTTACAGTCAAAGGTGATTTTCTTATTGCACATGATAAAAAAAACCCAAATAAAATTGAAGGCAACTCTTCTGTATTCCGTTTTGAAATTGGTAAATATCCACAAATACTCAATTATTTTGAACAAAACTCAGAATTAGTAAAAACACAAGTCCGCCATGAACAAGCTTACCTATCTCGAGAAATTAACAAATTTGGTAAGCTTGCCTACTGGCAGGATGAATGGGTGCCAAGCTTTAAGTACCGCTGTTGCCCCTCGTGGATCAAATCTTGGTTTCAAGCCCCAAACATTCCAAAAGGTGCAAAAATTATTCTCTTCCACGGACTGCCAAACCCACCTGAGGCCATTAAAGGTATTTCTGGTAAATGGTATCGTCACATTCAGCCGTCACCTTGGATTGCCGAATACTGGAAAGCAGAATAAGGCTTAAGTTATCAAATTAAAGGCTTATCCCAGTCAATTATTTATTTTTTTCACAAAATTGCAAAAAAACAACAAAAGCAGGAGTTTCCTTGCGTTAAAAGGGGTTTCCCCACTAATCAACCCTTGGTAATTAATCAATAATAAGTATTTAGTATTTTTTTTACAACATTTAGTTGCTTTTTTGAAACAAGTGGTTATAATGACACCATCTTGCGCAATTTTGCGGGGGATTTTTTTTAACAACAATAGGTAATAAAATGAAAAAAATTATGATCGCAGCAGTTGCTGCAACTATGGCGTCAGTTTCTATGGCTGACATTTCAATCAAAGGTGATGCTTATATCCAGTATGCTGATAACGAAATTGGTAAAGCAGACAACGCTGATGACACTACAGCAAACCGTAAGCGTATTAACTTAAATGTTACAGGTAAGTCTGGCGCTACTTCAGTTGTTATCAGTCTTAGAAATGATGACAATAATAACACTGGTGCTGTTGAAGGTACTGGTGCTTCTGGTGGTACTATTAAGACACACCAGTTCTACCTTACAACTAAAGTAGGTCCTGTGAATGTTAAAGCGGGTGACTTTTATGGTACAGTTGGTTTAGGTGCTGCTTCTAAAGGTGCTTCTAAGAAAGATGCTTTAGTTTTATCAACTAAGATTAATGGTGTTACAGCAGGTGTTTATACACATGACAACTCTGACAAAGCTGGCTCAACCAATGTGTTCGCCGTTACTAAAATTGGCGCTGCAACAGTTAAAATTCAGCACAACGCTAATAAAGACGCATCTGCACCTTCAGGTTGGACAAACTTAATGGTTAAAGGTACTTTCAACGGCATCTCTGTAGCTGCTGAGAACATGAGTATGAAAGCTGATGATAAAAATACAAGATTAATCCATGTTGGTGGCAAAGCTAATGGTTTCAAGTGGGATGTTGCACAACTTAAGAATGGTGATGCAATTCACGCTGGAAATGCTAAGTTTGCACCATTAGGCTCTATGCTTGTTGGTACAGCTGCTCGTGGTGGTACATCAACTGCAGTTGCAGATTCTAACGACTTTTCTAAGATTACTGGTGTTGCTGTAAGTACTAAGTTAGCAGGTAACACAGTTAAAGCTATCTATACTAACCTTAAGACTTCAGGAACTGGCACTTCTCCTACTACCGTACTTAATGACACAATAAAAGGTACTGAGATAATTCTAACTCGCGCTTTGTCTGGCGGTAAATTAACGGTTAACTTGGGTAAGATTAGTGGTTCTGAAAGTGATACTGCTAACGCAGCTAACACAGGTGTTAGATTTGATGTTAAATTCTAATCTTGTTAGAGGTTTGATTTAAAGCATTAGTTTTAAATCCTACTTAAAAAACCCCAGTCTTGTTTCAAGGCTGGGGTTTTTTTTCGTCTGTTGAGAGGTGATTCAAAAGCAAAGATGATGAATTAAAAATATATAAATATGCTGGTCCATTGTTGTTATTAAATTATTGCACCCACTTTATGCTATTACCCCTTCCCCTTGTACTGTTACCCCTCCCTCATACTGTCATTCCGAGCGTAGCCGAGGAACCCCCCTCCACAAGATTCCTCGGCTACGCTCGGAATGACAACCAAGTCGATACTCGGAATAACAGGCATATCCACCACCATACCATACCCCAAGTAAAGCAGACCTAACTAATTGTCAAATATCTTTCCAAATACTGTGCTACTACCCCGTAAATAATTTGTATCTTTTTTACAAATATTGTTGTATTTTAAATAAAAAAGTGGATAATATAATACCCCAACAATTTCAGACAACATTCTAAACTTTCTTATTTCGAACAAGTTAAACTAAACAAAAAAAATCGGAGTAAAAAAATGAGTAAAAAACGAACCAAATACACCTCAGCAGAAGGTGAATTGGCTTTAGCCAAGAGAGGCTACCCTGGGGTATTTAAAACAAAATTAGTGCTTGAGTTATTACAAAATGAAAGCACTTTAGCACAGATTGCCAGCAAACACAATATTCTTCCACAGAATTTAGCAAACTGGAAGAAGACCTTCCTTGCCAACGCAGAGATTGCTATGGAACCATCAAAAGCAGTCAAAGAATACAAAGAAGCGCTTATTAAATCACAAAAGCAAAATGAGCGCTTAACTACACTCGTTGGCAAGGTAACTGTAGAAAAGGAGTGGTTATCAAAAAGCTCGTCAGCTTGGGCTCATCTAATCTCAAACAATTAGTTGACCTCAAGCCATCCTTATTATCGGTTAATCATCAATGTCAATTGTTAGGCGTCAACAGAAGTGGGCTTTATTACAAGTCAAGTGTCAATCACACCAAGCAAACAATTAAAAAACACATTACCAAAGTGTTTGAACAAATACCCATCTATGGTGAAAAAAGTTCATCAACAATTACTTGAAGAGGGTTGCAAAGTCAGTTTAAACACCGTTGCACGCTATCGCCAAGAGTTAGGATTAAAGGCAGTATTGGCAGTTAAATCACTCCATACTACAATACCAATCAAAGCACATAAAAAATACAGTTATAAGCTTAGGGGCTTGATATTAATCAGGCTAATCAAGTGTGGTCTACAGACATCACTTACATCAAGATTGCAGGCGGTATGGTTTATATGGCTGCTGTTATTGACTGGCATTCAAAGGCTGTATTATCACATAGAATATCCAACACTATGGATACACAATTGGTAATGGGTGTATTAAATGATGCACTAGATAAACACCCACATCCAGAGATATTTAATACCGATCAAGGTGCTCAATATACCAGTGAAGTGCATACCAAACGCTTAAAAGATTTAGGCGTTACAATATCAATGGATGGAAAAGGTAGGGCTACAGATAACATTTGCATTGAACGCTTCTGGCGAAGTGCCAAATGTGAAAGAATTTATTTAAACGAGTATCAATCTATTAGTGAGCTAGTCGCTGATGTAGATGATTATATTGAGTTCTATAATCATCGAAGATTCCACGAGACATTGGAATATAAAAAACCAATGAATGTGTATCAAGAAAGTGTAGAATTGAACCAGAAAAAGAAGAAGGCTTCTATATAAGAAAATTTAAAAAGTTGTCAGAAGTTTTGGGGTAATGTATAATTCCCCCTCAGGGGTAAGTGGTATCAAAGTGTTTTTAAAAGGCTTTGATAATTTATATATATAATAGGAAATAAAAATGAAAAAAATTATGATCGCAGCAGTTGCTGCAACTATGGCGTCAGTTTCTATGGCTGACATTTCAATCAAAGGTGATGCTTATATCCAGTATGCTGATAACGCAATTGGTAAAGCAGACAACGCTGATGACACTACAGCAAACCGTAAGCGTATTAACTTAAATGTTACAGGTAAGTCTGGCGCTACTTCAGTTGTTATCAGTCTTAGAAATGATGACAATAATAACACTGGTGCTGTTGAAGGTACTGGTGCTTCTGGTGGTAATATTAAGACACACCAGTTCTACCTCACAACTAAAGTAGGTCCTGTAGATATTAAAGCAGGTGACTTTTATACCACAACTGGTCTTGGTGCAGTGTACAAGGGTGCTAGCTTCTCAGATGCTCTAGATTTATCAACTAAAGTTGGTAACGCTACAATCGGTGTTCTTACGACTGATAATTCTAACGCTGCTGGTGGTACAGCTGTATACGCTTCTACCAAAATTGCAAATGTAGATGTTATGATTGAGCACAGTGCTGACAAAAATGAAGTTAATGCTGATAGCCTTGGTTATACAAATATCGCTGCTAAAGGTACTTTTAACGGTATCTCGGTAGCTGCTGAAAAGAACAATTCTAAAGTTGATGAGGCGAATACAACATTGATTCATGTTGGCGGTAAAGCTAATGGTATTAAGTGGGATGTTGCACAACTTAAGAATGGTGATGCAATTCACGCTGGAAATGCTAAGTTTGCACCATTAGGCTCTATGCTTGTTGGTACAGCTGCTCGTGGTGGTACATCAACTGCAGTTGCAGATTCTGGCGACTTTTCTAAGATTACTGGTGTTGCTGTAAGTACTAAGTTAGCAGGTAACACAGTTAAAGCTATCTATACTAACCTTAAGACTTCAGGAACTGGCACTTCTCCTACTACCGTACTTAATGACACAATAAAAGGTACTGAGATAATTCTAACTCGCGCTTTGTCTGGCGGTAAATTAACGGTTAACTTGGGTAAGATTAGTGGTTCTGAAAGTGATACTGCTAACGCAACTAACACAGGTGTTAGATTTGATGTTAAATTCTAATCTTGTTAGAGGTTTGATTTAAAGCATTAGTTTTAAATCCTACTTAAAAAACCCCAGTCTTGTTTCAAGGCTGGGGTTTTTTTTCGTCTGTTGAGAGGTGATTCAAAAGCAAAGATGATGAATTAAAAATATATAAATATGCTGGTCCATTGTTGTTATTAAATTATTGCACCTACTTTATGCTATTGCCCCCTTCACTTCATACGGCTGCCCCATTGCTGTCATTCCGAGCGTAGCCGAGGAGTCTATTTCCACAAGATTCCTGTTGCCCCCTCCCACCGTTGTCATTCCGAGCGTAGCCGAGGAATCTCCCTCTTCCTCCACAAGATTCCTCGGCTACGCTCGGACAATGAAGTTGATACTCGGAATGACAATGAAGTTGATACTCGGAATGACAATGAAGTTGATACTCGGAATGACAATGAAGTTGATACTCGGAATGACAATGAAGTTGATACTCAGGATAACAATTAAGTCAATACTTAGGATGACAATCAAGTCAATACTCAAGATAGCAATTACAATTAAAAACTAAACTTAGTATTTCAGTATTGTTTTTTGTCTAAAATAATTCAATGAATAAACTTTTATACAATGAACTCACTCAGCTTGCTAATGAACAAGAATTTATCGCCTATGGGGATGCGGCATCTTTAGTTGGTTTGTCAATTAGCAAGAAAAAAGACCGACGCAAGCTTTATGATATGCTTGATGAGATATCCCTCTACGAACATAAAGCCAATCGCCCAATGTTAACAGCACTCATTGTTCACAAAGGTATCGATAATAAGCCAGGTAAAGGTTTTTACACTAAAGCAGAGGAGCTTGGTTATTACAGCGGTAGCAAGAAATCATTGGACCAACTTGATTTTTGGGTATCTCAAATCAAACAAATATTTGCAGAGTGGTCAAGCTAATTATTATGCAAAGGTCTCAACTTTATAAAAAACATCGGTAGAAAGGCTCTTCCTCTAATAGCAACCCTTGGTAACTCTAATAAGTTTTCGTTGCTTACATACCCTTTGTGAACAGTTGTTGCAGTTTTATACCCTGCTTTTCTAACAATATCTACAATCTCGTTGTTGTAGTTGCCATAAGGGTAGCAAAAATGGTTAATTGGACAATTAAATAGCGTTTCAAGGTCGACACGGGATTGTTGTATTTCTTTCTTTGCTGTTTTAATATCGCACTCAGCAAGGTGAATGTGATTTTGAGTGTGAGCGCCAATTTCCATACCTGCATCAATCCATTGTCTTACCTCACCTACATTCATTAAGGGGTGTTTTGGTGTATTTCTGTTGGCATCCCATTCATTGGTAGCACCTATTTTTTGACTAATGAGATAACAAGTGGCACTGTGTCCAAATTTTTTTAATATAGGCAGTGCATAGATTAAATTATCTTGATACCCATCATCAAAAGTGATGCCAATGACCTTACCTTGTTTTTCTCCAGTTAAATAAGGCTGCAACTCGCTCATATTTAACCCTTTGTAGCCTAATATTTTTAACAACCACATCTGCGATCTGAATAATCTTGGTCTTACATTTAAACCCCGTGTTTTGGTGCCTATTGGTACAGGGGCAATGTTATGATACATTAGGATGGGAATGGTTTTTTTGTTCATACTGTGTAATTATATATAACACTTGGTAATATAAAGCAATACCCTTAAATTTAAAATAACAATCCAAAGTTTCTTATTTCGAACAGGTTAAAATAAAGCAAACACTGGAAAGCCTAATGAATATTAAAGAACCTCCTATTTATATTATTAACCTAAACAGAAGCCCCGAGCGACTGTCTTATATGGATAAGCAATTATCCGTCTTGAAATTGCCATTTGAAAGGATAGTGGGTGTTGATGGCTATTTGATTGAATCCGAAGCACTGCAATCTTATCAGCAGCAATCAAAACGCTCTTGGATGCATTATTCAATTTTATCCGCAGGTGAGATTGGTTGTGCATTGAGTTGGCATAGTGCGTGGCAGATAATAGCGAAGCATTCGTCCAAGGCGTGTATTGTGCTAGAAGATGATATAAAAATAGGGGATAACTTTAAAGAAGTGGTTCAACATTTGTTTGAAGATTTAGATGAAAATATTGTGATTGATTTATCTGGTAAAAAAGGCACGATAGAAAAAGAAAGAAAAACAGTTAACGGTATTACGCTTATTCGTTATCAAACCCCACCGATAGGGAATATTGGTTCAATTTATGGGCAATCAGCCGCTCAAGTTTTTTTAGACAAAATGCAACACTTTAAAGCGCCTGTGGACACACTGCAAATAATGACATGGCAGCACAAAGTGCAAACATGGTCTTTAGAAACAGGTTGCGTTTCCCATCAAGATTTTGAAGTGGGTGGTTCAATAATCACCGTTAAGAAAAAGAAATTATCGACAAAAATAAAAAAAGAATTGAGCCGCCCTTTATGGAAGTTATGGGTTATTATTAAAAATTCTTTACCAAAAAAATAATGAAAAAAGACAAATCAAAATTTGAAAAATGGTTTTCACTCTCACGCCATAAAAGGCGTGCTGGTGCCAAAGAGCTTTCATCGTTAATTTCAAATGATTTTAATATGCAAAAAACACAAATTTTATCGGGCGATGAAATTATCTATACCCATGGGAGTGCAAACGACATAGAAGCGCATTTTAACGACCTGGGAAAAGAGTTTTCGGGGCAAAGTGAATTGATATTTACGCACGCTAAAATTATTGTTTTAATCAGGCGTGACTTTGAAATAAAAAACCATTTCAAGCTTTTTAGGCAGCTTTGGCAAGAGGAAAAAGATTTTTTATTAAAAAATTTAAATACTCGCTGGTTAATTGCAGCTGCTGACACTTTTGCTGATTACTCAGACGACGATGCAATTAAGGGGCTATCCGTTGCTTGTGCCTGCTTACTTAACACAATAAAAATCCAAGAATCAGAGCGAGTGCTCACTAGTGCACGCAATAATCAAGATGATAAAGACATTCAAACACGATTAGACAATGAGGAGCGATTGCCTTTATTTGATGGCACCTCAGTTTTTAAATTCGGTACTGATGACACCCTTAGAAATATGCGTTGGCGTATTGACAAAGTTGCAAAAATGAATATTGCAGGTGACATTCTATTAGAAATATTCAAACGCCTGCAAACCTTTGATACTGTATATAGGCGCACCAAAGAGCGACATACTCGTGATAAAACAAGCTGGTGGTAAGTAATGAATATCTTTGTCATTAACCTTAAAAGTGCCACAGAGCGCCGAGCATTCCAGCGGCAACAATTGACTAAATTAAACTTAGGGTTTGAGTTTATCGATGCCACAACCATCAAAGACATTAGCAACGAAACTTATCAAAAACACTATTACGACTGGCAGCGCCCCTTGCAAAAAACTGAGGTAGCCTGTTACTTTTCTCATCAAAAATTATGGTCAAGGGTTGTTGCAGATAATCAGCCTGCACTAATTTTAGAAGATGATGTCTTGTTGTCAAAACATACTGCTGAGATATTAAAAGAATTGGAAAAACGCACCAACCTAGAGATGGTTAATTTGGAAGTATTTGACAGAAAAAAATATGTATCTAAAAATAGTGAACCAATAAAAAACCATCAATTATTCTATTTACATCAAGACAGGGCGGGGGCTGCTGCTTATATACTCTATCCAAAGGGTGCAAAAAAATTACTGCAATATCAACAGCATGGCATCGCTTTGGCAGATGTACATTTGCATAATTGTCCAAGTCTAAACTCTTACCAAGTGGAGCCCGCTTGTGCTGTGCAACTTATGTTTTGCCAAGAATACAATATCAAGCAACACGATATAAACATCAGTCAGTCATTAATGGGACACGGAAACAATAAAGAAAAACGCACTTTTATTTTCAAAGTAAAAAGAATGGCTGCACAGATAAAACTGGGGTTTCGTCAATTGCTATTAATGACAAAATCAGACAAACGCAACATTAAATTAAACAGTGAAGATTTTTCATAAGAGTGAATATGTATAACAATTTTTTAAAACCGGCAACTTTGAAGGACTTACAAGCAGAACTATTGGGATTGTTAAAAATCATCGACAAAGTTTGTAGAGAGAACAATATAGAATATTGGCTACATGCAGGTACCTTATTGGGTGCTGTGCGACATGGTGGGTATATACCGTGGGATGATGACATTGATATTTGCGTGCCAGCAGGCGATTATCAGCGACTAATATCTGCATTAGATGCGGAATCAAAGGTTAACAAAAACATATTCTTATACTTTGAGCATGCAACTAAACCAAAGTCAGCACATTTAAGATTTGAAAAATTAGCAACGACTAAAATGGTGATGCAAAGAGGAAAGAAGGTATTTTCTTGTTATGTCGATATTTTTCCTTCTAGAATTATCAATAAAGCTGATAAAGAAAAAGACCAAAATATTGCAAATATTATAGGGATTTTTTCCTCCAGCGTTACTTTAAACGATGCAAAAATTGACAGTAAATATATTAAAAACACTTTAAAGAGTGCCCTTGTAGAAAAGCAAAGGTTTACTCAGTATTTTCATTCTGAATACCTTCCAAATTGCAACGATAGGGCGGCAGATAGCCTGGTAATGACAGATGATATTTATTATCCTTATGCGGATATATTTCCTTTGCAAGAAATGAATTTTGAAGGATTAAAGTGTTTAGTTCCTAATAATGTTGAAAATTATTTAAGTGCAGATTTTGGCGACTATATGACATTACCACCTAAATCTGAGCGAGTGCCTAAACATTCCGGGTTACTGTATTTTTGTAACTCCAATCAATTTGCATTGGAATCAACCACTGCAACTTTGAGTAAAGAGATGCAATCTTTTTATCGCCACCCCATCCAAAGATACTTTAAAAAATTAATTAAGAATTTTACAATATATAACAAAATGAAAAATTGGGATAAAAATAGAAGGGCGCGAAAATATGTCAAAAAAAGTCACTGATTTAAGTGTGTGAAACAAGGATTAAATGCATTTTTAAGAGTGAAAAAGTTGTAAAATATTTCATTTAAATAAATAACACAAGGAAGCAATGAAAACAGTCTATGTTAGTTTAATCGCAGACCTGCTACACGCAGGGCATATTAAAGTCTTAAAAGAAGCATCAAAATACGGTGAAGTGACCGTTGGCTTGCTAACTTCTACCGCAATCAATGAACTAAACGATGTTGCCTATTTAAAATATCAACAAAGATTAGATGTTTTAAGTAACTTGTCTATGGTGTCAAAGGTAATTGAGCAGAAGACTGCCAGTTATAAAGATAATTTATTGGCATTAAAGCCAGACTTTGTTGTTCACGGCGATGATTGGCAGGATGGCAAACAAAAACAATATCGCGCCGAAGTTTTGGATTTATTAAATTCATGGAAGGGCGAATTGATTGAAGTTGAATACAGTGGTGACATCAGCGATAAAAACCTTAAGAATCAATTAATGAGGTTAGGGGTAACAACGGTTCATCGTTTAGGTCGATTAAGGCAACTTATTCAAAATAAACCCATTGTTAGGATTTTGGAAGCACACAACGCACTCAGTGCACTCATTGCAGAAAATACAGTCGTCGAAAGAAAGGGTGAAGAAGTAAGTTTTGATGGCGTATGGTCAAGTTCTTTGACAGATTCAACCGCAAAAGGCAAGCCTGATATTGAGGCGATTGATATGACTTCTCGCATCAATGCGGTGAATGATGTTTTTGAAGTAACGACCAAACCAATGATTTTTGATGCTGACACAGGCGGTAAAACTGAGCATTTTGAATTTACGGTTAAAAGTTTAGAGAGAACAGGTGTGAGTGCTGTTGTTATTGAAGACAAAACAGGGCTTAAAAAGAATTCATTATTCGGCAATGATGTGGCACAAACTCAAGACAGTGTTGAAAATTTTAGCGACAAAATTGCCCGTGGTAAAGCGGCACAAGTGGGTGATGATTTTATGATTGTTGCACGCATTGAATCTTTAATTTTAGAAGCAGGTATGGAGGATGCGTTAATGCGTGCAGAGGCATACATTAAAGCAGGCGCTGATGGCATTATGATTCACTCTCGGCATAAAGACCCAGCAGAGATTATGGAATTTATGCAAAAGTTCAGAGCAAAAGATGCACTAACCCCTGTGGTGGTTGTTCCAACCAGTTTTAATGCGGTAACGGTTGAAGAATTTATTGAAATGGGTGTGAATGTTGTTGTTACTGCAAATCATATGTTAAGAGCTGCCTATCCTGCGATGTTAAATGTTGCAAAATCTGTACTTGAAAACGGCAGAAGTTTAGAAGCCGAGCCTGATTGTATGAGTATCCCAGAGATTTTAGAGTTTATACCTGGTACTAAATAGTTGTGTTAAATACGGTTGATTTCGTTAACGGGTTAATCAAGAACGGTTATACGCATTTATGCGTTGTTCCTTGTAGTTTTGCAAAGAATGTCATTAATGAAGCCATTAATAATGAGCAAATAGAATACTTGCCAGCAGCCAGTGAGGCGGTCGCTTGTTCTATTGCTGCTGGACTTAAAATGGCTGGCAAAAGCCCGATTATCATTGTACAATCGTCAGGGCTTACCAATATGGCAAGCTGCATTACCAGTCTGTTAAAACCTTATGGCATTACCTTTCCAATTCTTACAAGTTGGCGTACCTATAAAGAGGGGGATAGCGAGATACAACACCAACACTTGGCAACTGAATTACCAACACTGATCAATGCTTATGGATATGACCATCATATTTTGAACAGTCAAGATTTAGACAATGCCATTTCTCAGATTAACGATTGCAATGCAAGCCATACAATCTGCATTATTAAAGCAAATAGTTTTGACAAAGTTGAGCTTGAAAGTGAACACCAACTGGATTTATCGCATTACACGCCAAGAAGTGAATTCTTAATCTCACTGAATGAACAATTCAAAGGCGAAGAAGTTTTGTTTATTGGCACAACTGGCAACACAGCCAGAGAGATGTACAGTTTTATGCCTGACACTGATAATTTTTATATGGCAGGCAATATGGGGGGTGCGTTAAGTGTCGGTTTGGGTGCTGCCAAAGCAGGTAAAAAAGTCATTGTGTGTGGGGGCGATGCTGAGTTTGTAATGCATATGGGTGGATTAACGACTGCTGGCAGGTATGCCGATGAAGTGGATTTGACTTATGTCTTATTTGACAATGAACAAAATAAATCAACAGGTGGGCAAAATACTTATCAAACACATTTGGACTATATCAATATTGCAAAAAACTCTGGTTTTAATGTGACTAATGATATTGTCAAAACAGTAGATGATTTTAAATCAACAATGGTGAATGTTAAAGGGTTGAATTTTGTATGTGTTAAATGTGGTATTGATGATGAAACACCGAGACCACCTTTGGATATAGTTAAGATAAATAAGGTTTAAATTGTGAATAAAAAAATAATGGTTGACATGTCTGCAACCTTAATTCATCACGGACATATTCGTTTATTAAAGCAAGCTGCCGAACATGGGAAAGTCATTGTTGGCTTGACCACTGATGAAGAAGTGTTAAGCAAAAAAGGCTACCAAGTAGAGTTGGCATTTACCCATAGAAAAGAAGTGCTAGAAGCCATTCAATATGTTGATGAAGTTGTGGGGGTGCCTTGGCAGATTACCGAAGATACTTTAGACGAATTTAAGATAGATTTATTGGTTCATGGTGACGATAACTGTAATAACATCATACAAGATAGGCTTTTAATCTTACCAAGAACAGAAGGCGTTAGCAGCACAGAGATTAGAAGTAATGCACAAAGAGCAATCACTCAAAAGAATAATCATAAACTGATGCTTACCCCAGGTCCTGCTGCTGTCCCCCATGAAAATTTGCAAAATTTAAAACCTTTATTTGGCAGGGGCGACGATGAATATACTGCCATGGCGGAATCGGTTATTAACTGGGTTAAAAAGTTAAGCGGGCAAGATGAAGTGATTACAATGCAAGGGTCGGCGACATTTGCATTAGAGTTGGCAGCACACAGTTTTGTGTCAGGTAAAGTGTTACTGGTGTCAACGGGATATTACAGCGACAGATTGGAGAAATTATTACCCAATGGTTGCGAGTTAACAATTTGCAAATATGAAGAATTAGATGGCATTACAGATAATTTTGATTGGGTTTTATGCGCCTACACTGAAACCTCAGTAGCATTCAAAGTAGATTTACAAAGCATTAAAAACAAAGCAGATGACTGTGGTGCGAAACTGTATGTTGATGCCACGGGTTCAATTGGTTTAGAGGGCAATCATAGTTTAGCTGATGTAATGGCATTCAGTTCTTGTAAAGGACTGTTTGGTTTAACAGGTGCAGGGTTTGTTGCACATTCATCTGATTTAATTCCTAAAACACTAGACACCTTTTATTTTAATTTAGAGACGCAAAAAAATAAAATGACCACAGGTCCTTATCATGCAATCGCTTCGCTTTATGGGGTGATTGATAAGCACGACATATTTAAACAAAGAGTCATTAATAGTAAAAATGCAGTTTTAGAAAAATACCAAGACATCGTTCGCAGTGACAATCAACCTTTGCTTTGTACTTATTTAGAGGGCGAAGTTGTACCGAATGACAATGATATTGTTTTGTATTCACCTCGATCTGAGTTAAGTGGGTCGGTGATTTGTCATTTTGGGGAGATTGACACCGATGGTGTTAATATAAATAATAGAATATCTGTTAAATAGTTGTCGCTAATGTGGAGTAAAAAAGAAATAATAATTATTGCAAGCATAATTTTATTCTTGCCACTCCCTGTTTTTGCTTATTTAGATCCAGGCTCTGGCAGTATGCTGCTGTACTTTTTAATTGGTATTTTTGCCACATTCATTTATTCAATGAAGAATATATACTTTAGGGTTAAGGTGTTTGTTCATCGTTTATTTTCTAAACACCAAGTAAAGCTTGCCGATAAAAAGAACATTGTTTTTTACTCAGAAGGCGGGCATTATTGGACGACCTTTAAGCCTGTTATTGAGCAGCTATCTAAAATGGGTGTAAAGTGCAGTTATTACACCAGTGATAAGAGGGATAAAGGGCTTAATTTTAAAGCGTCTAATGTCGACACTTTGTTTATTGGTGATGGAAGATTCTCACTGATGTCATTAAACTACCTAAAGGCAAAAATACTGGTAATAACGACACCACAACTTGATGTAATGCATCTTAAGCGCTCTAAAACTGTCGATTATTTTGTGCATTTAGTGCACGCACCAACAGATGTGTTTAATTACAAACCTTTTGCCTTTGATTTTTTTGATTGTGTAATGTGTTCAGGGCAGCATCAAATTGATAACTTGCGTTTGATTGAGAAAGTCAGAAAAACACCTGCCAAAAAATTATTGAAAACGGGTTTGGTTTATTTTGATGAACTGTTAAAGCACAAAATAACCGTAAAACAAAACCAACAAAAGACAGTTTTGGTCGCACCCACTTGGGGTGAGATTGGACTGTTAAATAAAGTTGGGTTTAAGCCTTTGCAATTGTTATTAGAGGCTGGGTTTCAAGTTATTTTGCGTCCACACCCGCAATCTTTTGTTAACGATATTGAATTAATGCAAGAGATTGAAATCAAGTGCAATCAGTTTGATTTAATCACCATTGACAAAAGCCCTGACGCTCAAAATTCTATGCAACAGGCAGATATTATGGTGAGTGATGTTTCTGGCATCATTTTTGACTTTGCTTTTGTTTATGAAAAGCCTATAGTAGCATTTAGCGATATTTTAAATGAGCATCATTTATTAGAGATTATTGAGATTAATGCGACACAAAAAAACATGACCACCATTTGGGAGACTGAAGAAATAAGCAAGATTGCTACAAAAATTAATATTGAGCAAGTAAGTGATTTGCCTAATCTGGTTAATCAAGCTCTAGATAATGATTTTATGAATAATATACAAATTCTTAGAAGTAAATCTTTGTTTAATTATGGTTTTGCAGGTAAGGTTGCTGCTGAACAAATCCAGAGTTTACTCAATGAAGGGCACCCTGAAGTAAGTGAGGGTAAATTATGATGGATTTACTTTTCTATATCTTTATATATCCCATAGAATGGTTAATGCAAAGCATCTTGAGTGGTTTTTATTCGTTGTTTGGTAATTACGGTATTAGTATTATTTTCTTAAGTATTGTGATTAATATTTTAATTCTCCCGCTCTATTATTTAGCTGAATTCTTTAAAACCCAGCACCAAATACACCTAAGTCAATTACAGCCAAAAATCGATTTCATTAAAAATAATTATCAAGGGCAAGAACAGCATTCTTATCTAAATGCGTTGTATAAAGTTTATAACTATTCCCCTATCAGTAGTGTTAAAGCCTCGCTGGGTTTATTACTGCAAATTCCATTCTTCTTTGCGGCCTTTCATTTGTTGGGCAATTACACTGCGTTTGAGGGTGTTAGTTTTGGTTTTATCACAGACTTAAACCAACCTGACAATTTGTTATTTGGACAAAATCTATTGCCAATTTTAATGACCTTGGTTAATTTATTTTCAGCTTATTTTTATGCCAAAAATATGAGTAAAAGTGACACCTATCAACTCTGGGGCTTGGCAGGAATATTTTTAGTTCTGTTGTATTTTGAAAGTGCAGCACTGTTGCTTTATTGGACAATAAACAACTTGTTTTCTTTGGGTAAAAACTGGTTTGAGCAACGGTTCGATATTGCTGTATTTAAGTCAAAGTTGGTGAATTTCTTAAAGACTAAATTTACAAGATATTCAAAGAATATTGAGAGCCATGCAAATTATTTATATTCAAAAATAGCACTACTTGGCTGGGCATTATTTGCTTTAATAATTACCACACTTTTGTTGATTTATTTGTATGTTAATACGGATGATTATGAGGGAATGGGTTTGAGGATGACTTATTTTATTGGCGTGCTTGTTGCGCTCACTTATTTTAATTTTATACTGATATTGAAAAATATTATTATTGATAAGCGCAATGTCATTTTTAAAGCGGTTATTCTCTTGTTATCCGTTGTTGTTATTGCACTTATCTATCGCTTTATAAAACTTGAATTTATAGACGAGTTTAATTTTAAAAGAGGGCCTTTATTTGCAATAAGTCTCTTATTAATTACCGTGTTATTGTCGCTGAATGCATTGCATAAAATCAAGTTTATTCGTAATTTCCAAGCAACACCTAATATTGCTTTTTTAATCTTTGCACCTTTGTTATTGTTGGTATTTTTAGTAAATCCAGTGTCCTTGCATTTTGGTGGCGGGGAGTTTGATTTAACGAAAGAAGCCTTTATTTCTTTTATTGCCAGTGTTTTTCTTGTGTGCTCAATGACGGTATTTATTGTTTATAAATTTTCCAATACTGTTTTTAAGACTTTCCTGCTTTTTTTAGGTTTTTATTTGTTAATTGTCTTTGGTTTTTATTCTTTTGTAGATGGTAAAGATTACGGTTTATTAGATCACTTTAAGTTTCAGGCACCAGATAAATTAGAAAGTTCAAAATATGCTACCTTTACTGAAATATTTTTATTAACGCTTTTGGCATTTTTCAGTGTTTTTTCTTTATCTAAGTATCAGCAAGCAATTCGAAAAATATTGACCCTTGTTTTGTCGGTGTTGCTTTTGTTTGTAATGATAAACCTTTCCAATATGCCTGAACAAGAAAAAAATTATAACGATAGGGCGCAGAATATTGAAAATACTCCCGTTGAATTGCCAAAAAATGAAATAAATACAACTTTGGCAATGTCTAAAGAAAAAAATGTGTTGGTTTTTTTCTTAGATGCATTTAGTGGCATTGAAATGAACAAAGCCTTTAATGAAAAAGCAATATTTTTAGATGAATATACAGGGTTCACTTGGTATAAAAATACACTTTCAACAGGATCACACACTGCTTTGTCAATAGCAGCGTTACTTGGTGGGCAAAATTATACAATGGACAAAATGTGGGAGCGGAATATACGGGATAGGCAGTCTTATCGAGATGAAATAGATAAAGCCTACACAATTTACCCTAAGGTCTTTATCCCCAATGGCTGGGAGTTTCTTCACTTTGCACCAGAGTATGTAAAGAAACCACATAAAGAAGTTAATACTGTCAATATGGGTTTATACAGGGATTATTACTTATCACAACACGATATTAAAAGACCAGAACGCACAGATGCATTGGGGCGTGATATGTTATTCGCAACCGGGTTATTTAGAATTTCACCACGGTTCTTAAAGAAAATAATTTATGATGACGGAGAGTGGCTCGGACTTTATAAATCCCAAGATGCACTGTTTGGCAATATCAACAAAGGCGCAACACATTGGGGTTTCTTGAATACCTTTAAGAACAAACTCAATGCTTCCAATAGTAAAAAAACATTTAAATTTTTCCACCTTTTATTGCCACATGCGCCTTATGTGGTTGCCAAAGATGGTTCGCTTGACCCAAGTAAAAGTTCTTATTCAATTTCAGCACAGAAATCCTTGGAGATTATTTCTAAAATTATTAGAAAATTGAAAGACAAAGGGGTTTACAATCAAACCAAGATTGTTTTAATATCTGATCACGGTTATCATCACTACGAATCCAAAACACCAGAATTTGAAAAAGGCTTTAACAACAAAACAACCGTTCGCGCAGGGGCAATGTACCCACTGCTGCTAGTTAAAGATTTTAATACCAAAGGCCAGCTTAAGTCATCAGGCAGGTTTATGTCCAATATTGATTTAGCAGGTATCGTCTGCGCTACTTTAGAAAGCGGTTGCGACATAAAAGATATTGACCACACTAAAATAAACACCAACAGAATCTTAAGAAGTAATCCAGATGCTGGTAAGGGTCAATATGCTACTTTTGAAGTTAAAGATAATATTTTTGAAATTAAAAACTGGAAAAAGATTCGTCAAAATGCAATGCCTTAATAAGGCGTGATAGCAGCTTTTGTTAGTACATTACGCTTTTTTAATTTTAGGCAATAAAATACTTAAGAATAATACATAAAATGCATTCATAAACATATCTCCAAACATAGCGTTCACCACGCCAAAGCTTGCATAACCAACACAGAGGAAGATACCTAAAAAAGCAAGTTCTGTATGCTTACCTGTTTTTAATTGTTGCCAAAATTGTTTGAGTGGAATGAATAATAAAGCTAATAAAGCAATGAGCGCTATCACACCACCAAAAACTAATGTATTTATATAGGCGTTATGCAAGTGGTTGTGATTTGCAATACTTGATTGTAATTCAGTATCAGCAAATTTCGCAGCCTCTTTGTTGCCGTTACGATACCCATAGCCCAAGATTGGTTTCTCTTTAGCAGCTAGCAAGCCAGCTTTGTACATCTCCATTCTACTTCCATTTGAGGTGTTGATATTTACTCCGTTATACCAATTACTTACTTCGCTCACTGCTTCAGAGCTCCTATTTTTTATCACTGTATTTGTGCTTGCAAAAACACCTAGTGCAAGCACGGCAATCAATAATAAAAAACCAACTTTTTTATCAAGCATTTTTTTATAAAGTAGCAAGAAAAGCCAAACAAAAAATAACACAACAAAAGAAACCCAAGCGCCACGAGTTCCCGATAAAACAATAGAAGTCATTCCAAAAATAGTACTTAATACTGAGAGAGATAAATCTTTTACTGCTTCTGTTTGAATATTTGACCAAGACATAAATAAAAATAACACAGTTAAATTACCAAATAAATCAGCATTCATAACCCAAGATGGGCGCGATACCCCATCAAAGTATTGAGATAAAATTAACCCACCCATCAAAATAAGAGACAACTTAATTGATAAAATCAAAGTTTTTATATTGACCTTTGCCAAGTAAATTGCCAAAGCTACAAAGGGTGTAAATAAAAAATGCAGGTCTCTATTAACATAATGCAATAATTCAGAAGGCTTATCAGAGGCAAAGATAGACAAAAGAATGGCTGCAAAATACCCTAATGATAAAAGACTCACACCTTTTAATGCGTTATGCGTTATTGGATTAATTCTATGTTTAAACATGCTATAGACGCCGATAAACATTAAAATAACCAGTATTAAATCTCCAGAGGCTTTAATACTTAAAAAACCCAATGGAAATAAAAATAATAAGGTGTTAACAAGGTTTGAATACCTTTTTTCTGAGAGTGCTTCGCTCATAAGTTTAGACTTAATGATATAATAAAAACTGATTTTATAGTAGAGAGAGAAACTATGGCACAAGATACAAATAAAAAAGGCTATTTATGTGATGAAGAAGGGCAAAAGTCCTCAATGCGATTAATGAGTATGATGTCGCTTATTGTTGCTGTGTTATTTAGTGGTATCGTTGTTTATAAAGGGGATGCCACTGATAATGTAATGATTATTATCGTGTTCTTTTTACTGGCTGCCTTTGCACCAAAGGCAGTGCAAAAGTTTGCAGAAAAGAAACTGAATTAAGTATGGCATACCAAGTTATTCAACTCAGCATTAAGCAATTAGATTTAATCGTTAACAGTAATCACTCACTCAATCTCAAAAAAGATGAGGATTATTACGCTTTGTCTTTTACTCTGGTCTATCCACGACCAGGAAAGGCGAGCATTAATACCGTTAAAACCCTCCCCTTGGAAGACAACACAACTTTTAAAACTTGTGGCGAAGCGATGATTTTTAAAGAGAAATTTGAACTAAAAGGCTGTACGGAAATGACGGTTAAATTATTAGCCCTAAATAATAAAAATAAATTTGAATTATTTTTATCTAACTTATTATCATTGGCGTTTACAGCAACAGCCAGAGCAGCCACAAAAACTAAGGTAAAAAGCATTACCAATACCATTTTAGGCAAAGCATTTGACCAACCTATTAATGACATAATAGACACTCTTGCCAAAGAACAAGCAACGATAGAGCTAGCAAGCGCCACCATTGAAGTAACTACGCTATTGGATGAAAGCACCAGCATACTTGAACTTGTACCAATAGCGACGCAATCCAATGTGTCAGAAACTAATGTGAATGAAGTTTATTATGAAGACGAGTATTTGGATGGCGGTGTGGAAGAGGTAATGAATGCCTATTTGCAAGAAGCAAGTATGGTTTTAGAAGTAAGGGGGTTGTAAATTGGCTAATATAATTCCAGTAATTCTATCAGGCGGTTCAGGCACACGCCTTTGGCCGTTATCACGCAAGCAATACCCTAAGCAGTATTTGCCATTAGTGGGTGATAATACAATGTTGCAAGAAACTATTTTGCGTTTAAATGGGTTGGGTAACCTTGCAGAGCCAATTATTATTTGCAATGCCGAGCATCGTTTTTTGGTAGCAGAACAGTGTCAGCAGATTAACATCAACAACCCAACAATATTATTAGAACCAGTTGGTAGAAATACCGCTCCTGCAATTACTGCCGCTGCCTTACAATCGATTAAAATATCAAATGATGCGGTGTTATTGGTATTGTCAGCTGACCATGTGATTAAGGATATTGAAGTATTTCATCAGGCAATTAACATTGCATTAAAGCAAGCAAACAATCAAAAACTCGTTACTTTCGGCATTGTGCCAACAGAGGCAAACACAGGCTACGGCTATATCAAATCAACGGCAGATGGACAAGTAAAGGCCTTTGTTGAAAAGCCAGATGCAAAAACAGCGCAATCTTACTTAGAACAGGGCAATTATTTATGGAATTCTGGGATGTTTATGTTTCAGGCAAAAACATTAATTAGTGAACTTACCGAATGCTCACCTGATATCGTTAGTGCAGTGAGTAATGCAGTGAGTAATGCCACCCAAGATTTTGATTTTATCCGCTTAGATAAACAAGCTTTTGAATCCTCCCCGTCTGACTCCATAGATTACGCACTCATGGAAAAATCCAGCAATGTTGTGGTTGTGCCGTTGGATGCAGGGTGGAATGATATTGGCGCCTGGTCGGCACTGTATGATATTGGTGAAAAAGATAACAAGGGCAATGTTATTAAAGGTGATGTTAACACGATAGGCACTACCAATACTTATATCAATGCACACCACCATATGGTGGCAACGATTGGCGTAGATAATCTCATTATTATTGACACGCCTGATGCTACTTTGGTTGCCACCCAAGATAAAGCCCACGAAGTAAAAAGTATTGTGGAATCCTTGCATAAAGATGGGCGAACTGAAGGTGGCGAACATCGCAAAGTGCATCGTCCGTGGGGTTGGTATGATTCTATTGAGTCAGGTGAATATTTCCAAGTAAAAAGATTGCATGTAAAGTCAGGTGCAAAGCTATCCCTGCAAAAACACCAAAAACGCGCAGAACACTGGGTAGTCGTTAAAGGCACCGCCACAGTAACCAATGACAAAAAAACCTTTGACCTTGAAAAGGGTGAATCTACTTATATTCCAATCGGTATAATCCACGCCTTAGAAAATAAAACAAACGAACCATTGGAACTCATTGAAGTGCAGAGTGGCACCTACTTAGGCGAAGACGATATTGAACGATTAGAGGATGCTTATGGCAGAAGTTGAGTGTTAGATGTTGTATAATGACAGAAAAGACAACAAGAAGACAAGATGACAAATTCAATCGGCATTCGAGAATTAGCAAGGAATTCAAATATATTAAAAGGGTATGACTACTTAGATATAGAAGATAAAAAAACCCATTAATACAAAGGACTGCTGGTTTCTCCTGAATTCTCCATAGAGATTAAAAAAATTTTAGAAAAAAAATAATCGCCAGAAAACAGCAAGAATTAGATGAAATTATGCAGTTTGCAGGTATTTTGAATGGAGAAACTAAGAATATGACAGCACAAGAAATTAAAGCCAGTAAGCAAGCTAAATATTCGAATGAAGCGTAGTGTTTATTTAGACACCAATGTTGTTCTGGATTTTTTAGATAAAAACAGCCACAAAGTATTAAATTTTTTTAAAAAAATTGTTATTAATAGAGACCTTTGCATAAATAGGGATGATTAGCAAAATGACAGATTTTATTAAATTGGGAATTTTTTAAATCCACTCCTAGCAAGGCTAAGGGTGTTTTTAAAAAGTTTTCAATTTGATAAAAAGTGGCGTTTTGATGATTATTCATATTTATGCAAAGGTCTCTAATAAATGGCGTGTATCTAATTTTGGGGTAACGCTTATTGATAACGCCATTGATTTATCTATCAAAAATAATTTAGATTTTGAGGATATTTTACAATGTCTTTGTGCTAAGAAAAATAACTGCAATTACCTTGTTACTGGTGATAGTAAATTTTATGATTGTGGTGTCAATATTTATACCGCAACAGATTTTTTAAAAAGGAAGGAATAATGAAAAAAGCATTAATTACAGGCATCACCGGACAAGACGGTGCATACCTTGCAGAATTTTTACTAGACAAAGGCTACGAAGTCCACGGTATCAAACGCCGTTCATCTTCGTTTAACACCGAGCGTATCGACCACCTATACAAAGACCCACACGAAGCAGACAGAAAATTTATCCTGCATTACGGTGATTTAGCTGACTCTATGAGTTTGGTACGCATCATTCAAGACATCCAGCCCGATGAAATCTATAATCTCGGCGCACAATCCCATGTAGCCGTTTCATTTGAAACCCCAGAATACACCGCAGATACCGTTGGATTAGGTGCATTGCGTGTGTTAGAAGCTATTCGCATCTCTGGACTGGAAAAGAAAACCCGCTATTACCAGGCCTCAACCTCTGAGCTATATGGTGATGTGCGAGAAACCCCACAAACAGAAACCACCCCTTTTTACCCTCGTTCACCCTATGCCGCTGCCAAGTTATACGCTTATTGGATTACGGTTAATTACCGTGAAGCTTACGGAATGTATGCCTGTAACGGTATTTTATTCAACCACGAATCCCCCGTGCGTGGCGAAACCTTTGTCACACGCAAAATCACCCGAGCCTTAGCACGCATTTCACTCGGCTTGCAAGACACTGTTTATCTCGGCAATATGAACGCAAAACGCGACTGGGGGCACGCTAAAGACTATGTAGAAATGCAATGGCTAATGCTCCAACAAGACGAGCCTGATGATTTTTGCATTGCCACAGGAGTGCAATACTCCGTGCGTGATTTTGTTGATTTTGCCTGGGGACATTTGGGCAAAACAATCCGCTGGGAAGGCGAGGGCATGGATGAAAAAGGCTACGATGTAGATACAGGTAATTTAATCGTTGCCGTTGATAAACGCTACTTCCGCCCAACCGAAGTAGAAACCTTATTAGGCGACCCAAGCAAGGCAAAAGCAAAATTAGGCTGGTCACCCAAAATCACCCTTGAAGAAATGGTGCATGAAATGATGGAAAACGACATCAACATTGCCAAACGAGATGCACTGGTAAAAGAACATGGATTTAAAACCCAAGATTATCAAGAATGAACCCAACTGCAAAAATCTATATCGCAGGACATCGTGGTTTAGTCGGTTCCGCCATTATTAGGCAATTAGAACAACAAGGCTTCAGTAACCTCATCACCCGCACCCATGCAGAATTAGATTTAATCAACCAGCAAGCCGTCAGCGATTTTTTCAAACAAGAAAAGCCCGATTATGTGATTTTAGCCGCCGCCAAGGTGGGTGGGATTCACGCAAATAATGTCTATCCAGCCGATTTCATCTACCAAAATATGATGATAGAAGCTAATGTCATTCACTCAGCCTATGAAAATAAAGTTAAGCGCTTATTATTTTTAGGCAGCACCTGCATCTACCCCAAAGCAGTCCAGCAACCAATGCGTGAAGATGCACTACTCACAGACACTTTAGAACCCACTAACGAACCCTATGCCTTAGCCAAAATAGCAGGTATCAAGCTCTGCGAGTCTTACAACCGCCAACACGGCACCGACTTTCGTTCAGTAATGCCCACTAACCTATACGGTATCAATGACAACTTCCATCCAGAAAACTCTCATGTCATCCCCGCCCTCATGCAGCGCTTTCACCAAGCAAAAATAAACAATGACAAAGAAGTCATTGTATGGGGCACAGGCAATGCAATGCGTGAGTTTTTATTCGTTGATGATATGGCAGCTGCCTCATTATTTGTCCTAAACCTCGACGAAAAAACCTACCAAGCCAACACTAAGTCCATGCTCTCGCACATCAATGTTGGCACAGGTGTAGATATTACCATCAGAGAAATGGCAGAAAAAATGAAAAAAGTGGTTGACTTTAAAGGTGTACTAACCTTCGACACTACTAAACCCGATGGCACACCAAGAAAACTAATTGATATTTCTCGTTTATCCAATATGGGGTGGGAATATAGTACCGATTTAGAAGGTGGACTGCAAAAGACTTATGAATGGTATTTGGGAAGAGTTATAAAATGAAATTACATTTAGGGTGTGGTAAGATATATATTGATGGCTTTACACATGTTGATTTACAAGATTTAGAGCATGTGGATTATCAAGTACCTGTCAATGATTTAGATTTTGCAGAAAATGATAGTGTAGAATTAATATATAGTGCACATGTGTTGGAACATTTTGGCAGGAATGAATATAAGGATGTATTGAAAGAATGGCATAGAGCGTTAAAACCTGGTGGCATGTTAAGAATCTCGGTTCCAAGCTTTGATGCCATTGTCAAGTACTATACGCAAAAAGATGATAATTTGGATTTGTTATTGGACCTTTTAATCGGTGGGCAAAAGGTAGGGGAGTATGATTATCATAAGATGATATTTAATAAAAAATTACTGGTTAAGACATTAAAAGAAATTGGCTTTAACAACATACAAGAATACGACTGGCAAAAAACTGAACACTCTTCCATAGATGACTTTTCTCAAGCTTATCTACCGCATATGGATAAAAAGCATGGAATGATGATGAGTTTAAATTTGGAGGCAATCAAAGAATTATGTTAAGTATGAAAATAAAAAAAATCTTAAAGCTATTCAGTGCAGGATATCGTCAATATGCCGAATATCAAAAAGAGCTTAAGATTTTTAAAGCGACTCATGGTGATAGATTTTTGGTTCAAAATAAAGATAAATGGCCAATTTTAGATGAGAAAGGAAAAACAACAGGATTTGATAATCATTATGTGTATCATACTGCTTGGGCAGCAAGGAAATTACAGCAGTTATCGCCAGATCAACATGTGGATATATCTTCTTTTACCTATTTCTCTACATTGGTTTCAGCATTTGTGCCAATAACATTCTATGAGTTTAATCCAGTACATATTAAGCTAGATAATCTAACGCATACACATATAGATCTAAATAATCTACCTTTTAAAAATAACTCAATTAACTCATTATCTTGTATGCATGTTGTTGAGCATGTGGGACTTGGTTGTTATGGAGATGCATTAGATGTTGATGGAGACTTGCAGGCGATAGAAGAGTTAAAGCGAGTTGTTTCTATAGGTGGATATTTGTTATTTGTTGTTCCAATTGGAGGGTCCGCCAAAATAATGTTTAATGCACATAGAATTTACACCTATGCTCAAATTTTATCTTATTTTCAAAATCTAGAATTAATAGAGTTTTCTTTAATTCCAGACGAATCAACCGAAGGGATTATCATTAATGCAACACAAGAGCAATCCGATTCTCAAGTGTATGGCTGTGGATGTTTTTTATTTAAGAAAAACAAATGATAACTGTAAGTATTGTAGGGGGGTTGGGCAATCAAATGTTTCAGTATGCATTTGCTTATAGTGTCTCTAAAAAAACCAAAAAATCGTTTGATATTGATATTAGCGACTTTGAAGATTGCGAGCATTGTCGTCCATACCAATTAAATATATTTAAAATCAAGGATAAATTTACGCATTACAGGGTCAAGCGTAAAAAAAGAAATTTATTAAATGGGATAATAAAAAAAATAAAAATTATTGCATATAAGCTTTTAAATAGGGGGTATTTTTACCAAGAAGGCAATTGTCATTTTGATGCAAATGTTTTTAATATAAAAAACAATACTTATTTTAGTGGTTATTGGCAAAGCGAGCTTTATTTTAGAGAGAGTCGTAACGACCTTTTGAAGCAATTTACACTAAAAGACCCATTACATATAAAAAGCCAACAATACAAAGAAGGAATATTGCTAAATAATGCTGTAAGTTTACACATAAGACGAGGGGATTATGTAGAGAGTGAGGAAACTAACGCTTTCCACGGTATTTGCTCTTTAGGGTATTATCAAGAAGCGGTTGAGTATGTGACTCAAAATATCTCCGAGGCTTGTTTTTATATTTTTAGTGATGATTTAATATGGGCGAAAGACAACCTTGATTTTATTAAAAATAAAGTATTTGTGGATCTTGATGGTAGTGTACCCGACCATGAGGAGATGTATTTAATGAGTGTATGTAAGCATAATATTATTGCCAATAGTTCTTTTAGTTGGTGGGGTGCTTGGCTTAATCAGAACAATGAAAAGATTGTTATCGCACCCAAACAATGGTTTAACGATACTTCAATCAATACAACAGATGTAACCCCTGATGATTGGGTGAGATTATGAGCAACCCTCCTTTAATTTCTGTTGTAATGCCTGTTTTTAATGGCGAGCAATATCTAAAAGAGTGCATTGATAGTGTTTTATGTCAAACTTTTGTAAATTTTGAATTTATTATTATTAATGATGGGTCAACAGATAGAACTGAAGAAATTATTTTATCTTATGTAGATAAGCGCATCTTTTATGTAAAAAATAAAGAAAACCTTAGGATAGCAGACACCTTAAATAAAGGCATTAAATTTGCTAAGGGTAAATATATTGCAAGAATAGATGCAGATGATATTTGCCTTCCCAGTAGATTTGAAGTACAGGTTAATTTTATGCAAAAAAATCCAGATATTGATATATGTGGAAGTTGGATGCAATGCTTTAATGAAATTGGTGATACAAACCTTCAGAAAAATCCAATTTTAAACAATGAAATACAAGTTGCTTTATTATTTAATTCTTGTATAGGACACCCAACCGTTATGGGAAAAAAAGATTTTTTTTGCAATTTAAAATATCGCAAACAATATAATGGGGCGGAGGATTATGATTTATGGGTGCGAGGGAGTGAGCAATATCATTATGCCAACATCCCATCTGCGCTAATTAAATATCGCATACACTCTAATCAAACTAATGGCATTAAACCGATGAAAGTCGCCTACAGGGTTCGTTGTAATTATTTAAAAACAGTATGCCCAATGATAACGGATAAAGAAGTGCGTAAATTTACAGATATTGCTTATAAAATATTTATTAGAAAAAAAACATCAAAGAAAATTATTGACAAGATTTTACTGGGTAATAGTAAAACAAATATTTTAGATAACAATATATTAAAAGAACAATTAGAAATTTATTGTCAACAAGCGACCAATAGTGAGAAAAGTAGTTTATTAAAAAGATACACAAAGACAGTTTTGTCCAATTTGTTTGGAGATGAAATAATTACACAACTTGTACAAGTGAAAAGAATCTTTAAGTAAAATTTAATCGCATGAAATATTATATAAATTACTCCGATAAATCCTTTAAAAAGCAACAAAAATTTGCTATTTTTATGGCTAAATTGGTTGGAAATTTTGATGAGGTAACTGCTTACGGACCACAAGATACAGATAAAATTTTTTATAAAGAAAATGAAGTTATATTAAGGCAACCAAGGGGTGGTGGGTATTGGTTGTGGAAAACATATTTTATAAATAAAAAAATTCAGGAAATTAATAATGGAGATTATCTATTTTATTGCGACTCCGGAGCATTTTTTTTGAAGTCAGTTGATATTTTGATAAAAGAATTAGAAAAATACGACCAAGATATTATGGGTTTTGAAGTTCCTTTAATAGAGAAGCAATGGACGAAAAAAGAGTTATTTATAAACATGGGGTGCGATAACGATTTTTTTAAAGAATCTAATCAGATTATGGGCGGATATGTTCTCGTGAAGAAAACTAAAAAAAGTGTGGATTTTTTTAAGCAACATTTACAATACAGCTGTAATGAAATAAATATAACGGATAAATATAACGATATTAATCAAAGTAAATATTTTATTGATCATAGACACGATCAGTCTATATTTAGTTTATTGTATAAAAAATATAAATTAAGACCATTTAAAGAGCCAACACAATTTGGCGACAATCCATGGTGCTATAGTGGGAGTGGTGCAAATGCAACGAAGGGTTTGATTTCCAACAAGTTGCATGCTCTTGATAATGGTAGGCAGTATAGGTATTTTAAATATAATGAAAAATATAAAAATGTTTTATTTCATGTTAGAAAGGGCAATGTATTAATATCATTGATAAAGTTTAGAATTAAAGAGGTGCTGCATAAACTTGGTTTTTATAGGTATTTATCTTAATAATGAGTATTACTACTAGTCCCTTAATATCAATTGTAACCATTGTTTTTAATGGTGTTGAATTTTTAGAAGAAACTATACAAAGTGTCGTAAGTCAAACTCATGAGAATATAGAATACATTGTCATTGATGGTGGCTCAACTGATGGCACAGTGGAGATTATTAAAAAATACGAAGATAAAATTTCTCGCTGGATAAGTGAGCCTGACAAAGGTATTTATGATGCAATGAACAAAGGTATTGATTTAGCAACTGGTGACTGGATTAATTTTATGAATTCAGGCGATTGCTTTCTTGATAAAAGTGTTGTAGATAAGGTTATACCTGCATTAGGTGATGACATGATAGTTGTATATGGTGATACTATTCTTGATTACGGCACTTACACTTCTTTAAAACCTAGCTTAGATTTATCTAAAATGTATTATGGTCAAGTAATAGGGCACCAAAGTTCTTTTGTTAATACAACTTACCATAAAAAAAATCTATTTAGTTTAGAATATAAAATTGCAGGCGATTATGATTTTCTCTTGAGGGCTTATATCAATAATAAAAATAAAGTTAAACGAATTCCAGTAGTTGTTTCTATTTTTGCAATGGACGGAGTTTCTAGTAGTAATGAGGTAAAATCAACACTGGAAAGGATAAAAATTTTAAAAAATATCAGACAATACAAATTACAAATTCGGTTTGCTTATTTTTTACTTTTACTAAAAATTATGATAAAAAGAAAATTACCATTGAATACAATCAAAAGACTGAACAAGAGGAAAGGGTAAGTGTTGCCATATATATTTTTTTATTTCGTTGTGCTGTTTGTTGGATTGCGGAATACTAAAGGGGTAAATCTTAAATATAACATATTGTTTTTTACGGTGTTTATTTTTTCCGCCATTAGGTTTGATGTTGGATATGATTATGTATCATATTATAAGGCGGCAAATTCAACCGATGTAAACTTTGAACCCATGCCCATGTACCTGATAGAGCTTGCCAGATACACTGGTTTTGCTCAATTATTTTTCATTATCACCTCATTCATTATTGTTTATGGTATTCATCACACCTTGAGACGCTACAGTAAAGATTATTTAGTATCATTGCTTATTTTTATCTCTGTCCCTCATTTCTACCTTTCTTCTTTTGGTATTGTTAGACAATACTGTGCAATAGCAATACTTTTTTATGGCATAAAGTATATTGTTCAAAGGAATTTTTATTATTATTTGGCAATAGTAGCATTAGCCATGATGTTCCATTACAGTGCAATTATCGGTATCGTGTTTTATTTTTTATATAGGATTGAATTGAATAGGTTTATAACCAGTTCCCTTATTATCGCTTCATTTTTCACAACTCCCGTTCTATATTATATTATCGAACACCTTCCTAAATACAGTGATTACATTCTCCCTGTTCTCAATCGAGGTACAGGGGCAAAGATGCAGTTATTTTTATTACTATCGGCTGTAATTTTCATGTTTTTCTATAATTCCTTTAAGTCAACAGAATCAAAATTTTACTACAATGTATTTATTGTAGGTGTTTGCACATATAACGCATTTCTTTTTATAGGGGATTTTGCAACAAGAATCTCTTATTATTTTATTATTTATTTAATTTTATTAATTCCTGAATTAAAGTACAAGTTTGAAAAGAAGCAGTTTTATCTTGCGACAGTTTTATTTTCAATATTATTGTATGCCACTAGTTTTTATTTATCATATAAAGAGCCAACTAAGAACGCGCTTGTTCCATATCAAATATTTTTATCCAAAAGTGTTGACGATATAAAGTTAGTTAAATGAAACATAGCCAAGGAATTGCAGTGATTATTCCCACTTGCAAGCCACAGGAATACTTAAAACAATGTTTGAAATCTATTGATGTTCAAACTTTATCCAAAGATAAATTTTGTGTTTATATTGCCTTGAATGGAGATAAAATCCCTTATGAGAATGAAATATTATCCCTACTCAAATCACATAGTTTTAAATCTGAGTATGTTTATATTGAAGAGCCAGGCGTCTCTAATGCTAGAAATCAATTAATTGATTTTTCCAAAGAGAAGTTTGTTACTTTTGTCGATGATGATGATTTAATATCGGCTAATTATTTAAATGACCTGTTAAAAGTTTCTACGGATAAAAGTGTAGGAATTGCCAAGGTTTATAGCTTTAAGGAGAGCATTGACGCTGCAACAAATCACTGGATAGGAGCATCATATGAAAAACTTTGCTTATCAGAAGCATCTAAATTCAAGGCGCGTAAATATTATTCACCCATCTGTGCAAAATTAATCCATAGAGATATTATTGGTGATATTAGATTTGATATCAATGTCAAAAATGGTGAAGATAGTTTGTTTATGGCAACTATCTCCAAAAGTATAGAAAAACTTTGTAAACCCCATGAAGAAGCTTGTTATTATATTTATGAGCGCCCTGAATCGGCAAGTAGAAAAGAAATACCTTTGAATAACAGGATTAAGAATTATATTTATTTAATTATAGAATATCTTAAATTATTATTCCTGCCAAGGTATGACAGGTGGTTTATTTTAACTAGGATTGTCGCTACACTTAAAAAAATGATATTAGGGTTAAATTAAAACCATGTGTAAAAAAAATAGTAAAAATTTAGTATCAATCATTACAGTGGTTCGAAATGGCAGGGAAACTATAAAAGATACTATAGATTCTGTATTATCACAAACATATTCAAATATTGAATATGTTATCATTGACGGCGTTTCCACGGATGGCACCATTGAACTTATAAAAGAGTATCAAGGAAAAATTACACAATTTGTCTCCGAACCAGACACAGGTATTTATGATGCGATGAATAAAGGCATAGCACTTGCTACTGGAAATATTGTAGGGATTTTAAATAGTGATGACTTTTATGCTAGTGACCATATAGTCGAAAATATTGTCAATGAGTTTCTTGTTAAGAATGTAGATAGTGTTTATGGTGATTTGGTATATGTAAGTCAAGATAATACCAATAAGGTTGTTAGATATTGGAAATCTCAACCTTATCAAGTAGGGCTTTTTCAACAAGGGTGGCATCCAGCACACCCTGCTTTTTTTGTTAAAAGAGAGGTGTATAAAAAGTATGGAGTTTTTAATCTTGACTTTAAAATTGCTGCTGATTATGAAATTATGCTTAGATTCTTAGAAAAGCATAGAATTAGCGTAAGTTATTTGCCTGAAATTTTTGTTAAGATGAGGATTGGTGGAGAGAGTAATAAAAGTATTAAAAATATCGTCAAAGCAAATATAGAGAGTTATCAATCTTGGGGGGGTAATGGGCTACACATAAATCCATTAAAGATTTTATTAAAACCACTGTCCAAGTTATTTCAGTTGTTCAATAAAAAAAATTAAAATTTTTGACGTTGGTTAATTAACCTATTTTATTACTCTAAAATTTTAAATAACTTCTTAAATCTTTCTATATAGAGCGTACATCGCCGTTCAACTATTGAACACTTAGGTATAATTTCCTTCAATGCTAAATCAAGATAGTCAATTCTCAATCTTACAAACTTTAGAACAAAGTCTCCATTATTTACAGCGTGATTTAGTGAATAAGTTAAGGATGAGTTTGAATAAGGCAAATTACCGCTTAAATAGTTTGATTGATAAGGGGTTGGTTAAAGTGAGAAATCTTAAAAATAGTCATAATAAAACACAATATACTTATCTTTTAACCTTGCAAAGTATTAGTAAAAAATCTGAATTAACAACGCAATTTTTACAAGGAAAAACTGAGCAACTTAAACAACGGGTAAGACGGTGAATTACATTCAAAAACTCCGCCAATTATTAGACAGAAAAACCAAACGCCATTTGTTTTGGTTGGTGGCTTTTTCTATTTTTGTATCGGTGGTGGAAACAATTGGCATTTCGGCAATTATGCCATTTATTGACATCGCTACAAACTTTGAGGTTATTCAGACTAATCAATATTATCAACGGACTTTTGATTTTTTCGGCTTTGAAAACAAGATTAATTTTGCCATTGCTTTTGGTTTTATTCTCATTGGTTTTTATATTTTTAGAGGTGGAATGAATTGGTTGTATAGTTATGTAATGGCACATTCCACCCAAAATATTTATGTAGAAACAACCAATAAACTATTCAAAACTTACTTAGCAATGCCTTACCAAGACTTTGCCAATAAAAACAGCAGTTATTTAACTAAGGCAATTATTACAGAAGCATCCTTAATGTCCACGGTTATTAATACCGTTTTGTTAATGATATCCGAGGCTTTTGTCATTGTCTTTTTATATATATTGATGCTAATCGCCAGCTGGAAAATAACACTCGTATTTACCATTATCTTTTTGATTAAAATACTTTTTTTAACAAAAACAATCTCTAAAAAAATAAAGGTGGTTGGTGTAATAAGAGAACAAATACAATCAAAATTTTACGAAATTATTAACCGAGTATTTGGTAATTTTAAGCACATTAAATTACAAGATGAAGACAGGCTAAAAGACACTAAAAATGATTTTGCTATATCAGTCGATAAATACGCAAAGGCAAATGCAACACATCAGTTTCTAAGTGCCTTTCCAAGATTATTCCTTGAAACCAGTGGATTTTCTTTAATTGTTTTGTTGTTAGTTGTTCTATTATATTTCAACCAGTCTAATGTGGCATATATCCTACCGACTTTAAGTCTATTTGTATTAGCCTTATATCGTTTGTTACCCTCGGTGAATCGTATCGTAGAGGGATACAATCAATTAATGTATTATCACGGGTCAATTGATGTTATTAATGAAGAATTATCCACCAATCAAGAAAACTTAAAAAGTGAATTAATTCAATTTAACCATCAAATTCAACTTATAGATATTGAGTTTTCTTACCAAAATAAGTTGGTTTTGGATGGCATTAGCTTAATCATCAACAAAGGTGAAAAAATTGCATTTATAGGCGAAAGTGGCGCAGGTAAAAGCACCTTAGTAGACTTAATCATTGGCTTGTATCAGCCCAACAGAGGCACAATGCAAGTTGATAGTACAATTTTAGATGAGTCTAACCTACAAAATTGGCGCTCACAAATCGGCTACATTCCGCAACAAGTTTATTTATTCGATGGCACTATTGCCGATAACATCTGTTTTGGCAGAAAATTAGAGTACACTTTGTTAGAAAAAGTTTTAAAACAGTCTAATATTTTTGACTTTTTACAAACCAAAGAAGGGGTGGATACTTTAGTCGGAGAGGGTGGTATCCAACTCAGTGGTGGACAAAAACAACGCGTTGCCATTGCCAGAGCCTTATACGGACAACCAGAAATATTGGTTTTAGACGAGGCAACCAGTGCATTAGATGACAAGACAGAGCAAAAAATTATGAATGAAATCTATAAAATTAGCAAGGATAAAACTTTAATCATTATTGCTCATCGTTTAAGCACAATTAAAAACTGTGATAAAGTATATGAAATAAAAAATGGAATAATGAATGCCTAACAACATAACAAAAATTTTCAGTGAATCAATCTTCGTTAAACAACAAGTGCTTAAAACCAATGCAGCTGATGTTATTGAACAAATGGCAGTTGTAATTGTTTCAGCAATAGAAGATGGCAATAAATTATGGGTCTTAACTAGTTAAGCAATTTTTAATTGCTTAAAATACTAGTTATGAAAAGGAAAAATAAGTATTACAACCGTTCAAGACTTTCAGAGGCAAAATTTAGAGAAGTTATTAAATATTTTTCAGTGGATTTAAGCGCTACTCAAATAGCACAATTAACCAATCTAAATTTAAACACTGTTAATAAAATTTTGACACTTGTAAGGATAAGAATTTTTGAATTATCAGACCAATATCAACTTCAATCTGCCCCACTAGTGGGGCAGATTGAAGTTGATGAAAGCTACTTTGGTGCTCGGCGCGTCCGTGGGAAACGCGGCCGAGGTGCCAGGGGCAAGATAATAGTATTTGGCTTATTGAAACGAGGTGATAAGGTTTATACTCAAATTATAGAAAAGTGCGATAGAATAACCCTTCACAGCATAATAAAAGACAAAACATCAACAGATAGTATTATTAATTCTGACGGATGGCGTGGATATAATGGCTTAGTAGATTTTGACTATAAAAAGCATTATCGTGTTCATCATGGTAAGAATGAATTTGCCAGAGGAAATTCTCATATTAACGGCATCGAATTTTTTTGGGGTTATGCTAAAATTAGACTAGTAAAATTTAAAGGAATGAATAAAAAAATGTTTAAATATCATCTTAAAGAATGTGAATTTAGATTTAATAATCGTAAGCAAGATATGTATAAAATCTTACTTGATAATTTTAGGAAAGAGCCGCTTAACTAGTTAAGACCCTAGATTAATTCAACAAAGTTATTGGTTGTTAGGTTGATTTAATGATGAGCAATAATACGAAAGGGGTTTAGTGGTTGAATTTCTACTATTAAATGAGATAGATGTTCAGCATCTAAAACCAGAAAACGCATAACAAAATAATGTTATAGCGGGCTTTAATTATGAAATCTTAGATAGAAAATAATATGGAAAAAATTGCGGTTGTTATCCCTACTTACAAACCACAAGGATATCTTAAAAAATGTTTGGATTCAATGGAGTTTCAAACTTTGGATAAGCGTAGATTCTGTGTTTATGTGGCTTTGAATGGCGATAAGTTTCCCTATGAAAATAAAGTGCTATCTTTGCTAAAATCATATAGTTTTGAATTTAAATATATTTATATAGAATTGGCTAGTGTTTCTAATGCTAGGAATAAGCTGGTAGAGTATTCGGATGAGAAGTTATTGACTTTTGTAGATGATGATGATTTTATATCGCCTAATTATTTAGAGGCATTGGTAGATGTGACTACTGACAGTGTGATGGGCGTAAGTAATATGATAGAAGAAGATGGGGGAGGCAAACCAAAAAGTCATTATACTAGTCAAACTTATAATAATCTTGCGTGTAATCAATCTAAATTTAGAACAAGAAAAATATATTCTAGTGCTTGTGCTAAGGCAATACATAGAAAGATGATTGGCAAGATTAGGTTTGATGTTAATTTAAGAAATGGTGAAGATAGTTTATTTATGGCTACTATTTCAAACAACTATAATACCCCAACAATTTCAGACAACATTCTAAACTTTCTTATTTCGAACAAGTTAAACTAAACAAAAAAAATCGGAGTAAAAAAATGAGTAAAAAACGAACCAAATACACCTCAGCATTTAAAACAAAATTAGTGCTTGAGTTATTACAAAATGAAAGCACTTTAGCACAGATTGCCAGCAAACACAATATTCTTCCACAGAATTTAGCAAACTGGAAGAAGACCTTCCTTGCCAACGCAGAGATTGCTATGGAACCATCAAAAGCAGTCAAAGAATACAAAGAAGCGCTTATTAAATCACAAAAGCAAAATGAGCGCTTAACTACACTCGTTGGCAAGGTAACTGTAGAAAAGGAGTGGTTATCAAAAAAGCTCGTCAGCTTGGGCTCATCTAATCTCAAACAATTAGTTGACCTCAAGCCATCCTTATTATCGGTTAATCATCAATGTCAATTGTTAGGCGTCAACAGAAGTGGGCTTTATTACAAGTCAAGTGTCAATCACACCAAGCAAACAATTAAAAAACACATTACCAAAGTGTTTGAACAAATACCCATCTATGGTGAAAAAAGTTCATCAACAATTACTTGAAGAGGGTTGCAAAGTCAGTTTAAACACCGTTGCACGCTATCGCCAAGAGTTAGGATTAAAGGCAGTATTGGCAGTTAAATCACTCCATACTACAATACCAATCAAAGCACATAAAAAATACAGTTATAAGCTTAGGGGGCTTGATATTAATCAGGCTAATCAAGTGTGGTCTACAGACATCACTTACATCAAGATTGCAGGCGGTATGGTTTATATGGCTGCTGTTATTGACTGGCATTCAAAGGCTGTATTATCACATAGAATATCCAACACTATGGATACACAATTGGTAATGGGTGTATTAAATGATGCACTAGATAAACACCCACATCCAGAGATATTTAATACCGATCAAGGTGCTCAATATACCAGTGAAGTGCATACCAAACGCTTAAAAGATTTAGGCGTTACAATATCAATGGATGGAAAAGGTAGGGCTACAGATAACATTTGCATTGAACGCTTCTGGCGAAGTGCCAAATGTGAAAGAATTTATTTAAACGAGTATCAATCTATTAGTGAGCTAGTCGCTGATGTAGATGATTATATTGAGTTCTATAATCATCGAAGATTCCACGAGACATTGGAATATAAAAAACCAATGAATGTGTATCAAGAAAGTGTAGAATTGAACCAGAAAAAGAAGAAGGCTTCTATATAAGAAAATTTAAAAAGTTGTCAGAAGTTTTGGGGTAATGTAGATGATTTATGGCTGCCTAAGAAATTAGAAAAACAAATTGCTTTTTTAAATAAAAAAAATATAGCATTCACTTATGGTTCTTATTATGTAATTGATGAAAATAACAAGGACTTAAGTACATTCATTGCTAAAGAAATGATTACTTATGAGTCTTTGTTGAGAACTAATAGTATTGGCTGCTTGACAGCTGTTTATGATACTCAAAAAATTGGTAAAATGTATATGAAAGATATTGTTTTGGGTCAAGACTATGCACTATGGCTTGCAATACTAAAAAAAATTGATTATGCCTATGGTATTCAAGAGCCTTTGGCTAAATACAGAATGACAAAAGGTTCCTTGTCAGGCAATAAGTTTAGATCTGCATATTGGGTGTGGCGATTGTATAGAGATGTAGAGAATTTGAGTTTAATTAAGAGTTCAATTTGTTTTATTCAGTACACTTACCATGGACTAAAAGATCATATTTTGTTTAGACTTTGAGGAGTAGTAATAATGAGTGCACTCAATCTTTTAATTAAACGAATTTTTGACATCTATTTTGGTTTACTGGGGTTGATATGCGTATTACCATTATTTGCATTGATTGCCATTGGTATTAAGTTGGATTCTAAGGGACCTGTATTTTTTAGACAGGCACGACTTGGGGTGAATAAAAAGCCTTATTATATTTATAAGTTTCGGTCTATGTCGGTGGGAGCTGAACAGATGAAAGGTGGAATTTTTAATACTGAGAATGATAGTCGGGTGACTGGGTTTGGTGGTTTTTTGCGGGATACGAGTTTGGATGAGTTACCACAGTTTATTAATATTGTAAGGGGTGAAATGTCGTTTGTGGGGCCAAGACCTCCAGTGACCTATGAATTGGGAGATTTGGATGATTTGACACCTGAGTTTGAGGAGCGTTTTAGGATGAAGCCAGGAGTGACAGGACTGGCTCAGGTGAGTGGGCGCAATGAGTTGTCTTGGGATGAAAAGGTGGCGTTTGACAATCAATATATTGAGCTGTTTAAAAAATGGGGTATATTGATTGATATTAAGTTGATATTATTGACGATTGTAAGAGTTGTAAAAAATGAAGGCAGCCATGAGATTGCTGAGAATGTTGAAAAAGATAGGCAAAGAATTAATAAAAAGGATTGAGTAATGGCGTTGGATTATGGAATTTTAGATGATATGAGTGGACATCTTGGGGATGCTTTTTATTTGTTGGACTCTGGTAAATTTAGTGGTAATTTTGATGCCTTTTTGTCGGCATTTACATCTATATACCCTAAGACAAATATTGGTTATTCGTATAAGACTAACTACACGCCTAAGTTATGCAAAATCGTAAATGAAAAGGGTGGATATGCTGAGGTGGTGTCTGAAATGGAATATGATTTAGCGATTAAGATTGGGGTTGACCCTGAGATGATAATTATTAATGGGCCTTATAAAAACAAACGAGTATTAGAGAAATTCTTATTAGGCAAGAGTATTGTTAATTTGGATTCTTATACTGAAGTTGAATCTCTTAAAAAAATTGTTGAAAATCATCCAAATAAGCAATTTCAAGTGGGAATAAGGTGTAATTTTGAAATTAATGATGTGTCAATATCTAGGTTTGGTTTTGATGTGGAAAGCGATAATTTTAAACATATGTTTGTTGAAATAAATAGCATTGAAAATATTGCTATTAATGGAATCCACTGTCATTTTCCAAATCGAGATTTAGAGTCTTATGAATATAGAGTTGACAAGATTTTGGCATTAACACAAATGTTATTTTTTACACCACCAAAATATATAGATATTGGTGGTGGGTTCTTTGGCAAGATGAATGACTCCTTGAAGGCACAATTCAATACCCCAGTTGTAGCGTATCAAGAATATGCTAATATTATCGCAACTAAGTTTAAAGAACATTATCAAGACTATAATAATGCTGAAAAACCAATGTTATTGCTTGAACCTGGTAGTGCAATTGTTGCAGATACAATGTATTTTGTATCTAAAGTCATTGACATTAAAGAGGTAAGAGGTAGAGTGCTTGCAACTTCTTCAGGGAGTAAATTCAATATGGGTTTATTAACTTCTACAATCAATATGCCAATGACAGTTTATAGTAAGAATGTTGTGCAAAAGTTATATAAGGCGATTGATATTGTTGGATTTACTTGCATTGAAAGTGATTGTCTTTATAAGGGTTATTACGGTAGAATTGGTGTGGGGGATTATTTAGTATTTAGCAATATAGGGTCTTACTCCATTGTGTTTAAACCACCTTTTATTATGCCAAATGGACCCGTGATTGAATATAGCGAAACCATGGGAAATTACGAGATAATTAAGCGTAAAGAAACTGTTGATGATGTATTTGCAACATTCGTTATATGAAAAGGTAAATTAAATGTCAAATGAAAGATTAATATGGTTTAAGGGAAATATTGTTCCTATTGATGAGGCGCAAATTAATGTACTATCTCCTACTAGCCAATTTGGTGCAAATGTGTTTGAAGGGCTGAGGGCGTATTGGAATGTTGATGAATGCCAACTTTATGTTTTTAGGTTGTCGGCACATATAGATAGACTGCAAAATTCTATTAAAATGATGGGGTTTGAATCAGAATTTTCTAATCAATTATTGCGTAAAAGTGTGATTGATATTATTCAGGCAAATGCATTTAAAGAAGATTTGGTTTGTAGGCAAACAGTATTTTTAGATGGTTTTGGGAGTTGGTCGGCAACTTCCCCTGTGGAAATGTTCGTAGCGCCAATGGCTAAGGGCAGGTATTACAATAAAAACCAAGGATTAAATGTTTGTATTAGCTCATGGGAAAGAATCAATGAGCGCTCTCTTTCCCCGAAAATTAAGACGGGTGCTAACTATATAAATAGTAGAATGGGGCAACTAGAAGCAACTCGCAACGGATACGATTCAACGATATTTTTAAATGACCAAGGTACGGTATCAGAAGGACCTGGGTCGTGTGTGTTTCTTGTGAAAGAAGGTGTGTTGATTACACCACCACTGACGGCCTCTATTTTAGATAGTATTACGCGCGCTACAGTGATTGAGATTGCTAAAAATAATTTGGGACTAAAGGTGGTTGAGAGGGATGTCAAGCGAGAAGAATTGCAGTCAGCTGATGAAGTGTTTATGTGTGGTACGGCGGTTGAAATTGTACCAGTATTTAGTATTGATGAGTCGTCAGTGGGTGTAGGAACAAAGGGAAAAGTAACGGCAAATATTGAAGATTTGTACTTTCAAATTGTTCGTGGGGAGCATAACCAGTATCAGCATTGGCTAACGCCTGTTTATAAGGATTAATCTGTGGATTTAATTTATATTACCAACGATATTAGTGCAGCCACTATTGCTCAAGATGCGGGCGTCAATAGAATTATGGTTGACCTTGAAATTTTAGATAAGAAAGATAGGCAAGGGCACTTAAATACAGTTATATCTAACCACTCACTAAAAGACATTGGGTGCATTCGCTCCATATTAGATACCTCACAATTGTTAGTGAGAATAAATCCTATTAATAAAAATACAGAAGAAGAAATTGAAGAGGTTATCAAACAGGGTGCTGATATTATCATGTTACCAATGTTTAAGTCAAAGCAGGAAGTAGTGCATTTTTTGGAGCTTGTTGGAGGTAGAGTAACAACTTGCTTGTTACTTGAAACACCAGAAGCAGTTTTAGAGATTGACAATATCTTGGCACTCAAAGGTATTGATGAAATTCATATTGGTTTAAATGATTTACATTTATCCACAAATTTAACCTTTATGTTTGAACTGCTATCAAATGGAACAGTTGAACAATTAAGTAAAAAAATTATTGACGCTGATGTGAAGTTTGGATTTGGTGGAGTGGCAAGATTGGGCAATGAAAATCTTGATGCATCTTTAATTCTATCTGAACACCTTCGTCTTAATTCCAATATGGTGATTTTATCTAGAGATTTTAAAGAAAAAGGCGTGGATATGATTGCTGAGATCAGAAAGATTCGAAAATATTTAGATACACCAAAGAATAACAAGGCTTTAATGAATAATCAGCATCTTGCTTATAAAAAGATTAACGATATTGTGAATAATATTAAAGCAAAATCTGGAAAATCAAGGTAACATTCTAAAAAATATAAGCCCATAAAAGCACTCATTAAATGATCAGTACAGTAATCAATCTATGTCGTTTTAATAAGCAACTATTAATGTTATCGGTTGATTCCGTCTTACTGATAGGAATTTTGCTAGCATCATTTTCAATTCGCCTAGGATACTGGTATTTTCCCGAGAGTGATTTGGTGTGGGTGATACTCGGTGCACCGGTAATTGCTGTGCCAATTTTTATTCATTTTGGGTTGTATCGTAGTGTGATTCGTTATATGGGTTTTCGTGATGTGCGCACGATTGTGCAGGCGGTGAGTTTGTATGCGTTGATTTGGGGGGTTGTTGGGTTTATGGCGGCGGTTGAGGGGATTCCTCGGTCGGTGATTTTGATTAATTGGGTATTGTCGTTGGTAGTAGTGGGTGGATTGCGTGTGGCAATACGGTCGTTATTGAGTTATGGATCTGGATTATCACTGCTGAAAGACAGCACAAATGGTGGGCAGAAGCGGGTGCTGATTTATGGTGCGGGGGGTGCTGGGGTACAGTTATCGGCGGCGCTTGAAGGGACTTCTGAGTATAAGCCTGTGGGATTTATTGATGATTCTACAGAGTTACAAGGGTCGCAAATTCGTGGGTTGCGGATTTATTCAATGGTGGGGATTAAGGATTTACTAGAGAAACTGAGAATTAGCGAGGTGCTGATTGCAATGCCGTCTGTGTCTCGGAGTGTGCGTGCGGAGATTATTAATAATCTTGAAGTGCATCCCGTGGTGGTGCGTGCGTTGCCAGGGATTGCGGAGTTGGCACAGGGTCGGGTAAGTGTTGGCGATTTGCGCAAGGTGAGTATTGAGGATTTGCTCGGGCGTGATGTGGTGGCGCCAAATCAGGCGTTATTGGGTAAGAATATTACGGACAAAATAGTGATGGTAACGGGTTCTGGTGGTTCAATTGGTTCGGAATTATGTCGTCAAATTGTGAGTTTACAGCCAAGTGCTTTGGTGTTATTTGAGATGAGCGAATTGGCGCTTTATACCATTGAAAAAGAGTTGTCCGAATCAGGTATAACAGTTTATCCAATACTTGGTAGCGTAAATAATACTCAGCGATTGACGGAAATTTTAGCGCGTTTTAGCGTGCAGACGATTTATCATGCTGCCGCTTACAAACATGTGCCGATGGTGGAGTTTAATACTACAGAAGGCGTGAATAATAATGTGTTCGGCACACTGAATTGCGCACAGGCGGCTATTGATGCGAGTGTCGAGACTTTTGTACTGATATCCACCGATAAGGCGGTGCGTCCAACTAATACGATGGGTGCGACCAAGCGAGTGGCTGAGTTGATTTTGCAAGCGTTGGCAGACAAACAAAGTGTAACCCAATTTACCATGGTTCGTTTCGGCAATGTCTTAGGTTCTAGTGGTTCAGTCATTCCTTTATTCACCCAACAAATCAAAGACCACGGACCCATTACTGTTACTGATAAAAATATTATTCGCTATTTTATGACCATTCCAGAATCTGTTGAACTGGTCATTCAGGCAGGGGCAATGGATAGGGGTGGCGATGTATTTGTCTTGGATATGGGTGAACCTGTGCGTATCGACGACCTTGCTCGGAAAATGGTGCATTTGAGTGGCTTGGAAGTTAAAGATATGGACAATCCAAACGGCGATATTGAGATTAAATATACAGGTTTGAGGGCAGGCGAGAAACTTTATGAAGAGTTGTTGATTGGCGATAATGTTAACAAAACCGACAACCCGTTGATTATGCATGCTCAGGAAGATAAATTGGCATGGGGTGAGTTAGAAGTAATTTTAAAAGCATTGGAAGTGACGCTTGCAGAAAGTAATCATGAAGAATTGCGTCAGTTATTAATAAAACTTGTGCCTGGATTTAAGCCACAGTGTAAAGTTAGGGATTTAATGAAATAATTTAAAAAAGTTATGTAAAAGTATAAAAGATAAATATTAACTGATTAAGTTTAAAGTAGTTGAGATTATAAAAGGGTAAGCATTTTTTTAAACCAAAGGGTGGTTTTAATTACAAAAAATAAGTATTTATAGAGGATTAAAAATGAATTTAGAAGATGATGAAATAATGATGTTATGGATAATAATTAGCATGGTAATTGTCACTTGGCTTGGATTTGCATCTAAGGAGCGGGTCGCACAGAAAAAGCAGAAGAAGGTGTTAAATTATGATGCAGTAGACAAGAAAATTTTGTTAACTTCAACACTTAAAAGTGGCAGAGTCATACAAGTGTTTTCTGGAGTGTGATATGCAAGTATTTTTAGTGAGTTTTATTTTTTCTTTGGGTTTGGGTAGCTTGATTGTGGTGATGGCTGATAAGAAGCAATGGTTTTTGAATCGGCATGATTTAACAGGGGTGCAGAAGTTTCATCATCATCCGACACCGCATGTGGGTGGTTTAGCGGTATTTTTGAGTCTTTCTATGGGATGTTTTTTGTTGCCTGTAGAGGCTCGAGAAGTTCTATTACCAGTACTGTTGGTGGCTGTGCCAGTATTTGTGATTGGGTTAATTGAGGATTTTACAGCGGATATTTCGCCTTTGTGGCGTTTGATTTTTATCTTTATTGCGATTAGTGTAAGTTTCTTTTATTTTAATGTTGGTGTATCGGTGTTGGGCTTTGTGTGGGTAGATGATTTGTTGTCTTATCCGTTAATTGCTTTAGTATTCACACTATTAGTGGTTGGCGGCGCAGTTAATAGTATCAATGTGATTGATGGTTACAATGGGTTGATGTCGGGGTACGCGATGTTGGTGTCAACGGCAATGGCGGTGGTGGCTTATCAGTTGGGTGATATGGTAATTGTGCAGTTGAATTTACTGTTGGTGGCATCTTTACTTGGATTTTTTGTGTTGAATTTCCCATCTGGCAAGTTGTTTATGGGTGATGGCGGGGCGTATTTTATTGGCTTTATGTTGTCAATGATTGGGTTGATTTTTGTGTCTAGACACGCTGTATTATCGAATTGGTTTGTATTGGCGTTGTTAATGTATCCAATGTATGAGCTATTGTTTAGCATATATCGTAAAAAAGTTATTCATGGCACACTTGCTAGCCAACCTGATGCATTTCACTTGCATATGTTGATACATAAGGCTATGGTGGTTGCAAATCCCAATGGAAACAAGGTCTGGAATAATAGTAAAACTTCCCCTTATTTATGGGTGTTGTCTCTAGTGAGCATTGTACCTGCAATGTTTTGGTATGATGATAAGGTTGCATTGATAAGCTGGGCTTGTTTGTTTATGGTGATTTATACTTTGATTTATCGCTGGGTGAAATAATGTTATCTAGTATAATTTCAGTTACTTTGTTGGGTAACTCAAGTATGTTGCAATAGTTTATTTGTCTAACAAGTCAAGTGCAAGGGGAAGCTTAGATAATGTGGCTTAATACCCAATATACTGAATATCATATTTAAATAAAACACATCTATGAAAAAAATATTAGTAACAGGTGGTGCAGGCTATATAGGCACACATACTTGCATTGAGTTGATTGAAGCAGGATTGGAAGTTGTGGTGGTCGATAATTTGTGTAATGCGTCATTGGAAGGGTTGAAGCGGGTTGAAAAAATTGTGGGTATGGCAATTCCTTTTTATCAAGTGGATGTGCGTGATAAGATAGGGTTAACCAAGGTTTTTAAACAACACACTTTTGATGGGGTGATTCATTTTGCAGGCTTGAAAGCAGTGGGTGAGTCGGTGGAGATGCCGATTGAGTATTATGATACTAATGTTGGTGGGACTTTTGTTTTAGCTAAAGTGATGCGTGATTTTGGCTGTAAAACTTTTGTCTTTAGCTCGTCAGCAACGGTTTATGGCAATCCAAAAACAGTACCAATTCGAGAGAATTTCCCCTTGTCAGCGACCAATCCTTATGGGCGTTCAAAGTTGATGATTGAAGAATTTTTGCAAGATGTTTTTGTTGCAGACGACACTTGGAATATTGTTTTACTCCGTTATTTTAACCCCGTGGGTGCGCATAAAAGTGGACTGATTGGCGAAAATCCAAATGGCATCCCCAATAATCTTATTCCTTATATTTCACAAGTAGCAGTCGGAAAACTTGATAAATTGAGTATATTTGGTGGCAATTACGACACGCCTGATGGCACTGGAGTGCGGGATTATATTCATGTGGTGGATTTGGCAAAAGGGCATGTTAAAGCCTTGCAGGCATTAAATAAACCACAGGTGCTGATTGTTAATCTCGGTACAGGCAATGGATACTCGGTATTGGATATGGTTAAGGCTTTTGAAAAAGCATCGGGTGAGACTGTTGCTTATGAGATTGTTGATAGGCGTGCTGGAGATATTGCTACTTGCTATGCTGATCCAAGTTTTGCTAAGGAAAAATTAGATTGGCAGGCTAAATGTGAGTTAGACGAAATGTGTGAAGACACTTGGCGTTGGCAATCTCAAAATCCTGCTGGATTTCCCTAATCCAAAAGTAGAAATCATAAACCTAGCACTATCTTTTCAGTCTCTACTTTTGGATTGGGGGATTTTAATTTGACAAATGAGTGTAAATGATATTAAATAATAGGCGTTATTTAGTATTTAATTAAGGATGAAAAAAATGCAAGCAATTTTTAGCGACCATATCGCCAGTATTACTGAGTTAAAAAAATCACCAACTAAAATTCTTGAAGAAGCAGGCGGATATCCTGTGGCAATTCTCAATCACAATATCGCCAGTTCTTATTTAGTGCCAGCAGAGATGTATGAAAAAATGATGGGTGATTTAGAAGATTATTATTTAATGCCATTGATTAATGAACGGTTGAAATACAAAGACGAAGATTTAATTGAGGTAGATATTAAGGATCTGATGAATGATGATTTTTAAATTAGTATTTACTAAAGCATCAAACAAAGAATGGAGGAAGTTGGGGTATGGCATTCGCCAACAACTTGATAAAAAACTACAGCAAAGACTACAAAACCCAAGGGTTCCGAAAGACAAACTTAGAGAGTATAAAAACCTCTACAAAATTAAACTTAAAAAATCAGGCTATCGCTTGATATACGAAGTTAAAGACCAAGAAATTATCATTTTAGTGTTAACAATCGCCAAGCGTGAAAATAACCAAGTTTATAGAAACATTCATTAACAACAGTCCGACCCGTTGTTAATTTACCACAAGGAAAAACACAAAACACTAGCCACCATCATCTATCTATCACCACGGGTTGGACCTGTTTTTAAATGCTGGCAAGTTTTTCGGTGGCAATCTTGATATTGTCCATACTGGTGGCGAATGAAAAACGCACATAGCCTGAGGCACCGAAAGCGGAGCCTGGGACTAGGGCAATGTTGAGTTCTTCTAGGCAATAAGTGGAGAACTCCACATCGTCTTTTAAACCTAAACGCTTGATTAAGCCTTCTACACGAGGGAATGAGTAAAATGCACCTTGTGATTTAGGGCATTCAATGCCATCAATTGCATTTAGGGCGTTGACAATGAAGTCGTGGCGCTCACTGAAGGCGGTTACCATGACATTAATAATACTTTGGTCACCGTTTAAGGCTTCTAATGCTGCGGCTTGAGCGATAGAGCAGGGGTTTGAGGTGGACTGTCCTTGGATTTTTTTCATGGCTTTAATGATGTGTTCTGGACCTGCGCCATAGCCGATGCGCCAGCCGGTCATGGCATAGCCTTTGGAAACGCCATTTAAAATTACTGTGCGGTCTTTCAAGTTGTTATCCGCCATAACGATGTTGATAAAATCTTCGTTGCCCCAGCGGATGTGTTCATAAATATCGTCGGTGATAATTAGCACTTTTGGATGCTTTTGCAAGACGGTGGCCAAGGCTTGGAGTTCCGTCTTACTATATACTGTACCTGTTGGATTGGAAGGGCTGTTAATGACAAAAAGTTTGGTTTTGTCGGTGATGCTCGCTTCTAATTGCTCGGGGGTGATTTTAAAATCTTGCTCTAAACCCGTTTCCACAACGATGGGTGTGGCATCTGCCAAAATTACCATATCGGGGTAGCTGACCCAGTAAGGCGATGGAATGATGACTTCATCACCTTCATCGAGAACGGCTTGGCAGAGGTTGTAAAACACTTGTTTACCACCAGATGAGACCATTACTTCATTATTGTTGTAGTTTAAATCATTTTCGCGTTTGAATTTGCTGATGATTGCATTTTTTAATTCAGGTGTGCCGTCAACGGCTGTGTAACGAGTTTGTCCGTTCTTAATAGCGGCAATGCCTGCATCTTGAATATTTTGTGGTGTGTCAAAATCAGGCTCGCCTGAACCCATTGAGACGATTTGAATACCTTGAGCTTTAAGTTCATTAGCTTTTGCAGTAACGGCTAAAGTGGCGGATGGCTTAACTTTTCCGACTCTATTTGAAAGGAGGCTGTTCATAGACTTAATATTGTTTAAAATTGATGGGTTATGATAATCAAAAAATCGCTTAATGGGTGAGAAATTTCAATTAGAATCGCAATTTTCTCCGATGGGAGACCAGCCAAAGGCAATTGAGTCGTTGATAGAAGGGATTAATGCGGGTGAAAAATTTCAAACATTGCTAGGCGTAACAGGCTCTGGCAAGACTTTCACTTTGGCAAATGTGATTGAGCAAACCAAACGAGCAACCTTGATTATGGCACCGAATAAAACCCTTGCCGCACAGTTATATAGTGAAATGAAGGCGTTTTTCCCGAATAATTCAGTGGAATATTTCGTTTCTTACTACGATTATTACCAGCCTGAGGCATATGTGCCAGCGAGTGACACTTATATTGAAAAAGATTCCTCAATTAACGAGCAAATTGAACAAATGCGTTTGTCAGCAACCAAAGCATTATTAGAACGGGACGATGTAATTATCATCGCCTCTGTATCAGCAATTTACGGCTTGGGTGACCCAGACAGTTATATGCAAATGTTATTGCACCTAGGTGTTGGCGAAGTGATTGACCAGCGAGAGATTTTATCGCGTTTGTCGCAAATGCAATATACGCGTAACGATGTGAGTTTGACCCGTGGGCATTTTCGAGTGAAGGGCGAGGTGATTGATATTTTCCCTGCGGACTCGGAAGAGCAAGCGTTGCGACTTGAATTATTTGATGAGGAGATTGAAGCGATTTATTGGTTTGACCCACTGACAGGTGAAAAGTATAAGCGCTTGCAACGAGTTACCGTCTATCCACAAACGCATTATGTTACACCAAAATCTAAAATTTTAAATATGTTGGACGACATTAAAATTGAACTTAAAGCCAGACAAAAAGAATTATTAGCAGCCAATAAACTCGTAGAAGAACAACGCTTAACCCAGCGAGTGCGAATGGACATTGAAATGATGAGTGAGTTGGGATACTGCAACGGCATTGAGAATTATTCCCGCTATTTATCCAATAGAAAAGAAGGGCAGCCACCCCCAACATTATTTGATTATTTACCCGAAAATGCCCTAATTATTTTGGACGAATCGCATGTCAGTGCCAGTCAAATTGGTGGGATGTATAACGGCGACAGGGCGCGTAAAACCACCTTAGTAGAATTTGGCTTTAGACTCCCATCAGCACTCGACAATCGCCCTTTGAGATTCGCAGAATTTGAAGATAAAGTCCATCAATGCATTTTAGTCTCAGCCACCCCCGCACAATATGAAATGGATGTCTCCAGTCGAATTGTCCACCAAGTGGTACGCCCAACAGGCTTATTAGACCCCGAAATCGAAGTGCGTCCCGTGGAAACACAAGTCGATGACTTACTCAGCGAAATCCACAAACGCGTCGAGGTCGGAGAACGAGTTTTGGTGACCACTTTAACCAAACGAATGTCCGAACAACTGAGTGAATATTTGAACGAACACCAAGTCAAAGTCCGCTATCTACATTCCGATATTGACACCGTCGAACGGGTAGAAATCATCCGTGATTTACGCCTCGGCATCTTTGATGTATTAGTCGGCATCAACTTACTTAGAGAGGGTTTAGACATTCCAGAAGTATCACTTGTCGCAATTTTAGATGCTGACAAAGAAGGTTTTCTGCGCTCCGAACGCTCACTCATTCAAACCATGGGCAGAGCCGCCAGAAATGTCAACGGACATGTGATTTTATACGCCGATAGAATCACCAAATCTATGAAAAAAGCGATGGATGTAACCACTAGCCGTCGCAAATTACAAGAAAAGCACAACACAGCCAATGGCATCACCCCAAAAAGCGTGGTGCGACCAATCGTTGATATTTTAGACACCGATTCCATGGTCGCCGACCCAGAAGGCGAATACAATGTCCCGATTATGGCAAAACTTTCCCCCGTTCAACTCGCTAAAGAATTGAAAATACTAGAAAAGGAAATGATGGGCTTTGCAGAAGAATTAAAATTTGAACAAGCGGCAGATGTGCGTAATAAAATCAAACAACTTAAAGAAGGGCAATTTAAATAACGCTATGGTTATGCTTAATATCAACGAAATTTTTTACTCCCTACAAGGCGAAGCCCGAGAAGTCGGTTTACCAACTGTATTCATCCGCCTAACAGGTTGCCCACTACGATGCACTTATTGCGATACTGAATATGCATTTAAAGGTAATAATTTACTGAGTATTGATGATATTGTTGCAGAAATTCAGCAATACAACACCAAACTGGTTTGCGTGACGGGCGGTGAACCATTGGCGCAAATTAATTGCCATATTTTATTAGATAGATTGGCTAAAGAAGGCTATAAAATATCGTTGGAAACCAGTGGTAGTATTGATATTAGCGATGTTAATCCAGCGATATCGGTGGTAATGGATGTCAAAACCCCAAGTTCAAATGAAGCAGATAAAAATCTATACAGCAACATTGAAAAACTGAAATCCAAAGACCAATTAAAATTCGTTATTGGCTCAAAAAAAGATTTTGACTGGAGTGTTGATATTCTCAGCCAATATCCAACATCAGCAGGGGTTTTATTTTCCCCAGTATTTGATAAAGTGCAACCTGTTGAATTGGCGGATTGGATTTTAGACAAGCAGCTTAATGTGCGCTTACAAGTGCAAATGCATAAGTTGTTGTGGGGTGATCAGAAGGGTAAATAGCATTTACAGCAGGTCTGACCTGTTGTAAAGTTATTGGATGGCGGTTTTTTGAGATTGAGACTTTTGGCGTTTATGTTTTGGAATGGATACTTTTAGGATGCCATTTTTGAAGTCAGTAGTGATATTGGTAATGTCGCCATTAGCTGGAAGAGAAGTGGTAAATAAGAAAGTATTTGATGACTGTGCATTATCGTTAGTTTGTTTGTGTTGACCCTTGATGGTTAGCCTATTGTTTTCAGCTTTGATACTTAAGTCTCTTTTATTAACACCCTGTGTTTTAAGCTCAAGGATATAGGCATTACTGTTTTTATCAAAATATTGTCTTGATTGAGTGTGTTGTAATTTTGTTATTTGACGGTCAAATTGTTGAAATTGATGCTCAAAATCGTTCCAAAAATTATCATTAAAAAAACCTGAATGATTATAGTGTGCATTAAGTACTGTCGATATAAGTAGTGCAGCGATTGCTGGTGTTTTTTTCACAACCCTAGCCTAATTTTGAAATGACATAACCAAATGTTGCGCCACCTACGGCAATCGCTAAATACATTAATTCTTTAAGGTTTTTAATGTCATCTTTTGTCACTACCTCTTTATTTTTATCATTAATAGCCTCAGCAATGAAATCAGACTGTATTTTTTTCATGCCCAATTCAGTTAGTTTATTTGATATTTTTAATGTATCCATAATTATATAATCTTTAATGAAATTCAGTCTTGATTATAACGCATTTGCGAGTATCAAGCAAGTTTGTCATCGACGACATGGTAAGTTGGATCTTCTAAGACGTTGACTTCTACTAAGTTTTTAGCGGTTTTTAGGAGTAAGCGACATTCGGCACTTAGGTGTTGTAGATGTAGGGTTTTTCCGACGCGTTTGTAGCGGGTGGCAAGTTTGTCGATGGCTTGAATAGCGGAGTGGTCTAAGACTCTGGCGTTGCCGAAGTCAATATAAACATCGTCTGTGTCTGCTTTGGGGTTGAATAATTCTTGAAAGTGTTCTTTTGAGGCGAAGAATAGGGTACCGTTGACTTTATAGACATTGTTACCTTTATCGTTTTGTTCTTTGCTGAGGTGGATTTTGCTGGCAGATTCCCAGGCAAAGGATAGGGCGGATAAGATGACGCCGACGATGACGGCTAAGGCTAAATTGTCTGTCAATACTGTTATGACGGCAACTGAGATGCCTGTAACCACATCCAATACAGGTATTTTGCCGAATAGACCCAGTGTACACCATTCAAAGGTGCCAATGACGACCATCATCATTACGCCAATAAGTACGGCTATTGGAATCATTTCGATGTATTCTGACAAATAGAGAATGAATAATAGCAGGGCAATTGAGGCAACGATGCCTGATAAGCGACCTCGACCACCGGATTTGACATTGATAATGCTTTGCCCAACCATTGCACAGCCACCCATGCCACCGAATAAGCCGGTAACTAAGTTGGCAGCGCCTTGTCCAACGCTTTCACGATTTGGCTGTCCTGTGGTTTCGGTTAAATCATCGACTAAGTTGAGGGTTAATAAACTTTCAATCAAGCCAACCAATGCCATTGTTAGAGCATAAGGAAAGATAATTTTTAAAGTGTCTAAATTGAAGGGCACTTCGGGGAGGTGGAAGGTGGGTAATCCGCCTGCGATAGAGGCGACATCACCCACTGTGCGGGTGTCAAGACCTAGCCAGATTACGGCTAAACTGCCGACAATCACAGCCACCAGTATTTCAGGTACTGCTTTGGTAAATTTTGGCAAGAACTGAATAATTGCCATTGTTGCAGCAATAATGACCAGCATAATCATCAGTGGTTCGCCTGTAATCCAGGCATCACCCACTTTAAATTGTTTGACCTGCCCGATGAAAATCACCATCGCAATGCCATTCACAAACCCTAAAAAAACGGGGTGTGGTACCAGACGGATAAATTTACCCAGTTTTAATATTCCAAAAATCATTTGCAAAACACCCGTTAAGACTACGGCAGCAAATAAATACTCTACTCCGTGCATTGCCACCAGTGTGCCAATCACCACGGCAATCGCACCCGTTGCACCAGAAATCATTCCTGGGCGACCGCCGATGATTGAGGTGACTAAGCCGATGGTGAAGGCGGCATATAAGCCAACTAAGGGCGAAACACCAGCGAGCAAGGCGAAGGCAACCGCTTCAGGCACCAAAGCCAGTGCAACGGTTAGACCCGATAAAATGTCATTTTTTGGATTGGTAGAAAGGTACTTATGGATAAGCGAGAAAAGCATGATTTCCTTAGATTAGTTATATAGTGAATAGTTTATTTAGCCGCTGGAACAACAGGCGTTAATGATTCAACGCCCGCATTTTGCCCACGATGACGCAGTACATGGTCGAGTAAAGTGATTGCTAGCATCGCTTCCGCAATCGGTGTGGCACGAATGCCAACGCATGGGTCATGACGACCTGTGGTAATGACTTCTGCCATTTTTCCGTCTTTATCCATGCTGTCAATCGGTAAACGCAGACTGGATGTGGGCTTTAGGGCAATTGATACGAGTAAATCTTGCCCAGAACTGATGCCACCGAGCGTACCACCTGCATTATTCGACTCAAAACCATCTGTGTTAATCGTATCACGATGTTCAGAGCCTTTTTGCGTAATAGAACCAAAGCCTGCACCAATTTCGATGCCCTTAACGGCGTTAATACTCATCATTGAGTGTGCAACATCGGCTTCTAGTCGGTCAAAAATCGGCTCACCCAAACCTACAGGCATATTGGTGGCAACGATGTTAATGCGTGCACCGATGGAATCACCTGATTTCCTAAGTGCGTCCATATAGTCTTCAAGTTCAGTAATTTTGCTCGCATCGGGACAAAAAAACGGGTTGCTATGCACTTCGTTCCAATCCAATAAATCAATTTTAATCGAACCCAATTGTGAGAGATAGCCTTTAATCTCAATGCCAAATTCTTGTTTAAGATATTTTTTGGCAATACCACCACACGCCACACGCATCGCCGTTTCACGGGCAGAAGAGCGACCACCTCCACGATAATCACGGATGCCATATTTTTGTTGATAAGTGTAATCGGCGTGCCCTGGGCGAAATGAATTGGCAATATTGCCATAGTCTTTGGAGCGTTGGTCGGTGTTTTGGATGATTAGTGCAATTGGCGTGCCTGTGGTTTTACCCTCAAAAGTGCCAGATAAAATTTTCACTAAATCTTCTTCACGGCGCTGCGTAGTGTGGCGAGAAGTGCCGGGTTTTCTCAAGTCAAGGTCACCTTGCAAATCTGCTGCACAAAGCTCTAAACCTGGCGGGCAACCATCAACAATACCTACCAATGCCTCGCCATGCGATTCGCCAGCGGTGGTTACTGTGAATAATTTTCCGATGCTATTGCCGCTCATTAGTCGCCTCTATTGGTTATTTTTTGAAAAATCATATTATACCTTACATCTATTTGCAACATATTAAGAGACCCCTGTATTATGTGTCGTATATAATTATATTTATGTTTAAACTATGTTTAAACATTAAAATAAAATTATAAATTATATAATTAAAATAATATTTTAAATAAATATAAAGTCTAATTTTTTTAAAATATTGAGTATAAAATTATTTTTTTATTTAAACTAAGTTTAAACTTTCATATAAAAATTTATTAATTTATTGTTTTTACATATATTTAAAATATATTAATTTTAAAATTAATTGCATTAAATTAATTTTTAGTTTATACTATGTTAAAACTTTTAAATAAAAAGGCGAGCAAAATGATAGAGACGGTGCAGTTGGATATTAAAAAATGGGGGAATAGCTTAGGTGTTAGGCTGCCTGCAGCTATTGTTAAATCAGCACATTTACATGTAGATCAGAAAGTTAGCCTTGGGGTTGAGGATGGGCAAGTTGTTATTTCACCTGTGAACAATCCTTTTATGAGTTTAAAAGAGCGTTTGTCTCGTTTTAATGAAAAGCGTGATGGTGGTGAGGCGATGAAGATTGTTATTCCTATAGAGGTTAAAAAATGGTAAATAAATCCTTTGATTGGATACCTGATAGGCGCGATATTATTTTGGTAAGCCACCCATCGAAAACAAATGAAGTACATCCGTTTTTGGTGCTATCAGAAAAAGACTTTAACAATAAAACCTCATTGGTATCAGGATTACCACTGACGATGGCTGATTACAACAAAGATAATCCTTTCGCTATTGACATAGGAAAAATATTGAAAAAAGGTAAAGAGACGAATGGCTATATATTAGCGCATCAAGTTAAATCGCTTGATTGGCGTACTTGGCAGGCAGAACCGCATCCAGTAGGACGGTTGAAGAAAACAATATTTGATCAAGCTTGTGTTGTGTTGAATCAAATTATTGATATCAAATAGAGGGAGAATGAATATGTTAAAAACGACTAAAAAACACCTGAAGAGCTAAAAGAGATGCAAATTGATGCAAAATTTGCCAGCGCTAGATTAGAAAAATCAACTATTTTGGTTGAGCAAGGCAATCAAGGGGCTCAGATTAGACAGTATATTGATGTTAAGCCAGGCGCTTATTATGAGGTCAATGTCGAAGATGATAAAGGCAATACAATTCCAGCTGAAGAACTTGATATTATTGCTAAAAAAGTCGGACAAAGTTTGGAGGTTGTCTTAAATGATACAACCCTTCTTTTTGATGATTATTTTCATATTTGTAGTATTGAAACAGCTTGTTTGGTTTCTCTTCCTGCTGCAGAAGAGGAGTTATATTTTATTACTGATGACATTCTGATGATATTAGAGGATGGTGCGCAGGTTGTCTATTTTTATGGTGAGGAAAGTTTTTCCACCTCTGAATTTAGCGAGATTGCTATTGCAGGTACCAATATTGCATCTTCATCATTTTCTATCAGCCCAAGCGTGCTTGGGCTTGGCTTGCTTGGTGGCGGAGGTAGTGGTGGAGGTGGTGGCGTTATCCCTGCTATTATCCCTAAAGTCATAAGCACAACTCTTGGCGGTGTTGGTTCGGCAGGTATGTTTAATATTGCAAATACTATTAGTAATGCAGTTGAAGTGTATAAAGCCGATGGCACTTTATTGGGCACAGGCGCACTTAAAACAAATGGCGCATACAATGGCATACTTAAAACAAATGGCGCATATGATATTACTTTAAATGACACTGATTATAGAGGAGTGGCTTATATTCGACTTAAACACCAAGGTGTTACTTACAAGGACGAGGCAACAGATAAGACGACCTCCTTAGACTTTGACTTGTATGCAGTTACCATTATCACCTCTGGCAGCAATGATGTGCGTATTAATGCAATGACAACAATTGCTGCTAAAGTTGCTGGAATTGTGAATGCAGGTACAAACAAGTCTACTGATTTAAAGAATTTAAATCTCAAAGAGGATGTTGTTAGAAATGCCAATAAACTCATTAAAGATGCTTTTGGACTCAAGGGAGATATTTTAACAACAGGTGTTGACACTATAAATAGTACAGGTGATGAAAATAGTATAGATGCTGGTGCCACGGAATCAAAAGAAGCGGGATATATAGCAGCAGCAATTGCTGGCTATAATGAAGGCACTGGCTCTTCGGCTATTCAGGCAGCTGTTATTGAGGTTGCTAATGACATCTCTAAAAAGGGTGGATTGAGTGCTACCACTGCTGATCGTTTACTTAAAGGAGCTGAAACTGTTTCGGATGCGATAGAAGCTGGTGATGAAGAAAGTAAAATGAAGGTTAAACTTAACAGTTTAAAAACTGACAATGTTGTTACTAAGATTACAGAGATTAAATTGTTGGAAGCTGACGATACAGGTGTAAGTGACAAGGATTTAATCACTAAGGATAATGATGGTGTTACCGTTAAGGTTACAGCAAAACTTGATGCCTATCAAAAGCTTTGGGGTTCGATTGATAATGGCAAGAGTTGGATTATTGTAAGGTTCAACAATACGGCAACCGATGATTTATTGGCAACTGATTCATTTGTGACTAATTTACTGGAAGGTAGTCATTTGGTTAAGTTTGCCATTACACCAATAAACGATACATCAGGTGTTGCCGTTAACTCTTCCACGGTGGTTGAGAATAAAGTAGGCGGTATTGCTGCACAGCAATATACATTAGATACGACTGCAGCAACGATTGAAAGTGTTAATATTGATCCATTAGGTACGGAAGTTATTGTAACTTTAAGTGAAAAAATCAATGCTGATAGCGGCAATAATTTAGATGATTTTAGCGTTAAAATTGGTGCTGGTAATACTTTAAATGATGTTGATATTATTGGTTTTTCAGTAGATAGTACGGGTAAGAAAATTACCCTGACCTTAAAGAACCCCATTACAGCAACACAAAATGTGGTTAAGGTTAAATACATCAAAGACACGGATGTAACCAAGTCAATCAAAGATATTGCAGGCAACGAACTTGAGGGTCGTGATTACATGACTGTTGCGATTGAAGATGTAACTGGACCGCAACTTCATGCAACAACTAACCCAAGTATCGCTTTAACAGGTGGTGGTGATACTTTGGGTGATACCATTAAATTAACCCTTACTTTTGATGATAATGTCAAAGGATTGGTATCAGGTACAGATAGCACCGTTATCAAAATAGGCGATACAGGTGTACAGGCTGTTTGGTCGGGGGTAGAAGGCGAAGCAATAAGAACATTGACTTTTACGATTGGCGATAATAATATTGGCAATGTAACGATTGACAAGGTTGCTTTAAAGGATGCTTTAATGGCTAGTATCAAAGATAATTCAGGTAATAATTTTTATACCAGTAGTGACATTAGTAGTATTGATGGAGATACATTGCCAACAGGTATCGATACTGTTAGACCTGCAATTTCATTGTCAGTACCAGAGGCATTGAGTACAACTTCAAATATTGCCTTTACTATTGACGATGTGGTTGTCCCTGGCGCAACAGGAAAAAAGATTAGTATTTGGAAAAAAGGCACAGGTGGTGCAGCTGACACAGAGGTTGCGAGCTATGATATTGTTAACGATATAGACACAACAAGTTCAGCTGCATTTTCCACCACTCCAATTCCAGAAGGCAAGATTAGATTGGAAAATACCACTAATGCGACTAAGGTTGAGATAAATGTCGCTGATTTCACCGGTGGCTATGAATACTATATAAAAATAGATGAAGGCACTTTTAAAGATCATAAGGGTAATGAATTTTCTGCAATTACAGATACAACAGCTATTGGTTTTGAAGCGTTAAATCTAAATACTACGATAAATTTTGTTAATCAATCGGGTGTCAATGTTATCGCTGATAACGCCATTAATATTGCTGACATTACTAATACTAATATCACTGGTAATATTGCAGTGGAGTCCGGTAAAAGTTATGAAATTAGTAAAATTGAATTTATTTCCAATGACGGTGGTGTGACTTATGCAGTAAGCAGTGTGGCAACAACGCCATTATCTGTTGATGCCTCAGGTAATTGGAAATTAGACAACGACACAAGTAGCTGGTCTAAAATAAGTAATTTGACCGATAACAAGCACTATCAAATACAAGTAACAGTTAAAGAAACCAGTGCCAGTTTGGTAGTTGAATCAGTATCGCATACCACACCTTTATTGGTTGATGTTAAGGCACCAGATGCCGTTAATTTGAACAGCAACTCTGACACTGTTAGTAAGACAGAATTAGCAAATGGTATTGCATTTGCTACGGATGTTGCTACACCAACGACAACAGATATTCAAAAAATCAGCATGACATTAGCAGGTAAAAAATCAGGGGATAAGCTGATATTGGATTCTACTTATACGGTTTCTGCAGATATTAGTGCTCAGCTCAATAAGACGGTGGGCACTGTTTCAGGTGTTAATTATGAGTTTAATTTGGCCACCAATACTTTGACCATAAGTAAATATAATAATGGTGTGTTTGCTGCCGCTGAAGTGGAAAAAATTATTGAAGCAATTAAATTACAAAATACGGAAACAACGCCAGGAGATACCAATCGCACAGCAACCTTTGCATACACAGATACTGCGGGTAATGTAGGGGTAGTAGCAACAGCAACTTTGATTGTTGATACTGCTGCACCAACGCAAACCATTAGTAATATTGCAATTAGCAGTGATACAGGCACTAGCTCAACAGATTTTATTACTAAAACAAAGACTCAGAATATTACCGCAACACTTAATGCTGAATTAAACGCCGGTGAAAAGCTTTACTATCGTGTAGATACACACGCTAATACACCAGGTATAGAAAATTGGATTGAGGCAACTGATAAAGTTTCAGGTGTTAATGTTAATATCCAAGGTGCAAACTTGGCAAAGGATACAGATACAGATCCAGACACAAAAAATAAAATTTTGTTTAAAGTTGTTGACGAAGCAGGCAATGAAAGCACCGTTGAAGGAAAAACCTATGAGCTTCATGATAGCGTCATATTAGCAGATGTTGATGTTTGGAAATCTGATTCCCACCTTAATGGCCGTATTGATATCTTTATTATTTTTTCACAGCCTGTTAATGGACTAACAGCACCAAGTTATAACAACCTCGTTAAAGTAGATGGCGCTGCTGTAAGTGCTGATTTTTATGGCACAAATGGTACAGTGAATAGATTGTTAAGTTACACAATTGTTGCTGGGGATAAAGGTGCGTTGACCATTGATAAGGACGCCTTAAAAACTTTATTAAATGACAATATTGTTGATTTGGCAGGTAATCGAATTAATGTTGGCACCATTAATATTAAGAATGAAAATACATTGCCGACAAATATTGATACAGTTGCGCCAACACTGGACACTGTCACTATTCAGGGTTTTGAGAGTAATGGCACAACAGAAAAAACATCAGCGCTTACGACAGGTGACAAAATTGTAGTAACCGTCAAAGCAAGTGAAAATATTAATGTTAAAGCACCTGGAACAACTTACAAAATCAAGATTGGCGCAGGGAGTGAAATAGAAATACCCCTGGATAATGAACTTGTTAATGGCACAGAATTAAAGTTTACTTATGTTGTTGATTATGGCGATGTCACTAATGAATCCACATATGTTGCTGCTGTAGGGTTAACGATAGAAAATTATAAGCATAAGGATGTTGCTGGCAATTATTTGGATAATAGCACACCTCCTTCTTTGGCAACAGGCGGGACTAATATTGTGGTTTCAGCACCTGATAGATCTGGTGGTAACACGCTATATGGTACCGACAATGACGATGTTATTACTGGCTATAGCTATAACGATGTTATTGTTGCTAGCAAGGGTAAAGACATACTAACAGGTGGCAATGGTTCTGACATTTTTGTTTTTAAATCCACCGATGATACGGCAGATGTTATTACTGACTTTCAGAAGAATAGTTATTTTGACAAATTAAATTTAAGTGATTTGTTGACATACAATAGTGGCGATATCATTTCTGATTTTGTTAATATAGAGCAAGCAGTAGGCAGTAATGATTTAATCGTAAAAGTTGATGCTAATGGTACTGCTGGCGGTGCTAATTTTGTTGAAATTGTTACTTTACAAGGAGGTGTTGACGGACATACTTCTAGTTCAACTGCCACTGAGAATTTGACAGCTTTACAAAATTCTTTAATACTGGTGTAATAACAATGAATATTATTAAACAATTTACATTCTCCTTATTGCTGATATTTATAAGTCTTGGTTTATCGTCTTGTAGTATTTCAAATATTTTAGAGGAGGCTAAGGCGCAGTTTGATTTGGCTAAAGATCAAGATACTGACGCCCAATTTGACTTGGGAATGAGGTATATCAAAGGTGACGGCGTTGCAAAAGACAATAAGCAAGCAGTGTATTGGCTTGCAAAGTCAGCTGAGAAAGGAAATATTAACGCACAGACTAATTTAGGCACCATGTATGAAAAAGGCAGAGGTATTGAGCAAGACAACAAACAAGCAATGTATTGGTGGACAATTGCCGCTAAAAAAGGCAATCGCAAAGCACAATTCAATTTAGGGATTGCATATGAAAAAGGTAGGATTGCTAAACAAGATTATCAGCAAGCTCTTTATTGGTATATGAAATCTGCTAAACAAGGGGATACTAAGGCACAAACTAATTTAGGTGCCATGTACAACAAGGGTAAAGGCATTGAAAAAGATAAAGAACAAGCGATTTTTTGGTGGAAAAAAGCCGCTAAACAAGGGACTATTAAAGCAAAAAATAACCTTAGAACTGCACAGAAAAAAAATCCACTCAAACCACAAGTTGCTATAACAGCGGTCAACAAAGCAACTAAAATTAAGTTACAAGTGAGTCCAAAAGCTAAAATAGTAAAGACAGTCGAAAGAATTGAACTAAAGCCTCAGGTTAAGTCAAAAATTGCATCAAAAGTTACACAAAAAGCAAACGAAGATCAATCATCTACTTTTAAGTTGAAAAGTATCGCTAAGCAAGGCACTATTAAAACAAAAAATAACCTGAGAGCTACACAGAAAAAAAATCCACTCAGTCCGCAAGTTGCTATAGTGGCCGCCAAAAAAGTAATTAAAATTAAGTCGCAAGTTAAACCAAATGCTAAGACAGTTGAAATAATTAAGTCAACACCTCAGATTGAGTCAAAAATTGCATCAAAAGTTACACAAAAAGCAAATAAAAAACAATCACAGGATTCTATTTCTGAGGTAAAAAATAACCTTAAACCTGTACAGAAAAAAAATCCACCCAGTCTGAAAGTTGCCGCAATAACTACCAGCAAAACAATTAAAGTTAAGTCAGAAGTTGACCCAAAAGCTAATGCAGTAACAATAGTTGAAATAATTAAGCCAAAGCCTCAAGTTAAATCAAAAATTGCACTAAAAATTATACAAAAAGCAAGTGAAAAACATTTAAAAAATTCTATTTTCAAGTTGAAAAGTATCGCCAAGCAAGGAGATGTTAATGTTCAATTTGAGTTAGGCAATGCGTATCGCAAGGGTGTGGGCGTGCCGAAAGATATGAATCAAGCTTTTTATTGGTACAAGGAAGCGGCTAAGCAAGGCGATGCCAGCGCTCAAAACAATGTAGGGATTATGTACCATAGTGGACAAGGCGTTGCACAAGACAAAGAGCAAGCGTTCCTTTGGTGGAAAAAAGCAGCTGAACAAGGCACCAACGCAGCGCAAAATAATCTAAATAAGGCAAATAAAAAGCGTTAAAGCGCTACTTATGATATTAAAATGGTGCCCTCGAGAAGATTCGAACCTCTGACCTGTCACTTAGGAGGCGACTGCTCTATCCAGCTGAGCTACGAAGGCAAGCTGCCCATTATACCTTTAGAAGACTATGAAAGAATACCAAGAAATAATTGAACTCGCCAATCAAAATGATGCCGATGGGCAATATGAATTAGGTTTAATGTATGAGTTAGGGGTGGGCGTAGAGCAGGATTTGACACAAGCATTTAACTGGTATCAGAAATCTGCCAATCAGCAGCAGGCAAAAGCACAGTATAATTTAGGTATTTTTTTTGCACTCGGTAAAGGCGTAGAAAAAGACATAACCCAGTCAAAACACTGGATACGCTGTGCGAATAAAAATGGTTATTCAGGGGCAAGTATTTTTTAACAAGGGCATAAATATGAAAGACATTAAAATTGAAGACAGACTGATTTTTGCATTGGATGTGCCAGAAGTCGCACAGGCTAAGGATTTGGTCAAGCAGTTAGATGACAGCGTCAGTTTTTACAAAATTGGTATGGAAATGTTGATGACTGGGCAATATTTTCAATTGATGGATTGGTTAATTGCGCAAGATAAAAAAGTCTTCGTTGATTTAAAATTTTTCGATGTGCCAGAAACTGTTGGCAGAACCATTAGTCGTTTAAGTGAATATGGGGCAACTTTTGCCACCATTCACGGTAATCAGGCGTTAATGGAAAAAGCGGCTGAAAATAAAGGCGACCTTAAAATCTTAGCCGTTACCGCACTCACCAGTCTTGATAGGGGGGATTTAGATGATTTAGGCTTTCAATGCAATATCCAAGATTTGGTTATTTCCCGTGCCAAACGCGCCTTTGAAGCGGGTTGTGATGGTGTAGTCTCATCGGGTTTAGAAGTGCCATTTTTGCGTGAGTTTGTTGATAACAAATTAATTGCTGTCACTCCAGGCATTCGCCCTGTGGACAATACCGCAGATGACGATCAAAAGCGTGTAATTGATGTTGCTACTGCCTTTGAGTCGGGGTCGGATTATATCGTAGTAGGGCGTCCAATTAAAAATGCTGAAAATCCATATCAAGCAGCAAGCGATATTCAAGCCACAATTAAATCTTGTTTCTAGTATAATTTCTTTTTTTAGTCGCGTAGCTCAGTTGGTTAGAGTGTCTCCTTGACATGGAGGAAGTCGGTGATTCGAATTCACTCGCGACTACCATATTCCAAAACTTATTTATTCTTAATATGTAAGTTCCTCTCTGTTCCTGACGGATATTATGATGGAAAGTCGGTGATTCGAATTCACTCGCGACTACCACATTCTTAAACTTATTTATTCTTAAAAGATGGGTTTATCATATCCCTGACGGATGTTATGATGGAAAGTCGGTGATTCGAATTCACTCGCGACTACCACATTCTTAAACTTATTTATTCTTAAAAGATGGGTTTATCATATCCCTGACGGATGTTATGATGGAAAGTCGGTGATTCGAATTCACTCGCGACTACCATATTCCAAAACTTATTTATTCTTAATATGTAAGTTCCTCTCTGTTCCTGACGGATATTATGATGGAAAGTCGGTGATTCGAATTCACTCGCGACTACCACATTCTTAAACTTATTTTATTCTCAATAGATGGGTTTATCATGTCCCTGATGGGTATCGTGAATGCGCTTTTTGGGTGCCCTTTAGTTAAACCATAATAGTTTCGCCGTTTTGAAAATACAAAGTTTCAATACCTTTAAATTGTGCTGTGTAACTGGATGTTGTCAATAGCCCATATTCGCCACCATTTGCAGATGCAGCTGTATAAGTAATATCTTCTTTCTTTGCATCAATATAAAGCTTATCAGTGCCTAAACCACCATCAATGGTATCGTAACCCCCTTGACCGATATGAATATTATCATCACCTGCACCAGTTTTAATGATGTTATCAACTAAATTATCAATGATTATGTCATTTCCTACACCTGTTAGGACATTCTCAATAATTGTTCCTGTAGCGATACCTAGATTGTCTTTGCCTGTATATATCACACCTGCTCCATGCGCATTAATCTTATCTCTTATAAAATCTGCTGAATTGGACCCGCCTACAGAGTTTTGGTGCACTTGAATAACTTGCGCCATTGTATATTGATCAACACTACTTAAAGAACCTGGGTTTAAATCAACATTGCTATTACCTATGCACATAGACAAGTCAATTAAATCAACGCCGCCAGCGTCCCAGATTGTATTGCGTTCATAATCTGTATATTCGTAACTATAGGTTGTGTCGCCTGTATTGGTGTTATCGTTGACGCCATAATGCGCCTGGAGGGCGGCAACATCATAAAGAGAGAAAAGTTCGGGCGAGAGGTATTTACCACTAAAAGAAACAGTGCTATCACTAGTTGCAGTGAACTTGACTAACCAAGCATTTACAGGATTATAAGACATAATCGTGTGATTTTTATTATTTTCGCCAGGAAGTAATGGGTTTGAACCTGAAAAAGGGTGCTTCAAACCTAAAGCATGTCCCAATTCATGGGCAATTGTAGACCAGCCCGATTCTCCAGCATTCAAACCATGACCAGCAGGGTTGGTATTAAATGTACTCGAAAGAAAAATATCTCCAGAATAATTGCTAGAAGTACCAGGGGAATAAGCATAACCATTGGTACCGCTGCTTGTATTGGTAATGTTAAATTGAATATCGCCATCACTTTGAGCGGTAGTATCTGCTACTTCCGTAAAATTGATATTGACGAGTTCCCCTGCTTTTGTCATCACAGATCTAACTGCTGTTTTTTGTGCATCACTAAGTTCCGCCCAACCATCAGCAATACCATAACCCGCATTATTGTAATCACTGGGCATGCCTATGGCGGCTGTATTAAAACTATAAGTAATCTTTCTATCAGTGGGTACATTCCAGTGAATCCCAGAATCAAGCGAAGAAACACCCGTAGTGGTAGGTGTAGCCAATGTTCCCACTGTGTTTATTGTGTGACTGTGTGCAGGGGTAGGGATAATTGTTACACCACTAGCGCTGACTGCTGAAATATTGCCTGCACCGTCAATAGTGTAAAGTTTGTAAGTGCCCGCTTCTAAGTTTGTTGTTGGTAAGTTGGTTGCTGTGTTTGTTGCGCCAATTGCCACTGTATTAGCCGTGTTACCAGTTGCTAAAGTATCAAAACCTACTTTGGTTGTAGGAATAGTTTCACCATTTTTAACTAAGTAAGCGTAACCAGTTTCATTACTTTGAACAACAACATTGCTGTTATTTTTTGTGCTTTCTGTTGTGGTTAAAGTTGCCGTAGGTGGTGTTAAATCCATATCTAAAGTTACCGTTCCCACGGCACTTTCGTTGTCAGCAGCGTCTTTATAAGAGATTTTTATGGTGCGATCATCTTCACTCGGGTTGGCTGTTGTGTTTCTATAACTACCTACATTACCCCAAAACTTCTGACAACTTTTTAAATTTTCTTATATAGAAGCCTTCTTCTTTTTCTGGTTCAATTCTACACTTTCTTGATACACATTCATTGGTTTTTTATATTCCAATGTCTCGTGGAATCTTCGATGATTATAGAACTCAATATAATCATCTACATCAGCGACTAGCTCACTAATAGATTGATACTCGTTTAAATAAATTCTTTCACATTTGGCACTTCGCCAGAAGCGTTCAATGCAAATGTTATCTGTAGCCCTACCTTTTCCATCCATTGATATTGTAACGCCTAAATCTTTTAAGCGTTTGGTATGCACTTCACTGGTATATTGAGCACCTTGATCGGTATTAAATATCTCTGGATGTGGGTGTTTATCTAGTGCATCATTTAATACACCCATTACCAATTGTGTATCCATAGTGTTGGATATTCTATGTGATAATACAGCCTTTGAATGCCAGTCAATAACAGCAGCCATATAAACCATACCGCCTGCAATCTTGATGTAAGTGATGTCTGTAGACCACACTTGATTAGCCTGATTAATATCAAGCCCCTAAGCTTATAACTGTATTTTTTATGTGCTTTGATTGGTATTGTAGCATGGAGTGATTTAACTGCCAATACTGCCTTTAATCCTAACTCTTGGCGATAGCGTGCAACGGTGTTTAAACTGACTTTGCAACCCTCTTCAAGTAATTGTTGATGAACTTTTTTTTCACCATAGATGGGTATTTGTTCAAACACTTTGGTAATGTGTTTTTTAATTGTTTGCTTGGTGTGATTGACACTTGACTTGTAATAAAGCCCACTTCTGTTGACGCCTAACAATTGACATTGATGATTAACCGATAATAAGGATGGCTTGAGGTCAACTAATTGTTTGAGATTAGATGAGCCCAAGCTGACGAGCTTTTTTGATAACCACTCCTTTTCTACAGTTACCTTGCCAACGAGTGTAGTTAAGCGCTCATTTTGCTTTTGTGATTTAATAAGCGCTTCTTTGTATTCTTTGACTGCTTTTGATGGTTCCATAGCAATCTCTGCGTTGGCAAGGAAGGTCTTCTTCCAGTTTGCTAAATTCTGTGGAAGAATATTGTGTTTGCTGGCAATCTGTGCTAAAGTGCTTTCATTTTGTAATAACTCAAGCACTAATTTTGTTTTAAATGCTGAGGTGTATTTGGTTCGTTTTTTACTCATTTTTTTACTCCGATTTTTTTTGTTTAGTTTAACTTGTTCGAAATAAGAAAGTTTAGAATGTTGTCTGAAATTGTTGGGGTATTATAAATGAATTTGCCAGAGGAAATTCTCATATTAACGGCATCGAATCTTTTTGGGGTTATGCTAAAATTAGACTAGTAAAATTTAAAGGAATGAATAAAAAAATGTTTAAATATCATCTTAAAGAATGTGAATTTAGATTTAATAATCGTAAGCAAGATATGTATAAAATCTTACTTGATAATTTTAGAAAAGAGCCGCTTAACTAGTTAAGACCCAAATTTTAATCATACTGTAAGATACCTTATTTTTAGTAATTTTTTTTGGAATTAACTAGTTACTGTTTAAAATAATAGTTATAACAAGAAAAAAAATACTACAGCCATTTAAAAATTTAACTTAGGCAAAATTCAGAAAGATAATTAGGTGTTTTTCAGCAGATTTAAGCGCCACCTTTAAATAATATGGATTTAGGTTTAGTAATTATAAGCAATATATTTATAAAAGCTCACTTGAAAATTTCAAGAAAAGGTGCTTAACTGGTTAAGCCCCTTGATTTATCATATAATTTGAGTATAATGTTTGTTTATCAAGAAAATACTTGATACAAACTAAAGCGCATCAATAATGATGCGTAAATTTTTAAAATTCGGAGAATACAATATGAAAAAAATTATCGCAATTACTGCTATTGTGGCAGCTACATCGGTTTCAGCTTTCTTTAACAATGGTTCTAATGGTAGTAACAATTGGGGTCCTTTTGATTCTGGTTCAAACTTTGGCCCTGCAAATGGCGGCTCAAACTGGGGTCCATTTAATGGCGGCAACAACTGGGGTCCTTTCAACGGTGGCTCTAATGCGGGTCCATTCAATGGCGCTCAAAACTGGGGTCCTTTCAAGGGCGGTAATAACTGGTTGAACGATACAGACTTTGGTATGAACTTCGACACTAAAAATAAGAACGATGCTACTGGCTCTGGCGTTGCTGATGGTAAGGCTTATGGTGTTGCTGATGCAACTGCTAAAGGTCAAGCTGACGCTTATGCTAAAGGTCAAGCTGATGGTTTTGCTAAGGCACAGGCTGATGCTTATGCCAAAGGTTATGCAGATGCACAAGCAAGAGGCGCTAATCGTTAAGCGATTCTCAGCTTTGTTAGTGGATGATTAATTTCAGCACAACAAATAAAAAACCACCTTTCGAGGTGGTTTTTTATTGCTTGAAATATTATTTTCGTATACAATTCTGTCTATTTACTTATGAAGCATATAAAACAACACCTCTCCCGCTCAAAAACTCGTCAAATGACTGGTTATCTCCTTTGCTTTTGAGTAAAAAGTACGCTACTTTCTGTATTTTCTGGGTTATACTAGGCTAATTTCTTATGAAAAAAATTATATTATTACTTTTATTATTAAGTCAACCTTTGTTGGCTGACGACAGCCTTTATGCTGATGACGACCTTTATGAGAAAGGTAAAAAATATTATTATGGCAATAATGTGGAACAGAATTACAGCAAAGCATTTAATCTTTTTTCTCATGCCTCTAAACTTGACGATGTAGAAGCGCAAACTGCTATGGGATTGATGTATATTCGAGGAGAAGGAACCAAGCAAAATGACAAAAAAGGCATTGAATTGTTAAGAAAATCTGCTCATAGTGGCAATGCTAAGGCACAATATTATTTTGGAACGATGTATTATTTGGGTATTGGTGGCAAGCGTAATTTTAATATTGCTTATCAATGGATCGAGAAAGCAGCCAAACAAGGTTATGAAGATGCGTATTATAATCTTGCTTTAATGTATGAACAAGGACGAGGCGTCAAGGTAAATTTAAAAAGAGCCAACACATGGTTTTTAGCGGCTGCAAAATTTGGTAATGCAGATGCGCAATATCATCTTGCTAATACTCATTTTAAAACAGGTAACACCGAAAAAGCAGAATCTTTGTTACTAAAAAGTGCTGAACAAGGTAATGTAGAGGCGCAATATAGGCTTGGACAATTATTTTCACAAGGAACTGCACCTAATTATGAGGCTTCTTTTAAATGGTACAAGGAATTTCATGACAATATTGACGCCAATGAGAAAGGCAGGCGTAAAGTAACTTACCTTTTGGCGGGTTTGTATGATCAAGGCTTAGGTGTCAAGAAAGACTACTATCAATCACATCGTCTCTATCAGCAGGCACTTAATCAAGGTAATTTAGAGGCTTATTTAGATGTTGCACGGCATTATGAAAAAGGTCAGGGCGTTGAAAGAAGCTTAACTAAGGCTTATCACTTTACACTTATAGCTGCAAGAGCCAATCATCGTATCGCACAACGAGAAGTTACGCAGATGTATCGAACTGGCAGAGGGGTTAAAAAATCAATGAAAAAAGCAAATTATTGGTCGAAGAGGCTTAGAGAGTAACACTATTTATAAGAAAGGAATAAAACGCCCAGTTTTGCTTTTGTAGTTTTGGTAGCTGTCAAAACGCTGGGTGAGTAATTTTTCTTCTAGATTGGATTTTAGCACCAAATCAACCAACAATACCAACATCACCAACTGTGCTATTTTATGGTCATTGGTTGTAGCAAATGCAAAGCACAGCGCTAGAACACTGGTGTACATTGGATGACGAATCCAGCGATAAATACCACTTGTAACCAATTGATGTTGGTCTTTTAGAGTGGGGACGATGTTGAGATTACTGAGTTTCATTGTTGCTACCGCACTCAGTCCGATGATGATTGCAATGCCAATAAAGACATAGGAAAATGTGTCTAATGCCTCAAAACGAGCGTTAAAAATAAAGTAAAAAATACAGCTAAATTGAACAATAACATAAATCATAATTAGTATCGGCGCTTGGTCGTTATAATAGGCGTCATTATCTCATTAATTTAGAAATAAAAAATGCAAACTAACTACGATATTGTAATTATTGGCGGTGGACCAGCAGGATTAAGTTTTGCTTGTTCGATGATGAACACTGATGCTGAGGTATTGGTGGTGGAGCGTTCGGGTTTAGAGGCGATTTCTAAACCAACTTATGATGGTAGGGAAATTGCTTTGACGCATCAGTCGCTTGATATTTTGAGTAAATTGGGGGTTTGGGCGTTGATAGATCAGAGCGAGGTGTCTTTGTTGAAAGAAGCCAAGGTATTTGATGGTGACTCAAAATCGTTGTTGAATTTCAAAAGTGAAGATTCAAATATTGAGGCGTTGGGCTATCTTGTGCCAAATTATCAAATCCGACAAGCGTTATATCAGCGTGCATCGCAAGCAGATAATATTACAATAATGACCGATGCAAGGGTGGAGGATGTGAATTATCAGCAGGCACACTCTAAAGTTGTCTTTGCTGATGGCGAGATGGTTGAGGCAAAATTGGTGATTGCGGCGGACAGTCGTTTTTCTGGCATTCGTCGTAAAGTCGGCATTCCATCGACAATGAAAGATTTTTCCAAGGTGATGATTGTAACCAAGATGAAGCACGAGAAAAGTCATCAAAATATTGCCCTAGAATGTTTTGATTATGGGCAAACTTTGGCGTTGTTGCCAATGATTGGCGATGAGTCTTCTGTAGTTTTGACGGTATCAACTGAGCAATCTCAGGCGATTTTAGAGATGAGCGAAGAAGCGTTTAACGCAAAGATGACCCAAGATTTTAGGGGAGAATTGGGACAGATAACACAAGTTGGTAAGCGTCATTCTTATCCATTAATGGGGGTTCATGCCAAGACTTTTATCGCCAAGCGTTTTGCTTTGATTGGTGATGCGGCAGTCGGAATGCACCCAGTAACGGCACACGGATTTAATTTAGGTTTGAGAGGGCAGGACATTCTTACGACACTGATTAAAGAGGCGATGGCGAATGGGCAGGACATTGGCTCACAGGCTTTGTTGAGTTTGTTTGAGAAAAAGCAAATTCATTTAACCCGTGTGATGTTTTACGGCACTAATGGCATTGTGGCATTGTTTACAAATGATGCACCAATTGCCAAGCAAGTTAGGCGTTTTGTGTTGAATTTTGCCGAGCGTTTTCCGCCGATTAAGCATTTAATTACGCAACATTTGACAGAATCAGGCAAGGCATTTCCAGGTTTGCAAAAGTTACTACAAAAATAATGGAACTTGCCGCTTACAAAGAAAAATATCAGGCGTTGCAAGCCTCACTGGAAGCAGATTTTTTAAAAACCCCCGACTCTGTTGATGCCTTAGTGCAAAAACGCAGCGACGAAGTGGATGCATTATTGCAAGATATTTGGCGAGCCTTTGACATTAGTGGGCAACTTTGTTTAGCGGCTGTAGGTGGCTATGGTCGTGGTGAGTTGCATTTGCATTCCGACATTGATTTGTTGATTTTAATTCCGAACGGTTCACACGACACACACCAACAAAATCTATCTAAGTTTTTAACTTTCTTGTGGGATGTAGGCTTAGAAGTTGGGCATGCAACCCGTGATATTGCTGATTGTGTAGCGAATATTCACGATTTGAGTGTGGCAACAAATTTGTCAGAATCGCGTATTTTAGTGGGTAAGGAATCTTTGTTTTTAAGAATGAAAGCGATGATTAAATCTAGTGATTGGTCTTCTCGTTCTTTCTTTGTCGGTAAGCAAAAAGAGCAGCATAATCGTCATTTAAATTATTCCAATACCGCCTATAATTTAGAGCCAAACTTAAAAGAAAGCCCTGGCGGACTGCGTGATATTCAAACAGTAGCATGGGTGGCAAAGTGGTATTTTGATGTGGATTTGCTCTCTGATTTGGTGGAAAAGGAATATTTAACCCAAAGTGAATATGATTTATTGATAGAAGCACAGTCATTTTTATGGAAAGTGCGTTTTGCTTTACATGTGATTGCCAAACGCCGAGAGGACAGAGTGGCTTTTCAATATCAACGCGAGGTTGCAAAGGTATTGGGTTATAGTGACGGTGATGCAATGGCAGTTGAGCAATTGATGCGTGACTATTATCAAACAGCAACTAAAGTAGCGCGTCTGAACGATATTTTATTGCAATTATTTGAAGAGAGTGTGTTGCATGTGCAACATCTAAATGAGCGTTTTGTAATCAGCCATGGTTATATTTATATGACCGATAGTACTGTTTTTAGCAAACATCCTTCTGCTTTTATTGAGATTTTTTTGTTGGTGGCAAAACACAACTATGTTAGTGGCATTAGTGCCGACACGCTCAGACAAATGCAAAAAGATATTGGTTTAATCAATAAAAACTATTACAAAGAACGCCAAAATAACCGCCTATTTATCGAGCTATTACAACAAAAAAGAGGGGTTAATAAAGCGCTTAAATTGATGAATCGTTACGGTATTTTAGAGCGCTATATTCCTGCTTTTGGCAAGATAACGGGTTTGATGCAGTATGATTTATTCCATGCTTATACAGTGGACCAACATACTTTATTTGTGATTCGTAATCTTAGGCGCTTCTTTGTCAGTGAGTTTACCCAAGAGTTTGATTTGTGTAGTGAAATTGCGCAAACTATGGACAAGCCTGAGTTACTTTTTTTAGCAGGCTTGTTTCATGATATCGCTAAAGGGAGAGGTGGCAATCATGCCACTTTAGGGGCAAAAGATGCACAAGATTTTCTTAAGCATCATCATTTTAAAGCGAAGGATGTTGCTTTAGTATCGGGCTTAGTTGAGCAACATTTGCTAATGACGCAAGTGGCACAAAAACAAGATTTAGAAGATTTTGAGGTGATTAAAAAGTTTGTTAAAACTGTAAAAACGGTTGAGTTCTTAGAATTTTTGTATTTACTGACTGTGGCAGATATTCGTGCTACTAAAGCAGATTTATGGAATGGCTGGAAAGATTCTTTACTTAAAAAACTGTTTTATAAGGCTAAAGAACAATTGCAAGAAGATGTTAAGGTGCCGAGTATTAATGTTAAAGTTAAAGAAGTGAATCAAGCGCTTATAGTGTCAGTTATCCAGCAGGGCTATGATTTACAGCAGGTGGGTACAATACTGGATACTTTGCCGAAAGATTATTTTTTACGCTATCAGGTGGATGATATGCTGTGGCATTTACAATGTCTGACCAAGAAAAACGATAAGACAATTAGAGTTCTGAGCCGCTTATCAGAACACAATGTGGTTGATATTTTTGTCCATAGTGAAGACTTTAAGGGTTTATTCTTTAAATTAGTGAGTGTTATTGAAAAATTAGGCCTAGATATTGTTGATGCAAAAATTATAACCAGTAAAGATCACAAGGCCTACAACACTATCAGTGTTTTACAAGATGATATTTTGGAGAATACTGATATTAATCAAGTAATAGAAGGGGAGTTGGCAGAGCTTGTGCGCAGTGATGTCAATGTTAGAGAAATGAGTGAGAAATATACGCATCGCTACTTTGATCATAAAATGAAAATTACATTTAGCCATAATAGTAGGTGGGATTTAACTGAAGTTGAGGTAAGTGTGATTGATAAACAAGGGCTACTGTCTAATATTGCACATGTTTTTTATGAATTGGATATTCATTTGATAAACGCAAGAATTTCAACAATGGGTGAGCGCGTAGAAGATGTTTTTTTTATTAGTAACGCCAACAATAAGCCGCTTAGTAAAGCAGAAGAACACAGGTTAAAGCAGTTTTTACAAGAAAAATTATAAAATAAGACACCTAAAACAATAAATGACGCTATAATCTACCGAAATTCAATGCTTTTTCTAGCGATATTCAGACAAAATAAATATGAACGATAAAATTAAAGTAGTAACGGACGATTCTTTTGAAGCAGATGTGGTTAACTCACCTTCTACGGTTTTAGTTGATTTTTGGGCGCCATGGTGTGGACCTTGTAAAGCATTAGCACCAACCCTTGATGAAATTGCTGATGAGTATGATGGCAAGATTGTTATTGCCAAGGTGAATATTGATGAAAATGACCAAACTCCCCCAAAATATGGTATTCGCGGTATTCCAACGATGTTGTTATTTAAGGAAGGTGTGGTTGAAGGAACCAAAATGGGTGCATTATCTAAAGCAGAGTTGAGTGCATTTATTGACGCCAATATCTAAAGGGCACCCCAAACTTACAAACTAATACCATTTTCAAAAAGTAATAATACAAAAGCACCAATCCTTTCCCATTTTAGCGCGCTTAAAAAATCAATGATAGCAATAAGTATCCTTAATTTTTTAAGCACACTAAAATGGAAAACTATCAGCACTTTTTAGTATAATTATTTTTTGAAAATAGTATAATTTATTTAAAAAAGTCCTGACTATTGTTGGGCAACACCTCTTTGTTGGTCATTCTGACTGGCACTTATAACACGCCTACACTTAGGAAAATTATGAAATTATCTGACTTAAAGCGCTCTACAGCCGAAGAACTATTGGAATTAGCACAATCTCTTGGTATTGAAAATATTGCCAGAGCCAAAAAACAAACCCTTATTTTTTCTATTTTAAAACATAAGGCATCTAATGATGAAGAGGTGATTGGTGATGGTGTGCTGGATATTTTACAGGAAGGGTATGGATTTTTAAGGTCTGCAGACGATTCTTATGTTTCTGGACCTGATGATATTTATGTATCGCCTAATCAAATTCGTCGCTTCAATCTATCAACTGGCGATGTGGTTTCGGGTAAGACTCGCGCACCAAAGAAAGGTGAAAAATATTTTGCCTTGGTAAAGGTTTATGAGGTGAATAACGAAGAACCAGATAAGATTAGAAACCGAGTGCCTTTTGCCTCACTCACACCTTTGCACCCCGAAGAGCGTATTGGATTGGAGATTGGTAATGGTGGCACGGAAGACATTACTGCGAGAGTGATTGATTTAATTGCACCTTTTGGTAAAGGGCAGAGAGGCTTGTTGGTGGCACCGCCAAAAGCAGGTAAAACGATGATTATGCAAAATATTGCAGCTTCTATTTCCCGCAATCATCCAGAATGCGAATTGATTGTTTTATTGATTGATGAGCGTCCCGAAGAAGTAACAGAAATGGCACGCACAGTACGAGGTGAAGTGGTTGCTTCAACTTTTGATGAATCAGCAAAGCGTCATGTGCAAGTAGCTGAAATCGTCATTGAAAAAGCCAAACGCCGTGCAGAACAGGGTAGAGATGTGATTATTTTATTAGACTCTATTACTCGTTTAGCCCGTGCCTATAATACCGTTGCCCCGTCTTCGGGTAAGGTATTGACGGGTGGTGTGGATGCGAATGCCTTGCAACGACCAAAGCGCTTCTTTGGTGCGGCAAGAAATATTGAAAATGGTGGTAGCATCACCATCATTGCTACGGCATTAATTGATACAGGTTCTAAAATGGATGAGGTAATTTACCAAGAATTCAAGGGAACGGGTAATATGGAATTACACTTGGAGCGTCGTTTGAGTGAAAAGCGTATTTTCCCAGCGATTAATATTAATGCTTCTGGCACCCGTCGTGAAGAGTTAATTACAAATGAGAAGGAGCTGCAAAAGATGTGGATTTTACGTAAAATTTTACATCCGATGGACACAGTAGAGGCAGCGGAATTCTTAATTGACCGTTTAAAACTAACCAAAACCAACGATGAATTCTTCTCATCGATGGCACAAAAGAAATAAAATCTTTTATACTTAGCGTATGAAGTCATTAATTCCCTTTAAACACGCTTATTTTTTAATTAACACGATTGTTGCAAAATATTTAACGCGCAATGTATGGGTAGTGTTGGGTGCAATTTTCTTAATTATCGGCCTAGTTATTTTTGGCAATCAAGTGGTGTTAATGGTGAAGGAAAGTTTGAAGCACGGTATCCCCACTACTGATTTGCTACCGTTGATTATGTTTAATATGATTAGAGATGTACCTTTAATCTTGTCTCTCTCTTTATTTTTAGCTATTATTTTAGCAATCAATAAACTGTATAAAGATTCAGAGGCAGTTGTCATGAATTCAATGGGTATTGGCGATAAACATTTTATGGTATTTATCCAGCCAGTAGTATTACCGGTATTTATCTTTATTTTATTGTTGACAACATTGGTAGTGCCTTGGACCAAGCAACAAAGAGGGCTTATTATGAGCCGTAGCGACAATGCTTCAGAGTTTGCCTTTATCAAGCAAAAAGAATTCCAAAAATTCAAAGGTGGCAACATCGTTTTTTATGCCTCTAAAGTGGAAGACGGTGTTGAAGGTACGCAGCAAACCATGGAAGAGGTGTTTATTTACACCCTTATCAATGACGAACCTGTTATTACCCTGGCAAAAGAAGCACAAAAATATACTGACTTAGATACCAATAGTGCCTATTTACGCCTCAAGGATGGTGTGCGTTATCATGGATTTCCAGGTGATGTTAATAAAAGGATTTTAAACTTTGATTTGTATGATTTGCAGATTGTAGATGGTGAAAAGCAACAGGCAAATATTAACTTTACCAAAATAGAATCACGAAGTACGATTGATTTACTCTATTCAGACAACGCTAAAGATATAGCAGAATTGCAATGGCGACTCTCGCAGCCACTCAGCACCCTTATCTTGTCATTTTTAGGTGTGTTACTGGGTAAAGCGTCACCCAGAGGAGGGAAGAATTTGGGGGTAATATTTGGCGTTGCCGCTTTTATTTTATATAATAACGCTTTAATGGTGGCTAAATCCTCGTTAGAACAAGGAGAGACCTTTGTGTGGATTGGACTTTGGTGGGTACACTTATTAGCGCTTGGGCTTACCTTGTTATTATATGTTTTTCGACATGATAAGTTGGCAACTGTATGGCGATTACTACCAAGGAAAGTGTAAAATACCCCTTTTATAAAAAGAAAATTTATCCAATGTCTTCTCAACCCAGTAAAACCCTAGAAATTTTTGACAATCCAAATTCTGAGCGTGACTATGTTATTCAAATTGACATGCCAGAGTTTACTTGCTTATGCCCAAAGACAGGACAACCTGATTTTGCTACCTTGCATTTGGAGTATATCGCTGACAAAGCTTGTGTCGAGCTAAAATCTTTGAAAATGTATATTTGGTCATTTCGAGATGAGGGGGCTTTTCATGAAGCTGTCACTAATCAAATTTTAGAAGACTTAGTAGCGGCTACTAATCCTCGTTTTATGCGTCTTAAAGCTGTTTTCAATGTGCGTGGTGGCGTTTACACTACGGTAGTTACTGAACACCAGCAGGAAAATTGGAAACCAAAACCTGTTGTTAACCTGTGAAGCCTTTTGTATAATTTCTTCAAAAAAGTCTTTTCAGGCACAGGGCAAAAAAATACGCCTGTCCGTCAATTTATTGAATTTGACAAAAAACTAATAGACAGGAATGCGGTAAAAGTCGTTAACACTATTCACAAAGCGGGCTACGAAGTCTATTTAGTTGGTGGTTGCGTTAGAGATTTGTTACTTGGTTTGGAACCTAAAGATTTTGATATTGCCACGAACGCCAAACCTGAACAAGTTCATAAACTATTCAAGCGCTCGCGTTTAATTGGTAGGCGTTTTCGCTTAGTACATGTGCTATTTGGTGCACGCGATTTTCTTGAAGTTGCCACTTTTCGCTCCGGCAAAGTGCAAACTGCCAAGAATGGCGTGATTGTGCGCGATAATCATTATGGCAAGATAGAAGACGATGTAGTGCGTCGAGATTTTAATATTAATGCTTTGTATTACGATATTCACAAGCAAGAAGTGATTGATTATGTGGGTGGTTTAGAAGATATTCGGGCAGGTGAAATTCATATGATTGGCAATGCCAGTAAACGCTTTGCAGAAGACCCGGTGCGTATGATTCGCGCAGTGCGATTTAGCCAAAAGCTTGGTGCAGAAATGAGTGGAGAGATTAAAGCAGCTATCCATAAACAAGCAGCTCTACTGGGTAATGTGTCTTCAGCGCGCTTGTATGAAGAATGCATTAAATTGTTTCAAAATGAGTATTCATTTGCGGTGTATGAGCAATTAGAAAAATATGGGTTGCTTAGGTATTTATTTAAGCAAACACATAAAAATGATTTTATTAGAAAGGCCTGTAATAACACCTCTGATCGCATTAAAGCTGGAAAGCCAGTTACCCCTGCCTTCTTGTTTTCGGTATTTTTATGGCAAGCGCAAAATGAACGCTTTGCTTTGATTAAGAAAAAACAACGCTCTTTTCACCTGGCTCAGTTACAGGCTTGTGATGAAGCGATTATCAATCAAATTAAGCAAGTTTCAATGCCTCGTTATTTAACTTCAAGAATGAAAGATGTATGGATGATGCAGCATAAATTAGAAAAAATGCACCCTAAAAAAGTGCAATTATTGTTAGAAAATCGAGGCTTTAGAATCGCTTATGATTTTTTAGTGTTACGCTCACAAAGTATCAATCCAGAACTTAAAAGAGTCGCAGATTTTTGGACTAAGGCACAGCAATGAAATCAGTGTTAATCACGGGTTGCTCTAGTGGTATTGGTTTGTGTGTTGCAGAGGGTTTAAAGCAGGCGGGTTATCAAGTTTTTGCCACCGCTAGACAAGAAAAAGATGTGGAGGCGTTAAAAACCAAAGGTTTTGATGCTTTACAACTTGATTTAGCCTTGTCAACCTCTATTAACAACGCAGTGAATACTATTTTTGAAAAGACAGACACACTTTACGGCTTAATCCATAATGGTGCGTACGGGCAAGTGGGGGCGCTAGAAGACATCTCTCGTGAAGCCTTGGAGGCACAATTTCAAACCAATGTATTTGGCTGGCATGAGTTGACTAATTTGGTGCTACCAAGGATGAAACAGTGCAATCAAGGGCGTATTATTTACCTTAGTTCAGTGTTGGGTTTTGTTGCTATGCCATTTCGTGGACCTTATAACGCCTCTAAATTTGCGATTGAAGGCTTGGTAAATACACTCAGATTGGAATTGGCAAATACCAATATTCAACTGTCATTAATGCAACCCGGACCGATTGAATCTGACTTTAGAATCAATGCTTATAAGGCATTTAGCAAAAATGTGGATATGCAAAATAGTGATTACAAAGAGCGTTATGAAAAAATGATTGTGCGTTTGCAATCAAAAGAATTAGCAGACTTTACATTACCAGCAGAAGCAGTGCTAAAATGTTGCCTACACGCACTGAGTGCAAAACGGGCAAAAATTCATTACCACATAACTTTTCCAACCCAGTTATTTGCGTTTTTGATCCGAATATTGCCAACTCGATGGATGGATAAAATACTTAATAAAGCCGGTGGTGGCGGAGAAAGATAATGACGAAAAAATTTGATTTTAATAAAGGACTAGAAGAATTGGAAAGCATTGTGCAAACGATGGAAGAGGGCGATTTAAGTTTAGAAGATTCCTTGAAATTCTTTGAACAAGGTGTAGCGTTAACTCGCCAGTGCCAAACGGCACTTAGTGAAGCCGAGCAAAAAATAGCACTGTTAACGGCAGATGATGGCTATCAATCTGAACAACCTTTAGACAAATAATGAACTACACCGAACGCGTTAATCAACATTTAGATAGGTATTTATCTAACCAAGGCAGTCTAACCGAAGCGATGCGTTATAGTGTTTTGGTTGGTGGTAAGCGTTTTCGACCTACCTTAACTTATACGGTTGCCGATACTTTTGGTACTAATCTTGATTTAGCAGATTCCAGTGCTTGTGCCGTAGAGTTAATTCACGCTTATTCGTTGATTCACGATGATTTACCCGCAATGGATGACGATGACATCCGCCACAATCAACCCGCCTGTCACAAACAATTTGGCGAAGCACAGGCGATTTTGACAGGAGATGGGCTACAAGCCTTGGCATTTGAGGTATTGGCAAGTGATACGCAACTCCCAGCAGAAATTAGAATCAATAACTTGCAGGCGTTGACGCATGCCGCTTTTGAAATGGCAGAAGGGCAGTCAATTGACCTTGATGTGGTGTCAAAAACCATCAATGTTGATACTTTGAAAAATATGCACCAGAAAAAAACTGGCGCTTTACTCAGTTGTGCCGTGCAATTAGGCGTGCTAGTGTCAAATTGCAGTGAAAATGATGCGAAAATACTGGCACAGTTCTCTAAAAATATCGGTTTAGCCTATCAAATTCAAGATGATGTGTTAGATGTGCTCACACCTGAAGAAATATTAGGCAAAAAGCAAAATTCAGATGTGGAGAAAAATAAACCCACTTACCCTTCTTTGCTAGGTTTAGAGGAATCAAAGTTTGAATATGAAAATTTGTATCAACAAGCTTTAACTAATCTGAGTGAATTGAGTGTAGATACCGTGCAATTACAAGCACTGACCCAAAAACTTCGAAATAGAACTTTTTAAAGCGGTTTTATCTTAGAACCTAACCAAGACACTGCCCCAGCTAAATCCACCACCGATACCCTCTAATAAAAGGTTTTGACCTTTTTGAATGCGCCCATCACGCACTGCCACATCTAACGCTAACGGAATGGATGCAGCAGAGGTGTTGCCGTGTTTTGGTAGGGTGACGATGACTTTGTCCATTGAAGTTTTAATGCGTTTGGCAACGGCGGAAATAATGCGGATGTTGGCTTGATGTGGCACCATCCAATCTAATTCTTCTGGGCTCATATTGCATTCTTTTAGCGTGTCTTCTGCTAAAGCGGATAGGCGACTGACGGCAATTTTAAAAACTTCATTGCCTGACATTTCGATGAAGCCAACTTCGTTAATGCGGTTGTTGCTAACTTGCAGAGAGGAAAGATAGCTACCATCACTAAAGAGTTTTGAATGTAGAATACCGGCCTCCTTACTGCTTTCAAGTACAACAGCACCCGCGCCATCACCAAATAAAACAGCAGTATTTCGGTCATTCCAATCAACAATGCGAGAAAGTGTTTCACTGCCAACGACCAAAACTTTATTGGCAGCGCCAGTTTTAATGTATTGTTCGGCAGTAGTTAGGGCAAAAATAAAACCTGCACAAACTGATTGTAAATCGAAAGCAGGGCAGTTGGCACCAAGAGCAGTTTGCAACATAGTTGCTGTGGCTGGGAATATCTTATCAGGGGTGGTAGTGGCCAAAATGATTAAATCTAATTCGCTGGCACTAATACCAGCCATTTCAAGGGCATTTTTTGAGGCAATCTCTGCTAAATCACAGGTACTTTCATCAGTAACAATGTGCCTTTCTTTGATGCCTGTTCTGCTGGTAATCCATTCGTCTGTAGTATCAATGGTTTTAGATAAGTCGTCATTGGTTACCACTTTGGGTGGTAAATATGAACCTGTCCCCGTGATCCTTGCGTATTTATTCATTGACTAACTCTGAAGATACTTGGTTTTCTATTTTTTCAATAATTTTAGCGTTGACTTCGAGGTAGGCTTCTTTGATAGCCTGAAAAAATGAATCAGCATCTGCACCTCCGTGGCTTTTCACTACGATACCTCTTAACCCCAAAAGGCTGGCACCATTGTATTTTCCAGGGTTTAAGCTGGATTTGAAATCTTTTAAAACTGGGGTGGCAATTAAGGCGATAACTTTAGTGAAGAGGTTTTTGGTAAAGGCTTGCTTAAGATAATGTCCCATCATTGACGCCACACCTTCGCTGGCTTTAAGAGCAATGTTACCTTCAAAACCATCACAAACCACTAAATCAACGGTGCCTTTGTAAATGTCGTTACCTTCAACAAAGCCGTAATAATTGAGGCTGGAATCTTTGAGTAATTCTGAAGTGCGTTTAATTTTCTCATTACCTTTCATTTCTTCTTCGCCAATATTAAGTAGTCCAATACTTGGTGCGGTGATATTTTCAGTATGTTTAACAGCAATAGAACCCATAGTTGCAAATTCAAATAAAGCTTCAGGTGAAGAATCAACATTCGCACCAAGGTCTAACATGTACGTATGTCCGTCCATGGTCGGCATGCGCCCCATAATGGCAGGGCGGTCAATGCCATTAATAGTTTTAAGAACAAAGCGAGAAATTGCCATTAACGCCCCTGTATTGCCAGCGCTTACGCAAGCGTCAACAGTTTTATCTTTGACAAGGTTGATGGCAACGCGCATAGAAGAATCTTTCTTTTTACGCAGCGCAATAGCAGGGGATTCATTCATGGCAATTACTTCACTGGCATGCATAACGCTAAAACGCTCAGCAAACTTTTGGCTGGCAGAATTTTTATCAAGTTCCACTTGAATACTAGACTTATCCCCTACAAAAACGAGGTATAAATCTGAAAATGCACCCAAGGCTTCAATACCCGCTATAACAGTGGTGGGTATTCCATGATCTCCCCCTGAGGCATCAATAGATACCTTGATTGTCATTGAGAATTAGGCTTCTACTTCAGGAATATCTTGTACTTTATTAATGACTTGCTTGCCACGATAGTAACCATCAGCGGTAATGTGATGACGCAAATGTGTCTCACCAGTTTCTTGGTCTTCAGATAAAGCGGGGCTTGTTAATGCATTGTGTGAGCGACGCATGCCTCTTTTTGAAGGGGTTTTTCTACTTTTTTGTACTGCCATTTTCTTACTCCTTGGTTTTCAATTGTTTTAATATGGCAAAAGGATTCTCTCTCTTTTGCTCGGTTATTGGCTGCGTGTCCTGATACGATACGCATTCATGCTCATGCATGGGTGTCATCGGTACAGATATTAACACTTCATCCGTTATAAATTCTATGGTCGAAAATTCTTCTTCAGTGTTTAGAATCATCTCAAGATTTGAGCCTAACCCCTCACCTTGTTGTTCGTTTTTAATAAAAGCCAATTCAAATTTAGGCTCTAAATGAATTTTAACTTCATTCAAGCACCTTTGACAAGTAAGGTCTAAATCTAACTTAACCCCACCTTTAATGCAAGGAATTCTACCTTCTTCAAGGCTAAAGTTAACTTCGACAGTAACGGGTGAATCTGGGTTACCTGACAGTTTGCTAATCCTTGGAAAGTCACTCACTTTATAGGTCTGCGAGAAGACTAACCCTTTCGAAGCAAACTTAAAAAGTTTGATTGTTTCTGGAATTCCTTGTTTCATATATAAAAACCCGATAATTTTACCAAAAAATGAACCTGTTTTGGTGTTTAATTTAATCTTTGTCTGCTGGCTTCAAATAAAGCAATTCCCGTTGCCACCGAAACATTTAAACTTTCTACATTGCCCTGCATAGGAATCATTGCTAATTGGTCGCAAGATTTCTTTGTTAATGCACGCAAACCTGAGCCCTCAGAACCCATAATAATCGCAGTTGGTGTGGCTAAATCCACTTGATAGAGTGAAGTTTCTGTTGCACCATCTAAACCCACCACCCAAATATTTTCCTCTTTTAATGCTTTAATGGTGCGTGCAAGATTAGTCACTGAAAAGATTTTCAGTTGATTGAGCGCTCCTGCCGAAGTTTTGTGCACCAAGGCATTAATCGGTGCTGAACCGTCCTTGTTAATCACCACACAATCCACCCCTGCTGCATTTGCACTACGCAGACAAGCACCTAAGTTTCTTGGGTCTTGAATAGAGTCCAAAATCAAAATTAAAACTGATTTTTCTAATGGTGCGATATGCTTGATTAATTCATCTTGATTGGGTAGGGTGGGAAGCAGTATTTCCGCCGCAATACCTTGATGTGTTTGGTTTTTGCTGATTTTATCCAATTGATGTTTGGTGGCTGATTGAGTGTTCACACCTAACTGGTTGAGCTGCGCGGTAAGGGTGTTTAAGCGTTTGTCGTGACGATTGTCCAGTGTCCAGACTTTTAACAAGCATTCTGGGTTAGTTTCAAGTTGTGCTTGGATTGAATGAAATCCAAAAATGACGATGGATTTTGACACGCTATTTTAGTTTATTTGCAAAAATTTCTATATAGGCATTTTTACGCAAGTCTTTAATCCATTTTTGCAAAAACAGAGTTTGTTTAGTGCGAATGATTTGTGCTTTTGCATTGTCTGCTTTGGGGTTTTTAGCGAGGAATGTGTTGATTTCTGCTTGAGTAACTTTAATATTTGCCTGTTGAAGAATTACTTGCTCGAGTCCTCCAAGGGAGAGGTTTTGAGTAATAGTTTTAACAATCTGTTCGTATTGATTATTGGTGCGTAACTGTTCAAAAGTTAAGCCATTTTGCGTAGCAACATTTTCCAGTGCTTTGCTAATAATTTCTGATTTGGGTGTGATGCCCAGCGCCTGGATTTTTTCTTTTTGTAACTCAATGTTAATTTGCCGCTCAACTAAAGCTATTTTTTCCTCCCTAGTAGTTTCTTTATTGATATTGGTACTAATATTATCCATAGTGATAACACTGTCATTAACAATAGCAATAATACTATTTGGTGCAGCAAGCACACCAAATGAAAGTGTCAATAAAAGCGTTAATAAAGTTTTCATTTTTTAGTTGTTTAGGTTAGCTAGATAGTTTGGCATTTCTTTTTCTAAGCGTGCCGCTAAAGAGGAGTCACTTGAAGCCAAACCCTTAAGCACCAGTTCAAACTTAGTTACTTTATCGTAAACACCAGTGGCAGTGTGTTCATTAAAGCGTACAAGGCGTACTGCCCAGCAACAAGATTCGTAAGCCAACCCAGCAGTTTTCCTGTTGTTAATTGATTCACTTAGAGAGCGGTTAACACCACCAAATACATGTACATTTTGTGTAACTGGGTAAGAAGCATATATACCTGCTGTTCTTTTCCCTATATCGTTTTCGTGCGTTAGAGAGATGAATTTTCTAGGGTCTAGAACATAACTGAGAGTGCTGTTGCTTTTAACTGTCTCTTTAATATCTGGGTCATATTGAACGGCGTTATTAAAAGTGAACTTATCCAAAGTTAAATCGGCACCTGCAGCGATATTTGAGTAATCTTTTTGAGCAACTAAACCACCTTTTATATCTGTAGTTGTATCGCTTAAATGACGGGCTTGTGCGACTTTTAAGGTTAAATAGGTTTCACCAGATTTTGCGTCAATAAAACTAGACTCCAATCCAAATACTACATCATTGACTTTACTAATACGATCAAAACCAGTGAATTTTTTGCCCGAGAATAGGTTTTCATATGACTCACCTATATTCTCAGAATCAAAATTAGTTAAAGCGCTTTGGTCTTTACCTGGTGTATAGTTGTAAGTCAATCTTGGGGTTAGCGTTTGTACTATACTTTTATCGAGTAAATTAATATCCCTCTCAAAAAACAACTTAGAGTCAATGCCAAAGTTGTAAATAGAGCGGTCTTGATTCTTAAGGTTGTTCATTGAATACTTGGTTTTAGAAATGGAAAACTTGGGCTGCATTGAGTACCCATTGGTTTCAATATTACGAGTAAAAGCCGCTTGAGCATGAGTACGAGTGCCGGTATTTTTAGTGCTATCTGCGTGCTTGAATTTGGTGCTCATTACGGAAAAATTAGCTTCCCTATTTCCTAGTCCTAATACTTTTTTATTGATAAAGACTTCAGGTGCACGCGTATATTCTGCAGCACCTTTGGTGAGTAACTGTTCATTTTCAGTAAAAATAGAGGCAGTTAGATTGTTTGCTTTATCTTTGTAGGCGATATTTGCAGAAGACATTAAAGCAACTTTGCCCGTATTTGCGTGGGCAATTTCTTTAAAATAATTTACATCTGATACGCGATTATTGATAACGGTTAATTCGGTCTTGCTATTCAAAGACAGGTCTAATTTTGAATTTATCAACCAACGCTTTTCTTTGATGATTTTATCTTTATTAAGATAATGCCCTTCAACTTCAATACGACCTTTGTTCAATAACTGACGATATTTACCCTCAATGACACTGCCTCGAGTGGAAACTTGATTGAGTGTTAACAAGAAATCACGGTCAGCAGCGATGTTGAAGTAGTAAGGGATGCGAACTTGGTAGCCTTTATCTGCACTCACATCTGATTCAGTGTAGTCACCAATACTTGGCGCTAAAAAACCAGAACTCCTACCTTTTAAAACCCATTCATGGTGCGGCGTGTAGAAAATGGGCACACCCATAAACTCAATAGTTACATTTTCAGCGACACCAAGGTTGGTTTTGGGGTTGAGCGTTACTTTGTCCGCCTTCATTTGCCAGTCTGTATTGCCTATTGGGCACAGGCTGTAACTCATAGATTCAAAGGTTTGCTTGTTGCCATTATCAATAATTTTTCCTGCTTTACCATTAATCTTGGCTTCTGGATAGTGATAGTTGGCACCTTTAAAAACAGTATGTATTGTTTTATCTTGTTTTTTGATCACGGCATTGTCGCCAGTTAGCATGATTTGCTTACCTTGAAATTTAACATTGCCACTGGCGCTTGAAGTTTTAGAGTTTTTTTCTACTTTGATTTTATCTGCTGATAGATAATACTTACTTGAATTTAAAGAAGCGTTACCAGTTAATAAGTAGTTGCCTTCACTACCTTCACTATGGTCTGCGGTTACTTCGACATTTTCAGGGTCCGTAGAGAGTGTTTGTCTAGGAAAAAGTAGGGGTGTGTCACTACAACTGAGGGCGTACCCCGTCTCTTGTGCGCTGACAACGCCTGACAATAAAAGAAGTGTAGAAAGAGCAAATTGCTTTTTCATAAGGTGCCTCGCGTTTGATTTTAATAATAGGTGTGAATTTTAACATTATATGCATCCTGATAATAAAAAATATAATGTATTAATGCAATACTTAAATAGGTAAAATAATTTTATTTTATAACCTGTGTGTGGATAAATTTTATGGCTTGGAACGATGATAAGAAGAACCCTTGGGGTGGTGACGGACAGACACCACCAGAGTTAGATGAAGTAATTAAAGATTTTAAAGATAAATTTAATGGTGTTTTTAATGGTAAACCAACAGGAGCGGATGACAATGGAAAGATGTCTGCACCGTCAATGGGTGGCTTGAAGTATGTATTGATGCTGATTCTACTGATTTGGGTGTTATCAGGTATTTATATCATTGACCCTGCTGAAAAAGGGGTGGTGTTGCGTTTTGGTGCTTTTCAAGAAGAGACTGGGCAAGGGCCGCATTGGCATTTGCCGTATCCGATTGAAACTCTTGATAGAATTAATGTTGAGCAAATTAGAACGGCACAAATTGGTTATAGGGATGCGATTAGTAACCGTCGTGGTGGTAATGTGTCGTCTGAGTCGTTAATGTTAACGAAAGATGAAAATATGATTGATGCGAAATTTGCAGTGCAATACAAGATTAACGATGTGCAGGCTTATTTATTTAATGTGTCTGGACCTGATTTAACTTTGCGTCATGTGGTTGAAAGTGCGATTCGTCAAGTAGTGGGTAAAAATACCATGGATTATGTTTTAACTGAAGGTCGTGTCGATATTGCAGACAGTATTAAGGAAAAGTCGCAAGAATTACTAGAAAACTATAAGACGGGCTTGATTATTACCACGGTGAATATGCAGGATGCACAGCCACCAGAGCCTGTGCAAGCAGCATTTTCTGATGCGGTGAAGGCGCGAGAAGATAAGCAAAGATTGATTAATGAGGCACAAACTTATGCCAATGATATTTTGCCAAAATCGCGGGGTAAGGCGGCACGAATGATTGAAGAGTCAAAGGCTTATAAATCAGAGGTTGTTTCTAAATCAGAGGGTGAGGCGTCTCGCTTCGGTCAAATTTTAGCGGAATATAAAAAAGCACCTGAGGTGACTAAAGAGCGTTTGTATCGTGAAACTATGGAAGGTGTGTTGGCGAATACCAGCAAGGTGGTGGTTGACTCGAAGGCGAATAGTATGATGTATTTGCCGATTGATAAATTATTAAATAACAATCAAGTGCGCACCGAAGTTATTGTTGAGGGTTCGCAGCCGCAGCAAGTAAGGCAACAAGATGGCGGCATTAGAAATGTTTTCCGTAATAGAGAGGTAAGATAATGAAAAAATTTGCATTAATTATTTTGGCGGTATTACTTTTTGTTGGTAGTTCAGCGTTATATACTGTGAGTGAAACAGAGACAGCCATTAAGTTGCGTTTGGGTGAAATTATTACCGTTGAGAAAACGCCAGGGCTTAAATTCAAAACCCCATTTGTGAATAATGTGGTGAAATTTGATAAGCGTATTCAGACTTTAGATGCGCCTGCAGAGCGTTTTTTGACGGGCGAGAAGAAAAATGTGATTGTTGATTCTTATGTCAAATGGCGTATTAGTGATGCTGAGCAGTTTTATAAGTCAACAGGTGGTAATATCACTAGAACCAATAATCGTCTTGCACAAATCATTAAAACAGGACTTAAAAGTGAGTTTTCTAAGCGCTCCATTACCGATGTTGTTTCGGGTGAACGCAGTGAAATTATGTCTAATATTGCCAAGTTAGCAAAAAAAGACATTGGCGAATTTGGTATTGAAATTATCGATGTGCGTATTAAACGAATTGATTTGTCACAAGAAGTCTCAAACTCGGTTTATCGTCGTATGCAAGCAGAACGACAACGAGTGGCAAAAGAGTTTAGGTCAAAGGGTGCAGAAGAGGCGGAAGTGATTCGTGCTGCGGCTGATAAAAAGCGCACCATCATCTTAGCCGATGCGTATCGTGATTCTGAGGTTATTCGAGGTGAAGGCGATGCGGTTTCTGCGAGTAACTATGCAAAAGCATATAATGAAGATGCAGATTTTTATTCGTTTTATCGCTCGTTAGAATCCTATAAAAAGTCATTTTCTGGGCAAAGTGATATTATGGTGTTGAACCCGAATACGGAATTTTTCAAGCACTTTAACCCGACCCTTAAATAATCTTGATGAATACTTGGCAACTTCCTGAGGGTATTGATGAGCTCACTGGTAACAGGGCGTTAACCTTTGAAAAGGTGCGTCGGCAGTTGATTGATTTGTATGCGGAAAAAGGCTTTGATTTGGTGATTCCGCCGATGGTGGAAAACATTGAATCGCTGCTTTTAACCAGTGATTCTATCAATAAAAAGACTTTCAAGTTTTTAGACCCAACAAGTGGTAAGATGCTTGGTGTTCATGCTGATATTACCCCGCAAATTGCGCGTATTGACGCTAAAACAGGCAATGGCAAGGTGGCAAAGTATTGTTATGTGAATGCTGTTTTACAAACGCAAGCGGATGATTTTTACGCCTCTCGTTCGCCTATTCAAGCGGGTGCAGAGTTGTATGGTTCTGAGGGCACTGGTGCAGATGTTGAAGTGATTGAGTTGATGCTGGAAAGTTTGAAATTACTTGCTATCAGTCCGATTGTGTTAAGTTTGGGCAATGTGGCTATTTTTGATGCGCTACTTGAAGATGAATCGTTAAATGATGAACAAACGGCTGAACTTAGGCAAACATTCGTCAAACGCTCGGTGCCTGATTTGGCAGTGTTTTTAAGTAATAACAGCGTGAAAAATGCAGATAAATTCAGTGCTTTAATTACTTTGGAAGGTGACGCAAATATCTTGGAAAAAGCAACGATTTTATTCAAAGATTTACCCAAGGCAAAAGTAGCCATTGAAGATTTAACCAATATCAATGAACAACTGAATGCCACGGGCGTTGAAGTGGTGATTGACCTTGCTGAACTTAAAACTTATGAATATCACACAGGCGTGGTTTTTGCTGCTTATAACGCAGATTATTCAAAAGCTTTAGCACAGGGCGGTCGCTACAATGGACTCAGTGCTTCGTTTGGACAATCCAGAGCAGCAACCGGCTTTTCATTTGATTTAAAATTTTTATCACAAACAAAAAATAACTAGGAAATAAATATGTCAAAGAATGTCGTTATTATTGGCACCCAATGGGGTGATGAAGGCAAAGGTAAAATCGTTGATTTGATTACCGACAAAGTCTCCAGTGTCGTGCGTTTTCAAGGGGGGCACAATGCTGGGCACACTTTGGTTATTGAGGGTCAAAAAACTGTTCTACATCTTATCCCATCAGGTATTTTGCGTGATAGCGTCGAGTGTTTAATTGGGCATGGAGTGGTGCTTTCTATGTCGGCGCTGATTAAAGAATTGGGCGAGTTAGATGCCTCGGGCGTTGATGCAAAATCTCGTTTGAAAATCTCCCCAGGATGTCCGTTAATTATGCCTTACCATGTTGCCTTGGATAATGCCCGAGAAGCCAAGCGAGGCAAGTCGGCAATCGGTACAACAGGCAACGGTATTGGCCCTGCGTATGAAGATAAAGTGGCTCGTCGTGGTTTGCGTGTTGGCGACTTATTAGACTTAGAAAGTTTTGCTGACAAATTAGCGGAGGTAATGGAATATCACAACTTCGCATTGAGCAATTATTACGCTGCCGAAGCCCTAGATTATGACACGGTTTTAGCGCAAGCCTTAGAGCAAGCCAAAACGGTTATCCCAATGATTACCGATGTTACTGAGCAAATTCATCAACACATTGCCAACAATGAAAATATTTTATTTGAAGGTGCGCAAGGGGCGTTATTGGACATTGACCAAGGTACTTACCCGTTTGTTACCTCATCCAACACTACTTCGGGTGGAGCGGTAACCGGCTCGGGTGTTGGCGTAACCGATATTGATTATGTGGTTGGTATCGTCAAAGCCTATACAACTCGTGTCGGTGGCGGCCCATTCCCAACAGAATTGGTTTACGATGTTGCGATTGACAAGGGCGATGCGATTGGCAAAATTTTAGGCACAATCGGTCATGAATTTGGCGCCACCACGGGTCGCCAGCGTCGTTGCGGTTGGTTGGATATGGTTACCTTAAAGCGCTCTTTTAATCTAAACGCAGTAACGGGTATTTGCTTAACTAAACTTGATGTTTTAGACACATTAAACAGCATCAAAATCTGTATTGCCTATGAATTAAATGGCAAGAAAATCACCACACCCCCTTACGACGCACAAGGCTACGCCGATGCCAAACCTGTTTACATTGAAATGCCAGGTTGGAACACTTCCACCATTGGCACCGATTCATTTGACAGCCTGCCACAGCAAGCACAAGATTATATCCGCAAGATTGAAGAACTTTCAAACTTGCCTGTAGATATTTTATCCACCGGCCCAGACCGTGACGAAACTTTAATTTTAAACAATCCATTTGACGAGTAAAAAACTATGAGCGATCCGCACCAAAAAAGAGAATCAGATAAATACGACAATCCAATCCCTTCAAGAGAATACATCCTTGAAAAAGTCGGAGAAGGTGCACTTTCATTCTACGACTTAGTCGATGCACTTGAAGTTAACGGCAAGCAGAAAAAACCCTTAACCCACCGTCTCAAAGCGATGGTGCGTGACCAGCAATTGAGCATGGATAGCGAAGGGCTGTATGTTGCTTTTGATGCAGATAGAGACATTAAAATTGGCACCATTAATGCCAATCCAAAAGGTTTTGGCTTTGTGATATTGGACGAAGGTGGCAACGATTTACGCCTGTCTGCCTATCAAATGAAACAAGCATTCCACGGTGACAGAGTCAAAGCAAGAATGATTGACCAGCGCGGTGATTCTGAAATTGTTGAAGTGCTTGAAAGTCTTAAATCCGTTGTAGGTCGTTTACACATCGGTTCTAGTGAGTCATGGATTGTAGTAGATGACAAACGCATTTGTAACAATATTATTATCAATAATATCAGTGGCGATAACAAAAATGAGCAAATTGTTGTGGTTTCAATCACCAAAAGACCAACCCTTAAAGACCTTGCCGAAGGAGAAATTATCCAAATTTTGGGTGATTATATGGATGAAGGCGTTGAAACTGAAGCGGCACTTTATCGCAACGGCATTCCCGTCGATTTCACCGAAGAATCTTTGGCAGAAACTGCACAATTGCCAACCGAAGTTACCGCCGCAGACAGAGAAGGGCGTATTGATATCACTGAGATGAAGTTGGTCACCATTGATGGCGAAGATTCGCGTGATTTTGACGATGCCGTTTACGCAGAATCTACCGATAACGGCTGGAAATTAGTCGTTTCTATTGCTGATGTTTCTCACTATGTGAAAGAAGAATCAGCCCTTGATGCAGACGCAATTGAACGAGGTAATTCGGTGTATTTTCCTCGTCGCGTCATCCCAATGTTGCCCGAAGAAATTTCAAACGGTTTATGCTCAATCAATCCAGATGTTGAACGCCTATGTATGACTTGCGAAATGCAAATTGACGCAGAAGGCAACTTAGTTGATTACAAATTTTATTCAGCCGTTATGTTCTCACACGCACGCCTCACTTACACCAAAGTCGGCAAAATTTTAGAAGACCACGACCAAGCGTTAATGCAAGAATACGCAGGCGTGATGGACAATCTCAATGATTTATACGATTTATACAAAGCTTTAAAAGAAGCCAGAACCCGTCGTGGCGTAATGGATTTCGACCGTATCGAAACACAAATCGTCTTTGATGACAACGGTAAAATCGAAGACATTGTTGCCACTTCTCGCAACGATGCACACAAACTTATCGAAGAATGTATGCTAATGGCAAACCAAGCCACCGCTAAATTCTTAGCCAAAAATGACGAAGATTTTTTATACCGAGTCCACCCTAAACCAACCGCAGAAAAAGTCGAAGTTACTCGCCAATTCCTAACCGCAGTCGGACTAACCTTAGCAGGCGGCGACCAACCAGAAACCGTGCATTTTGCCAAAGTCCTAGAAGACGCCAAAGGCAGAGATGATGAAAACATCATCAAAACCGTTGTCCTACGCACCATGAAACAAGCCATTTACACCCCCGCCAACGAAGGGCATTTCGGTTTAGCCTTCGAAGATTACACTCATTTCACCTCGCCAATCCGTCGTTACCCTGATTTATTAGTCCACCGTGCCATCAAACGCGTCATTGCTAAATCCACCAGAAAACCAAGCAAACGCATGGTCGAGCTGGGCGAAGAATTATCCGTCACAGAACGCCGAGCTAATGAAGCCACCCGTGATGTCGAGCAATGGCTAAAATGTGAATATATGCGTGACAAAGTCGGTAACACCTTCGACGGCATCATCTCTGGCATCGCCCGCTTCGGCATTTTCATCGAACTCACCGACATCTACACCGAAGGCATGATTTCCATCCGTGATATGAAAGACGACTTCTACTCATTTGACGAAATTCACCACAAACTCTCAGGTCAACGCACGGGCAAAACTTTCCAGTTAGGCGATAAAATTAAAATTCAAGTTGCGTCTGTTAATTTGGATGATAGGCAGATGGTGTTTACACTTGCTGAGTAAGAGTAAGAAGCTTTTATTTACGCTGAGACAATGTTGATGCTATTAACCCCGTGGGTATTGCCACAGTGCTCAATCCTATCATTAGTATTACATAGGTTAGTAGTTTTCCACCAACAGTGATAGGATATATATCTCCATAACCCACCGTTGTTAATGTAGCAACAGCCCACCATAGAGAGTCAAAGATAGATCTAAACACTTCTGGTTGAGCAGGGTTTTCGAGTACATATACACCAGCAGCAGACAAAAACAGCATAACAACGGAGGCTGTAAAAAACAACACCAATTCATCTTTGTTTTCTGTAATGGCACTCGTTAGCCTATTGATAGCCTTGCTGTACTTTAAATGATTGAATATACTCAATAATCTTAAAACCCTTAGAACTTGTGTATCAGCGCTCAACAAAAGAGAGGGTGCGATAGATAAGAAGTCAACCACACCATAAAACCCAAAAACAGTTTTTTTCTTATTTTTAGATAAGTACAATCTAATCATATACTCCATGATAAAAATAATCAACAGAGTCGATTGACAAAGATTTATTAATTCATACTGTTCCTTGCTAAGGTTGGGGAGAGTACTTAGTGAAAATGCAACAACAGCAAGCAAAGTAAAGAATTTTGTAACAAGTAGAAACCACCAGCCTTGCTTTATTGAGAGTTTTAAGTCGAAGTGTGTTGTTGTTTTCATTTATTTTTCTTTAGATTTTTAAAGCTGCGTAATAAGCTAATTAAGAGTTTAAGTGTCCTTATACTGGTTTTATTTTTTTTAGCAGGTTTGGTTTTATTTTTTTGCAAAACCGTAAAGCGAAGCGCACCACTAAGTTTGGCTTCATGATTTGAATTCTTTTTATTTTTCCCCAGTTTTCTATAACCTCTAACCCTTGTCAGCCTTGGGTTTCGGTGTGATTCACTGTGTTTTTTTGATAACCGTTAACATGTAAAATATGATGAGCTGATAAAGAGGTTACAATGTGACTCCTTAATATTTCATTGTCCTCTCTCAAGATGTCGTTATCTTCTGTCAGAAGTTTAACATCTTCTTTCAGTATTTTAATAACCTTTCTTACCAAAATAACAATAATGCCACCCGTAAAAATTGTTATATCATAATCCCAATTTAAAATCCATTGTGGAACAAGGTTGGCGTCAAAATGGTCTCCAAATATAAAGGATATTGTTGTTATGGCGCCAAGCAACATATACAAAGAGCCTAAGTCAAGGGTTTTCCATCGCTCACGCTTGAATAATTTAGATGTTTCCAGTATGAGCTGATGGGTAAAAAAACCTGTAATTAATATAGTAAAACCATCACTTATTGAGGCGTTTACCCAAGAACTTGGGTCACTCCAAACCGCTTTTGAGTTAGACTCGTGAACCACACCTGTGTGGAGGTTGCCGCCAACTAAAAAAACAATATAACCTAACGCTATTTCTATTGCTACATGCCCTGCAACTTCTGTGTAATGCTTTATTTTTTTCGCATGATTGGCAATGATTAACGCATGATTTTTTAGAATTTTTTTATGTTCTTTTAGTGATTCATCGAATACTGGCATATATTTCTCATGTTTAAAAAAAACTGGTTAATGTGTATTATAAAATATATTGAGATTAGTGCGTGCTTGTTTTAAATATTGTATAGAGTACTACCCCCCAAACCCCAGCACAATTTATACCCCTCAAGGAGGTACTGAAAAGAGTGAAACACATAAAACAGCCCCTTTCCTGCCCAAAAAGGCGTCAAATAGCTGGCTATTCTCCTTATTTTTGGGTAGAAAAAGGACTATTTTCTGCATCCCCTAAATTGTGCCGGTTTTTTTTGGTGCTCTAAGTTGAATTAGATTCAAATTTTCTATCGTTTCGTGCGTTAGTGCCAAACATCCATAACGGCGTTTTATCAAAAACAGCTTTTGCTTCAGATTCTAAAAGTCCGCCAATCACTTTTGGAGGATTGGCGAAAAAAGGTGGGAATTTTTCTAATTCAGTATCTTGAAGAATATGCCATTTAGAAAATCCACCCATGAAAGGAGAGGGTAGGGCAAAAACTACTTTTTTGATTTTATATTCGCGAATCATAAAAGCACACATTGGACAAGGTTCACAATTGGTGTATAAAATACAATCCGATAAATCAGAGGTGTTCAATATTTTTGCGGCTTTATTTAAAGCCAATATTTCTGCGTGATGATTGGTTTGGCTGTTTTTGTCATTAGAGGCTTCAACCAACAATGCGTTATCTTTGGTGATTAAGGAGCCAAAAGGGGCATCGCCACAATCAAGGGCTTGCTGAGAAAGCGCAATACAACGCTTAATAAATTGCTCGTCCGTGTTCATAAAATCAGATTAATCAGTTACAGCGCCTTCAGATGCGGATTTGGCTAATTTGGCAAACTTAGCTAGAACACCTTTGGTGTAATTTGGTTTTGGTTGTATCCATTTAGACAAACGCTCATTAATAATAGATTGGTCAACAATTAACTCTAAGACATTATTTTCTGCATCAATTAAAATTTCATCACCATCTTCGACAACTGCTAACACGCCACCTTTAAAGGCTTCTGGAGTGATGTGACCGACAACAAAGCCATGGGTGCCGCCTGAAAAACGACCATCAGTAATTAGGGCGACCTTACCCCCCAAGCCCTTACCCATTACGGCAGAAGTTGGGGCAAGCATTTCACGCATACCTGGCCCGCCAGCTGGGCCTTCGTAACGAATGACAATGACATTACCAGCAATAATTTCATCATTGAGGACAGCGGATAAGGCATCTTCTTCACGACCGAAGCATTTTGCGATACCTTTAAAGCTTAGCCCTTCCTTGCCCGTAATTTTTGCCACAGCGCCATCTTCGGCAAGATTGCCACGCAAAATGCGAAGGTGTGAATCTTTTTTGATTGGGTTGTCCAAAGAGCGGATGATTTCTTGTGAGTCGGTGTAAGGCTTGACATTTTTTAGGTTTTCAGCCATTGTTTTACCCGTTACCGTCATGCAGTCGCCGTGGAGCATGCCTGCATCAAGTAGCATTTTCATCAAGGGCAATGTTCCACCGATGTTGACTAACTCGCTCATCATATATTTGCCTGATGGCTTTAAATCAGCAATTACAGGGACTTTTGCACCGATACGGGTAAAGTCATTAAGCGTTAAATCAACGCCAGCAGCGTACGCCATTGCGATTAAATGCAAGACTGCATTGGTGGAGCCACCAAGGGTAATGATGACGGTAATCGCATTTTCGAATGCTTTCATTGTCATAATATCATTTGGCTTAATGTCTTTCTCTAAAAGGTTGAGTACTGCTTCGCCTGCACGCACGCAGTCGTTATTTTTATCTGCTGAAATTGCATCTTGCGCAGAAGAGTTTGGTAAACTCATTCCTAACGCTTCAATCGCACTTGCCATCGTATTAGCAGTGTACATACCACCACAAGAGCCTGGGCCAGGGATGGCAGTTTTTTCAATGTTCTCTAATTCAATTGCATCAATTGCATTGTTGGCAAATTGTCCGACTGCTTCAAAAACGCTAACAACATCGGTATGACCTTTACCTGGCTGAATTGTACCGCCATAAACAAAGATACCTGGGCGATTAAGCCGTGCAAGCCCAATGATACAACCAGGCATATTTTTATCACAGCCACCAATGGCAACAACACCATCAAAACCTTGGCACCCCACAACGGTTTCAATCGAATCAGCAATCACTTCACGAGAAACTAAAGAGTATTTCATGCCCTCAGAGCCCATAGAAATACCATCTGAAATGGTGATAGTGTTAAAGATAACACCTTTTCCACCCGCAGAGTTAACGCCTTTCTCTGCTTCGTCTGCTAACTTGTTGATGTGCATATTACAAGGGGTAACCATCGACCAAGTGGAGGCGATGCCGACTTGTGGCTTATTGAAATCTTCTTTGGTAAAGCCCACTGGGTAAAGCATTGCACGACTCGGTGCGCGCTCATAACCATCAACCACTTGAGAGGAATATTTTCTTGTTTTTGCAGACATAATTTTTTTGTATAGAGATAAAGTGCTAAATTTTAGACTAAAATAACCTTTTTCTCAAAGTTTTCACGACGAATTTTGAACACAGCACAGCAAATATTAGACCTAATCACACCTTTTATTGAGGAAGGCAGTATTTTACCCCGCACTTATGCACAAATTAACGACAACCTCGTTGATTTTGTCACAATGGAGCAATCGGGCAAAGTTGTTGCTTGTGCAGGGCTGAAAAACTGCCAAGAAGGGGGCATGGGGGAAATTTATGCATTAGCAGTATCGAAAAGTATGCAAAATCAAGGTGTTTCAGATAAACTGTTGGCTAAAGTAATGCAAAAAGCACAAAAAGATTGCTTTTCTAAAGTTTTTGCCTTGTCTAAACACAATGCAGAATGGTTTTTAAAGCAAAACTTTGTACAGATGGATATTAGTGAGTTACCGAAGAATCGTCAAAAATTATTTGACCATCAGCGCAATTCATCCATCTTTTTTAAGAGGGTAGAGAATGAAAATTAAAGAGCGTATCAGGGGGTATTTACCCGTTGTGATTGATATTGAAACTGCGGGTTTTAATGCACAAACTGATGCAATGTTAGAAATTTGTGCGATTGCCATCGGCATTGATGAAGCGGGCATTTTTTATCCGAAAAACCCGATACACTTTCATGTAAAACCCTTTAAAGGGGCTAATTTAGAACCATCAGCACTCAAATTTAATGGCATTGATGTGGATAATCCTTTGCGTATGGCAGTCAGTGAAAAAGAAGCGTTAGGTGAAATTTTTCAAGCAGTGGGTGCCGAAGTTAAAGCCGAAGAATGCACTCGTGCCATTTTGGTTGGGCACAATGCTTTTTTTGACTTGGGATTTTTGTACGCAGCGGGCAATCGTTCAAAGTTAAAAAACCCATTCCACCAGTTCTCAACCCTTGATACTGTTAGTCTTTCGGCTTTATATTATGGGGAAACTGTGCTGGCAAAAGCAATGCGTGTGGCTAATATTGAATGGAATGACAGTAGTGCACATTCAGCACTTTATGATACGCAAAAAACCGCTGAATTATTTTGTAAAATTTTCAATGCTCAGCAATATTCTTAGCCGTCTCTTCAGTCCAATCTTTTACTTCTTTAATTAATTTACCCGCTGATTTTCCTTTAACGCTGATCGACTTACCAATAACAACAGTAATTGTTCCAGGGTATTTTATAAAACTACCTTTGGGCCAGAATCTACCCGCATTGTGGTACACGGGGCAAATGTCAGTACCCGTTTTTTTAGCAATAGAAACACCCCCTTTTTGGTATTCACCAAGTTGCCCGTAAGGTTGGCGGGTGCCTTCGGGGAATACCACCACAAAAATACCTTCAGAGATTTTTACGGCGCCTTGTTTAATGACTTTTTTCAAGGCTTTTAGTTTTTCACCCCGATTAATCGTAATCGGTTTTAACAAGGCTAACCCCCAGCCAAAAACAGGAATCCATAGTAACTCTTGTTTTAGTACCCAAGTATGATGCGGAAAAATGGTTTGAAAGCCAATAGTCTCCCAGGTCGATTGATGGTTAGAGATAATCACGCAAGGCGTTGTTGGGATATTTTCTTTACCGATAACATTCAGTTTAATGTTAAGGGTGGTGCGTAGCCACCAGATACAAAAGTCAGACCATTTGATGAAAATAGCGTAACGCACTTGAATAGGGGTAAAGAATACAGTTAGTGCAATTGCTACCAATATTGTTAAAACTATGGAAGAGCCCAAAAAGTAAAGTAGAGATTTTAAAAATAGCATCATATTGTCGTTATAATTTACAGACTTGAAATTTTAATGATTTTTATGGCAATTGATACAATTCTTTTTGATTTAGATGGCACTTTGGTTGATACCGCACCTGATTTGGCGTATGCACTGAATACGCTGTTGCTGGAAAATGGTGTAGAGGAAAAGTCGTATGAAGAGATTAAACCTTTGGTGGCATTTGGTGGCAAGGCTTTGATAAGTATGGGTTTTAATTGTGATGAGTCGCACCCAGAATTTACAAAAAGGCATCAAAAGTTGTTAGAAATTTACACAGATAATATCGATAAGCATTCGGCAACTTTTGCAGGTATTGATAATTTAATTGTAACACTTGAAAAACAAGGGTTGCTTTGGGGGGTTGTGACCAATAAGCCTGAAAATTTGACGCATTTGTTGTTGGATAAATTGGGTATTAAACCCAATGTAGTCGTCTGTGGCGATACTTTGGAATTTAACAAGCCTCATCCTGCACCCTTGCTTTATGCTTGTGCAAAATTAGCCGTTAAGCCTGTGTCGTGCTTGTATGTTGGGGATGATAAAAATGATATGTTGGCAGGGAAAAATGCAGGGATTAAAACCGTGGCAGTCAATTATGGCTATGGCAAAGTAACAGAGGATTGGGGTTATGATTATTTGGTTGATAGCCCACAAGAGATACAGGAGTTGATTTAATGGATAATACGGTATTTATATTGTTATTGCAGGTGGTGTTGATTGGGTTGGTTGTTTTTTTATTGTTGAAAAAAAATAACTTGGTTGATGTTAGCACGCCAATTAAAAATTTAGAAGAAGGTCTTAAAAGTGAATTTAAAGACAACCGAGAGGAAGTTAATAATATTGCTAAAAACAATAGAGAGGAATTGAATAATTCAATTAAAGAGTTAACCCATTCATTAACAGAAATAATCAATAAAGGCATTACCCAACAACAAAAGGATCAAAAAGAATTAACCAGTTCATTGGTAAAAATAATTGACAAAGGTATTGTTCAGCAACAAAATGAACAGAAAGAGTTAACCAAATTATTAACAGAAATAATCAACAGTGGCTTTACCCACCAACAAAGCAAACAAAAACAATCAAGTCAAGAGGCGGTTACTTTAATTAAAGAAAAATTTTCTGAATTTAACAAACAACAATCTCAATTTAATACGCAGGCAACTGAAAATATTAAACATATTGAAATGACAATCAGTGGTCAATTAACTCATATTAGAGAGGAAAATTCTAAAAAATTAGAGGAAATGCGCAACACGGTGGATGAAAAATTACAAAGCACTTTAGAAAAGCGTTTGGGTGAGTCTTTTAAACAAGTAAGTGAGCGTTTGGAGCAAGTGCATAAAGGTTTAGGGGAGATGAAAAGTGTTGCAAACGATGTGGGTGATTTGAAAAAAGTGTTGTCAAATGTTAAAACCAGAGGCACCTTGGGGGAGTATCAATTGGGTGCTATTTTAGAACAAATGCTGTCTCCTGAACAATACGCTTCAAATGTTGCCACCAAGAAAGGCTCTCAAGCTAATGTGGAATTTGCGATTAAATTACCAGGCAAAGAAAGAGGCGAAGGTGAAGTGTGGATACCGATAGACGCTAAATACCCGAGAGAGGATTACGAAAGATTGATTGAAGCTTATGATGTTGGTGATAAGATGGAGATAGAACTATTTCAGAAAAAAGTCTTAAAAACGATTGAATTATTTGCTAAAGACATTGCTACTAAATACATTGATCCGCCACACACCACTGACTTTGCTGTAATGTATTTACCTGATGAAGGGTTATATGCGGAGGTCTTGAGACATGTAGGTTTGTTTGAAAAGTTACAAAGGCAGTATAAAATTACTGTTACTGGACCTACCACTTTATCTGCCTTTCTGAACAGTTTGCAAATGGGCTTCAAAACCTTAGCGATACAAAAGAGAAGTGCTGAAGTATGGAATGTTTTGACCGAAGTGAAGACTGAATTTTCAACTTTTTCAGATGTTTTTGAGAAAGTACAAAAGCAACTTAATACCGCCTCAAGCACTCTGGAAACATTAAAAACAACTAGAAGCAATGTACTAACAAAAAAACTTCAAAAAGTTGAGTTGTTAGAAAATGACACATCCCCTTTATTAATGGAGAATAATAATGAAAATTAATATAAATTATACAATTACCCCAGCAGAATTAAAAGATAAAATTATCTTAGTAACTGGCGCCAATCGTGGCTTTGGCAGGGCAATGACGCTAGATTTAGCCAAAGCAGGGGCAACTGTGATTATGCTTGGGCGTGACCTTGGTTCGTTGGAAGCCGTGTATGACGAAGTGGTGGATGCGGGTTATCAAGAGCCGATATTGTATCCTTTGGATTTAGAAGGAGCAACGCCCGAGCATTACGAACAAATGCAAGCAGATTTATTGGAGAATTTCGGGTATTTAGATGGACTGATTCACAATGCGGGCGTTATCGGCACAATGATGCCAATTGAACAATATGACATCAAACTTTGGTATTCGGTTATGCAAATCAATGTGAATGCTGTGTTTATGCTAACGCAGGCGTTAATCCCTGTGTTGAATAAATCTGCCGATGCCAGAGTTTTATTTCTATCTTCATCGGTAGGGCGTGATGCCCGTGCTTATTGGGGGGCTTATGGCATCAGTAAATTTGCCATTGAAGGGATGAGTAAAACTTTGTCAGAAGAATTGGAAAAAACCAATATCAGCGTTAACTCACTCGACCCAGGTTGTATGAAAACTGAAATGCGTCGTGCGGCTTATCCTGCGGAAAATTCCGATAAAAACCCATTGCCAGAGAGTAAATCTCCAGCGATTGTTTATTTGATGAGTGTCGCCACAAAGGCACTAAATGGCGAGAAAATTACTTTATCCAACGCTTGATTGACTTAAAAATCAATATCATTAAATAAACAGTAAGCCCAATCAAACCCAATAAGAAAGAAAAAGCACCAATCGGTACCCACAGGGTTTCATGTAATACGCCTTGAGCATCTATATATTGTGGGTAAAAAATCTGTTGAGCCAGCATGGCAATAATAGACAAAAACAGAAAAAATAAAGAAACTGCTAAAAGTACATTCTTAAAGGATTTTTTCATCATTTTTTTAGCGTTGTAAATCAGCGGTTAAATGTGGGTGGATGGTTTTTAATATTGCTTTAAAGACTTTTTCATTGCCAGCCACCACATTGCCCGTTTCTAAATATTTGTCTCTGCCAGAGAAATCCCCAATATATCCACCTGCTTCTTTAACAATGAGTGCGCCCGCAGCAATGTCCCAAATGTTCAGTTCAATCTCCCAAAAGCCATCCATTCTTCCTGCTGCTAACCAAGCTAAATCAAGTGCCGCCGAGCCTGCACGGCGAATGCCTGCGACTTGCGGGTGAATAGCCTTAAACATATCTAGGTAAGCATCTAAGTGCTGTGGTGCTTTAAAAGGGAAGCCTGTGCCAATCAGTGTATTTTCAAAGCCACGCGTCTGTGTCATACGAATTCTTTGCTCGTTGAGATAAGCACCATCACCCTTTGAAGCAGTGAACATTTCTTCCTTAAATGGGTCATACACCACAGCATGTCGCGCTTCATTATCAATATATAGGGCAATCGAAACTGAATATTGTGGAAAACCGTGCAAATAATTAGTGGTGCCGTCAAGGGGGTCAATAATCCATTGAAAACGCTCATTACCCAAAATTTCGCCATTTTCTTCGCCTAAAATTGAATGATCGGGAAAGGCGTATTTCAACTCGTCTATAATAGCGTCTTCGGCAGCTTTATCAACTTCGGAGACGAAATCGTTAGCGGCTTTATTTTCAATCGTTAAAATATCAATTTGGTTGTGGTATCTCAAAATGATATCACCTGCTTTGCGGGCAGCTTTAACGGCAACAGTAAGCGTAGGATGCATAATAATAGACAAATATGAAAAAAGAAATGAATTATACCTTTGATAGCGTGCGTGTGGTTATGGTTAATACCACAGAGCCGGGCAATATTGGTGCAGCGGCACGGGCAATGAAAAATATGAGCCTTTCTAACTTGTATTTGGTTAATCCAAAAGGGTATCCGTCGGCTGTTGCTACTGCTAGAGCGAGTGGTGCAGATGATGTTTTATCAGAGGCAACGGTATGCGAAACTCTTGAAGAAGCCTTGCAGGGCACGCATCTTGTCATCGGTGCCAGCGCTCGCCAACGCAACATTAAATGGAAACAAATGGATGTCGTCAGTGCTTGTGGAGAAATTAAACAAGTCACAGGCATCAAGGGGCAAGAGGTTGCCGTGGTCTTTGGCACAGAAAAATTCGGCTTAACCAACGATGAATTAGACCTTTGCCAAATTCTGATGACCATCCCCGGAAATCCCGATTATTTCTCACTTAATGTTGCTTCAGCTATTCAAGTATTTGCCTATCAAAATTATGTCTATAACACCACCACAGAATTTGAAAAAAGCGACAACATATTAGCCAGTTACGAAGAATTAGAAGGTTTTTACGCCCATCTTACGCAGATGCTAGAACATATTGATTACTTTGAAGACAAACGCCCCAAGGCTTTGTTAATGCGTCGTTTAAGGCGATTTTTTGGTAAGGCAGAGCCTGAGAAAGAAGAGGTGGCAATTTTTAGAGGTATTTTAAGAAACATTAAGCCATTTGAAAAATAACCCATAAAAAAAGCCCGAATAAACGGGCTTTTCTCGGTTTAAGACAATCGATTATTTAATCAATTTATTCATCCGCTTCACAAACTCAGCAGGGTCTTGCAACTGCCCACCTTCGCTTAACACGGCTTGGTCGAATAACACATTGACCAAATCTTCATCAACTTTGGTTTTGAGTTTTTCTACCAACGGGTGTTTTGGGTTGATTTCTAGGATTGGTTTGGTATCGGGGATGTCTTGACCGAGTGATTTCATAATGCGTTCCATATTACCCCCCATTTCGTTTTCATCGGCAACGAGGCAAGAAGGGGATTCGCTTAAACGGGATGAGACTTTGATTTCTTTGACTTGTTTTTCGAGAATTTTTTGCATATCAATAATGACTTTTTCAAAGTTTTTGGCAACGGCTTCTTTTTCTTTTTTCTCTTCTTTAGAGTCTAAATCTTCCAAATCGCCTTTTGCCACTGATTTAAATGGAATGCCGTCAAATTCACCGAAATTATTAACCATCCACTCGTCAACACGGTCAGACAAGAGTAAAACTTCGATGTCTTTTTGGTTGAAAATTTCTAAATGTGGTGATCCTTTGGCGGCTTCATAGGTTTCAGCGGTGATGTAATAAATGGCTTTTTGCTCTTTTTGCATACTTTCGATATAACACTTAAGTGTTGCTGTTTGTGTAGCGTTATCACTTTTATTGGTGGCAAAACGCAATAGGTTGGCAATTTTTTCTTTATTGGAAAAATCTTCAACTACGCCTTCTTTCATTACCATACCAAATTCCTGCCAAAAAGTGGCATATTTTTCAGGCTTGTTCTTTGCCATTTTTTCTAACTCTTTTAGGATGCGGCTAACTGAGGCTTTGCGAATGGTATCAACGACTTTATTGCCCTGCAAAATCTCACGAGAAACATTCAGCGATAAGTCTGCTGTGTCAATCACACCCTTAACAAAACGCAAGTACATTGGCATTAATTCTTCACTGTCTTCCATAATAAATACACGCTTGGCATACAATTTAATCCCGCCTTTGCGCTTCGGTTCCCACATATCAAATGGGGCTTTTGACGGAACATAAAGTAGGGAAGTGTAGTTAAGATTGCCTTCCACTTTGTTGTGCAACTGCGTCAACGGCGCTTCAAAATCAAAAGTTAACGATTTGTAAAATTCATCATAATCTTCCTGTTTCAAGTCGCTTTTGTCCTGTGCCCAAAATGCATTTGCTTTATTTACGGCTTCATATTCGATGTCCTTACTATCTTCTGAGTGCTTAATCATCATAATTGGCACAGTGATATGGTCGGAATATTTGCTGATGATGCCACGCAAACGCGCATCGTCTAAAAACTCGGCTTCGTCGTCTTTAATGTGTAAAGTAATGGTTGTGCCAAAATCAGGGCAATCAACTTTTTCAATCGAATATTTTCCCTTGCCAGCAGAAGTCCATTGTGTGCCTTTTTTGCCTTTAGAGCCTGCTTTTCTAGTGGTTAGTGTTACTTTGTCGGCAACAATAAATGCAGAGTAAAAACCGACACCAAACTGACCAATTAAATTAGAGTCTTGTGCTTGTTTTTCATTCATTCCTTTTAAGAATTTTTTAGTGCCAGAATTGGCAATTGTACCAATGTTTTTATTAACTTCTGACTCTGTCATACCGATGCCATTGTCAGTAATGGTAATGGTTTTTTTGTCCTTGTTAACCTCAACAAAAACTGATAAATCTTCTTTGCCTTCCACCATTGTATCGTTTGCAAGCGACTCAAATTTCAACTTATCAATTGCATCAGAGGCGTTAGAGACCAACTCACGCAAGAAAATTTCTTTATTTGAATATAAAGAGTGAATCATCAAATCTAGTAATTGCGAAACCTCTGTTTGAAACGAATGTGTTTGTTTTTCTGCCATAATATTATTGTTTAGTTTAAGTAAAATACCTAAATATAGACAGAACCAAAAAAATCAAGCGTTAATGCAAAAAAATATTGACAATTTCATTTCTTATCTTAATGTTGAGCGTAATTATGCGTTGAACACGCAACAGGCGTACCAAAAAGATTTGCAACAATTATTGATTTTTTTGCAAAAACAGGGCGTTAAAAAGTGGGTAACAGTAACCGCCGAGCACTTGAATTCGTTGATAATGAACCTCCGCAGTCACGGCAATAGCGGACGCAGTATTCGCCGTCATCTCTCTTCTACTCGTGGGTTTTTTACCTATTTAGTCAACCACGATATATTGACTAATAATTGTGCAATTGGCTTGCAACCCCCTAAAATAGAGCAAAACTTACCTAAAATCCTTGATTACAACCAAGTAGAATTACTCGTTAAACTGCGCTCGCAAAAAACCACAGAACTTCGAGATGTCGCCATTATTGAAGTGATTTATGCTTGTGGATTACGGGTATCAGAATTAGTGGCACTTGATATAAATTCCATCGACCAACAAGAGGGCTTTTTACAAATAATGGGCAAAGGTTCAAAAATGCGTCATACCCCCATTGGTAAACCCGCACAAAAAGCAATTACCGCCTATTTACAAAAAGCAGGCATCGTCCAAAACGCCTTATTCCTCAATAAAAATGGGCAAAGAATCAGCGTTAGAGCGATTGAATTAATGATTAAAAAACGCGCTTTAGAAGTCGGCATTAAAGTCAATGTCCACCCACATATGCTCCGCCACGCCGCTGCCACGCATTTTTTACAATCCAGTCATGATTTGCGTTCAGTGCAAGATTTTTTAGGACATAAAAGCATTAAATCCACGCAAGTCTATACCCATCTTGATTTTTTAGAACTCAGTAAAGTTTATGATCAATGTCATCCGAGGGCAAAAAAATGAACTTCCAAACCCGATTAACTGCCAAAATTTTAAATCTCGGCGGCGTGGTTAGTATGCCAACGGACACCATTCAAGGGTTGACCTGCTTGCCAAAATACGAAGCGTCTATACAAAAAATGGTGCAACTCAAACGCAGAAGTACTGCTAAAGGCATCATCCTGCTTGCCAGTGATATTCGCTTACTCACAGCGTTCGTGCAAGAGCCCAATTTGCTTGTGAAAATCCAGCAACAACCCTACCCAACCACTTATTTACTTAAAGCCAACCCTAATGTTTCGACTTTAATTACAGGCGAGTTTGATACTGTTGCTGTGCGTATTAGCGACAATCCTTTAATTGCTGATTTGTGCAAAAAATGCAACTCCGCCTTACTTTCTACCAGTGCAAATATTAGTGGCAAACAAGGTGCAAATAACAGTCTTAAATTAAATATCGATTTTCAGCAACAATTAGATTATATCCTTACGCCAAAAAGGGATAATAGCCAAGCATCACGAATTATTAATTTGCACACGGGAGAACGATTAAGATGATTGACCAAGTTAAACGCTATTTATTAAGCCTGCAAGCCGATATTTGCACACAATTAGAAGCCGTTGATGGCAGTGCATTGTTCATCAAAGACAAATGGGAAAAGCCCAATGGCAAAGGCGATGGACTCACGAGGGTGCTAACGAATGGCACGGTTTTTGAGCAAGCAGGGGTTAATTATTCCATTGTTTATGGCGACAATATGCCCGCTTCCGCCACCGCACTCAGACCCGAATTAGCGGGGCGTCGCTTCACTGCACTCGGCGTGTCTTTGGTCATTCATCCGCTCAATCCTTTTGCCCCAACTTCCCACGCCAATGTGCGTTTTTTCATTGCTGAAAAAGACGGCGAAGACCCGATTTGGTGGTTTGGCGGTGGGTTTGATTTAACCCCGTATTACGGCTTTGATGAAGACTGTATCGCTTGGCACCAAAGTGCTAAAGATGCCTGCGACCCATTCGGAAAAGATACCTTTGCAAAATATAAAAAATGGTGTGATGACTATTTTTATATGAAACATCGTGATGAGCAGCGCGGTATCGGTGGTTTGTTTTTCGACGACCTTAACGAAGGCAGTTTTGAAGACTGTTTTGCCTTTATGCAAAGCGTCGGCAACAGTTACATCACCGCCTATCGTCCAATCGTGGAAAAACGCAAAGACACTCCATACACCGACCACCAACGCCAATTTCAACTTTATCGCCGTGGTCGTTATGTTGAATTTAACCTTGTTTATGACCGTGGCACACTGTTTGGTTTGCAAACAGGGGGGCGTACTGAGTCTATCTTAATGTCGTTGCCGCCGTTGGTGCGTTGGGAATATCAATACGAGCCAGAAGCAGATAGCCCAGAGCAAAAATTATACGATTATTACCTAAAACCAAAGGAGTGGGTTAATGCAAACTGAGATTGATGTTAGGCGATTGCTTTGCCCGATGCCTGTTATTCGTTTGGGCGAAACCATCAATAAAATCGCTATCGGCGACACCCTTAAAATGACTGCCACCGACCCTGGTGTTTTGCACGACATTCCTGCTTGGTGCAAGGTTCACGGGCATAAAGTATTGGAAATTGATGAAAAAATTGATGAAATTATCTTACTCGTGGAAAAAATAGGGTAGAATTATCCGCTATTTTGTTTGCAACGACGCAGGCTATATTTGGCAAAGAATGTCAGTAAATTTTATAATTAAATAGGAGAAAGAACTATGTCTGCAAATGATGTAATGAATATGATGAAGGAAAACGAAGTTAAATTCGTTGATTTCCGTTTTACTGATACTAAAGGTAAGGAACAACATGTGAGCGTTCCTGCACACCAAGTTGATGCTGATAAATTTGAAGAAGGGCAGATGTTTGATGGTTCTTCAATTGCGGGCTGGAAGGATATTAATGAATCAGATATGATTCTACAGCCAGACCTTGATGCTTGCGTTATGGACCCGTTCACGCAAGAATCTACGCTGATTGTTCGTTGTGATATTATCGAGCCTGAAGATATGAAAGGTTACGAAAAAGACCCTCGTTCAATTGCCAAGCGCGCTGAGCAATATATGCAAGACCAGAATATTGGTGATGTTGCGTATTTCGGTAACGAACCTGAATTTTTTGTTTTTGACCAAGTTAAATTTGACAATACAATGGGTGCATGTAGTTATTCAGTGCATTCTGAAGAAGCAGCTTGGGAAAGTGGCAGTGACTTTGACGGTGGCAACACAGGTCATCGTCCAGGCGTTAAAGGCGGTTACTTCCCAGTGCCACCAGTAGATTCTATGATGGATTTGCGTGGTGAAATGTGTTTGGCTATCGAAGAGATGGGCGTTACCACTGAAGTGCATCACCATGAAGTGGGTACAGCGGGACAAAACGAAATTGGTGCGTTGTTTAACACTTTGGTTAAAAAAGCAGATGAAACTCAAATTCTTAAATATTGCGTGCAAAATGTTGCTCATGTTTACGGCAAAACAGCCACCTTTATGCCTAAGCCAATCGTTGGTGACAACGGTAACGGTATGCATGTTCACCAATCCATCGCTAAAGATGGCGTGAACTTATTTTACGAAGAGGGTGCTTACGGCAACCTAAGTGAAATGGCACTCCACTATGTTGGTGGTATCATCAAGCACGCAAGAGCATTGAACGCATTTTGTAATGCATCAACCAACTCTTACAAGCGTTTGGTTCCAGGTTTTGAAGCACCAGAGATTTTAACTTACTCTGCTAAAAACCGCTCTGCTGCAATTCGCATTCCATTCGTTGCAAATCCTAAAGGCACGCGTATTGAAGTGCGTTTCCCTGATCCTACAGCTAACCCATATTTGGCATTCTCTGCGATGTTAATGGCAGGCCTTGATGGCATCAAAAACAAAATTCACCCAGGCGAGCCTGCCACCGAAGACTTATATGAGTTATCAGAAGAAGCTAAGAAGAGCATTCCTACGGTAGCCTCATCACTTGACCAAGCGTTAGAAGCACTCGATAAAGACCGTGAATTCTTAACAGTAGGTGGTGTATTTACAGATGATATGATTGATTCATACATCGACCTCAAGATGGAAGAAGTAACCGCACTTCGTTGTGCTACTCACCCAGTTGAGTATGAAATGTATTACAGCTTGTAATATTTAATTTCAAGAGACAAAAAAACCATCTGCAAGGATGGTTTTTTTTCGTCTTAACTATAGTAAAATATCGGCAAAACTACAAACAGGCACATCATGACAACACTAAGAAACGATTGGACACTGGCAGAGGTTGAGGCGTTATTTGCTTTGCCTTTTAACGATTTGTTATTCAAAGCACATACGATTCATAGGGGGTATTTTGACCCAAATTCTGTGCAGGTCAGTTCTTTGCTAAACATTAAAACGGGTGCTTGTCCTGAGGATTGCTCATATTGCTCGCAGAGTTCTAAATATGATACGGGGTTAGAACGCGAAAAGTTAATGGAGATTGACACGGTGCTTGCAGAGGCAAAAACTGCACAGGACAATGGTGCAACGCGTTTTTGTATGGGCGCTGCGTGGCGTAATCCTACTGACAAAAGTCTCGATAAAGTCATTCCGATGATTCAAGGGGTAAAGGCAATGGGGATGGAGACTTGCGTAACTTTGGGAATGTTAACGCAGGAGCAGGCGTTTACGCTGAAAGAGGCAGGGTTGGATTATTACAATCACAACATTGACACTTCAGAAGAAAACTATTCCAATGTCATTACTACACGCAATTTTCAAGACCGATTAGACACTTTGGAATCGGTGCAAAATGCGGATATTCATGTCTGTAGTGGTGGTATTTTAGGTTTGGGTGAAAAACAAGCGGATCGTGCATCGATGTTGCGTTCTTTGGCTAATTTGGAAAAACACCCCGATTCTGTGCCGTTAAATCTATTGGTGCCAATTCCAGGTACGCCATTTGAGAAGGTTGAGCCACCAACAGAAAGTGAGTTTGTGCGTACCATTGCGGTGGCACGGATTATGATGCCTAAGTCGGTGGTGCGTTTGTCGGCAGGGCGAACGGAGATGGGGGAGGCGATGCAAGCGTTGTGCTTTTTTGCGGGTGCAAATTCTATTTTTTATGGCGAGCAGTTATTGACGACGGATAATCCTGATACCAACACCGATCAAAGATTGTTTAAAAAGTTGGGCATTAATCAACAGCAAGTAAGTACGCACTAATTTCTGTTGCTGCGTTAGGTTTTGCCAGTTGTTTGGCATTGTTTGATAAGTTTTGCAATTTTTCAGTGTCTAAATCAAGTAAAACTTTTTCAAGCCCTTCAAGGGTTAAGTCTTTTTGTTCAATCAAAATTCCTGCTTGACGGTCGGCTAAAATCTTAGCGTTATAAAACTGATGATTGTCAATCGCATGGGGCAGGGGAATCAAAATACTCGGCTTGGCAGCAAGCATCAATTCCGACACTGTCATTGCTCCCGCCCGACACAACACCACATCTGCCCAAGCATAAGCGGCTGCCATATCGTCAATAAACGCCGTCATTTTGACATTTTTATTGCCGTATTGAGCGGTAACAGTGTCTAAATGTTGTTTTCCTGTTTGATGCCAGATATTGATGTCGATAGTGAGCTGGCTAACGATGTCATTGATGGGTTTTGAGCCTAAACTCCCCCCCACAATCAGTAAATTAAGTTTTTCGCCTTTTTTGTGATTGTCTTTAGGTTTGAATGCCACAGGGTTGCCAGAAGTCGTGGCATCAACAAAAGCACCCTCGAATGCTTGAAAGATTTTTTTGGCAAGTTTGGCGAGGCTTTTGTTGGTCGTACCAGGGATAGAGTTTTGCTCATGAATAATCAAAGGAATGCGTAACAACCATGCGACAACCCCCCCAATACCTGAGGCAAAGCCCCCCATACCTAATACTACATCAGGTTTAACACGCATAAACACCGCAAAGGTTTGTAACACTGCAAATGAGAGCAAGAAGGGTGCTTTAATTAATGTCAGCAGATTTTTACCGCGTAAACCGATGGCATTAACGCTGTGAAGTTTGATATGGTGTTTAGGCACAAGTGTGTTTTCCATACCTTTTTTAGAGCCAAGCCACTCCACATTTACTGAATGCTTATCAAGCTCTTTAGCAATTGCCAAAGCAGGAAAGATGTGCCCACCCGTGCCACCTGCCATAATGAGAATGGTTTTATTGTTAGACATACTCTTTTTGTTTTGTTAAATCAGCGTTATTTTCCATACCAATTCTAAGTAATAACGCCATAGAAATGAGTGCGAATATCATGCTTGACCCTCCATAGCTAATCAGTGGTAGGGTAAAGCCTTTAGGCGGAATTAGCCCAAGATTCATCGCAATATTAACGCTAAATTGCATGCTCAACCATGTGCAAATGCCAAAACCAACATAAGAGCTGTATCGGCGATTATTTTTAAGTGCATCTTTGGCGATTTTAAAACCTTTAAGCATAATATACGCAAAAACAAATAACACAAATAACATTCCCACAACGCCTGTCTCCTCTCCAATAATCGCAAAAATCATATCCGTGTGAGGCTCGGGTAATTTGGTGTATTTTTGAATGCCATTGCCCAGCCCTGTACCCGTCCAATCACCTCTAGCAATACCGATAAGCGCTTGTTTGGTTTGCCACACTTTGTCAGAATTGTTCAGCCATAAATCCTCTTTCCAAAAAGACACAAAACGCTCTACTCGATTTGGATTTAGGGAGATAAGTCCAACGACTAACAGGCTAACAACACCACCCGCAATAAACAATTGTTTTAAATAAACGCCAGCCACAAGTAACATGATCAGTACGGTTGCCACAACAATGATGGTTGCACCAAAATCGGGTTCAAAAAGTAACAATACACTTGGAATGAAAATAATTGCCAACGCTTTAAAAAAGCCTTTCCAGGGGCGTTTCAAATCTTTTTCTTGTTCAACCAAAAAGCCAGCAGCGAATAAAATAATCACGATTTTTAAAATTTCAGAAGGCTGTAAACTGAATACTACTAAATCAATCCAACGCGTGGAACCGTTAACAGTTTTACCCATTGGTGAAAAAACTACAGCCAACAATATAAGGGTAATCAGAAAGAACCAATAACGATTCTCTTTGTAAAAAGACATAGGAATTTTTAGCACAATAAACCCAGCAACAATGCCAATGCCAATATATGCCAGCTGATTAATGGCTTTACTGTAATTGCCAAAATGCCCGATAGACGCAGAAGAGGACAGCATCCAACCAAAAATTAGTAGGGCAAAAATAGCAAACAGTAATTTTTTATCGGGCATTTGACCTGTTTTATTAAAAATTTTTAAGGGTGAAAACATAATATAGTACCAGTAGATAATTGAGTGCTATTTATACCTTAAATTCAAAAGTGATTAGTTAAGATTTTAATAATCCTTATGGGATAATGTTCGTTTTGAAAAAACAACGATAAAATTATGATTTCTACTGCTAATATCACCATGCAATTTGGTGAAAAACCTTTATTTGAAAATATTTCCATTAAATTTGGCGATGGCAATCGCTACGGTTTGATTGGTGCGAATGGTTGTGGCAAATCAACTTTTATGAAAATTTTGACGGGCGAACTCACGCCAAGCCACGGCACCGTTGGTATTAGCGATGGTGAGCGATTGGGTGTTTTGCGTCAAGACCAATTCGCCTATGAAGAATATCGTGTAGTTGATGCTGTGATTATGGGGCATGAAAAATTATGGGCAGTGAAAAAAGAAAGAGACCGCATTTACGCCTTGCCAGAAATGAGTGAAAAAGACGGCATTAAAGTGGCAGAATTAGAAATGGAATTTGCCGAAATGGATGGTTATATGGCAGAATCTTCTGCCAGTGAATTGTTACTCGGTTTGGACATTCCAGAAGACCAACATTATGGCTTAATGAGCGAACTTGCCCCAGGTTGGAAATTGCGTGTGTTATTGGCACAAGCCTTGTTTTCTGACCCTGAAATCTTGTTACTCGATGAGCCAACCAACAACTTGGATATTGATTCAATCCGTTGGTTAGAAGGTATTTTAAAAGCCCGTAAAGCAACCATGGTGATTATTTCTCACGACAGGCATTTTTTAAACGGTGTGTGTACGCATATGTCAGATTTGGATTATGGTGCATTAAAGACTTTTCCAGGCAACTACGACGACTTTATGATTGCAGCCACCGCAATTCAAGAGAAAATGTCAGCTGATAACGCCAAAAAAGAAGCGAAAATGAAAGAACTTAAGCATTTTGTCTCGCGTTTTTCAGCCAACGCCTCTAAATCCAAACAAGCCACCTCTCGTTTGAAGCAATTAGACAAAATTGTATTAGACGATATGCGCCCCTCATCACGCGTTAGCCCCTATATCAATTTTAAACAAGACAAAGTCTTACACCGTAATATCATTGAAGTAGAAGGTTTGTGCAAAAGTTTTGATGGCGAAGCCGTGTTAAAAGACATTGGTTTCTTATTTGAAGTCGGCGACAGAATTGCCATCATCGGGCAAAACGGTGTCGGAAAAACCACGCTACTACGCACTTTAGTCGGCGAATTAGAAGCTGACAAAGGCAAAATTAAATGGAGCGAAAATGTCAATATCGGCTACTATGCACAAGACCACAGCGACGATTTTGCCGAAGATATGAGCGTCTTAGAATGGATGGCACAATTCAAAAAACCCAAGCAAGATATGCAAGAAATGCGCTCCGTACTCGGCAAGATGCTATTCGGAAAACATGACATCGAAAAAAGCATTAAATCCCTCTCTGGTGGCGAAAAAGGCAGAATGTTATTCGGCAAATTAATGCTCCAAGACCCCAATGTTTTGGTGATGGACGAGCCAACCAACCACCTTGATATGGAATCCATCGAAGCCCTCAACCTCGCTTTAGACAACTACGAAGGCACTTTGCTTTTCGTCAGCCACGATAGGGAATTTGTCTCGTCGCTTTCCACTAAGGTTGTGGAATTAACGGACAAAGGTGCCACTTATTATTCTGGTAATTACGAGGATTATTTAAAATCTAAAAAATAATATGTTTATAAATGTATTTAAAGAGTTTGTGCAGCGACAGGGTTTTGATTCGGCTGCGATTTTATCATTTACAACCATATTTGCAATTGTGCCAGGCTTGGCGCTGGGATTGAGTGTCTTTTCTATTTCACCTTATTTTGCCGAGTTACAACAGTATTTAGAACAATTTTTATTCAATCAACTGTTGCCACAAAACTATGCTGTGGCAAAAGTTTATATCCAGCAACTTGTTGCTCAGGCACAGGCACTCAAAGGATTTGCCTCTGTTTTTCTGTTGATTGCCGTATTGTTTTTATTATATGAAATTGATAAACGCATTAATTTAATTTGGCACGGAGGCCATCGTCGTCATTGGATGAGCAGTTTGGTATCTTATACTTTTGTGCTGTTTTTAGGGCCTATTTTGGTTGGTGCTTCGTTATTTGTTAGTTCTTATGTGGTGGGGCTGGAGTTGTTCAGTCAACTGTCTGTTGCGGTTTATGCGCCAGTTTTTATTGTGTTAACTTTGTCTGTTTCGGGTTTTACGGTTTTGTATTATGCAACACCTGTGAAGAAAATTCGCTTATCAAGTGCGTTTAAAGCGGGGGTGGTTGCGACGATAGGGCTGGAAATTTTGAAATATGCTTTGTTGATGTATATCCAATATTTTCCAATTTATGAGTTGATTTATGGTACTTTGTCTGTGCTAATGTTGGGAATGTTGTGGATTTATTTAGCGTGGATAATCGTGTTATTGGGTGCGAGTTTTTGTTATTGCTTAGAAAACAAATAGCGTAAAATTAACGCAAAATTTATCGCAATCCTTTTATGTTTACAGGCATCATTCAAGCCATCGGTCAAATCAGTAGCAAAATCACGCATGAACAGGGTGCTGTGTTTGGTTTCGTCTCTAGTGGTTTGGATTTTGACAGTGTGGCAATTGGCGATAGTATTGCTGTGAATGGCGTGTGCTTGACAGTGATTGAGTTGGGCGATGGTGGTTTTAAGGCGGATGCCTCGCAGGAAACCTTAAATTGCTCAATTTTGGGCGATTTGTCGGTTGGTGATGATATTAATCTTGAAAAAGCCTTGAGAATAAATCAAGGTATTGACGGACATATGGTGAGTGGGCATGTGGATGGGCAGGGCGAGGTGGTTGACAAAACTACCGAAGGCGAATCCACACGCTTTAAAATTAGCGTGCCACAGCCTTTGGTGCGATATATTGCTAAAAAAGGCTCGATTACCGTGAATGGCGTGAGTTTGACGGTCAATAGTATTGAAAAAAATGTGTTTGACATTAATATTGTGCCACATACGCTAACAGCAACGACGCTGGGGCAATTAACGACAGGTAGTGCGGTGAATTTGGAAGTGGATATTATTGCTCGTCATCTTGAACAATTATTAAATAATAAATAAATTATGAAAACAAAAGCCAGTATTGAAGCAATATTAGAAGATTACAAGCAAGGCAAGATGATTATCTTGATGGATGATGAAGACCGTGAGAATGAAGGTGATTTAATTATTCCTGCAGCGACTTGCACCAAGGAAGATATTAATTTTATGGCGACGCATGGGCGAGGTTTGATTTGCTTAACTTTGACGCAAGAGCGTTGTAAACGCTTGAATTTACCGTTAATGGTGGCACAGAATAATGATGCAAATGGCACTAACTTTACCGTTTCTATTGAGGCAGTTGAAGGCGTAACTACTGGGATTTCAGCAGCAGACAGGGCAAAAACAGTTTTAGACGCCGTTGCACCGAATGCTAAGCCTTCTGATATTGTGCAACCAGGGCATATTTTCCCGCTCATGGCACAACCAGGCGGGGTGTTAATTCGCCCAGGGCATACCGAAGCGGGTTGTGATTTGGCGCGTCTTGCTGGGCTAGAACCTGCCTCTGTGATTGTTGAAATTCTCAACGAAGATGGCTCAATGGCGCGTCGTGATGATTTAGAGATTTTCGCCGAAAAGCACCAAATTAAATGGGGTACAATTGAAGATTTGATTTCTTACCGTGTGGAAAATGAAAAAACCATTGAACGCGTGGATGAGCGACCATTCAGCACCAAATATGGCGAATTTACTTTAGTATCGTTTTTAGACACCATTCATCAGCAAACGCATACTGCTTTAGTCAAAGGCGACATTAACAAAGACAATCCTGTTTGCGTGCGTGTGCATATGGAAAATGTATTTACCGATATTTTGCAAGAAAATAGTAATTCTTTGGGAGTTAATGATGCTTTAGAACACATTAGCCAAAAAGAAAGTGGCGTGTTTTTGCTTATCCGCACACATGAGGGCAGTAACGATGTTAAAACTTACGGCGTTGGTGCGCAGATTTTGTCTGATTTAGGCGTGGGTAAAATGCGTATTTTGGGCAGCCCGAGAAAGTTGAATGCCTTGAAGGGCTTCGGTTTGGAAGTGGTTGAATATATTACAAATAAAGAGTAAGGGTTATGAATTTTAAATTTGATAAAGACGCAAACAGTGATTTTTTAACCGATAGCAAGGTCGCTATCACGGTGGGTTACTTTTACCAAGAAATTGGCGATAAATTATTAGCCGCAGCACAGGAAACCCTTGCTAAATACGGAATCAAGGCAGACAATGTTGATATTTTTTATGTCCCAGGTGCCTTTGAAATTCCCTTGTTGGCTAAAAAACTTGCAAAAAGTGGCAAATATGACGGCATTGTAACTTTAGGTGCAGTAATTAATGGGGAAACCCCGCACTTTGACTTCGTTTGCAACGAATGCGCCCGAGGCGTTGCCGATGTGTCTTATCAATACGAAGTGCCAACTGCGTTTGGCGTCCTAACCACCAGCAATATGGAGCAAACCATCGGCAGAGCAGGGGGCTACAAAGGCAATAAAGGCGAGGAAGCGACCATGGCAATGATTGAAATGTTATATTTAATAAAGCAGACTGGGGAATAAATGTCATTCACTACCCCAAAACATCGCTCCAGAGAGCGCGTCGTTCAAGCCTTGTATCAATATGAAATATCAGGCGGGGAAATGCTACAAATTGAGCAACACTTCCTTAGTCAAAAAAAAGGCAAAATATCCAAAGCCTTTTTTTCTGATTTATTTAAGGGTATTCTCAGAAGTCGCACAGAACTCGACGAGTTAATTGCCCCAACCATTAGCCGCGATACTGAAGAACTTGGTGCCGTTGAACATTCTGTGCTTTATTTAGGTGCCTACGAACTGAAAAATAGCATTGAAGTCCCCTACAAAGTCGTCATTAACGAAGCCCTTGAAGTCGCTAAAACCTTTGGTGCAGAAGGCGCCTATAAACTCATCAATGCCTCATTAGACAAACTCGCACAATCACTTAGAGAAATCGAAGTCAAAGCCCAAAAATGAAATATCTCGTCTTAGCAATAACACTTACAGTCTTTACCGGCAGTTATTTTGTGCTTAAAACCATGTACGAGGGTGGTAACAGCAAAGGTGCAGAAAGAATTGTTATTACTCTAAATTAGGCGAAAGCAAGCGCTCTGCTTGCTCTACTGATACCCCTTTGCGTTTGGCATAGTCTTCAAGTTGTTCTTGATTGATTTTGGCAACGCCAAAATAGCGGGCATCGGGGTGTGCGAAATACCAACCACTGACGGAGGCAGTTGGAAGCATAGCATAGGAGCTGGTGAGGGTCATACCGATGTTATTTTCGACCTCTAATAATGCCCATATTTTTTCTTTTTCGCTGTGTTCTGGGCAGGCGGGGTAGCCTGGGGCAGGGCGGATGCCACGGTATTTTTCTTCGATGAATGCGTCGTTGTTGATGGTTTCATCGGTGTAGCCCCAGATTTTGGTGCGAAATTTGTGGTGCATTAATTCGGCAAAGGCTTCGGCTAGGCGGTCGGCGATAGCCTTAATCATAATGGCATTGTAGTCATCGTGGTCGGACTCAAAGGCTTCAACTAAGGGGTCGATATTGATGCCCGCGGTAACGGCAAAGGCGCCGATGTAGTCTTGGATGCCGCTGTTTTTTGGGGCAATGAAATCGCTAAGGCAGAAGTTTGGGGTGTTGCCTTTTTTGTCGAGTTGTTGGCGGAGGTGGTTGAGGGTCATAAATACTTCGCCGTGTTCATCTGTCAGTTCAATGTCTTCGTTGACAGTGTTGGCTGGGAAGATGCCGACAACGGCGTTGGCTTGCAATAATTTTTCATCAATGACTTTTTTAAACATCGCTTTGGCATCGGTGAATAGGGCGGAGGCGGATTCGCCGACGACTTCATCGGTGAGAATGTCGGGGAATTTACCTGCCAATTCCCAAGTGCGGAAAAACGGCACCCAGTCGATAAATTCAAAGATTTCAGCGAGGTCGTAGTCTTTGAAGACTTGCACGCCGATTTGATTAGGCGTTGTTACCGAATCAAATGACAGTTTGGGCTTGTTGGCTCTGGCTTTTTCCATTGAAATGAGTTTGCTCTTGCCTTTGTTAGCACGGCGTTCACGCACTTTGGCGTAATCGGCGCTAGTTTCAGCCAATAAAGTGGGTTTGAGTTTTTCTGAAAGTAGGCTACTGGCAACACCAACGGACTTAGAAGCGTCTTGCACATAAAACACGCCTTTGTCATATTCAGGTTCGATTTTCACGGCTGTGTGTGCCTTAGAGGTTGTTGCACCGCCAATCATTAAGGGCAATTCAAAGCCTTGTCGTTGCATTTCTTTGGCAACAAAAACCATTTCATCGAGTGATGGGGTGATTAAGCCTGAAAGCCCGATAATATCAACATTTTCTTGCTTTGCCGTTGCTAAAATTGTCTCGGTAGGCACCATTACTCCGAGGTCAATAATTTCGTAATTGTTGCACGAAAGCACTACGCCAACGATGTTTTTACCAATATCGTGAACATCGCCTTTGACTGTTGCCATTAAGATTTTGCCGTTTGAACTGGAAGCACAATCTTCTTTTTCGGCTTCCAAATAAGGGTCGAGCCAAGCGACGGATTTTTTCATTACCCGTGCTGATTTCACCACTTGTGGCAAAAACATTTTGCCCGCACCAAATAAGTCGCCAACAACATTCATACCATCCATTAGCGGACCTTCAATGACCAAAATAGGGCGACCGAGTTTTTCAAGGGCTTCTTTGGTATCTTCGTCAATGAATTTGGTAATGCCTTTAACTAACGAGTGTTCTAAGCGTTTTTCGACATGCCATTGACGCCATTCTAACTCTTTGCTATTGTCTTTTTTTGCCAACTCACCTGAAAACTCACCTGCAATATCCACCAAACGCTCACCCGCCTCTGCGTCGCTATTTAGCACCACATCCTCAACGGCTTTTTTGAGTTTAGGGTCAATATCATCCAACACCACAAGTTGCCCTGCGTTGACGATACCCATAGTCATTCCCGCTTGAACAGCGTGGTATAAAAATACCGAGTGAATCGCTTCACGCACAGGATTATTGCCTCTGAATGAGAATGAAACATTAGAAACACCACCCGATACTTTAGCATACGGCAGGTTTTGGGTAATTTTGCGTGTGGCTTCAATAAAATCTACGCCATAATTATTGTGTTCTTCAATGCCCGTGGCTATCGCAAAAATATTCGGGTCAAAAATAATGTCTTCTGCTGGAAAATTAACCTCGTCAACCAAGATGTTATAAGCATTTGTGCAAATTTCAACTTTGCGTTCTTGCGTATCTGCTTGACCCGCTTCATCAAACGCCATCACGATAATGGCGGCGCCATAGCGTTTGCATAATTTGGCGTATTTAACAAAGTTTTCCTTACCTTCTTTGAGTGATATGGAGTTAACAATTGCTTTACCCTGCGTGCATTTTAAGCCTGCTTCGATGATTTCCCATTTACTCGAATCCACCATTAACGGCACTTTGCAAATATCAGGCTCGGAGGCAATCAAATTCATAAAACGCACCATTGCCGCCTTGCCGTCCAACATTCCCTCATCCATATTAATGTCAACGACTTGCGCGCCTTCTTCCACCTGTGTGCGACAAATATCAAGGGCTTCCTCGTATTCTTCGTTAAGAATAAGGCGTTTAAATTTCGCAGAACCTGTGATATTAGCGCGTTCACCGACATTGACAAATAAGGAATTTTCGCCGATATTAAAGGCTTCTAAGCCTGATAAACGACATTCGGGTTTAATATTAGGGATTTCTCTCGGTGGCAAGCCACTCACCGCATCGGCAATGGCTTTAATATGGGCAGGCGTAGAACCACAGCAACCGCCGAGAATATTAATTAAACCCGCCTGTCCCCATTCTCCGACTTGCTCGCTCATGGTCGGTGCGTCTAAGTCGTATTCGCCAAATTCATTGGGTAAACCTGCATTTGGATGGGCAGAGACAAAGACATTGGAAATACGAGAAAGTTCAGCGACATATTGACGCAATAAATCAGGGCCTAATGCACAGTTTAGACCGATAGAAATAGGGTTTGCGTGACGCAGTGAATTGTAAAATGCCTCCGTTACTTGACCCGATAGGGTGCGACCCGAGGCATCAGTAATGGTGCCTGAAATCATAATCGGCAACTCAACACCTGCCTCTTCAAATACTTGTTGCACCGCAAAGATAGCGGCTTTAGCATTCAGCGTATCAAAAATGGTTTCAATTAGAATAATATCCGCACCGCCTTCAATTAAGCCACGGGTGGACTCGGAATAAACACCGACTAATTCATCAAACGATACATTCCTAAAACCAGGGTCGTTGACATCAGGTGATAACGAACAAGTGCGTGAAGTAGGGCCAATAACACCCGCAACAAAGCGGGGTTTGTCGTCAGTTGAAAATTCATCACAGGCTTGTTTGGCGAGTTTTGCACTCTCTACATTAATTTCAAACGCCAATTCTTCCATTTCATAGTCCGACATAGAAGTTTGCGTGGCGTTGAAAGTATTGGTTTCAAGAATATCCGCCCCTGCTTCAAGATATTGTCGATGAATGTCTTGAATGATTTTCGGTTGCGTCAACGAAAGCAGGTCATTATTACCCTGCACGAGAATGTGCCAGTCCTTAAAACGCTCGCCTCGATAATCTTCCTCGCTGAGATTGTGCTTTTGAATCATCGTCCCCATCGCACCATCTAATACGAGAATGCGTTGTTCTAAAAGGGATTGTAGTTGTTGTTGTGTCGTCATTTTTAACATTATACCGAAATCCATAAAAACTTTTTTTTAAAGATAAGTAATAAAATCTATATTAGTAGTTTATAATACACTCCGTTGAACAATAACTTAGGAGAAAACAACATGAAAAAAATTTTAGCTATCGCAATTCTTGCGTTTACAATGAGTGCAAACGCATTTTGGAACAATAATAATATGCCATGGAATGGCAACAATATGCCATGGGAAAATGGTGTTAGCAACTATAACGGCTATGGTTATAACCAAAATGGTCAAAATGGCTACCAGCAAGACAATGGCTTTTTCGCTTATAACCCATATGACTACTGGGATCCTCGTTGGTACGCAGAGGAAATGAGCAATATGTTTGATGAGTTTGATAATAACGGCTGGAATAATAATGGCAATAACTATCGTCGTGGTTATGGTTACAATCCACACAACACACAAATTCTATCTAGACCTACTCAAGTCAAGTAACTGGATTTATTTTTGTTAAAAAAACCAGCAGCATTTACTGCTGGTTTTTTTTGTTTCCAAGCATTTATAATTAACTTTGGGTCTTAACTAGTTAAGCAATTTTTAATTGCTTAAAATACTAGTTATGAAAAGGAAAAATAAGTATTACAACCGTTCAAGACTTTCAGAGGCAAAATTTAGAGAAGTTATTAAATATTTTTCAGTGGATTTAAGCGCTACTCAAATAGCACAATTAACCAATCTAAATTTAAACACTGTTAATAAAATTTTGACACTTGTAAGGATAAGAATTTTTGAATTATCAGACCAATATCAACTTCAATCTGCCCCACTAGTGGGGCAGATTGAAGTTGATGAAAGCTACTTTGGTGCTCGGCGCGTCCGTGGGAAACGCGGCCGAGGTGCCAGGGGCAAGATAATCGTATTTGGCTTATTGAAACGAGGTGATAAGGTTTATACTCAAATTATAGAAAAGTGCGATAGAATAACCCTTCACAGCATAATAAAAGACAAAACATCAACAGATAGTATTATTAATTCTGACGGATGGCGTGGATATAATGGCTTGGTAGATTTTGGCTATAAAAAGCATTATCGTGTTCATCATGGTAAGAATGAATTTGCCAGAGGAAATTCTCATATTAACGGCATCGAATCTTTTTGGGGTTATGCTAAAATTAGACTAGTAAAATTTAAAGGAATGAATAAAAAAATGTTTAAATATCATCTTAAAGAATGTGAATTTAGATTTAATAATCGTAAGCAAGATATGTATAAAATCTTACTTGATAATTTTAGAAAAGAGCCGCTTAACTAGTTAAGACCCTTAACTTTAACTTAACCGCCTCAAGGAAATAATGAAACAATGGTTACAGCAACACAATAATAGATAGTTTTTACTGTTCATTAATAAAAAAGCCTGCAATAACAGGCTTTTTTATTGCGTAAAATAACCTTTTTTTTGAATTAATCAATATCATGAGTGAAAACTGTATTTTTTGTAACCTAAGAGATGAACGAATTATTGGTGAATGCGAGCACACATTAACCTTTATTGACAGTTATCCCGCCTCACCAGGGCATACATTAATTGTGCCTAAACGCCACTTTGCCACTTACTTTGAAGCCACAGAAGAGGAGTTGTTGGCCATTGGTAAAGCGGTGCAAAATGCCAAGAAAATCCTTGATGAAGAATTTAATCCAGATGGTTATAACATGGGTGTTAATAACGGGCAAGCCGCAGGACAAAGTGTGATGCATTTGCATGTGCATTTAATTCCACGCTATACAGGGGATGTTGAAGACCCTAAAGGCGGTGTGCGTTGGGTGTTAAAAAACAAGGCTAACTATTGGGATGATAAGGAAAACACCGTTCGAGCTAAATAATTTTAGGTATTAAAAAAGCCCGCAAGAAGCGGGCTTTTTTTTGTTTTAATTAAAGACTAAAACGGAATATCATCATCGAAACCAGTGTTATCAACTGGGGTAATTGGGTCAGCAGCAGGGGCTTGAGCTTGTGGTGCTGGTGCAGATTGTTGCGGTGCACCGCCAGCGGCTGGTGCTTGATAGGGTGCACCACCACCTGCGTTGTTGCGTGAATCAAGCATTTGAATAGTGCCACCGAAGCCTGATACCACAACTTCGGTTGTGTAGCGATCAGCACCTGATTGGTCTTGCCACTTGCGCGTTTGCAGTTTGCCTTCGACATACAACTTTGAGCCTTTGTCGCAGTATTGTCCGATGATTTCAGCCAATTTTCCGAATACGCTAACTCTGTGCCATTCTGTTTTTTCATTCTTTTGACCGGTGTTTTTATCGGTCCAAGATTCACTGGTTGCAATGCTTAAATTAGTGATTGCGTTACCGTTTGTTGCGTATTTAATTTCTGGTTTTTGCCCTAAATTACCTACTAGAATTACTTTATTTATTCCTGCCATTTTCTTTTCTCCTATTAATATACTTTTCTACTTTTTAATGGTGAGCACAACGCCCAACCAACACATTGCCATCAATGCGGTAAAAAAGTATACACTATTTAAACCATAAGCATGATAAATAACACCACCAACTACACCACCAATGAATGCACCGAGGAATTGTGAGGTGGAGTACATACCCATTGCTAAGCCTCGCTTATCATTCGCCGCAAGTTTTGATACCATTGATGGGAGCATTGCTTCCATAGCATTAAAAGCGATAAAAAATAGCGTCATTATGGCTAAAAATGTAGTGTAATCTAATGATATTTTATAAAATAATATCTGACTTGCTGCCATAATCAAAATGGCAAGTACCATCATATCTTTATGTTTTTTGAATTTTTCAGCAATGATAATAATTGGTAGCATCCCCACAAATGAGAGCAACATTACTGGCAAATAAGCCTGCCAATTGTTGCTTAAATCGCTCAAAATTATTTTATTCTCTACCAATGACAATGGCACCACGATAAAAGTACAGGTCAAAATCAAGTGCAACGCAAAGACACTAAAATCAAGCTTGACTAATTTAGGCGTTAATACTTGTTTAAAGTTCGCTATGGATAGCGTGTATTGTGCGTGTGGTTTAGCATGTGGTAGAGTGATAACGATTGCCATAGCGATAATAGATAAGCCAGCAATCACCCAAAATAATCCCGAAAGCCCCAAATTAACTGTAATCATCGGTCCGATTAATAGGGATAGCATAAATGCCATGCCAATCTGCATTCCAACAAAAGCATTCGCCTTAGAGCGCTGACCCTCGGAAACAAAATCGGCTAAAAACGCCATTAAGACAGCGGAAATTGCACCACCGCCTTGTAGGGCTCTACCAATCACTACATGGATAATATCGGTAGAGTTGGCAGCTACAACGCTACCAATAAAGAAAAATACAAGCCCAACGACCAACAAAGGTTTGCGACCATATTGGTCAGACAGGTAGCCAAAAGGGATTTGTAAAAGCGCCTGTGTTAAGCCATAAATGCCAATTGCTAAACCAATCAAATAGGGGGTGGTGTTTTCGTATTGTGTAGCATACACAGAAAAAACAGGGAATATCATAAACAACCCAAACATACGGGTTGCCATAATGGACGAGATTTTAAGTGCGAAAAAGCGTTCCTGCTTGTTCATACTTATACAAATATTAATCTATCGTGTAGTGTGGTGTATATACTGGATAACTTTTTGTCAATACACGACGCGCATCTTTTGCCAAAGTATCCATGCCCACATGGTCGTAGTTACGCGCCATTAAATGTAATGCTGCTGGGACTGAGGGTGTATTTGGATATTTTTCAATAATAAATTTAGAGCGATTGATGGCGGCAATATTGGCATTTCTTTTGGTGTAATAAATGGCAATAAATAGTTCGTGTCTAGCAAGAATATTTCTTAAAACAATTAAGCGTGTTTTTGCTTCTTCGGCGTATTCGCTTTTAGGAAACTTATCAATTAAAGCCATGTAATAATTAAAGGCATTGCGTACTGAATCAACATCACGCTGAGCATTGTCGGTCATCAAACCATCTAAGATAGAGCGTGATTTGTCTTCTGAAATAACGCCACGCAAATAATAAGCGTAGGGTGTTGAAAAGTGCTCAGGATAAAGCTTGATATAGTCATTTAAGCGTACAATTGCTTCATTATAATCTTCTTTTTTGTAAAGTGCGTAGGCAGCTTCTAATTTAGATTGCAGTGCATATTTAGAGCCAGGATAGGCAGCTTGCAACTGTTCAAATAATTCAATTGCTTTGTCAGCTGAACCCGATGACATTTCTTCTTTGGCTTGCTTGAAGAAGGTTTTAGGTGACCAGCCCTTAGTGATAGATTCTCTTTTTTCATCATTCCACCAGCACCCACTGAGTGAAAGTGATAAGAAAGAAAGGCTAACGATTAATTTGATTGTATTTTTCATATATTACTAAAAGAGGTTATTTATAGATATTTGGAAGCATTATACTGGCGCAGTTGTATTATAATTAATTTTATTAACTTTAAACATTATTCAAATGCCTTTATCTGAAAAAAGAATCTTAATTAGCGACCTGTGTGCAGTACTGGATACTTATATGCCAAAACAGCAAGTTGAGGGTGTTTATCAGGCTTATATTGTCGCTGCAACAGCACATGACGGGCAATATCGCCGCTCAGGCGAGGCCTATGTATTTCACCCAATAAATGTTGCAATGATTTTAGCGGAACTCAAACTTGACTGTTATTGCATTGTTGCGGCGCTATTACATGATTGCATTGAAGACACTATACTCACCCAGGAAAATATTATTAAGGATTTTGGTGAAGAGGTGGCGCATATTGTGCAAGGTGTTTCAAAATTAACGGGACTAGAATTTCATTCAAATATTGACCAGCAAGCACAAAACTTTAGAAAATTGTTATTAGCAATGAGTACCGATATGCGGGTAATGATGATTAAACTCGCTGACAGACTGCATAACATGCGTACGCTAGAGTCAATGAGTCGTCAAAAACAATATAGAATCGCCAAAGAAACCTCAGAAATTCACGCGCCAATTGCGCGTAGATTGGGGTTGAATAATATTAGGGCAGAACTGGAAGATTTATGTTTTAGGTTTATGTACCCTTATCGATATAAAGTGATGAATCATCAAATTAACAAACGCCATGGTAATTTAAAGGAAATTATTAGCAACATTCAGAAGGAGATTGAGCATCGTCTAATTCAAGAAGGATTAATGCAATTTAGCACTAGTGGACGCAAAAAAACCACTTACAGCATCTATAAAAAGATGAAACAACAGGGGTTAAAATTCTCAGAAATACTTGATATATTTGCATTTAGAGTTGTAGTTGATGAAGTGCCAAAATGCTATCAAGCGCTTGGTATTATTCATAATCTTTATAAGCCTTTGCCGGGTAAATTCAAGGATTATATTGCCTTACCTAAAGCTAATGGCTATCAATCGCTACATACAGCTTTATTCGGACCAAGCAAGGTGTTTATTGAAGTACAGATTCGCACAAAGGATATGGATTTTATTTCTGAATACGGTATTGCTGCGCATTGGCATTACAAAAACAAGGGTAAAAACTCCGAAGAATTGGCAAATAATTGGATGGGCTCATTGTTGGATATTCAAGAAAAATCAGGTACTTCTATTGAGTTTTTAGAAGAAACAAAAAATGATTTATTCCCTTCTGAAGTTTTTGTTTTTACGCCAAAAGGAGAGATTATTCAACTGCCTTACAAGTCAACTGCACTTGATTTTGCTTATGCCATCCATACTAAAGTTGGCAATCACACGCTGAGGGCAAAAGTGGATCAAGTTAGTGTTGCACTGTCTAAAGAACTAAAATCAGGGCAAACCATTGAAATTATAACTAATGAAGACGCCAAACCACAACCCGCCTGGTTAAAAGTTGCTATAACCGCTAAAGCAAAAGCGGCTATCAAGTCTAACCTTAAAGAAGAATCAGTTTCAGAATTAATACAGCTCGGCAGTTATCTGTTAACTAACGCTTTGAGTTACCAAGGGGGTGGCGAACCCGTTAGTGATGAAAAGTGGAAAATGTGCCTGATAGACCTTAAATGTGATAACAAAAATGATCTTTACATCAAGATAGCCCTATCTGAAGTGCTGATCTCTTTCGTACTCAATAAGTTACACGAAAAAGAATGTGCTATTAACGCAAATCGCATTAGCATCAAAGACACAACGGGTAAGCCAATTAATTTTGCTCACTGTTGTTATCCTATCCCTGGTGACAAAGTAGCTGGCATACTAACTAGCAGTAAGGGGCTGGTATTACACCGTTTTAATTGTGGTAATTTTATTTATGCCAAGCAAAAAAATGAGCAATGGATGGGTGTTGACTGGCAAGAAGGTGAGGGTGAAGAATTTGAAGTGGCTATTTGTGTAAAAATTGAAAATCGCCGAGGTATGCTAGCATCTGTTGCCAATGCACTTGCCAAAATTAATGTTAACATTGAAAATATTGAAGTGGAAGAGAGAGACCATACTATGAAAGGGATGAATTTGATTATTAGCGTACCTAACATAGTCAAACTTGATGAAGCAATGTACGCGATCAAGGGTTTAGATTTTGTGTATTCAGTAATGCGTAGCAGTAACAAAAAACATTAACAACGATACTTGTTAGTCGTTTATAATTGAATCTATTTTTTTAAATGAGATAATTATGCTTTGGATTGATTCTTTGGACATTGCTATCGCCCTTGATGAGGCACACCCTGACTTTGACCCGACTTTTATTAATTTTGTGGATTTACATAAAATGGTGATTGCACTTGAGGCATTTAACGATGATAAGGAAAAGTCAGGCGAAAAAATCTTGGAAGCTATTCAAATGAACTGGCTGGAAGAAAGAGAGTGAAATTGCGTCAATGGCTACCTTTGTTTTTAATGCTTAGTGCTGGTATTGCACATGGGGTATTAGAGGTGACGGTGATGAAGAAGGATGAAAATGCCTTTCCAATTGCCATTAGCCAATTTAAGTTGATTGGAGAAGGAGTAGCAGATAGAGATATTTCAAAAATTATTCGCGATAATCTGACACGCTCAGGGCGCTTTAATGTGCTTATTCCTGACGCTGTTGTGGAAAAACTTGATGCGGGATTTTGGAAAAAACAAAATATAGAGGCGGTTGTTATCGGCAGTATTGAACAAGAAAGTGATAAAATTTATCAACTTTCTATTACCTTGTATGATGTTTATAGTAACGCTAAGTTGTTCACGCGTTCTACGCGTGTTCACTTAAATGGCTTTAGAAAAGTAGCACACCAAATTAGTGATGATATTTACGAGGCATTGCTGGGTGAGAACGGCTCATTCAATACCTTGCTTACTTATATAACTGTCACAGAAGATAGAGAGGGAGAAAAAATCTACCGACTCAATATTTCTGATGCCGATGCAAAAAATGCAAAAAGTCGCATTAAACTTAAATCCCCAATGCTTTCACCTGTTTGGTCACCAGAATTTGAATATAAAAACAAAAAAATTGCTTATGTTTCCTTTGAAAATGGGCGCTCAGAGGTGTTTATTTGGCATCCATTTGTGCGTAAAAAAATTCAAAGATTACCCCATTTTGATGGTATTGCCTCATCACCAAGCTGGCACCCAAATGGCAAAAGTCTATTAATGACAATGTCCAGGAAGGGCAATAAAGATATTTATGCTTACAATCTAGAAACCAATCACTTTATCCGCTGGACAAAACACGCCGGCATTGACACAGAAGCCAACTACTCCCCTGATGGCAAGTCTATTGTGTTTACCTCTAATCGCTCTGGACAACCGCAAATTTATATTAAAAATTTAAAAAGTGGTCGAGTTAATCGTGTTACCTTCTCAGGGCGTTATAACGCCAAGGCAACTTTTTCCCCAGACGGTAAACATTTAGCGCTGGTTCACCGTGTTGATAACGATTATCGTATTGCAGTGTTAAACATTAAAACCAGTGAATTAACAGTGATAAGCAATGGTACATTAGATGAATCACCCCATTTTTCACCGAATGGTGATATGATTATCTTTTCTAGTAATCATAAAGAAAAAGGAGTGCTATCAGTTGTATCTGTGGAGGGTAATCGCTCATATGAGCTGTCTTCATATAATGCAGAAGTAAGAGAGCCAAATTGGTCAACTCATTTAGAAAAAAAATAGGAGAAAGATGAAAATATTAATTATTTTGCCATTAATGGCAGTGTTAAGTGCTTGCTCAACGATAGACACTATAAAAAGCAAGTTTTCTAGCGAGAGTAGTGAGCCTGAAATGGTTACCAATAAGGTTATTGTTGAAGACAGAGGGCAAAGCGAAGTTGATGCGGTTGTTGGCGAGCAGTCAAGCTTTGAATGGAAGGAATCCAATGAAAAAGAAGTGGAAAAAATGCCAGAAAAAGAGAGAGAAAAGGCGTTAACAACATTGAAAAGTAGTGACATTAAATTTACACTGTATTTTGACCTTGATGCGACTAATATGAATAAAGAAGCCTCCCAAGAAGTTGTCAAACATGTGCAGTTTATGCAGGAAAACCCACAAATCAGACTGCGCTTAGAAGGGCATGCAGATGCCCGTGGAACTCGTGAATACAACTTGGCCTTAGCCGAAAACCGTGCGTTACGTGTTAAAGAGGTTTTGGAACTCTACGAAGGTATTGACAGCAGGGTTACAGTGGTTAGTTATGGCGAAGAGAAGCCAGATAGCAAACTGGATAATGAAATTGGCTGGCAAAAAAACCGTCGTGTTGAGTTCATCTACGAATAGCGTCAAAGTACACTAAGCAGTGAAGTCCTTAGAAATACCTGAGGTGGCACTGGATGCTTTGTGCCATTTAGATGCTCAGCGCTATCCTTTTTTACTAGAAAGCGTCAATCACAACCAAAATAACCGCTATTCAATCCTATTTGCCCATCCTACCGAGCAAGTTGTTCTAAATAATTTGGAAGATTTTGACTTTCTTTCTGAATTAGAATCAAAGGTTGATGTGCCCACCGTAGAAAGCGATTTACCTTTTACGGGTGGCTGGTTTGTGTATTTATCGTATGAGTTAATCGGGCAAATCGAACCGTTATTAAAAAACGATTTACTGAAAGGAAATCAGCCCGTTGCAATTGCCGTTAAAATTCCCACTGCAATTGTGATTGACCACCATCAACAACAAACTTATCTACTTGACCAATTTGACGACCAGCAACGCATAGCGCAAGTGTTATCCGATATTGAGCAATTAAAAGAGGGGGAAAAGCCTTTGATCCAAGGCGAACTTTCACACGAGCAAACCTCTAAGTTTGTTAACGGTGTTAAGCGTGCCAAAGATTACATCGTTGCAGGCGATGTGTTTCAAGTCAACCTCTCAAGGCAATGGCAATATGCATTGAACAGTGATATTGCACCAACACAGGTGTATCAAGCACTTAAGCATTCCAATCCAGCACCTTTTGCTGCTCTGGCGCAATTTGATAACTTTAGTATTATTTCTTCTTCACCTGAGCGCTTATTCAGCGTGGATGGCAACAAGATAGAAACCCGCCCAATTGCCGGCACCCACCCCCGTGGGCAGGGCGAAGATGATGAACGACTGAAAGCACAATTAATTAATCATCCTAAAGAACAAGCAGAACACATTATGCTGCTTGATTTAGAGCGTAACGATTTGGGCAGGGTATGTGAGTATGGCTCAGTTCATGTGGATGAGATTATGACGCTAGAGAGTTATCCATTCGTACATCATATCGTTTCTAATATTCAAGGCAAACTTAAGCAGGGCATGACCATTAAAGATTTGGTACACGCTTTGTTTCCTGGAGGTACGATCACTGGGTGTCCAAAAATCAGATGTATGCAAATTATTACCGAATTAGAGCAAATGCCTAGACAGGCATACACAGGTTCATTAGGCTATATCAGCAGTAACGGAAAAATGGATTTTAACATCCTTATACGCACCATTACCCAGCAAGACAAAAATTTAACCTTTAGGACGGGAGCGGGTATTGTATTTGACTCAGTTGCGGAGCAAGAGTTGGAAGAAACCAAGTGTAAAGCCCAAGGATTGTTGAAAATATTTTCATAGATACAGTATGACTACCCCCTTGTCATCCTTAAGCAGCCCCTCCCTGTCATCCCGAGCGCTAGCCGAGGGATCTCGCACCCCTCACAAGGTCCCTCGGCTAGCGCTCGGGATGACAAGTGTAAACCAGTATAAATAGGGGGCATGCCATAAAGGATAGCACCTCTTTATCCTTCTGTTTTTAAGGCTGAAACTTAGAAGTCATCGGATAACGGCGTTCTTTGCCGAAGGCATTGGCACTAATTTTAGGACCTGGGGCGCTTTGACGACGCTTGTATTCGTTATTAAGGACTAAGCGACTGATACGCTCGACGGTGGCTTGATTGTAACCTTGCTGGGTGATATGGGCAATGGATTGCTTTTGCTCGACAAATAGGGCGAGAATAGCGTCTAACTCATCGTAAGGGGGAAGGGAGTCGCTGTCGATTTGATTAGGAGCGAGTTCGGCAGAAGGTTCTCGGTCGATAACACGACCAGGAATTATATAATTAACAGTATTACGGTATTTTGCAAGGCGATAGACCATGGTTTTGGCAATGTCTTTAAGTGGGGCGAAACCACCAGACATATCGCCATATAGCGTGGCATAACCGACCGCCATCTCGGATTTATTACCAGTTGTTAGCACAATTTTGCCAGATTTATTAGAAATAGCCATTAACAGTGTGCCACGAATGCGTGCTTGAAGGTTTTCTTCAGTAGTATCAGGTTCTGTGCCAGAGAATAAAGGGCTGAGTTGTATATTAAAACTACTGACCATAGGATGAATGTTGATTTCTTGATAATCCACATTCATACTGCTGGCTTGAGCTTTGGCGTCTTCGAGACTCATATTAGAGGTGTAATCATAAGGCATCATTACTGCTTGGACATTCTCACTACCAAGCGCATCAGCAGCGATGGCAAGTGTTAGAGCAGAATCAATACCGCCTGATAAGCCTATCACGGCACCCTTAAACACGCCATTTTTATTCACATAGTCCTTTGTGGCAAGCACCAAAGCGTCATAGAGGGTTTTTTCTACAGGCTCATTGGTATTTGCTTTGATAGGGGCATCTAACGCTTGCGTTATAACTTCAAAGAAGGGCAGTTGATGTGTGACTTCGCCGTTGGCATTCATTACAAATGAACCACCATCAAAAATCAATTCATCTTGCCCACCAACAGCATTCACATAGATAAGATCTACTTTGTTATCTAAAACCCTCTTTTTAATGGCATTCAAGCGTTCATCATGTTTACCAATTTGAAAGGGTGAGGCGTTGAGGCTTATAATCGTCTGCGCGCCAAAATCTACTGCTGTATCAATAGGTTCTACACTCCAAGCATCTTCACAGATGACTAAACCGATGCGACGGCCATTGCATTCAAATACAAAAGGCTTATTACCGGGTGTGAAATAGCGTTTTTCATCAAAGACGCCGTAATTAGGCAAGCGTTGCTTATGATAGGTGCGGATTTTCCCTTGTTGGATTAAGTAGGCACTGTTGTACAGGGTGTTATCAGCACGAGTAGGGGCGCCAAAGATAATATTCATAGTAATTGGTAATTGTGAGCGAATATACTCAATGGTGCTTTCCACTTGACTAATAAAACCTTCACGCAGCAAAAGGTCTTCCGGTGGGTAGCCAATCAGAGCTAATTCTGGAAAAACCAATAAATTTACCCCCGAATCAAAGGCATTAAATGACAAATCAATGATTTGTTTGGCATTATTGCTTATATCGCCAACAACAGGGTTAATTTGGGCGATACCAATTTTTAAAGACTCTGAGTCGTCTGAAAGTTTTTCAAGCTGTTCTTGCCAAAATATGAGCTTGGCTTTATTTTTACTAATTTTAGCCTGTTCAATTTTAGTATTGACTACCACCTCGGTAGGGGAGAGTCCCAAAATTGATGCAAATAACCATGCATGAGTCTCAGATAGGGCAGATTTACCCGATTTATATTTACTTAAATTAGATTGGTTAATGTCATATTCTTGAGCTATCTTATAGTCTGAAAACCCAGTCTTCTTGCGGACTTCCGCCAAATATTCCTTTGTTTTTGTTGCCATGCTATTTAAGGGTATTTTTTAACTAATTTAGGGGCATTATACCCAACATAAAAAATGATTTTTTAGTTAAAAAATACAAGTAGTGGTAAAAAAACTATAATAACTTTATAACTTATTGATTTTAAATTAAAATATTTATTATAAAAAATATATAATTCATCAATATTAAGCAACTTAAAATAATGAAAAACAAGCTGCTTTTACGGTTGTTTTTACGACTGTTTTGCGCCTGTTTTCACATTTACCCCTTTATAAATGTCAATTTTATGTATACTTGTAGGCTTATTTAATAACTCAGGAAGCAATTATGAAAAAACTCTTAAAACCCGCTGTATTATCAGTGTTAGCGGTCATTAACCTATCGTCTAAAGCAGATACATTAAGTGATGTTCAAGCCAAAGGCAGTTTAAATTGCGGTGTATCCACTGGTTTAGTCGGATTTTCATCAACAGACTCTGCTGGCAAGTGGAAAGGTTTGGATGCGGATATGTGTCGTGCAGTTGCTGCCGCTACTTTGGGTGATGCGAATAAGGTTAAATTTGTTCCATTAACAGCTAAAGAGCGCTTTACAGCGCTACAATCAGGTGAAGTAGACTTGCTATCAAGGAATACAACTTGGACGGTTACCCGAGATGCTTCAATGGGATTGAACTTTGCGGGCGTTAATTATTATGATGGGCAAGGCTTTATGGTTAAGAAGTCATTGGGTGTTACTAGCGCTAAAGAGCTTGATGGTGCGACTTTTTGCTTACAAGCAGGTACAACAACAGAGTTAAGTTTGGCAGATTACTTTAGGTCAAATGGAATGAGTTACAATTCTTCACTCTCTGATACTTCTGCACAGACCAAAAAAGGCTTTGCAACAGGGCGTTGCGATGCATTAACCTCAGATCAATCGCAGTTATATGCATTGAGAACAACTTTAAAAGACCCGTCTTCAGCAATTGTGTTGAAGGATGTAATATCTAAAGAACCATTAGGTCCTGTGGTGCGTCAAGGTGATGACAAGTGGTTTAATATCGTTAAGTGGTCGTTAAATGCAATGATTGGCGCCGAAGAGTTAGGCATCTCCTCAAAAAATATTAATAATAACTTTAAAAACCCTGAGGCGTTACGCCTATTGGGGCGTTCTGGAAAGTTGCATGAATATTTGGGTTTAGAGAAGGAATGGGGTTACAACATTATTTCTCAAGTCGGTAACTACGCACAGAGTTTTGATAGAAATGTCGGTAAGGATACAGCCTTGAACATTTCAAGAGGGCTTAATGCCTTATGGGTAAAGGGCGGTATTCTATACTCGCCACCGTTTAGATAACCGCATTCTTTAATCCACTCCCTTTATGATAGGATAAATAAATTTTGGAAAGAATAAGGTTGTTTCTTTACAATAACAAGGTTAGAACAGTCTTGTTCCAGGTTGTTGCATTGTTGACAATCGTGTTTTTCTCTTATAGCGCCATTGACAACATGCTTTCTAACATTGAAAGTAGAGGGATACAGACGGGATTTGGGTTTCTGGAGGCGGAGTCAGGCTTCGATATTGCCGAATATTTGATAGATTACTCTTCTACCTCAACAAACCTTAGGGTCTTCTATGTTGGGCTGATAAACACGCTTGTAGTGTCTGCAGTGGGTATTGTCTTTGCCAGTATCATTGGTTTAATAGTTGGTATTGCTCGATTATCAAACAATTGGCTCATTGCTAAATTGGCAGGCGGTTATATCGAGTTATTTAGAAATATTCCAATTTTATTACAGATATTGTTTTGGTACAACCTTGCTCTGATGGTGCTTCCACACCCAAAACAGAGTTTTGAATTATTTGACTCGGTGTTTGTTAATCTACGGGGTATCTATATGCCCAAGCCGATTACCGAAAATGGGTTTGTTTGGGTATTGGTTGTTTTAATCCTTGGCATCGTACTTAAAATATTATTAAAACGCTATTACAACAATAAAAAAGATAATACAGGGATTAAGACTAATACACTGAGTTATTCACTTTTATTGGTGGTTGGATTGCCAGTTTCTGTGTATTTTTTATTGGGTTCGCCGCTGTCATTTGATTATCCTACATTGAAAGGCTTTAACTTTAAGGGCGGAATGAGTTTATCGCCAGAGTTCTTGTCGTTAGCCTTTGCACTCAGTATTTATACAGCCACTTATATTGCTGAAGCCATTCGTGCTGGTATTGAATCGGTATCCAAAGGACAAAAAGAGGCGGCATTGGCAATGGGACTGACGCAGAAGCAATCATTAAAATTAGTAATACTGCCACAAGCCCTTAGAGTGTCCATTCCACCAATTATTAACCAATATTTGAATCTAACCAAGAATTCCTCGTTAGCAGCTGCTATTGGCTATTCTGAGCTTGTGAGTGTATTTGCAGGCACAGTGTTGAACCAAGTAGGGCAGGCCGTTGAGATTATTTTGATGACTATGGCGGTTTATTTGACGATTTCCTTGGTGATATCACTTATTCTGAATATTGTTAACCGTCAAATGAGTGTTAAGGGGCGATAAGATGGCAATATTTACAGCACAACCCGCTAAAAATGCACCACAATCAGAGGTAGGGGTTGTCTCCTGGTTGAAGAAAAATCTGTTTTATAGCCTGGGTAGTAGTGCATTTACTTTAATTGCAATTTATGTTATTTATTTAATCGTGCCGCTACTGGCAAATTGGATGTTCTTTGATGCTACTTTTGCGCCAGTAACTAATGAACAATGCGGTAGAGAAGGGGCGTGCTGGAGTTATGTGATTGAAAAATCTAATTTATTCGTTTATGGCTTCTACCCGCCAGAAGCCGTATGGCGTCCACAATTAGTATTGGTACTGGCATTAGTTTTTGTTTTTGTGGCTAAATCCCTTAAACCCTATACACATAAAGCTAAAATCATTGCTGGACTGATTGTTATTTACCCTGTTATCGCATTTTTATTATTGTATGGTGGCTTAGGGCTTGAGGTCATTGAAACTCATCAGTGGGGCGGTTTAATGTTAACTATTGTGGTAGCCACAGTGGGTATTGTGGCATCCTTTCCAATTGGTATATTGTTAGCACTCGGGCGACAATCAAAGATGCGAGTGATTCGATTGTTGTCCGTGGTTTATATTGAGTTTATCCGTGGTTTGCCGTTGATCACCATTTTATTTATGGCATCGGTTGTTTTACCGTTATTCTTTAGGGAGGGGATGGATATGGATAAATTGTTGCGTGCTTTGATTGGTATTACTTTGTTTCAATCAGCTTATATTGCCGAAGTTATCCGGGGTGGTTTACAGGCGATACCTAAGGGGCAACATGAGGCAGCAGACGCTATAGGGCTAAATTTCGTACAAAAAACAGGGTTGATTATCCTGCCACAAGCATTGAAAATATCGATACCAAATATTGTTGGTTCATTTATCGCACTATTTAAGGATACGACATTGGTACTTATTATTGGATTATTTGATATTTTGTCCATGGTGCACCTCACCACCAGTGATGAATTATGGCTTGGTAGAAGCACCGAGGGCTATGTGTTCGTGATGATAGTGCTATGGGTTATCCTTTATTCGATGAGTCGATATTCAAAGAAATTAGAACTTAAATATAATACGGAACACAAAGTATAAGATTATGAATGAAAATATTATTGAAATCAGTAACTTAAACAAGTGGTATGGCAACTTTCATGCACTTAAAAATGTCAATCTTAAGGTTAAGAAAGGGGAGATTATCGTTATCTGTGGGCCATCAGGTAGTGGAAAATCCACCTTAATACGCTGTATTAACTTCTTAGAGAAGTTTCAAGAAGGGACTGTTACTGTTGATGGCACTAAGCTTAGCGATGATGTGAATAAGATCAGACAGATTCGCTCAGAGGTTTCTATGGTGTTTCAACACTTTAATCTTTTTCCACACCTTAGTATTATTGATAATCTGACCTTGGCACCTATCTGGGTACATAACGAAAGCAAATCTAAAGCAAGAGATAAAGCCCTTAAGCTACTGGATAGGGTGGGTATTAGGGACCAAGCTGAAAAGTACCCTAATCAACTTAGTGGCGGGCAACAACAGCGTGTAGCAATTGCCAGAGCATTATGCACTTCACCAGAGATAATGTTATTTGACGAACCAACCTCTGCATTAGATCCTGAAATGATTGCAGAGGTATTGGATGTTATGATAGAACTGGCTAAAGAGGGCATTACAATGCTCTGTGTGACGCATGAGATGGGCTTTGCTAAGAAAGTTGCGGACCGCGTTATTTTCATGGATGAAGGTCAAATTATTGAAGAGAACCAACCAAAAGACTTCTTCAGCAAGCCAGAATCTAAACGATTGAAATTGTTTTTAGATCAAATATTAAGTGAATAAGGAAAATTATGGGGCTTTTTAATCGCAACAAGGTGAGTAAAGACAGTGAAGAAAAGGAGACTCTTGCGGATAATGCTAGAGATTTCAAGCGCAATATTGTCAATAAAACTGGTACCGAGCAACAAGGATTTGAATTTGAAGAAAACATTGATACAGAGGTATATAACACTAGTTTAGGGATTAAGAAGGGACTAAGTTATAATTTTAAAAATCTACAAAAAAATCATATCAAAATTTTGAAAGAATGTGAGTTAGAAAACACAGCTATAGAGTTAATGAAAATTTTAACAAGAACCAATAAATCAAAATTCAAAAATGATATTTTAAGTCCATTGATTAATTCAGGTTTTTTAGAGCCGACCATTCCCGAAAAACCAAATAGCCCAAAACAGAAATATCGACTCACTGGGAAGTTTGTCGCTAAAATTTCAAAAAACTAATTTTTTTACCCTGTTTTCTGTCATGAGCTCTAAATTCTCTATTTAAGAGTCTTTATAGTTAAAATGGTATTAGTAGTTGCCTATACTAATAATAATCAAAAATTTGTATTTTAGAGATTTTTCAAGTAAGTTGTTGTTTTTAATGGTTTTTAATGGTTTTTTTAAGTGTTAAGGGGTTGGTGTGGTGGTAAAAAAGATCTCTCCACTTCTGTCGAGATGACAATTTCGATATAATTTGATTAAGATGATGACAATTGTGATGGTGATATAATTTGACCGAGATGGCAATTGTGATGATAATTTAATTGAGATAGCAATTGCAATTCACAATTGTCACTTCAACCAAGTTATAACTGTCATCTCGATCGAAGTGGAGAGATCTTCTACTGTCACCTTGAGCCTAATACACCCATTCTATTATCTTGCTGTCACCCTGAGCGTAGCCGAAGGGTCTTGTATCTCGTTTCACTTAATCGTATCAGAGTATAATAAAAACCAGCAAAACCAAAAAATGGAAACAAAATACAAAACAAAGGAATCTCAATGAAAACCGGTATTTTACTGACTAATTTAGGCACACCTGATGCACCGACAAAGACTGCCTTAAGGCGATATTTAAAGCAATTTTTATCAGATGAGCGTGTCATTCAACCACCAAATAAATGGGTCTGGTGGTTGGCTTTAAATGTGGTCATTTTGAACATTCGACCAGCAAAGTCCGCGCTGAATTATGCCAAAATTTGGGACACTTTTGGTAAAGGTTCTCCGCTGCTAAACATTACTAATTTACAAGCACAAGGTGTTAGAAAGCGCCTTGCCAGTGACTTTGACGATGTGTTTCTTGAGGTGGGGATGCGTTATGGTAATCCATCAATTGATTCAGTATTAAAAAAACTACAGGCTAAAGGCTGTGAAAAAATCGTAGCTTTACCGATGTATCCGCAATATTCAGATACTACAACAGGCTCAACCCGTGATGCAGTTAACAAATCACTTAAAGACTGGGAAAAGCCACCAAAACTGGTATTTATTGAAGACTACTACCAAGACAGCGGTTACATACAGTCTTTGGTGAATTCTGTGACTGAACACCAGCAACAGCATGGAAAGCCTGATAAATTAATAATATCTTTTCACGGAATTCCGCAACGTTTTGTCGATAATGGCGATGTTTATTATGATCATTGTGTTGATACCGCCAAATTACTCGCTAATGCACTTAATTTAGATGAAAACAACTATCAGCTGTGTTTTCAGTCCATCTTTGGCCGTGAAGAGTGGTTAATGCCACAGACAAAAGCCAGTTTAGAGTCTTTAGCGCAGAATGGTGTTGAGCATGTGCAAGTCATTTGCCCTGGGTTCTCCGTTGATTGCTTAGAGACTATTGAAGAGATTGACGAGGAAAATAGAGAATATTTTATGCAAGCAGGTGGAAAGGTATTTAGTTATATTTCCGCGTTAAATGACCGTAAAGACCATGTGAAAGCGCTTTCTGATATTATTTCACAGCAATTAAACTAACTTCGCATAATTTATATTATGTTAAATTATTGATTTTTTTAGCAACCTTGCTGGCTCAATTCCATAAACCCCATGCTACCTAATAACCCCCTGTTTAATATTCACCTTAAAAATTATCGGCGTGATTTTGAGTGTATTGAAATGGATTCTATTCTTGAAAGCGGACTTCGTAATGGCTTGGCAATGCGTTATGAGTGTAGTAACGGCTCTTGTGGTTCTTGCGTGGCAAAATTACTAAAGGGGAAAATTAAGCAGATAAATCACCATGATTTTTCTTTATCGAGTAAGCAAAAGACTGAAAACACCTTTTTAATGTGCTGTAACGCACCTACGACAGATGTTGAGATATCTTTAGATTTGATTGGGGGTGCTAAATTTATTTCCATTCAAACCATTAAGGTTAAAATTAAAGAGATTGCGTTTATTAATAAAAATATGGCAATCATAAGCCTCAGAACGCCGAGATCTAAAACCTTGCAATTTATGGCGGGTCAAGATGTTGAGCTAACATTTAATAATAAAACTTCCAGATACCCTATCGCCTCCTGCCCTTGTCATGGAATGAACCTGGAGTTTCATATTAGAAATATAAAACAGGATGAGTTTGCCAGTGAGATTTTCAATAAAAATCTTGAACCTAGGTCGGTGGTTACCCTAAAAGGTCCGAAAGGACTCTTTGTATTAAAAGAAGAATCCACTCGACCAATGGTGTTTATTGCTTGGGATAGTGGTTTTGCGCCAATTAGAAGCCTAGTGGAGCATGCTTTCTCATTAGAAATGCCCAATCCTGTGCATTTCTATTGGGCCTACCCCGCTGTTGAACAAGTGCCCTACTTAGATAACTATGCACGCTCTTGGTATTCTGTAATAGATGAATACACCTACACCCCCATTGCTTGTACCTTTAATCGTATTAACAAAAATGATTGCCTTAAAGTTGCCAAACAGATGTTTGACGCCCTAGATTTAAGTGTTGTCAATCAATCTGATGTGTATATTTCAGCGCCTGCTGAAGTGTTAATCTATTTAAGTGAGTTGTTACTTGAAAATGGACTAAATGATTTTCAACTGATTGCCTCGCCCATATAAAACATTTTTGCTGTTTTTGCGGTTTTTTTTGTTAAATTTTTTTCCTTAATGTTGTCAAGTTATTGATATATAAGTTTTTTACTTTTTATTGGGGAAAGATAGTGTAAATATGCATTATTTTTTTTGGAAAAATCACTCTATTCTTTTTAAATTATTTTTAATGTCGCTATCCCTTTTGTAGCAAAACATTCAGCGATTACACTATCATAATATGAAAAAATAACTTGCAAAATTAGGTCAAATACACTATATTTAGTCAATATTTAATTTAAAAACACTATATATAGTGTTTTCAACAAAAAAGGACTTATGACTAAAAATATTCAAGTTACCAAGAGAAATGGCGAAAAAGAAACCATTGATATGGAAAAAATTCACCGTGTTGTTAGTTGGGCTTCTCAGGGGTTAAGCGGAGTCAGTGTTTCTCAAGTTGAGATTAATGCGCAATTGGCATTTTTTGATGAAATTAGAACTGCAGATATTCATGAAACTATTATTAAATCAGCAGCTGATTTAATCTCTATAGAAGCCCCTGATTATCAGTATTTGGCAGCGCGTTTAGCTATCTTTCATTTGCGTAAAAAAGCCTTTAAATCCTTCGTGCCCCCTGCTTTATTTGAGCATATAAGTAAGCTCACTAAACTGGGTGTTTACGATCAGGATATTTTAAATAAGTACACCCAAGAAGAGATTGAAGAGTTAGATGCGGTCATTGACCATGAGCGAGATATGCGTTTTTCTTATGCGGCGGTTAAACAACTTGAGGGAAAGTATTTGGTTCAAAATCGCACTACTGGTGAAATTTACGAGTCTCCACAACAGCTTTACATGTTGGTGGGTATGTGCTTATTTCAAGAATATGAGGCTAAGGTACGACTGGATATTGTTAAGCGCTTTTATCATGCCAGTTCTGCCTTCAAAATATCTCTACCAACGCCAATTATGTCGGGTGTCCGCACCCCAACCCGCCAATTTTCTTCTTGTGTTCTAATTGAGGCAGATGATGATTTGGATTCAATCAGTGCTACGGCAGGTGCGATTGTCAAATATGTTTCCCAGCGTGCCGGCATTGGTGTTAATGCGGGCAGAATCAGAGCCTTAGGCGCACCCATTCGTGGCGGTGAAGCCATGCACACAGGTTGCATTCCTTTTTATAAGCACTTTCATACAGCGGTTAAATCCTGTTCTCAAGGGGGTGTGCGTGGTGGTGCAGCCACCCTCTTCTATCCATTGTGGCATTTGGAAGTAGAAGATTTATTGGTATTAAAAAATAATGCCGGCACTGATGAAAACCGAGTTCGCCACCTGGATTATGGCGTGCAATTTAACGGATTAATGTATCAGCGTTTCATTGAAGACGGGGATATCACTCTGTTTTCACCAGATGAAGTAACAGGTTTGTATGAATCATTTTTTGAAGATCAAGCGGAATTTAAGCGCCTGTATATACAATACGAACAAGACGCCTCTATTCGTAAAAAAACCATTAAAGCGCGAGAATTATTTGCTACTTTTATGCAAGAGCGTGCAAATACAGGGCGTATCTATGTTCAAAATGTGGACCATTGCAATACCCATGGTGCTTTTGACCCAGCACTTGCGCCTGTGCGCCAATCTAACCTATGTATGGAGATCACGCTACCGACTAAACCACTATATTCTGTGCAAGATGAAGATGGAGAAATTGCTCTATGTACACTCTCAGCAGTTAATCTCGGTGCGCTCGAAAACCTAGATGAGTTGGAAGAAATGACTGATATTATTGTTCGTGCCCTAGATTCATTGTTGGACTATCAAGATTATCCAATCAAAGCAGCAAAAATTGCCAGTATGAACCGCAGAACACTGGGTATTGGCGTGACTAATTTGGCCTATTATTTAGCAAAAAACAATGCCAAATATTCAGATGGCTCAGGCAATGACTTAATACATCGTACTTTTGAAGCCTTGCAATACTATGCACTTAAAGCCTCTAACATTCTTGCACAAGAAAAAGGTGCCTGCCCATTGTTTCACCAGACCCAATATGCAAAAGGCATCATGCCAATTGATACTTTTAAGAAAAGTGTGAATGATTTCTGCACCACTTCATTAGAGATGGATTGGGATACATTACGCCAAAATATCAAAAAAACAGGGCTCAGAAATTCAACACTAACTGCATTAATGCCCTGTGAAAGCTCGTCACAAATTTCAAATTCTACTAATGGCATTGAGCCACCTCGTGGTTTTATTACCACTAAACAGTCCAAAGATGGCCTGTTAAAACAAGTAGTACCTGAGTATGAGGCGCTAAAAAATCAATATGAATTACTATGGGACATTAAAGATAATGAGGGCTACTTGCAATTATCTGCAATTATGCAAAAGTTTGTTGACCAAGCCATTTCAGTCAACACACATTACGACCCAGCAAAATTTGAAGGCGATAAAGTACCAATGAAGTTGTTCTTAATGGACTTATTGACGGCTTATAAATACGGCATTAAAACACTTTATTATCACACAACTCGCGATGGTGGCGGTGATGATATATTAGAAAAAGAAGACGATAATGCCTGTGCTGATGGCGTTTGTAAATTATAAAGGAGGGTGAAAAATGTCATACAGTATTTTTACCAAAAAAATTAGCAACACACTAACTGAGCCAATGTTTTTTGGCAATACCGTTAATGTGGCGCGTTTTGATAAACAAAAATTTGAAATGTTTGAAAGGTTAACAGAGAAACAGTTGTCATTTTTCTGGCGACCTGAAGAAATTGATGTTAGCAAAGATAAAATAGACTTTGCTAAGTTATTGCCTAATGAAAAACACATTTTTATCTCTAATTTACAATATCAAATCCTACTAGATTCAGTACAAGGCAGAAGTCCTAGTATCGCCTTTTTACCTATTGTTTCTCTTCCAGAAGTGGAAAACTGGATTGAGACTTGGTCGTTCTCAGAAACCATTCATTCGCGCTCTTACACACATATTATTCGTGCTATTGTCAATGAGCCAGGTGCAGTATTTGATGATATTATGAAAACTGATGAAATCATTAAGCGTGCTGAAAGTGTTTCTGAGAAATACGATGATTTAATCAAATATACACAAACTTATTTACTTCATGGTGAGGGTACTTTTACTGTGGATGATGAAAGTGTAGAAATTGAATTGTACGCACTGAAAAAGAAGTTATATTTAACCCTGATGTCGGTTAATATCCTTGAAGCTGTTCGTTTTTATGTGTCATTTGCCTGCTCGTTTGCCTTTGCTGAACGCAAAGTCATGGAGGGTAATGCCAAAATCATTAAAATGATTGCCCGTGATGAGGCGCTACACCTAAGCGGAACGCAACATATGCTCAACTTAATGGCTGATGGCAAGGACGACCCAGATATGCGAAAAATTGCCCAAGAATGCAAGAATGAAGTTATTAATATGTTCAAAGATGCTTGTAATCAAGAAAAAGAATGGGCGGAATATCTATTCCGAGATGGTTCTATGATTGGGCTAAATGCCGAAATTTTAAAGCAATATTTAGAATATATTACCAATGTACGCATGAACGCATTAAATCTTGAGCCTATATTTGAAGATTGTACCAACCCACTACCGTGGATTAATCACTGGCTCGACTCTGATAGCGTTCAAGTGGCGCCACAAGAAACAGAAATCACTTCTTATTTGGTGAGTGCGATTGACAACAATATAGATGTTGATGATGCTGACTTTGGTGATTTTGAGCTTTAGAATGTGTTAAAAATTGAAGTCAACAATATCAATGGCAAGACAGAATCCCTTTATGTGTATGGTGAACAATCAATTTTGACCGAGTTAGAAGATAATAATGTGCTGCTTAATCACTCTTGCCGACAAGGGCATTGTGGGTCTTGTGTCATGCAGCTTTTATCGGGTGAGGTTATACATGAAAAGTCTCTGGTGCCCTTATCTCAAGGGGAAATTTTGGCCTGCCAGTCTAAACCAGTGACGGATATTACGATTGGGGTGCGTGTTTGATTGTGGCGCATGAGATTTCTCGGCTGGCGCTCGAAATGACAACATCCCTCCTGTTATCTTTGTCATCCTGAGCGCAGCCGAAGGATCTAATGCTTCAAATAACCCAACACCTCGTCAGCATTACCCTTAAATATCACCCTGCCCATTTTTTTCTGAATTTGATAGTTATACATTGGATCATAATAATCTACCAATAACACCTCAACCACTGAGTGAAAGCCACTATTATCACCCTGCTCTTTATAAAGAGACAGTGCACCATTAACTAATTTCAACATTGCTTGATAGCGTTCTAAACCAAGGCGTTTTTGGATTTTTTCCAAACTTTTTAGCCAATAATGAGCGAAATTAGTAAAGCCATTTTCACTGTCTTGTTTGATAAAGTCTTCGCACATATTAGTCACATATGCATCCATACTCACCTGTAAACGCTCTTCAACTGTGGCTTCAAGCAGTACTAATTCAGCGGTAGAAGTCTTTGCCTGTACGCATTGTGGGATGTGGACAGTGCCAACATTTGAGCCCTCGTCTTCAAAAACAAGCGAAGATTGAGTTTGTTGTTTGATTAATTGGATGGCTAAGGCATTTTCAAAATTAATCTGCGTTGGTTGTGGTGTGGTGGTGTTACCAAAGGCGGAGCCACGGTGATTTGCCAATCCCTCTAAATCAACTTTATTTTGCAGTTTATCTAAAAGTAAGGTTTTACCACAGCCCGTCTGTCCACCAATCACAATCGGGGTGATTTGCCCCATAATACGCTCAGTTTCATCAATCAAAAATCGACGCAGTGCTTTGTAGCCGCCTTTGATGCGTGGATAGTTAACACCTGAGGTCTCAAAAATCCATTGCTGGGTAATTTGACTACGCAAGCCGCCCCGAAAACAATAAAGTGCACCATTCGGATGTCTTTTGATGAATTTAAGCCATGCAGCAAGGCGCTCTTCTTTAACCTTGCCTTGTACCAATTCGTGACCCAAAATAATGGCTTTTTCTTGCCCTTGATTTTTGTAACAAGTGCCGATTAATTCACGCTCTTTGTTACTCATTAAAGGAAGGCTGTCAGTGTGTGGAAAAGCCCCCTGCTCAAATTCGCTCGGTGCTCGAGTGTCGAATAACGGTGTGTCGTTGGTAAATAGAGGGGTGAAATCGCTAATTTGCGTCAGTTCAGACATTGATTTGCACAATTGCCATATTATCGTCGTTTGCCGTAATCTCACCAATGGCTTCTAAGTCAAACCCAGCATCTTTCATCACTTGATTGAATTCACTTTGCGCTTCATCTGCCACCATAATCAACAAGCCTCCACTGGTTTGTGGATCGCAAATAATGGATTGCACCTCACTCGACATCATACTCAGATTGTGTCCATAACTGTCAAAATTTCGCTGTGCGCCCCCTGGTGAGCAGCCATTAGCAAGGTAATCTTTGATATTTGGCAATGTCGGCACTTTAATATACTCAATCGTCGCCGAAACACCAGAACCTAAACAAACTTCGGACAAATGCCCACCCAATCCAAAACCCGTTACATCCGTAATCGCATTCACGCCGTTAATTTTAGCCAGTTTGGCACCAATATCATTCAGTTGACACATTGTCTCAATGGCGCGCTTTTCATCTTCGAGTGTGATTTTCTTTTGTTTTTGAGCAGTGGTTAGAATGCCAATACCCAGTGGCTTGGTCAGGTAAATTTTATCGCCAACTTTTGCTGTAGAATTTTCTTTTAAATGCTTAACAGATACTTTGCCCGTTACTGCCAAGCCAAAAATCGGCTCAGGTGAGTCAATACTGTGTCCGCCAGCCAACATCATTCCCGCTTCTTGGCACACGCTACGGCCCCCTTCAATCACCTGTTGCCCCACTTCCGCAGGTAACTTATCTAGCGGCCAGCCAAAAATCGCAATCGCCATCAACGGCACGCCACCCATCGCATACACATCGCTAATTGCATTCGTCGCCGCAATACGCCCAAAAGTAAATGGGTCGTCGACAATCGGCATAAAAAAATCGGTGGTGCTGATAATCGCCTCGCCATTGCCGATGTCGTATACCGCCGCATCATCCCGTGAGTGATTGCCGACTAATAAATTAGGGTCGTTCAATTCATCAATGGACGATTTAAGAATGGTGTCTAAGACTTTTGGCGATATTTTGCAGCCACAACCTTGCCCATGACTATATTCAGTAAGCTTAACTGACATCTTTATAAGCCTCTTCTAGTTTACTATAAAGCTCTTCTGGATTAATGTTAGGGTCTTTATCAACAATTTGATAGGCAATCACATTATCTTCTACGCTGCCCCACATCTTGACATAAGTGCCGTCTTTATAACCATGTGCTTGCCTAAAACTGTTTAATTGATTTTTGACAATATAACGCCTGTAAAGTTCTGCCACATCCATACCCATCATTGCCAATGCTTGAAAAAACAAGCCAGTGATTTCATACAAACCATTTTGCTCTTTATCGACATTGGCACTGGCAGCAACTGCCACGATTTTTTCTAAAATCTCCAGCGTCATTTCTGGATTGATTTCCCTTTCAGGGGTCATATTTTCATAAGCTTCTGCGAATTGTGTATCGCCAAAATGAATGGCTTCCGACATAATAAAATGCCAAATATCCACTAATTCAACCTTGGCATTATCCAAATCGTGCGCCCCTTCAATATTTTTCCAATGTTTCCAGTTGAAAGAGTCGATTGCCTCGGCGGCTTCTATATAAATACAACGCAACCAAGAAATTTGTCGCCCTTCTTTAGTCGCACCTTCCGTCCAGATTAAGCCGTTTGTCTCGTCATTGAGCTTCATTTGTAACTTGAACATTTGTTTGATTTGATTCATCGATATGACTTTATAATATTTGAGGAATATTATACAACTTTAGCGAATGCTCAAAAAACGAATTAACTGCGATTTAGGCGAATGTTTGACCCCGAGTCCCGACGGGATTGCAATGCCCTTGATTGATATGGCAAATATCGCCTGTGGTGGGCATGCGGGTGATGATGAAAGTATGACCAACACCATTCAACTCGCCAAACAACACCAAGTTACTATCGGTGCACACCCCAGTTATGCGGACAAGTCTAATTTTGGGCGTGTCAGTCAACCGTTAGAAAAGTGTGTGTTGTTTGGGTTGCTACATACGCAAATAGCGTATTTCAAAACACTCTGTAGCAAAAATGACGCAACCCTTGAATATATCAAGCCTCATGGGGCTTTGTATCACGATATGATGCACAATGCCGCTGTGTTTGATGCCCTTTGCAAAGCCATTCAAAGTGTTGATGACAACCTAAAATTAGTGGTTCAAGCGGGTATCAAAACGCCTAAAACCGACCTCTGTTTACTATTTGAAACCTACGCAGACCGTGGCTATCAAGGGCTAAAGATGCTACCGAGAACTGAAAAAGGAGCGTTATTAACGGATGCCGATGCCATTGTCGCACAATATCATCATTTTTTAAACAACAGCACGATGCAAATTGACACCATTTGCTTTCACAGCGACAATCCTGCCTCTATTAAAGCCTTACAAAAACTCAGTAATGCATAAAATTATTCTCGCCAGCGAAGATTCAATATTAATTTATTTTGGCGACAAAGTTAACGCTTCCCTCCCCATAATTATCCAAAATTTTGCCAATCAAATCAAAGCAACTTTATCCGATGTGGTGATTGATGTCATCCCCTCTTACACCTCGATACAAGTGCGTTATGACTTAAATAAAATTGAATATTCGGCATTTGTTGAGCGTGTATCGATGCTTTTAAATCAAGCAATTGAAATGACTTCTTGCAACGCCAAACTTGTGCAAATTCCTGTGTATTACGATACCGAAGTGGGCTTAGACCTTAAGCGATTATTGAACGAAAAAAACCTCGATTTACCCACTTTTATTGCACTACACAGCAACCAACAATACCAAGTTTACGCCGTCGGATTCAGCCCCGCCTTTGCTTATTTGGGCGAAGTTGATACTCGCATCCAAGTGCCTCGCCTACCAACCCCAAGAATTAAAATCCCAGCAGGCAGCGTTGGTATTGCCGACAATCAAACAGCCGTTTACCCTGTCGATTCTTCGGGTGGTTGGAATATCGTCGGACGCACGCCTTTAGATTTATCCTTGAAAAATCCTGACAATATCCGCAAGTTTGGCGTTGGCGATACGGTTACATTTCATTCAATTACGCGTGATGAGTTTTTATCCAGTGGCGGTGTGCTATGAGTTTTAAGGTGATTAAATCCAATTTTTTAGCCACTATACAAGATTATGGTCGTTTAAATCATGGTGAGCACGGACTTGGTCAGTCGGGAATAGCGGACGAACACGCTTATTGCTGGGGTAATTATTTACTTGACAATGCCTTTAACTGTGCCGTAATTGAAATAACTTTCGGCACCCTAGTCCTTGAAGCACAAGTAACTACTTTCATCGCTGTTACTGGTGCAGATTTAGACTTTAAAATCAACAACACCTCTGTTGCCATATGGCGTACCGTGCAAGTTCACAAAGGTGACATTCTCAGCTGGGGCAACAGTAAACACGGCTTGCGCGCCTATTTATCTGTCAAAAGCGGATTCAACACCCCGATATTTTTCGACTCAAAGTCCGTTAACCTGCGTGAAAAAATAGGTACCCCACTCAAACAAGGCGACACCCTACCCTGCATAGCGTTTAACAAGACAAACGCCCGATTTATACCGTCCAAATACCTGCCCGACTACAATCAAGCATTGGCGTTAAGAATATTGCCAAGTTACCAGTTTAATCTATTCACCACCGAGGCACAAAAAACCCTATTCAATCAATTCTACACCATCGGAAAAGCCAGCGATAGAGCGGGATGTCGCCTAGAAGGAGCCCCCATTGAACACCACAAGAAAACAATGGTTTCCGAAGGAATGGCTTATGGTAGCGTAGAAATCGCCAACGGACTTCCCATCATCCTATTAAAAGATGCCCCCAACATCGGTGGTTATCCAAAAATCGGCACTGTTTTTTCCCTAGATTTAGCCCAACTTGCTCAACGCCACCCTAATACCCTTCTACGCTTTGAGCCAATCGACATTAAAACCGCACAAAGTGAAAGAAAAGAATTTAATCAGTTTTTTAAAATTATCTAGGGGTGCCCCTTAGTAAAGCGTCATTAAGGTATCCACCTGTTTCGCCCAAGCATCAATACCACCCCGTAAATTAATCACTTTTTCAAATCCAATTGAGTCAAAATAACGAGCCACTTGCATAGAGCGAATGCCATGGTGACAAATAATGACAATTTCTTCTGATTTATCTAACGAATCGATATTTGCCATAATCTGCCCCATAGGGAGTAATTTTGAGTTTTCAAAATGACACTTATCCCATTCCCATTGCTCTCGTACATCTAGCAGTAAAGGCTGGTTGTCCTTTAAGTAAGCATCAAGTTCAGTGGCAGTAAAATCTTTCATCATTAATTCAGTTGAATTCTAGCACCCCAAGGGATGGGTTCCTTGCCTTTGACTAGCCACATAACTGGATAAGTAGGCTTGGTGTCGGGGAATATGCCTTTGGCGTCGGTGAAGTAGATGAGGACATCGCAGGGAGTGTCTTGGGTGTTGATGTGGTTGAAGACGGGGGTGAAATTGGTGCCTTTGCCACCGCCGAGGGAGGTGGGGAATTGTAGCTCGTTCCAGGCTTCAAAACGCCATGGGCATTGCGGGGAAAGTGTGTCGTCGCAGGCGAGGAGTGTGATGCTGGCACGCAGGTTGGATTTAATGGCATCGACTTCGGAGATGAATTCGTTGACTTCTTCTTGGGAAATTGAGCCCGATGTGTCGATGGCGATGGTGATATCAACTTGTTGTGATTTTAGAGAAGGCAAGATGGCATCGCCTGAGCGGCGTGAGGGGCGTGTGTAGGAGAAGTCGTCTCGAGCAAAGTTGGTCATATATTGAGCTAAGAGTGATTGCCACGAGACTTGGGGTTGGAGGAAAAAATCAATGAGTTTAGAAAATTCGCCGTTTAGCTTACCTGCTTGTTGGGCGAGTTGAGCACTGGAAGCAAGGTTTTTTTGCCATTGAGTAGCAAGTTGTTCGACTTCATCGGGTTTTAAAATTGGGGGTTGTTGGGCAAGTTGCGGAGCGCCTTTGCCTTGTTGATTATCAGATTTTGAGTTTGGATTATTTTCTGGTTCTTTTTCTTTTTGCAAATCATCCTCGCGCATTCCACCTTCCGATTCCTTAGAATCATCATTGGCTTGGTCATCGTATAAATGTTGGTCCATCGGCTCTTGGTCGAGATTGTCGTCAATCATTGGATAAATTTCTTCGGCAATCATCCCTTCATATTGACGAAAAATTGGCACATCAATCGGCGGATGAAACCCTTCTTTTACCAACAATGGATTAATCGCAAAATCACAAGCCAAATCCCATTTATGCTTAACACGATTACCCCTGCGGGCAAAGTGCGTCAAAGCACAATGTAGCGCCTCGTGAATGAGTACAAATTTAATCTGATGATTGTTGAGTGAATCAATAAACTCGGGATTGTAATAAAAACTTTTGGCATCGGTAGCACTGGTTTTGCACCAAGAATCCGCTGCTATCAACGGTAAACGCAACACAAGATTACCTAAAAAAGGACTGTCGAGTATAAGTTGGGTACGGGCTTTTGTGAGTTGAGCTTTAATGGCTTTCAATTCAATTGCACTCAATTCACTCTCTTGCTCTGACTGGATAATATCTTCACCAACAACTCTAAGTTGCTCTTCAGATCTAGATTTCTCCACTTGCATAGAGCCATCTTGCCAAAATGGATATTTTGATTCACTCATTGCTGATACCTGATACGCCTTTATAATCTAGATAGAATAAAGGTAAGGCACTCAATATAGCGACCTCGTTATTTACAATATATTTTATTTGTTGAGCGGTAAAAATATCGGATTGTTCAATTAAATTACTAGGAATTTGGTACTTTTTATTTACTAAATAGTTGGCTTTTTTAAGGTGTTTTTTGGTTGCCTTTTTAAGATCATCTTGAGATAGCTCTCTAATGTTTTTATAGCATTTGTAGCGACGTCCTAAACTAATATCTGTATTAGCACCTTTAAAATTATCGACCCCATCAGCCAAGGCTTCTAACATTGGATAACTCAAAAAAAGTTTCCCCTTTTCTGTTTCATTATCAAATACCTTTAACATTTTTTGTATTTTCTCATCATCTGCTTCTGGCACATGTCCATCGTAATCAAAAAATAGATATATTCTAGCAATGTCATCTCTATCGTAATCTGTTGGACTTAATGCAGTGCATTCTTCCTTTAATAACTCAAAAGTGTCTAAATTAATACTCTCTTCTAACTTCTTATGTAATGTATAAATATGCGTGCAAAACGCAATTTCTATTCGATTAACATTCAAAGATAAAGCCTCAAGAAAAATATGTAAATATTGACGCTCTTGTTTCTTTCCTTCAAACACAAACAAAGTAATCGAATTGTCTGCCATTATTCAAATGCGTGGGCTTTATAAAGTTTTTGCAAGTTATGGGCTGTGCGTAATTCTTGATCAGTTAGTTTATTTATAGCAGTAATCTGATTATTAGCTAAAATAAAATAACAATCAGGACGTAACAAATCATTAGTCATAATGTCCGTATTATGCGTAGTAAAAATAACTTGAACATCAATTTCTTTTAGTTTTTTAACAACAAACTTAGATAGGTTATGATGGTAGAACGAATCAAACTCATCAATGAATACAAAAGAAGTTTTATTAGCTTGAATGCGCTGATACCAATAATAAAATAAAGTTATAGACTTTGTTCCTTGTGAAGCAATTTCAAAAAAATTAATATACTCACCATCAAAATCAAAAACTATTCTTTCTTCTCCATTTTCGTCCACAATAACACTTAGTGTGCATTTAATACCTGCTTTATTAAGAAACTGTTGGAAGTCATCAACATGACCTTGGTCAATAATATCTTTATCTAATTCTCTTGAGCCGCTTTCTAGTCCTAAGTAGGTGTTATGTTCCAATGAACTAAAAAATAACATCTCGTTGATAAAATCACAAAATTGCTTAAATATGGTATTTTCTTGATTGTCTTCTAAAATAGTATTTTCTTTAACATATTTAATGATTGATAAATTAACACCGCTAATGTTTTTGCTTAAATTTCCAGAACCTTCTAACGAAAAAACAGCAGATTTTTTATCACTACGCACAACTGATAAAACCTTTTTGTCATTAATTATTAAGCATTCATCGCCTAGCGTTTCATGGCTGGTTTTTTTATATTGATAAACCACCTTGTTTTCTTCAAATTTAAAGCAATATTCAAAATCTGCATAAGGGTTATTGCTTGGCTTTGTTAAATAATGTTGATAAAAATCCCCTCTACTTTCGTTATCGGTTAAATGTTGAACAATATCGAATATTGCAAAACCGAGATTAGATTTTCCAGAGGCATTAGCACCATAGACAATCGCAGTTTTAATAATGCCGTCTTTAATAGATTGTGGGTTAAATTGATAATCGCTGGCAGCAAAGTCAAGTATTAATTCTTCGTTAAAATTTTTAAAGTTGGTAACGCTAAATTTTTCTAACATAGTTATTTTTTTGCAAAAGATGACTATTCTACCCTAAAACAAAGTGCCGTTAAAAAAATACGGGTAATCTTAGTCAAATAGAGACCCCTGCATTAGGTATGAATATCGCCTAAAAGTTAAATTTTATTCAGTTGGTAATTTTTACAAAGCCAGTCCTAGCAGGGTTAAGACAGGTTTTGTAAAAGTTATCAAATGGATGAAAGTTGGCTTTTAGGCGATATTCATACCTAATGCAAGGGTCTTCATTTATACTTAACACGATTACCCCTGCGGGCAAAGTGCGTCAAGGCACAATGTAATGCTTCGTGGATTAAAACAAACTTAATTTGAGGGTTATTGAGTGCATCAATAAATTTGGGATTATAATAAAAACTTTTGGCATCGGTAGCACTGGTTTTGCACCAAGAATCGGCTGCTATCAACGGTAAACGCAACACCAAATTACCTAAAAAAGGACTGTCGAGTATAAGTTGGGTACGGGCTTTTGTGAGTTGAGCTTTAATGGCTTTCAATTCAATTGCACTCAATTCACTCTCTTGCTCTGACTGGATAATATCTTCACCAACCACACTAACTTTTTCATTAGGTTGTATTGCACTGTCTTGCCATGTTGGGTATTTATCCACGGAATTAGTCAAACATTGTATCGGCAATCTTTGTTGCCCAATTCGCAAACTCAGGCACAGCAAAAATATCACCCCCAATCGCACGTTGCATATCAGAAACCAACATCACACCCAGTTCTTTTTGTGGAAAATCTTTGGCGAAATTAAGGATATTGCCCCAGACTTTTTGTGCGTCACCAGTGTCTTTAACGCTGATTGCTCTACCGACTAAGGCAGAGCAGATGGCGTATTGCAAATCAATCGCATCGGGGATTGGCACGGATTCGCCATTCACAATCGCATCCAAATCAGGCAAATCTTCTAAATGTTCAATAAAAGTGGCAACCTCAACCCCTGCCACTTCGCCAACACAAGCGGTTGCTGCGGCTCTAAATAGGGTTAAATTATCCTTAAATTTTTGCAAAGCACGATGGGTAAATTCCCAAGTTCTTGGCGAGGGGAAAGCCACAGGATTGTGTGCAGAATCAAACTCAAATAAATGTTCAGGGCGATAACGCAAGAAACCAATAATGCGTTCATCAATGTTATTTTTATATGCCCAAGCCACCCAGTCATCGAGATTGACCTCTAGGTCGTAATGTGAAAAACGGTTGGCAAGAGGGGCGGGCATTGAATAAGTAACCCCCCTATCACCTTGGCGGTTGCCTGCGGCAAAAATTACCCAGCCGTCAGGGACGATGTAGTCACCTAAACGACGGTCTAAAATTAATTGGTAGGCGGCAGCGGAAACTGTTGGAGGCGCGGAGGTAATTTCGTCTAAGAATAGGATGCCTTTGTCGCCGTGTCGTTTTGCATCGGGTAATAAGGAAGGGATTGCCCAATCCACTTGTTCGCCGTTTTTGAAGGGGATGCCACGCAAGTCGCTTGGCTCCATTTGTGATAAGCGAATATCAATCATTGCGGCTTTGTGCTCGATGGCAACTTGACTGATGATTTGTGATTTGCCGATGCCTGGTGCACCCCAGAGCATTACGGGAGTATGGTGTCCGTGGGTAACGGATTCAAATTCTTGATTTAAGATGGTTATAATTTGTTGTGGACGCATAAGGATTGAAAAATGTAAAATTGCCCCTATTTTATAGTAATAGCCACTAAAATTACTCATTATGATTAAGCCTAACTCAAAACCTACTCCCGAAGAAATTTTTAATTTCCCTTGCGACTACCCCGTTAAGGTAATGGGTAAAGACCACGATGATTTGCACACAGAAATGTGTTGCATCATCGAACGCCACGCTGGGGAAATTCATCCGAGCCAGATTAGCAGCAGGAAAAGCACTAAGGGTAATTACATTTCTTACACTGTTAGAATTACCGCTACCAGCGTGGTGCAGTTGAATGCTATCAATAAAGAACTGCAAGACCATCCGTTGGTGGCTTATATCCTTTGAAAATAACCAACCTCGGCATTCAAGATTACACTCAAACTTGGGCGGCAATGAAAACCTTCACTGCCGAACGCCAAGCCGATACCGACGATGAATTGTGGATTGTTGAGCACCCTGCTGTGTTCACCCAAGGCATCTCTGGCAAGGCTAAAAACCTATTACAAAACAACAATATCCCCGTGGTGCAAAGCGACCGTGGCGGGCAAATTACCTATCATGGGTTGGGACAATTAGTGGTTTATTGTTTGATTGATTTAAGGCGTTTGGGGATTGGTGTTAAAAAAATGGTGTCGTTGATAGAGGTATCAATTATGGATTTGTTGCACGCTTATGGCATTGAATCTCATCTCAAAGAAGGGGCACATGGTGTGTATGTTAATGATGCTAAAATCGCCGCTTTGGGGCTAAAAGTCAAAAATGGCAACACTTATCACGGGCTGAGTCTTAATGTGGATATGGATTTATCGCCCTTTTCGCAGATAAACCCTTGTGGATACCAAGGTTTAGCCGTCACACAAATGCTAGATTTAACGGATAATGTACAACTTGAAGCCATTGGCACTGAACTCACGCAACGATTAACGGAAAATGTCACAAGAAATTGAAATCAAAGCCCTTAAAGGCGAATCAAAAACCGCAAGACTCAGGATTAAGCCTGATGCAGAGCGTGTTCCACTTAAAAAACCGAGTTGGATTCGAATTAAATTAGCCTCAGGCTCAAAAGTCGGCAAACTTAAAGACACTTTGCGTTCGCAAAAACTTTTTACCGTTTGTGAAGAGGCGCAATGCCCCAATCTTGCGGAATGCTTCACCCATGGCACGGCAACTTTTATGATTATGGGGCAAATATGCACCCGTCGCTGTCCTTTTTGCGATGTGGCACACGGGAAACCTAAGCCACTTGATGTAGAGGAACCTAAGCATTTGGCAGAAACCATTGAAAAAATGGCGCTTAAATATGTGGTGATTACTTCAGTGGATAGAGATGATTTGCGTGATGGTGGTGCGAACCATTTTAAAGAATGTATTGACGCTATTAGAAAAACCACACCGAATGTGAAGATTGAAATTCTAACGCCAGATTTTAGAGGCAGGATTGACAAGGCCCTTAAAGTTTTCCAAACTTGTCCGCCTGATGTGTTTAATCACAATCTTGAAACTGTGCCGAGTCTTTATCCGAAAGTTCGCCCAGGGGCAAGTTATGAATATTCTTTGAAATTATTGCAGTCGTTTAAACAACAACACCCCGAGGTAACGACTAAATCGGGTTTGATGCTCGGTGTTGGTGAAACCAAGCAACAGGTTTTAAATGTGCTGTCTGACTTACGCGCACATGATGTCGATATGTTGACCCTTGGTCAATATCTGCAACCCAGCAAATACCACTTAGCCGTTGAAGCCTACATCACACCCGAGCAATTTAAAGCATATAAAGACACTGCCATAGAAATGGGGTTTTCACAAGTTGCTAGTGGTCCGATGGTCCGTTCTTCGTATCATGCTGATTTACAGGCAGCGGGTGAGTCTATTGGATAGCTGTAAACTCGTTAACTTTTAACGACAATCATTTTATGCTCAAGCATATCACGCATCGTATAGCCAATACCTCCGATACCATAGCCTGAGTGTTTACGCCCTGAAAATGGCATCCAATCTACTCTAAAGGTGGTGTATTCATTAATCATTACTGCGGAGGCTTCTAGGCGTTTGGCGATGTTCATTGCAGCATCTATATTGTCGCTGAATACGGCGGATTGGAAGGAGACATCCAAGCTATTGGCTTGCTGTATTGCTTCGTCAATGTTGTCGTAGCCATAAATGCAGACAACGGGGGCAAAGATTTCTTGAGTGGATACTTTTGCATCTGTTGGTGGATTAAGTAAAACGGTTGGTTGGTAACTGATGTCATTAATGCGTTTACCGCCAGTAATGAGTTTTGCGCCTGTTGCTACAGCCTCGTTAACCCAAGATTCAATCCTATCGGTTTCTTTCGGTGAAATTAGTGGGCCTAAATCTGTGTCTTCGTTAATGGCATTGCCGACTTTTTGTTGGCTGGCAACATCTGCAATTTTTTGTGCCAAATATTCGGCTTTGTCGTTGGGAACATAGACGCGTTGCACGGAAACACAAACTTGCCCTGAGTGATACATGCTGGCCTTTACCACGCCCTTGACAAAACCTACTTCATCGGCATATTCGTCAAAAATTAAAGGGGCAACACCACCGTGTTCTAAAGCACAACGCACACCTGGGGCGAGTTTTGACTTTAAATACCAACCAACTTTAGCGGAGCCAATAAAACTAAAAAATGCGACCTTGTCATCAGTAACCAATTTTTCCGCATCTTTATTTTCCAACAATGCGACTTGCACCCAGCCTACTGGCAAACCTGCTTGCTCAATCAATTCGGCTAAACGCAGTGTGCATAATGGCGTTAGACTGGCGGGTTTGATAATCACAGGACAACCTGTAGCAAGTGCAGGAATGACCTGGTGAATAGCTAAATTTAAAGGGTGATTGAAAGCACTGATGGCAACCACCACGCCGATTGGCTCGAGAATAGTGTTCGCTGTATGCCCTGATCCTGCTGGCGTGTAATCCATTGGGATTTTTTCACCTTTGATATTGCCCAATTCTTTAATGGCAATATGAATGCCATTGATGGCTCGGGTAACTTCCACTCTTGCATCACGGATGGGTTTGCCGCCCTCATTGGCGATTAAGCGAGCAAAATCTTCGTGCTCAGCTTCGATTAAATCGGCTAATTTGTTGAGAATGGCAATGCGTTGTTTCTCTGCTAGTCGCCCTGTTTGATGCAATTGTTGTGCTGTAGACAACATTTGCTCTACCTGCGCACTATTGTGCATCTTTAACTCTGCCAGTATTTCACCTGTGTAAGCTTGCTTAACAATTAATTTTTCCATAAATAACCCTTTATGTATTTCTTAGTTGTTCAGGAAGCAGTGCCTTGTTTTCTTTGTAGTCAATTGGCACATCAATAATATGCACACCCCCTTTATTAAAGCAAGATTGAATGAGCGGTAAAAATTGATTCACATCCTTTACTTTGTGTCCCTGTGCGCCATAACTATCAGCATATTTCACAAAATCAGGGTTGTTGTATTCAAGTCCAAAATCATTTAAACCTTGACCTTCTTGCTTCCAGCGAATCATACCAAAAGCATTGTCAGTTATAACAAGTACCACTAAATTTAACTCAAGGCGTGTCGCTGTTTCAATCTCTTGAGAATTCATCATAAAGCCACCATCACCACAGATTGCCATCACTTGGCGCTGTGGATATAATAAGGCGCAAGCCATTGCGCTTGATAATCCTGCACCCATTGTTGCTAAAGCATTATCGAGCAATACCGTGTTGGGCATATAAGTATGATAATGTCGTGCAAACCAAATTTTATACATACCATTATCTAATGCAATGATTGCATCTTTATCAAGTCCACGACGCACATCAGCAACAATACGCTGTGGCAATAAAGGATAAGAAGCATCATTATCTTTCTCGTGAATGGCTTGCTTAATACGCTTTCTAAGGTCTAATAACTCTAATGAACAATTACCTAATTTTGCTTTTAATATTTGAGCCAAACGATTAACTGTCGTTTCAATATCACCCACAATTTCAAGTTGTGGAAAATACACTTCATCAACTTGTGCAGAGTTAAAATTAATGTGAATAACTTTAGTGCCACCTTTGTGCATAAAAAATGGTGGTTTCTCCACCACATCGTGACCAATGTTAATGATTAGGTCGGCTATTTCAACCGCCCGATGCAATACATCGCCATCAGATAATGCCGCTGTACCTAAGAATAATGGGTTCTCGCAACTTACCACACCCTTCCCCATTTGCGTGTTAAAAAATGGAATACAGGTTTTATCAACAAAATTTTGCATAGATTTAAACAGCTTTTTTCGATTAGCGCCAGCACCAATTAATATCAAAGGGTTTTTAGCATTTTTAATCATCTCTACTGCTATTTCTATAGCCTTTTGGTCTGCATCTGGGCGACGAATTTCATGCACAGGAAATATATGCCAGTCCTTTACTTCTTCAAATGCCACATCTTCAGGCAGCTCTAAATGTACGGCGCCCGGTCTTTCCTCTTCTGCCAAACGAAAAGCATCTCGAACTAAAGAGGGGATCGTGCCACCGTTAACAATTTGCTTGCTAGATTTAGTGAGTGGCTCCATCATACGCACAATATCAATAATTTGAAAACGCCCTTGTTTGCTAGAGTTAATTGGTTTTTGCCCTGTAATCATTAACATTGGAAACCCGCCTAGTTGCGCATAAGCGGCACAAGTTACAAAATTAGTCGCACCAGGTCCTAAAGTAGCTAAACACACGCCTGTTTTACCCGTCATTCTGCCATAAGTAGCCGCCATAAATGCTGCACCCTGCTCATGGCGAGTTAGAATAAATTTAATACTTGAATTTCTCAGAGAATCTAAAAAATCTAAATTTTCCTCACCAGGAACACCAAAAATATATTCAACCCCTTCATTTTCTAAGGCTTTAACAAATAAATCAGACGCTTTCATGTTGCTCTCCTGGGTATTATGATGGGTAAAGTTCACTCATTGGGATTGAGCGACCGTTATTTTGCACAATGCGTACATGGTTACGATTTAACTCTCTAGGCTCAGATACACCACAAGAATGGGCAATAACTTCAACTGCATGATTCATATTATGTACATAATTAGCGACTTTGATCGCTTTATTTTTCGGGTCTAATCCTTTTTGTAGGCGTTTATTGTGTGTAGTAATACCCGTTGGACAGGTATTTTTATTACATTTTAATGCTTGAATACAGCCAATTGAAAACATAAAGCCCCGTGCACTGGTTATAAAATCTGCCCCAGCACATAACGCCCAAGCCACTTCAGATGGTGTGATTAATTTACCAGAGGTAATGACTTTAACGCGTGTCTTAAGGTTGTATTGAATGAGCTTATCAACCAACAAGGGGAGTGTTTCCTTAATAGGCAGTCCAACATTATCCAATAGCGACATGGGTGCCGCCCCTGTGCCACCATCACCACTATCTAGCGTAATAAAATCTGGTGCACAAGCTTCACCACGCTTATTAATTTCTTGGAAAAAATCATCTAGCCAATCAGTTGCACCAATGACCGATTTAAAGCCAGTTGGCTTACCAGTAACCTTACGCACATGGTTAATCATATCCAATAAATCCTGTGCACTGCTAATTTCAATATGTCGATTGGGTGAGATAGAATCTTCACCGACACCAATGCCACGAATTTGAGCAATCTGCTCGGTCACTTTAGCCCCTGGTAAAATACCGCCTTTACCGGGTTTAGCGCCCTGACTCATCTTAATTTCAAACATTTTGATTTGCTTATGAGTAGCAAGTTCGACGAGTTTTTCGTCACTTAACCCACCTTCTGAGTCACGCACACCATATTTTGCTGTCCCTATTTGGAAAACAATATCCGCCCCACCTTCTAAATGATAAGGACTAAGACCACCCTCTCCTGTGTTGTACCAACAGTCTGCTATTCTAGCACCATTCGAAAGTGCCAATACTGCGGGTTTGGAAATTGCACCAAAACTCATACCAGAAATATTAAAAATTGATTTTGCTGCATAAGGTTTTTGACAAAAATTCTCGCCAATAGTAATTGGGCGTATTTCAGACGCATCTTTATCTAAAGTTGGAAAGGGGCAATTGGCAAAAATAGCGGTGTTTGTAAGACTTAGGCTTTTAGTTGACCCAAATGCAACTGTAGTATCGGTATTATTAGCCGCTCTATGCACCCAATCACGCTCAGCACGGTTAAACGGCATCTCTTCCCTATCCATTGCAAAGAAATATTGACGAAAAAATTCACCCAAGCTAGAAAAAATACTACGAAAATGTCCAACAACAGGGTAATTTCGTAAAATTGCATTCTTTTTTTGACTAATATCAAAAATAAAAATAACAACGATTAATAAAAAAATTAAACCCAAGAAAAAGACAAAAAGCGTGGATAAAACCTCTAAAACAGGGGTTGCTGTTTGAATAATTTCCATCATATCATCTGTTTCCATACCTCTCCTTTTTTTTATAAGCGGCATAAGATACTGAAAAACCCAAACCATATATTGATAATATTACCCGTTTTTAGTCGCTGTGTTCTAATAAATTTTTTAGATAATATTTTTTTAAATCAGTTTTCAGCTCGGGACATTTGTTATCAACGAATTAGACCTGTTTCTTGAAAGTAGGCATTCTGTTATTACCAAAATTTATATCGAGGTTTGGCCTTACCTGCGGGGATTTTAGTTGTTGCTAGACCTTTGTCTATCCAGCTATCGATGATACCGCCCTTTAGCTCAAAAATATTTTTATAGTCGGTTTTTGTGTTTAAAAAGTTGCCAATGGTGTTAGTGCGAATGGCGTGTGCACAAACCAAGATAAAAGGCGTGTCTTTGGTTTTAACAATTTTTGCTAAATCTTCCAGCCATTTTTTTGCATTGTAATTACCTCTTTCATCAAAAAAAGTAAGTTTGTGTGCGCCGGCAATAACGCCATATTTATTATATTCATCCTGTCTTCGAACATCAATAATAACAACCTCTTGTGTGATTTTATCTTGCACTTGCTCTGTTGACAATGTTGTAAAATCTGCATTCGCAAATAAAGGGAATAATGTCAGTAATATTAATGTGATTTTTTTCATAGAAATGATTCTTGTGTAATCATGAGTAATTATAGTGGTTTTTTATAATCACAATCAAGTTGAGAGGAAGGGGGAAACAACTTAATTGTGATTATAAAAAATATTGCTAAAAATCTTACTATTTAAATTACGCAATTTATTTTTAGAAAGTTGCAACACTTTATAAAAAAAATTCGTAAAATCACTTCAATGAACAAAAACCTTAACTACTATTTCTCTCGCCCATTAAGCAATAGAAATTTTCAAAAAATTTATCAATTATCCGCTACGCAACTTTACGGCGTTATTTTGCGTATCTTAAAACAAGAGCAGATAAGTGAGGAGTGTTTACAAGAGGTGTTTGTGAAAATTTATCATAATTTTGAAAAATATAATCAGGAGAAAGCCAAGCCCCTAACTTGGATGGTAACCATTGCACGCAATCATGCGATTGATTTTTATCGTAAAAAACGCCTGCCTGTTTATGATGATTTTGATTTGAGCGTGATTGATGATGAGCAAATTCAACTGCTGGAAAAATTGGAACAAAGTGAAAACAAAAAACAACTTGAGCACTGTTTAGAGCAGTTGCCAAGCAATGTTAGAGATGCGGTTTTTTTCATTTATTTTCACAATAAAACCTATGCACAAGTTGCCAAAAATATGAATCGTTCAGAAAACACCATTAAACCCTGGGTGTCTCGTTCTTTGTTAAAATTAAAAAGCTGCATGGAGTCCTTATGAATCGCAAACAATTAACGCTATTAAATATCATCGTCCCTTTAAGTAAAAAAGTAAAAAAACAAGTTTGGCGAAATATTAGCAGTGAACTTGACTTAGGGTTTACGGGGCAAGTAAGCCAGTTACGCAAATACTGGGGTTATATATTGAGTGGCGTTACCAGTTTGGGTTTGTTGCTTAGCGTTACACTTATTAATCAAACTGTTCATGCGCAACTGGACTGGGACATTAATACCGACTTATCCAAACAACAGATATCCGTTGTTGCCACTACCCACCAGCATGTTAATGAAAAAAATGCCTGCACACTCTGGATTAAAAAAGGGGATAAAATGCTGTTAGTCGGGGCTATGCCTGAAACGGGTAAAAAAACTTTTAATCTTAATTCAGAAGTCTTATCAATGCTTAAAAAAGGCACAATCATTATTTCATTTGAAAATAAAGATAATCCGTTACCCTCTACACCTACGCTTATCAGTTACCAGGGGGAATGGACTTTCTAAGCAAGAGAGAACGACATGCAAAAAACAAAAATAACTCTATTGACATTACTCAGTTTTTTTACTTTACAAGTGTTTGCGCTTGATTTTGTTTATAGCAAACATGCTTGGTATGGTTTTGAATCTAAAGGTAATGAATATGCTATTTATGGCACTATTGCCAGTGCCAATAATTTTTGGCTGGGGGGAAATCAGTTTAAAACGCTTAATTAAGCACATAATCCGCTGATTCAAATACACCAGTAATGATTGATATATAAATTACTGAGGTAATAGAGGTGCCAGCAATAATACCAATCAGTATGTTTTTGAATTTAACTTCTATAATGGTTAGGAAATAAATTAATACATTGATTGAAATACCTGGGATAAAACATAAGGCAAAAATAATAGGGATTTCTTTGGCTTTAATTTTATGTTCATAGTCCAATATTTTTTGTGGCACTTTAAAATTTAGTTTGTGTGCAAAGTTATAAATGATAAAGCAATAACCGATAATGGCAATTTGAATAGCAAAAAATACTTGAATAAAGGAAAAAACATAGATGCCTGCCAATAAAAAAGCAGTGCCTGGTAACAGCGTTAAGCCACGCACAATCAAAATGAGGATGTAGCCGATATAAGCCACTAAAAAATTCTGCCCTGTTAAAAACTCTTTAATCATCATGGGGTCAAATGTATAGCCGCTGAAATACAAATAGGCAATAATGGCTATATTGATGAAAATAAACCCATAAAACAAGTATTTTTTACTAATATTTTGCATTATCTGTTACTTTTAATTGGTTTAATTTATGGTAAAAATCATCTAAATCTTCGGGTTTTTTACCGTATCTAGGGTTGTCATGCATTTTTAAAAAGGGGCGTGAATTAAGTTCTAAAAAAATGCACTTTTGTGCATTAAAATCAACTTCAATGCCTTGTTCGCAAATCACATCAATACCCAAGATATTGGCTTTAAAAAAATTCAATATTTTGCTTAAATTTTGTTTATTGTTTTCTGTCAGTTTGCTCTTCTCAACCACTTCGATACTTGAACCCAATTTAAGCGAAATTTTATGGTGTAAATAAATCCTTTTATCAGTTTCAGGAATACTGGGAAAATTCATACCCTGTTGTTTTAAGTGATTTTTAATGGCTCTATTTTTGGGTATTAACTGAATAATGGGCGCAAGTTGCCTCTGCTCTCTTTGTTTGTTTTCAGCATCAATCAAGGCACTAATCGAGCTTAATCCATCCCCTACGACAAAAGGCGGGTAGCGTCTAAGCACTGACATAACCCCAAATTTTGTCATTACCACACGGTAGTTTTTGCCGAGTAAATATTCTTCTATGATGCTATTTGGCCACCATTTTTTAACGCCGATCGTGGCTTTTAATAATTGAGTTTTATTTTGAATAGGGAAATAAGCACCTCGGGAAAAACCACCGACATTTGGCTTAACAACCAGTGGGAAGCCCTGCTGTTGACAAAATTTAAACGCTGAATAAGGATTAATAAAGGTTCTACCTTTGGCGTAAGGTAATGCATTTTTTTCAAACGCCAATCTCGCCTGTGCTTTAGAGCGACAAGCACGCCGCACACTTAAGGGGTTGTAATCACTGCACCCTGAGAGAAAAAAGTGCGATAAAAATCGATGCAATAATCGCATTATTCTCCAGCCTTTGATTGATAGTGTTTAATAATTTTTTTAGAGAAAACAAAGCGATTAAAGGCTGTTTTAGGGATTGTTTTGCTGACCTTAACAAGGTGTTTCATATTGGTTTTGATAAACTGGTGTTTGGATTTTTTAGAGATTGTATTATCTAATAAATGAATAGGAAATGGAGCAAATAAATTAATTTCAATGATATGAAAATCACCCGCAAGCAGGTCTGCCTTAGAATCTGCCCTAAGCCCTACTCTGGCGATGCGAAAATCGGGCAATTCTCGTAAATACCGATGTAAAACCTCTAATTCTTGAGCGTTAAAGTCGGAGGTAACATCTCGGTAAGTGACTGCTTTATTATGGATGCAATTAATCGGATAGCGTTCATTTGAACGGTTGATTGATTGGGCAATATTCAAAGTGCTGAGTTGATTTTTATGTTTGGCATCACGAATGAAAAAAACTTCGTACTCGTTGCGTTCATGAGCTGCATATTGCACAATGTAAGGGATTTTACTGCTACTTTCAAAGCCCATAAAATCTTGTGCATTATCAATTCGCACAACACCGTTAGAGTTTTGCCCCCATTCGGGTTTGAAAAAAACAGGGAAATCACTGGGTAGGTTACTCTTATCAAGGTAAGCTTGTTGCAATCGCCATTTTTTGGGGATATGTCCGTCTATGTCAATTTTAGAATAAAAGCCTTTTTCTTTGTTATACCACTCGGCATTAATTTGAAAATAATACCAAGGCGGGATACCTAAGCGAATTGACCAATAAATATAATAAAAAATTAATTTAAAAGTCAAAAATTTCTCCTTTGGCAGGATTGTCTGAGTAAAAATGCAAGCTAACACTCGGCTCTATAGCGTTAATTTGATGAATGTAATTATCCATTTTCCCTTGAACTCCCTTGTTATATCGATATTTTCCACTTTTTATTTCACTACTGTCTAACTCAGATAAAGGGTCTTTGGTAAAATTTTTACAAGATAATCGCCCCTTAAGAACAAATACAACAGCATGGTCTGGATGCCCATGAATGCGTGTCATTGCGCCTTTATCCCAATTCAGTAAACCTAACCAATATTTTTGATTATCAATAACAACACTTCGAGTGTAATTATTCTGCTCAAAAGGCAGCTTATCAGATGCTATTTGACTTGCTAATATTTGAATTTCCTCATTTGCCAACTCATATTTTTCTGCATTTAATAACTCAGCCAATGCAGAAAAATTAAAATCAATTGGGTGTTGATAGTTATATTTTTGAATTTTTTTAAACATGGCCCTGTATTTTTACTCCTGTTTCAATTAAACGATTAAACAAGGTGGTAAGTTTCACTTTGTCCAAGTTAATGTTGGCAATCAACAGCCTAAACACCAATTTTTTACCAATATACGCTAAAGACAGCAATGCCATCTCTTGCTCAAGCAAAGTGTCACGCAACTGCTGATTAAAAGTATTTGCATTATCTGCCTTAAACCGAAAACAGATATTGAAAGAGACTCGTTCAGACACCATCTCTAACTCTGCACTTTTATTAATAAAATGTTCGGAAAATTGTGCCAGTTGATAATAATTTTCAACTCTCTCAGCAAACCCCTGTCGGGTGTAAAACTTCCAATCTAAAAACCACTTGAGACTGTCAACACGACGACCGCATTGTAGGGATGCAACACCTAAATCAACTTCATTATCTCTAAAAATATAGCTATTATCGCCATCTGCACAAGTACAAGAGAGTAAATTTTGATGATTTAATAAAAGAAAGTTACACATTAAATTACTGCCTAACATTTTGTGGAAATCCATTGTAAAAGAATCTAATTGTTCAATATTTGTTAAAAATTTAGTTTTTAATGTTGAACTCATCATTGCAGCCCCGCCCCAGGCGCCATCACCATGTAGCCAAAAATTATGTCGCTTCTTTAGTGCTGTTAACGCCTTAATATTGTCATAGGCGCCCTGTACTGTTGTACCTAATGTGGCGCAAACAAAAAACACAACCCCCTCTTGTTGCTTAATACTTTGAATAGAAATATCTAATTGGGCTACATCCATTGAACCATCTTCTAGTGCAGGAACTTTGATTAGGTTGTTTGTGCCAATACCTAGTATATTGGCTGCCTTATCCAGTGAATAGTGCGCATGTTCATTTACAAAAGCAAATAAAGGTTTTTGCCTAAATAGACCCTGTTGTTTTACGGTTTCTAATGCTTGATTACGCGCAACCATCATTGCAATCATATTAGCATTAGAGGAGCCTGTAGTCATCTGCCCTTCACCCTTTTTAAAACCCACTATCTCAAGCATTTGCTCAACCATATAGGTTTCCATCAGTGTTGCAACGGGGGCGGATTCAAAAGTGCAATTTGAAGTATTACTTAATGCAACAATAATTTCACCTGCAATCGAAGATGGGTTAGCGCCTGACCACATACGATTAGCAAAATTAGGGTGACTGGTATTGGGGGAATATTGCAGGTATTGCTTTATCCATGTAAATATTTCACTCCACTGTTGCGGACTGGTATCTTTATTCAGGTTGAGTATTTTTTTTAATTCATCAACTGACTGATGGTTAATGGGTTGATTATTTGTTTTTAGATTTTCACCGTCAAGAATTTGAATTATTTTTTGTAAAATATCCCTTTTTTCCATATTATGCTTTTTTATTAATCACAACCATAATAACACCTAAAATCAAAATAGAAAGTGCCGCATTTGCCAAACCTGCGTCGGTTTGTATTTGTCCATTTTCACTCCATTTAACCACCCAACCAAGCGGGGTAAATAAATGGAAAAATACTGCACCACTCATCACTACAGCCGCCATTAAACCGCCAATACAATGTAATTTCTGTCTTTGTGACCATATCAATACAGGAGACAATAAAACCAAAGCTGTAAGTAATTCAAAAAACCCTACGAGATAAGCGCCATATTGAGTAAATAACCCTCCTATTGTGTCGCCCAAAAAGCCACTCATCCATGTACCTAAAGTAGAAAAAATATGTAAAGGCTCCGCTGCACCGTTAAATTTATAAGGCAACGAACCTAAAAAGACATATGACGACCATAAGGCAATCAACCAACTGACGCTCATTTTAATAATATTGTTCATTTTCTTCTCCTTTTTTACTAGTTATAAACGACTTAATACCTTACCTGAATCTAAAGTGACTCTAACCATTTCCGCCGCATCTTCAAGAGAGTTTGCCTTTTTTGTGTGCCATAACACCAAACTTGCCGATAAAACTAAGCCATCATAAAACATCCCCTTCTCACCTGAAAGTGCTGCTTTACCAAGGGAAACAGTATATTCTGCGAGTGCTTCAATACCATTTTCAACCGTTAAGCCTTCAGGGAAAGCAATCGCACGCATTTCTTGTTCAATGCCGAGCGATTTAGGTTCAATATCGACACGGTCTTTTTCCTCAATACCTTGATAAGACACCATTAAGCCTTTTTGGCGCAAAGAGGGAATCACACCCCCCTCAACACCACGCACTAAAAGTGCCGTATCCATCCCAGATGCATTGACCAAATGCGCATAAATTGGCGGGTAAGGTTTGTGCACATAGCCCAAAATTGAGTGTGTGGTTTTTCCACGCAATGGAGCGATTAAAGTTTCCACCGTGTTAATGACAGTGCGTTTAATGATGCGATCACGCAATGACACCAAATCGTGTAAACCCTTACAATAACTGGCTTGGTCGATATAACTCCAACCAATTGTGGGGTTTTCCAATCGTGCTTTTGCCTCTGTGGTTGAATGGCCAACACTCAAACCTAAGGCTTGACTGATGTGGCGATGTGTAAGTCCAAATTTTGGCGATACGCTGTTCAATCCGTGAATCACCGTCGGCAAACCTAACTCTGCCAAAACAGGTGGTAAGAACGATGATACAGGGATTGAACGGTTGTAACCACTATACGGGTCACCCAAATCTACCAAATCATCCACAGCCACTTGCCGCTTGTCACTTTCTAAGAGGATGCCCGCCAAAATTCCTTCATTCTCCTCCATGCTTTCGCGCTTCATTCGCAAAGCAATTAAGAAAATTGCCGATTGTACATCATCAATTTCGCCACGCAAGATGGCTTGCATTCCATCTCTGGCTTCTTCAAAGGCAATGTCTTTGCTTAGATCGGGGCCCGTGGCAACACGCTGGATAATGGATTTTAAAAGTGCTTGTGAATTCATAATTGTATGTATATATCGTTATTTTCTTGTTTAACCGCATAGGTTTTCATATTATCAACATCGGCTTCGGAGCTGTCACCTGTGGCTAAATCAAAACTGTATCCGTGCAATGAGCATTTAACCCGATTGCCTTTCAAACAGCCTAAAGTCAACTCAATGTCTTCGTGTGGACAACGATTTTCAGCGGCATACAGCGCACCATTATTCATTGTTACAAACACTTTTTTACCGTCAACAACTACCTCAGCCATTGTGCCTTCTTTAGGTGGAATGTCTAATACTTTTACCCACATCAAAAGTAACTCCAGGAGTTGTTTCTATCTAACTGTGAGCCGCATTGTTGTAATTGTTGCTGATAGCGTTTGGCATTTCTTTCTACTTTTCTAGCAACCTCTATTAGCCAATCTTTTTGCTTGTATGTCTTGCGTTTAAACCCACCATGACCTTCGTGGTAAGCCAAATATTGATTGTAGGTATCGTTCTTACTAATGCTTGATATTTTGTTAGATGTGCTAATATACCAACCGACAAAATCAACAGCATCTGCAAACTTATCACGAACTGCATCACGATTACCTGTGCTTTTTTTATACCAATCCCAAGTTTCCGTTTTGGCTTGTGCAAAGCCATATGCATTACTTGCTCTGGTCCAAGGTATCACCCCAAATAATGAGCCTCTTGGTGGCCTTGCATCAGATTCAAAATGGGATTCTTGATAGATAATAGCGAGTTGCACATGGGCAGGCGCTCCATATTTTTTTTCTGATGCCTTTGCTGCCTTATACCAGCCAACTTCTTCATCCATTAAAGAACAAATATTATCGACTTTGACAGCGGGGGATGAAAAAAAACACCCTGTTAACAATAAAGGCAATAAGAATAAAGCAAGTCTTTTCATTACTACCCTAAGAAAACTTTGTAAATTACCACGATTTGTGCAATAAATAAAATCGCAAATAACCCTTTAATTGTGCCATTTGACATTGGCTGAGAGGGTGACTTAGGTTTGGATTTAGATGCTTTTGTGCCATCGGCTAATTCAACCGTATTTGCTACCCAGCCTTTATCCGAATTTTCTGTGTTAAATTGGACGCGTGTTCCCACCTTTAAACGGGATTTACTGAACACACTTTTCTGATGTACAAAATACTGCTCACCATCATCACCGATAATAAAGCCATACCCTTTGGTACCAAATTTACTTACTTCACCTTTCATTTTAGCCATTTTCTTTTCCTTTTTTATGCAAGCAATAAGTAGCTTTTTCAATAAAATCTACGCCTGCGTTTAAATATTTAGGTTCATTTTTAATATCGTCAAAACACTGTAACTGCCGACACTCAAACCGTTCAAAAAGTGAATTTACCGCCCTTTCGTCTACTGCAAAAGGCGGTCCACTTATCTGTGATTGCGGATAGTTCAATGTTAATAATAATATTCTGCAACCGTTGGGTATTATATCGTATAACTGCCGTACATATTCCACCCTTAAACCCTCAGGTAAAGCAATCAACGCAGCCCTATCATAGACTGCATTAACAGCCTCTAAATGATAAGCATCAAGGTCAAAAAAATCACCACAAAAAATACGGATATTTCGTGCATTGTAAACCGTAAAATCTCGAGCCTCTTGCACCGTGTAGGGCACTCCACTTTCCTTAAAAAATGCATCCACCGCCAATGCACTCAACTCCACACCAATAACCTTATACCCCTGCTCCAGCAAATACACCATATCCTGACTCTTGCCGCACAATGGAACAAACACTGTTTGTGCCTTTTGTAACTGCAAGCTACCAATAAATTCCACCAACTTGCCGTTTGGTGTATCCCGATGCCACCCCGTTTTCCCCTCTTTCCAACGCTGTATCCAATCTGTCATATTTACTCCTGTATAATACCTACGCTATGAATATAAAACGACCAAGCCGCAAAACCCTCATGCAATTTATGATGGTTATTTTAGCCATTTTTGTCATCCGTGCGTGGCAACAACAAGATTTAACCACGGGCATGGTGCCGAGTTTCACCTCCAAAACCTTGAGCGGTGAAATTGTCAACAGCAAGCCTTTGCCCGATGAAGCTATTTTGGTACATTTTTGGGCAACTTGGTGTGGCATTTGTAAATTAGAAAATGACAATATTCAAGCAGTGAGTGAAGAGTACAAAGTGCTTAATATCGCCCTACAATCGGGCACTGATGATGAACTCAAAAAATACGCTGCCGAAAATAATATGCAGATTGATAATATAATCAATGACAACTCTGGCTCTTTAGCAAGGTTGTTCGGTGTCAATGTTACTCCAAGCAGTTTTTTCGTCAATACCGAAGGCAAGATTCAATTTGTTGAAATCGGCTATGTTACCACTTGGGGCTACAAACTCAGACTTTGGTGGGCTGGACTTTGACAAGCGATTGGCAAGCGCAATTAGACTTTGTTTTTAAACAAGATTACTACTGTCGTTTAATGGATTTTTTAGACGATGAAACCAGCAAACGACATAAAATTATCTATCCATCCAAAGATAAAATCTTTAACGCCTTCGCCCTTAGTAGTTTTGCCAATACCAAAGTCGTCATTTTAGGACAAGACCCTTATCACGGAGACAACCAAGCACAAGGGTTAAGTTTTTCTGTTCCCGACGGTATGAAAATTCCACCTTCACTGCGAAATATCTACCAAGAATTAAATTCAGATTTAGCCATCTCACCCAAGAAAAGTGGCAACTTAGAGCACTGGGCAATGCAAGGTATTCTGCTACTCAACAGTGTATTAACTGTCGAAAAAAATACCCCGGGATCGCACGCTAATTCAGGCTGGGTTAATTTTACCGACACTGTTATCGACATTCTAAATGCCAAAAAACAAAACTTAGTTTTTCTACTTTGGGGCACCTACGCCCAGCAAAAAATTGAACTCATCAACTCAGAAAAACACTTGGTATTAACCGCTACCCACCCTTCTCCTTTTTCGGCTCATAAAGGTTTTTTTGGCTGCAAGCACTTTTCAAAAACCAATGAATACCTTAAAATGCACAGTCAACAAGCAATAAACTGGTGAGAAATGAACAATAAAATAAAAGGAATGCGTGTTGTCATCAAGACAAATGAGCACGCTAATTTAGATTCTTTATCATTTAGATATGGTCATTTTTTCACGGAAGATGAAGAATTACTTGTCAGCGATATAAAGAATTTAGAAAATCTCGCCAATGATAGACAATCTTTTAGCGCATCATTTATGTTGCCTAATAGCAATAAAATTTTAACGGGATTTTTTATCATATTGAAAAAAGATAAGACTGTGATTACCGTTATCAACAAAAATGCTACTTCTGAATTTAGATTATCTGAGATGATTAAAAGTTTGAGAATATCAGAATACATAACGCCAGCGGATAATATCAAGATGTTTAAAAATGGCATTAAAACTTACGAGGGTGTTATTGATTATCTTTTCAATAAAAAAGTGAGCGTGGAAATAACCTCAAAAAATTCCCACATAGAGAGATTAAGCTCACTACTAAGCAATAGCACTTATGACAAACAGGAAGTTGAAAGCAATTTACTGGGTGCGCTGTATGAAAATGAAACCTCATTAAACAAAATCAAAATCCTGCAACACAATTACGAACATATGAAAGATGAGCTTGATGATGCGAAAATCGACATACAAAGATTAACGAAACAAATTAAAAATGCAGAGATTGACACTGCCTTACAACAGGCACGATTGATGGAATTAGAATCAAAAAAGGTAAAAGATGAAATTAGTCATTGATGACGCTTGTTACGCATACGACAAAATATTTAGCAACTTTGGTAAAATAACTGCTATTGCTGGGCGTAGCATTAATGCTGATACTGTACGGGATGCTGATGTCTTAATCGTGCGTTCTCGCACCCAAGTCAACAAGGCGTTACTCAAAGGCAGTCAAGTTAAATTTGTTGGCTCAACTGTTGCTGGATTGGACCATATTGACCAAGAATATTTAAAAGACAATGGGATTGCTTTTTTTTCAGCACAAGGGTGTAATTCGATGGCGGTGGCAGAGTTTGTCATTAGTGCGATTGTAAATTTAGCCGATGAGCTGGATTTTGATTATCGTGCAAAAACACTAGGAATTATTGGTGTTGGCAATGTAGGATCAAGGCTGGCGGCTAAGGCAGAATTAATGGGGATTAGCACCTTATTAAATGACCCGATACGGCAGGAAAAAGAGAATTTGACTGATTTTGTGGATTTAAGTACAGCACTCAGTGCGGATATTGTCACTTTTCACACGCCACTCACTAAAGAGGGTAAACACCCCTCTTATGGCTTGCTCAATGCAAGTAATTTTCATTGTATTACCGATGAAACTATCTTGTTTAATGCGGCACGAGGGGGGTGATTGATGAAAGTATTTGGGAAAAAACACAAACTAAGGTCAATGTCATTGACTGTTGGGAAAATGAACCAAATATCAACCAAACACTACAAAAAAACGCCTATTTAGCCACCCCTCACATCGCTGGACATTCGGTAGATGCGAAATTTCAAGGGAGTTTTATGGTGTATGAAGCGTTGTGTGAATTTTTGAGTGAAAAACAGGAGGAAAGTATTGCAAATTTGATTAATCCTGGGATTTTAAGCGTGCAAAAAGACACGCTAAAAGACACACTGAATGCGATTTATAACTTTAAACAAGATACAGCTGAGATTGCGGATATTAGCAACTTTGAAGACTATCGTCGCAACTACCCTATTCGCTATGAATGGCATCATTACAACAGTAAAATTACACTGCCTATTATCAATCGTTAACATATAGACTTTGCCACTAGAAGTGGATCCTGTAAACCAGATTGTGTACTTGGTTGTATTCAGTCATAATAAATTACTCTCTGACTCTAATTATTATTTTAAGGATAGCCACCTACGCCTGAAATCACCTGACGCGTCAGCGGTCAGGTGGAATGATTTGTTAGGTGATGCGTATCTTTTGGCTTATGACTATCTTGCCGCAAAGCAATAAAAAATAATACGGATGCTGATACAGTGATAATTGTAATTAAAATAACAAACTCCATTACTTTTCTCCTATTCTAGTTAAACCTAATACCCAAAGCAATAAACCTGAGAATATAGCGTAAGATACATGCCAAAAATTTTGTTCTTTTAGAAAAAACCCTATAAAAGCAGTAATAAATAATGCAATTGCTAATTTTCTTAAATCATCTTGTAATGCTTTAATATCAATTGTCATAGAGTCATTATACTACTATTTCTTTTATAAATATTGTTCCAATTTTTCAAAGACTTTTTTCGAAATTATAAGAATTATAAGGGGGTGCCTTATATTCATCCCTCTACATTGTCCCATATTTTTTTATGCGCCTAACGCCTGAAATCACCTGATGCGTCAGCGGTCAGGTGGAATGACTTGTTAGGTGTTTTTAAATAATTAATGTTTGTGTCCCCTTATCTTCCCTTTTTAAATAATTAATGTTTGTGTCCCCTTATCTTCCCCTTATCTTCCAATAATCGTAAGCAAGATATGTATAAAATCTTACTTGATAATTTTAGAAAAGAGCCGCTTAACTAGTTAAGACCCTTGTTTTTTATTAGAGGTGGTGTGCTTTGAAGTTGAGTGTGGGTTATTTTTGATACAATTGTTAACTGTTTTTTTCATGCGGGCCTAAAAAACGATCACCATTAAAATGAATCATATGATCTGGATTCTCTGCAATCCAAACTTCTGTTTCCCATGCGATATCTGCTGCATTTTTTCTAAATTCAGCACGGTCTAGAAATGCTGTAACATACACAAGGCCCACTTTACATTTTGAAAAGGCTTCTTCAAGTTCAATCCAACGCTTTGGAGAAACAGGGCCGTGACTTGTAACAGCTTCAATTAAAAACAACCATTTACGACCTTCATCAAATACTACAACATCAGGTAATTTATCGTGAGACATTGGAGGCACACCTAATAACTCTAAATCGACTGACTGTAAAAACATAAATTTACCTCCTTCTTGACGGCTACTAGCAGTATCGCCGATATAAAGTAACTTGCCATTTCCTCCAACAAAACGAGAGCAAAATTCATGGATAATATCGGCATGAAGTTGGTTGTGTTTGCCTGGTGATAAATTAATAATTGTACCATTTGGCAATGTGATTGGTATTTTATGTTTATCGAGCTTTCGATCGTATTGGGCTTTTAATTCTGGTACAGCTTTCTTATATTCACTAACCTTTTCTTCCCAGTCAGAACTTGGATAGACCATTAAAATATCTAATATCAGTTGATTTAATGAATAATTGTTATTTCTACTATTCGTCGCACGAGCTGGATCATCTCGGTTTCTCTCAACTATACCCGCCTGTTCAAACTGGTGAAGAGTTTGCCGCCTAATAGTTTCACGACTATTGGGTTTATAGTCCATAGCATAGTTGTTACGAATAAACTCCATTATATTCACAGTCGGTAAAAGTGGTGCAGATGCAGAATGCCAAGAGCTGAAAGAGTTTACATTTGCTAATGCTAAAAAAACCCACGCCGATCTGTCATTGCACTGGGCTTTTGGCAATCCTAAAGCAGTTAATAGAGCTTTTGACTCTTGAAGCTTTTCTTTTTGTTGTGTTGTAAATTCCAATTTTTAATCCTTATGTTGAATTCATTAAACCAAGAATTGGGTTCACAATTAAATCAATTTCTGTTGTGTTATAATTTTTTAATTGTTGTATTTTTCTACCAATCTCTTTTACTTGGCTACGTTCGGGGAACTTCATAACCCTAATTTCAGTAGCATTTACTTGTGTATTTCCTGATATACACCTGAAATACTTATCCATGAATAATGAGTTGAAGATGGCTGAGAGACCATAGGCTTCAACTATAGATAATTTGCTATTTATAACTCCAATATAATTAGTTTTATTACCAAAACCAATTAATTTACAAGAATGTTCGTTTTCAAAATGAATTCCAGCAACCAACCTACGTTTTTCATCTTTTGATGAAAAACGTTTTAGTAATAAGTAGGTTTGATTGTTAATTGTATGCTTATTATGCCCCTCGTTAAGGGCGAAGGATACTTCTTTTTTATGTTCGCCCGTCCAAGTTGCAGTTAATGGCGTTATATTATGGGGGCGATAAAGTGGGACTGTGTTTTCTGTATTAGTTTCTTTAGTAATGTACTCTCTAGTACGGTGTTCGACCACACGCCCAGTTGAAATAAAATATCCTGCATTTTGAAATGTACTTTTTAAGGTTTCAGCTTGATTTAAGATGTTTGCCTCACTAGCTGACTCAGGAATACGAATAAGCTGTAAGTTGTTTGAATCATCAACAATTAGATTTATTGGATAGATTTCCTCCTCAGCACTATTAATTGTTTCATCACAATCGCTTGAGCGAATGGTAACATCCTCTGTTAAGCTTCCTTTTACAAAGTGACATATAATATTTTCTTGAAGCACCGATGACTCATTAGTATTAAATACTTTATTTCTATGTTTAAAAATATGAATTAAGTTTAATGACGACTGACTTAACAAATAAGTACGAAAGCCTTTAAAATAAAGCCCGTTTGTAAAACTACGAGGAGTGATCGTTACCATTTGCCCCTTGTCCTTTAAGCAAGCCAATACAACAGCCATAAATGAAGCGTATATATTCGGGTCTCCTTGATATAAATCAGCTACAGCTTTTGCATATGGGGATTCTTTAGCGCTGTATTTAAAGTAAGGAGGGTTAATTACAGAGACATCAAAAGGCTGAATACTTTTATTTTTATCAGGTCTGGAAAGTACAAAATCTTCACAATAAATCTCATATGTGAAGTTTGCTTGTTTTAATTGAAATATATTACGAACCTTTTCTAGAGTTCGCTCAAGATTGACAAAAGCTTCACTATCCAATTCATATAGCACCGCATGAATTGTTTTATAACCGTTATTTAAGTAATGTAAGGCTGTAGATGTAGTTAATATACCTGTACCCGCACCAGCATCTAAAATTCTAATTGTTTCACTTTTAGGATTATTCAGCAATGATGCCATATAGTCTGAAACAGTCGGTCTAGTAAAAAATTGCCCTAAAGTTTTTCTGGCCTTCAAGGGCTTTACCCCAAGGAAGTCTCTTTGAAAACAAGCAATGTCATTTTTAAACTCAAAAAGCACTTGTTGATTCAATTTTCACCCCAGATAGTAGATAAGCATACTTAATAACTATTATCCCTTATTTTTAACTATTTTGACTGGATATAATTTTTTTATAAAAAAATCATACAGAATTCAAATTCAACGAGCATATGATAGCAGATAAAAAAACCGATCATTTAACAAATGCGAGAAATAATACAACGGGTGGGTTGTGCTTATAAATATGTCAGGAACGATTTCTCTTATTTTTATTTCAACCCGTACTCCAACCTCTAGGGCGACGCATGCCTGAGATTTTGCAGGCTTGTTGCACATAGCCGTAGGGGAATAAGGTGAATAGTTTGGCTTTGGCTTCTTTTTTGCTGATGTTTAAATCTACGCCCATTTGTTTGAAAATGTGGCGAACATCGGGGATAACGCCCTCTTCGTTGTAGAAATTGCGCATTAAATTGAGTATCATCCAGTGTTCGTCGGTTAATTCTAGGTTTTCTAATTTTGCCAATTCAAGGGCTGTGTTGGGTGTCCATTGGTCGGGTTCGGTTAAATATCCTTCGCTGTCTAATTCAATGTTGTTGCCGTCTATTTCCATTTTTTATCCTTTGATGATTGATTTAAATTGAGTGGATATTGCTTTAATGTTGGTGTTTTTGATTACTTTGATTAAGGCGCTGACATCAAATTTATGATGACGCTCTGGCATAACGCCCATTTGAGGCATATCGGAGAGTCCAGTTTCGATGGCGTGTTGTTTGAATTGGTCATTTTTCCAAAAGAAGGCACCAGGCATTGTGGTTGGGATGACGACGGCGTAGAATAAAATTCTGCCTAAATAGACGGATACGCTGATGCTTACAAAACTGAGTATTAATAACCAAAGGCTTGGGTAGCGCATCAATGCTAGCATTAGCAATATATTGATGCCGAGCAAGGTGTAGCGCAGTCTTTCTGTTTTGCCAAAGGTGGTGCTTTGTATGAAGGCTGATGCTTGGCTTTCACCTGTTTCTTGATTGGCTTTTTTGTGGGCAATTAAACCGACGACTTCAATCATTAAACCGATTATTGCGACCATGGCAATGTTGGTCAGTATGCTATAAGGGATAGCAAAAATTGACAATAATAGAGCGAATAACAGACTGCCTAAACTCAATATTGTGCCGTAGAATGCGGTGCCTGTTTGCCAATGATTCCAAAACGGGCGGGCGGGGATGAGGTAGAGTTTCATCATATAATATGAGCCTAATGCGAAGCCGAAGAAAGTGATGGCGTAAACTAGGGGTAATAACAAATCTAAGGATAATAATTGCACGGCAAGTATCATCATTAAACCGCCAAAAAACAAACTAACGCCTGCAATTTCACGACTTACTGGGGAGTGTTTGAGGTTGTAAAAACCACGGTAGAAAAATTGTGGTTTGCCGAGGTGCATATTGAGTTTAAACAAGCCGTAGCCTAATAAAATCAGCAATACGCTCACCATAAAAATGCTGGGTATTTTGATGATATTAAAAACATCCATTGCCATTAGCCAAAGCGTTGCACCCATCACGGCTTGTGCGAAGAGGGTAAAAATTGCGTGGGCATTTTCGTGTGAATGCAAGAGTTTTTTTAAGCCCCATTTCTTTTGAGTTGATTGTTTTTTGTCGTCTAATGTTGATTTAAAATTACCATCATCTTGCTTGTGATACTTCACTGGCATACCGTCAGGTCGCACCATATCTCGTTGTGTGTTTTTGGTTTGTTGAAAACGAATATTGGGGTGAGTGATGTCGGTGGTGGGGAAACCTGGGATGGCAGTTTTGGCTTGTTCACGATTTTCAGGCACACTTTCAACCACGCCAAAATCGAGTGCATTGCCCAAACAAGCAGCGACACAGGCGGGCTTTAAACCCACTTCTAATCTATCCACGCACATATTGCATTTGCTTACCTGCCCTTTCACAGGGTCGAGTTGCGGGGCGTTATAAGGGCAAACCCAAGTGCAATAACCACAACCAAAACAAATATCAGGGTCTTGCAATACTGCGCCGTATTCTGCAAATTTGGTGTAAGCACGAGTTGGGCAACCTTTAAGACAGACTGGGTCGTCGCAATGATTACACGCCATAGAGATGTTAAGGCGTTGGTAATCTGGGTAAGTGCCACCCTCAACAAAACCGACTGAGCGAAAGGCTAAATGCGAGGGCACATCGTTTTTTTCACTACAGGCAGATTCGCAAGCGTGGCAACCGATGCAGTTATCGGCGTTAAAATAAAATCCGTGTTGTTTGTAACGATTTGGATTTTCGCCAATTTCGCCGCTATCATTAATATTTAAGCTCACTTCTCGGCGAATATCTTCCTTAGTAACAGTTTCAATTTTGTCGCCATAACAGTTTTCACTTTGGGTCTCTTTGTCCCACAAAAACGCATATTTTGGCTCATCACTTCTTACATTAAACATTTTTTTATCCTCTAAAATTGTCGCATTTCCATGCTGAGTTTGGCGGCTGATTTTTGGTCTTTAATTTTTTCAATTCTAATCGCTTGTTGCTTGTAAGCGGGTTGGCGAGAGTGTGGGTCTAATAATCCCAAAGTTAGACGATTGGCACAATCATGAAAATGGAACGGCAAAAACACCATATTTTTACCCACCCTATTGGTGAATTTTGCCATCACAATCGCATCCGAACGACGCGACACCAAACGCACATAATGCCCGTTTTCAATGTCCATATCAAATGCTAAATCTGGGTTAATTTCAATAAATGGAATTGGGCTAAACTTGTTATTATTGGCAATTTTTCCCGTCTTGGTGCGACCATGCCAATGCTCAATCAAACGCCCTGTATTCAACCAAATCGGGTATTTTTCATCAGGCACTTCGTTGTTATCAACGAACGGCAAAGGGATTAATTTTGCTTTGCCGTCTGCATATCGAAAAGTGGCAGTTTCGGTATAAATACGCTTACCGCCCTGTGGAGGTGGTTCTGAATTTTTGACATTTTCCTCGGTATAAGGCCATTGGATGCCGTTATTTTTTTCAATTTTGTCGTAACTCATTCCCGAAATATCGCACAAACGCCCTTTTGAAAGCCCTTTCATTTCTTCAAACACCGCTTCTGAAGTGTCGGGGAAATTCACTTTGCCTTCGGTATTAAAGCGTTTTGCCATTTCATTAAAAATCCAAAAATCAGGCTTAGAATCACCAATCGGCTCAATAATAGGCTTGACCAAATTCACTCTGCGTTCAGTATTGGTCATTACGCCCGATTTTTCCGCCCAAGTGCCTGCGGGTAAAAATACATTGGCATATTGGTTACTTTCCGAGTCAGCATAGCAATCTTGCACCACGCAAAATTCTAATTTTTCCATGGCTTTACGCACCCGTGCTGTGTTTGGTAACGAGGAAAGTGGATTGGTCGCAATCAGCCATAGCCCTTTAATTTCACCTGTTTCAATCGCATGATAAATATCTGTTTGAAACATACCGCGCTTTTTCGGCAAAAAATCCACATCAATGTTCCAAAATTTTGCAATGTCCTCACGGTCGCCTTCATTTTCCAAAAAACGATGGTTTGGCAAACCCGAACAACTTGACCATTCGCGTGTCCCCATTGCATTACACTGCCCTGTAATGGACAAACTGGTGCCACCTGGTTTGCCAATATTACCCGTAATTAACGCTAAATTATTAATGCCAACCACCCCATCGGAGCCGTGTGTGGACTGGTTAATGCCCATCGTCCAAATCTGCATTGCTGCCCCTGCATTGGCAAAAATTCGTGCCACAACACGGATAGTATCTTCATCAATGCCGCAAATTTTGCTTGCCGTTACTGGGTCATACTTATCCGTTTCTGCTTTAAGTTCTTCAAAACCGTTGGTATTTGCTTCGATATAATGCATATCTTGCAAATTTTCATCAAAAATCACATACATCAACGCATTCATCAGCACCACATCCGTTCCTGGTGTAATCGGCAGATGAATATCAGCATTTTGTGCCAACATCGTTACCCGTGGGTCAACCACAATCAGTGGAAATTTGCGTTTTTCTTGCGCTTCTTTCATGCGCCAATAAATAATCGGGTGTTGCTCTGGTAAGTTTGAACCCCAAGCAATCAAGCAATCTGTATGCTCAAAATCCTCATAACACCCAGGTGGACCGTCGGAGCCAAACGAGCGTTTGTAACCCGATACGGCTGATGCCATGCACAGCGTGGTATTGCCGTCATAATTATTGGTGCCAATCAATCCACGGGTGAGTTTACCCAAGGTATAAAATTCTTCCGTTAACATTTGCCCCGTAGAAATGATGGCGATTGAATCGCGTCCGTATTTTTCTTGCACTGCTTTCAAGCCTTTGGCGCTGGCATCTAAAGCCTCATCCCAATTAGTTTGAGCAAAATCTTCGTGCCAATGGTTACGAATGAGTGGCTTATCGCCCCGCCCTACTGAGTCAAATAATTCGTGCTCCATAATGCCTTTAAGGCACAATTTTCCTCGATTAACATCCGCACCTGCCACGCCACGAGAGGAAACAGCCTTGCCTTCTTCATTAAAGCCAACTTCAATAGAGCAACCTGTAGAACAATATCCACAAGTGGCATATTTCCATTCTTTAATTTTTTTATCGGTGATTTTTATCGGGTTTTTTTGCCCTCGTCCAAATAACATATACGCTCCTAACGAACCAGTAATAATAACAATACAATATTAAGTGCAAATGACAAAGCAATTAATAAACGATATTTTTTCAACAATACCTCAGGTTTTACCCCTTCTTTTGCGGTGAATAACGCCTGATTTGGATGTGATAAATCATACAAAAATTCACTCAATACTTCGTAGCGTTCTGCCTTATTTAAACAACAGGCTTTTTGCACTGCCCCATCAATCCAAATCGGTACATGAGGGTCGTGTTTTAAAATGGAATCATAGGTCATTTTATCCAGTTTTTTATCGCTCAAATTTCTGTCTAATTTATCCTCATAAGGCACACACCCTGCCAACATTTCATACACAATCGCACCCAAACTAAACTGGTCTGATGCTTGCGATACTTCATTTTGTAAAATCACTTCGGGGGCAGTGTAGCCTTGCGAGCCTTGATTATGACTGATGTCAATCGGGCTGAGTAATTCTGCCACACCTGCGATGCGTGCTGCGCCAAAATCAATCAGTTTTACTTGCCCTATTTCGTCAATCATAATGTTTTCTGGCTTCAAATCACAATGCAACATTTCTTGCCTGTGAAACGCACGAATACCGCTAATAATCTGCTTAACGATACTCAAAACCACACCCATATCTGGCGATGGATTTTCATCCATCCACTCTCGTAGCGTCTGTCCTTTGATATATTCCATCGCATAAGCAAGGAATTTATCGTGTGCATTTGACTTATGAATTTTAACCACATTTGGGCTTTGAATGCGTTGCCCAACCCATTGTTCATACATAAAATACTGCAAATACTGGGCATTGTCTTCAAAATTAACCGATGGGGTTTTGAGTGCAACCAACTCACCTGTATCAATATTTTTTGCCAAATAGAGTTGAATTTTGACACTAGACACCAACAGCGAGTCTATCTCAAAACCGTTAATTTTCATGCCTTTTTCTAAATCAGGGGGGACGGGTTTTTGGGTTAATTCATCAAAAGCCTCATCCAAATTCTTCTCAGGCAATTGCTCAACCTGACAAATCATCGCTGAAATATTATCCTCAGAACCTGCTTCCAACGCCTTTTTTACTAACGCTTCACAAGACATTTTTTGACTTAAATACCCTTGTAAAGTGTCTTTGTCCAAAACATCATGCACGCCATCCGTGGTCAATAAAAATAAATCCTGCGGGTGCATATCAAAGGTTTGATAATCAACGCTGACTTTTAAATCAAAGCCAATTGCCCTTGATAAATACGCTTTTTGCTTGTTAACATTCAGCACATGGTCTTTGGTCAATTGCTCTAAAACGCCGCTACGATAGCGATAAATCCGTGAATCACCGACATGGAAAATATGCACCGTATTTGATTTTGCAATCAAAACACTGAGTGTTGACAACATTGAAGATTCTTCACCATCGCGCACAGATTGCGAATATAGCCAATTATTCAACGCCGAAATTACTTTTACCGCTGAATGCTCGGTGCTCCAAGAATCGGGCGTGGAATAATAATCACTCAAAAAACTCTTGACACAACAACTACTGGCTTCTTTTGCCCTCGCCGATGCACTGACGCCATCCGCCATTACGCTGGTGATGCCCTTGTATTCTAACGCTTGGTCATCGGGTATGTAATAGGCACAATTATCTTGATTTTCAGGTTTGATACCTGCGATAGAGTGAGAATTAATGGTGAGTTTTAGTGCTTTCATTTTTTTAATTCAACTTAATTATTTCCACTGTGCCGTCGTCTAAAATCTCTGTCATATGCCCTTTCGGTTCTTTCAAAATCACGATAATCAGCACCAATACAATACCGCTCATAATACTGATTAACATAAAGAATTGGTCATAATCCACCAAAGAATTTACGGTTAAAAACATCACCGCACCGACATTGCCAAATGCCCCTGTCATCCCTGCAATCTGCCCTGTGAGTCGTCTTTGAATCAACGGCACCATTGCAAAAATCGCACCTGAGCCTGCCTTGGAAAAGATACCGCCTGCAATCGTTAATCCAATCACGGAATAAATAGACCATGATTTTTCAACTGTGCCTAATGCCAAGAAACTCAAAGTAACGCCCGCAAAAGTAATCATTAAAACAATCTTCCGACCAAATTTATCACTCAACCAGCCTCCACCTGGGCGGGCAAATAAATTGATAAATGGATAAATCCCTGCCAACAGAGCTGCCGTGATTTTGTCCAAAGCAAACCAATCGACATAAAACATAGCCAACACTGAAACCACTGCCAATTCTGTGCCAAAAGTGACAAAATATGCCCAGTTTAAAATAGCTACTTGCTTAAATTTATACTGATGTTGCTTCGGCACGCCTTGTTTTAAATGTCCGATATTCACCTGCCAAGTTTTCCATGCTTGTGCAACAAACAACCCTGCTAATATCGCAAACACTGTGAACTCTACCGTTGTGGTAATCATATTTTCATCGCCCAACTTCCAAGTCATTAGCGACAAAGCGAGATACAAAGGCACATTCATCAAAATATATAACGCCAAATCGCCGTAACTACTGACTTCCATTGCCCCTGATTTTTTTGGCTTGAAATAAGTGGAACCCTTTGGCGTATTGCTCACATTGAAATAATAGAAAATTCCGTAAGCAATTGCCGCCAAACTCGCCGCCGTAATCGCATAACGCCACCCATCAGCCCCACCAAAACTACTGGCAATAAACGGCAAAGTCATCGCCGCACCCGCAGAACCAAAGTTACCCCAACCGCCATAAATACCTTGTGCAACGCCTGTTTGTTTTGCAGGGAACCACTCCGAAATCATCCGAATACCGACCACAAAACCCGCACCAATAAAGCCCGACAAAAATCGCATTAACGCTAATTGCTCATAAGTTTGCATCCAACTAAACGCAATAGAGACCAATCCGCCCAATACCAAAATCGAAGTGAACATAATTTTTGGACCGAATTTATCCACCAACATCCCCACCACAATGCGTGCTGGGATTGTCATTGCCACATTCAAAATCAGCAAAACTTTGGCTTGTTGCTCGCTTAATCCTAACGCTTCACGAATAAACGGCATCATCGGCCCAAGGCTGAGCCACACCACAAATGACATAAAAAAAGCAAACCAAGTCAGATGTAATATCCGATATTTGCCCTTAAATGAAAACAGAGTTAATTTGTCTTCCATAAAATCAGACCTCCTTTATGCTGATTGCCTATGGTCGGTAGTTACCCACGGATTTTTAATGGTTTTAGGCAAAGCATCTGCCCATTTTTTAATCTTTTCAGGGGTGTTTAATCGCGACTGAATATAATCCAAACCGACTCTTTCCTCAAAATGCATGACTCGCTCTAAATAGTTTGCTTCAACACGATATAACTGCACAAATGCCTTTAAATATTCAACTACATCGGCTTCTGACTCAAAGAAACGGTCTTTTAAACACGCTTTAGTGCGAATACCACACGCACCTGCGACATGAATTTCATAGCCTTTCTCGGTACAAATCACACCAAAATCTTTAATCGTTGCTTCCGCACAGTTTCGAGGACAGCCACTCACACCCATCTTGAATTTATGCGGCATAAAGTGCGACCAAACGGCATCTTCCATCTTCACCGACAAACCCATAGAATCCTGCGTTCCCATCATACAATGCTCAGTGCCAACGCATGACTTACAAGTTCTTGTCGCCTTGCCATACGCATAACCCGACTCCATTCCAGCCTCGGCAATCTCGTCCCACATATCATTCAGATTTTCCTTAGGAATACCCAATAAATCAATGCGCTGCCCGCCCGTTACTTTCACCGTCGGCACTTCATATTTAACCGCAATTTCTGCTAATGATTTGAGTTCGTTAGGCGTTGTCAAACCGCCTTGCATCTGTGGCACGATAGAATAAGTGCCGTCTCGTTGCTTATTTGCGTGCATCATCTCATTATGCGGTCGTTCGGCATCGTTATGCACATATTCATCATTAAACTGCGAAGATAAATAATAATTAATCGCCGCGCCACAGCCCTCACAAGAATTTGTAAAGCCCATTTCCGTGCGCACTTCATCAATGGTTTTAACACTATCCAACGCTCTAATATAGGCACGCACTTCTTCTGTTGAATGCTCGGTGCAATCACACAGCGTCTCTTTGGTCACTAATTCCGCACCCGAAACAAAACTAAATATCTGCTTCGCCACCGAACCACAACCTCCACACCCTGTCGCACAACCTGTGGATTCCTGCACCGCTTCAAACGAATCACAACCACCCGCAACGGCATTAACAATATCGCCTTTAGTCACACCCATACAACCACAAACTTGCTCATCATCTGCCATTTTTTCAACGCCACCTGCACCCGCACTCGCCGCATCTACGCCAATATCGCCAAACAACAAAGTCTTACGCAACTCGGTAATATCCGTTTGTTTTTTAATCAAATCAAAATAAAATAATCCATCGGTAGAATCGCCAAACAACACCGCACCCACCAACTTATTATCGCGAATAGAGAGGCGTTTGCGTGTATTTAAAGCATGGTCTTTTGAACACATTATTTCATCATCGGCATTATCAAACTCACCCGCTGAAAACACATCCACACCCGACACTTTCAACTTAGTAGAAATATCCGACCCCGTGTACATACGGTGCGACACCTCACACACCTGCTCAGCACAAACACGCGCCTGCTCAAACAAAGGCGCCACTAAACCATACGACATTCCACGGTGCTTAATACATTCACCGACTGAATAAATCGCAGGGTCCGAAGTCATCATCGTATCGCTGACAATAATCCCCCTGTCCGTTTGCAAGCCAATGCCTTTTGCCAAAGCATCATTTGGCACAATGCCCACTGACATTACCACCATATCGGTATCCATTGTCGAGCCATCTTCAAAGGTAAGTGACTCAACTTTATCACTGCCATTAATCGTCGTCGTAATCGCACCTAACTTAAATTTAATGTTCTTTTCTTCCAATACTTTCTGCAATAAATTACCCGAAGAAGGGTCTAATTGCATATTCATAATCGAATCCATATTGCCAATTACCGTAACATTAAAGCCCAACTCATTCAGCCCATTCGCCGCCTCAAGCCCCAATAATCCTGTGCCAATCACTGCCACCTTCTTGCCCTGCTTTGCATTGGCTTTCATATATTCAACATCGTAAATATCTCTAAACGACACCACCCCTTCTAATTCCTTACCTGGCAACGGCAAAATAAACGGCGTCGAACCCGTGCACAACACCAAACGGTTGTAATCTAGTATCTCTGTATCACCCTTATCATCCATCAAAGTCACATTCTTGGCTTTTCTGTCCACCGCCGTTACCTTGCACCCTGGCTTAAAACCGATATTATTCTGTGCAAAATACCCCTCATCATGCGTCTTAATTTCATCAAAAGTTTTCTCACCTGACAAAACTGGCGACAACATAATTCTGTTATAAGGCAACACCGTCTCCGCCCCAATAATCGTTATCTGATACATCGTTGGGTCAATTTTCAACATCTCATCAACCACTTTCATTGCACTCATTCCTGAACCTACTACCACCAATTTTTTCATGCTATTTCCTTATTTTATCCACAAAAAAAGCCAGTCGAAAATCGTCATTACAACAACCCCTCAACTGGCTCCAATACCTTCATCAGTCCTCTGGAAACCGACCAAAAAAAAACGCTTATCCAGTTTTCAAAAAATGAAACCAGATAAACGCCTATGTTTATTTTATTGCCCATCGTTGGACAATGTCCAGATATTATACCAAAGCAAAAGTTGACTATATTAGTTATTTATAATATTTTCTCATTTTCCTTTCAAAAAAACATCCTTCCGAGTAAAAAATGTCACTCCGAGCATCACCGAGGAATCTCACAAAACACCTTGACTGTATTTTGGAGTAGAATAAATTATAATTTGCAATTAATAACTTGTAAAATAATCGCAATGGATAAAATAAGCATTCAACAACACGATTTTGATATAAGCACCGAAATTGCTCTCGCTAAAAACAATGATAGAAGCATCGGCGCTACCGTTAGTTTTGTTGGTTTCGTGCGTGATTTAGAAGGTGAACCTATCACTAAAATGACACTTGAACATTATCCTAAAATGACGGAAAAAGCCCTTTTATCCATCATTAATCAGGCACATAAGCGCTGGGAGCTGGGCAATGTTACTGTTATCCATCGTATCGGAGACTTGCAGTCTAATGAACAAATTGTCTTGGTTGTTACCAACAGCAAACATCGAAAATCTGCTTTTGAATCCTGTGCATTCATCATGGACTACTTAAAAACCCAAGCACCTTTCTGGAAAAAAGAACATACTAAAGATCAAAGCACATGGGTTGACGCCAAGAACAGCGATAATAAACAAAAAGACCGCTGGGACAATTCAATATCAAAAAATGCAGACAATTAAAACTCAACAAATAACCGCTGTCATTCTTGCGGGCGGTCGTTCAAGGCGTATGAATAACCAAGATAAGGGTTTGATAAAATTCAATCAGAAGCCACTTGTTCAGCACATTATTGAGGCTTTTGAAAATGAAGTTGGCACCGTCTTAATTAACGCTAATCGCAACCAAGCTCAATATCAAAAATTTACTAAAAATCCAATTATTAGCGATGATATGGAGGATTTTCAAGGTCCTTTAGCGGGCTTTGCAAAAGCCATGAAAATCAGTAAAACACCTTATTTATTAGTGCTTCCATGTGATTGCCCAATGGTTGGAAAGGAGTTATTGCAAGATTTAAAAATGGCGCTTATTGATTCAAAAATGGACATCAGTGTCGCGCACGATGGAGACAGGCTGCAACCCACTTTTGCTTTATTGAAAACCAGTTTATTAGATAATTTATTACAGTATTTACAGAAAAATAATCGAAAAATTGATTTGTGGTACCAACAGAATAAAACCATTGAAGTAGATTTCTCCAAACATAAAAAAAAGTTTATTAACATCAATACACCTTGTGATTACGCATCTGTTACCCAACCAAGTAAAATACAAAATACACCTATTTTAGGGTTTTCAGCTTTTAGTGGCACAGGGAAAACCAAACTTATCACTCAGCTTATTGAGCAATTAAAACAGAAAAATATACGCATCGCCCTTGTTAAGCACACACATCACGATTTTGAGATTGATCACCCTGGTAAGGATAGTTACGAATGTTATCATGCAGGTGCAAGTCAGGTGTTAATTAGCTCTGCCAAACATTTTGCTTTGGTTAGTCGTTATCAGCAGCAAGAATCAGATTTATCTTCTTTATTAACACAACTAGACTTAACACAACTAGATTTGATTTTAGTTGAAGGTTTTAAGTATGAAAATATTAAGAAAATAGAATTACAGCGCATTGAATTAAAGCACCCGTCATTATTTGAAAATGATGACAATATTATTGCAATTGCCAGTAACCAAACGAAAATTGAAGGCAATATGCTAATGTTAGATATAAACAATATTGAGAAAATCAGTGATTTTATTTTAGCTTATGCACATTTGTGAATCTGCTGACAACCTACCCTGCTGTCAATCCCGATGTTGTCATCCTGAGCAACTCACCCCACTGTCATCCTGAGCGTAGCCGAAGGATCTTGTATTGGGAACACGAGATTCCTCGGCTATCGCTCGGAATGACATTTTTTTTCTTTACTATCGTTTGACACACAAAAACTCTTCGATTGCGCTCAGGATGGCAAAGAACACAAAGGGTGATGTGTAAATTACTTTTAATTAAGGATAGATTTTTTCTTTTGAAGACTTATGTTATTGTCAAGTATGTAGGCTATGTGATACAATCAGCGAAATAATTAACAACTCAATCTATATGAACAACCAGCAAGTTGATTGCGACAGTGCCACAGTGCCACAACCTCTAATTTCTATCGATGAAGCTTTAGAAATTCTAACGAATTCTGTTAAAGTGACTAATGACACTCAATTAGTAACGCTCGATGAGGCTTTACACAGGGTTTTAGCGACGGATATTTGTTCGGATATTGCGGTACCAGGGTTTGATAATTCGGCAATGGATGGGTATGCGATTCATTTGCAAAAAAAGCAAATTGATACGCCGGGTGGATTTGCATTTGAAATTACTGACCGCATTGCCGCAGGGAGTACGGGCAACACGCTTTTACCTGGCTGTGCAGCGCGTATTTTTACAGGAGCACCGATACCGAAAGGGGCGAATACGGTGGTGATGCAAGAAGAATGTGAACTCATTGATAATGGCACCAAGATTGAAATTTATCGACCGATTGCATTGGATGAAAATATTCGCCCATTGGGAAATGACATTCAATTAGGCGATGTGATTTTGCCCAAAGGCAAGCAACTGAAACCGCAGGATATTGCACTGGCTGCCTCTGTGGGTATGGGTAAACTGGCGGTATTTCAGCAAGTTAAAGTAGGGGTATTTTTTACGGGGGATGAGTTGGTTGAACCTGGAAATACTTTGAAACAGGGGCAGATTTTTAACTCTAACCGTTATTCTTTAGTGGCAATGTTGAACAAACTGGGTTGTAAGGTGGTTAATCTCGGCAATATTAAAGACACTTTTGAGGCAACTTGCGATGCGTTGGAACGGTTGCAATCGGATTGCGATTTGATTGTAACCACGGGTGGCGTGTCAGTTGGTGAAGAGGATCATGTAAAACCTGCGGTAGAAAAATTGGGTCAATTGAATTTATGGCGAATTAAAATAAAACCTGGGAAACCGTTGGCTTTTGGGCATATTGATAAGGCTGCATTTATTGGATTACCGGGCAATCCTGTATCGGCAATGGTCACTTTTTTCTTATTTGTGCAGCCGTTTATTAAAAAAATGCAAGGCATAAATTCGTATCAAAATCAAACAATGCAAGTACAATGTAATTTTGATTGGCGCCAATCAAGACCACGACGCGAGTTTGTCAGAGTCCAATTAAATCATTCAACGGTGCCCGTTTCTGCACAACTTTACCCCAAGCAAGGTTCAGATGTTTTGAGTTCGATGGTTTGGGCGGATGGTTTGATTGAAGTGCCAGAAGACAGCACTTTTTCACAAGGTAAAATACTGAATTATTATTCATTAACTTAAAAAAATATGAGCAAATTAACCCACATTAATGACAAAGGCGACGCACAAATGGTGGATGTGTCCGACAAGACGATTACCACACGGATTGCCAAAGCAAAATCGGTGGTGCTGATGCAGCCATCCACCTTGGCATTGATTACTTCTGGACAGCATAAAAAAGGCGATGTGTTGGCAGTGGCACGCATTGCAGGCATTCAGGCGGCAAAAAAATGTGCAGATTTAATTCCACTTTGCCACCCGCTTATGCTCACTAAAGTGGGAGTGGAATTAACGGCAAATACCGACAATTCAAGCATTGAAATTATTGCCACCACCAAACTCGATGGCAAAACGGGCGTGGAAATGGAGGCATTGACAGCGGCAAGTGTGGCAGCACTTACGGTTTACGATATGTGCAAAGCAGTTGACCGTGGCATGGTGATTAGTCAAACTCAGGTACTGGAAAAATCGGGTGGTAAATCGGGAGATTGGAAAGCATGAAACTTATTGACCCATTTGGGCGTCATATTAGCTATCTAAGGTTTTCAGTTACTGACCATTGCAATTATCGCTGTCATTATTGTCGTGATGAAGACCACACAATAAGCACTGCCAGAAGTGAGGTTCTCTCTTATGGAGAAATTGAAAAAATTATGCAAATATTTGCTGATTTGGGCATTACCAAAGTTAGACTAACAGGCGGTGAGCCCTTATTGAAAACAGGTATTTCTAAAATTATAAAAATGATTGGCGATACTAACGGCATTAACGATATACCCTTATCAACCAATGCACATTTATTAGAAAAATTTGCCAAGAAGATTCATCAAAATGGCGTTAATAGGGTTAATATTTCTATCGATTCTCTCATTGCTAAAAGATTTGAAGAGATTACGCGTGGTGGTGAATTAGACAAGGTGATTAAGGGGATCGATGAGGCTATAAAAGTAGGCATCAATCCAATTAAAATTAATGTAGTGGTAATGCGTGGTGTAAATGATGATGAAATAGAGTCAATAATTGATTTTGCCATTGAGCGTAATATCAGTGTTCGTTTTATTGAAACTATGCCAATTGGCACAGCAGGCATTGATGCCACTAACCAACATTATAGTGAAGCCGATATTTTAAAACGCATACACACACATTTACCAAATCGATTAGTAGCCGTTAAACCCACGCAAACCGCTGGACCCGCCAAGGCGTATTTAATTGAAAATACTCAGTCATCAGTAGGGACAATTTCTGCAGTTTCTAATAATTTTTGTAGTGATTGTAATCGCATTCGATTGACGGCCAAAGGGCAATTAATTTTGTGCTTAGGGCAAGAAAACTCAGTATCTTTACGCGATGCACTTAGATCGGGAATGAGTGATAACGAAGTTAAAGATTTAATTGTTAACGCCATTAGCCATAAACCCGAAAAACACGAATTTGATACCGATATTAACAATATTATTAATGTACAAATGGTAGAGGTTGGTGGATGAATATTTTATATTTTGCATCATTGAAAGAGTCGATTGGACTTTCTAATGAAGTTATTGAGGCAGCTACCGATATGACAGTTAATGATTTAAGGGTGCTACTTATAAAAAGACATGGTAAACAATATTTCCCAAGCAACATTCTTTGCGCGATTAATCACGAAATCGCCAAAGACTCAAGCAAATTAAATGATGATGATGAAGTGGCGTTTTATCCACCAGTAACAGGTGGATAAAATATAACACCCTAACTCAAAAGTAGAAATCACAAGCAGAACAAGGGATAGCACTATCTTTGTGATTTTTACTTTTTGGCTGAGGTAAAATTACCTCAACGCAAAATTAAAAAATACTTATGAAACTATGTGCCCCTTGGGAAAAAGCTTTTAAGAAAATATCAACGCCTTTTGAGCATTTTTTACATGCCCAAACAACGACAGGATTGGCATTAATGCTGACAACAGTATTGGCATTAGTACTTGCCAATTCCTCTTTATCTGATGTTTATGCACACACACTACATACAAAAATAAACTTAACCATAGGCACCTGGTCACTGTCCCACCCTATTCATTATTGGATTAACGACGGGTTAATGACTTTTTTCTTTTTTATCATTGGTCTTGAGATAAAAAGAGAAGTCTTGAATGGTGAACTTTCAAACATCAAAGTGGCAATCTTACCTATTTTGGCAGCTATCGGTGGCATGCTATTCCCTGCTTTCTTGTATCTAACAGTTAACAGTGGTGGTGAAGGTGCGATTGGCTGGGGTATTCCGATGGCAACCGATATTGCCTTTGCAATTAGCGTATTAGTGTTGCTGAAAAAAAGTATACCAGTTAGCCTTGTTACTTTTTTAGTTGCATTGGCAATTGTGGATGATCTAGGCGCTGTCCTTGTGATTGCTACTTTTTATACCGATCAAATTCATTTGTTGCCATTGGCTTTGTCAGGTGTGTCTTTTTTAATATTGATTGCTTTCAATCGATTTGGCATTCACGCAATGTTGCCTTATTTAGCTGTAGGCTTATTTATGTGGTTTTTTATGCTGGAATCAGGTGTGCATGCCACTATTTCAGGTGTTATTGCGGCGATGGCAATTCCATCAAAACCAAAAAGGTTACCCGAAAGTTTTTCTAAGCAAATTAAAAGCTTACTTAATGAATATGACGAGCATCCAAATCAGAGTACACACAAGTTAAATGAAAAGCAAAAGACAGTTTTAATGAAAATAGAAAGAAATATCGATGAAGTGGGAACACCCGCTGCAAGATTAGAAAATGATTTACATTTGCCCATTGCTCTAATTGTTATCCCTTTATTTGCACTGGCAAATGCAGGTATTGCTATTGATTTAGATTCCATTGGAGAGACGATTGTACGGCCTATTCCTGTCGGCATTATGCTTGGACTTGTGCTTGGCAAAGTAATCGGTATTTTTGGCGTTGCTTGGTTAGCAATCAAAAGCAAAATTGCCACACTACCAAAAGATAGCACTATGAGTCAGATATTTGGCGTTTCACTGTTAGGTGGTATTGGTTTTACTATGTCTATTTTTGTGGCTGATTTAGCTTTTTTAGGTTCTCCTGATTTTATCTTTCAAGCCAAAGTTGGTGTTTTAGCAGCCTCGCTATTTTCAGGAGTAGCTGGCTTTATATGGCTGAAATATATTGCCAAATCTGAGGGAGAATAATGAACAACACAAAAATTAAAGTCGGTTTTATCACTATTTCTGACCGTGCAGCACGAGGTGAATATGAAGATATTGGTGGCCCCGCGATGCAAGATTGGATTAAAAGCGCCCTACTATCCCCATATGAAATTGAGACTGTTATTATTGAAGACGAACAACCTCTAATCGAGCAAACAATGATTGATTTTGCCGACAATAAAAACTGCAATCTCATCCTAACAACAGGCGGCACAGGTCCAACAACTCGTGATGTTACCCCCGAAGCCACACACGCTGTCTGTGAGCGAATTTTTGACGGCTTTGCCGAACAAATGCGCACTGTATCGCTACAAACTGTACCAACAGCAATTCTCTCGCGTCAAACAGCGGGTACGCGTGGCAACAGTTTGATTATCAATCTACCTGGAAAACCCGCTGCAATTGCCGTATGTCTGGGAGCAGTATTTTTGGCAGTACCAAAGTGTTTAGAGTTATTAGACAACTCAAATATTCAAATTGACTTAGATTTTATTGAGCAAGATTTTTAGTTATTTAGAGACATATAAATACCACCTAAAACCAACTTTCATCCAGTTATTCATACTTGTCACCCAAAAACCATGGGTTTCGCACTACAATCCAAATGCCTATAAGTTTCATACGATCATCCAAATACCCATAAGTCTCATACTATCATCCAGTATCCATGAGTCTCACGCTGTCATCCAAATACCTATAAGCCTCATCACACTGTCACCAAATACCTATAAGTCTCATTACACTGTCACCAAATACCTATAAGTCTCATTACACTGTCATCCAAGTTATAAATCTCACGCTGTCATCCCGAGCGCAGCCGAGGGATCTTTTGTGGGAAGCAAGATCCCTCGACTACGCTCGGAATGACAAGGAGAACAGGAGACTCTCACACCTACGCTCGGAATAACAAGGAGCGCAGGAGACTCTTACATCAAGCATAAACACCACCCCTAGCTAAAAGTTAACCTTTCTAGTATTTAATCCAATACAAGGATTTTATTCACTGATTAAATTAGCCAAACGACGACGATAAGCGCCACTTTCTTCCGGGTTGTTACTGGCAAGCATATTACAAATAAGTCCAATCATTTCTTTAGCTGCACCTTCTTTAAAGTTTGCATTGTTTTCTTGAATAAAAAATAAATTTTCCATCCCTTGCTCAATATCATGTTGTGCAAAAAAACAAACGGCTAAATCAAAACGCACCTGATAATTATCAGGGTTTTTTACCACCTCTATTTGCAGTGTAGATAGTCCCGCAGTATTTTGTGCCAAACGAATAAAATTTATTTGGCTAGATATTGAGGTACCAATATCACTTTTTTGTGCCGATTCTGGCAGCCTGTCAAATAAACCTTTTGCCTGTTCTATCTCGCCCATATCTAAAAATATTTGCACCATATCTAATGCCACACGCGTGTTACTCGGATCGGATGAAATTGCCTTAGTTAGCAACATAATCGCCGCTTGCGTATCACCATCCATATGCTTTTTTCGGGCTTGAGCACGCAACTCATCCGACTCTCTAAAAATACCATAATGCTTAAGTAAAACACGCAACTCTTCCGAATATAACTCACCCTCCTCTCTTTGCACTTCTTCGCCATCTTTAAAAACTACTAAAGTCGGCACATTGGTAATCGAAAATTGTTGCTTCAACTCATCCTGCTCATCAATATCAATCTTAGCAAAAATAAACTGCCCCGCAAACTCAGTTGCCAATTCCACAATCGCATATTCCGTTTTAATACAAGGCTCAGACCACATCCCCATAAATTCCACTAAAACAGGCAGATGCGTCGAATTATGTACGACTAAATCTTCAAAATTACTTTGACTGATTTCAAATATTAACGGTTTGTTTTCATTACTCATAGTTTTTCTCATTAACGGGGTTGAAATAAAATAGCTTTAACAGATTGATAATTCGTGGCAATGTTACGCAAATTCTCCTCGCCTATGTCAGTATCAACTCGTTTTTGATTCAGATCTCTCACTTGGTCGGCATACATCTTTTTCAAAGTATCTAAAGTCGCACTAATTTCATACACTGTTGGATTATCGATATCTTGCCAATCTTGTGGTAGCGTCCGTGGGTAACGAGGTTTAAACTCTAATACTGCCTTATCATTTTCAAACATTTTAACATCCAATTTTCAAATTTTAATTCCAACACTCGAAGAGCACACCTTAAAGGTTTTAATTTTCTATCAAAAACTTTTGAGAAAAAGTTTCTCTACATTTTTTAGTATCTCTAGTAGCGGAATAATCTATCTTATTTTCACAAATATATTTTATCGCCTCAAACTTTTCTTCTTTATTTGATGAATGCCAAAGATGAGTGGTATCAAAACCATATCCACTTAAGGTTTCCTTACTTGGTGACCAAAAATGATATTTACCCCCTTCCATTTTTTGTCTTGATGTTTTTATTATCGCCAAATCAATACCCGCATTCTTATAAAGTTGTTTATCTCTATCTTTAAAACCGTCATATTCCTTTGAATTTATATACATTGACCAATAATAAAATAACTCCATAAAATTGCGAGGAACAGGCAAAAAACCCGTATCAATCGTAGTAAAAGTACCATCATTTAAACCACCGTGATACAGTAAAAAAAGAGTTTTTCCTTATCTCTCTTTGCTTGCCAGATACAAAAAAAATTAGCACAAGCGCTACCACATGTGCCATCCACAATCACTTTAACACCATTCTTCGACAAAACTTCCGCTATAAGCACCGCCTGCTTAATGTCTCCACCTGAACTATTAACCACAAAATTATTTATATTCTTGTTAAAAAAATGATTAAATCTTTTAAATTCATGCTTATCTATTACACCTCTAAAAGAAAGTGTTTTATTGTCTTTAGATATTGTATATTTATTGCCAACCTTATAAGGTATTGGCGAATAAAGAAGGTAACTGGTGACATTTCCTGCAATCACAACAGCAATAAATCCTAAAAAACAAACAACAAAAACTTTGTGCTGATGATTTTTTTATAATTTTTTTAAACATAATATTTTCTTCGTTGTGCTTTGAATATCATTTTATTTGTAAATTTTTACACATAACATCTAATGCACCAAAAAATTCTAGGTATTTTTTAATTCATTAAACTCGCCAAACGACGACGATAAATACCATTTTCTTCTGGGTTGCTACCATTTAACATACTTACAAATAAAATAATTATTTGCTCTTATTTACATAGTATTTCTTATCTCTCCCTCCCACGCCGTGCGTGGAAGGGAGGGAATTACCCCCTGTTATACTCTTTTTCTAATCTTTTGTTCATTTAGTACGCTTTTTGATAATTCACGCAATTTTTTATTGGGAAAAGATAGTAGAGCTTCTCCAAACCCCTTGCGATGACCATATTGTTCTTGAATAGCCTTACCTGGACCATTAAATATTTCTTCATATGTGCCGTTTTCAAATATTTTAATACCTAGGTAATAATCAGGTATTGTTTTAAAAGTTAACGAGTCTTTAAATGTTGCTTTAATCTGCACCTTTTGCCCATTGGGAGTTTCGCCATCGTAGTCTTTTTCTAGTTTTTCGTATAATTTTAACTCATAATCTCGATGAATAATTGCTTCTCCAATATCACCAACTAAACGACCATCAATAGTGAATTCTTTAATTGGCAGCTCCTTTTTCAATTGCCTTATACCAGAGAATATTTGTTTTAATGAGTCTTCAATTATCTCTTGTTTTAGCATAATATCCCTTTAGAAGTATAACGCTTGAATTCAGCTACCGCATAAGCGGTCGGCTGGAATGATTTGTTAGGTGCTTTTAAATAATTAATGTTTGTGCCCCCTTATCTTTCTTTTAAATAATTAATGTTTATCTTTAAGTAAAATTTTTTCTAAGGTTTGCCAAGGCACCATCTTTCGAATAGCCGCACAACTACCTGCCATAGACTTTTTGTTTTTTACCTCTTCTTTGGCGCGTTCTACCAATTCTGACTGCAAACCCAAAGCTGAAATAAGCCACAGAAGCATTTTCGGCTCCATAATATGGTTGTAAACATATTTAGCACCTCTATTTGGTGCGTCTTGTCGTTGATAAGTTCCAGCTGTGGATTTGGAATCTAACCAACCTAACCAATGTGCTTTCTGAGTACGATAACGGTTATAGCCTTGTGTTCCAACAGGTACCTCCTTGTCTGCTGGAAGCATCTCAATGAGTTCGATAAACTGTTCAACTGAATATTTACTCATAACTTTAGCACCTAACTATAATTATAAGGACGTATTTCCTTATATTGCGTTATTAAAAATAAAATCTGTAAAAAACAATAAAACCGCATCTATTTTTTAAGATAAAACTCAATTTTTACCTAATATTTTATATTAAGGGGGTTTTAAAAAAAATTACACAGAATTCAAATTCAACGAACATATAATAACAGATAAAAACCAATCATTCAACAAATGCGAGAAAGAATGCAGCGAATGAGTCTCTCATTCCCACGGTTTCCGTGGGGATGCTGAGTTATAACTTTTCCATCGGTGTTAAGCCGTTAAACTCGCAAATAAAAGTGGTAACTGCTCTGGTAATTTCTCAACATTATCAATAATCGTGTAATTATTTTCACCGAAAATGCGTTTAACATAAGTGTCGGCATGGGGGTCGAGGGTTAGGCAGTAGGTTAAAACGCCCGTTGAATAAAGTTCCTCTACGGCTTTTTTGGTGTCGAAGCGCAGGTGTTGTGGGTCTTGTTCGTCGATGTCGGCGGGTTCGCCGTCGGTGACTAATAAAATCAATTTGCGTTTTTCGGGTTGTTTGTGTAGGTGTTGTCCTGCGTGGCGGAGAGCGGCACCCATGCGGGTGGAGAGTCCGCCTTTCATACCTGAGAGGCGGGATTTGGCTTCGTCGTCGAAGTGCTGATTGAAATCTTTTAGGCAGGAATATTGCACATCGTGGCGACCGTCGGAAGCGAAGCCGTGTAAGGCGAATGGGTCACCGATGCCTTCGATGGCGGTGGAAACCAAAGTCGCTGCTTCTCGGGTGAGTTGCAGGACGGTTTTGTCTGAGCCTTCCATGGTTTCGTTGGTGGATTCGGATAAATCTAATAACACGACGACGGATAAATCACGGGTGTTTAAAACATTACGCATGGTAATTTTTGGATTGGGTTGTTCGCCCATTCGGATGGCAACCATAGCATCAATGGCAGCGTTAATATCGACTTCGTCGCCGTCTTCCATATTGCGTTGGCGTTGCACGCCTGCGGGGGTGAGTAGGTCAATAATTTGGCGAATGCGATGGGCGATGGGTTTGTATTCGGTTAGAATATCGTCGATTTCATCGGGGATGCCTTTTGGCGGTCTGCGTTCGTAAACGGTTACCCAATCAGGGCGGTGTAGTTGGATTTGGTAGTCCCATTCGTGGTAATGGAATGGATCGGAAATTGGCTCTGTGCCCATGGTTTCATTGAAGGATTTGGCATCATCGGTTAAATCATCTTCATAAACACGCATGGTGTCTTTGCAAGTCCAAATGACTTGTGCGTCGTCGCCTGCTAGTTCACAATCGACTTCGTGTGCCATCATTAGTGGGCTGACTTCGTAGCGGATTTGCCCTTGACTGGCTGCCATATATTCGACGCCAGCGTCCCAATTAATATCGGCATAATGCCAAATAATGCGGTTGTCATCACGATAATCAACACGGTAGCGTTCTAAAATTCGCAGGCTTGGCACGGCTTTTCTGCCTGCAAATAGGTTGTATAATTCAATGCCCATTAGCCATGCAAAATGATTGTCGTCTTGATTATCAGCAATTTCAGCGTGGAATTTTTGAGCAAAGGTGTTGAGTTGCTCGTCTGTCCCTGTTACTGTTTCGTCCAATAATTGCAAGGCAAAATCTTCCAAAATTTGCATGGTTGGGTGCTCGGCAGGTTCTTCATTTTTGACTTTCATCAATGAAATCCACAGTTTTTTCAACCCTGGAAATTCCTGTGAAGCCTTGTATTCAACCCGTGCATCTTCTACTAAACCAATGAAAAACATCTGCGCTGGGCTGAGTTGTTCTGCTGACATAGATTGACTGGTGTACATCAAATGTGATGCCATATGTGCCACGGTCGCACGATAAACTTCTAAACCTTCTATGGTGTCTTCGCCATTTTTAACATCATCCAGTGCGTCTGGCACATAGAAAATTTTGTCCTCAACATAGGGGCGGAAATCGGTATAGTCAGCACCCGTTGGACGCATGAAGAAATCACGACCCCATAAGGCACGCAGGTAAAAATTAAGTTTGCGCTGCACTCTAACGAACAACACGCCACGGCGTTCTCTCTCAACCATCGCACGGCTGTCTGCCGATTCAAGGGCAAAATAAGCGGTTAAATTATTAAAATCACGGCGATAGGCTTTGGCACCAAAATTCGCCCAACGGCGTAAACCACTCAGTGTTAATTTGGACAATAATTCATCAATATGCATCAACATCGGGCGTAAACCTCGTGCTGCCGTTGAGGCAATTTGATGAATTAAAGTTAAATAACCCCGCACTAACTGCGCATCGCCCAAATGGCGGGCAACGGTTGGTAAACTGGAGAGTAAAAGCACAATCACCTCGCCAGAGGTCATTGAGGAGGCTTTCATCGCCGCAGTAATGCAATCGCCAATAATGTCCTCGCCACATTCTTTGGCAATCTGTGGCATCACTTCAAGATAGGTGATAATCAAATCATTGCCACGACCCAAACCACAAAGTGCCTTGGCACCATCCAAATAGTCTTTTAGCCCTGCGGGGGAGATAACACGAGCAGCGTCAGGAAAAGTCGCATCCAAAGCGTCTTTAACTTCAGGTGAGATTTTTTCTAAAAATTCGCTGTATTCTTCTAGTAGTATTTTTGACATAGTTATGCAAAAAATTTCATCTTGCTAATCAATAGCAGATAAAATTAAATTAACCTAAAAAAGTTTGAACCGCTGCGTGTAAGGTATCGCGCATATCTGGATCATCTGTCAATGGGGTAATCATTGTCATTGAACAAGCGGCTTCTGCATTAACACCTTTGGCGATTAATTGACCTGCGTAAACTAATAAACGCGTTGAGATGCCTTCGTCTAAGCCGTGACCTTTTAGGTTGCGGGCACGGTGTGCGATTTGCACAAGTTTTTCAGCCATTACTTTATCAACGCCTGATTCTTTGGTTACAATTGCCACTTCTAAATCGGTTTCAGGGTAATCAAAATCTAAACCACCAAATCGTTGTTTAGTGGATTGTTTTAGGTCTTTCATAAGGGATTGATAACCTGGGTTATAAGAAATCACTAATTGAAAGTCGGGGTGTGCTTTGACTAATTCACCTTTTTTATCCAGTGGTAATTCACGACGGTGGTCGGTTAATGGATGGATAACGACGGTGGTATCTTGACGCGCTTCGACAATCTCGTCAAGGTAACAAATCGCACCGATGCGTGCTGCTGTGGTCAAAGGTCCATCTTGCCATTTTGTGCCGTCTTTGTCTAGTAAAAAACGACCGACTAAGTCAGAAGCGGTCATATCTTCGTTACAAGCCACACTGATTAACGGCTTGTTTAATTTGTATGCCATATATTCGACAAAACGAGATTTACCACACCCTGTTGGGCCTTTAATCATCATTGGCATACGCACATCGTAGGCGGATTGATAAAGTTCTACTTCACTGCCAACTGCCTCATAATAAGGCTCGTCTTTAATTACATATTGTTTTGGGTCTATTTTTACATCACTCATTATTGTCTCCGTTTTGTTTACTTTTTTTAATTGATTTTTCCAAACTCATGCCAAACATTGAAAATTTATTTTAGTTTCACTGCTTTGACTTTCTAAACCTTCATCTAAGAAAATTTCCATTAGCCCTGCGCCAAATTTTGCGCCAATGGTGTTTTTTGTCTCTTCGTTTGTTTCGTTTAAAACTTGATTGAAATCTTGTTTTAGGTTTCTAATTTTAGCAAAGGTTGTAATGATTTGTAGCGTTGTTTTTGTTGCTTGTTTGGATTTTAAAATCGTTGCCAACATATACAAGCCTTGTTCGGTAAAGGCTTTAGGGGTAACTCTAGTTTTTGATAAATTTGCGGTCGCATTTTGCGACCGCAAATTTTTTGATTTGCTTTCTAGTGCGTTTGTGGTCAAATTTTTTGACCGCAAATTTTCTAATTCATTTTTATCCAATTCCAATATAAAACCTTGTGGAAATTTATCAGGATTGTTTTTAACTGCTTGATTAACCTCTTTGGTTTGAACACCATACAACTTAGCAACATCACTATCAATAATCACAGGTATTTCTCTGATAACAATGATCAAATCCTGAATATTATCAATTGTTAATCCTTCACTCATCTTCGTCGTCTGTTTCATCTTCGCCCGACCAGCCAGAGGTTTTGGCCTTTTGAATGGCGGCGTCGTGAATTTTAAAATGTTTTTCGCGTAATTCTGGGGGTAAATGACTGACCAAACAGCCGTATTTATCCCATTCGTCGTTTGTTTTTTGTAATAATGCGTCAATCCCTGCAAGGTTCCAGCCTTCGCAAGTTTCGCTCTCATCAAGCAGTCCAAATACCCAAGCGTCTCTAATGATTTTACCAATAGAGGTCATACCACCATTGATTTCGTTGTTGATGCCGACATAGGTATTTGGTTTTGCCATATTTTTTCTCTTTAAAAAAGGTTTTTTGTCTTTAAAAGTTTGTTACCAAACCTTTAAAGACAAAAAACCCTAACGATAAAGTCAGGGTTTTTTGTTTAAAATCAGTGGAAATTAAACCGTTTGACCACGGTAAATAACCATTGAAGTGCCTGCGCACTGAGCGAAGTTGTCTAGACCTAACAAACGAACATGGTTGTCCGGATGCGCGGCATGACAAGCCTCTAACTCTTTTAAGATAGCATCAACATCTGTTTCACCAAACATTGGAAGCTTCCACATATACCAGTAAGAACCAGCTGCATGCTCAGGCTCAGTGTGTTCAACACTCGGGTTCCAGCCTTTGTCAACAATATATTGAATCTGGATGCGTGTTTGCTCAGCATTCATTGTTGGTAAGTATGAAAAAGTCTCAAACTTACGACTGTCTGCATTACCTAAACTTGATTGATAATCTTGCATAATATTTTCTCCTATTAAATTAGTATTTACTTGTGTGCTACATCAATCTTATCAACGGTGTCGAATTCAAACTTGATTTCTTTCCAAGTTTCCATCGCAATCGCCAATTCAGGACTGTGCTTAGCTGCAGATTGTAAAATATCTTTACCTTCTTTTTCAAGTTCACGACCCATGTTACGCGCTTCAACACAAGCTTCAACGGCGACACGGTTTGCTGCTGCACCTGCTGCATTACCCCATGGGTGACCTAGCGTACCACCACCAAACTGTAAACAAGAATCGTCACCGAAAATGTTTACAAGTGCTGGCATATGCCATACATGAATACCACCAGAAGCGACAGGGATTACACCCGGCATAGCACCCCAGTCTTGGTCAAAGAAGATACCACGAGAGCGGTCTTCTTTAATGTATGAATCACGCATAATGTCAATCCAACCTAAAGTTGCATCACGGTCGCCTTCAAGCTTACCTACAACAGTACCTGAGTGTAAATGATCACCACCAGATAGACGCAAAATCTTAGTTAAGACACGGAAATGGATACCGTGGTGCGGGTTACGGTCAAGAACCGCATGCATTGCACGGTGAATGTGTAATAACATACCGTTGTCTTGACACCATTGTGCAAGACCCGTATTAGCAGTCCAACCACCTGTGATGTAGTCATGCATAATAATTGGTGAACCAATTTCTTTTGCATACTCAGCTCGTTTCATCATTTCATCAGCAGTCGGCGCTGTTACATTAAGGTAGTGACCTTTGCGTTCGCCAGTTTCAGCTTCAGCTTTCTCGATGGCTTCTTGAACGAAGTCAAAACGAGCTCTCCAACGCATAAACGGCTGTGAGTTAACATTTTCGTCATCTTTAGTGAAGTCTAAACCACCACGAAGCCCTTCATAACAAGCACGACCGTAGTTCTTAGCAGATAAACCTAGCTTAGGCTTAATAGTACAACCCAATAATGGACGACCATATTTGTTAAGAATGTCTCTCTCTAACTGAATACCTTGCGGTGGACCGTTACAAGTCATTACATAAGCAATTGGGAAACGGATGTCTTCCAATCTAAGTGCACGCAATGCTTTGAAACCAAATACATTACCTACTAAAGAAGTCATAATGTTTACAACAGAACCCTCTTCAAATAAGTCGATTGGATATGCAACAAATCCGTAAAAACAAGTGTCATCACCTGGAACATCTTCAATCGCATAACAGCGACCTTTGTAGTAGTCAAGATCTGTTAAAAGATCCGTCCATACTGTTGTCCAAGTACCCGTTGAAGATTCCGCTGCAACTGCTGCTGCAACTTCTTCACGAGGCACACCGTCTTGTGGTGTGATTTTAAAACATGCAAGAATATCCGTCTCTTTCGGCGTATAATCCGGCATCCAATAAGTTTCGCGGTAGTCCTTTACGCCCGCATCATAAACTTTAGCCATTCTATGGTCTCCTTTAGTTAAAAGAAACACTATCATACAATAACTAATAAATAATGTAAAATAATATTTATTTAGTAAATAATAAGTTTTTATTATGATTAACTACACACTTAAGCAGTTATACAGTTTTGAGGCGGTTGTGCGTTTAAAAAGTTTTACCAAAGCCAGTAAAGAATTAAATATTACCCAACCTGCGGTGTATATGCAGATTCAACAACTGACGCAAAATATCGGCTCAGACCTTGTTAATACCGAGGGTAAGAAAATTTCACCTACTTATATTGGTAAGCAATTTTATCAAACTTGTTTAGAGGTGATTGCCACCCTCGAGCAATCAAAGGCAGGGATTCAGCAAGCCTTAAACCCCGATTCTGGGCACTTGGAAATATCAGTTGCCACCACCACCAACTCTTTTGTTTCTCGTGCATTGGCACAGTTTAAGAAAGCCTATCCAAACATGACTTTTCATTTAGAGGTGACTAACCGTAAACTTTTGATAGAAAAACTCGCCAATCATAATTCTGATTTAGTCATTATGGGCGAGCCCCCTGCTGATATGTCATTGAATGCACAGCCTTTTATGGAAAATCCTTTAATTGCTATTTCTCACCCAGATCATCCATTGCTTGAAAACAAGCGAAATACTATTAAGGCAATTAGCAAAGAAACTTTGATTACCCGTGAACAGGGCTCAGGAACCCGCATCACCATTGAACGAGATGCGGGCATGAAATTTAATTCAGAGATTGAAATTAACTCGAATGAGGCAATTATTGAGGCGGTTCAAGCGGGGCTCGGCATTGGCTTTGTGTCTAAACACACAGTGCAATTAGAGTTAGAAAATAATATTATCAAACAACTGAATGTGGATAAATTCCCGATTACGCGTCATTGGTATGTCGTACATAGTGCTAAAACAGCACTTTCTCCTATTGCTCAGCGTTTTAAAGATTTTATTATTGAAAACGGTGATTAAGAAAAAATCACTGTCTTATTATTGCAAGTCAATACACGGTCTTGCAGGTGATATTGCAAGCCTTTTGCTAAGGTAATTTTCTCAATGTCTTGTCCCATTTTTTGCATTTCTTTGGCGCTGTCGCTGTGATCTACTCGCAACACATCTTGTTCAATAATTGGGCCTTCATCTAACTCACTGGTTACATAATGGCAAGTCGCACCAATTAATTTTACCCCGCGTTCAGCCGCGCGTTTATAAGGGCTTGCCCCTGCAAATGACGGCAAAAACGAATGGTGAATGTTAATAATTCTACCTTCGTATTTATCACACATCACCTTTGGGATAATCTGCATATAGCGTGCCAACACAATTACATCGGGCTTAAATGTATCCACGGCATTCATCATTTTTGCCATGTCTGCATCTTTGCTGTCTTTATTAATAGCCACTTTTTTGAAATCCACGCCATACCAACTGGCAATCTCACTCAATTTATCGTGATTTGACAGCACACCAATAATCTTGCCTTCCAATTCATCCTCTAGTCCACGGTGCAATAAATCTGCCACACAATGTGATGATTTAGACCCCATAATTAAAATACGCTTCAATTCACTGGCGTCATTCATCTGCCAGTTCATCTGATACTGCTCCGCTAACGCAGTAAACGCTTGGCTAAATACCTCTACCGAGCAACCAAGTGACTCAATCTCAATCCGCATAAAAAAGCGTTTATTCAAATCATCAAGATGATGATGGGCTTCTTTAATATTGCCATTTCTCTCAAAAATAAACTGACTTACTTTTGCCACTAATCCGTGTGCGTCAGGGCAAGAAATTAACAAACGATAAGTGCTCATGTGCGATACTCGGCATTGATTTTTATATAGTCATAAGACAAATCTGTGGTCCAAACGCTCTCAGACATATCGCTTGTGCCGATGTCAATGGTAATAACAATATCTTCTTTTGCCATTTGCGCACTACCCGCCGCCTCGGTGTAATTTGCATCTAACTCGCCACAACTAACAATGCAGACACTACCAAGATAAATATTGACATCTTCAACTTTTAAGTTGGCAATATTTGCACGCCCAACTGCTGCCAAAATTCGCCCCCAATTCGCATCTGATGCAAACAATGCTGTTTTTACCAATGGCGAATGTGCTACGGTATAAGCGACTTCCAAGCAATCTTCGTCACTCGCACCGCCCTTCACACAAACCTCAACAAACTTAGTCGCACCTTCACCATCTTTGATAATTTGATGTGCCAAAGATTGTGTTACTGCATTCAACGCTGTTTGAAACGCTTCTGAACAATCGCCAATATCAATCCCAGAAGTCCCCGTTGCACTCAGTGTGCAGGCATCATTCGTTGAAGTATCGCCATCCACTGTAATCCGATTAAATGACTGATTAGTCGCCGTTATTAAGCACGCTTGCAATGTCGATTGCGTCGATTGGATATCCGTAAAAATAAAACTCAACATCGTTGCCATATCGGGGCGAATCATTCCAGAACCTTTGGCAATGCCACTAATTTTCACCGTTTTACCATTCACTTCAAACTGACTAGATGCTGTTTTTTCCACCAAATCCGTGGTCAATATTGCTTGTGCTACTTGAGGTAAATTATCATTTTTTACTTGAGTAGAAAGTTTGACGATATTATTACTGAAACATTGCATCGGTAATGGCTGCCCAATAACGCCAGTAGAAAATGGCAGCACTTGCTCGGTGTCAATATCCAATGATTGTGCCACCATTTCACAGACTTGATAAGCGTTTTCAAGCCCCCTATCGCCACTCGCAACTCCTGTGCCTGCATTGGCATTACCACTGTTAATCACCAAAGCACGAATTTCATTATGTAAATGATTTTTAGCCACTAAAACAGGTGCTGCACAAAATACATTTTGAGTAAATACCGCCGCTGTTTTGGTTTCAGGCACAAAAAATACAACAGATAAGTCTAGCTTTTCATCGTCCTTAGCATTTGAATTTGCGTTTGAATTGTGCGCATTTTTTATGCCAGCGTTAATTGCTGCACAACTTACACCATCAATATCTATTAAGTTTTTCATCTATTATCATCCTATCTAATATATTTTGTAAATCCATACTGGTATCAACAACCAACAAAACACTGACCGCTTCCAATTCGTGATAAATTTTATAGATAATTTTCCAGCGCTTGTAAAGTAAAAACTTAAAGTCTAAACCCCCAAATTCCTTTATTTCATCAACATTTCTACCTCGTTCTGGGAAAAAATTTAAATCATTGACCGTCAAAATAATGCCCTCAAAGGTTTTTTCAGCAATGTCTTTGTTATCTATTACTGTAATATACTCAGACAAATCGTTTAAATCTTTAATTGCAGACTCAGACCAAGAAATCAGATATTTCATTTAAAAAATTTCTCCCTCATTTCTTTAACAACTTGCTCATGAGGTGTGGTTTTTCCCCCTATAACCTCTTGCTCTCTTAATTTAAGAATCATATGAAGCGTTAAATTTTCTTGATATTTCTCATAACTCTCAATATCCTGCACAATCATCTTAGCCTCACCATTCTGAGTAATAACCATTGGTCTTTTGTTTGCAGTAATAGTCTTCAACACTTGAGCAGTGTTGTTTTTTAGATAACTAATCGGTTTAATATCTTCGCTTAATCGCATAGTCTAACTCCAAATATAAAACTATATTATATCCCAAATTAGGTCTTTTTAAAGTTCTTTTATTTCCCCTAATCCAAAAGTAGATATTGTAAATCTAGCGTTACCCCTTATTTTACCTGTATTTTCAAAAAATATTAAGTTTGGTGGCTATTTTACGAATGCAGGCGGGGCAAGGGGTGGTGCTAGATTTGTGATTTTCTCCTTTTGGATTAGGATTAAGGGCACCCCAAAAACCCTGGCACAATTTATACCCCACTGAAAAGAGTGAAACACATAAAACAGCCCTTTTTCTGCATTCCCTGAATCGCACTAGGGTTTATGGGGGTGCCCTTAAGGTTATTTAAAAGATTTTTTATCCAACAGTTGAAAAATTAGCATCAACACAGAGCCAAACAACACCATAATCAATGCAGGTACAGCGGCACGCTCAAACAAGCCTTCAGCACTCAATTCATAAACTTGAATGGCGAGCGTGTCCCAGCCAAAGGGGCGTAGTAAATAAGTAGCAGGTAATTCTTTCATAACATCAACGGCAACTAACAACCCACCTGCCAAAATACCTGGCGTTAGAATAGGTAGATAGATGCGTGAAATGAGGCGTAATCGAGATGCACCTAATAGGCGTGCGCTTTGCGTTAGGACGGGTTTTATTTGCTGTGCAGATGCTTCTATGGAGCTGTAAGCAATGGCCATAAAACGAGATACATAAGCAAATAATAACAAGGCAATTGAACCAAAAATAAAGTGATTTAATGACTCACCACCAAAATACAGATTTAATGCAGATATTTGATTGATACCATATAACAAGCCCACTGCCATCACTGAGCCAGGCAAAGCATAACCCAAAGTTGCCAGGCGAATGATGCTTTTTAACCAAGTGCTGTTTTGCTTGCAATGGTTAGGCAATGCTAAGACGGTTGCAACCACAAGGGTAATGGCAACGGCACTGAAAGTTAAAATGGCAGTTGATGAAATTAAATCAAAATATTTGGTGCTCCATTCTTCTACGATAGATTCCCAGCCCCAAATAAGGAGCTGCAACATCGGCATTGCAAAAGAAAGCATAAACACACCAAATACAAATAAAGTAATCATCCAAGCCTTGATACCACTTGCTTGATAAGGTTTTGTGTCATTCACGCTAGTGGAATAATATTTTGCCTGTCCGCGTGCTTTTTTCTCAAAATAGATAAGGAAAAATGCCACCAAAACCAAAAGTGATGCCAATTGTGCAGCGACTTCAATTGAGCGATAGTCGCCCCATGCAGAATAAATTGCGGTGGTAAATGTATCGTAATTGAACAAACCTACCACACCAAAATCCGCCAAAGTTTCCATCAATGTAACCAGTAAACCCGCTGCTACAGCTGGGCGTGCCAAAGGTAAGGAAATTTTAAAAAATATTTTAAATGGACTTGCGCCCAATAGTTTACCCGCTTCAATCATATTGATTTTCTGTCGCTTGAATGATGCACGCGCCATCATATAAACATAGGGATAAAACACCAAAATAAAGGTTAGGATAATGGCCCACGATCCTGCACGAATGTCAAAACCCGGCAAGCCTAATGCTTCCCGCATCCACACCTGTGCATAGCCTGAATAATCAAACACGCCTAAATACACAAACGCCAAAACATACGCAGGAATAGCAAAAGGTAAAAACAACGCCCATTCCAACCATTTTCTACCGGGGAATTCCACCATTACCACCAAATACGCCAATATCGTACCAAGAAAAGTGACGCCAAGCCCCACCCCTACCAATAAAATAGCCGTAGAGCGAATTAAATCAGGAAGTAAATTTTCAGAAAAATGCGCCCATAATTCGCTCTCAGGTAACAACCAAGAAAAAGCCACTACAAAAATAGGGAGTGCCACCAGCAGTGCTAAAACACTTATCCAAAATTTTGTACTAGCGCATTTTTGCATCATTCAAATCTATCGATAGCCTTTTTTCTGCATTAATTTAACGGCTGTTGCTTGCAAAATACCCGCTTGTGACAAATTCATTTTATCTTGCTTAAACGCTCCCCACGCAGAGACAACCTCATCGGAAGCAACACTTTGATTAGCAGGATATTCTTTATTTAAAGCACCGTAAATTGCTTGCGCTTTTGCACTTGATAACCACTCTAATAATTGAGTGGCGCCCTTAGTATTTTTAGCATGTTTAGTCACACCCGCACCCGAAATATTCACATGCACACCCGTAGTATCTTGATTTGCCCAAAATAATTTTAAAGGTGCATTTGGTTTTTTCGCTAACAAACGCCCGTAATAATAAGTATTTACAAGCCCAACATCACATTGCCCCGACAAAATCGCATTCATTACATGTGAATCTTTGGCGTTCGGTGTTGCTGCTAAATTATTAACCCAGCCACTAATAATATCACCCGTTTTATCTTCACCATGATGATAAATAAGAGATGCTACCAAAGATTTGGTATAGATTTTTTTACTGGTTCTCAGACATAAACGCCCTTCCCATTTTGGCGATGCCAAATCTGCATAAGTGGATAAATCGCTGGACTTAACACGCTCTGTATTATAAACAATCGTTCTAGCACGCACCGATAAGCCCGTCCACAAACCATCGGGGTCTTTTAAATGTTCGGGAATGTTCTTACTTAACGCCGTAGTTTTCACTTTTTGAAACAAACCTTGCGAACCTGCATACCAAAGATTACCTGCATCAACGGTCATAAACATATCTGCTTGAGTATCAGTACCTTCAAGTTTTAAACGCTCAATTAATGCACCACCCTTGCCTGTTAAATATTTAACTTTGATGCCCGTGTCTTTTGTAAAAGCTTCAAACAAAGGCTTGATTAAATGCTCTTTTCTGGAACTATAAACAGTAACGCTTGGCTCATTCCAATTATGTGCACCTTCGGTATTCGCATTGGTTGTAATCGTTATAGCGATAGTAGAAATTACTACAGCCGATGAAAATAAAGATTTTATATTGATGTTCATATTTCTCCTTGATTAATTTTAAGTTTACTTTAATTGATAATTATTATCAGTTGTAAATGATACTCATTATCATTTGAAAGTCAAGCCTTTTTCTTTAATCAACCCTACTTTATCAGCAAACACACTGGCCTCATTCTTATCATGAGTAACTAGAATAGCGGTGGTATTGGTTTTCTTTAAAATACCCCGCACCTGCTTAGCCAAACTTTCCCGATGTTTTTGATCCAAACTAGAAAAAGATTCGTCCAACAACAACAACTTCGGCATAGGCGCCAAAGCACGAGCTAAAGCAACACGCTGCTGCTCGCCTCCTGAAAGTTGATGAGGATACTTTTTCTCAATATCGGGTAAATCTACCAAAGATAACAACTCTGTAATACGCATTTTCTGCTCATTCTTGGGTAAATTATTAATGCCAAATGCAATATTTTTCTCAACATTCATATGTGGAAATAACGCATAATCCTGAAATACCATACCCACACCTCGTCGCTCAGATGGCACTTGATGTTGTCCATTATCCGATAGTGTTTCATTATCCAATACAACACTGCCACCACTCGCCTCATCGAGTCCCGCAATAAAGCGTAACGCCGAAGATTTTCCACTACCACTCTCACCCAACAAAGCGAAAATCTCACCTTGCGCTAATTCAAGGTCAAAGCTCTGTAAAACTTGATTATCCCGATATTGTATGGAAAGATTGCGAATAGTTAGCATTGATAAATCTTAATAAGAATGATTCTCATTATTATATAATAAAACGATAATAAATACTAATCTAATTAATGACGCCCTTAAGTAATGAATGGCTAATTATTTTTCCAATAAATGCTCATAACGCTTATCAGTTAAAGTTTTTAGGAATGCCACTAAGGCATTTACTTTTTTATCTGAGAGTTTTTTGCCTTTTCTAAGGTCGTCAAAATTTATCGTTTCAGGCACTTCTGCTGTCGCCCAAGGTTGATGGGTTTCGGGGTTGGTGGTGCGATTTTTGTTGATATATTTGTCATAAAATACAATCACAGTCTCAAGGTTTTTAAACACGCCGTTGTGCATATACGGTGCGGTGATGGCAATATTTCTGAGGCTTGGGGTTTTGAATTTTCCTTTTTGTTTTGCGTTATTTACTTTGGGGTTATTAAGCAAGCCTTTATCTATGGCTTTTACGCCGTTTTTAGTGCGTAATGCGGTGTTGATTGGCACGCCGATATTGTGGTATTCATAGTTGCTGAAAGTTTCGCCTTTAGCGTCATCAGATTTTTTTAGTTGATGGCAAGTGGCGCAATTGGTGTTGTTGTTTGAGAAAAACAAAGAGTGCCCCAAGTCTTCTAAGTCTGTAAATTCGTATTTACCTGCCAAATAGCGGTCGTATTTTGAATCAAAAGGTGCGAAGACTTTGGTTTTTTCAAATTCGGCAATACTTTGTGCCATTGCCGCATACGCTTTGTCAGCATCGTTAAAAATATCATCGCCATAAATATCTTTAAATTGTGTGCCATAAGTGGGGTGATTTTGAAAACGAGCAAGCAAGGCTTGCTTATTTGGCATATTCATTTCAACGGGGTTAAGAGGCGGTCCGCCTGCTTGTCCTTTTAGGTCTTGTTCACGCCCATCGAGGAATTGCCCGCCTACCCATTGTTGGTTTTTTTTGTCAAAATGAAAGTCGGGGCTAAACATAGCGTAAGCGGCACTTGGGGTGTTTCTATCACCCAAACTTTTTCCGTCATCACCGAGTGAGGCTGCGCCATTAATGCCATTAATGCCATTATCACGATTGTCGATAAAGCCAAAATCGGGATTATGGCAGGTGCTACACGACTGTGTTTGATTGTTAGATAAAATTGGGTCAAAAAACAGTTGTTGCCCAAGTAATTGCTTTGCTGCACTCATGTCTTGCTCTGTGCCACAGGCGTTTAATAGTAGGATTAGAGGAAGTAATAAAAGTTTTGTTTTCATTTTGTGCGGTTCCTATATAGTAAATAAAAAGGGGAAAAAATAAGCTGGTGAAAGCGATTGAAATATTTCATTTCATTTTGTTGAATGCCGAATTTTAATTTATTGACGCTTTTAGACAGCACCAAAGAACGAAAAGCCCAATCCCAAATGGCTAAAAATCCGCCGAAGTTCACATTAATATGGTGCTTTGAATGGTGAATTTGATGTTGTTTTGGTGAGATTAAAAAGCGTTCAAACACACCAAAACTGATGTCAATATGAGAATGCCGAAGATTAGAGCCTACCAATGAAAAAACGAACGCCAAAGCATTCACGCCCAAAATATCAACTATGCCAATCATCGCCCCAAAACCGTAAATAAACACGCCACTCACCAGCCCGATAATCAGTGAATAACGCAAACCAAACAGCAAGGACTCAACGGGATGCACGCGATAAAAGGTTAGTGGGGTTAGGACTTTAGCGCTGTGATGGGTTTTGTGAAACGCCCACAACCAAGGCACGGTGTGTAGCAAACGGTGCAACCAATAACGGCTAAAATCACTTAGGATAAATAAACTCAGGGTAAAAAGTATCATCACTTGGGGGTAGGAAAATCCTGTTATTCGAGTGAAGCCATATTGCGTTAATAAAAACTCATTCACCCATAACGCCACTTCTTTTGCGCCAATCAGTATAGGAAAAATAACCAAAACTTTAAAAATAGAAATGAAAATAAAATACCCATAATCCAGCAAAGCACTGGGGTGCAACCAGAGTTTTTTTGAGAGATTAACTTTGCGTTTTTTAGGGTTGATCCATAAAAAAACTGCGGCAATTAATACCGAACTGAGCAAAAACACCCAATAGATGCGTTTGTGTGGGTCAATCAAATATTCAAGTGGATTAATCGCCATCAGCATCAAGCACCTTGGAAACAAAACTCAATTTGTTCATTAGTGACAGGTAATAAGATTTCATTAAATTATTGCTCGCTTGGTACAACGCCTTGCCTTTCGCACCCACCAAATCTTTATCTTCTATTTTCTGCACTTGAGCAATAGCTTGATTAAGATAACCAATGGTTTTATCAATTTCTTTGGCAGCACCAAATTTTCTAGCAACATCGCCAAAATCTCTGTACTCAGACGAATCAATCGCTTGCTTATGCGCTTGCAAAATAGACAAAATTGCAGTAGCACTATTCTGACTCAACACATATTCACCACGCCGAGCGTCAGCATCGCCCTTGTGCTTTTTACTCAAACCAACCACATTGCCAATTCGCCATTCCTTTAATGCATAAGTATTGCTGACTAATCTGTTAAGCAAAATCGCACTTGCAAACTGCTCATCTTTTGTAAACTTGAATTGATATTTTTGATAAGCAGTCTTGATTTCAGTCAAATATTTTTGCATCGATTTTGTCATTATTAATGCCATTGCCCGCACTCTATTATTCGATAAATCTTGTGTAAATAGCAAATATTCCAATGCGTTAATTGTCTTATGCGAGTGCTTATACAGAGCATATGATAAATCATCTGTGGTACCAATAATCAAGTTAAGTTGTGATTTAATGTCTTCATTATTGCCGTGAAAAATATCAATGTAGCGCGGTGTGTCTAAAAAATCTTCATCTAAATCACCCAACACATAAGTGGCTTCCACTTTTTTCCAATCAATCACCAACTGCGTGAATAACGCCTGACTTTTTTTGCTATTTCCTTGCTCAATACTGTTGCTTATACGCTTTGCACTCGCAATCGATTGTTCAACATTATGAATAATCACCTGCTCAAAAAAGGTTTTATCCACTGCATTTACATACAAAGAAAATAATGCGATACTCGTTATAATTATTTTTTTCATCTACATTTCCTCAATAAACTTAATCAATTTTTCTCTCTCATTTTGACTTAAATTAACAAATTTTTCCTTTGCTGATTGTGCTTCACCTTGATGCCACAAAATCGCCTCTTCAACCGTTTCAGCACGCCCATCGTGCCAAAAATTAGGGGCTTTTTTACTACGCCAAAGGGGTGCAGTGCGGAAATTACCCTCGCCTTGATTTCCCACATTATGCAGCAACAAATCGCTATACGGATAAATGATGCGTTTTTCCAATTTATAACTCGGCGTATGGCAACTGCTACAACCCAAACTACCAAACAATTTAATCGGTTTAACCGCACTCACACCATTCAAACTTTGCACAAAATAAGTGATCGCCTCTAAACGCTGTATGGGCAAATCCAAATCTTTGCTCTTCGGCGCTTGCAGACATTTTACTTGTTGTTGCGTGCAATTTTCATTGGGATACAATAGATTTGTCAACCCCATATCATTATGCGCCGCATTTGCCACTTGCGACAAAATAGAAGGTTCGTCTGCTGTCAAATTAAAGCGATTTTTGGGCTTGTTAGGAATTTTTTCCAACAAACTCAGCCCGTGTAAAGACGGTGAAATTCGCACTGAAACTCCACTATTTACTGCACCATAACCTAATTTATCCAATTTCACCACTGGCTTTTTTAAGTTCACTTTATCACCATTTGCATACTGCACGGTCTGCGTCTGATATTCAATGGTTACTCGCGCTTCGACAGGTACGCTGCCCGTGGATTTGGTGTTAATCTGTGTTCCGTAAACGGTGTTAGGATTACCCAATTTAATCACCCTTTGCTCGCTTCTACCGCCTTTCGGATGGCATACAAGGCAAGCATTTTGGTTAAACAATGGGCCCAATCCATCGCGTGCTGTCGTTGATGCAGGAAAAGCTACCCAAGGTTTGTCAAAAAAGCTTTTACCTAAGATTAATTTATCTTCATTCGACAGTATCACCTTAACGGCAAAAACCCTTGGCATTAAAAAAATGCCAAGGGTTAATGTAAGCAATAAAACGCTATTAAAGTTTAGTTTCTTCACCATCCGTCACATCGCCAACACTCAAACTAACGCCATTTGCTTTTGCAACGCCGACCATTTGATCGCCAATTGCTCGCAATTCATTTTTCAACTTTCTGATTTGCTTTGATTGTGCATCGTTTGGACGAATTTGGTAATCAAAATGACGCGAAGTTTGTGCTAACGCATTCATTTGATTAACTTTTCTATCCGCAGATTTAATTAATGCCATCAACTGAGTCTTATTTTTTAACGCATCAATCGGTGCCACACCGTAATCAACCCCATTATAAGTACCCAATAAAATATTTTTAAATCCTTGGTAATTCTGCGTAATATCACGATGTGTATTATCAGAAAAACAACTGTGTTCGTCCTCCTCACTCGGTGTCAATACCGCAACCGCAATACGCTCATTGGCTAATTCAGACTTAATAAACACACCCATTCCTGAGAAAATTTGCGTCAATGCGACACTTTCACTGATGTTTTTGTCGCTACTATTGCTACCCAAAAGTGCTGCACGATAATTACTATCATCACCCTTCTGCCAAGCGGCAACCATCGATTCAATATCAGACACAATTAATGCCGCCGCCGCATTCAAATACTGCTTACGACGATTTGCATTATCCGCCGTGGTGTAATCCGTAACCGCTCTTTGTCCTGCGGTCAATGCACCTTTAGTAACGCCATCTTTCATAAAGCTTGAGTAATCTTGGTCCTGCCCCCACAACAAAAACTCAATCGCATGATAACCCGTTGCTACATTTGCATCACCCCCATTTTCGTTCAAAGCTGCCAATGCAACTGTCGTAATCGCGCTGACATTCACCGCCTCAGATTTATTACCAGTCGGGATAAACATACCCGTTGTATCAATGATATTACCAGAAGTTTTTTTGCCTTTCGCATCCGTCGTATAGTCAATCATATTCTCATCAAGTGGCCACGCGTTCAACTGCCCCTCTGGTGCGCCATAAACAGTCTGCCATCCCTTTTCGGCATCAATTGGACCATTTGACAATCTAAATATCTCCGTTTGCCCATAAGATTCTCGTGCATTTAGCCACGCCGCTTTAGCGTTGCCCATCGTCATTACAGTAGGATTATTGGTAAAATCTTTAATAACTGCCTGTAAATTTTTTGCATCTGTCAATGTATCCGCATAAGTCGCAATTGCAATATCTGCATAAGTTGCCAAAACTTCACTCTTGCCGCCCCAAAACGCTTGGGCGGTTGACAACGCCATCACTGTTGTTAGCACTACTGGTATAATTACTCTTCTTTGTGTCCTCATTATTTTTCTCCTATTTTATTAATTATTAAAATTCGTAAATCAATTTTGCGGTTACTTCTGCGTCACCACCCGTCTCTTTTTCACGCTCAATTTCAAAATTCACACCCTCGGCAAGTGTATATGCTACACCAAGAGTTGTGGATTTAGTTGTATCGGTAATAACGCCTGCCTCTTGCGATCTAGTTTTACCAATTGAAACTGAAAGGTCATCATTAAATCCGTATTCTAAACCAAAATTAGCCCATTTAGCATTTTGTGCAGAACCTGCACTCCCTTTAACCTTGATTTGCTCAAAACTTGCAGTAATATCACCAAATGGCACTTCCGCATAAAGCATCGTGCCTTTATTGTCAAACGAATCGCCATTCAATGTGTCGCCATTATTATCGTCACTATTGTCAGCCTCGCCAAGAGCAGCATCTTTAATTGTTTTCGCACCAATGGTAAACGCATTCGTTGCATATTCAGCAGTAAACCCATTATTACCATGGTTGCCAGAAAACATGGAGAGTGTTGTACCCTTAATTTCGGTTGAAATCTTGACTGCACGAACCGAGGTATCACCTAAATCATCATTACCGAAATCAGCACCAAACTTACCAATCGTAAAATCAATACCAGCAAGTTTACCATTTAACTCTACTGCATCTATAACGGGATTGGCTAAATCGCTATTACCGGTAGCACCATCTTGCTCTGATAAAATGGTAACTACTGCATTAAAGTCTTCGTTAATATTGCCAGTAATCATTAATTCCACCGAATCAACAAAAAATTTCTTGGTGTTTGGTTCAGCGGTATCATTCTCATTTTTCCCGTAAACCATTTCAATTGCACCGCCAATCTCAACCTTTGGCTTAGTGTTTTCAAGTGTTGTTACACGGTCTTTCAACGCATCTACCTCTGTTCCAGCAATAACTTGCGTCATTCCCATTGTTAAGGCAGTTAATGCCATAATGTTATTTATTTTCATAATGTACTCCTTTTTTTATATTGCGTTTAAAGGTGCCACAATCTTACACTTTATTAAAAACTGTAAGTTTTCAACATTCAAATGCAAATGATACTCGTTATCATTTACATTTGCAACAATTAATACCAATTATTTTTTAAATCACCTAAAATAGCACTATGAAAAACAACGAACGCACTAAAGCCAGTCAAAAAATCACCCTTATTGGAGCAATGGTAGATTTCTTGCTTGCTATTTTAAAAGTCATTGCTGGTGTGCTTGGTAATTCAGGTGCGTTGATTGCGGATGGGATTCATTCGTTTTCGGATTTGCTTTCGGATGGTGTGGTTTTGTATGCAGCTAAACATGCGGATGAAGAAGCGGATGAAGACCATCCTTATGGACATAAGCGTTTTGAGACGGTTGCTACTTTGGGTTTGGCAATTATTTTGGCGATTGTGGGGGTTGGGATTATTTATGATGCGGTTGGGCGACTGGACAATCCGAGTGTTTTATCCCATAGTACTTTGCTTTTAAGTGTTGCCGCCCTCTCCATCTTTTTTAAAGAAGTGCTGTTTTGGGTTACTCTCAAAGTTGCTAAAACCTATAAATCCGATATGCTTAAAGCTAATGCTTGGCATCATCGTTCGGATGCGTTGTCATCTGTTGTGGTGTTGGCGGGTATTTTTGGCAGTTTGAATGGCTATCCTTATCTTGACAGCATTGCTGCGATTGTCGTTGGGGTAATGGTCGTCATGATTGCTTGGGATTTGGGTTTAAATGCCACTAAAGAATTGGTTGATACTTCGATTGATATTGAACAAGTTGAAAAACTTAGGGAAGTTATCGGTATGATTAGTGGAGTGAATAATGTGCATTCACTCCGCACTCGCAAAATTGGGCATGCAATTTCAGCCGATGTGCATGTGCAGGTTGATCCGTTTTTAAGCGTCAGCGAGGGGCATATCATCACTGTCAGTGTTGAGCGTGTTGCTAAAGAGTGCTTGGAAGATTTACACGATGTTACCGTCCACATCGACCCCGAAGACGATGAAACCGCCGCCCCCTGCAAACACTTGCCTGAGCGTGCAGTGGCATTAGGAATTTTGAATAAAGCCTTATTTAATAACGAATGCGATGGCGAGATTGAGCGCATTCAACTTCACTACCTTGATGGGAAAATCCATGTAGATTTCTTCTTGCCACTCAGTTGCTTATCTTCGGATACAAGTTACGATGAAATTTTAACCAAACTCACGGAGGTAGTAGGTGCGTTGCCTGATTTTGGCGATATTAGAGTTTATTTTGGCTGATTAAAGACAATGATAAGCATGGCAAATAGCCCCAGCCAATGCATCAGCCGCATCTTCTTGCGGGGATTTATTGAGTTTTAAAGCTTCACAAACCATATAACCAACTTGCTCTTTGTTGGCGTGCCCTTTGCCAACGACGGCTTTTTTGATTTGATTGGGGCTGTATTCTACCATTTTTATACCACGAGAACCAGCTGCTGAGATGATGGCGCCACGGGCATGACCGAGCTTGATGGCAGCATCTGGATTTGGGCGGTCGGGGCGCATAAAGGCGCGTTCAATGACGACAATATCCGGTTGGTATTTTTCAATGACTTGACTAACACCTTCAAAAATCATTGTTATTTTGTCGGTTAACTCACCTTTGGTACGGATACAACCACTACCAACATAAGTAAATTTAAGTTTTTCGGCTTCAATGATACCAAAACCTGTAATTCTTGAACCTGGGTCAACGCCTAAAATTTTCATAAAATGATTTTATCAGATATAATAGTCTTCTTTTATTTTACCGAGAATGATCATGGCAGTATTAGAACTGAACAAAGACAATTTTGACGAAACAATCCAAAACAATGAGATTGTTATTTTAGATTTTTGGGCGCCATGGTGTGGCCCTTGTAAACAGTTTGCACCGACTTATGATGCGGTTTCTGAGAAGTTTTCGGATGTAGTTTTTGCAAAAATTAATACTGAAGATGAACAAGAATTAGCGGGTAATTATCAAATTCGTTCGATTCCAACTTTGATGATTTTTAGAGAGCAAATTGCTATTTTCTCTCAGCCAGGTGCCATGGCAGGTGCTGATTTAGAAGCCGTTGTGAAAAAAGCACAAGAACTCGATATGGATAAAGTGCGTGAGGAAGTGGCTAAAGAAGCAAATTAATACCCTTTTATAGAAATCGCTGGTATAGCTTTTCGCTAAACCCAACCTCAATATCATCCTCCGTTACTAAAACGGGACGCTTGATAAGGGTTGGGTTTTTTAATGTCAGTTCTAAAGTAATATTTTGCTTTTCACTATCGGTAAAATTACGATAAGTGGTTGAGCGTTTATTGATAATCTTATCCCAACCGACTAAATTGATAAAACTTTGCAGGGTTTTATCGTCAATTGGGGCTTGACGGAAATCAATAAATTCAAAATCCACACCGTTTGTTGTTAGGAATTTCTGCGCTTTTTTAATCGTGTCACAGTTTTTTATGCCGTACATTTTCATCATTGTTCAAAAGGTGGTTTCCCTACCTTGCTCCGTAACCAGTTAAGGGTTTTAAAAGTTGTTTTACTGTTAATCAGTTTTAATTCTAATTTGCGTTTGCCGGGGAATTCCATCAGAAATAAACCTAATAGGATTGAAATGATACCCTGCCCTGGGGTAACAAGCATAATAATGCCCGCTAATAACAATATCAAACCAATGATATTTTTAAGAGTGGTGATAATGATATTAGATTTACATGTTTCACATTTGACGAAATAATCTGCGGGGATTTTACCTAGTAGCCATGGTGTTAATAAAAGACTAATGATAAAAATTACTGCTGAAACAATGCCCATAGTAACTAATATATCTTGGTATTCGATTAATAGATTGTTAATAAAATCTAGCATTCTAATAAAAAGGTGATGGGTCCGTCGTTAGTGAGTGATACTTGCATATCGGCACCGAAAATACCGCTTTCAATCGGTGAGTGGGCTTGTTTGATTTGGACTAGAAAATAGTCGTAAAGTTCTTTGGCGAGTGCGGGTGGTTTTGCGGTTGAGAAACCTGCGCGGGTACCTGATTTGGTGTCGGCGGCTAAAGTAAACTGTGAGACCACAAGCACTTCGCCATTAATATCTTTAACCGATAAATTCATTTTTTCTTGGTCGTCGTAGAAGACTCGGTAGGCTAATAATTTTTTGATGATTTTATCAACTTGAGGCTTTTCATCGGCTTTTTCAAAGCCAAGAAAAACTAAAATTCCTTGGCTGATTTCACCCGTTGCTTTACCATTGATTTCAACTTTTGCATGAGAAACACGCTGAATCAAGACTTTCATTATTTAACTCAAATATGAAACATCGGCGACTGACAAAAACAGCGAATGCACCCAATTAATAAGACTTAAGCGGGCTTGCTTTAAATCAACATCATCGGCATTAACCATTACTTTATCAAAAAAGGTATCGATTACATCTTTAAGAGATATTAATTCGTGCATATTAGCCATGTAGTCAATAGATGTGGCGTTGTGTTGTGCTACTTTTTTGGTTGCTTTGTACAGGGCTTTTTCAGCATCTTCAACCAAAACAGACTCATTAATTTCAAGTGAAATAGTGTTGTCTTTCAGGATGTTAGCGATGCGCTTGTTCGCCTCAATCAAACTCTCAGATGCTGCATTCTGTGAAAAATCATTCAGTGCTTCAACACGCAAATGGAAATCATAAGGCGACTCTGGACTGACGGCTAATACCGATTCAAAGGCTTTACTGCTGACTTTTTTATCTTTATAGTAAGCACGCAATCTATCCATCATAAATTTATAAATATCATTTGCACTGCTGCTATCCACCTCAGAATGCAATTCAAGCGAGTGGGCAATCAAGGCTTTTAAATCAAGTTTTAACTCACCTTCCACCATCATTCTCAACAGTCCCAATGCCATTCTGCGTAAAGCATAGGGGTCTTTTGAACCTGTTGGACCTTGTCCGATACCGTAAATACCAGTAATTGTGTCCACCTTATCGGCAATCGCAACGCACAAGCCTTCTTTAGTGGAAGGCAATAAATCACCTGCAAATCTTGGGTGATAGTGTTCGCTAATCGCTGTGGCAACGGCGGAATCTTCGCCATCATTTTTGGCGTAATAACCACCCATCACTCCTTGTAGGTCGGCAAATTCACCAACCATGTCGGTGACTAAATCAGTTTTTGCGAGCAATCCTGCACGAGCACTGTTTTCTTGGTTAGCGCCAATTACCTTGGCAATATAAGAAGCAAGAGATTCAATGCGTTTGGCTTTGTCACCCATTGAGCCGAGTGATTTCATAAATAAAACACTGTCTAATTTTGACAGTCGGGACTCCAAAGTCGCTGATTTATCTTGTTCCCAGAAAAATTCTGAGTCGGTTAATCTTGGGCGAATGACACGCTCGTTGCCGTCAATAATAACGGATAAATCGCTGGATTCAATGTTTGCAACTGAGATAAAAGCGGGTAATAACTTGCCATCATTGTCCAGCATATGGAAATATTTTTGATGTGATTTCATCGCAGAAATTAACGCCTCTTCTGGCACTTGCAAAAATCTTTCATCAAAGCCACCTGAAAAGGCTTTTGGATACTCCACTAAAGCACAAACTTCGTCTAATAATGCTTCGTCAATCACAGCGGTTGCATTATTTTCCTTGGCAACTTGTTCTACTTGCTTGCGAATGGTGGTTTTACGGGTGTCAAAATTGACTTCAATTTGCGCCTTGTCCATCAAAGTTTGTTGATAGTCTTTGGCGTTGGCAATGTTAAATTTTTGTTCACCTGTGAAACGCATTCCGTGTGTTGTGTTGCCCGAAGTCAAGCCCATGATTATTGCTGGAACGACATCAGTACCTAACATCATCACCAACCAGTGTGTTGGACGCACAAAAGTAAAGTCCAAATTCCCCCAGCGCATTGCACGGGTAATTGGGATTTTTTTAATGGCTGTATCAACAATATTTTCTAATAAATCTTGCGTGTTCAGTCCTTTTTGTTCTTTGTTAAAAAAGTAGTAATCCGAACCACCGAAATCTTTTTGCGCTAAATCTTCTTTATTCACGCCACAAGATTTGGCAAAACCATTAACGGCTTGCTCAGGTGCGTTAATGGACGGGCCTTTGCGTTCAATCGTTTGGTCTGCTTGCTGGAGTTGTAAATCGCTAACTAAAACTGCTAAACGCCTTGGTGTGGCAAAAGAGTCAACTTTGGAATAAGTTAACTTAAGTTCCTTGAGTTGAGCGGTTAAATTATTGGTGAGTGCATTTGAAAGTTGCTTTAATAATTTGGGTGGCAACTCTTCGGTACCTAACTCCAATAAAAAATCGTTTGTCGTCATATTTGTACTCTTAAATTATTTGAAATTTTAACTTGCCTTCTTCTAAGGTAACTATCACTGAACGCGAGTGTAATTTGGCGGGTACTGTCTCAAATTGCTTGTAAACACCTGCGATAGAAACCAATTGTGCGTTAAAGGAATGGAGGAAAATTGTGGCCTTTTCATCGCCATCAACGCCTGCAAACACATTGCCCTGCATCTCTCTGTAAGCAGAAACGGATCCGTGTGCAATGACATCTGCATCGGCTCTGACTGGGGCCAATAACACCAAATCACTGTCCTTGGATAGCACTTGCTCTGATTGGGCAACTTCGCCAACAATAATTTTGGGCAAACGATGTTTTGGCTTAATCTCTGGCTTAAATTGTGGGGTTGCGCTTGGTTTTTTCTCTTCTTTGATAATTTTAGCAAACTTGTTAAACACTGCCAAACCTGAAAATCTAGCAAAATCAATCAACTCTTGAATGTCTGAACGAATACCAATTGCCGCCATTTGGTTTTGTGTTAATATTTCTATCAGAATCGCTAATTCATTTGCTTGAAAATGTTTGTTTTCAATCTCCAAAATAACAGGCATATATTTATACTTATCTTTGTCACCCTCAACCAAATTAGCAATTTCATCAAATAATTGACTGGTATTTTTGCTTAATATTTTCAGCGTACAAATCGTCTCATCTTGAGTTTTTATTTCAACTAAATTATCATTTTCCATCAGTCTCTCCAGCCTTGTGTGCAATCCAAAAAGTGCCAAACACGCCTCATTCCTGTTTCACCACTCAACATTAATTCCAAGGGTGCTTTTTGCTTAAATTTTTTCACTGAACGCTTCAACCAAATACTTGCATACTCACGATTAGTTGGGTAAGTCGTGCCCAATGCCTCGTGAATCCCCATAATCATTTCACTGCGGTCGATTGATACTTGGTCAAAATCAAACGATTTATCACCTCTTCTGTACAGGTACAAATGCCGAGGTTTTAAAGAATTCGACATCCCCAACAAAGTAACTTGGTCTTGGTCTGCCAATTTCCAATTCTCCATTACCTGCATAAGATTAAGGGTAAGTTGGTTCTTTTGTTGCTCGGTAATTTGAGTTATATCTATCATTAATTCACTCTAAAATGAAATATTATTTTATGATCAAATACACTTTTATCAGGTGCAGCAGGCAATGGAGATGCTTTATTCACTGCTCGTTTAATCGAATTTTTAAAGGATTTTACCTTGCTCTTATCGTCAATGTTGCAAGATTTTAAATCAACTTGCTGAACATTACCCCCTGTATTCTGAGTAATATACACCTCACAGCCCCAATTATCCTTAGCACCTTGATAACGCCATTGCCCACGCACTTTTGAGGCAATTTGTTTAATATAATTTGCCCTAAGTTCCTTCATAACACCCTCTTGGGCAGTCTTGCGCTCCCGATCTTCTTTTAACTGGATTTGTTTAGCAAGTTTGCGCTCTTCCTGCTCTGCTTTAAATTTTTCAGCCTCTGCTTTGCGTCGTTTTTCTATTTCTTTATTCTTTTTCTCGGCAATTTTAGCCTTCTCCTCCGCTTTCCTTCTTTTGTTTTCAGCAAGTTTGGCTTCTCTCTCAGCTACTTTACGCTTTCTCTCTGCTATTTTTTTCGCCTGCTTTTCTTTCTTTTCTTTGTTCTTTAGTTGGTTAATCTTTTTTTGTTTTTTATAGCGCTCATCTTCTAATATTCTCAGCCGTTTTTCTTCACGCTTTATCTTTGCATTCTTCTTTTTCTGTATATTCTCCAAACGCCTTTTCTCTTTTTTGATTTCACTCAAATCAATCGTTACCGCCTTAGGTATAAACCTAGGTATCGATTTTTTTATCGTTGATTTTTCCACTTTCTCTAAGCGCTGAACATCAGAAAATAACAAACCAATCAACACAAAAATATGCAGAATAACTGCCACAGAAAACGCCACAGGATGGTGCTGCGCAATTTTAGGAAGTCGAATTTTCTTGGTAAAACGCATATTATTATTCTGACTCCGTAATAATACCAATTTTCCCAACACCCTGCTTTTGCAAGAATGACATTAATGCAATTACCGCACCATACGCCACTTCACGATCGCCTTTGACAAATACTTTCATCGTTGGAAAGGTTTGTATTCTCGCTTGCACTCGTGCAGCAATTTTGCTTGCTGACAAGCGCTCAGGTGTATCGTCACTCATAGAATTAATAAAATACTCGCCATTACGATCAATGGTAACAATCGTCGGCTCTTGATTCCCTAAATCCACTGCCTTTGCATTTCCATTTGGCAAATCCACTTCAATACCCTGCTCAATAATCGGCGTGGTCATCATAAAAATGACCAACAATACCAACATCACATCGATATAGGGCACAATATTAATTTGCGCATCTATGGTAGGTTTGTGGCGTTTTGGTAAGGCAATCATATCGTCTATCTCGCCTATTGTTGCCTTTGGAATACAACAAATACTTTTTCAATCAAGGTGCTATATTGGTTGCCAATTTCCCCAACTTGAGAGGCTAAACGGTTGTAAGCGATGGTGGCAGGAATGGCAGCAAACAAACCAAAAGCGGTTGCAATTAACGCCTCAGCAATGCCAGGGGCAACGACGGCAATACTCGCTTGTTTGACCGATGCCAAGCCAATAAATGAGTGCATAATCCCCCATACAGTGCCAAATAAACCGATATATGGACTGGAAGAAGCAATCATTGCCAAGACGCTCAAACCCTTGTCTAAACGGTCAATTTCATCATTCGCAGCAGTATTCATTAGGCGATAAGCTCGTTCGGCATTCGCTTGGTTGGCATGAGATTCTGGGTGTATGAATTCATCGTAACCCGAAGTAAAAATGCGTGCCATTGCGCCATTAGCTGGGGCTTGTGATTGCAATTCGTTTAGGGTTTTATTGGTTGAAAAATATTGAGAAAAAAGTTTAATATCGCTTTTAGTATCAATCAAAACTTTCTTTTTAGATAAAATAATTGTCCAAGAATAAACGCTCATTGCTATCAAAATTAACATAACCAGCTGCACGACAAAGTCAGCCTCTATAATCAATCCAAAAATACTGATATTATTATCCATTTGCTTTCTCCAAAATAATACTCGGAATGGCACAGGGCTTAAAGCTGTCTGCATGTAAGCATGCCACTGTTATTTGTGCTTCAAATAATACCGTATTTTCGCCTGAATGCGTTATTTTTTGCAAAAAAATTAGACTGGCTCTACCGATTTTTTCAATCTCAGTTTGCACGGTTAATAAATCGTTGAATCTTGCAGGTGCACGATACTGTGCATTCAGCGAGCGAACGGCGAAAATGGTGTTGTGATTAGCGATTAATTCATCTTGTTCAAAACCCAATTCTCGCAAATATTCACTGCGTCCTCGTTCGATAAATTTTAAATAATTAGCGCAATAAACCACGCCACCACTGTCCGTATCTTCGTAATAAACCCGAACGCTCAACTCACTCATTGAACAAATCAGGTTTGGGTGGATTTGGGTTTGTTAATCCTAAATGTGCGTACGCCAAATTTGTTGCACTTCGTCCTCGGGGAGTGCGCATAATGAATCCCTGCTGAATCAAATACGGCTCTACCATATCTTCCAAAGTGCCTCGTTCTTCGCCAATCGCTGTGGCAATCGTATCTAATCCAACTGGCCCGCCACTAAATTTTTGTGTTATCGTTGATAAATATTCTCTATCCAACTGCTCCAATCCCAACTCATCAACTTTTAATTCCATCAACGCTTCGTGTGCAATTTGTTGGTGAACCACACCTTCTGTTTTAACATCCGCAAAATCACGCACTCGACGCAATAAACGGTTGGCAATTCGTGGCGTGCCACGAGAACGCTTGGCAATTTCTAATGCGCCATTGTCCTGCATTTCAATCCCTAAAATATCGGCAGAACGCATCACAATTTTCTGTAAATCATGCTCATTATAAAACTGCAATCGCTGCACAATGCCAAATCTATCACGCAACGGCGAGGTCAACATCCCTGCTCGGGTGGTCGCACCAATCAGAGTAAATGGCGGTAAATCCAACTGCACAGAATGTGCTGCCACGCCCTCACCTACCATAATATCAAGTTTAAAATCTTCCAATGCAGGATACAAAATCTCTTCCACCACAGGGTTAAGCCGATGAATCTCGTCAATAAACAACACATCATACGGTTCAAGTTTCGTCAACATTGCTGCCAAATCTCCCGAACGCTCCAACACAGGTCCAGAACTTTGCTTAAACCCTGCTCCCATATGGTTAGCAATGACATTTGCCAAAGTCGTCTTTCCCAACCCCGGCGGACCATAAATCAAACAATGATCCAACACATCTTCACGCTTTTTTGCTGCCTCAATAAATAACGCCATCTGCGATTTGACATCCTGCTGCCCAATATATTCTGTCAAAGAATCTGGACGCACTGAAGTCATCACGATTTCTTCATGCTCTTGGCTTTCTCCGCTTACTAAGGAATCTTCTTCTATCATAGTTGTTTATTTTAACCGATTAATTTCTTTCAACAGTAGTTTGATTTTAATCGCTCGATACTCACTTTTAAAATGCACAATTTTTGGATAAGTAATCCCATTAATAGATTGATATTTACTCACTTTCATCCACCAACCCTCCGCATCTTTTAGGTCGTGTTTAAATACAAGACGCTCTAATTTTGCTATAGGAAATTTCCAACCTAACTCAATCAGCATCCATTCTTGCAAAGATAGCCCTGTTAATTTCCCATCCACTAACAAGCCTTGTGCGGTTTGTTTGACTTGTATTTGCCCAAATCCAAATGAATTATTTAAAGTTAATTGATGGTATTTACCTTGGCGGCTTAATTCAAAACTTGCTGATTCGGTTTTGCTGTCAACGGTAGCATTAAGCCGCCCTTCCATTGCCCACGCATCTGGGATACTACTAGAATAGATTGGTATCTCGAATCGCTCTGTCAAGGTTGAACAAGCAGATAAAAGACTAAATAGTAATAATAATGTCAATCGTTTCATGGCGGTGTATTGTAATGGCAAATCACGCACTTAGGGTATAATTACGCATTTACTTTTTTAGTTTCATTGCTCATGTCTCGCATCTCCATTTTAAGTGTTAATCACCAACTTGCGCCTGTTGCTGTGCGTGAGAAAGTGGCATTTGCACCCAATACATTGCCCGATGCCTTGATAAAATTAAACGCCATCAAGGGTGTTGAGGCTTGTGCGATTCTTTCTACTTGCAATCGTTCCGAGGTTTATGCAGTTGTCGATAATGATGACGCACAAGAAATATTAAGCACTTATCTTGCTGATACGCACAATATTAATAGAATGGAACTTGACTCTTACTTGGTCTATTTTGAAGGCGATGATGCCTTACAGCATATCTGCCATGTCGCAACAGGTTTAGATTCTTTAGTGTTGGGTGAGCCGCAAATTTTAGGGCAACTTAAAGACGCCTATCACACCGCAAAAGAGACGGGAACATTAAATAAACTTTTAGAGAAGCTTTTTCAACACGCTTTTTCTACTGCTAAAAAAGTCAGAACTGATACCGAAATCGGATCATCCCCTGTATCTGTCGCCTACTGTGCTGTCAAACTCAGCGAAAAGATTTTTTCCGATTTGTCCGAGCAAACCGTAATGCTAATCGGTGCAGGGGAAATGATTGAACTTTGTGCTCAACACTTAAGTCAACAAGGTGTTAAAAATATGATTGTTGCCAATCGAACGGTTGAAAATGCCAAGAAAATTGCTGATTTATACGGCGCAAAATCCATCAGTTTAAAACAATTTTCATCCGTTGTTCACGAAGCCGATATTATCATTTCTTCCACCGCCGCAAGTGTGCCAATTATTGGTAAAGGCTTGATTGAAAGTGCCTTAAAGCTGCGTAAACACAAACCTATATTTATGCTTGATATTGCCATTCCAAGAGATATTGAGCCTGAAGTTGCACAACTTGAGGATGTATTTTTATATACCATTGATGACTTGCAGCAAGTCGTTAATGACAACATTGACAACCGCCAAAATGCAAAGCAAATGGCAGAAAAAATCATTGATGGACAAAACAAAAAATTTGAAGATTGGTTAGAAAAATTACCTAACGAACAAGTGGTGCAAACCTATCGCCAAAACGCTTATCAAACCAAAGACGATGCAGTTCAATCCGCACTCAAACAACTTAAAAAAGGCGATGATATTACTGTCGTTATTCAACAATTAGCCGACCAATTAACTAACAAACTGCTACACGCACCGTTTAATAATATTAAACAGGCAAATGCTCAGCAACTTAGACAGTGTAAAGGCTGCATACCAAAAAAGAAATAATTATGAACGATTCCATTAAAACCAAACTTGAACAACTTTCTATGCGCCTTGAAGAAATCGGCGCAATGTTAAGCGACCCTGCCGTTTGTGCCGACCAAAATAAGTTTCGTGAATTATCAATTGAACACGCACAACTCACCCCTGTCAACGAGCAATTTGAACAATACATAAGCACAGAAGCAGATATTGAAGCCGCTAAATTAATGTTGCAAGAAGACGATGAAGAAATGCGTGCAATGGCAAAAGAAGAAATTGCCGAAGGTAAAATAACTTTGGAAAAATTAGATTTAGATTTAAAAAAATCTTTGCTACCAAAAGACCCGAATGACTCTCGCAATATCATTATCGAAATTCGCGCAGGCACAGGTGGTGACGAAGCTTCCATCTTCTCAGGTGACTTATTCAAAATGTATGCTCGTTATGTCGAAAAACAAAAATGGCAACTCGAAATAATGAGTGCCAACAACGGTGAACACGGCGGTTACAAAGAAATCATCGCCCGCATCGGTGGCACTGATGTGTATTCAAAACTCAAATTTGAATCTGGTGCCCATCGTGTCCAACGCGTCCCAGAAACCGAATCACAAGGCCGTGTCCACACCTCCGCCTGCACCGTGGCGATTATGCCCGAAGTTGAAAACATCGACGATATAGACATTAATATGAGCGATGTCCGTGTTGACACCTTCCGTGCCAGCGGTGCAGGTGGTCAACATGTCAACAAAACTGACTCTGCCGTGCGTGTTACTCACCTCCCCACAGGCACCGTCGTCGAATGCCAAGACGGTCGCTCGCAACACAAAAACAAAGCCCAAGCAATGTCCGTCCTCGCCTCCCGCATCTTAGATGCCCAACAACAAGAACAACAAAAAACCCAAGCCTCAACCCGCAAAGAATTAGTCGGCAGCGGCGACCGCTCCCAACGCATCCGAACCTACAACTACCCCCAAGGCCGCATTACCGACCACCGCATCAATCTAACCCTCTACAAACTCGCTGAGATTATGGAAGGTGATTTGGAGTCTATTATTGAGCCATTAATTGTCGAACAACAAACCAGTCAGTTAAGTGAATTAAATGATGCTTTGGGTTAATCAAATTTTAACCATTGAGTGTTGTTTTATTTTTTAGGGTATTTGTCAAAATTGGACGGCACTTGTTGGCTGGTTATTTTGTCTCTGATTCTGCCCATAGCTTGGTAAATATCTAAAAATTGTTATTTTTGGTGATTAGGTGTGGTTGGTTTTTTTACAGTATCCCAAACAAAAGATCCTTCGGCTACGCTCAGGATGACAGAGTGGGATAATAAAAAGGTAACACCAGGGTGACAGAGCAGGATGATAAAAAGCAACACCAAAATGACAAAATAATATACTTTCATTAACTAAATTGCTTGGTTTTTTGGAGGTATTACACCTCATTTGAGACTACTACATTAGATACCATCTTAATTAACCTGGCGTTAAAATGCCGTGCGTTCAAGGGTTAAATGCTGTTTTTATTGGGTAATATTTGCGAGAGTATGAACAACGCACCGAGGGCGATGACGATGGTTGGTCCGGTGGCGATGTCGTAGTGCATTGAACCGCTGAGTCCGATGATGACGGCGATGATTGAAGCGAGAATTGAAAACAGTGCCATTTGTGCGGGATTAGTAGAAAAAACTCGGGCGATGGCGGGTGGAATAATGAGCAAGGAGGTAATGAGTAAAACGCCGACAATTTGCACAGAGACGGATACGGTAAGGGCAATCATGAGCATAAATAAGAGTTGGTACATTAATTTGTTGAGTCCGCTGGCGACGCCTAAATCTTCGTTTAAGGTGAGTAATAATAAGCGCTGCCAAAAGATGATGAGTAATGTGCCGACTAAGGCGAGGATAGCGTAAATCCAGATGATATCTTGATTAGTGATGGAGAGGATGTCGCCAAATAGCAGAGAAAAATAATCGGTATTTGCACCGCCGACTAACGCCAAAATGACAACGCCGAGTGATAGGGAGATGTGGGAAAAAATGCCGAGAATGGCGTCGTTAGAGAGGAATTGTCTTTGTTGTAAAATGACGATGAGTGTGGCAAATATTGTGCCAACAATGATTAAACCAAAGTGCATTCCTAAGCCACTTGCTAGACCCAAAGCCACGCCGAGTAAGGCAGAGTGGGAGATGGATTCTGAAAAATAACTCATGCGTTTCCAAATCACAAAACAACCGAGTGAGCCTGCGATGATTGAGATGCCGACGGCGGCGAGTATTGCTCTGAGAATAAAATCTTCCATTACTGGCAATCTTTACAAAGTCCGTATAAATACAGGCAATGGTCGGTGAGTTGGTAGCCATATTTTTCGGCAACATCGTGTTGATGTTGCTCAATGACTTCATCGGAAAACTCATCAATTTTGCCGCATTTCACGCAAACTAAGTGGTCATGATGTTCTGCGTTTGATAATTCAAACACGCTTTGACCGTTGTCAAAATTGAGTTTGTTGATCATACCCGACTCTTCAAACTGTGTTAAAACACGATAGACGGTGGCGACACCAACTTCTTCGCCTTGCATAATCAACGAACGATAAATATCCTCTGCACTCATATGGTGGTTATCATTAGTTTCTAAGATTTCTAAGATTTTTAATCTTGGCAGGGTAACTTTAAGCCCTGCACTTTTTAAATCTTGTGCGTCCATTGTGGTTTCCTTAATGTAAAATTAGTCATTAATTTATTATTTTAACCAAAAAAATGAACAAACTATTCTCAATTGTCCTTTTATCTTTCTTTTTGACAGGTTGTGGTATCTCAAAGTATGTCCCAGATATGCCCGATTGGTCGTTACCAAGCATTCCATCGTTCAAACCTTATAAAGCTGATGTTCACCAAGGCTCGGTACTAAAGCGCTTCACCATTAATCAGTTAAAAATAGGTATGTCGAAGCAGCAAGTGCAGGATACGATTGGACAGCCAAGCATTATCGATCCATTCCATAATAATCAATGGGATTATATTCATTATACAACATTGGGTTCAGGCGAGATTATTCACTATCGTTTGATTCTTACCTTTTCAAAGGAGGGGTTAAGCAATATTAATACCGATAATATTAAATCTTTGCCAGAAATGACTGATAAGGAAAAGGCAAAACAAAAAGCACGCATTGCCCAAGAAAAAGCACCGAAAGATGCGGTTCTCATTCAGGAAAAAACGGGGGGATAAACCCCATACTAAATCGTGTCATCGCTCAAACTTACCAATTTAAGTTGCCAAAGAGGATACAACCTTTTATTTAGCGATGTATCCTTAACCATTAATTCGGGTGATATTTTGCGTATCACTGGCACGAATGGCAGCGGTAAAACTTCCCTTTTAAAAATCCTTGCTGGGTTGAATGTACAGGAGCAAGGCACGATTTTTTTAGATGATAATGCGATTAAATCAGAAGCCTACCGTTGTGCAGTTTTTTATTTGGGGCACTTACCTGCATTAAGTAACGAGCTGACTTGCCTTGAAAACCTTAACTTTTTAACTGCGCTCAATCAGCAGAGTGTTACAGAAAAAGCACTCATCAGTGCCCTTGAAAAGGTGGGTTTGTCAGGTTATGAAAACGAAATCTGCACCAAGCTTTCAGCAGGGCAAAAGCGCCGCGTGGCTTTAGCAGGGCTAGCACTTTCTCAAGCAAAAGTTTGGCTGTTGGATGAGCCTTTTACCGCGCTTGACCCACAAGGAGTTAGAATGGTGGAAGCACATATTGAGCAACATTGCCAGCAAGGAGGTATGTGTTTATTCACAACACACCAAGATTCTGCTTTGAAAAATCAAAGGATGTTTGCGTTATGAATATCTATCTACAAGCCCTCACCCGAGATTTACGATCCGCTCTTCGCAACTTATCAAGTGTAATGAATCCGTTATTGTTTTTCATTATTTCCATTTCATTATTTCCCTTGGCAATCAGTCCAGAATCCACCACACTTTCACAAATTGCCGCCGGTATTATTTGGGTGGTAAGTATGTTGTCGGTGTTGTTGTCGCTGAATACTTTATTCCATAACGATTTTGACAATGGCGTGTTAGAGCAAATGATCATTTCCCACCACTCACTGCCCTTGCTAATTTTATCCAAAATCATTGCACATTGGCTCCTGACGGGGGTGCCAATTATTTTACTTTCCCCTCTACTCGGCACACTGTTATTCCTTGATAGTGAAAGCATTAAAGTAATGATGCTAACCCTGTTACTTGCTACACCAAGCTTAAGCTTGATTGGAGCAATTGGTGCTTCGCTCATCGTCAGTATTAAAAATTCTGGGATGTTGTTATCATTGTTAATCTTACCTTTATATATCCCTATTTTAATTTTTGCCTCCTCTGCCGTTTCACAGGCGCAAGCGGGTTTAGAGATTAGTGCGCAACTGTATTTTTTGGGGGCGATTTTAGTAATGAGCTTAATGGTTGCACCTTTTATTAGCGCCCTATCAATAAAAATTAGTTTGGAATAAAAATTCTGATATAATACTTTTATCACGCTGATTTGTCCCGATTGCTAGCGTTGTCACTTCAACATTTTTTTTGAAGTGACTAAAACAAGCTAAAGCAGGATTTCTTCTAAAGAAACCCACGTTTTGTGGGTTTTTTTATATTTTAGGAGAAATAAAAATGGTTTTTACTTCCGAGTCCGTTTCTGCCGGACACCCCGATAAAGTTTGCGACCAAGTTTCTGACGCAATACTGGATGCCGCTTTAACACAAGACAAAAACGCACGCGTTGCATGTGAGACTTTGGTTAAAGACAACCATGTAATATTAGCAGGTGAAATTACTACCAGTGCCAATATTGATTACGAGCAAATCGTACGCAACACCATTAACGCTATTGGTTACACCAAAGAAGAATACGGCTTTACAGGTGATGGCTGCACATTTATGAATTTATTAGGCGAACAATCGCCAGAAATTGCCCAAGGTGTCGATGAATTTGACAGCCACGAACAAGGGGCAGGTGATCAAGGCTTAATGTTTGGTTACGCCTGTAGCGAAACCGATGTTTTGATGCCAGCACCGATTACTTACGCACATTTATTAGTTAAAAAACAAGCCGATTTAATGTTAAGTGGCAAATTACCTTGGTTGCGTCCTGATGCAAAATCACAGGTTTCTTGCGTTTATAAAGATGGTCAAGTCGTTGGCGTAGATGCCGTCGTTTTGTCAACGCAACACGATGGTGATATTACCCAATCTGAACTCAAAGAAGCGGTAATGGAAGAAATTATTAAACCGACTTTACCTGCCGATTGGTTGAGCGACAAAACGCACTATCATATTAACCCAACAGGGGCTTTTGAAATCGGTGGTCCTGTCGGTGATGCAGGCTTAACCGGGCGTAAAATTATCGTTGACACTTATGGCGGTATGGCACGACACGGCGGCGGTGCATTTTCAGGCAAAGACCCTTCAAAAGTAGATAGAAGTGCGGCATATGCGACTCGTTATGTTGCTAAAAATATCGTTGCATCTGGATTAGCAGACAAATGTGAAATTCAAGTTTCTTATGCAATCGGTGTGGCTGAGCCAACGAGTATTAGCATCGAAACTTTTGGCACGGAAAAAGTAGCGATTGCTGAAATTGAAGATTGTGTGCGTGAAAAATTTGATTTGCGTCCTAAAGGCTTGATTGCAATGCTGGATTTAAAGCGTCCAATTTATCAACAAACGGCAGCTTATGGACATTTTGGTCGCACTGAAGATGAGATTAGTTGGGAGAAATTAATCTGAAAATAATAATGCTATTAGCAAGTATTTTTTTAATGGTTATTGCTGCGGGAATGTATAAATTTAATTATTTAGCAAATCTTGAAGGTTATGATGTTGATGGTAATAAAATAGGAATACACAGCACTTGGGATATGGATGAAGATGGCATTAACGACTGTGAAAATGATGGCAGTTGCGATCACACAATAGATTATTCTAAACCGAGATATGGGATTTTAAAATAAAAGTAACAACCAAGAAGTGTTGCCTTAAGTTTTCTTAAGTAGGCTTGGTTTTTTTAACGACACTTATTTTTTAATGGGACTATTGAATGTTGAGAGTGCGACTTAGGGAATGCAGAAAATAGTGCATTTTTTACCCAAAAATGAGGAGAATAGCCAGCTATTTGACGAATTTTTGGGTAAAAAAGGTGCTGTTTTATGTATTTCATAAGTTGTACTTTCAATATTCAACAGTCCCTCAATTGGAGATAAAAATGTTAGAAATAAACAATTATAAAGTAGCCGATATGGATCTGGCTGATTTTGGTCGTAAAGAAATTGAGTTAGCAGAAAAGGAAATGCCAGCACTAATGGCATTGAGAAGCAAATATAAAACAACACAACCTTTAAAAAACGCAAGAATTTTAGGCTGTATTCATATGACCATTCAAACCGCAGTTTTAATGGAAACACTCGTTGATTTAGGTGCAGAAGTTCGTTGGTCATCGTGCAATATCTTTTCAACCCAAGACCACGCCGCCGCCGCAATGGTTGCCGCTGATATCCCAACTTTTGCCTGGAAAGGTGAAACCGAAGAAGAATTTTTGTGGTGTATTGAGCAAACCATTTTATCCGACGGCAAACCTTGGAACGCAAATATGGTGCTAGACGACGGCGGCGATTTGACCGAAATGTTACACAACAAATACCCTGAAATGCTAAAAGACATCCACGGCATCAGCGAAGAAACCACCACAGGTGTGCATCGTTTAATCGAAATGATGGAAAATAACGAACTCAAAGTCCCTGCCATCAATGTCAATGACTCAGTTACCAAGTCAAAAAACGACAACAAATACGGCTGTCGCCACTCACTTAACGACGCCATCAAACGCGGCACCGATATGCTCATGGCAGGCAAAAAAGCCCTCGTCATCGGCTATGGCGATGTCGGCAAAGGCTCAGCACAATCCCTGCGTCAAGAAGGTATGATTGTTAAAGTCAGTGAAATTGACCCAATCTGTGCGATGCAAGCCTGTATGGACGGCTTCGAAATCGTCTCCCCTTACAAACAAGGCAACAACACGGGCAAAACCGACGACATCAACAAACGATTATTAGCCACCACCGATTTAATCGTAACAACAACAGGCAACTACAATGTGTGTGATTCTGCAATGTTGAAAATGATTAAACAAGGCTCAGTTGTTTGTAATATTGGTCATTTTGACAATGAAATCGACACCCAATTTATGCGCGACAACTGGTCATGGGACGAGGTCAAACCCCAAGTCCACCGCATCAATCGCAGTGCCGACAAAGACGACTACATCGTATTATTATCCGAAGGTCGCTTAGTCAACTTAGGCAACGCCACAGGTCATCCAAGCCGCATCATGGACGGCTCATTCGCCAACCAAGTATTAGCACAAATGTATCTTTACGAAAAAGCATTTGCTAAAACTGGTGGAGATATTTATGTTAAGGTTTTACCTAAAAAATTAGACGAAGAAGTCGCCGCCGATATGGTTGCAGGTTTCGGCGGTATGCTAACAAAACTCACCGATGAACAAGCTGATTATATTAATGTACCAAACCAAGGCCCGTTTAAGCCTGAGAGTTATAAGTATTAAACACAGGTTGTAAGAAAAATAAAAAACCGTACTTTTGTGCGGTTTTTTTTAGTATGATTAATTACAATACCCAAACAGAGACCCCCGCATTGGGTATGAATACCACCTAAAAGCCAACTTTCATCCATTTGATAACTTTTACAAAACCTGTATTAACCCTGCTAGGACTGGCTTTATAAAAATTACCAACTGAATAAAATTTAACTTTTATCCGGTATCCATGCCCAATGCAGGAGTCTCAAACAATTTCAGATGGTAGCGACATCTATGTCGAAGTTCTGCCGAAAAAACTTGATTAAGAAGTCGCTGCTAATATGGTTGCTGGCTCTGGTAGTGTGATAACGAAATTAACCGATGAACAAGCTGATTATACTAAAATGTACCAAACCCAGGTCCGTTTAAACTTGAGAGTTATAAATATTAACCTTGACAAGCATAACAAATATATCGTATAATTCTTGCTTCTTATTATTTTAACTAAAGGCGCAAACCTCATGAAAAAAATTATATTTTTACTATATTTAAGCTTCTCCACCTTTGTATACTCAAGTTTTTCAGAGGGTATGGCTAGCTATAAAGCAGCAGACTACAAAACTGCATTTTTAACATGGTTGCCTTTAGCTGAAGCAAAAGATGGTGCTGCTCAATACAACATTGCAAAATTATACAAGCATGGAAAAGGCGTTAGAAAAGATAATCTAGAAGCGTTCAAATGGTTTCAAAAGGCATTAAAAAACGGTGTGACTTCTGCAGAGAAAGAGATGGAGTTACTGCAACCTGAGCTTTTTGCACGTCTAAAAACCAGAAAGCCAGAAATTGAAAGGTTGGTAAAAATAAAATCTCAAGAGTTGGCGCAATTAGAAGTTGAAATAGAAACTGAAAGATTGGCAAAAATAGGAGTTGAAAGAGAAGCTGAAAAATTAGCGCAATTAGAAGTTAGAAAATTAGCACAAGTGGAAACTGAAAGATTGGCACAAATGCAAGCTATAAGGGAAATGAGGAATGAAAGACTAGCGCAAACAAGAACCGGAAGAGAGGTTAAGACTCCAGCACAAAAAAGAACTGGACCTGGATTAACAAATCTACAACTTTGGGCATTAAAAAATCTAAAAGAAAAAGGTGTAATTAGACAATTCCATTTGACAGAATCGTGTTTTAGCAGTTCTTCAGTTAAAAAAGATTGTCAATCTGTTTTCGATTGGTATGAGCAGCCTGCGAATAACCACTATAATTATGCTCAGTACATATTGGGGCTTATTTATGCACAAGGAGCAGGCAATGCAAGTAACATTAATGCTGCCAAATTTTGGCTAAATAAAGTAAAAGAAACAAACACTTTAAGACTTCGTGAGGAGTCAATCCAAGGTTTAAGCCATATAAATTGATAACTTTTTTATAGTAATTTTTGGTAAAATTTTTTATTATTTTTTACCGGTTTAACTATGTCAATTTCAGATTTAGATGCAACGGCATCGTTTCAAAACTTAATCCTAAAACTACAATCATTTTGGGCATCAAAAGGATGCACATTGCTGCAACCGTTTGACATAGAAATGGGGGCAGGGACTTTTCATCCAGCGACTTTTTTACGGGCGATTGGGCCTGAACCTTGGAAGGCAGCGTATGTACAGCCGTCTCGTCGTCCGACTGATGGGCGATATGGGGAAAATCCAAACCGTTTGCAACATTATTATCAATTTCAAGTTTTATTAAAGCCATCACCAAAGGATATTCAAAATTTATACTTGGAATCTTTGAGTGAAATTGGGATTGATTTGACTAAGCACGATGTACGTTTTGTTGAGGATAATTGGGAATCGCCAACGCTTGGCGCATGGGGCTTGGGTTGGGAAATTTGGCTGAATGGGATGGAGGTGTCGCAATTTACTTATTTTCAACAAGTGGGTGGATTACCTTGCAAACCTGTTTCGGGCGAATTGACTTACGGACTGGAGCGCTTGGCAATGTATTTACAGGGCGTGGATTCGGTGTATGACTTGGTGTGGGTTGAGGGTGAAAACCAAGTTACTTATGGTGATGTGTTTCATCAAAATGAAGTTGAACAATCCAAATATAATTTTGAAATTGCTGATACTGATGTACTGTTCAAACAATTTGACGAAGCCGAAGCGATGAATGAAAAACTCATTGATGAAGCCCTACCTTATCCAGCGTACGAGCAAGTAATGAAAGCATCACACTTATTCAATTTGCTTGACGCACGCCACGCCATTAGCGTTACCGACAGGGCGCGTTTTATCCGCCGTGTGCGAGCGATGAGTCAAAAAGTAGCTAAAACTTATTACGATTCGCGCAAAGCACTTGGGTTTCCAATGGCGAAATAATGCAATTATTTTCTAAAATTTACCAAAAAACCTTAGACTGGGCGCAAAGTCAATATGCTATTTACTGGCTTTCTTTAATAAGTTTTGCTGAGTCTTTCGTTCTGCCCTACCCGCCACCCGATGTTTTACTCGCACCGATGGCACTCAAAAAACCAAACAAAGCTTATCAATTTGCAGCAATTTGCACCATTTTTTCCGTCTTGGGTGGCATTGTTGGTTATTATCTCGGTGCCGTTTTATTAGAGGTTATCACCCCACTACTTGAGCGACTGCACTATACCGACAAAATCATCGTTATTAAAGGCTGGTTTGCAGAATATGGCATTTGGATTATTGTCATTGCAGGGTTTTCACCGATGCCTTACAAAGTATTTACCATCGGTGCAGGTATCGCAGGGATGGCTTTTTTACCCTTTGTGTTTATCTCACTATTAGCCCGAGGTGCTCGATTTTTCTTAGTCGCCTTCTTGGTTAAAAAATTTGGCGATGCCTGTGATATTTGGCTGAAAAAATACATTGACCGCCTAGGCTATCTTTTAATTGTTGTTATTGGATTAGGAATTTGGTATGTTAAAACCCATTAGGTTTTTTGTTGTTATTTTTATTTCCACAACGCTTATCGGTTGTTTTTCTAATTCACCCAAAAAACAGGTGGTTATTATCGATAAGTCAACAGGATGGGAGAATATTGACCCTGTACACTCCTCCGAAAATAGTCAAATCAAAAAAAATGTTGCTAAGAAACCTATTAAAAGAGCAATTAAAAAAATGGTTAAAAAAACGGTTAAAAAAACCGTGGTCAGAAAAAATAAATCCCTCCCTGTTACTGGAAAAATCATTCAACATTTTTCCAAAAAACACCCAGGCATCGTCATTAGTACCCACCCAAATCAAGCAGTTCGTGCTATCCGTAAAGGTGTTGTTGTTTATAGTGGTGACAAAATGAAAAGCCATGGCAAAATGATTATCATCAAACACTCACTCGGTTTTTACAGTTCATACACTCGTAATCAAACCCTAAAAGTACACAGTGGTGACAAAATCAAAAAAGGACAAATCATCGCACTCACGAGCAAAGATAATTTTTATTTTGAAATGAAAAAATTTGAAACCCCAGTTGACCCACTTAAATATTTGAAATAACGGATAATAACCCAATGAATGATTTTTTGCAAAATATAACCCTTTACCAATCTGCAGGTGGTTTGTTGGTATTGGCGTTAGTGGCACATATTGTGTTAGGTGTGGTTTTGAGGGGGCTTACCAAACAAGCGAGTAAAACTAAAAATCAATTGGATGACCACTTAATCAAAGCCGTATCATTGCCGTTAAAATCGTTAATCTGGTTTGGGTTATTGTTCTTTTTGATTGCACTGTTTAAGGGCGAATTTAAATTTTTAGCAAGTGTCATTAGTTACATTGATATTGCACCAATTTTTATTATAACTTGGGCTGTAATTCGAATGATGTCGGGAGTTGAGGCTTATTTAATTAAGAAGGAATCTAAAATTAACAATGATTCGGTTAGACTGGTTGCGCGTTTAGCCAAATTATTGGTTATTATTGCCATTGCACTTGGTATTGCACAAGCATTTGGATTTTCGATATCTGGTCTACTGACTTTTAGTGGCGTGGGTGGTATTGTGATGGGTTTTGCAGCCAAAGATATGTTGTCAAATATCTTTGGCGGTTTAATGTTACAGATGGATAGGCCTTTTTCGACAGGAGATTGGATTCGCTCTAGTCAGTTTGAGGGGACGGTGGAAAAAATCGGCTGGCGAATGACACGCATTCGTACTTTCAGTAAAAATCCAATTTACATTCCCAATTCTATTTTTACCTCCATTCCAATTGAAACCCCATCACGCATGAGCAATCGTCGCCTCAAAGAGGTGATTGGCATTCGTTATGATGATATTGCACAGGTGCCTGTGATTGTTGCCGAAGTAGAAGCAATGCTCAAAGCACATAAAGAAATTGACCAAAAAGAACCATTGCGTGTGTATTTCAATTACTTTAACGCATCATCGTTAGATTTCAATGTATATGCTTTTACCAAAACTACGGGGAAAAATGAATATCAGCGTGTGAAGCAGGAAATATTATTGGACATTGCAGAAATTATTGCCAAACACAAGGCTGAAATCGCTTACCCAACTCAAACGCTGAATATTCAACAATGAAAAAACTTTTTATTAGGACCTTTGGCTGTCAAATGAACGAATATGACTCTGAAAAAATGGTCGATGTTCTTAAGCATTCACATCATTTAGAATTGACAGAGGATGCACTTGAGGCGGATGTGTTGTTGCTCAATACTTGTTCTATCCGTGAAAAAGCGCAGGAAAAATTGTTTGACCAACTGGGTCGTTGGCGCAAATTCAAAGAGAAAAATCCAAACTTGATTATTGGCGTTGGCGGTTGCGTGGCATCACAAGAAGGCGAGTTGATTTTGAAACGTGCGCCTTATGTGGATATGATTTTTGGTCCACAAACTTTACACCGTTTGCCAACAATGCTAAACGATGTGTTGGATGATAAAGCGGTGAGTATCGATATTTCTTTCCCTGAAATTGAAAAATTTGACCATTTGCCTGAGCCTGAAACTAATAAAGCCATTGCTTTTGTTTCCATTATGGAGGGCTGCTCCAAATATTGCACTTTCTGCGTGGTGCCTTATACCCGTGGCGAAGAGGTATCGCGCCCATTTAACGATGTGATTGATGAGGTGCAAGTTTTAGCAAACCAAGGGGTGCGAGAGGTGAATTTGTTGGGGCAAAATGTCAATGCTTATCAAGGAAAAATGGACGATGGCGAGATGGCAGATTTGGCATTACTGATTAATATCGTGGCACAAATTGAGGGCATTGATAGAATTCGTTTTACCACTTCACACCCTGTTGAATTTAGCGACAGCCTAATCCAAGTCTATGCTGATGTGCCTGAGTTGGTATCGCATTTACACCTGCCCGTTCAAAGTGGTTCGGATAAAATTCTAACCCTAATGAAGCGTGGGCACACGGCACTTGAATACAAATCTAAGATTAGAAAACTGCGTGAAATTCGCCCAAATATTTCTATTTCATCGGATTTTATTATCGGTTTTCCAGGGGAAAATGAACAAGATTTTGAAAACACAATGAAACTCGTTAACGACCTAGGTTTTGACAAATCATTTAGTTTTATTTACTCTGCTCGCCCTGGCACACCTGCATCAAGTTATCCCGATGATGTGGCTATGTCTGTGAAAAAACAGCGTCTTGCCAGTTTGCAAAAAACCATTGATGAATCTACCGAAGTGATTTCTAAATCAATGGTTGGCAGCGTGCAAAAAGTCTTAGTCGAAAACAAGGCGAAAAAAGAAGTTGGCAATATGTTTGGACGCACGGAAAATATGCGTAATACGCATTTCAAAGGCGATGAATCCTTAGTAGGGAAAATTGTGAATGTAAAAATTACAGGTGCACGGGGCAATTCTTTAATGGGTGAATTAATTTAATTGCTTCTCAAAAGGCAGGGAAACTTTCCAAGTTTCATCCCCTTTTTTAACGATAAGATGTGTAATCCAACTCTGTTTTGATAACGAGCAAAATGCTAAAAAACCACTGCCAGAAAAATTATTTTCTGTTTGTTCATACAAGCGATATTGTGGCGTGGTGGTGTTAATTTCAATCGCCTCAAACGAAGCACTTGTTTCATCTAATTTGTCACCTTCCACATTGACAGAAATGGTTAATTGTTCGGTGCTGGGAATGCCTCTTGGCAAAATATCAATGTTAATCGTGCTGTTTTGGTCAAGTGCAATCTGACAACTGCCTTTATCTATCTGGCAGTCGTCAACTTGTACATAATGATTGACATTATTCCTATCTCTGGTTACTAGGTAACCTAATAAAACAACAAGCGATATTAAAATCAGTCCAATAACAATGATGGGCTTATGTTTCAAAAGTTCACTATCCGTTCAATGTCTTTTGCCATCGCACTGGGTTTGTGTGGAGAGGGAAATCCTGCAAAAATTTGACCTTCGGGATTGAGCAAATAGACCCACGCTGTGTGATTGATAACATAGCCATTTTTAAGTGCACTTTCAGGCAATTTATCCGATGCTTTCAAAATAACTGGCTTACCGTCTTCATCGTAAATAACCCGTTCATAATAAGTGCCAAAAGGTTTAATCAGTTTATCAATTTGTGCCTGCTCACCAGAAACACCGATAAACTCTTTGTCAAAATTGGTGATGTATTTTTTCATCACTTCTGGTGTATCCCTTAATGGGTCAAAAGTAATGGCAACCACCCTAGGTGCAGTGATTTTTTTATCTTTAATAATCAGCTGCTTCAATCTAGACATATCAAAAAGCTCTGTGGGACACACATCTGGGCAATGGGTATAAATAAAGAGCACCAAATTCCACTGACCTTTGAGACTGCTATTGTCAAACTGGTTATTATTATGATCGACCAAAGAAAAAGGCGGCAAAGGCTTGTCGGGGTTATAAATAAGATGCGATACCTTAAGTTGTTTTCCTAGAGATTTATAGTCTTTGCTAAAATTCGCTAAATAAAAAGAAGTGGCAAGCAGCCCAACAAGAACAACAATTAAAATTGATTTTTTAGTGTCCATGATTGTCATTCATAGGCATTTTCTGACCGCTCTTAACCTCGGCATGCACAGTTTGCATCGTGCCATTGTCAAATTCTAATTTAATTGCCACCATGCTACCTTTGCTCGGTACTTTATCGGGTTTTATCAACATAATATGCCAGCTCCCTGGTTTGAGTTGTAATTTCCCTCCTGCTGAGATAGGGGCAAACGGTTGTTTAACCATCTTCATCAATCCATTGTCATTAAGCGTTCTATGAATTTCAACACGCTTGTAGCCATCAGCATCAGCGCTCAGTAATTTAACGGCGTTGTTGGTTTTATTATTGATTTGCATAAACACCCCTAAAACAGGTGCGTTGGCTGGGGCTGAACGAACCCATGGGTTGTGAATGCTGATGCCAGTAACGCCGTGATTCATCGCGCTTGCTTGAGTGGCAAAGAGTAAAAATAGCGTTAAACTTGATATTATTTTATTCATTGTTTTTCTCCTGAATTATATTGGTAAAATTTTACAAATATTTTACGCTTAAAAACAATGAATTTAACACTCGAATTAGAAAATGCTGAAGAACTTGCTAGCGTCTGCGGATCATTTGACAGACACTTGGAAACAATTAGCAAAAGCCTAGATGTAACCATCAACAACAAAGGTGAGGAATTTACCATTCAAGGCGATAGCAAACACACTGCCGCCCGTGTCTTACAGGATTTGGTGGCAATGAGCAGAACACAAAACATCGAAATTCACGATGTTGAAATGGCGATTAAAGTCTACTCCCATCAAGATTTACCCGACAAAGTGGTGAACATCAAAACCAAACGCAAATTTATCCACATTCGCAGTAAAAATCAACAACAATATGTCTTAGATATTAAGAAAAAAGATTGCACCTTCGGCATCGGTCCTGCAGGCACAGGCAAAACTTATCTTGCGGTAGCTCGTGCTGTTGAAGCCCTAGAAAGTTCCGAAGTGCGTCGCATTGTGCTGGTTCGCCCCGCGGTAGAAGCAGGGGAAAAATTAGGCTTTTTACCTGGCGATATGACCGAAAAAGTAGATCCTTATTTACGCCCAATTTACGATGCTTTGTACGAAATGCTTGGCTTCGATAAAGTCGAAAAACTGCTAGAAAAAAATATCATTGAAGTCGCACCCCTCGCCTTTATGCGCGGTCGCACACTGAACGAAGCCTTTATCATTTTAGACGAAGCGCAAAACACCACAATCCCACAAATGAAAATGTTTTTAACCCGCCTAGGCTTCGGCTCAAAGATGGTCATCACAGGTGACATCACCCAAATTGATTTAGCCAACCCAAAACAATCAGGATTAATCCACGCTGCCAAAGTGTTAAAAGATGAAAAGAAAATCTCTTTTTGCAACTTTGAAACCAAAGATGTGGTGCGTCATAACCTGGTGCAACGCATTGTATCGGCATACGATAAATTTGAATGAAAATAATCGTCGGACTTTCGGGTGGGGTTGATTCTTCTGTTGCTGCGTTGATGTTGATAGAGCAAGGTTTTGAGGTTGAAGCCTTGTTTATGAAAAACTGGGAAGAAGACGACAGTGATGAGCATTGTACGGCAGAACAGGACTTGTCTGATGCGCAAAAAGTGGCGGATAAACTCGGCATTAAATTACATACGGTTAATTTTTCAGCCGATTATTGGGAGGATGTGTTTGAGCATTTTCTCAAAGAACACAAAAAAGGCCGTACGCCTAATCCTGATGTTTTGTGTAATCAAAAAATTAAGTTTAAGGCGTTTTTAGATTATGCTTTGGACTTGGGGGCGGATAAAATTGCCACGGGGCATTATGCAAGAATTGCAGAAAAAGATGGGGCTTTTCAACTTAAAACGGGTTTAGATAATGGCAAAGACCAAAGTTATTTTTTACATCTTTTAAATCAACATCAACTCTCAAGAAGTCTATTTCCACTTGGGGAAATCAACAAAGATGAAGTGCGAAAAATTGCCACGGAAAATGGATTTGTAACGGCAGATAAAAAAGATTCAACTGGTATTTGTTTTATCGGCGAACGCAATTTTTCTGAATTTTTAGAAAGGTATTTACCCAAGCAACAAGGTGATATTGTTAATGAAAACGGACAATTCATCAAACACCATCAAGGTTTGGCTTTTTATACCATCGGACAACGCAAAGGCTTGGAAATTGGTGGCGGTTTCGGCGACTCAGGTGAGCCGTGGTTCGTGGCAGATAAGCGCATAGATGGCAACGAATTATTGGTGGTACAAGGTGACCACCCTCTACTCTATCATTCATCACTCAATGCATCCGCCCCACATTGGATTGACAACACGCCCGATTTTCCATTAAAATGCACTGCTAAGATACGCTATCGACAAGCCTCGCAAGAATGCACGATTTATCTTGAGGGCAATGAGATTAAAGTCGATTTTGACCAACCACAACGCGCCATTACCCCTGGTCAATCCATTGTTTTTTATGATGATGATATTTGCCTAGGTGGCGCTATTATAGAGAATAGATATGAATAAGGACGAACAACGCACCTTAGCACTGGCTTCTTTGCTACAAACCGCAACCCTAGTGGACCAACTAGCATCCACAGGCACTTGCGACAGCGAAAACAGCACAGCAAGTTTAAACAGCATTGTCAAAAATAGCACAGATATTGCACAAGTCTATAACTCGCCAAAAGACTTAACAACAGGCTTAAAATCACTCAAAATTGCCTTTGGCAAGAAAACCAAAAACATTCAAAATGTGGTTTTTTACTCTTTAGCGCTCATTAGCCTCGAAAAAAAATTAATGAAAGACCCGACACTGTTATCAAAAATATCAGGCGAAATTGAACAAATCAAAAAACAAGAATTCTTCGAAATCTCTCATTCAAACTCATTAGCCCGCCTTGCCGAGTTGTACAAAACCACCTTAGGTAACCTCAATCCAACCATTATGGTAAACGGCGAAGAAATGTATTTATCCAACCAACGCATCGCTAATCACATCAGAGCACTGCTATTAGCAGGCATTCGCGCCGTTTCTTTATGGAAATCTCAGGGTGGGAAAACTTGGCAATTGGTGCTGAACAAGAAAAAGACACTTAAATTAGTAAATACTATGGACTTTTAATCTGTATCACTCTATAATTACGCCTTTTATAATTTTATACTTTATTACACGATGGCTAATTCAGCAGGTTCAAAAAAACGCGCAAGACAGGCAGTTAAACGCAACAAACATAATTCTCAAATCCGTGCAAGGGTGCGTACTTTTATTAAGAAAGTGGCTTATGCTTTGGATGATAGCAATAAAGAAGTAGCGCAAGCTGGCTTTGCCAAGATGCAGAAAGAGATTGACCAAGCAGTTAACAAGGGTTTGATGAATAAAAATCAAGCGGCGAGAAAAAAATCTCGTTTAAATGCACAGATTAAAGCATTGTAATTTTACTTTGCTTATATAATAAAGCCCTCGATTGAGGGCTTTTTTTATGATTGACGAAAAAGATAAACAATTATTTAGGGATACGATTGATGCCATTGCACCAATGGATAAAGACGGGGGTGTTCGTGTCTCTACTAACACTGAAAGGAGTCCACCTTTTGTGGCATTTAGCCATGTGATTGATGGCACGATTGATGGTGAAGAAGTGGTGTCTTATGCCAAAAGTGGTATTTCAGAAAAGCAAATGCAGATTATGAAACACGGGCATATTGATAGTGTGACAGAAATTGATTTGCACGGATATACGGTGGAAGAAGCGTGTGAGGTGTTGCCAGAATTTATTTATCATCATCAATTTGAGCGTTATGTTCGTGTTATTCACGGCAAGGGGTATCGCTCGCCGAATGGCAAAAGTATTTTGAAAACACAGGTGGTTAATTTTCTCAGAGCGCATCCGCAGGTGTTGGCATTCCACTCTTGCCCGCCTAACGATGGTGGCACGGGCGCAACTTTTGCGTTGCTTAAAAAATAAAGGTCACTATTATGAAAAGTTCATTAGCTGTTTCTCAAATTGATTTTAATGTGGATGAAATTTATTCGGTTTCTGATTTTTTATCGCTGACCAAAGCTACCCTTGAAAACAGCATTCCGACTTGTTGGCTCAAAGGTGAAATTTCAAACCTTTCTCGCCCTGCTTCTGGGCATTGGTATTTTTCCTTAAAGGATGAGCGAGGGCAAATTCGTTGCGCCCTATTCCGCTTGAGTCAGCGCAATATTAAATTTGAACCTGAAAATGGGATGGAGATTTTAGTCCACGCAGCGCCGACTTTATACGAGCAGCGAGGGGATTTTCAGTTGATTGTTCGCCATATTGAGCCTGTAGGTGTGGGTAATTTGCAGGCTGCTTTTGAGCAGTTAAAAGCAAAATTGCATGGCGAAGGTTTGTTTGATGTGCAGTATAAAAAATCTTTACCCGTGGAAGTAAATATCATTGGGGTGATTTCTTCGTCAAATGGTGCGGTGATTAAAGATATTATTAAGGTGTTAAATAAGCGCTATCCATTCGCCGACATTTTGTTATTTGATTGCGTGGTGCAAGGAGAAGGTTCGGCAGAAAAACTGTCACAAGCAATTTATGCTGCCGATAAATCTAAGCGTTGCGATGTGTTGATTTTGGCACGAGGTGGGGGTTCGCTAGAGGATTTGTGGGCATTCAATGAGGAAGTTTTGGCTCGAGCTGTGTTTGCCACAAAAACTCCGATTATCAGTGCCGTTGGGCATGAAACTGATACCACGATTGCTGATTTTGTTGCTGATGTGCGGGCACCAACACCGAGTGCGGCGGCGATGATGGCGACACCTGACAGGTTGGAATTACTTAATAAACTCAGTAAATTACAAACAAATTTACACCAATCTGCACAGCAAACTTTGGGTAATTACCAACAACAACTCAACCAACTGGGCTTAAATACATTGGGTTTCAGTCGTCAACTTAATGTATTTTCACAGCGATTGGATGAACTTAATAAACGCTTGAGTCATCAATTAAAGACTACATTAAGCATTAAACAAGGGCGATTAAATACGCTCTCGGAGCAACTCAAACAACATTCGCCAAGTGCCAGTATTCGACATAAGCAACACCTCAATCAATTGGCAAAAACACAGTTAAGTAATGCAATGCAGCGCCATATTACTCAACAACGGCTAAGTTTATCAATGCTCAATCAACAACTTAAAAAATCCATTAATGCCGTTATTGAACAGCAAAAATATGGGCTGTCTAAACATATTTCAGGGCTTGAACATCTCTCACCATTAGCCACACTATCACGCGGTTATAGCATTTCAATGTCGGCTGATAATCAGGTGCTACAATCCACGACTAAGGTTAAAATAGGTAACTCAATCATCACTCGATTAAGTGATGGAAAAATTTATTCTCAGGTAGATAAAATTGAAAAAAATTAGTCTCTTATTGCTTTTGTTGTCCAATCTTGTATTGGCGAGTATTCCCATTCAACATACGCCCTACCCTGGTGGCATTGCAGTGTTTAATTTTGAAAGTAATCGCAGCAATCCAAAAGCGTTTTATCGCTCCATTCCTCTTTATACACAACGCATTGAAGGCAGACATTGGCAGGCATTACTTGGTATTCCATTGATGGAAAAATCGGGCACGAAATCTATTACCATTCAAGATTTTTCTACCCGCACTTTAAGCGTTGAAATCAAAGTGCCGCAAGTCAAAAAACCTGCCAAGCAAAATATCAAACTCAAAGGCAAGAATAAAAAATATGTCAATCCAAACGCTGCTCATATGGACAGAATTATAAAAGAACGAGATATTTTAGGCAAAGCTAGAGTGTTTTATTCTGACAAAATATTATCTAATATGTCATTTAGCCGCCCTGTTTCTGGCGTTACCACAAGCCCTTTCGGCATTAGACGACTTTACAATGGGCAACCTCGCCGACCACATACGGGCATTGATTATGCAGGCGATACTGGCACACCCATTAAAGCCCCTGCTGATGGCACAGTGATTTTAGCAGGTAACTATTTCTTTAATGGTAATGCAATTTTTTTAGACCATGGACAGGGGTTAATTAGCGTTTATATTCATATGGACAAACGCATTGCTAAGCAAGGGCAAAGGGTAAAAAAAGGTGAAACCATCGGCACCATCGGGCAAACTGGGCGGGCAACGGGTCCACACTTGCATTGGGGGGTTTACCTCAATCGTACCGTTGTTAATCCGAATTTGTTACTGGGGGAAACACGATGAAATCAGATGTTTCTTTGTTGCGGCGCTTGGGTGCTGCCACTTACGATGTATTTTTGGCATTTTCATTGACCTTTTTTATTGTCGGCGTTATTTTAATTGCTTTTTATGAAAAACAAGCACAAACAGGTTCTTGGATGTTTTTCGTGTCGTTAATTGCCACTTATTTCTACTTTGCTTGGTCGTGGGTAAATGGCGGGCAAACTTTGGGAATGAAAGCGTGGAAATTCCACATCATTCAAAATAATGGCGAAGCAATCACCCATAAACACGCCTTCATCCGCTTTGTTTTATCAATCGTGTCATTTTCTGCCGCAGGACTTGGCTTTATTTATCAATTATTTGATAAGGACAATCTTGCCTTACATGATAAATTTTCAAACACACAATTAAGGCAAAACCAATGAATACTTTGCTGAATTTTTTTCGTCATTATTGGATAACTGCCACCCTTATTATTATTTTATTGACACTTATTCGTCAGAGTTTTTACATCAATGAATTTCCGTTTTCTCTGTATGAAAAACAAGCGATTATTGATAAACACATTGAAGAAAACACATTATTACAACAGCAAAATGACATAAAATCCCTTGAATTACAAGCCTATTTGGCAAGTGATGGTGAGGTTTTAGAATCGCAAGCACGCTATCGTCTTGGCTTGGTTAAAAAAGGCGAACGCTATTATCAAATCAGTGAGCGTATAGACAATGAGTAATCAGCATTTCCTTATTATTCCTGCCAGTGGCATTGGCACACGGATGAATGCCGAAGTGCCGAAGCAATATCTTAAATTAGCCAATGGTTTGACAGTGCTGAATCAAACGCTAAAAACTTTACTGGAAATGGAAAAAATTAAGGGTTGTGTGATTGCCATTGCCGAGAATGACACCGAGTTTAAAAAATCTTCATTTGCCAATCATGACAAACTGCTTGCCACTGCTATCGGCGGCAAAGAGCGTTTTCATTCGGTAATGTCAGCACTCAATACGCTACGCCCTTTTGCCAAAGATAATGATTGGGTGTTGGTACACGATGCTGCCAGACCTTGCGTGAAAGCGAGTGAAGTTGATAATTTGATTGAAACGCTAAAGAACCATTCTGTCGGTGGTTTGCTGGCAACACGAGTGGTGGATACCCTTAAAAAATCGCATGGCACTATTGTTGAAAAAACCGTCGATAGATCGCTACTTTGGCAAGCACAAACACCACAAATGTATCGTTTTGGTGTATTATTAAAGGCCTTAGAAAATGTAATACAAAATGATCTAACCATTACCGATGAAGCCAGTAGTATTGAATATTTAGGCTTGGAATCTGTGTTGGTTTCAGCGAGTAAAAGTAACTTTAAAATAACCACGCCAGAAGATTTAGATTTGGCAAACTTCTATTTAAAAATATGATAAAAACAGGTATTGGGCAAGATTCTCACGCATTTATTGATGGCAAACCTCTCATTTTGGGTGGGGTAACTTTTGACCATCATCAAGGTTTAAAAGGCAACAGCGATGCCGATGTAATTTTGCACTCGATTACTAACGCCATTTCTTCGGTAACGGGTAAAAATATCCTCGGCGCTAAAGCCGATAAGCTTTGCCAACAAGGCGTTACCGACAGTGCTGAATATTTAAAACTTGCCTTGGCAGATTTAGGCGCTTGGACAATCGAACACATCGCCATTAGTATTGAATGCTTGGTGCCAAAAATTTCGCCACAAATTGATGCGCTCAAATCTAATATTGCACGCTTGACCAATATTGAAACTAGTGATGTCGGCATCACAGCCACCACAGGCGAAGGCTTAACCGCTTTTGGCAGGGGTGAAGGTATTCAAGTATTGACTATTATTACCGTTTCGTATGAATAATTTATTGCCTGCATTTAGTTCTCGAATTAAGAAAATCCATTTTATTGGTATTGGTGGTTCGGGTATGAGCGGCATTGCTGAGGTGTTGCACAACCTGGGTTACCAAGTGTCGGGTTCGGATATTGCCCAAAGTTCTGTGACTGAACGCTTGCAGAAATTAGGCTGCGACCTTTTTTACGGACATCATCAAGATAATATAAAAGCGATTGATGCTGTCGTTATTTCTAGTGCGATTAGCAGTAAAAATCCAGAAGTCGTTGAAGCAAGAAAACGACATATCCCTATCGTTCCACGGGCAGAAATGTTGGCAGAAATTATGCGTTTTCGTTTTGGTATTGCGGTTGCAGGCACGCACGGCAAAACCACAACGACCAGTTTAATCACCCATATTTTAAACACGGCTAACTTAGACCCGACTTATATTATTGGTGGTATTTTAAACTCTAGTGGCATCAACGCAAGACTGGGTGAAAGTGATTATTTGGTCGCCGAGGCGGATGAGTCAGATGCGTCATTTTTGTTGCTACAACCAATGTTGAGCGTCATTACCAACATTGACCAAGACCATATGAGCACCTATGATAACGACTACAACAAACTCACCGATGCGTTTATAAATTTCACTTCCAATCTGCCTTTTTATGGCGCTTGCATTTTGTGTGCAGAAGATACTGGGGTGCAAGATATACTCAAAAAAATCACCCGCCCTACGATTACTTACGGTTTTTCTGATGGGGTGGATATTCAAGCACTCAACATTAGTCAAACTGGACGCAAAATGTATTTTGAAGTTCGGTGCCATGAGCGCACCGTCAAACCTTTTAAGGTGGAATTGAATGGCATTGGCAAGCACAATATTCTCAACACTTTGGCATCAATTGGTGTGGCATGTGAACTCGGCATTAACATTGAGATTATTCAAGATGCACTCAAGAGTTTTGCAGGGGTTGCCCGTCGTCTTGATTTCCATGGCACACTGGCTATCGGCGATAAACAAGCGCTGTTATTTGATGATTATGGACACCATCCAAATGAAATTAAAGCGGTATTTGAAAGCCTAAAAGACACTTACAAAGACAAACGCTTGGTGGTGATTTTTCAACCCCATCGTTACACGCGAACCCGTGATTTGTTTGACGATTTTGCCCACGCCCTCTCCAAGGTAGATGCGCTGATTTTGCTGGATGTTTACCCTGCAAACGAGCACCCAATTGCCAATATTAACTCTGGCACCTTGGCAAACAGTATTCGCCAACGCTCAGCACTTGACCCGATTGTGGTTAAAAACACAAAAGAAGTGCTCAAAGTATTGCCAAATGTGGTGCAAAACGATGATGTGGTGCTAACACTCGGTGCTGGCGATATTCACACTTTGGTTAATTGCCTTGTTAAAAAATGATTTTGCATAACGAGTCAATGCACAAACATTGCTCGCTCCGAGCAGGTGGCGTGGTGCAAGATTTTTTCATCCCTGACACCTTGGGTGAACTGTCTGATTTTCTAAAACACAACCAGCAACCGATTTTAATGGTGGGATTGGGCAGTAATTTATTGGTGCGTGATACGGGGTTTTCTGGTGTTGCTATCAAACTCACGCATCTTAATCAGTTAGAATTTAAAAACGGCATTATCCACGCAGATGCAGGGGTAACATTGGCAAAACTTTCGCGTTTTTGTGAAGCTCAAGCTTTATTTGGGGCTGAATTTTTAAGTGCCATCCCAGGGGGTGTTGGTGGTGCTTTGGCAATGAATGCAGGGGCATTTGGTTCTGAAATTTGGTCTTTTGTTGAATCTGTAACGACTATTAATAAGTCAGGCAAGGTTTTTACCCGTGATAAATTTGAATTTGATATTGCCTATAGACAAGCAATATCCCATCATAAAAACGAGATTTTTATCAGTGTAAATTTGAATTTTTCACAAACCGAAAAACAAGATAACATTAAAACTCTACTCAAAAAACGCAACGATTCTCAACCCATCGGACAGCCAAATTGCGGCTCAGTGTTCAAAAACCCAATTGGTCATTATGCCGCAAAACTCATTGAAGACAGTGGCTTAAAAGGTTTTTGCATCGGGGGTGCTTGCATTTCTAAAAAACACGCCAACTTCATCATCAACCAAAATAACGCCAGCACAAATGACATCGAAAACCTCATTCAACACATTCAGCAAACTGTTCACTCTAAGTTTAATGTAGATTTAGAAACTGAGGTGGTGGTTATATAATGTCCAGACAAGAAAACGCCCGCAACAAGTGCAGGCGTATTTGCTAAATGTATTACTTTGCCCAGATAGCATGGTAAGTCATATTATACATATATAAAATATAATAAACCACTATACACACATAAAATATTATAATTAAACTACAATAATGCAAAATAAAATAAAACAGCGTGCTATTGTTTATATCGATGGATTTAATCTTTATAACGGCATTCGACAATTTGGACAAAAATACAAATGGTTAGACATTGAATCTTTGTCTCAAAGTTTTGTTGAAGAAGGTGTAGCACTTGAAAAAACAAAGTTTTTTACCGCCAAATTAAATGGCAATAACAAAGCAGTTAACAATCAAAAAACTTACCTTAGTGCATTAACCAAGCATTGTAAAAACACAAACATTATTTACGGTTACTTTTCTAAAGCACGAAAATGCAAGTTTTGTAATCACAAAAACTTTGTAGAAAAACAAACAGATGTGAATATTGCTTGTGAAATGATTAAAGATGCCTACCTTGATAACTTTGATATTGCCTATTTAGTGAGTGGCGATAGTGACTTACTTTATCCTATTGAAGAAATTAAACGACTCGGGAAACACATTATTATTGCCTCACCAACACACAGAAAAAGTAAAAAACTAAACGAAATAGCACACGGTTCATTTGAAATTACTGGCAATTACCTTGAGGATAATCAACTACCCAATTATATTAAAACTGTGCGTGGCTTTATAACCAAACCTTTAAAATGGCAAAAAATTGCCGTATTAATGGGGGGTAATTCTGCCGAAAGAGAGGTTTCTCTAAACAGTGGAAATGCAGTTTATGAGGCTTTACAAAATCAAGGTGTTGATTGCTTTAAATTTGATTGGCACGGGGATAATCTTGATGAGCTTTGGGTGCAGAAATTTGACAAGGCTTTTATCGTTTTACACGGGCGTGGTGGGGAAGATGGCTACATTCAGCAACAATTAGAAAATCGTGGCATTGCCTACACAGGCTCGGATGCAATTGTTTCTGAACACTGTATGAACAAAGCCACAACTAAGAATATTTGGCAGCAACATAATTTACCACTCTCCCCGTCTGTTTTGGCAGAAGTCGGGTGTCAAATACCTAACATAGATTTCCCATTACCTTGGGCGGTTAAACCTATTTTGGAAGGCTCAAGTGTAGGAATTAGCAAGGTAGAAAATGCTTCGGATTTAGACAAAGCATTAAAACTGGCTTGGCAATATGATGAAGTTGCCTTGATTGAACAATGGATTGAAGGGGGTGAATATACGGTTTCTATCCTTAATGGAAAAACTTTGCCTGTCATTCAAATTAAAATCAATCAAGGCTTTTACGATTATGAATCCAAATATTTATCTGATGATACGCAGTATTTATGCCCTTGTGGGCTCTTAGATGCCGATGAAAAACAAGTGCAAAAAATCGCCATGCGGGCATTTACAGTGCTCGGTGCTAAGACTTGGGGGCGAGTGGATTTCATTTTGGATAAAGATAATATGCCTTATTTATTAGAAATAAATACTGTACCTGGTATGACTTCTCATTCTCTTGTGCCGATGGCGGCAAAAGCCAATGGATTGGATTTTAATAAACTGGTTCTGGCAATTCTCAATGATTAAAAAACGCTACAATACACGCCCAAAAACAACAATTCAACGGTTAATACTCATCGTCAAGCTTCTTGCTGTTTTTGCTGTCACAGGTCTTACCGTGTGGGGCATAGAAAAAATTAAGGCATCTGACATTTTAAAAACAAAAGTTGAGTGGCAGATTGACAAAAATCTACCAATTAATCACTCCATACTCAAAGCCATCGTCCTCCCGTTAACCGAAGGCAAATACCTATTAGATTTAACTGAAATTAAGCACGCTTTAGAGGCGGAACCTTGGGTGGCAACAGCAGAAATTAAACGCTCATTTTTCCATACTATTCAAATCAACATTGTCGCTCAAAAAATTGCGATGCGTTGGCAAGATGTCGCATGCAAAGTCAAAGATGCACCTGAGTGTTTGGGCTATATTTCTACCAAAGGTGTGCTGTTTATTCCTAGCAAAATGGTGGGTTCTACTGCACTATTAGCACATTCAAAAGCCAATCAAAAGGTGGTTACTGAGCTTTATAAAGACTATCAAACCTATCAAACAATAGTGGGTGATAAGAAAATTAAAGCCTTTTCAAAAACACATATTGACCAACTTATTTTCTACCCAAATACGACGGTAATATTGGGTTATCAACAAAAACAAAAACGCTTAAAGCGATTTTTAAAGACCTATAAAAAACTCAGAAAAACAATCGCAAAAGCTAAACTTAACCAAGCCTCGTTTGATATGCGCTACCCTAAGGGGTTTGTTTTGAAGTGGTAATCAATTGATGACAAAGCACTAAAGTAATTGCACTCCAATAGAACATTAATGCCCTTGCTACCCACTCTGCCCCTGCACCTAATCCAATAAGATTAGACAAGCTCGTAAACAATAATACTACCAATAATGGCACAATTACTTGTAAAAAGAACAAATTCATATGTGTAGGAAATGACAAACCCCAGCGGTATTTAGAAGGCTTGCCAACCGCAATATTGACAAAATTCAGTGTGATTGGCACCATCAAGAATGACATAACAAATTGTAATATCAATAGATTAGTTAAAATCAGTGGTGTCATCGTTACGATACCCACTAAGAGTGTCATACCAATAAATCGAGCAATCACTTTCCAGTCTAAAATTGGGGTGATACCTACAGATTGCTCACCCAAAGCAACCAGTCGATACATACCAACAGACAAAGAAACATTCGCATACAAAAATAATACCAAATAAAGATGGGTATTATCTGGCACAATCAACTCTGATGGTATCACTTTTTTTGCGGAAAACACCTGTTCCATTAAAGCAAATAATTCTGACAATATGCTAAAAAGTGGCAAAGAAAGCATCACTGGAATAATAGAAATTTCCAAGATTTTCTTCCAATGTGTCATTGCAAAAGCAAAGCCCGCAATGAGAATTTTATTAATCGGTAATTGGTTCATATTCCTTCCTATTTAACAATCGGTTTAATGATTTTTAGTTTTCTGCCGATTTTCAACGGTTTATTTTTTGGCAGTTTGTTCCATTTTCGTAACTGCGACACCCGCACCCCAAACTTATGTGCAATCACCGACAAATTATCGCCACTTCTAACACGATAATAAAGCGTTCTTTTAACATTCACGCCCGTTTTAGTAAGGTGTTTCAATTTTGAAGCTTTGGTTTTCTGCACTTGCCAAATTACCAATTTTTTACCAATTTGCAGTCCTTTGGTCGCATTTGACAAATGATTCCATTTAATAATGCTATCAATAGGCACATCATAACGATTAGAAATTACCCATAAACTTTCCCCTTTGGTAACAATATGGGTAATTTTTTTACCGTGTTTTTGGCTGTTAAATCGTTGTTCTTTGCGTTGTTCTTTAGACAGAGAATAATAATTTTTGGCTTTTTTCGGAATTGGAATAATGATTTTTTGTCCGAGTTTAATGTGGCTGTCCTTGATGTTATTAATGCTCTTAATATAAGCAACCGATGACTTAAATTTCTTTGCTAATTTGTTCAAACTGTCACCCGATTTCACCGTGTAATGCTTATAACGCAACTGTTTTTGTTTCGGGTAATTGGCACGCGCTTTTTTAAATCCTGCCACTTTTTCAATCGGCAACAACAACTCATAGCGTGGCGTGTCTGGCGTTGCCCAACGATTTAAATCAGGATTGAGCATATAAATTTCATCCAAACTCAGCCCCGTCCATTCAGAAATCAAGGATAAATCTAACTGCGAATAAACAAACACCGATTTAAGTTGTGGCTTACTAGCAACGGGAGTAATCGTTTGCCCATATTTCTGCGGATTTTTAATCAACTCTGCCACTGCCAACAATCTCGGCACATAGCCCCGTGTTTCCGCAGGGAGAGAAATATTCCAAAAATCTGCTTTTTTACCCAACGCCTTATTCTTTTGAATTGCCTTTTTCACCCTGCCTGGTCCAGAGTTATAACTGGCAATTGCCAACAACCAATCACCCTCAAACAAGGTGTGTAAACTTTTCAAATAAGAAACGGCAGCACGAGTTGAACGAACTACGCTACGGCGTTCATCCACCCAATAGTTTTGCTTAAGCCCATACAATTTTCCTGTGCTCGGAATAAACTGCCACAAACCCGATGCTGTGCCGTGCGAATAAGAAAATGGATAATAGGCCGACTCAACAATTGGCAACAATGCCAACTCAATCGGCAAACCTGCTTTTTCCACTTCTTGGGCGACAAGATACAAATAGGGCGCTGCACGTTTGGTTACTCGCGTTAAATGCTTGGGGTTTTCTTTAAACCACTTGATATGCCAAAACAAGTCCCTGTGATTGCGCGCTTTGAGTGTATTGCCTTTTGAAATATGCTGCCATAAATCTTTCTCACTCACTTGTAAATACAAAGGCACTGTCGGACGGACGATTTTTAGTTCCTTAGGTTTTTTATATGTTATCTTGGTTGTTGGTTTTTTCCATTCTACAATGTCTGCATTTTGCCCAAGCATCCCTGTTGAACATCCGCTCAACAATAAAAAAAATAAAAGAGTCGTCGCTTTTAAGATTTTGACCCCCCTGCACATTGCGGCGAAGCCGGTGCAGAATTTTTCATTTCCCACTCGCTGGGCGTATAAGTGTGCATTGCCAAAGCGTGAATATGATTCAATTCTTCCTTGAATAATTGATTGATAAAACGATGCCTGTCAATCAATTTCTTATCGCTAAATTCATCACTCACGACAATTAATTTAAAATGCGATTCTGTTGCAGGTCCCGAATGATTAGCCGATTCGTTCAACACTTCTAAATGCACAGGATTCAATGCGGTAGTAAGTTGCTCAGTTAAATGTTGCTGCATATTCGCCATTATTTTTCCTTAGTATAAGCAAACACAAATGCATCGGAAAAGAAATTGTCTTTAATCATTCCCTGTGCCACAAAAGTATTAGCAGCCGATTTCACCATCGCTGGCGGACCACAAGCATACACTTCATAGCCCGTTAAATCTTCAAAATCAGCTAACACACTGTCATGCACATAGCCCATTTTCCCTTGCCACTCTTCATCAGGCTCCGACAAAACTGGTACGAATTGGATGTTATCGTATGTATCTGCCCACTGCTGTGGCAAGTCCATATACAAATCGCGTTCACTACGCACACCCCAATAAATATAAATTTTACGCTCTAATTTTGTCGCTACTGCATGCTCAACAATCGATTTTATTGGACCAAAACCCGTGCCACCTGCCACTAAAATTACGGGTTTTTTACTTTCTTCTCTAAAAAAGAAATCGCCTTTTGGACCTTCTAATTTCAACAAAGATTTCTCTTCCATTTCATTAAAAACAAAATGGGTGAATTTACCCCCATCGACCAAACGCACATGCAACTCAATCAAACTCGAATTTGTCGGTGCATTCGCAATAGAAAACGCACGAGGCTCAAAATCGGGATGAATCAAATCTAAATACTGCCCTGCAAAATACTGCAACGACTCCGCCCCAGGAATTTTCAAAAACACCTGTGCCACATCGTGATTCAGATGTTTAATACTTTCCACCTTGCAAGGCAATGTCTTAACTTCAATATCCGCCAAACTGTCCAGCTCATTCACCACCAACGACACATCTGACTTCGCATAACACTGACACAATAACGCCATCCCCTCTGCAACTTCCTCAGGGGTAATCCCATTCGGAATATCACCCTCATACGCCACTTCACCCTCAACAATCGTCGCCTTGCACTTGCCACAAAAACCCTTCTGACATCCATACGGGAAATTCACCCCATGAATCAACGCATCATCCAAAATCGGACCATCGCCTTGTGTTCTAAAAATTTTACCTGTCGCTTGATTTTCAATTGTAAACATTATTTACCTTAACTAGTTTTGTGTTGATATTATAATGTAGGTTACACCTAATAAAACCTAGTAATTAAATGCCAATGCAAACCAACGCCGTGATATTTTTGATGGGCCCCACCGCCTCAGGTAAAACCGACTTAGCCATCGAGTTATCAAAACATTTCCCCGCTCGCCTCATCAGCGTTGACTCTGCTCTGATTTACAAAGGCATGGACATCGGCACCGCTAAACCTGATGCAGCAACCTTAAAAAAATACCCCCACCATTTAATCAACATTTGCACCCCTGAAGAATCTTACTCAGCCTTTGATTTTTCCAAAGATGCCAAAATCCAAATTCAACTCGCCTTTGACAACAACGAAATCCCAATTCTAATCGGCGGCACCAGTTTTTATTTCAACGCCCTAGAACACGGACTCTCTGATTTACCAGTCTCCACCACAAAATCCAAAGAAAAATTCAACCAACTCTTACAAGAAAAAGGCAGTACCAGCCTACACAAAACATTAGCAAAAATCGACCCAACCGCTGCCCAACGCATCCATCCAAACGATGCCCAACGCATCACTCGCGCCCTAGAAGTCTTTGACATCAGCGGAAAAACCCTCAGTGAACTCCAAGGCAATAAACAACCTGGATTAAACCACCCAATAAAGAAAATCATCCTAATGCCACCCCGCCCCGAACTCCACGCCAGAATCGAACAACGCTTCCTCTCAATGATGAACAACGATTTTTTAACAGAAGTCAAAACCCTAAAACAAAACCCAAACCTCCACGAGGACCTGCCCTCAATCCGCTGCGTCGGCTACCGCCAAGCCTGGCAATATTTAGACGGCAAAATAAACCAAGAAACAATGATAGAAAAAGCCATCATTGCCACCCGCCAACTCTGTAAACGCCAAAGTACTTGGCTTAAAAGTGAAACAAATGCTTTGGTTTTAGAGGTTCCAGATATTAGTAAGGTGATTAAGTTTATTAATTAAAAAGAATGCCAATGGGTGCGGACAACAATAACTGTTTATTTCTACAATCTTACGGTGTCTTTAAACACTCGCCCTCGCTGCTCAAAATCCTCAAACATATCAAAACTCGCACAGGCTGGAGAAAGGAGAATTATGCCATTCATAATCATAGATTGTGCAATGTGAATGGCGTCTGGCAGGGTTTTGGCTTGAGTGGTGTTTGTAAGTTCTTTTTCAAATTGTTGAGTGTCTTGTCCTATTAGGATGGTGCTTTTTATGTGTTGGTTGATGAGGGTGAATAAGGGGTGATAGTCTTCTTGTTTTTTGATGCCGCCCATGATGAGGATGATGTTTTGATTGGTGGGGATTAAGGCTTGGATGGCGGTGATGGTGGAGGTGCTGTTGGTGGCTTTTGAATCGTTGTAGTAGGTGATGTTGTCTTTTTTTGTAACCCACTCTAGGCGGTGTTCTAGGCCTTTGAAGGTTTTTAGGGTATGGGTCATGGCATCTATACTCAATCCGATTTGGTCACCGAGAGTAAGGGCAGCTAGGGCGTTTTTGAGGTTGTGTTCACCGATGAGTGGCATGTCGCCAATGTAAATTAATGAGTCGTCGCCTTTTAAAATATAACAACTTTCGTGACAGGTAACTGTGCCGAAATCAGCGGAGGTTTTGGGCATATTGATGCCGAAATATTTGGCGGAGGGTTGTGTTGGGATTAGGGGTTCGTCGATGTTGACGATGGGGTGTTTACAATATTTGTAGAGGCTGAGTTTGGATTGTGCGTAATCGTTGAAACTTGGGTAGCGGTCTAAATGGTCGGGAGTGATGTTGAGGACGACGCCTGTTAATAGGGTTAAATTTTGAGTGTAATCAAGTTGGTAACTGGAGAGTTCTAGGACATAATATTCAATTTCATCATTAAGGCAGTCGAGGGCTGGCGTGCCGATGTTGCCACCGATGGCAACTTTTTTGCCATCGTTGGCAATCATTTCACCGAGTAATTGGGTAACGGTGGATTTGCCGTTGGAGCCTGTGATGCCGATAATTGGGGCTTTGGAGTAGCGAGAAAACAGTTCGATGTCGCTGGTAATAGGGATTTTTTTTGCTTTTGCCCAAATAACAATTAACTCAGTTTGGGCGATGCCAGGGCTAATAAAAATCTCGTCGATACTTTGCAAAGCAGACTCATCTTTGACAACTCTAGTGTCTTTGATAAGAGTAAATTCAATACTTTGTTTATCTAAAAAGCATGCAATAGATTGTGCCGTTTTGCCAGCGCCTAAAATTAACTTCATCTGTATGTTGTTTTCAGAATAAAATAACTATTTTACACTTATAAATAAAAGAGGAAAAAATGAGTACATTTACAACAACGGCTACAATGGGTGGCATTCAAGTTAAGAATAAAGTTTTATCGGATACAATGAGATTATTGTCATATACCTTGGTATTTGGCGGCCTCTCATCTTGGTTTGCAGTAGCATCTGGTGCAGGTTTTGGCTCGGCAATGGTAGCTACTATTGCTGCGATTGCGGTGATTTGGTTTGTTTTACCAAAAACACAGAACAGCAACAAAGGTATTATTACCGCATTTGCAGTGGCAGGCTTATTAGGATATTCATTAGGTCCAATGCTGACACATTATTTAGCCATGCCGAATGGGGCAAGTTTGGTAATGCAAGCATTGACAGGCACAGGTGTATCATTTTTTGCGATTAGTTTTTATGCGCAAAACACCAAAAAGGACTTTTCTTTTATGGGTGGAATGATTTTCTTTGCGATGGTTGGTGTCATTGTTTTATCACTAATTAATGTATTTTTTATTGAATCTTCATTTGTGAGTTTAGCGATTTCATTTGCTGTTGTGTTGTTAATGGGTGCATTTATGCTGATGCAAATGTCGTCTATCATTAATGGTGGTGAGCGTAATTACATTTCTGCAACGGTTGGCTTGTATTTGTCATTACACAATATGTTTGCCAGTTTACTACACATTTTAGGTGCTTTCAGCGGCGATGATTGATAGAGAGGGGTATCGCGCCAATGTTGGAATTTTAATTACTAACGATAAGAATCAAGTCCTGTTAGCTAAACGCTTTCGAAAAGAAGGCTGGCAATTGCCGCAAGGTGGGATTGACAAAGGTGAAAATGAACTTGAGGCTTTGTATCGTGAGTTAGAAGAGGAAGTTGGTTTGACTTGTGAGCATGTAGAAGTAGTAGCCAAAACACCAAAATGGCTACGCTATGATTTGCCTGACAACAAAAAAAGTAAATATTGCGTAGGGCAAAAGCAAGTTTGGTTTTTGTTGAAACTGACTGCTGCAGAAAGCAACATCAAGCTCGACACGCATACAAAAATTGAATTTGAAGATTGGAAATGGGTGGATTATTGGCACCCAATTGAGGCGATTATTGATTTCAAAAAACCGATTTATGAAGATATGCTCAAATCTTTAGCCCCTGTTTTGTTTGAAAATCAGCACAAGGTGCCTGCACAATATTCTCGTCCGCTAAAGTGCGTGGCAATTACCTTGGCTAAATCGGTATAATTTACCTTTTTTTTAAGACCTTGTATATAAGTATATGAATATCGGAATTTTAGGGCTCGGCACCGTTGCTGGTGGCGTGGTCAATGTTTTAGCCAAAAATCAAACTGAAATGATGCGTCGCACAGGCGTGGAAATTCAAGTAACGCACGCTGCCGTGAGAAACATTAATCAATCTCGCATTTGCCCAACAGAGGGCATTCAGCTCACACAAAACCCTGCTGAAATTGTCAACGATACATCGATTGATGTGGTGTTGGAATTAATGGGTGGCACAGGTTTAGCAAAAGATTTGGTTGAGATTGCCCTTAATAATGGTAAGCATGTGATTAGCGCAAATAAGGCGTTAATTGCCACGCATGGCAATGAATTACTGGCGTTGGCAAAAGCAAACAATGTGCATTTGTTGTTTGAAGCGGCAGTGGCTGGTGGCATTCCAATTCTTAAATCTTTGGAACAGGGCCTGAGTGCCAATCAGATTGAAATGGTGGCAGGGATTATCAATGGCACAGGCAATTTTATCCTGAGCGAAATGCGTGATAAGGGCAGAGATTTTGCCGATGTTTTGCAAGAAGCGCAAGCCTTAGGCTATGCCGAAGCAGATCCGACTTTTGATGTTGAAGGCATTGATGCGGCGCATAAATTGGCTATTTTGGCTTCGATTGCATTTGGTTGTGAACTGAATTTTGATAAAGTTTCTACCGAAGGTATTAGTAAAGTGAGTGGCGAAGATGTCGCCTTTGCAACTGAGTTGGGTTATTCTATCAAACACCTTGGCATCGCTAAAAAAATTGAAGGCAAAGTGCAGATGCGCGTCCACCCTACTTTAATTCCAAAAACACAATTATTGGCAAATGTTGATGGGGTGATGAATGCAGTTTTAGTTAAGGGCAATGCGGTTGGTCCAACACTTTATTATGGCGCAGGTGCAGGTGATGAGGCCACGGCGAGTGCGGTGATTGCGGATTTGATTGATGTGATTAAAGGCACAGTGAGTGGCGATGTGTTTGGTTGGAAATCGCTTGAAGCGTTGCCAATTGAAAATACTGATGAGGTTGAAAGCGTGTTTTATTTACGCTTGCTAGCGACTGATACAACTGGAGTATTGGCGGATATCACCTCAATTCTTGCAAATCATAGTATCAGCGTAGAATCAGTGGTGCAAAAACAAATTGATGCACAAAATAATGCACACATTGCGATTATTACCAACTCAGTTAAGACAGGTGATATGACGACGGCTGTCGCAGAAATTCAAAACAAAGATTTTATTCAAGAAGCGGTTAAAATCATTCATGTAGAAACACTCAATTAAAGGATAAAAATATGAGATACACAGGCTTAATTAACCACTATAAAGACAGATTACCCGTTGATGAAAATACAAAATTCATCAGTTTAGGTGAGGGCAACACGCCCCTAATTCGCTTAGAGAATATCCCTGCCTTATTAGGCAAAGAGGTGGATATTTATATGAAATACGAGGGCTTAAATCCAACGGGTTCGTTCAAAGACCGTGGGATGACGATGGCTGTAACCAAAGCCGTAGAAGCGGGCGCAAAGGCAATTATTTGCGCCTCCACAGGTAACACCTCCGCTGCTGCTGCTGCTTATGCGGCGCGTGCAGGTATCAAAGCATTTGTGCTTATTCCAGAAGGCAAAATTGCACTCGGTAAATTGGCACAGGCGATGATTCACGGTGCGGTGATTATTCAAATCAAGGGGAATTTTGACCATGCGATGGAATTAGTTAAGCAAGTGGCAGACCACGCCCCTGTTTCTATTGTAAATTCAATCAACCCTTTCCGTTTACAAGGTCAAAAAACCGCCGCCTTTGAGATTGTTGAAGAATTAGGCGATGCACCCGATTACCACTGCTTACCTGTGGGCAATGCTGGCAATATTTCTGCTCATTGGATGGGTTATAAAGAATACCATGAAGACGGAATTGCCAAAAAAAAACCTGCAATGGTTGGTTATCAAGCAGCAGGTGCGGCGCCATTTACCAAAGGGGCAATGGTTGATAATCCTGAAACGATTGCCACTGCCATTCGCATCGGTCACCCACAAAGTTGGGATTTAGCGCATACAGTCGAAAAAGAATCTAATGGCTGGTTCGACGCCATCACCGATGAAGCCATCTTAGCCGCACAAAAATTATTAACCGAGCAAGAAGGTATTTTCTGCGAGCCCGCCTCCGCCACTTCGTTAGCTGGTGCGATGATTGACATCAACAACGGCAAAATCCCCGAAGGTTCTACCGTTGTTTGCACCTTAACTGGTCACGGTTTAAAAGACCCTGATACAGCGATTGGTCAATGCAATAGCGATGATATGATTTTAATTGAGCCAGTGATGGATGAGGTTAAAAGGGCGATTTTAGATAATATGTAAAAATAAAATTATGAAAATTGAATCCATAAAAATTAAAAATTTCAAAGCATTTAAAAATGCTGAAATGGGAGATATTCCTAGGTTTTGTGTGATTGTTGGTGCCAATGGTTCTGGAAAAACCACACTTTTTAATGTTTTTGGTTTTTTAAAAGACGCACTTTCTACTGATGTTAACACTGCCTTTAATAAACGAGGTGGCTTTAATGAGGTTATTAGTCGTGGTTGCGATGGTAATATTGAATTTGAAATAAAATTTAGAGCTAAAAACACTCGTAAGAACAACCCAATTATTACTTATTTTTTAAGTATTTCACAAGAAAACAATAAAGCATTTATTGATAAAGAAATTTTAAAATATCGTCGTGGTACAAAAGGACAACCTTGGGAATTTTTAAACTTCAGTAAGGGCAAAGGTGTTGCTGTTATTAACGAACAAATGCTTGATTCAACAGAAGAAAAAGATTTAAAGAGAGAAGAGCAAACTTTAAAATCTTCAGATATTTTAGCCATTAAAGGTTTGGCACAATTTGAAAAGTTTCCAGCAGTTATCGCACTAAGTGAACTCATTGATAATTGGCATGTTTCTGATATTCATGTTAATGAGGCTCGAAACACCCAACAAGCAGGCTATGCAGAGCACTTATCCACTTTAGGTGAAAACTTGTCTTTAGTTATAGAATATTTACATAATAACCATAAACAAACATTAGATAAAATTATTGGGGTTTTAAAACAACGCATTCCAGGTATTTCAAATGTGGAGGCAAAAACCATAGAAACAGGGCAAGTGTTGTTAAAAATTCAAGACGAATCTTTTGATAAGCCATTTTTGGTGCGTTACATCTCTGATGGAACAATAAAAATGCTTGCTTACTTGGTGTTGCTTTACGATCCAAAACCTTATCCGCTACTGTGTGTTGAAGAACCTGAAAATCAACTGTATCCACATTTATTGGAAGAGTTAGCAGAAGAATTTAGGGCTTATGCCAATCGTGGAGAGCAAGTTTTTGTCTCTACCCACTCGCCTGATTTTTTGAATGCCGCACAAGTTGATGAAGTGTTTATATTAGCTAAGGAGAGAGGCTATACAACGATTAAACGAGCCTCAGAAAATAAACAAGTTGAAGCATATATGAATGCTGGTGATAAAATGGGTTACTTGTGGAAACAAGGTTTTTTAAACAATATTTAACATGTTGAATTTAGTTTGTTTTACTGAAGAGTTATCAGCAGCAAAAATGTTAGCCACTATTTTGCCAAAAATAGTGCCCGACATAACTCATCAGATTATTGATTTTCAGGGTAAAACAGATTTAGAAAACAACATTAAACAAAAATTACAGCACTACAATACGCCAAATACTAAATTTTTAATTATTCGTGATAAAGATTCTGGGGATTGTAAAGAAATTAAAGAAAATTTATTGACAAAAATAAGAGCAAGTGGAAAAGAAGAGTTATCCCTCATTAGAATTGCTTGCCATGAATTGGAAAGTTTCTATTTGGGTGATTTGCAGGCTGTAAAAAAAGGTTTAAATCTAAATAGTGTTCCAAGTCAAACAGGGAAAAAATACAGAAATCCTGATAATTTATCAAATGCTAAGCAAGAATTAATACAAAATACTGGTAAGCTATATCAGCCAGTTTCTGGATCTAAATTAATAGCACCTCATCTAAAATTAGATGGTAGTAATAAATCAATAAGTTTTAATTTTTTAATTTCAGGCATACAAAAACTATGCGATTCTTAGACTACAAAACCATCGAACAAACCATCGGCAACACACCCTTAGTTAAATTACAACGCCTAAACCCAAATCCATCTAACACCATTTTGCTTAAACTTGAGGGTAATAACCCTGCAGGTTCGGTCAAAGACCGTGCGGCGTTTAATATGATTACTCAGGCGGAAAAACGAGGTGAGATTAGTGCGGGTGATACGCTGATTGAAGCGACTAGTGGCAACACGGGTATTGCTTTGGCAATGGTGGCAGCGATTAAAGGGTATACGATGATTTTGATTATGCCTGAAAATCTGTCGCAAGAACGCCGTGATGCGATGGCTGCGTATGGGGCTGAGTTGATTTTGGTGAGTGAAGCATTGGGGATGGAAGGTGCAAGAGATTTAGCCGATTCCATGGAAAAAAATGGCAAAGGCAAGCAATTGGATCAGTTTTCTAATACCGATAATTCGGGTGCGCATATTAATACCACTGCTGAAGAAATCTGGCAAGATACCAAGGGTGAAATCACTCACTTTGTCTCCGCAATGGGGACAACGGGGACGATTATGGGGGTATCTAATACTTTAAAATCTAAAAATTCTAATATTCAAATCATCGGTGTGCAACCCGAAGATGGGGCAAAAATCGCAGGTATCCGTCGTTGGCCTGTGGAATATTTACCAAAAATATTTGACGCCTCCAAAGTCGATTCAATGATGGATGTTTCACAAATAGCCGCCGAGCAAACAACCCGAGATTTAGCCACCAAAGAAGGTATTTTTGCAGGCGTTTCATCAGGTGGCGCTGTTGCCTCGGCGATTGAACTTTCCAAACAAGTCAATAACGCCACAATTGTTACTATTGTTTGCGACCGTGGCGACCGTTACCTTTCTACTGGTTTATTCACCCAAAGTTAAATGTTTAAATTTGAACAAAAAGAAATCCTACTGGGCTTTTTCTTTGCGTTTTTAGGCACGACTTTATTTGCCTTAAAATCTATATTTATCAAATTAGCCTATCAACAAGGGTTAGATGCTGACACGGTTTTAATGTTGAGAATGGCAATTTCTTTGCCGATTTATTTGTTGATTATCGGATTTTTAAGCCGAAAAAATAGTCCGAAAACTGAGATTAAAAATAACTTTTTAATGATTTTATTATTGGGATTCATCGGCTATGCCTTAGCATCATGGTTGGATTTAAAAGGACTTGAGCATATCTCAGCCAGCTTAGAGCGTTTAACTTTATTCACTTACCCTATTTTTGTGGTAATTTTAGGTGCACTATTTTTTAATACACCCCTCACCAAAAAAATTATCGGCAGTTTGTTGTTAAGTTACTTAGGGTTGTGGATTGTATTCAGTCAAGAATTAAATACCCATATAGGCGATACCACCACAGGGGTGTTGCTTGTACTATCTTCAGCGTTGAGTTATGCTTGCTATGTTTTGCTCAGCAAGAAAATCATTCATTTATTAGGCAGTTTATGGTTCACTGCGTTGGCAATGAGCGTGTCCAGCGTGCTTGTATTGGGCTATTACTTCCTAATATTTGATTTTAATGTGCTTGATGTAAGCAATATGGCATGGTTCTGGATTGCGATGCTGGCAGTAGTTAGCACGGTGATACCCAGTTTTATGATCAGTGAAGCGATTGTCAAAATTGGTTCGGCACAAACAGGCATTATTGGTACTTTGGGGCCAATCATCACCATTGGTTTGGGTGTGTGGATTTTAGATGAATTTTTCAATCTATATTACGGCGTCGGCATTATATTTATAATCACAGGTGTCGCCCTACTCACCGTCAAAAAATCATGAAGAAATATATAGAATCTCAATTCCCTCATGAGTTAAAAACCTATGTATCGCTAATATTAGCGAGTATTTTAACGGTGGTCGCTGTTACTTTTTTCTTAGAAATTAGTGAGTTTTCTCAACACATTTTTAAATCACTGATTGCAAAACACCCTATTCTGAGTTTTGTTATCACACCAATTACTTTTGTTAGCATTATTTATTTTGCCAAACATTATTGCCATTTTGTACAAGGCAGCGGCATCCCACAACTCATCGCTGCCACAGAATCTCACAATCAAATTATTCGTGAAAAATTACTTTCATTTCGTATTGCACTTGACAAGATTGGGCTTATTTTCTTAGCGATGCTAGGCGGTGCCCCGATTGGTATTGAAGGTCCAAGTATTCATATTGGCGGCTCTATTTTTTATGGTTTTAATCATTTTATCAAACTGAATCGTAAATTTTTAATCCATGCTTTGATTGCGATTGGCGGCAGTGCAGGATTGATTGTTGCATTTAACGCACCCATTGCTGGCGTGTTATTTGCCTACGAAGAAATCGGTAGAAAGTTAAAAAATCAAGCTTTTATTTTAATTGCCATTGTTAGTAGCCTTGTTTATTTTATGGCAATTTCCTATCGTGGCAATACCCCTTATTTAGGTGATTTATCTTCAATATCATTTGATTTAAGTTTGATTTGGCAACTGTTACCTTTGGCAATCATCGTCGGTATTTTGGGCGGATTATTTTCTCGTGCAACCCTATATCTTATCAACAAACTCATTATTGACAATAAAACCAAAGTGCTGATTATGGCGTTAAGCATTGGGATAATTGTCGCAATTTTTAACTATCTCTCAAAAGGACAAATCGCAGGTTCTGGACACACTGAGGTTCTACTAATGCTCAACAGTCAATCCTTGGGCTTGGACTTCGTCGCAATGAAATTCTTCGCCGTCCTATCTTCCTTCATCTCTACCATTCCAGGCGGTGTATTTATGCCCAGCATCGCAATCGGCGCAGGCATCGGCGCAGAAGCCGCAAATTTTTACACCCAAATCGACACACAGGTGGTAATACTAATGGCAATGATTGGCTACCTAACCGCCGTCATTCGCGCACCCCTAACCGCCACTTTCGTTATTCTTGAAATGACCTTAAGCTTACACCTACTCATCCCAGGATTAGCCATCGCCTTCATCGCCAACTTCATCTCCAAACAAATCCACCCCCAACCCATTTACGAGGCCCTAGCCGAAAAATTTACACAGGCAAGGCCCGTGTAAAATGTAAAAACTACATTTCAAAATCTTTGTCACTCAACTCTATTCCTTTATTCCTGGCAAATACAATAGATAAGTTTTTAGCGTATTTTTTATACGCTTTGATTGTGCCAATTTCACTCATCACATTTTTCACCTCAGTTTCGTCACAAATAAACTTACCCTGTTCTGTTTGTAAATATTCAAAAATACTTGATTTAACCAAATTTTCTTTTGGATTTATTTTGTGGTGCTGATAATTCAAATTAACATAAGTTGCCACCGTAGATAAGCCATACTCCCCTGTCAAATGTTTGGCTTTAAATTTACCTTGGAACAATGATCCATTTCTTTGGTGTTTTTGATTGAAAAAAACAGTGTATGAGGTACCAAGCCTTTGCATAAACTTAGAAATACCTTGATCAACATTTTGCTTTAACAACAAATGAAAATGATTAGGCAACAAACAATACGCCACAACACTAACCAAACCCTCACTTTCCTCTACACGGGCCTTGCCCGTGTAATTACTACGACGATGGTTTCTGCCTGTCATATCAGCAACAGTGTTATTTAAAGCACTTAGGCGACTAAAAAAGAAGTCCAATTCTTGTTTATCTGTAAAAACAATACGCTTATCAACACCACGATTAAACACATGGTAATATTCTTCATTTTCAAAAGGTATTTTTCTGCTGGACATATTTGCATTTTACCACTTTACACGGGCAAGGCCCGTGTAAAAGGCCCGTGTAAAAAATTAAAATGGTTTGACGACGACTAAAATGACGATTGCTATCAAAATTAATACAGGAAATTCATTAAACCAACGATAGAAAATATGAGAACGGGTATTTTTATCTGCTTTGAAAATGGCCAATAAATGTCCACAATAAAAATGATAAGCAACCAGTGGTGCAACCAATGCTAATTTAGCGTGCATCCAATATTGGGTGGAATAATACGCCCAATTATCGGCAATCATCCAAGTGCCTAACGCAGTTGCTAAGATAAAACTTGGCATCATAATGCCACGATACAGTTTGCGTTCCATTATTTTAAAACGCTCGATACTGGCTTGATCATCGCTCATTGCGTGATAAACAAACAAACGAGGCAGGTAAAACAAGGCGGCAAACCAAGTGATAATACTGATAATATGAAACGCTTTGACCCACAACATAACAACTCCGAATAAAACAATGAATGACGCTATTATAGTAAAATAAGTGAACTTTTACCAACTTCCGCTACCTTTGCAACAATATAGAGAAATTCCTTATAACTATACCTCATTTTCAGACAAGGAAGTGGTGTGTCGTTTTCTTGGTGAGGAGTCGTGGGAATTGCTCAATCAATTGCGTGAAAATCGTAATACGGGGCGTAGTGCTAAGATGTTGTTTGAGGTGCTGGGTGATATGTGGGCTGTGAATCGCAACCCTTATTTGCAAGAGGATTTAATCAAAAATAAGCGTCGTTGGAAATCGCTCACTGATGCGCTTTATTCTCGTTTAAATCAAATTCGTACACGCTCCGAAGATAATCAAAAGGTGCTTACTTTACTGGGTAGTGCTGATAAAGCGGTGGATGAGTTTAAATCGTGTTTGAGTAAATTTAAGAATAATCAAAACCAGATTAAAAAGGCACTTTTAAAAGTGACGCACAATAACAATATTCGTTTTGACGCTTTGTCTCGTGCGTCGCATTCAACTGATGCGACTGACTGGCGTGTAGAATATCCTGCGGTGGTGATTACCCCTGATACTGAGTTTGAAATTGCAGCAATTATCAAAACTTGCGTTCAATTAGGCTTAACCATTATTCCACGAGGTGGTGGCACAGGTTACACGGGTGGTGCAATTCCGTTAAATGCACAAACGGCTGTCATTAATACCGAAAAACTCAATTTTATTGATGATATTGTCGAACTTTACACGGGCAAGGCCCGTGTAAAAAGTGTGAATGTTGGTGCGGGGGTGGTTACTAAGCGAGTGAGTGAGGTGGCTACGGCAAATAATTTGGTGTTTGCGGTTGATCCGACTTCGCAAGATGCATGCACGATTGGTGGCAATGTGGCGATGAATGCGGGGGGCAAAAAGGCGTTGAGATGGGGGACAACGATTGATAATTTACTGTCTTGGAAGATGGTAATGCCAGATGGAAAATGGTTGAAAGTGGAACGAATTGAGCATAACCAAGATAAAATTCAACTGTTGGATGAGGTGAGTTTTAATATCCACACGCTAAAAGACGATGCACAAACCATTGTTGATACGAGAAGACTGGATATTCAATCCAAAAATCTGCGTAAAAGCGGGCTAGGTAAGGATGTGACTAATAAGTTTTTAGATGGGTTGCCGGGGATTCAAAAAGAAGGTTGCGATGGCTTTATTACCTCGGCTGAATTTATTTTGCATCAACCACTCAAGTGCATCAATACGCTGTGCTTAGAGTTTTTTGGGCATAATTTAAAATTAGCGGTATCCAGTATTGTTGATATTAAAAATAGTATCGATGGTAATATTGAAGTGGATTTAGTGGGGATGGAACACCTTGATGCCCGCTACATTAAGGCCGTCAATTACACCACCAAAGCCAATCGCCCAGAATTGCCGAGGATGGTATTGTTAATTGATATTAGTGCAGAAACTGAGGGTTTGTTAACAATACAAACCGATAAAGTTATCCAACTCGCACACGATAGAAAAGGCGAGTGTTTTGTGGCAAAGTCATTGGAAAAACGCCAAGTTTTTTGGAAAGATAGGGCTAATACCGCAGCGATTGCTGCACACACTAATGCGTTTAAAATCAATGAAGATGTGGTTATTCCATTGGACAAGCTCAGCGAATATAGCCACGGCATTGAGTATATTAATATCCGCCTATCCATTGAAAACAAGTTGGCTACATTGGATGCGGTCAAAACTTATTTTGAAAATATCAATCCAGAATTTACCCTAATCAAAGACAAAATTACCTTGGCTTTATCTTTACTAAACACGATAAATGGCAAGTGGCAAGTGGCTTTAAAAAGTTTGGAACAACCCGCTGGATTTGAGGCGTTGCAAACAGGTCAATGCGTGATTTCTTATGTAAATGATTTTGCTCAGCCTTTAAGTGATTTATTGAGGGGCGATGTCTTTACTGATATGCGTCAAACTGTCAAAACCATTCACACCGAATATCGTGAAGTCCGCCTATTCGTCGCCACCCATATGCACGCTGGCGATGGCAATGTGCATACCAATATCCCTGTGCATTCGCACAATACCGAAATGCTGAAAAAAGCCGAATCAGTGGTGGATGAAATTATGATTTTAGCCGAAAACTTAGGGGGTGTAATTTCTGGTGAGCACGGTATCGGGCTGACTAAATATCAATATTTATCCGATGAATTTAAGCAAGAATTTGCCGATTATAAAGTCAAAATTGACCCAAACAACCACTTTAACAAAGGTAAATTAATGCCTAATAGTGGCTTAGAAAATGCCTTTACCCCCTCTCTACGATTGGTTCAGCAAGAAGCTTTAATTTTGGAAAGCAGTGAAATTGGCGAAATCAATGAAATGGTTAAGTCGTGCTTGCGTTGTGGCAAGTGCAAGGCTGTCTGCACCACACATGTGCCAGAGGCGAATTTACTCTACTCGCCCCGTGATAAAATCATCGGCACCAACTTAATTTCAGAAGCCTTCCTTTACGAAGAACAAACCCGTCGTGGTGTGTCTATCGACCACTTTGACGAACTGAACGATGTGGCAGACCATTGCACCATTTGCCATCGCTGTGAAAAACCATGCCCTGTGAATATCGACTTTGGCAATGTATCAATTAAGATGAAAAATATTTTGGTAAAACAAAAACAACGACGCACAAATATCGCCTCCAAAGCCTCGGTTGCCTATCTAAATATGACCCAACCATGGAAAATCAATTTAACCAAAAAAGTACTGATTGATTTTAGCTACAAAGCACAACATTACGCCTCATTATTCAGCAAACCATTTTTAAAGAAAAACCCCGATAAGACCGTCGGTAAGCCCAATGCCTTTACAGAATTAATCACAATTTTAGACAAACCTTTGCCAACAGACACTTCACAAGCACCCCTAAGAAGTTTACTCAACATCAACGACAACGGCAGCGTTCCGATTTTAGCACACCCTGAAAAGTCAACCGCTAACTCACCGAGCGTCTTTTACTTCCCAGGCTGCGGTTCAGAACGCCTCTATTCCAACATCGGTTTAGCCACAATCGCCCTACTCTACCATCAAGGGGTAAAAGTTGTCCTGCCACCGAGTTATCTCTGCTGTGGCTACCCACAAAAAGCCGGTGGTTACGAGCAAAAAGCCAACGAAATATCAACCGATAACCGCGTCCTTTTCCACCGTATGGCAAATACACTAAATTACCTTGATATCAAGCATGTACTCACTTCATGTGGTACTTGCATTGACCAACTAATGACCTATGAATTAGGCGATATTTTTAAAAATTCAAGTCTAACTGACATCCACGAATATTTACTAGAAAACAAGGTAACGCTTGACAACACAGGCGAAGAATATCTGTACCACGCCCCGTGCCACGACCCAATTAAATCAGACAATTCAGCCACAGTCATCTCAAAAATCGTCAATTCAGAAGTGGTCGATAATGACCGTTGTTGCGGCGAATCAGGTACTTTTGCCGTCGCCCGCCCCGACATTGCCAAGCAAGTAAAATTCCGCAAAGAAGCCGAAATCAAAAAAGATTTAGCCACCATAGAATCCAAAAAACCCACCAAAATGCTAACCACCTGCCCTGCCTGTCGCCAAGGTTTGTCTCGTTATAGCGACTCAACAGGTATCGAACCTGTTTATCCAATCGAGTTGATGGCTGAACAGCAATTAGGCACAAACTGGCAGAAAGATTTTGTTAAATCTGTGTGTATTGAGAAAGTGCTCTTGTAATGAATCATTAACAATTAATGACTAGCCACATACACCCAGACAGACTTTCCTGACGCCATTTTCCCTAATACCCGATGATAATCGCTGACTTCATATTTGTCAGATTGGGCTAATTCTTCGGGGGTGATTTCAAAGACTTTGCCTTGCACGGTTTCGCCTTGCTGGGCGATTGCGATTGGGTGGTGGGTTTTGCCACTGAGTTCGACCACGCTTTTATCTTGAATTTCAAGCATTGCTAATTTGTAGCCTAGTAACTGGTCTTCATAACCAATTAATTCACGCCCAAAAGTTTCAATTTGCACAGCAGGGGTTTGTAGCGTGCCGTAGGAAAATAATAACTCTACTTTCATAGTGCCTTCCCCACGCTTAAAATAACAAGATTTTTCACATCAATCAAACGCTCAAAAGCACGTTCGACCTCTTGCACGGTAATACCTTTGATTTTATCTGTGAAACTATCAAGATAATCCAAAGGTAAATTGTAAAAACCGATGACAGATAGATAGGTCAAAATATTGGCGTTACTTGCTGTTTTTAAAGCAAAACCACCAATGATATTGTCTTTGCCATCTTGAAGTTTTTGTGCGTTTACGCCGTTATTAACAAAGTCGCTTAAGGTTTGAATGGCAATATTTTTCGCTTCTTTTGCTTGTGCATTTTTGGTTTGCAAACGCATCAAAAATATGCCATTTGACTTCATCAAACTAAAATAACTATAGGCTGAATATGCCAAGCCTTTTTTCTCTCTAATTTCATCGCTAAGAATGGAAGTCAGCCCACTGCCACCCAAGATATGATTACCGAGATACAAAGGATAATAATCGGGATGGGAGCGATTGATGCCAATTTGCCCGATGAGCAAATGGGTTTGTTTTGATGGGAATTCAATGTGGGCTTCTTTGTTGTCATTAGAAGGGTAAAGTTTTGAATTGGTAGGCGCTTTTTTGCCTCTATTTAAACCGTGAGAAATTTGACGAGCAATTTGTTTGGCTTTTGCCCTACTGACATCACCGACTAAAGCAATAGTAAGATTTTTTGCCACATAATACTGTTGATAATGGCGTTTTAAATCTTGTATGTGTATATTTTCAAGGGTTTCTTTTGTACCGATAACACTGTGTGCGTAAGGATGCCCAGCAAACACCGTCTGACTGAAAGCCAGCGATGCCACACTGGAAGGCGACTGTTGACTGGCTTTGATGGCTTGCAGAGTTTGGCGTTTTGTGCGTGTCAAATAATGCTGTTCAAACTTTGGCTGAGTGATGACTTCGGTAAAAATAGCCAGCGACTTTCTGAGAACGGACTCCCTTGAAAGCGTGCGTAACGATAGGATTGACATATCTTTTAACGAATGAGCAGAAAACTGTGCACCGACCGATTCAAAGGTGTTAATAATTTGCTCTTCATTGTGATATTGGGTGGCTGTTCCAAGCAAACTATTGGTTAAAGATGCCAGCCCATATTGCTCACCATCCCGACTACTGGCAGCGTCAAAAGTCAACGACACATCCACAATCGGCAAGCCTTTGGTTTGCACAAACAAGACTTTTGCCCCTTCGGGCGTTGTCCAATTTTGAATACCCAATTCAGCATATACACCCCCCACTAACAATGAAAATAAAATAAAGACTACACGGGAATTTACACGGGCCTTGCCCGTGTAAAAACTGAATAATGTTAATAAGGTTGCTGGAAGTTTCATTGGATACCTTGAGGGATGAGTTCGACTGAATTAGCCTGTGAAAAATTTAAATATTGTTTGGCGACCTTTGCAACATCACTGGCATTAATGGCATTCATTTTATCCACATAAGAGGGTAATTTATCAATGCCCAATCCTATCGTTGACAGCATCCCTAAATAATAGGATTGGGTGGAAATGCGGTCTTGTTCAAAAACAAACTCGGCTTCAAGTTGGGTTTTTGTGCGTGCTAACTCTTCTTTAATCACATTTGGGTTTTTAATTAATTCTGCCACTTGGGTTTTAATGGCTGACAAAACTGCATCGTTGCTCACCCCTTTTGCAGGGATAAAACTCAGTGTAAATATCGTATTGTATTTATCGTATAATCGATACCCCACGCCAATACTGGAAGCGATTTGTTGTTCTCTAATTAAAGTTTTTGACAGTCCATTATCCAAGACATATGACAACATATCCAACGCATAGGCATCATTTTCATTGGTTTTTAAACTCGGCACGGGGAAGGATAAAATATAAAAAGACAGCTCAGCTTTGAGTTTTAAAATACGCGAGTTACCCGTTTTTGCAATCGTAGGTTTGCCCGTATTAGTAATTTTTGGGTTATATTGATAACCCCCAAAATATTGCTTTGCCAAAGCAATCACTTCATCAGCCTGCACATCGCCTACCACCACCAAAGTCGCATTATTCGGCGCATAATATTGTGCATACCAATCACGCAAATCTTGCAAAGTATAGGACTCTATGTCCTTTTGCAAACCGATAATGGGTGCGTGATAAGCACCAGTTTCATCAAAAGAAATCAAGTTAAGATTTTCATACACTTTGGCATTTGGATTATCTTCTATACGCATTCTGCGTTCTTCAATCACTACCTGTCTTTCTTTGCGTAACTCCTCGTCAGAAAAAGTTAAATTACGCATCCTATCGGCCTCCATTTTGAGTGCCAATGCCAATTTAGACTTGTGCATTTTTTGATAATAAGCGGTGTAATCTTTGCCCGTAAAGGCATTATCATTGCCACCATTCTTGGCAATAATGGCTGAAAATTCCCCTTTTTCATACGCCTTAGTACCTTTAAACATCATATGTTCCAGCATATGCGAAATACCCGTATTGGGTCGTGATTCATCGCTCGCACCCACCCGATACCACAGTTGAGAAATAAAAACAGGTGCACGATGGTCAGTTTTGACAATAATTTTAAGCCCATTATCGAGCACCGCCGTGCGTACGCTTGAGTCGGCAAATGCCAAACTCTGAGTTAGTAAAACAACACAAATTATAAATTTAACCATCTTTTCCAATTTACCCTAAAACTCAATAATAATAACGCAATCAAACTATAAATCATCGGCTCAATATCCATAGATGATTTTACCTGCCAATAAAAATGCACGACGACCAGAATAACAATCAAATAAATAGTTTTATGCAGCTTTTTCCAATATTTTCCCAAACGACGCATCATTTTATGAGTTGAAGTCATTGCCAGTAAAAATAACAAAATAAAAGCACTAAAACCAAGCGTGATATACGGGCGTTTCATCACATCTTCAAGGATAAATTCTACACTAAACTGCTGGTCAATCAAAAAAATACTCAGATGCAAACAGGCATAAAAAAAACTAAAAACACCAATCATTCGTCGATATTTAATAATCGAAAAAGGCAAGAGTTTATTAAGTGGCGTAATAGCCAAACTGAGTAACAAAAACCTCAGTGCCCATTGCCCCGTTGGGTTGGTAATTTCCTCAATCGGGTCAATCAAATTACCCGCAAACGCATCAAAAGCAAGCCCTAAAAAAGGACTTAAAAGCAAGATAAATAACAGCGGTTTTTGCCAAGAAATAATCAAAAGTTTTTCTTTAAATCAAGCCCAGTGTATAACTGTGCCACTTCATCACCATAGCCGTTAAACATTTCTGTTTTGCGTTTTGCAGGAGAGAAAAAGCTGCCCTGTCCAATAATTCGCTCGCGTGCTTGCGACCAACGAGGATGATCCACATTCGGATTAACATTGGCATAAAATCCATATTCACTTGCTGCTTGGTCTTGCCAACTGTTAATTGGCATCGTCTCTTGAAAATGAATGGAAACAATGGATTTGATATTTTTAAAACCGTATTTCCAAGGCACTACCAAACGCAATGGCGCACCATTTTGATTGGGTAAAGTTTTTCCATACAAACCCACTGCCAGCATACTGAGTGGATTCATCGCTTCCGCCATTGTCAAGCCTTCAAGATAAGGCCAGTCCAAAGTTGAGCGTTTTTGTCCAGGCATTTGTTTTTTATCCACCAAAGTTTTAAACACCACGAATTTTGCTTTAGAATTCGGTTGAAAAGTTTTCAACACACTCGCCAAAGGCACACCCACCCAAGGAATAACCATTGACCAAGCCTCCACACAACGAAACCGATAAAGGCGTTCTTCCAATTGATAAGGCGCAATAAAATCCTCTAAATCATAATCCCCTGTTTTAGCACATTCACCAGAAACCTTAATATGCCACGGCTTAGGTTTTAAAGTATGAGCGTTTTTTGCTGGGTCTCGTTTGCCTGTGCCGAATTCATAAAAATTGTTGTAATTGGTAATTTGTTTAAAAGTATGTGGAGTCAGGTCTTTACCATAATTTGTCTTAATAATTTTATCTGACAACTCGCCACCATAAGTGCCTTCTGCCATACTGGGCAAGGCATTAAATGCCGCTAAACCAATGCCAAATTGCGCCCCTTTTTTAATAAACTCTCTGCGATTTAAATAATCAGATTCATTGGTAACATAATGTTCGCTAATTTTTTTCATTGTTTTTGCTCAAGTAAATTATCTGATTATACAATTCAAATGCCTTAAAAGTTTCACTTTGATGCAGTAAAATTAATTTTTTCATTTGTATAAAATAATATGTTTAATTTTTTCAAAAAAGACACCCCTAAAAATCAAGAGAAACCCACCTCATTAAAAGACCGACTGCTTAAATCCAGAACAAAACTAGGTATGGGTTTGTCTGCATTATTATTAGGAAAAAAATCCATCAATGAAGAGTTACTGGATGAGTTAGAAACTTTGCTTATTACTGCCGATATCGGCATCAACACCACCGACAAAGTATTAGAATCTGTGCGTAAAAACGCTTCAAGAAAAATTCTAAAAGATTCTGAAGGTTTATACGATTTTTTAAAAGAGGAGTTGGCAAAATTACTGATTAAAGACAACCAATTAAACACCGAAGAGCAAGAAACTTTCGTGATTTTAGTCGTCGGCGTCAACGGTGCAGGCAAAACCACCACCATCGGCAAACTCGCCAAATCTTTTCAAAATCAAGGCAAATCCGTCATGCTCGCCGCTGGCGATACCTTTCGTGCCGCTGCTGTCGAACAACTCAAAGTATGGGGCGAACGCAACGACATCGCCGTCGTTGCACAAGGCACAGGCGCCGATGCCGCATCCGTCATTTTTGACGCCTACCAATCTGCACAAGCCAAAAATATCAATATCCTCATCGCCGACACCGCTGGTCGCCTGCACACCCAAGGCAACCTAATGCAAGAATTAGAAAAAATCAAACGCGTCATCACCAAACAAAACGAAACTGCCCCACACGAAGTAATGCTCGTAGTTGACGGCGGCGCAGGTCAAAATGCACTCAACCAAGCCAAAGAATTTAACAAATCCGTTAAACTCAGCGGCATCACCATCACCAAACTCGACGGCACCGCTAAAGGCGGCATCGTCTTTGCAATTTCTGATGAATTAAAACTACCCATTCGTTATATTGGTGTTGGGGAGGGCATTGATGACCTTAAGCCGTTTGTGGCTAAGGAGTTTATTGATGCTTTATTTGAATAAAAACATCAAGTTACTAAAACCCTAATCCAAAAATAGAAAATGTAAATCTGACGCCAACCCTCACTGCCACAGTATTTCAAAAAAATCACCGTGGAACCACTGGGTGGCACTAAGATTTTTTTAAAACACTGTGATAGCAAGGCTTAACGCCATATTCACACTTTCTATCTTTGGATTAGGGTAAAAAGTGACTATTTTTTGCGTGTATTTTGTTCAATACGCAATACAGCAAGCATAATCACTAACATTGCAAAAATTGCCAACGCATTCCAAAGTGCAGAATAGGCATTTTTTTGAATTCGAACGGAGCCTATTTGTAAGAAGTTATTTTGGTTAGTCTTTTGCATTTGTTGAAAAAATGCATAATCGTGCCACTGTATTAATTTATCCATATCCACTTCAGCGCCTACAGTTGCCACCTGCTTGGTCAATTTTTCCAAAGATGTGAGATAAGTCAATTGTATTGGTTGCGGGTATTGGCTCACTTTAACTCTGCTGGAAATTTTAACTTTTTGCTTAAGATCTTCTTTGTCAACAGCCTTGTCAGACAAAACACTTAAAGCGCCTACAATCCCATTAATATGCTCGTCAAATGCATTTTCAAACTGTTGATTATCACCTAAATTCTTAGCGATTTTTTGCTCTTGATTGAGCGTCATTTTTTGATAATCAGAAAATTTAATTACTGGCATTTCAACCACTGCATCAGTCTCTTTAATGTCAATTTTGTTATAGCCCAAAAATACTGACGCAACCAACACAATCGTGGCAAATAGCAAACCTATTATTTGTATTATTTTTAAAAAAGTTTTCTCAATAAATCTAAACATATTCTTATCCTATTCCTAAAATTTCTCGTGCACCCATTTCAATTAACTTGTCAGCTAACTCTATACCCAATATCTCTGCATTACCCACATCGCCTGACACTTTCTGTTTCAAAATTATACCAGTCTCTACATTGCCAACTAAGCCAGAGAGTGTAATTTTACCCTTGTTAAGAACTGAAAAACCCGCAATTGGCACAGAACAACCTCCTTCAAGGCGTGCGTTCATTGCACGTTCGGCATTCACTCTGTAAGTTGTTTGTTTGTCAATTAGTGGCGTGATTAACTCCAGTATTTCTTGGTCATTTTCTCTAATTTCAATGCCAACTGCACCCTGTCCAACGGCAGGCAGAGAGTGTTCTGCGGGAATTTGTTGTTTGATTCTGTCCTCAAAACCCAAACGAATTAGCCCGGCACATGCCAAAATAATTGCATCGTATTCGCCAGCGTCTAGTTTTTTCAGCCGAGTATTGACATTGCCACGCAAATCCAAAATTTCCAAATCAGGACGAATGGCTTTGAGCTGCACAATTCGACGCATCGAACAAGTGCCGACTTTTGCGCCTTGTGGTAAATCAGTAATGCTGTCAAAATTATTAGAAACAAACGCATCAAAGGGGTTTTCTCGCTCAAGAATCGCACCAAGTTCAAATCCTGCGGGGATTTCATAGGGTACATCTTTCATTGAGTGTACGGCAATATCTGCCTTTCCCTCTAGCATTCCGATTTCTAATTCCTTAATAAACAAACCTTTTCCACCTATTTTTGACAAAGGAGAATTTAAAATTTGGTCGCCCTTGGTCATCATTTTGACTAACTCTACTTTGAGTTTAGGATGATGTCGTTCCAATTCTACTTTAACATGTTCGGCTTGCCAAAGTGCTAATGGACTTTTACGAGTTGCAATTTTGATTGTTTGTTGCATAAAATTGATTTAAAATTGGTTAAGTTGTGTATTTTAACAAAAAACTATGGGTATTTTACCTGCAAAGAATCTTTTTCAAATAAAACAGCAAGCACAAGAAGAAAATAAAAAAATTTTGGTGCTTATGCATTTAGAAGAATGCCCTTGGTGTCATTTTCTTATTGACGAAGTAATACAGCCGATGACCGAGCTCACAGAATACACCGATAAACTCATCATTCGTCAGATAGAAATAAACGCAGGGCTTGATATGATAGATTTTAAAGATGTGGAAATTGAAAATAACGATTTTGCAGATAGACGCAGTATAGATTTTTACCCGACTTTGCTGTTGTTTGATGCATACGGCACACAATTAGAAAGAACCATTGGCGTTATCAATAAAGATTATTATTGGACGGAATTAGACAAATTATTAGACAAACATCATTCAAGGAATTTATGAGTAAAACTAATCAATCTTGGGGCGGACGCTTCCAACAATCAACCGATGAATTTGTCAAAATTTTTGGCGCTTCGGTATTTTTTGACAAAATTCTTGCCCCTTATGACATTCAAGGCTCGATTGCACACGCGACGATGTTGTGTGAAGTTGGACTTTTGACTGAGAATGAGAAATCACAAATTATCGAAGGGTTAACCACGATTCTTGCGGAAATCAAAGTCGATAAATTTGAATGGTCGGTTGATTTAGAAGATGTGCATATGAATATCGAGGCACGATTAGTAGCAATGATTGGCAATGCGGGCAAAAAACTACACACAGGGCGTTCTCGCAATGACCAAGTAGCAACCGATATCCGCCTATATTTGCGTGAGCAAATCGATGATATTAATGACGAAATTAAACGCCTGCAAGGTGCGTTATTGAACTTAGCAGAGCAAGAAACAAACACCATATTGCCAGGTTTCACACACTTACAAGCAGCACAGCCTGTGAGTTTTGGGCACCATATGATGGCATATTTTGAGATGTTGTCTCGTGATGTTGAACGCTTAATTGATTGTCGCAAACGCACCAATTCAATGCCGCTCGGTGCGGCGGCACTTGCGGGGACAACTTACCCAATTAATCGTGTTCGCACAGCGGAATTATTAGAATTTGAAAACATTTGTAACAATTCGTTAGATGCTGTAAGTGACCGTGATTTTGCGATTGAGTTTTTAAACGCTGCCAGTATTATTATGATGCATTTGTCGCGCTTTTCAGAAGAAATCATTTTATGGTCAAGTGCGCAATTTAACTTCATTGAATTGCAAGACAGTTTCTGCACGGGCTCATCAATTATGCCACAAAAGAAAAACCCTGATGTGCCAGAATTAGTGCGTGGCAAAACGGGGCGTGTGTATGGTAATTTGACCTCAATGCTCACGATTATGAAGTCGCAACCGCTCGCTTATAACAAGGACAATCAAGAAGACAAAGAGCCACTGTTTGACACCGTTGATACACTCAAAGCCTGCTTGCGTGTATTTGCCGATATGGTACCTGCTATTCAAGTCAACAGCGAAGTGATGCACGAATCAACCAAAAAAGGTTACACCACGGCGACAGATTTAGCGGATTATTTGGTGAAAAAAGGTTTGCCATTTCGTGATGCTCACGAGGTGGTGGGTAAATCGGTAGCTTATGGCATTCAGCAGCAAAAAGATTTAAGTGAATTGAGTTTGGCAGAATTGCAAAAATTTGACGCACGCATTGAAAATGATGTATTTGATGTGCTTTCCTTGGAAGGCTCGCTTTGTGCCCGTGACCATTTGGGAGGCACTGCACCCAATCAAGTCAAGCAAGCGATTACCACGGCACGCAAAAATCTTAAATGAAGGTAATTTTCGCAGGTACGCCTGATTTCTCTGTCGGCATTTTAACTGCCTTAAAAAATGCAGGGCATGACATTGTTGGTGTTTATTGCCAACCTGACCGTCCCAAAGGGCGTGGTCGTGTATTGAGCGCCTGCCCCGTTAAAGAAACAGCCTTAGAACATAATTTACCTATCTTTCAGCCTGAAAGTTTGAAAGACGAAACCGTGCAACAAGTTTTATCAAATCTTAATGCCGATGTAATGGTGGTCGTGGCTTATGGACAATTACTCCCCAAAGAAGTTTTAGAAACCCCAAAGTACGGTTGTTTAAATATTCACGCCTCCCTACTCCCCCGCTGGCGTGGAGCGGCACCGATTCAACGGGCAATTCTGGCAGGCGACAAAACAACGGGTATCGGCATCATGCAAATGGATGTCGGTTTAGACACAGGCGATATTTTGTTAGAAAAAATCTGTGATATTGCCGATACTGACACCGCACAATCACTACATGACAAGTTGACAACATTAGGTGCGAGTGCAATTGTTGAGGCCTTGGAGAATATTGACAGGCTATCGCCCACCCCACAAAGTGAGACGGGTATCACTTACGCCAAAAAACTCAATAAAAACGAGGCATGGATTGACTGGAATAAATCTGCGATAGAAATTAGTCAACAAATCAGGGGCTTTAACCCCTACCCTATCGCTCAAACCCATGCTTCAAGTGAGAAATTTGATGATAAAGTATTGCGTATTTTGTCTGCTGATGTGGTTAAAAAGAACGGGCATCAAGCAGGCGACATCATCAAGCATGATAAAAAAGAATGTATTGTTGCCACAGGTGACGGTGCATTAAGTCTAAAAACCGTGCAACTTTCAGGCAAAAAAGCGCTTAACATTCAAGACTTTAGCAATGCCTACACACTGATAAAACTACAATAAGAAACCTTTGTATAAATAGGGATGATTAGCAAAATGACAAATTTTATTAAATTGATAATTTTTACAAAGCCAGTCCTAGCAGAGTTATACCATTTTCAAAAAATAATTACACTAAAGAGTGTTGATAATTTTTCATTTTAAAATGCTTAAAAAACCAATGATACTTATTGCTATCATTGGATTTTTAAGCCTTTTAAAATGGATAAGGATTGGTGCTATTTAGTATAATTATTTTTTGAAAATGGTATTAATACAGGTTTTGTAAAAATTATCAAATGGATGAAAGTTGGCTTTTAGGCGGTATTTATACCTAAGGGCACCCCCAGAAACCCCAGTGCGATTTAGGGAATGCAGAAAATAGTCCCCTTTCTACCCAAAAATAAAGAGAATATCCAGCTATTTAACGCCTTTTTGGACAGGAAAGGAAAGGGGCTGTTTTATGTGTTTCACTCTTTTCAGTACCCCCCTTGGAGACCCCTGCATTAGGTATGAATGTCGAATAAAAGTTAAATTTTATTCAGTTGGTAATTTTTACAAAGCCAGTCCTAGCAGGGTTAAGACAAGTTTTGTAAAAGTTAGCAAATGGATGAAAGTTGGCTTTTAGGCGATATTTATACCTAATGCAGGGGTCTTCCTTGAGGGGTATAAATTGTGCTGGGGTCTTTGGGGGCGCCCCTAATGCAAAGGTCTCAATAAGTCACGCAGCCTGCAAAATTCTTTAATTTTTCCCCAACATTCTTTTCAAGGTATTATCCTTGTCAATAAAATGATGCTTTAAGGCGCCAACAAAGTGCAATACAATGGCAACAACCATAGTCCAACCCGCTATTTCATGTGTTTCTGCCATAAAGACAGCCAGTGCTGCATTATGTGGAATAGCTTCTTTAGCTACGGGGTCGAATTGTGCGGCAATAATCTCCAAACCAAATACAGATACACCATAACCGCCCGCACCGGACATAATAAAGCCTGAAATTGGCATCACAACCATTGCAATTATTAGCGTCCAATGGATTATTTTTGCCAAATTATGTTCAATTGCTCTATATTCAGCAACAGGCTCTAACCAACCATTTGAAAAACGCCAATAAACTCTAACAACAATAACTGCAAAAATTAAAACACCAATTGACTTATGGATGGGGTAAAGTTCGAATGCTTCATTTTCAGCCATGTAAATGCCAATAGTTGCTAATGCAATAATAGTTAAACCCACTATCCAATGTAAGGCTATGGTTAAAGTAGATAATTTTTCTTTTGTGTCTTTCACATTTTTCTCTTAATTTTCAATAACTAAATTTTGATTATACACCGCTATTCTTTAATTTTGGGGTTAACCCACTGCACGCTGTGCCAATAATATCGACCTTTTTTCCCACTCGGCATCGTGCAGTTATACTTGCTACGACGATGAGTTAAGCGTTTTTTCGCCGTCACTTTAACACTTTCACTACCCTGCCAAACCATATCCACGCCACCACTAGCAAAACAATTAAAATTAGCCTTTTGATGCTTATTCAAAGGCTTTAAAAAGTTCAAAGTTAAGGTCGGTGGATTTTGAGTAAATATCGGGTTAACAACGCCCTCTTTAATCGGCATCGGTAAAGTATTAACTTTGGTTTTAAAACTGGACATTTTGGCATAGTGCGCCGCCATCGGAAAACGCGGAAAATTCTGCTGATGACTCATAGCCGATACCACACCCGACTGCTGCCCAAATACGCTATACCCCATATTTTTAAGGTGTTTTAGCGTCTCCAAACTCGCCTCTCCATAAGGGTAGGCAAAGATTTTCTTGCGTTGCCCCAATTCTTGCACAAGGCGTTTTTGTGCCTGCGTAATTTGCACTTTAACTTGCTTTTTATTTAACTCCAATAAATGTGCATGGTCTTTGGTATGGTTATAAAACTGCATTGTTTCACCTTGAATATCCCGCATCGTCTGCCACGACATCATTGCCTTATACTTTTTATCCACCGCATCGGTTGAAACAAAAACACTCATTGGCATTTGGTATTTTTTCAGTAAAGGATAAGCATTTTTAGCAATGGACTTATAAGCATCATCAGCCGTCAATACCACACATTTATTCGGCAAATTTTTATCCAATTGCTCAAGCATTGTTTCTAATTTCAATACTTTAAACGCATTTTTTTTGAGATATTGCAGGTGCTGTTCAAACAACTTTGGGCTAATACTGGTTGATTTTGGCGTGCTATCAGAAAAATGATGGTACAACAAAACCACGCAACTGTTAGCGCTTGCCACCGAAGCGAATAACATAAAAAATAGAAATTTAAACATTTTTTGCCCCAATAAATCCTACTTGTCGCCATGCTTCATACGCCACGATAGACACACAATTTGACAGATTTAAACTGCGAGACCCTGCTTGCATGGGCAAGGTAATGCCTTCGTATTTGTCTAAAATTTCTTGTGGCAGTCCTCGTGTTTCAGGGCCGAATAAAAATGAATCACCGTCCTTGTATTTCACTTCGGCATAATTTGTTTTTACTTTTGAACTCACAGCAAAAATGCGTTCGGGTTTGGCTTTGTCTAAATAATCTTGGAAATTCTCATATTCTGTCACATTTGCCAACTCTTTATAATCTAAGCCTGCACGACGCAATCGTTTGTCGGTAATCTCAAAACCAAAAGGTTTAATCAGATGCAAAGCGGCGCCTATATTGGCACTTAAGCGAATAAGACTGCCCGTATTGTTGGGTATTTCGGGTTCGAATAAGACTAAATTTAACATACTATTGTTAATTGACGCTTGAAGTTCAAAAGTTCAACATTATATAGGTTGTAACTTAGAAAAATTTAGACGATTATGGATATTAACAAATTAACTTCACAATTTCAACAAGATTTGAATTCGGCACACTCTATTGCTGTTAGTAAAAATCATACTGCGATTGAAGCGGTGCATGTGTTGAGTGTAATGCTTAGCGATTATGCATCCAGTGTGAGTAATGTGATTAGAGCGTTGAATGTGAATACCAAGCAACTTAAAACCAAAGTGGATGCGTCCATTGAGCAGTTAGCCGTGATTAACAATCTGAATGGTGATGTGGGTATTTCGCAGAATTTATTACGATTGATTAATCTGACTGAAAAATTAGCCACCGATAAAGGTGATACTTATTTATCTACTGAATTATTTTTATTAGCCATTGTTAATGGCGGCGATACGAGTACAAAATTATTGAAAGAATCAGGCGTTGATAAGCAAGCCCTATCAACTGCCATTAACAACCTAAGAGGAGGAGAAACCGTGAACGACCAAAATGCAGAAACTCAAAGAGATGCTTTGGAAAAATACACCCTTGACCTGACGCAACAAGCGCAGGATGGCAAACTCGACCCTGTGATTGGGCGCGATGGTGAAATTCGTCGTGCCATTCAAGTGTTACAACGACGCACTAAAAATAACCCTGTTTTAATCGGTGAACCGGGTGTGGGTAAAACCGCAATTGCCGAAGGCTTGGCGCAACGCATTATTAACAACGAAGTACCTGAGGGGGTTAAAGGCAAACGCCTATTATCCTTGGATATGGCGGCTTTGGTTGCAGGGGCAAAATATAAAGGTGAATTTGAGGAAAGAATGAAAGCCGTTCTCAAAGACCTTGAGGCGGAAAATGGACAAGTGATTTTATTCATTGATGAGTTGCATACAATGATGGGGGCGGGTAAAGGCGAAGGCTCGATGGATGCGGGCAATATGCTCAAACCTGCACTTGCACGAGGCGATTTACATTGTATGGGGGCGACGACGCTGGATGAATATCGCCAATATATTGAAAAAGACTCGGCGATGGAACGCCGTTTTCAAAAGGTGTTAGTGGATGAGCCGACGGAGGAAGATACCATTGCCATCTTGCGTGGTTTGAAGGAAAAATATGAGGTGCATCACGGCGTGGAAATCACTGACCCTGCGATTATTGCTGCGGTAACTTATTCTCAACGCTATATTACCGACAGACAATTGCCTGATAAAGCCATTGATTTGATTGATGAAGCGGCGTCGCAAATTCGGATGGAAATTGACTCAAAACCTGAGTCGATGGATAAGCTTGACCGTAAATTGGTGCAACTCAAAATTGAGAGGATGGCGTTGAAAAAAGAAAAAGACAGGGCGTCGAAAGAGCGACTTAAAGAATTAGAAAAGCACATTTCAACCCTTGAAAAAGAATACGCCGATTTTGAAGAAGTGTGGAAAAAAGAAAAATCCGTGGTGCAAGGCGCACAGCATTTAAAAGAAGAGTTGGAGCAAGCAAAATCCGATTTTGAAACAGCACATCGTAATAACGATTTGGCAAAAATGAGTGAGTTGCAATATGGAAAAATCCCTGAATTGGAAGCCAAAATTACCGAAGCAGAATCTGCTGACACTGAGGCAATGACGCTGTTACGCAACAAGGTGACAGAAGATGAAATCGCCCATATTGTGGCGCGGTGGACGGGCATTCCTGTGGATAAAATGATGGAAGGCGAAAAAGACAAACTTCTGCAAATGGAGTCCATTATCCATCAGCGTTTAGTGGGTCAAGACAAGGCTGTTAAAGTCATTGCTGATGCTGTGCGTCGTTCTCGTGCAGGGTTGTCTGACCCTAATCGTCCCGACGGTTCGTTTATGTTTATGGGTCCGACAGGTGTGGGGAAAACTGAACTCACCAAAGCCCTTGCTGACTTTTTATTCGACACTGAGCAAGCGATTGTGCGGGTGGATATGAGTGAATTTATGGAAAAACATTCTGTCGCGCGTTTAATCGGCGCACCTCCAGGCTATGTCGGCTACGAACAAGGGGGAATGTTGACCGAGGCTGTGCGTCGCAAGCCGTATTCTATCGTGTTATTGGATGAGGTGGAAAAAGCACATCCTGATGTTTTTAACATTCTTTTACAAGTACTTGACGATGGGCGTTTAACCGATGGACAAGGTCGCACTGTGGATTTTAAAAACACGGTGATTGTAATGACTTCAAACCTTGGTTCGCACCTAATTCAAGAAAACCCAGGCAAAGATATGACCAACGAACTCACGCAAATCGTTGGCGAGCATTTTCGTCCTGAATTTGTCAATCGTATTGATGAAATCGTAATTTTCAATAGCCTTGGGAAAGAGCAAATCAAAGGCATTGCCAAAATTCAAGTGGAAATATTGCAATCTCGTTTGTCCGATTTAGACCTAAAATTAGTGTTAAGCGACGAGGCAATGGCTTTAATTGTTGATAAAGGCTACGATCCAATATTCGGCGCACGACCACTAAAACGCACGATTCAACAATTATTAGAAAACCCATTGTCACAAAAAATATTGGCGGGTAAATTTTCACCTAATGCAATCATCCACGGCAATGTATCTAATGATGAAATTGTATTTTCTTAGGTAATCATTGATATAATTCACTTTATGGAAGATTACCTCAAAATTGCCAAAAACGGTTTATGGAATAATAACCAAGCCTTAGTTGCTTTACTGGGTTTGTGTCCGTTGTTGGCGGTAACGAATAATATTGTGAATGCGATTGGGCTTGGGTTGGCGACGACTTTTGTGTTGGTAGCGTCGAATACCACGATTTCGATTTTTCGCCATAATATTCGCAAGGAGATTCGTATTCCTGTTTTTGTTTTGCTGATTGCCTCATTTGTAACCATTGTTGAATTGGCGATGCAGTCGTATTTTTACGATTTGTATTTGATTTTGGGGATTTTTGTGCCGTTGATTGTGACGAATTGTGCAATTTTGGGCAGGGCTGAGGCTTTTGCCAGTAAAAATACTTTTGGAAAATCGGCACTAGATGGGTTGATGATGGGGATTGGTTTTTCTATCGTGCTGATTGTCCTTGGTGCGATGCGTGAACTCATTGGCTCTGGCACCCTGTTTGACCAGTCTTCTTTGCTTTTAGGCAACCTAGGTAATACACTCAGTATTACCGTTTTTGAGGATTATCAAGGTACATTATTAGCCATTTTGCCACCAGGTGCTTTCATTGGTTTGGGTTTGATTGTTGCTGTTAAAAATTGGATTAATGCAAAAACTTCTTAGGGTTGACGATTATTTAAACAGTCCGTTCACTGACATTACGCCATTGTTAGAATTAGCATTGCAAAAAAATCCTGCTTGGCTAATCACCCACAAAGATTACACGCTTAATAATAAAGAGAAAGTAGCATTAGATACCTTTATTAAACAGCGAGAAAATGGCACGCCTTTCGCTTATTTAAGTGGTAGAAAAGGGTTTTACCATTTAGACTTCAAAGTTACACCTGATACACTCATCCCCCGCCCTGAAACGGAATTATTGATTGATATTGCCTTAGATTTATTTAAAAACAAGCCTTGTGATTTACTAGATTTGGGCACGGGCAGTGGCGTTATTGCTGTCACTTTGGCAGATAAAAACCCGCATTGGCAAGTAACAGCAACGGATTTTTCTGAGGCTACGCTTGAAGTAGCAAAACAAAATACCACAACGACAATCAACTTTCAGCAAGGTAATTGGTTTGAAGCTGTGCCTAATCAAACCTTTGATTTGATTATTTCCAATCCACCTTATATTGAAGAAAACGATACACATTTAAACGCTTTAAAACATGAACCCATTGCCGCACTCACTGCGGGGGAAGATGGCTTGGATGATATTAAAGTCATCATCAGTCAAGCACCTAACCAATTGAATAAAAATGGTTTTTTACTTTTAGAACACGGATACAATCAACAACAAGAAATCGTTAAATTATTGAAAGAAAGTTTTACCCAAATCAAAACATTTATAGATTATAATGCCAACAATCGTGCTGTCTTGGCACGACTTAAATAACTCACGAGGAGAGAAAAATGAAAAAATTAATTCCACTATTTGCAGCCACTGCATTAATCGCTACAACCGCTAATGCAGGCTGGTTTGACAATGACAAAAAAGAAGGTGCTGCCGCTCATAGCGACAAAGTTTATACCTTGAAATTAGCAGAAACTTGGCCGAGCAACTTCCCGATTTTCGGCGATGCCACTAAAAAGTTTGCACAATTAGCAAACGATATGTCTGGTGGTCGTTTAGCCATTAAAGTTGATTCCAAAAACAAACACAAATCAGCACTCGGTATTTTTGACTTTGTTAAATCAGGTCAATACGACTTAGGTCATTCGGGTTCTTATTATTGGAAAGGCAAAGACATCAACACTTTATTTTTCACTTCAATGCCATTTGATATGACCGCAAATGAGCAACATGCGTGGTTTGAATATGGCGGTGGTCAAGAATTAATGGACAAGGTTTACGCCAAACACGGCTTAAAATCTATCATCGGTGGTAACACGGGCAACCAAATGGGTGGCTGGTTTAAAAAAGAAATTAACTCTATTACCGACCTTAAAGGTTTGAAAATGCGTATCCCAGGTTTTGCTGGTGAGATTATGGCAGAAGTCGGTGCAAAACCAACCAACATTCCAGCGGGAGAACTTTACACCGCTCTAGACCGTGGCACAATTGATGCATTAGAATGGGTAGGCCCTTCATTGGATTTGCGTATGGGCTTCCACAAAGTTGCGCCTTACTACTACACAGGTTGGCATGAGCCAGGGTCTGAATTACAGTTTTTAATCAATCTTAAGACATACAATTCATTGCCAAAAGACTTACAAACCATTTTAATCACTTCAATGAAGTTGGCGGCTTACGATATGTTCGTGCGTTCAAATGACGAAAGTGCTAAAAACTGGGTAGCGATGAAAAAAGATTTTCCTAACATTAAAGTCAAAACTTTTCCTAAGCCAGTGTTTGACGCATTGCGTGCGGCGAACGATAAGTTACTTGACAAGTTAGCGGCTAAAAACTCCTTGTCAAAAGAAATCATTGAATCAAGACGCAACTACCTTAAAAAGGCGCGTGCTTGGACGGCTATTTCAGACCAGGCGTACTTAAACTCTCAGTCTAAGTAAACCCCTCTTGCGTCGCAGATATGCCCAATGGTTAGAACGACTAATCGTTGGGTTATTACTATTAACGATTGCCAATGTCTTTATTGATGTTGCACTTCGTTACGGTTTTAACAACTCGTCCATCGCTTTACAGGAGATGGAGTGGCATTTGTTTTCGTCAATGTTTTTGTTGGGCATTGCCTATACATTGCAAACGGATGCCCATGTGAGAGTAGATATCTTCTACGCAAAATTCGCCCCGAAAAAACAAGCGATTATCAATCTGATTGGCTATGTGATATTCATCCTGCCGATTAGTTTGTTAATCGCTTATTACGGCATTGACTTTGCTTATTCGGCTTACGCAATCAGCGAACAAAGCGGTGACCCTGGTGGATTAACACATCGTTTCATTATTAAAAGCGTTATTCCATTAAGCTTTATTTTAGTCATTATTTCTGGCGGACTATTCGCCAAAGATAATTACAAGGTGTTGAAACAATGATTGGTTTAGTTATGTTCGGCATTACGCTGGCGTTGCTAATGATCGGCTTCCCTGTTGCCTTTACTTTCGCAGGGGTCGCTGTGATTTTCGGCACCCTTACCGAAGGCATTGATTTGTTCGGTTTTATGCCTTATCGCATTATGAGTGTGATGCAAAATACCATTCTCATGGCGGTTCCCTTATTCATTTTTATGGGCATCGTTTTACAAAAAACCCGCTTGGCTGAGCAATTACTCGAAGCAATGGGCGATTTATTTGGCAATATCCGTGGTGGTTTAGCCGTATCCACCATTTTAGTCGGCTCTCTACTCGCCGCTTCCACAGGGGTTGTCGGTGCATCGGTGATTGCGATGGGTGTCATTTCCCTGCCAGTAATGCTCAAGCACAATTATAAGAAAACCCTTTCCACTGGTGTCATCTGTGCATCAGGTACTTTAGGGCAAATCATCCCGCCTTCTATCGTCTTGATTATCTTAGCAGATGTGCTCGGCGTTCCAGTGGGAGATTTATTTCAAAGTGCTGTCATCCCCTCCCTGGTATTGGTTGGCAGTTATATTGCGTATGTTTTATTCATTGCCTACTGGGACAAAGATGCTGCCCCTGCCACTCAAAGCAACAGCCCAAGTAAGGGCAAATACTGGCGTGTCGCCAAAGCCGTCGTACCACCTATCTCACTGATTATTGCCGTCCTCGGCTCAATTTTCTCAGGCATTGCCACTCCGACAGAATCCGCCTCAATCGGTGCCGTCGGTGCTTTACTATTAGCCTCACTTTACCGCCGATTAAACTGGGATGTTATCTATCAAGCAAGCGTTGAAACCATCAAAGTTACCTCCATGGTATTCGCCATCCTAGTCGGTGCCACCGCCTTCTCAATGGTCTTCACCTACAGCGGTGGCGACACAGTGGTAGAAAACTTCATTCACAGCCTACCTGCCAAAGAAATCAGCTTCATCCTCATCTCAATGGCCATCATCCTCATCCTCGGCTTCTTCATCGACTTCGTAGAAATATCGCTCATCATTGTTCCAATTTTCTACCCAATCGCCCTCTCACTCGGCATCGATATGCAATGGTTCGCCATCCTCATCGCCATGAACCTACAAACCTCCTTCCTCACCCCACCCTTCGGATTCAGCCTCTTCTACCTCAAAGGCGTTGCCCCAAAATCCATCCAAACCACTGACATCTACAAAGGTGTTATGCCTTTCATCGTTATTCAAGTTGCTGTGCTATTAAGCATCATAATATTCCCGCAATGGTATGGCTTTACTGGCTTTTAAAATCCAACGAATAGGCTTCATTTCGCCTTATTACTAAAAAACAATACACTTAAAGACACCCCCAGAAACCCCAGCACAATTTATACCCCTCAAGGGGGCACTGAAAAGATTGAAACACATAAAACAGCCTTTTTTTTGAGACCCCTGCATTCTCTAAATCGCACTGGGGTTTCTGGGAGCGTCCTTAAAATTTTTATCTAACTACCTGCAAGTTTCTATATATTTTAAAAAAAACACAATTTTTGCTTTTTATATATGGTCAAATAACTCTTTTAAAACTATACAAGGAAAAAAAATGAACAGCAAAATGTTAAAAATAACACTGACAAGCGTATTTCTAATCGCTTTTCAAGCACAAGCACAAGAAGAAAAAACACTCAAACACGGATTTTATCTAAGTGAAGGTATTGGTAGCATTAATAATGCAGATATTTCTGGAACGCATAATGATTACGAAAATTTTACTGGAAGTAACTTCCAGGATATCACCCAAGCAAACGCCACAGTTCATGATGGAAAAATATCTACTGCTCGCTCTCTTGGTTACAATTTAAGATACACACCAAAAGTTGGTTTTGGCTATGAATTAGGCCTTTATGTTACCGAACTTAGAATGCCACAACAAAATGCAGCGTTAATTCATGATGATGGCAGTGCTTTTAAAAAAAATACCGCAACTGGACCAGTTAATCATGAAGTAGATTCCCCCTCATCTTACATAAAAACTACTGATTTATATTTAGGTGGTTTGTATAACTTTGCAGAAGTTAATAAAATGACCCCTTATGTTGGCTTGGGTTATGCCAAAGTTAAAGGTGATTGGCACAGATCTTATTACAATCCTGCCGACCTCAACAATTATGGCGAGAAAGGAAAAACCAAAATTAATGGGCATTATGTTAGTGCCAAAGTGGGTTTAATTTTCAAAGAAAAATACAGTATAGAATTAGAACACGCTAAACACAAGCTTCATGCTGATGCCTTTAGAAGTTTTAACATTAATGGGTCGGACGCTAAATTTAGTCGCACCTCTCTTAATCTTATTGTCAACTTTTAACCTTTACATTGGGCTTATTGCCTAATGACTAAAAAAAACCCAAGCCATTGTGCTTGGGTTTTTTTTGGGTTTTTTATTCTTAGATATCCCTGCATTAGGTATAAATACTGGGGTCTCGTTGTTTGAAGAAGTTAGTCTATAAGCCGGGTTCTGTTATCGATAATCATTCATCTACGCACATTATTACTAATGCACTTTAGCACTCTACCCGCTACCTTGTGCGAGCAGCACCGATGGTAGCCTATTTGAGCTTGCTCCAAGTGGGGTTTACCTTGCCACAATTGTCACCAATTGTGCGGTGCGCTCTTACCGCACCTTCTCACCTTTTCCCACGAATGGGTAGTCTAAATCTCTGCAGCACTTTCCATTATGTCACCATACCTGGCCGTTAGCCAGCACTTTGCTCTGTGGAGCCCGGACTTTCCTCTGATGGAAAAAACCACCAGCGACTATCCGACCAACTTCAACGGGTATTATAATGCCTTATGATTTAATTAGCGATAATTATTTAATATTAATATATTATGATGTTATAATATTCCTCCGTAAAAATAAGGCACACATAATGAAAAAAATACTACTTCTAACACTCACTTTATTCTCTTTAAGTGCAAACTCAGCCATTTATTTAGAGTTTGAAAAATTGGAGGGCGCTTCTGGGGATGTTAAATCAGGCATTACCAAGTGTAAAGATGCCAGAGATTGTATGCGTAAAGTCAACTGGGCATGGAAAACGGGAAGAGCAGTTGACTGTGCCAGATTAACCATGTGGAGAAAAGATTCCAGCAATAAAGAAGCGGTTAAAATATGGGTCCGAGATTTTCGCTCTCCTTACTGGAAAGCCAAACAAGAGGCGTTAATATGGGGGGATGATTTAGACTAAAGGGGGTGCGCTAAAAACTGGTGGATATTTTCACCTTGAGAATCTACGGCGACTGTGACGGGCATATCTTTAACTTCAAATTCATAAATGGCTTCCATGCCCATTTCTTCAAACGCTATTTTTTTGGCTTTTTTGATGGATTTAGAAATTAAATAAGCAGCACCGCCCACAGCAATTAAATAACTGGACTTATGTTTTTTAATACTTTTAACAGTGGCTTCACCGCGTTCAGCTTTACCAATCATCCCTAAAATACCTGTATTTTCTAACATCATATCGGTAAATTTATCCATTCTCGTGGCAGTTGTGGGTCCCGCAGGGCCGATAACTTCATCGCCAACGGCATCAACGGGTCCAACATAATAGATAAATTTATTATTAAAATCTACCCCTTTCGGCAACCCTTCGCCATTGTCCAACATTTTTTTAAGACGACTGTGTGCGGCATCTCTGCCTGTAATGATTGTGCCAGTGAGCAGTAAAGTATCACCCACTTGCCAATCATTCATTTGTGCTTTTGTTAGCGTATTTAGGTCGATTTGTTTATATTGGGAATAATCAATTTCCAATTCTGGATACATAGCCATATTCACTGTTGGCAAATCTGCCACACCTGAGCCATCCATGGAAAAATGCAAGTGACGGGTGGCAGCACAGTTTGGAATCATGGCAACGGCTTGAGAGGCGGCGTGGGTTGGGTAATCTTTGATTTTGACATCCAAAACAGTGGTTAAACCACCCAAACCTTGAGCGCCAATGCCGAGATTGTTGATTTTATCCATTAATTCTAGGCGCATTTGTTCAATCTTACTTGGGTTGGATTTTTGTGCAACTTCGGTAATATCAATCGGCTCCATCAAACTTTGCTTTGCCATCAGCATGGCTTTTTCAGCCGTGCCACCAACACCGATACCAATTACCCCTGGTGGACACCAGCCTGCACCCATATTAGGTATCATCTTCATTATCCAATCACTGACATTGTCATCGGGTTGCAAGACGGTAAATTTTGCTTTATTTTCTGAGCCACAACCTTTGGCAGCAACAATAAAATCCAGTTTGTTACCCTTGACGACTTTCATATGAATGACGGCTGGGGTATTGTCTTTAGTGTTAACTCTGGTAAATAAAGGGTCTTCAACGATAGAAGCACGCAATGGATTATCGGCGTTAGTAAAGGCCTGTCTAACGCCTTCGTTAATCATATCTTCTAAGGATAAATCCGCATCCCAAGTAACCTCCATCCCGACCTCAACAAAGACATTGACAATACCCGTATCCTGGCAAAGTGGACGCTGTCCGATGGCTGCCATTTTTGAATTAATGAGGATTTGGGCAATGGCATTTTTGGCGACTTTATGCGTTTCTTTTTCGTAAGCACTGTTCATTGCTTGAATAAAATCGGGGCTGTGATAGTAAGAAATATATTGCAATGCGTTGGCAATGCTTTCAATAACGTGATTTTGCTGAATGTTCATATTTAAATTTTGTAAAAAATTGCTGGTAATTTATAGTATTATATCTCTTTTTATTTTATCTAATGCCTAAGCGGAGTTTTTTATGTTTAATTTTTTCAAAGCGCAAAGTCTTTCTATTGATCTCGGTACTGCAAATACCCTTATTTTTATGGAGGATGAGATTGTACTAAACGAGCCATCTGTTGTTGCCATCCACCATGAAAGGGGCGCAACAGAATCAACTGTTATCGCCGTCGGTAAAGACGCTAAAGATATGTTAGGCAGAACCCCAGGTTCAATTGAAGCGATTCGCCCAATGAAAGACGGTGTCATTGCTGACTTTAAAATTACAGAGAAAATGTTACAGCACTTTATTAAAAAAGTATTGGATGCTGGATTTTTCTCACCAAGTCCCAAGGTACTTATTTGTGTACCTTGTGGCGCAACTCAAGTTGAGCGTCGTGCAATTAAAGAAAGTGCTGTTGGTGCGGGTGCACGAGATGTCTATTTAATTGAGGAACCAATGGCAGCAGCACTCGGTGCAGGTATGGCGATTAAAGAAGCTTCAGGTACAATGGTTGTTGATATCGGTGGCGGTACAACAGAAATTGCAATTATGTCACTTAATGGCATTGTTTACTCTGACTCACTGCGTATCGGTGGCGATGTGTTTGATGACTATATTATTAAATTTGTGCGTCGTGAACACGGTATTATTATTGGTGAATCTACTGCTGAAAAAATTAAGAAAGAAGTTGGCTCAGCATTCAAAACAAGCGTTATTAAAAAAATGGAATTCAGAGGAAGGGATGTTGCCAAAGGTATGCCAGTTAGTTTTGAAGTGACCAATACAGAAATTAGGTCATCCTTGCAAGAGCCGTTGGCAACAGTACTTGGTGCAATTAGAATTGCACTTGAACAAACGCCACCAGAGTTAAGCTCTGATATTGCAGAAAATGGTTTAGTGTTGACAGGTGGTGGTGCACTTTTAGATGGTTTAGATAAACTAATTAATGGAGAAACTAAACTACCGGTGCGTATCGCCGATGATCCTTTAACTTGTGTAGCGCGTGGTGGTGGTGTTGCTTTAGAAATGATCAGTCAGCATGACATAGGGTTTTTATCAGCGGAGTAAATTCTTTTAGATACAGAAGTAAAGCGCCCAAGTTATGCAGTTTCTAAAATTTTTTATACCTGTTTTAGTATCGATTTTCTTAATCTTTTCGGATTATAGATTTTCTTATTTAGACAGCGTTAAGCAATCAATCGCTAAATTTATATCGCCTGTGTATTTATTAGCTAACCTTCCCTCTCAACTCTATATTTGGATTAACGAACAAGGTACAAGCAAGCAATCCCTATTAAATCAAAATAAACGGCTTAATGCTGAATTGATACGCCTCAAAATTGATTTACAAGATCATAACGCCTTATTACTAGACAATCAAAAACTTAGCGAACTGCTAAAATCACGCTATCAACTTGATAAAAGTATATTTATATTAGCGCGTGTTGGCTCTATCAATCAATCACGATTAAAGAAGCAGATTGTTATTAACAAAGGCAGTGGTGATGGCATTGAAGTTGGTCAAATTGTACTGGGCGCCAATGGCGTTCTTGGTCAAGTCAGTCAGATAACACCTTTCTATTCAACCATTTTACTAATTACCGATCCAACCCAGCACATACCTGTAAAAAACCAGCGTAATGGTATCCGTGGCATTGGCAAAGGGTTTGCCTCACATCAAGGTAAATTAAAGGTTCGTTTTATTGAATCTGGGCTCGATATAAAAGTTGGCGATGTGTTTGTAACCAGTGCAATTGGTTCAAAATTTCCAGCAGGATACCCAGTTGGCCGTGTCACACATATAGAAAATCGACCGAATGACCCGTTTTTAAATATTGAACTTGCACCAACCCAAATTATGCAACAATTAGAATTTGTTTTAATCAATAAAGAGGTGGGCTAGAATGCGTACTCAAAGACCTTATATTTTTCTCGCTAAAACGACATTACTTGCACTGGTCATTAGCATACTTCCTTTGCCTGAAATCCTTTTAAATGTCACACCTTTTTGGATGTTGTTATTTTTTTCTTATTGGTTAATTTACTTCGTTAATGCGCAAGAGCGATTCTTTATCGCTTTAATATTAGGCGCTTTAATCGATGTGTTGCATGGGGATATCTTGGGTCAAAATGCTTTAGCACTCATCTTAAGTGGTGCATTTATTGTCAAGGTAAAGCAATCTCTTTCTGTTTCAAATGCCACAACACAACAAATTTATATCTTTGCTGCGTCTAGTATCTACCTAAGTGTGTTGCTATTTGTGCATGCCCTATCAACCCAAAGTTTCAATTTTAATTACTATCTGCTATTCACGCCATTAACCAGCGCGCTATTTTGGCCTGTGATTCAGTTGTTACTTTCAAAATTCAGGCATTAGCCAAGTTGCAATGATGACTCATGGTTAAAATTGGTAACGCTTCACTAGAAAGCAAAAAATTTTCTAGCAGGGTGATTCTAGCGACTGCCTTTATCTTTGCGCTAACCATTGTCTTACTATTGAGACTTTTTAATCTACAAATTAGTAACCACAACTACTACATTGAGGAGTCTTTAGGCAACCAAATGCGCACATTGCCAATTGCACCAACCCGTGGCAATATCTTTGACCGATTTGGTCAAGTTATTGCCACCAATCAACTTTCCTATAGGCTAACACTTACCCCTGAAAAAACCAAAAATATTACTGAAACATTGTCGTCACTTAAAGAACAAAATTTTATTAGCGATAAAGACATTGCTGCTTTCAATAAATACAGAAAGCGTTATAAAAAATTCCACAGCATTCCTTTAAAACATAAATTAAGTGAAAAACAGGTGGCAAAATTTTTAGTCAACAATCAATTTGTTGGTATTGATATTGAGCCTTACTTTCATCGAGTCTATCCCAACAACGCCTCTAGTGTTCATGTAGTTGGCTATGTTTCCAGAATGAATAAAAAGGATAAAGATTTCTATGATAAGCAAAATTATCTCGGCACTTCTTTTGTCGGAAAAACAGGTATTGAAAAACAATACGAAATTTTATTACATGGGAAAAGCGGTAAGAAACAAATTGAACGCAATGTTACGGGGCGAGTTATCAATACCAAAGTTATTAAAGAAGCGGGTAAAGGTGCTGATTTATATTTAAGTATTGATTTAGACATGCAAAAGAAGGCAGAATCTTTACTTAAAGGAAAGCGAGGTTCGATTGTCGCAATGGATGTCACTAATGGCGAGGTATTAGTAATGGCAAGCACACCCGTTTATAATCCCAATTGGTTTGTAAATGGCATCTCTCGCAAAGCATATAAAAAATTACAAGCCTCAAAAGATATTCCGCAACTTAATCGTGCCATTCAGGGGCTTTACCCACCAGGTTCAACGGTTAAACCAATGGTAGCACTCGCGGGATTAGAGCAAGGATTTATTACCGCTCACTCAGAGGCTTATTGCCCAGGATTTTTTAAATTACCCAATGTAAAGCGTAAATTTAACGACTGGAAACGCTCTGGACATGGTGTGGTCAATGTCAAAGATTCAATTGCCCAGTCTTGTGATGTATATTTTTACGATTTAGCTGACAAAATGGGGATTGATGCATTGCACGATGGTTTGGCATATTTTAACTTTGGTAAAAAAACAGGGGTTGACATTCCTGGCGAGCGTGGTGGTATCCTGCCTTCAAAGGATTGGAAAAAAATCAACAAGGACAAGCCTTGGTATCGTGGGGAAACCTTAATTACAGGCATTGGACAAGGTTTTATGACTGCTAGTCCGTTGCAGCTTGCCGTTTCTACAGCGGCTCTAGCTAACAAAGGAGTGCTTTTTCAACCCAAGATATTAAAAAACATACAAATTCCTGGGAAGAACATTAAAGAAGCAGCGAAAGGAGCCAGTGAACAAATACCCATCAAAGACATTCATCACTGGGAAGATGTGATTGATGGTATGCGACAAACCATCTACTCACCAAATGGCACGGGCAGGAGGTTGAATAAAAAATTAAAATACACGCTGGCAGGAAAAACAGGCACTGCACAAGTATTTGGCTTAGATGCAGAAGAGCAATATATTGCAGCAAACCTTGATGAACGATTGAGAGACCATGCGTTATTTACTGGCTTTGCACCGATTGAAAATCCTAAAATTGCCATTGCTGTTATTGTTGAAAATGCGGGTAGCGGTAGTGCAAAAGCAGCACCACTTGCAAAAGAAGTACTGGATATTTACTTTAAAAAATTAGCCAAGAAGGGTTTGTAATTTTTCTTCTTGGACAGGGAAGGTTAAAGCCTCATCCATTTTATAACGCACTTTGAGTTGATTCAATTGTGGCTGATTAATCTCATCATATAAAATAATAATTTTTGCCTCAGGCGAATGCCCCTCTAAAGTTGCCAACAAAGATTCAATATTACTGACACGGTCACGAAATTCTGGATTGTGGCTAAACTCAGCCACCAACACAGCATATTGATTTTTCTTGGCTAATTTAACCGCCCTTCTTTGCGAATCCTCAAAGTCCACCGCAAAACCCAAACGCTGAAATAACGGGGTGAAATCATCAAAACCACCCTCATCAACAAAGAATAATAAGCGCTTACTCATTTTGCATTTCATAAAATGATTTTTTAAATTCGGCAAAGGTATTACTTTCAATCGCTTCACGCATTCCTGCCATTAAATCTTGGTAATAATGCAAATTGTGAATGGTGTTGAGTCGTGAACCTAAAATCTCATTTTTGCGTTGTAGATGATGCAAATAAGAGCGGGTGTAATTTTTACAGGTGTAACAACCACAGCGTGCATCAACAGGATTGGTGTCCAGTTTGTATTGTGCATTGCGAATCTTAACGGTGCCTATTGAGGTGAATAAATAGCCATTACGGGCATTGCGGGTTGGCATCACGCAATCAAACATATCAATGCCCCGCTCAACGGCTTCCACCAAATCACTCGGTGTGCCGACACCCATTAAATATCGGGGTTTGTTGGGGGGTAATTGCTCGGGCAAATAATCCAAAACCTTAATCATCTCTTCTTTCGGCTCACCCACGCTCAAGCCACCGATGGCATAGCCGTCAAAATCAATACTCATTAATTCTGTTGCTGATTGAGAACGCAAATCCTCAAACATTCCACCTTGTACAATACCAAATAAAGCGTTTTTATTGCCCAACTTTTCGTGTTCGGCTTTTGAACGCTTTGCCCAACGCAATGAGAGTTGCATTGACTGGTCAACGGTTGGCTTGTCGGCAGGATATGGCGTGCATTCGTCAAAAATCATCACAATATCTGAGCCTAATTTGTGTTGGATTTGCATTGATTCCTCTGGCCCCATAAAGATTTTGGCACCGTCTTTAGGGGAGCGAAAATCTACGCCTGCTTCGCTAATTTTTCTCGTATCGCCCAAACTGAACACTTGAAAACCGCCTGAATCTGTCAAAATCGGTCCTTGCCAATGCATAAAATTGTGTAAATCGCCGTGAGCCTCAATAACCTCAGTACCCGGTGTAATCGCCAAGTGAAAAGTATTACCGAGAATAATCTGCGCACCCAATTCCTGCACTTCTTCGGGTGTCATTGCTTTGACCGTGCCATAAGTACCAACTGGCATAAAGGCGGGGGTTTCTACCTCGCCTCGTTCAAAAGTTAATTTCCCACGGCGGGCTTTGTTGTCTGTATTGCTGAGATTAAATTTCATTCTTTTTCCTTGCTTATTTGCATTTGCCACAATTCGGCGTATTTGCCTTTGATGGCTAACAATTCATCGTGCGTGCCTTGTTCGAGAATTGCACCGTTATCTAAGACGATGATTTTATCAGCATCGACAATGGTGGAAAGACGATGTGCAATGACTAAAATTGTGTGTTCGTTGCCTAATTCTTTGAGTGCCTTTTGCACCATTTTTTCTGAATAAGAATCCAGTGCCGAAGTGGCTTCATCAAAAATCAAAATCGGTGGATTTTTTAACAATACTCGGGCAATCGCCATTCGCTGTTTTTCACCGCCCGATAATTTCAACCCTCGCTCACCCACCATCGTCTCATAACCATCAGGCAAATCATCAATAAAGCCATCGATAAATGCTGCCCTCGCCGCCGCCTCCACTTCTTGCTGCGTCGCACCCTGCTTGCCATAGGCGATGTTGTAATAAATGCTTTCATTAAACATCACGGTATCCTGTGGCACTACGCCGATTGCCGATTGCAGCGAGTTTTTATCAACGGCTTTAATGTCTTGCCCATCAATCAAAATTGCACCGTCGTTCACATCATAAAAACGGAATAATAATTTCGCTAAAGTGGATTTTCCCGAACCCGACTGCCCGACAATAGCCACTTTTTTGCCTGATTCAATGGTGAAATTAACCGCTTTTAAAGTTTTATTTTTATTTTCATAAGCAAAAGAAACTTGCTTAAATTCCACTTTGCCTTGGCTCACTTTTAAGGCAGGTGCGTTATCAACATTCTGCACTTTTGCCCGTCGTTCGAGCAAACCAAACAGATTATTCATATCAATAAAATTGTGTTTAATCTGCCGATAAACAATCCCCAAAGAGCCGAGTGGTAAAAATAATTGCAACAATAACGCCTGAATCATAATCATATCGCCTAGACTTAATTGCTCATCCACCACACCCTGTGCTGCCATTATCAAAATAATCGTTACGCCAACAGCAATCACGCTGGATTGCACAAAATTCAACGCCGTCATTGAAGTAAAACTCTTAGTTGCCACATCTTCCCAACGCCCCATCGTCTTGTCGTAGCGATTAACCTCAAAATCCTCCCGATTAAAATATTTCACCGTTTCATAATTAATCAGACTGTCCACCGCATTGGTATTTGCTTCGGATTGCATATCGTTCATCTCATAGCGATATTTCATCCGCCAAGTGGTAATTGCCAAAGTCAGTGCGATATAAAAAGTAACCGTTGCCAAGGAAATCCCCGCAAAAAACACATCGTAATTTATCCACAACAACCCGACCACCATCGCAATTTCAAAAAACGAAGGAAGGATATTAAACACAAAAATCGACAATAGCGTCGAAACACTCTGCGTCCCACGGTCAATATCACGGGTAATCCCGCCAATCCGACGGTCTAAATGAAAAGACAAATCCAAAGTATGCAAATGCTTAAACACCCCCAAAGCAATCAAATGCATCGCATGATAACGCACCCGGGCAAACACCGCATCGCGTAACTCATTAAACAGTGAACTGCTAAGGCGTAATGCACCATAAGCAAACAACAAACCCAACGGTAAAATCACCAAAACATTCGGCTGATCAAGTGCATCAACAATGCCTTTAAGCGCAACAGGCACTGCCACATTCGCTAATTTTGCCATAATCAAAAACAGCGTTGCCCAAATAACACGCCCCCGCATTTTGAGTAAATACGGCATTAATTTCTTTAAAACTTTAACATCCTGAGTTTTAAAATCATAAGCCTTAGTTTGTCCGTGCATCATTGTTAATATTTCCTATCGTTAATCGGATAATCTTCTGGCAAAATAACCCCCTTTTCCAACGCAATTTTCATCACCTCATCACGCCTAAACTGTTGCGGATTCTGCATTAACTCCACCTTCCAAAAACTATGCATCTCACACATCTGCGGGTGCGTATGATTACACCCCAACACATGAAAACTCGCCTCCCCCACCCTCCAAGGGCCATCACCCTTGATTTCACCCTCAATCAAATGAATACTATATTGCGGGTCTTTTTCCCAAAACAACTCAAAATACAACAGTCCTTTAGGGTGCTGAAAAATCTCCTCAATCACACGGGTTTCCCCGTTCGGGTATTTAATATAAAGCGGAGAACGCAAAGTAAATATTTTATTCATTTCTGCCATTTTTTTGGTCGTTTTAAAGGATTTCGCTTGGTGGGAATTTCATTTGGTAATTGATGCTTGCGTAAACGATTTTCACTAACATCAAAATAATTAGTTGCAACATCATTTAATTCTTTACTGGCGAATTCAAGCCATTTTACTTTGTAAACCTAAAAAACATCATATAATATTCGAACCACACCAAACAAACTTAAATGCGGTTGAAAATATTTTCCAATAACTTCACATTCTCCACAGCAGGCATAAACGCTTGGTAATTTTGCTTACATTCAGCCAAGACCTTCGTGCAACCCGTGGTCGGATTTCATGTTTTCCCTGTCCATTCTATTTGTGTTTTTATGCTCATTTTTAAAACCCAAATAAATTTTCTTAATATGGTTTATATGTTTATAGTGGCGTATCTGCAATATATTTCCCATTAGCCCTCTTCTTGACTTTCTCGGGTGAAAGGGTAAGCCATTGTTTTTACTAAAATATTAAAATAAAAGGGTGGCGCCCCCCTTTTACTCCTCGAGCACCACTCTCCCCGCCAACAATCACCCAATGAATATCCTCAAAATCAACCGCACCCAAATCTTCCAACAATGACTCTATCGATAAAAAACGAATTTTTGCTGGTATTTTTCTCAACATGGCAATTCGCGGGGGGAGGCGGGGAAGGGAGGCGGCGCCCTTTTAATCACAAGCCATTATTTTGGTAAATCAGAAATACAATCATTGCATTTTTTAACAATAAACTCTGGAATCAGATCATATTCTCTTGGATCTAATTGATGAATTAAATCATTTTCTATGTGGTAAGTTTCATTTATAAATTTTTTCATCACATCACTAAAACTATCCTGCTTGGCAAATTCACCATTTATAATTCTAAACAATTGTAATTTTTCATATCCATTTTCAGCAGCCTCATAAATTTTCTTTAACCCCTCTTGATTTTTAATTGTTTTTAACAAGTCTTCATAATTAAAATCAGAAATAACTTTTTTAAGTTTTTTCATTCCAGCGCTAAAATCTATTTCAAATTGTTCACCTGTTAAACTGCTATCTTTTTCTTGTCTATAAGTTTTTGCATCTTCTTTTGTTCTTTTATGAAATAAATCTGATAATATTTGATACTCATCACCTTTGTCATCTAATATTTCAAAATTCCTTCTTAAATAAATTAATTTTGATATTTTATTAATATTTTTATCTTCGGTGATATTTTTACAAATTTGTGTAAAAGTTAATATGTTTTCTTTTTTAATTTCTTTTTCAGTAATATTTTCATCTTTATATTGCAAAAAACTAGCGTTTGTTTGATTTTTAAATATACGGCCAAGTGCTTTTACAGAGTCGATTATTGGCTCAATATCATGAGTTAGCATCAAAACAGTTTTACTCTTAAAAGAAGTATCTTCCCTAAAAAGCATTTGTAAAATTGCATATTTTTTATTCTTATCAAATGAAGAAATAGGGTCATCTAAAATAATTAAATTGGGATTTTTAGATAAAGTTTCGTACATAAATAATACTAAAGCAAAAGCATTTTTTTCTCCAAAACTTAAATGTTGATCTCCACCTAAAATATTATTTTTACAATCAATATGTTGAAGTTTTATTTTATTTTCCTCATCAATTAAAACTTCATATTTATATCCTGCATTTTTAAGAAATTGGTTAATATTTTTTTGATGTTTTTTTATTGAGTTTTCAACTTCTTGTTTTTGTTTATTTATATTTCCCTTAAGTGTTCCGATTTTTTCAAGTGTAGTGTTTAAAGATTTGTTAATATTAATTACTATTTTCTCTGTTTTATCTGCTTTTAATTTATCAAATAATTCATCAATAACTATAATAAAATTTGGGTCTTAACTAGTTAAGCGGCTCTTTTCTAAAATTATCAAGTAAGATTTTATACATATCTTGCTTACGATTATTAAATCTAAATTCACATTCTTTAAGATGATATTTAAACATTTTTTTATTCATTCCTTTAAATTTTACTAGTCTAATTTTAGCATAACCCCAAAAAGATTCGATGCCGTTAATATGAGAATTTCCTCTGGCAAATTCATTCTTACCATGATGAACACGATAATGCTTTTTATAGCCAAAATCTACCAAGCCATTATATCCACGCCATCCGTCAGAATTAATAATACTATCTGTTGATGTTTTGTCTTTTATTATGCTGTGAAGGGTTATTCTATCGCACTTTTCTATAATTTGAGTATAAACCTTATCACCTCGTTTCAATAAGCCAAATACGATTATCTTGCCCCTGGCACCTCGGCCGCGTTTCCCACGGACGCGCCGAGCACCAAAGTAGCTTTCATCAACTTCAATCTGCCCCACTAGTGGGGCAGATTGAAGTTGATATTGGTCTGATAATTCAAAAATTCTTATCCTTACAAGTGTCAAAATTTTATTAACAGTGTTTAAATTTAGATTGGTTAATTGTGCTATTTGAGTAGCGCTTAAATCCACTGAAAAATATTTAATAACTTCTCTAAATTTTGCCTCTGAAAGTCTTGAACGGTTGTAATACTTATTTTTCCTTTTCATAACTAGTATTTTAAGCAATTAAAAATTGCTTAACTAGTTAAGACCCTAAAATTTTTTATTTTTTCTTCTATCTTTTCATCATCTTTTAAGTTATTAAATGAAATATTTTTTAGATTTTTTAATCTCTCTAAAAAGTTATCTATCTGACTTTTTATTGTGATGATATAAGTCTTTTCTTCTTCTAATAGTCCATCAGTTTTTTTTAATATTCTTTCCAATTCTTCTTTTGATTTTTTGGAAAAATAAGCACCTAAATCTTCTATTGCTTTTATTATTAGAATAAAATTTTTAATTACATTTTTATCATAATTTTCTGAAACAGATTTTATTGTTTGTTTTTTTTCATTATCAGTTGGAGAAACACAGTAAGGGCAGTTGTTATGATTTTCACTAAAATTATTTCCTTTTATTTGCCATTCTAACCACTTAACACATTTTTCTTTATCTTGAATAAAAGGAGCATATTCTTTTAAGTTTTCTGGAATATTTTCTATTTTATTTCCATCTTTTAAACCCTTGGAAATAGCCGAGGCATTAGAAAGTCCTTTTTTTGTTGTTTTAAAACTGTTAGATAAAGATTCAAAATCTGAAATGGCTTGATCTAATTCCTCATTGCTTAAAAATACTTTTTTTATTTCTTTTAATTGTTCTTCAATATTTTCTTCTGTTTCGGTATAGTTTGGAGTTTTTATAAAAATTTCAAAACTATTACTTACAAGCTCATCTTGCTTAAAAAGAAACTGTTTAATGTATTCTTCATTAAAAATAGAAATAGACTTGATTTCTCCATTATTAATTTCAACTTTTGGACTTAGATTGTCTTGATTTTCTTCCCGCAATTTAAAAGGTAATAAATCTGTTAAGCTTTCTGGATCTTCAACTTGATACTGAATAGCTTTTGCTATTGTACTTTTACCTGTTCCATTTATACCAAATCTAATGTTTAGTTTCTTTGTTTCAATATTAATTAAACCTTCTGTAATATTATTACAATTTTCTATCTTTATTTTCATAATTTTTTTATTTGTAGTCTAGGCTATTTTACGGTTTTTTTACTCAGCACACGCTTGAAAAAAATACGCCAATGAGATTAGGTTGATTTTTTAAATCAAAGGGGTCAATCAAAAAGGGTAGTATCACTTGATTTTATTTTACCGTTTGAATTCTTACCCCCTTCCCTTGATTTTAGTTTGATTCTACTCTTAAGTTGTGCTTCAATCTGATTGAAATGGAATTGGAGTCAGAGTGTGTTTTAAATAATTAGCGAATAATGGGGTAGGCTACTTTTATAATAGGATGATAAAAATAGTCTGCTCCCATTATCTGCCAAATCTTGTAAATCGGTTAATTCAAATCCACACACCCACTATCAATTACCCAAGAAGTGTTATTGAGGAAAGTGTTATTGAGGAATTTCAAGACTATTATAAATTAGAAGATAGTGGCATTCTAAACAAAGTCCAAAAACAAGATATGTTGTATATGCATGATTTATTGAAAAAATTATAAATTGGAATTACAAAATCCAAAAGACAAGGATAGCAAAAGATTGGCAAAACTGTATAAATCTTTCGATAAATTAGAAAAAAATTAAGTGATAGTATTTTTTGGTCATTTAAAGAGTCAATGAGTACTAAGTTTAAACAAGAGGTAAAGGATAGAAGAATACATCTAAATAAACAAATACGACTAAAAAAAATAGATTCTCAGATAATAAAAATGAAACAATTACCGATAACAAATTTAAAATAGTGTGGATGAAATGTAAAATTTGATATAATTATAGGCATAAAAAATACAAGGAAGACGATATGTTAGCACTACATCCACAATACATAATTGATGATACACAAACTCAAAAAGCAGTGGTTATTCAAATGAATGAATGGCAAAAAATAATGCAACAGCTTGAAATGCTAGATGATATAGAGGTTTATGATAAAGCTAAAAAAACCAATAGTGAAGTTATATCGTTCAGTCAGGCAGTAAAAGAAATAAAAAATCATTAGTATTTTGAAATACGATTTAAAGATACAGAAAAATGCCAAAAAATCATTGGCTAAAATAAGTGAACCATTTCAAACTAAAATAATAAATAAGATTTACGCCTTAGCCAATGAGCCATATTACAATACTAAAAAATTAACTGGCAGAGAAGCATATCGTATAAGAATTGGAAGTTATAGGGTGATATATGAAATTAATGATAATGAATTGATAATTTTAGTTATTAGTATTGGGCATAGAAAAAATATTTATAGCAGATAAAATGCATAACAAATCATTCCACCTGACCGCTAATGCGTCAGGTGAATCCAAGCGTTAAAAATAATGGGGGTAGGCTACTTTTTATAATAGGATGATAAAAGTAGCCCACCCCATTATCGCCATTATTCCTAAACACACTTGGTCCGACGCCCATCTTTGATAGGTGTTCTTTTTTATGACTCAAAAGAACAATTAATTTGTTCAAAATCAAATCCACGAGATTGCAAAAAGCGTTGTTGTTTGGCTTTTTCTTTGTAATTACTGGGGGCTTGTTCGCCGTATTTTCTTACTCTGATTTCTTTTGCTAAGGCAAAAAAATCGTATTCAGATAAATCAAAGTGCTCGATACCTCGTTGTCGTAAGTCTATTGAGATTTTAATTGGGCCTTTGCCTTGGTTAAAACGCATTTGGATAAATTCACCGGCAAAACGCTCATCAGATTGGTAATTTTCTTTGGTGAGTTTGGCGATGGCTTCTTCAACTTCGTCTTCTTCATGCCATTGAGTCAGTTTTTTATGCAGCTCCATACAAGAATGCTCGCGTTTAGCGAGCATTCCTAAGGCACTATTGTAAGCGGTTTTACTCAGCGTCTTTGCCTTTAGATTTTGGCTTGGTTTCTACTTCCTCTTCATCCGAACCTAAAACAATGGCTTTGATTTTCTCTTCTAAATCAGCACACATTTCTGGGTGTTCTTTTAGATAATCACGGGCTTTGTCTTTGCCTTGTCCAATTCTTTCCGCGCCAACACTGTACCAAGCACCTGCTTTATCGACCAATTCGTGCTTCACACCCAAATCAATGATTTCACTTTCACGGGAAATGCCTTCGTTGTAAAGGATTTGAAATTCTGCTTGTTTGAATGGGGGTGCGACTTTGTTTTTTAATACTTTCACACGGGTTTCGTTGCCCATAATTTCGTCGCCTTTCTTGATGGCGCCGATACGACGAATGTCTAAACGCACGGAGGCGTAAAATTTCAAGGCATTACCGCCCGTTGTCGTTTCGGGATTACCAAACATCACGCCAATTTTCATTCTTAATTGGTTAATAAAGATAACCATGGTGTTGGTTTTTTTGATATTTGAGGTTAGTTTTCTCAAGGCTTGTGACATCAAACGCGCTTGCAAGCCCATATGTGATGCACCCATTTCGCCTTCAATTTCTGCTTTTGGTGTGAGTGCTGCCACTGAGTCAACTACCACGATGTCCACACTGCCTGAACGCACTAAAGTATCTGTAATTTCTAAAGCTTGCTCGCCAGTATCGGGCTGGGAAATGACCAATTCATCGGTATTTACGCCTAATCTTTTGGCGTATTGTGGGTCTAAGGCATGCTCTGCGTCAATGAAGGCTGCGGTGCCACCGAGTTTTTGCATTTCTGCAATCACATGTAGCGTTAAAGTTGTTTTGCCCGAAGATTCAGGTCCATAAATTTCAATCACACGCCCTTTTGGCAAACCACCGATGCCGAGTGCAATGTCCAAACTCAAACTACCGGTAGAAACCGCTTCAATATCTGTGTTTGCCCTTTCGTCGCCGAGAAACATCGCTGAACCTTTGCCAAATTGCTTTTCAATTTGTGTTAATGCCGATTTTAGCGCTTGTTTTTTCTGTTCATCCATGGGGCTTCTCCTCTGTAAAATAAGAGGTTAATTTTACGAGTAATTAGACAACTGTGGCAACTTTTTCAACAAATGACACACAATTTATGTCGCTGGCACTGCAACTGGCTGGCAAAGGTCGTTATGGCGTGCAATCCAACCCAATGGTGGGCTGTGTGATTGTAAAAAATGATGAGATTATGGCACAAGGTTATCATCAAATATTTGGCGAAGCCCATGCGGAACTCAATGCGTTAGCACAAATCAATCATCAGGCAAAGGGGATGACGCTTTATGTAACCTTAGAGCCTTGTGCCCATCAAGGCAAGACACCGCCTTGTGCTCAGGCGATTATCGATGCGGAGGTTGAGCAAGTTATTATTGCGACGCTTGACCCTAATCCTTTGGTGGGTGGCAAAGGTGTGGCACTGTTGGAAGAAGCGGGGATTGTCGTTAAAACGGGTTTGTTAGAAGTTGAGGCGAGGCAACTCAATCGTGGATTTATTCAACGAATGACAACAGGATTGCCTTTTATCACTTGCAAAATTGCAATGAGCTTGGATGGCAAAACAGCGATGGCATCGGGTGAAAGTAAATGGATTACGGGCGAGTCAGCACGATTAGAGGTGCAAAAATTACGCGCTAAAAATCAGGCAATTATGACGGGGTCTGGCACGGTGTTGACCGATAATCCGTCGATGACAGTGCGTCTTGATGGGGTTGATAGCGTGCCATTGCGCGTGGTGGTGGATGGTAAAAATCAGATTACCGATACGACACTTAATATTTTTTCAGCAGATGCAAGTACGCAAGTTTTTAATCCTAAAAATACCAAAACTAACGCTATTGGAAAATTAGATTTGCATGCTGTGCTTTTACAATTGGGCAGACAAGGAATTAATAATATCTTACTTGAGGCGGGTCCTGGGTTGATTGGGGCGATGGTTGAGGCTGGGTTGATTGATGAATTTGTTATTTATACGGCGCCGATATTGATGGGCAGTGAGGCAAATTCAATGATAAATCTACCGATTCAAACAATGAATGACAAACTAACGCTCAATATTAGCGACATCAGAATGGTCGGCGAAGACATCAAAATAACAGCAACGCTAAAATGAAAATACTGACTAATAAAAATATTATTTTAGGCGTGAGTGGCTCAATTGCCGCTTACAAAGCCCCTGACATTGTGCGTCGATTGCAGGATTTAGGGGCGAAAGTGCGTGTGGTTTTGACACAAGGTGGCTCGCAATTTGTGACGGAATTGTCTTTGCAAGTAACTTCTCAACATAAAGTGCATCATAATCTGTGGGATAAAGAAGCTGAATTATCGATGGGGCATATTGAATTAGCAAAATGGGCGGATGCGATTTTGATTGCCCCTGCGAGTGCAAATACCCTTGCGAATTTGGCGTTAGGTAAGGCAAATGACTTACTAAGCAGCGTGGTTTTGGCGAGTGATTGTCCGATGATAGTTGCCCCTGCGATGAATCAGAAAATGTATGTAAGTAACGGTGTGCAGGCGAATTTAAAGACACTGGTGCAACGACAAGTCATTGTCATTCAACCTGAAAGTGGTGAGCAAGCCTGTGGGGATGTTGGCGAGGGGCGTTTGGCTGAGTCTGCGGATATTGCTCAACAAGTCGGTGCGCTTTTTCAAAATACAAAACTAACGGGTAAAAAAGTATTAATTACTTTGGGGGCAACGGTTGAAGCCATTGACCCCGTGAGATATTTGTCTAATCATTCGAGTGGAAAAATGGGGTCAGCACTCGCCGATGCTTGTATCGAAGCAGGGGCAAAAGTAACTTTGGTGGTGGGTAATATTAGCGTTAATTTAAACCAAAAAGCCGAGACGATTTCTGCATTGAGTGCCGAACAAATGTATCAATCTGTGATGCACAATATTGCCAAACAAGACATTTTTATTGCTTGTGCTGCGGTGAGTGATTATTGTGTCAAAAACAGTGAAAAACACAAGATTAAGAAGTCGGATAAAGCGCTCATTTTAGAGTTAACTCCGACCAAAGATATTTTAAAAGAAGTGTGCCAATTGCCACAAAAACCAATTTGCATTGGCTTTGCTGCAGAGACGCAAAACTTGATTAAAAATGCTGAAAACAAGTTAAAAAACAAAGGGTGTGACGCCATTATCTTAAATGATGTTTCTAACGCTGATTTTGGCTTCAAAAGTGATGAAAATGAAGTGATATTCTTAACCTCGAAAAACCACCAAAAAATCGAAAAAAATACTAAGCAAAAGATAGCTAGAAAAATTGTTGAAATGGTAAATAAAAAAATTTTATAAATAGTCAAAAACCTTGCTAAATCAACACTCAGTAGAGTTACCCACAAAACTGTGGATAACTCTGTTAATATCTTCGTTAAAATAGTAAAAAACATTGGTATATTGCACTTTCTTATGGTTTTGAATAAAAAACAATCAACTATTTTTTTTAATTAAAAATCAAATATTTATGAAAGTTTTAAAAAAACAAATATCAACAAAAATAGAGTCAGTTAGCTTTTATTTCGTTATGGGGGAAAACTTTTAAGGTTTCACGCATTAAATCAAGTGTTTCACAGAATATTATAAAATTATACTGTGATTAATATTTGACTTAATTATGGTGTCATTTTATGACGGTTATTTATGTTTATTTACGCCCTAAATTTTCTCCTTGGAATTTCACTGTTTTCACTCAAAAACACACTGCCAATCACGGGTGTAGAGTGGGGTATTATTTTCACTCTAATTTTGGCAATTTTCACGCTTTTTAGGCGTCATCAGTCGCTCAGTTTGAATCTGGTGTTTTTTCTACTTGGTTTTGCTTGGATGGGGTTTATATCGACGCAAGTCCTCAATACCAAAGTCAAAGAAATTTACTTAAATAAGCCGATTTTAGTCACGGGTGAAATCATTGAATTACCCGAAAAATCAAAACGCAGTACCAAATTCTTTTTCAAGGCAATTTCTCCCTTTGAAGGGCAATTAAAACTGTCTTGGTATAGTCGCAAAAAAGTCTTTGTGCCCGATTTACAAGTTGGCGACACTTGGCAATTATTACTCAAAATGAAGCCTAATAACGGCTATCAAAACCTCGGTGGTTTTGATTATGAAAAATGGCTGTTTTATAAACGCATTGATGCCACTGGCTATGTTCGAACCTCGCCTGATAATCGACTTATTTTCTCTAACCCCACCTTGTCTTCAATTGATAAAATTCGACAATCTATCCGACAAACCTTGTCCCCTATTCTCACTCAACAAGAATTTGGTGGGGTGCTCAACGCCCTTGTTATCGGCGACCGCTCCTTTGTAAAAAACAAACACTGGGAATTGTTTAGATCTACCAATACTACGCACTTAAGCGTTATTTCTGGTTTGCATATCGGACTTATCTCTGGTTTTGTTTTTCTATTGGTGCAATTTTTATGGCGACGCTCTCGACGACTTTGCTTAAAAGTGCCTGCACAAATTATGGGTGCCTATTTTGGCTTGCTTTCTGCATTTTTATACGCCTTAATTGCGGGTTTTTCCATCCCCACAGGTCGCGCCTTTATTATGGCAAGTGTAGTTTTTCTGTCAATTATCTTGAAACGCCATCATAATGTTTGGCAACTCTATGGTGTGGCACTACTTTTAGTGCTGATTAACAATCCATTAAGCGTCTTTAGCATCGGTTTTTGGCTGTCATTTTATGTGGTTGCCGTGATTGTTTATGGTGCTGGGCGACATCAACAAAAATCTTGGCTTTATCGTCTTATTTATCTACAATTATTGATTAGCATTGCTTCCTTGCCACTGACCATTTGGTTTTTTTCAACAGGCTCAATTGTATCACCAATTGCCAATTTGATTGCCATTCCTGTTTTTAGTTTTATTGCCACACCCTTTGCTTTAATTGGTGCATCGCTCGCTTTTATTGGATTAGATTACTTATCCACTTTGGTTTTTTCAATCGCCGATCAAGCCTTAATTTATCTGTCCTTATTCTTAGAACAATTGCAAAAATTTGAATTTAATAAATGGCATTATTCGCAAACCTCGCTGATAGATTTAGCAATTTTTATTTTCGGTTTATTTATTGCCATATCACCAAAAGGACTAAAACTTCGTTGGCTATCAATTCCAATTTTAGGTTTGCTATTGCTCACACCTGCTCAAAAAATAGCCGATAATTCCGTGCTCATTACCACTCTTGATGTTGGACAGGGATTGTCCCATGTGGTGCAAACGAAAAACCATACTTTAGTGTTTGACACGGGTGCGATATACCGCTCTGGATTTAATCTCGGTGATAGCGTTATTACGCCTTTTTTGCACGCAAAACATATTCGTATTTTAGACAAAGTTATCATTTCACACGGAGATAATGACCATATCGGCGGGTTTCACAATATTTTAGAGAATTTTGAAATAGGTGAAATACTCACTTCTGTACCTAAAAAAATTGAAGTAAAAACAACGATTTGCCAAACAGGGCAAAATTGGAAATGGGATGGCGTGTTCTTTGAAATACTCAACCCCAATAAAAATAGCGATTTTAAAGGTAATAATGCCTCTTGCGTACTAAAAATTTCCACTGAGAAATACAGTGCTTTGCTCACGGGTGATATTGAAAAAGAAGTTGAATATTATTTGGTAAAAAACCTCAAAGAAAAATTAAAAAACAATGTTTTAATGTCCCCTCATCATGGCAGCAAAACCTCCTCTACACAACTATTTTTAAAAGCAGTGTCACCAGAATTAGTGGTAATTTCCAGTGGTTTTAAAAACCGTTTCCATCACCCCGCTAAAAAAATTATGCAACGCTATCAATACAACAACATCAAAACCCTACAAACCAATTGCTCGGGGCAAATTGAGATTTTATTAAGTGAAAAAATCGAAATTCAAGAATATAGAAAAGATAATAAACGCTATTATTTGCGTCAATGTGAGTAATTAATTTGACCCACATTATCCTTTAATAGTGCATCCACCCTCTCAATTAATTGTTGGGTAGGTTGAACAGCGTATTCACGCCCTAATCGTATTGAACCGGTAGATTTTTCGGTGTGATAAACTAATTTCACAGGGCACTTTCCTTGATTTTGTTTGAGCTCTGTGGCAAGTTGGTCGAACAATTCTATGTGTTGCTCATTGAGCAAAATGTCAAAACTTCTAGCGTATTTTTCCTTGACGCTATCAATATTTTCGATATTATCAATGATCAATTGCCAGCCATCTCGGTAATCATCTCGCTCAATTTTTCCTGAAATAACGACCACAGTATCCACCTTTAGTTGCTCGCTAATACCTTCAGTTTCCAATACTTTGGCAAAAATAACCGCATTTAACACTGTCTTGCCGTCTTCAAGTGCCAGGGATACCATCAATTTCCCTTTTTTGGTGGTGCGATAATAAACATCAGAAATTAATGCCAATACACGCACTTCTTTACTATTTCTAAAAGTCAAATCCTTAGGCAGAGTGGCGGTAATTGCCTTTAAATCATTTTTATATTCATCAGTTGGATGGTTGTAAAAATAATAACCCATCACAATTTTTTCAAATTGTAAAGTTTGCCTAAATGAAAAAGGTGGCACGACGGCATAATGTGCTTCGTATTCTTGACAACCTTGCACTTCGCCAAACAAACCACTTTGTCCACTGGAGCGGTCATTTTGCTGTTGTTCCGCTTGTTTCGTTGCATTTGGGTAAGTATGAATCAAACTGGATCTCTCCACCCCAAACTCATCCAAAGCACCGCTATAAATCAGCGCCTCAAGCGCGCGTTTATTCAAGGCGCGTTTTTCAATACGCATACAAAAATCAAATAAATCGTGGTATTTACCATTAGCTTCGCGTTCAGCAACCAACAACTCAACAACTGCCTCACCTACGCCTTTAATTGCCCCCAAGCCATAAGTAAGGGTTTTGTCGTCTTTAATGCTAAATTCATACAAAGATTCATTCACATTCGGACCTTCAATCGTTAGTGCCATCGTCCGCACTTCATTCACGGTAAAACTAACTCTGTCCGTGTCGTCCATCATTCGTGACAGCACAGATGCCATAAAGGCAGCTGGATAATGGGATTTTAACCATGCAGTTTGATAGGACACATAAGCATAAGCAACTGAGTGAGATTTGTTAAAACCATAGCCCGAGAATTTGTCGATTAAGTCAAAAATTTCATTGGCTTTTTTCTCATCAATGTCATTTTTTGCTGCACCCTCAACAAACACACTGCGTTGTGCGTCCATTTCAGAAGCAATTTTTTTACCCATTGCCCGACGCAATAAATCCGCACCACCTAACGAGTATCCTGCCATCACTTGGGCAGATTGCATCACTTGCTCTTGATACAAAAACACACCGTTGGTTGGGGCTAAAATTCCTTCTAACATTGGATGCGGGTATTTCACTTTTTGCGTGCCATGCTTGACATTGATGTAGTCATCTACCATGCCCGCATCAAGTGGGCCTGGGCGATAGAGCGCCAACATTGCCACAATATCTTCAAACGAATCTGCCTGCAATTTTTTCAGATAACCCCGCATTCCTTCTGATTCTAGCTGGAAAATACCCGTGGTATCACATCGTTGCAACAACTCATACACAGCCTCATCGTCTAATGAAAACGCATCAATATCAATTAATTCTTCGCACAAGCCTTTTTTATGAATTAATTTGACAGTTTTGTCAATGACCGTTAAGTTTGATAAACCCAAGAAGTCAAATTTAACCAACCCAACTGCTTCAACATCTTTCATGTCAAACTGCGAAACTACACCGTCCTCATTACTGGCTTTATAAGTTGGGCAGAAATCACTAATTTTACTCGGTGCAATCAGAACGCCGCCTGCATGCGTGCCTACATTACGCACCAAGCCCTCTAATTGCAAGGACAGATCCAGTAAAGCGGTAACACTTTCTTCTGAATCATAACGATTAGCCAGCTCTTCTGAGAACCACTTATCTTTGTCTTCTTGCGAATCTTTTTCTGAAAAACGCCCTAAAGCACGAGATAAATTGATTTTTAAATCATTTGGAATGGACTTAGAAATACGGTCACTAAACCCATAAGGATGTCCCAAAACACGCCCTGTGTCACGCACCACACCTTTGGCTGCCATTGTGCCATAAGTGATAATTTGCGATACTTTTTCAGAGCCATATTTTTGCGAGACATATTCAATCACCTCGTCACGACGATCGGTACAGAAATCTACATCAAAGTCTGGCATTGAAACACGCTCAGGATTCAGAAAACGCTCAAACAGTAATTCGTGTTTGATTGGATCAACATTGGTGATGCCGAGTGCGTATGCTACCAAAGAACCTGCGCCAGAGCCACGACCTGGACCTACAGGAATATCATTGTCTTTAGACCAACGGATAAAGTCAGCAACGATTAAAAAGTAACCCGGGAAATCCATTTTATTAATCACTGAAAGCTCAAACTCTAGACGCTCATCATAAACTTCTTTATCAACTTCAAGCCCTTCTAGGCGCAACTCCAAACCTCGTTTAGATTCTTGAGAAAAGAATTCCGCCATAGTCAAGCCTTCTGGCACAGGGAAATCAGGTAAATAATTCTTTTTGTATAGCTCAAAATGCACATTACATCGTTTGGCAATTTCAACACTGTTCGCAAGTACCTCGGGTAAATCAGAAAACAACGCACTCATCTCACCCCCCGACTTCAAATATTGCTCTTCGCAATAACGCTTTTCTCGTCGAGCATCGTCTAATAAACCACCCTGAGTGATGCAAATACGCGCTTCATGCGCTTCAAATTCGTCTTTTTCAAGAAATTGAACATCATTCGTTGCCACTAAAGGAATATCAAGTGCCAAGCCCAATTCTATACAAGGGTGTAAATACTGTTCATCGTGAACACGGTTGGTGCGTTGTAACCCTAAATAAAACCGGTCACCAAATATCTGTTGCCAAACTTTGGCTTTTGCATAGGACTCAGAACTCTTATTTTTAATTAATGCCTGAGCCACATCACTATGCACGGGCAGTGCGATTAATATCAAGCCTTGATTATATTGCCGTAATTGTTCAAGGGTAATATTTGCACCCTCCATCCCTTCTCCTGTTTGATAGGACAAAGAAATGAGTTTGGAGAGGTTTAAATACCCTTGTCTATCTTGACACAGAAGCAATAAAGATGAATTTTTCTTCTCACCTTTTAAAGTAATCTCAGTGCCAAAGATAGGTTTAATATTCGCCTCTTTCGCCGCCTTATAAAACTTAACCGCTGCAAATAAATTATTATTATCCGTCAACGCAATTGCATTCATACCCAGTTTTTTAGCCTGTTTTACTAACTTTGGTATGCGAATCAAACTGTTCTCAACAGAGTATTCGCTATGGCAATGAAGGTGAATAAATTCAGCAGGCATTTAAAGAATAATTAGATAATCAGGTTTCATTTTACAATTAAAAAAATCTCAGTAAAACTTAACTGCTAATAAAAAAATACAGATAAAAAAATACCCCAATGAAGGGGTATTTTTTCTATAACACTAAACGGTTTTAGAAGTTAGGACCTGCGTTAGCTTGGTCAACAGCTTGCTTTTGACCAAGAATTGCATGTGCCTTAGCAGTATTAATAAGCTTAATGGCTTTCTTAGTATTGCCTTTCTTTTCCAACTTCTTCGCTTTTGCTAAAAGTCCCTTCTTGCCACCAATTGTCTTCCAAAGCATTCCTGCTTTCTTAGCCTTTTTAATCTCTTTTTTAGCAGATTTCAAGGCAGACTCATAAGCAGAAGGTGCAGTTGATTTAGCAGCAGGTGCAGTAGATGCGGTTGATTTATCAGCAGGTTTAGCTGTAGAACCATATCCGTCATCTGATGTGCAACCAACTTGTAACGACAATGCAAATACAGTTAGCGTTGTTAATAATAATTTTTTCATGTTATTCTCCTTTATTGTCTGTATTCAGTACCAGAAATCTCCATGCCATTACTCATGACAGTATGAAAGTATTCCAGATTGTTATACTCGTCTTTTTGACGCTTAAACGGTTGTGCACGAACTTGCTTGTTACAACCACCATAACGACGCTGAATAGTACCAAAACCATCACCTTTCTTCTTAGCCCATTTGCCACGCCATACTGGGAAGTGAGTCGTCTGACCTAAAGCGGGTGACAAAATATCACCACGAAGTTTTTGACCTGCATTATTCACATGACAGTTTGCACAAGATAAGTTCAACTGACCTCGTTTAGCATAGAAAAATCTTTTGCCTTCGTTGTAAGCAGCCAATGCTTTAGCGTCCCCTTCTGGAACGATTACATTGATTTTTTTACCCTCAGCAAGACCCGTTAAGTAAGCGCCCATATAAGCAAGTTTACCTTTACCAGAGCCAATCTTTTTCTCGCCGTTTTTCACGCGACAATTAATGATAGCACCTTCTAAGCCAACCACTTTACCTTTGGCTGCATCCCATTTTGGATAGTTAGCACGAATATTTTCGTCGCCACCTGGAAAACAACTTGAGTAAGTTTTGCCATTTTTAAAGGGTGTATTCCATGCCTTCTCACCTTTTTCTACATGATCTTCAAATGGAGGTAAATCCATCGCAGCTTCAAACTGCAACATCTTGTCTTCATTCATCGCATAAGGACCCTTAGAAAAGTCATCTAACGACAACTCAGAAAATCTATCCTTGAAGTAACCTTGAAAGGCATTAATGTCAGCCTGAACAACTGATGATTGCTGTGCTGCAAATATAGTAGTTGAACTTAATAAAGTCGCAACTGCTACTGTTGTTATTATTTTTTTCATTATTCTCTCCTCAATAAAAAACAGAGTTACTTAGACTTTTTAGTCGCAGTCCCTGTTTTTCCTAAATTATCCTTATAATCAAGTTTGATAGTATCGCCTTTTTTACCAGGAATTTTAAACTTAAAATAAGGGTCTTTAGATATTGAACTACCAATATCTGCATCAACCATTTTAGTACCATTATGCGATATAACCATATGCATAATGTGATTTGCAGGGACTAACTTACCTTTCTTCTTACGAAGACCTGTTTCCATTGGATGCTTAACAAGCGCCTTAATAGTAATAACGCCTTTTCTTGCTTTCGGCTTTAATTTAATTTTTGCCATAATAGTTTCTCCTAATTAATATGTTGAATTAACCGCCGCAGCCGCCAATAGTTACTTTGATTTCTTTCGTTACTTTCGTTGTAGAACCACCCGCTGTTACTAACGCATCTACTTTTGAAGTTGCACCCATCTTAACACGAGCAGCAACAAAGCCAACAGCGCCAGATAAATTAAACGAAGCCGCCAAAGGTGTGCTGTTATTTTGTACAAAAATAGCAATATTACTGACATCGCTCATCTTCGAGGCATCAATTTCCATTGGAACCACTGCACCATTCTCAGCAATTTTAGGGGCTTTGAACTTGAATGAACCTGCGCCTGCACTTGCTGCACTTGCTTTTACTTTATCTGATATTGCTGTAAAGTTTGCTGAGGCAGCAAAAACCGTTGATGGCGTTAGTAAGCCTGCGCCTACTGCCGTTACAACAGCAGAACTTGCCATTGCACTTTTTAAAAATAATCTTCTTTTCATTGTTATTCTCCTTAAATTATAATGAATGGATAAAATCTGTTACCTTATCAATCTGGCTTTCAGACATTATTTTGTGTCGACCGAATGGCAACATAATAGAACCTGGGTTCTTTACTGTTGCATCCCAAATTTGAGCTCTTAACACCGCTCTATCTGGAAATCTTGCTTTCATTGCAACGAGTGGCGGACCAACATTGCCTCCTTGCGTACCGCCTGAAATTGTGTGACAAGCCAAACAATTACCAAACTTACGGTCAAAACTGAGTTCTTGACCTGTTTTCGCCTCTTTAGCGATTGTTTGCATTGGCATCATAAATAATGTCGCCAAAGTAACAACTGCTGAGACAGAAATGCTTTTCTTCATACTCCTCTCCTCTTTATAAAAAATAAAATCCTTAGTTAGATTCAATGAAACTAACTAAGGTGCAATAATACACAGATTAAAAACAATTGCAACACTATCACTAAAGCATAATATTAGAATATTCTAAACCTGTTCTGCTGCCTTAATCAATGCGCGTGCTTTGTGCATCGTTTCATCCCACTCCGATTGAGGTACAGAATCATAGACAATCCCTGCCCCTGCTTGCACATACAACATTTCATCTTTAATCACTGCGGTGCGAATGGCAATTGCCATGTCCATACATCCATGCCAAGAAAGGTAGCCGATTGCCCCTGAATAAATATTGCGTTTTAAAGGTTCAGTCTCGTTAATAATTTCCATAGCACGAATTTTAGGTGCGCCACTCAATGTGCCTGCGGGAAAAGTAGCGCGCAATACATCGATTGCACTCATCCCTTCTTGTAATTCGCACTCAACATTTGAAACGATATGCATTACATGTGAGTAGCGTTCAATTGACATTTTATCCGTTAATTTAACACTGCCTGTTTTAGCAATACGCCCCAAATCATTGCGTCCCAAATCAATCAACATTAAATGCTCAGCAATTTCTTTTTCATCTGCCAATAAATCTTTTTCTAATAACAGATCTTCCGCTTTATCATTACCCCGTTTGCGTGTGCCTGCCAAAGGTCTCACTGTGGCCGTATTGTTAGCATCAAAACGCGTTAGAATTTCAGGTGATGAGCCGACAATTACGCTGTCGCCTAAATTCAGATAATACATATAAGGAGAGGGGTTAAGCTGGCGTAATTGTTTATATAATTCAATCGGCGGTGCGGTGAATTTAGCGCTTAGGCGTTGTGATGGCACTACTTGCATGACATCGCCTGCAACAATATACTTTTGAATTTTTTTAACCGTGGCTTTATAATTTTCTTCACCAAAACTGGAGGTAAAATCTTGCTCAGTTAGTTCATCCGATTGATATTCTGTTTGACTCACTGGCACTTGAATTCCTGCCACCATTTCCTCTAATCGAGCCTGTGCGTCTTCATAGCTCTGTTTGTTTGGGTCAATGTGGGTAATTATAAAAGCTTGATTTAGCACAGTGTCAAATACCACCAAATCATTCGACACCATTAATAGAATGTCGGGCGTACCTAATTCATCTTTTTTATTGATATTCGCAAGTCTTGGTTCGATATAACGAATAATCTCATAACCAAAATATCCAACCAATCCACCATTAAAATCTGGTAATTCGTCGAGTTGTGGCACTTGATACTGGGTTAAATATTGTTCAATCCAATCTAAAGGGTCTTTAACTTGATGCGTTTCAAGCAATTCACCTTGTTGTTCAATCTGTACTTCGTAATCAAAAACTTTAATGACAGTTTGCGAGTCTAATCCAATCATTGAATAACGCCCCCATTTTTTCCCACCCTCAACCGATTCAAAAAGATAAGAATATGGCGTATCCGCTAGCGTTAAATATAAATTTAACGCTGCATCTGTGCTGACATCAATCTCAAGGGATTTATAAACGGGGATATGATTGTATCCTTCTGCTACATATTGTTCAAAGCTTGCTTTATTCATAGTCGTATTTTAAACCACCAGACGAAAAAAAACCGCACTAATCAGTGCGGTTTTTTTATAAGTATTAAATGCAACTACTCTTCAACAGTTGTCTCCGCCTCGGCTTCCACCACTTCACTCAACTCAGCTGAAAGTGCTGCTTCTGCCTCTGCAGTTTGCATCACGGCTTTTTCTGCACGCTTAGCACGACGCTCTTGGTGATGAACGAAGCCTGTTCCTGCTGGAATCAAACGACCAACAATCACATTCTCTTTCAAACCTAACAGGTTATCAACACGACCCGTGGTTGACGCTTCAGTCAATACACGCGTGGTTTCTTGGAAAGATGCAGCAGAAATAAATGACTCAGTTGCTAAGGATGCTTTGGTAATACCCATCAACAATCTTTGGTAAATCACTGGGTCTTTACCTTGTGCAACCAATTGCTTGTTAGTTTCAATGACGCGTGCGTACTCGGCGGTTTCACCATTTACAAACTTAGAATTACCGGTATCAAGTACCTCCACTTTACGCAACATTTGCTTCACAATGACTTCAATGTGCTTGTCGGAAATATTCACACCTTGTAGGCGGTAAACATTCTGAACTTCTTTAACCACATAGTTGGCTAACGCTTCTACACCCAATAGACGCAAGATGTCATGCGGGTTTGAAGGTCCATCAGAAATCACATCACCCTTTTCAACGGTTTCACCATCGAAAACATTAATTTGACGCCATTTATGAATCATCATCTCAGTCGCTTCACCTTCTACAGAAGTAATCAGCAAACGATCTTTGGATTTGGTTGGATTACCGAAACTAATCACACCTGTTGCTTCCGCAAGTAGGGAATGGTCTTTGGCTTTACGCGCTTCAAATAAGTCTGCAACTCGTGGCAAACCACCAGTAATATCACTGGTTTTGGATTGGTCTTTGGCGATTTTCGCAAGGACTTCACCCGCCGTAATTACCTGTCCGTCTTCCAAGTTAATCTTCACTTCAGACGGGAGGTAATGCGTTGATAACACGATTTCAGAATCTTTTTCGTCAACCATCTTAATCATTGGCTTTAAGCCTTTTGCTGCTGCCGATCTTTCGCTTTCTTTAATCATTTCAAAGAAAGTCAAACCTGTCAATGGATCAGAGTTTTTATTGACGGTAACACCTTCAACAAAATCAACGAATACAACACGACCTGCTTGCTCAGAAATAATAGGATGTGTATGTGGGTCCCAGTCAGCAATCTTATCTTTTGCTTTAACTTTGCCGCCATCCTTAACATGGGCAATTGCACCGTAAGGAATTTTGTAGCGTTCAACTTCTTGACCTTTTTTGTTACGAATGGTTACTTCAGAAGAACGAGAAATAACCACTAAATCACCACTCGCATTGGTAATAGATTTAAGATTTTCAAAATGAACCACACCGTCATTGTCAATATTAACACTGCTCACTGCTGTTGATGCAGAGGCCGCACCACCAATATGGAAAGTACGCATCGTCAACTGTGTGCCTGGCTCACCGATTGACTGTGCTGCAATTACACCCACTGCTTCACCAACACCAATCTTGTGACCTCGTGCCATATCGTTACCATAGCAAGATGCGCAAACACCATATCGGGCATCACAAGTAATTGCAGAACGCGACTTGATAGATTCAACACCGACTTCATTAATTTTGTCTGAATCCTCTAAAGTGACTAAATGACCTTTAGGCAATAAAACTTTTGTTGTGTCTGGCACCATAACATCTTCAGCCATCACTCGACCTAAAACAGCGGCGCCCAAGGTTTGAACAATGTTACCACCTTCAATGGTTGCTTTCATTATTAAACCATTTTCTGTGCCGCAATCATCTTCATTAACCACTAAGTCTTGCGCAACATCCACCAAACGACGCGTTAAGTAACCTGAATTCGCTGTTTTTAATGCGGTATCCGCCAACCCTTTTCGTGCACCGTGTGTTGAAATAAAGTATTGCATATTGTTCAAACCTTCACGGAAGTTTGAAGTAATCGGGGTTTCAATAATTGAGCCATCTGGCTTAGCCATTAGACCACGCATACCCGCTAACTGTCGCATCTGTGCAGGGGAGCCACGCGCACCAGAATCAGCCATCATATAAACGGAGTTAAAGGAGGCTAATTTTTCAGTTTTGCCCTCAGCATTGGTAAAGTTATCGAAGCCGATTTCATTCATCATCGCTTTTGCAACAGTTTCAGAAGTTCTTGACCAAATATCAATCACTTTATTATAGCGCTCACCATCGGTTACAACACCTTGTGCATATTGCTTTTGCACTTCTTTCACTTGTAGCTCTGCACTGTGAATTGTGCCTGCTTTGGAGTCTGGAATGGTCATGTCATTCGAACAGAATGAGATGCCTGATTTGGTTGAGTACTGGAAACCCATGTACATCATTTGGTCAGCAAAAACCACGGTGTCTTTGAGTTCTTGCGTTTGATAACAAACATGAATCAAGTTAGAAACCACTTTTTTACTGATAGCCTCGTTAATCAAATCAAAGGACAATCCTTTTGGTAAAATTCTTGAGAAAATCGCACGGCCGACGGTGGTATCAACAATACGCGTCGAAGTTGGCTCGTATTTTTTACCAACTTTCTTATAATCTTGAATACGCAATTTAATTTTTGCATGCAAAGTTGCTGCACCTGACTCATACGCACTTAATGCTTCAGTAGGGCTGGCAAAAACCATTCCTTCACCTTGCTGGTTAATCATATCGCGTGTCATATAATATAAGCCCAAAATCACATCCTGTGAAGGCACGATAATTGGTTCGCCACTCGCAAGGTGTAAAATATTGTTAGAGGCTAACATCAAAGTTCTTGCTTCAAGTTGCGCTTCTTCAGATAAAGGCACATGTACTGCCATCTGGTCACCATCAAAGTCAGCGTTAAATGCGCCACAAACTAAAGGGTGGAGTTGAATCGCTTTACCTTCAATCAATAATGGTTCAAAAGCTTGAATACCTAAACGGTGTAAAGTTGGCGCACGGTTAAGCATCACCGGATGTTGGTGTACAACTTTTTCTAAAATATCCCATACAACAGCCTCTTCGGCTTCAACCATTTTCTTTGCTGCTTTAATTGTTGACGCTAAACTTTGAGCAATCAAACGATTGTAAACAAACGGCTTGAATAATTCTAACGCCATTTTCTTTGGTAAACCACACTGGTGCAGTTTAAGGTATGGACCACAAACGATGACCGAACGACCTGAATAATCCACTCGTTTTCCGAGTAAGTTTTGACGGAAACGACCTTGCTTACCTTTGATCATATCCGCAATTGACTTCAACGGACGGCGGTTATTACCCATCACTGCACGACCACGACGACCGTTGTCAATTAGTGAATCCACGGATTCTTGCAACATACGCTTTTCATTACGAACAATAATTTCAGGCGCATCTAACTCTAACAAACGCGCTAAACGATTGTTACGGTTAATCACACGACGATACAAATCGTTCAAATCAGAGGTGGCAAAACGACCTCCATCTAACGACACTAATGGGCGTAAATCTGGTGGTAGAATTGGTAGAACATCCAACACCATCCACTCAGGCTTGTTGCCTGATTGAATCAGAGAGTCGATTAATTTCAAACGCTTATTGTATTTTTTGAGCTTTGTTTGAGACTTGGTGTTAAGACTGTCTTCACGAAGGTTTGCCGCTTCTTTTTCAAGTTGCATATCTTTTAAAACATCTTGGATGGCTTCTGCACCCATTTTTGCTTCAAATTCATCATCGCCAAACTCATCTAAGGCATCAAAATACATTTCTTCAGTCAATAGTTGCTTATGAACCAAAGGCGTTGAACCTGGGTCTGTGACCAAGAAGGCTTCAAAATACAAAACACGCTCAATGTCTTTCAAAGTCATATCCATCAATAATCCAAGACGCGATGGCAATGATTTCAAATACCAAATATGAGCAACAGGCGCTGCAAGGTCGATATGACCCATTCGCTCACGACGCACTTTAGATAAAGTAACTTCAACGCCACATTTTTCACACACCACATTGCGAAATTTCATGCGTTTGTATTTACCACACAAACACTCAAAGTCTTTCATTGGTCCGAAAATCTTAGAGCAGAATAAACCTTCGCGCTCAGGCTTAAAAGTTCGGTAGTTAATCGTCTCAGGCTTCTTTACTTCGCCATAAGACCATGAACGAATCTTTTCAGGAGACGCCAAACCCACTCTAATCGCATCAAAATCTTGTTCTTTGTTTTGACTCTTTAAAATATTTAATAAATCTTGCATATTATTCTCCTAGTTCTGTTCCAACTCAACATCAATACCCAATGAACGAATCTCTTTAACCAATACATTAAAGGATTCTGGCATCACTGATTCAGTTGCATTAACGCCATCAACAATACTCTTATACATTTTTGCTCGTCCTGCGACATCGTCTGATTTAACGGTCAACATTTCACGCAATGTGTGTGCTGCACCATAAGCCTCTAACGCCCAAACTTCCATTTCACCGAATCGTTGTCCACCGAATTGTGCTTTACCACTTAACGGTTGCTGTGTGACTAATGAGTAAGGACCCGTTGAACGCGCGTGCATCTTATCATCAACCAAGTGATTGAGTTTCAACATATGCATATAACCTACCGTTACTGGACGGTCAAACGGCTCACCTGTGCGACCATCATAAAGTTGCTCTTGACCAGATTCTGGCAAGTCGGCTAATTTCAATAAGGATTTAATATCCTCTTCTTTGATACCATCAAATACTGGCGTTGCCATTGGCACACCGCCACGAAGATTTTTCGCTAATTCAATGATTTCTTCGTCACTGAATGAGGCTAAATCTTCTTGCTTACCGTGAGAGTTATAGACTTTGTCTAAAAATTCTCTGATTTCTTTCACCATTTCAGTGCGTTTTTCATCCAGCATTGCCGCAATCTTAAAGCCTAAACCCTTCGCTGCGTAACCTAAGTGGACTTCCAACACCTGTCCAACATTCATTCGAGAAGGAACACCAAGCGGGTTAAGCACCACATCAATGGTAGAACCGTCTGCAAGGTAAGGCATATCTTCTACTGGAGAAACACGGGAAATAACACCCTTGTTTCCATGACGACCTGCCATCTTATCGCCAACCTGCAAAGTCTTGCGAGTTGCCACATAAACTTTTACCATTTTCATTACGCCTGGTGGTAATTCTGCACCTTCGTTAATCTTAGCTTTTTCATTCTCAAGGAACTTATCAAATTCAACTGACTTCGCTTGCGCTTGTTTAACCAATGCCGCCACTTCTTTATTAATTGCCGCATCTTTAACTTTAATTTTTGCAAGGTCTTCATTGCTTAAAGGTTTCATACTCTTAGCATTCAATTTCTCGCCTGCTTTAAGTCCTGCAACTGCTTTTGTCAATTCATTACCTGAAAGCTTTGCACGAATACGACGGAAAATATCGCCATCAATAATACCAAACTCGTCATCAACATCTTTTTTGATTTTCGCTAAACGGTCTGCATCAATACTCACTGCGCGTGTATCTTTTTCAACACGGTCACGAGTAAAGACTTGAACATCAATCACCACACCCGATTTTGATGCGCCAATGCGTAATGAAGAATCCTTAACGCTATTGGCTTTCTCACCAAAGATAGCGCGCAATAATTTTTCTTCTGGAGACAAAACAGTTTCGCTCTTAGGCGTTACTTTACCGACCAAAATATCACCACCCTTAACACGCGCACCCACATAAACAATACCCACTTCGTCTAATTTAGCCAAAGCAGAATCGCTCACATTTGGAATATCAGCGGTAATTTCTTCTGAGCCCAAAGTAGTGTCTCGTGCATAAGCAGTTAATTCTTCAATGTGAATTGTGGTGTAACGGTCTTCCTGAATAACATTTTCAGAAATTAAGATAGAATCCTCAAAGTTATAACCATTCCACGGCATAAAGGCAATCTTCATATTTTGACCGAGTGCCAATTCGCCTAAATCCGTTGAAGGACCATCAGCTAATACATCGCCTGCTGTAATTTTATCGCCTGTCTTTACCAAAGGTTTTTGGTTAATACAAGTATTTTGATTAGAACGAGAATACTTAGTTAAATTGTAAATATCAACACCTAACTCCCCTGCTTTTGCCTGCTTAGCGTCAACCCGAATAACGATACGAGAAGCGTCAACCGCTTCAACCACGCCACCATGTTTAGCTGTCACACAAACACGAGAATCCGTCGCCACAACACGCTCAATACCCGTACCTACTAACGGCTTTTCAGCACGCAAAGTTGGCACTGCTTGGCGCTGCATATTTGAACCCATCAAGGCACGGTTTGCATCATCATGCTCTAAGAATGGAATCAACGATGCTGCCACGGATGAAATCTGCTTAGAGTCAATGTCAATTAAAGTAACATCTTCTGCATTCACCAAAACAAATTCATTCTTATGACGACAAGAAATTAACTCATCGATTAATTTTCCTTTCGCATCAACACCCGCATTTGCCTGTGCAATCGTGTGTACAATTTCATCAATCGCAGACACGTAAATAATTTCACTGGTCACTTTACCGTTTTTAACAATTTGATAAGGTGTTTCTAGGAAACCATAATTATTGGTCTTCGCATAAACCGCCAAAGTATTAATCAGTCCAATATTTGGACCTTCTGGGGTTTCGATTGGGCATAAACGACCGTAATGTGATGGATGTACATCTCGCACTTCAAAACCTGCTCGCTCACGGGTCAAACCACCCGGACCTAAGGCAGAAATGCGTCGCTTATGTGTTACGCCTGACAATGGATTAACTTGATCCATAAACTGAGACAACTGTGAAGAACCAAAGAATTCTTTAACCGCCGCAGAAACTGGGTTTGAATTAATCAAATCTTGTGGAGTTAATTCATCTGTTTCAGCAAGGTTCAAACCTTCTTTCACAGCTTTTTCAACACGCACCAGTCCAATTCTAAACTGGTTTTCAATCATTTCACCAATAGCTCTAACGCGTCTGTTTGCCAATGTATCCACATCGTCAACCGTGTCTTTACCATCTTTAATGTCAATCAATAAATTCACAACATTCAAAATATCATCATTGGTTAAAACGTGTACGCCTGTTTCTTCATCAATGCCTAAACGACGATTAAGCTTCATACGACCGACCTTAGAAAGGTCATAACGCTCACCTTTAAAGAATAAATTGTTGAATAACAAGTTAACCGCATCTTCTGTTGCTGGCTCACCTGGACGCATCACATGGTAGATAGATTGACGCGCTTCAATTTCAGTTTCAGTTTCGTCTAAACGCAAGGTGTTAGAAATATAAGCACCCGTTTTAGATTCATTAACATAAAGCAACTCAAGTTTTTTAACTTTGCTGGCAACAATAAGGTCCAACACTTCTTCGCTAATAACAGTATTAGCAGCGATTAAAATTTCGCCCGTTTCTTTATCGATAACATCTTGAGAAATAACCTTATCTAATAAATAATCAAGAGGTGCATTAACAGATTTAATCTTAGCCTTTTCTAAAATCTTAGTATGTTTGGCAGTAATACGACGACCTTTTTCAATCACCACATCTTTACCAGAAAGAATATCAAACTCAGCAATTGAACCTTTTAATTTCTCAGGAGATAAATCTATATCACAAGATTTTGCCTTAAGCTTAACATTGATTTTTTCATAGAAAGTATCCAATATTGCATTTGAGTCAAAGCCCATTGCCCGCAACAATACAGTTACTGGCAATTTACGACGACGATCAATACGAACATATAAATGTGCATGATGGTCAAACTCGAAATCCATCCACGAACCACGGTAAGGAATAATGCGAGATGAGAATAAAATCTCACCCGAAGAGTGTGTTTTACCTTTGTCATGCTCAAAAATCACACCTGGCGAACGGTGCAATTGTGAAACCACAACTCGTTCGGTGCCATTAATAACAAAAGTACCTGTATCTGTCATTAATGGCAATTGTCCAAGATAAACATCTTCTTCAATGACTTGTTTGACTTTGCGTTTTTTCTTTAAAGTCGAACCGTTCTTATCAAATAAAACAAGGTTTAATTTAACGCGTAAAATTGAAGCAAAAGTAACACCACGCAACTTACATTCTTCAACATTAAACTTTGGCTTTTGCAATGCATAATCAACATATTCAATTTCTGCATAACCATTATTTGCAGTAATTGGAAACACAGACTGAAAAACAGCATGCAATCCAGCATTTGTCTTCTCATTTACGCCAGCTTGAATAAAGCCGTTAAATGATTCTATCTGGATAGCCAACAAATCTGGCTCCGTTAAAATTGATTCTCTTGAACCGAAATTATTTCTAATTCGTTTTTTCTCAGTAAATGAATAAGCCATAGCACCTCGCATTAAAAATTAACATTTTTTAGAAAACAATATCTCAATAAAGTCTTCTAAGTAATAGGGTCAACCTATGAAATTTTCATAGGTTGAAATTGCGTTTTGTTAAAAACGCAAAAACACCGGAGTCCTCTTATGAGAATTCCAGTGTTCTTATAGAACAGAATTACTTAAGTTCTACAGTAGCGCCAGCTTCTTCAAGCTGCTTTTTGATATCTTCAGCTTCAGCCTTAGATGCGCCTTCTTTGATTGGTGCAGGTGCTGCTTCAACCATATCTTTCGCCTCTTTAAGACCAAGACCCGTGATACCACGAACCGCTTTAATAACTGCAACTTTCTTCTCACCAAAGCTCGTCATCACAACATCAAACTCATCTTTTTCTTCTACTGCTGCACCAGCATCTGCTGCTGCTGCAGGTGCTGCTGCAGCGGCTGCTGCAGATACACCGAACTTTTCTTCCATTGCAGAAACTAACTCTACAACATCCATTACTGACATATCAGCAATTGCATTTAAAATATCTTCATTGGTAATCTTAGCCATGATATTTACTCCTTTTTATTTATATTATTATTGTTTTTGTTGTGCCACTGCTGAAACCACGCGAGTGATTTGACCTGGGATGTCGTTCAGACTCCTTGCCAATTTCTCTACTGGTGCCAACATAAGTGCCATAACTAAGCTAATCGCTTGGTCTTTGGTTGGTAAGGCTGCGATGCGTTTAAGTTCATTTGCTTCCACAAAATCACCTGAAACACCCAGACCTTTAACAACTAAATCTTCGTTTTCTTTGACGAAATCGTTAAATACCCGTGCTACTGCACCTGGATCTTCTTGTGAAAAACCAAGAACCACAGGTCCACTTAACACTGGCATAACGCATTCGCATGTCGTATCCGCTAACGCTCTTTTTGCGAGTGAATTCTTTACAACGCGTAAAGAAACACTGGCATCCATTGCGCTGGCGCGTAGATTAGTCATTTGTTCAACTGTCAGACCACGATACTCAGCTACACCAACAGCAATACTGCCCTCAGCGAGTGCATTAACCTGTTCAACAACAGCCTTTTTTGCTTCAAGATTTAGAGCCATTTTGCCTCTCTCCTATAACAGTTTAAAAAAGAAAGCTATAAAATTATAACTTTCGCCCTTAGAACATTTTCATGCCCTCTACATAGGCCAACTGTTTTACCAGTCAATTAAACAAGCACCCCAGAAGGAATACCTGCACCTATGGTCTTTGAGGTCATAGAACAATCTAAGACCCGAAAGAATTTGTTTTAGTTAACTTTTAAGTATCAACCGATGCCAAATCAACGCTGATGCCTGGACCCATTGTTGAAGAAACACTCACTTTTTGAAAATAAATACCTTTTGCAGAACTTGGTTTGGCTTTTTTCAAAGCACCCATTAACGCATTGATATTTTCAGCCAAAGCTTCTGGTGTGAATGATGCTTTACCAACGCCAGCGTGAATAATCGCCGCTTTGTCCGTGCGATAACGCACTTGACCCGCTTTTGCATTATTTACAGCAGTCGCAACATCAGGAGTTACAGTGCCAACTTTAGGATTAGGCATCAAACCACGAGGTCCTAACACTTGACCTAAACGACCAACAACACCCATTGCATCTGGAGATGCAATAACCACATCGTAGTTAAGGTCGCCGTCTTGCATGGTTTTCATTAAATCTTCCATACCAACAACATCAGCACCAGCGGCCTCTGCTTTTGCAACATTCTCACCTTGGGTAAATACCGCAACACGCACTGTTTTGCCTGTGCCATTCGGTAAAACCACTGCGCCACGCACATTTTGGTCGGATTTATTAGCATCAACACCAAGGTTAATACTCACATCAATAGACTCGTCAAACTTAGCCGTTGAACATTCTTTTAACAGTGTCAACGCCTCAACGATTGAATATTGCTTTTCAGCTTCAATTTTTACTGCAATATCTTTTTGTTTTTTAGTTAATTTAGCCATCTGCTTAACCCTCCACTGTGATGCCCATAGAACGGGCAGTACCAGCAATAATGCTGACCGCTGATTCCATGTCATTGGCATTCAAATCTTTCATTTTAATGGTTGCAACTTCTTCTAATTGTGCACGCGTAATCTTGCCAACTTTGTCAAGGTGTGGTACGCCACTGCCTTTCTTGATGCCTGTTACTTTCAAAATTAACAGTGCTGCTGGTGGTGTCTTGGTGATAAATGTAAAACTGCGGTCACTGTAAACACTGATAATCACAGGTACTTTCATCCCTTTATCAATATCTTGGGTGGATGCGTTAAACGCTTTACAAAAATCCATAATGTTCACACCGTGTTGACCCAATGCTGGACCTACTGGTGGTGAAGGATTTGCTTCTTGCGCTGGAATCTGCAGCTTAATATACGATTCAATTTTTTTAGCCATTTTTTATCTCCTTATGGGTACAAACGCTTAATTCTAAGATTAAGCTCCCCTGTTAAATCAAGCCCGAAGGCATTTTTTTAAGTTTTTGCTACTTGCGAAAACTCTAAGTCTACTGGCGTAGCGCGTCCAAAAATCAACACCTCTACCTTCAGTAAATTCTTTTCATAGTCAACAGCTTCTACCGTGCCGTTAAACTCATTAAACGGACCATCGATGACCAAAATTTCTTCACCTGGTTGATAAGCAACTTTAGGTTTAGGCTTATCAGCACCTTCTTGAACACGCGCCATAATCTTGTCAACTTCACGCTGAGTGATGGGTGATGGCTTGCCCGAAGAGCCACCAATAAAACCAATGACATTAGCCGTGTTTTTTACCGCTAACCAACATTTCTCATTGAGTTCCATATTAATCAGCATATAGCCCGGAAAGAACTTGCGTTCTGCGGTTTTCTTTTGACCATTTTTGAGCTCTACGACTTGTTCAGTTGGAATCATAATGTCGCCAACTAAATCTGCAACACCTTCTCTTTCAACTGCCTCTTCAATCGCAAGCTTAACTTTTGCTTCGTAACCGCTTCTTGCGTGAAGTACATACCATCTATTAGACATTTTATAATTCCCTTAGTTTGTTAATAGTTGAACAGCCCAAGTAAAGAACGCATCCACAATCCATAAGAATATAGCAACAATAACCACTGCTACCATAATCATACCGGTTGTTCTAACGGTTTCATCCTTAGTTGGCCAAACAACTTTGCGTAATTCAATTTTAGTTTCTTTCAAAAACGCATTAAAACGGATGCCCTGTGGTGATTTGAAAAATATAAACCCTGCAATGATTAAACCTGCAAATAGCACCAACACCTTATAAAGAGTTGTATTTAACGCTAATGGATCCATATAGTAAACTGCAAGCGAACCAATCACTATCAGGATTGCTAAAAACATTCCTAGTGATGATTCTGATTGCGCTTTACTTTCTACTTTTTTACTCACATTACATCCTTAAATTTGGCAGGCAAGGAGGGACTCGAACCCCCAACCAACGGTTTTGGAGACCGCCACTCTACCAATTGAGCCACTTGCCTAAATAAGAATACCTTTACCAGTCAAATGACTACTAAAGGTATCCTTTTATAAGGCTCAAAACCTCTGAGCCAACTTACAATTTCTTAATCTGTCACCTTAGCAACAACACCCGCACCAACCGTACGACCGCCTTCTCTAATCGCAAATCTTAAACCATCTTCCATTGCAATTGGTGATAGTAATTCAACTTGCATCTTAACATTATCACCCGGCATAACCATCTCAACACCCTCAGGCAATTGACAAGCACCTGTTACATCAGTTGTTCTGAAATAGAACTGTGGACGGTAGTTGTTGAAGAATGGAGTGTGTCGTCCGCCTTCATCTTTGCTTAGCACATAGATTTCTGCTTCAAACTTTGCGTGTGGTTTGATTGAACCAGGCTTGGCTAATACTTGACCTCTTTCTACTTCTTCTCGCTTTGTACCACGAAGAAGAACACCAACATTGTCGCCAGCCTCACCAGAGTCTAATAACTTACGGAACATTTCAACACCAGTACAGGTTGTTGTTTGGGTGTCTTTAATACCAACGATTTCAATTTCGTCGTTCACATTAACGATGCCTGCTTCGATACGACCTGTAACAACCGTGCCACGACCAGAGATTGAGAACACATCTTCAATTGGCATAATAAAGTCTTTGTCTGTATCACGCTTAGGAGTTGGGATATAGGTATCTAATGCTTCAACCAATTTAATGATTGATGGTACACCGATGTCTGAGGTATCGCCTTCTAGTGCTTTAAGGGCTGAGCCGAAAATTACTGGCGTGTCGTCACCTGGGAAATCGTATTCAGTCAATAATTCACGGATTTCCATTTCTACTAATTCTACTAATTCTTCGTCGTCAACCATATCGGCTTTGTTCATATAAACAAGAATATAAGGAACGCCTACTTGCTTAGATAAAAGGATATGCTCACGAGTTTGTGCCATTGGTCCGTCTGTTGCAGCAATTACGATGATTGCGCCGTCCATTTGAGCGGCACCTGTAATCATATTTTTAACATAGTCGGCGTGTCCTGGGCAGTCAACATGGGCGTAGTGACGAGTTTCACTTTCGTATTCAACATGCGCTGTTGAAATAGTAATACCTCTTTCACGCTCTTCAGGGGCGTTGTCAATATCTGCGTAGTCGTTGAATTCACCGCCGTTGGCTTCTGCCATTACTTTTGTCATGGCGGCTGTTAGGGTGGTTTTGCCGTGGTCAACATGGCCGATTGTGCCTACATTGACATGGGGTTTGGTTCTTTCGAATTTTTCTTTTGACATTTTATTTTCCTCTTTTTATCTAAAATAATGGAGCTCACCAGCGGATTTGAACCGCCGACCTCTTCCTTACCAAGGAAGTGCTCTACCGACTGAGCTAGGTGAGCGCAACCTCTTTCACTAATTGGAGCGGGTAACGAGAATCGAACTCGTCTCATTGGCTTGGAAGGCCAAGGTAATACCAATATACGATACCCGCAAATCCTTGCTTTGCTTTTTGGTGGAGAGGGTAGGACTCGAACCTACTCGCCCAGAGGGAACGGATTTACAGTCCGTCGAGCCAACCAGTTGCTCATCCTCTCCCCGAAAAACAATCGCACATTATCCCATAAGTTACCTTAACATACAAGGATTTTTTCAAAAAACATTTAGGTTATTTAAAGATTTGCAACACCTGTCGAAACTGCTGCCTCAAATACCGCTTTTGGCACTACATCAATCAGCCTTTTATCAAACGGTTTTGGAATAATATAACCTTTTCCAAAACTGATAGAATTCGTGTTATAAGCCTTTAAAACATCTTGAGGAACTTCCAGTTTTGCTAAATCTTTAAGGGCATGCACGGCGGCAATTTTCATTTCTACATTAATCTCACTAGCCTTGGCATCCAACGCACCTCTAAAAATAAAAGGAAAGCCCAAAACATTATTAACTTGATTTGGATAATCGCTTCGCCCTGTTGCCATAATCAAATCATCACGCACCGAATTGGCTTCAGCAGGTGAAATCTCAGGGTCAGGATTGGACAAAGCGAACACAATCGGATTATCTGCCATTGATTTCACCATTTCCTTAGAAACTAAATTTGCCGATGCCACGCCCACAAACACATCACAATCTTGCATTGCATCTGCCAAAGTGTGCTTCTCTGAAACGCTGGCGTAATCTGCTTTTTCCTTGCTTAAATCACCTCTTTTTTGCGTAATTACACCCTTAGAGTCCACTAATAGAATATTAGTTTTTTGAAAACCCAACTCACACAACAAATTCAAGGTCGCAATCCCTGCTGCCCCCGCACCCAAACAAGTTAATTTTGCATTTTCCACCGTCTTTCCTTGGATTTCCAGTGCGTTCAAAAGCCCTGCCGCAATGATAATCGCCGTGCCATGTTGGTCATCATGAAACACAGGAATATCCAACAGCTCAATCAGGCGCTTTTCAATTTCAAAACATCGAGGTGCAGAAATATCCTCCAAATTAATACCACCAAAAGTTGGTGCAATATTTTTTACTGTTTGTACAAATTCATCTACATCTTGCGTATCTACCTCAATATCAAACACATCTACATCTGCAAATTTCTTAAACAAAACTGCCTTACCTTCCATTACAGGCTTTGACGCTAAAGGCCCAACATTACCCAAGCCCAAAACTGCAGAGCCATCTGAAATTACCGCAACCAAATTAGACTTAATTGTATAGTTATTCACCAGTTCTGGATTTTCAGCAATCTCTCTCACAGGTGCTGCAACCCCTGGCGTATAGGCCAATGATAAATCCTCTTTGGTCTCTAAAGATTTGTGCGAAGTAACAATCAACTTTCCTGGTCGTTCGCCTTGATGATAATCAAGTGCTGCTTGGTGTAATTTTAAACTCATAAGGGCCTATATATAAACTGGATATAAAACGCAGAGAATTATACAAGATAGTCGTATAAATAAGTTTGCGATAAATAAGTGTTAAAAAGTGGTACAAAGTGGTATATAATGTATTTTAATATAACAAAAGTGGAGAAAAGTAATGCAACTAAAAAAAATATTTATTGGTGGACTTTTGTCAACGACTTCACTTAGCGTGTTGGCACTGATAGGATCCAAGCAAGCAGAAATCAATAACTTTAAACCTTTTTTGGTTATTGCTAGTGTTGCCCTTATTTTAGGTGTAATGGCGACTTATCAAAAACACTTACAATATCGTTAATGTTCCGTGGGGTACACAATCTAAGTGTTGACATCAAAGGAAGAGTAAAAGTTCCAATGCGTCACCAAACACAAATTAATGAAATTTGTGCGGGAAAAATGGTACTTAGTATTCATCCTGATGATGCGTGTTTATTGCTTTACCCCTTAAAAGACTGGCTAGCACTTGAAGAAAAAGTCAGTGCCTTGCCCTCGCTCAATATCCACACCAAACGCCTAAAACGCAAACTTATCGGTCATGCGACCGATTGTGAATTAGACAGTGCATCACGCCTTTTAATTCCTGCGACGCTGAGAGAATATGCCAATATTGACAAAAAAATCATACTGAGTGGGCAAGGGCATAATTTTGAACTTTGGGATGAAGGCGCTTGGCACAAACAACTTGATAATCTCGATGCACTCAGCAAGCAAGAAGAAATACCTGCCGAGGTTACCCAACTGTCGTTATGACCAGTAACCATCACCAATCAGTGATGTTTGATGAATCTATCGAAGGGTTGGCAATCAAAAATAATGGCATTTATGTTGACGCAACTTTTGGCAGAGGCGGACACACACAGGGCATTTTGGACAAATTAAGTGATGACGGCAAGGTGATCGCTTTTGACCAAGACATCACTGCCATTGAATACGCCCAGCAAAATTTCAACGACAAGCGCTTAGAGGTTATCCACAGTCCTTTTGCCAATATGTATGCGATTTTCAACGAACGCAATTTGCTCGGTCAAATCGACGGAATTTTGATGGATTTAGGGGTTTCATCGCCCCAACTTGACAATGCTCAACGAGGATTTAGTTTTAATGCCGATGGTCCACTTGATATGCGAATGAATCAAACCGCTGGCATCAGTGCTGCCGAATGGCTCGCAACTGCCAACGAAACCGACATCGCTAATGTCATTTACAAATTTGGCGAAGAGCGTAAAAGTCGCCACATTGCCACTGCTATCAAAAGATTTCAAACAGAACAACCCATTCAAACCACCCTGCAACTAGCCAACATCGTTGCCAGCGTGGTCAAAACAAAAAAGAACAAACACCCTGCCACTCGTACTTTTCAAGCCATTCGTATTTTCATCAATCAAGAACTCAAGCAACTCGCCGACACACTTGAACAAACGCTTGATATTCTCTCTCCTAAGGGTCGTTTATCTGTTATCAGTTTTCATTCTATTGAAGACCGCATCGTCAAACAATTTATTCAAAAATATTCAAAGCAAAAGCAACTGCCTAAAGGTTTGCCAATTATGAATAATGAAACCGAACAAATGCCCTTAAAGGACTTAGGTAAAAGTTTTGCTAGCACAGCAGAAATTAACCATAGTCGCCGTTCAAGAAGTGCGATATTACGCATCGCTCAACGCACCAAAAAACTATGAAAATAACCACTAATCGTATCAATGGATTACTTATTTTTGCTATTATTATCCTGTCTTGTTTGAGTATTATTTGGCACAACCAAGATTCGCTGTATTACAAAAAAACAATCAATTTACAAGAAGAAAAAGAAAAGATTATGGTGCAAAAAAAACAACTATTAAACGAGCACTCAGAGCAAATGAGTGGCAGCAAAGTTCAAACAAACGCCATTAAAAAATTGCGTATGCAACAACCTGCTAAAGTTAGGGAATTAGAATTATGATAGCCAAATTCAAAGCACTCTTTCAGTTTTCTAGAACGCAACATTATTCACGCCGCCAAAACATCATCAAATGGATTTTTATTGCACTTGTTTGCGGTTTTGGCTATCGAGTTATTACCCTTCATCAACTGAATGCTGGCAATATGACGCTTCAAGAAAGAGGGAATAAACAAGCAAGTAAAACTTCAAATTCTAAGGCGTGGCGTGGTGATATTTTGGATAGAAATGGAGAAGTGCTTGCCAGTAATTTGATTTTAAAAACCGTTAATTTAGACCCAACAATTCTACAGCAAGCATATATTCCAAAATTAGCAGAAGCTTTAATGATGCCAGAAACGGAATTGCAAGCAGCCATTGACAAAAAACTCAGTAAAACGCTAGGTAGAAGAAACTTACTAATTAAAAAAAATATCAGATTTACCGACCCTATTCTTGAAAATCTAAGAAAACTTAAAAAACTCAAACTTAAAACTTGCAAACCTCAAGACATAAAAATCAAACCACCTTGGTACGACAAAATATTAATAGCCATAAAACTAAAAACAGACATACCTCGCTACACAACGATTCAAATTTGTAGGAAAAGAAAAATTTCTGGTGTGGCGTTACAAACAGAGCAACGCAGATATTACCCAAAATCTGCTTCATTGGCACCTTTGATTGGTCGTGTCAATTATAACAAAAAAGGGGTTTCTGGCATTGAAGGTGAATTTGAGTCAACGCTTGCCGGTCAAAATGGCGTGAACACCTTGGATTATAATCAAAATTCTCAAGGGGGATATTTTAATCCTGCGGTACAAACAAAACTCAAACATGGTAAAGATATTACTTTAACCATTGATGCCAACATCCAATACCATACCTATACTGCCATCAAAAAATCCGTCAAAAAACACGAAGCCGATTCAGGTTCAGCCATTATTTTAAATCAAAATGGTGAAATTTTAGCATTGGCAAACTACCCTGCTGAAGACCCAAATAACAAAATCATTTACAACGCAGAAAATTATCGCAACCATGTGCTATCAGACAAAATTGAACCAGGCTCAACCATGAAACCATTTACCATGCTTTTAGCACTTGATAAGAAAAAAATCACAGCAACTGATGACGAATTAATTAATGTGACTAAAAAGATTGGACATCTCAAACCCGATAACAAATACACCCATATGACGGTAAAAAAGATTTTACAAAAATCACATAATCTCGGCACCGTCGCTATTTCCGAAAGATTAACAAAAGAACAGATGTATAACACTTGGAACAAACTTGGCTTCGGCCGTTCACTCGGACTAATTCCCAATATTGAAACCTCTGGATTACTCAAAACCACAGACTCATGGTCAACAGCAGATAAACGCACCCTTTCCTATGGCTACGGCCCCATGCAAGCCAATTTAGCACAACTTGCCAGAGCCTACTTGGTCTTTGCTAACGATGGTGCTGTACCGCCCTTAAAATTAGTCAAAGGTCTAACGACATACGAACAGACCACACAAGTTTTCAGCAAAGAATCAACCCATAAAATCGCCGATTTACTTGATGCAGTTGTCTCACTCAAAGGCTCTGGTTATCGTGCAAGAATCAAAGGCTATAGTGTTGCTGGAAAAACGGGCACCGCAGAAATGGTAATTGATGGAGAATACAATAAAGACGGTGCAAAACGCACTTTTTTCGCTGGCTTTACCCCCGTCAAAAATCCAAAATATATTACGCTAATCAGACTTGATCATCCCAAAAAATGTTACACTCATTACAAGCCAAAAATAAAAGTCTCTTGCGAAGGTTCAAATTCTGCGGCAATGGTGTTTAAAGATGCTATGGGGAGTATTCTAAGTAGCGATCAATCTGTTCAACTGTTGGTCAAAGAATAACTATTTCTTGCTTTTACTTCTTTGAATGCCTTCCATTACTAAGCGTTGTGCTTCTAAGGTGTCGGCATTGGATATTGAATTTTTAACTCTAGCACTTTCTTGGTATCTTTCGGCTGAATTTAGGGCAGATTGAAATTCGTCGCGAGCTTGATTTTCGCTTAAATGAGGTGTGAGTATGCAAAGTTCTTGTAGGCGTTTATAGATGCCTGACTTGGGTTTAAAAGGTTTGATTAACGCTTCTTGGGTGATGTCTTCGTCAATTTCGGCTGAGCGTACTAACTCTAACAATACCTCTGATTTTTCAATGTTGCGTACTCGCACTTCAACGGTGCCGTCGGAAAGTGATGGGTAATTTAATAGCAAACTAATCATTTTTGCCATTGAGGCTTTAACCGATTTATTTTCTTTGGGAGTGGGGTTAAAATCAGAGTAATCTGCTTCAAAATCTGGCATTAAAGGCTCGTAATCTATTTCAACTGGTGCTTGCATTTGTATGCTTTCCGCCTGCCTGTTAAAGACGGTTTGAACTTGCTTAACGCTTTGCCCTACTTCCTGTGCAACACCGTCAATAAGTTGTTGTTGATAAACATCGTAAGTTACTTGAGAGATTAGGATTGAGACTTTTTCTAAAAATAAAGTTTTGCCTTCGATGGTGTCAAAATCAACTTCTGCTTTTGTATGGTCAAATAGAAATTTTGAGAGTGTTTGTGCTTTTTCAATACGCTTTTCAAAGTTCACTGCTGATTCTTTTTTAACTAAAGTATCCGGGTCTTCGCCGTCAGGCAGAAATAAGAATTTAATCAATAAACCCGATTTAATCATTGGCAAGGCGATTTGCAATGCTTTCCATGCTGCAGCACGCCCTGCATCATCCCCATCAAAGCAAAAAACGATGGTTTTTGTGGTGCGTGATAAAATTCTTAAATGATCAGATGAGGTGGCTGTACCGAGGGCTGCCACGACCTTGGTAATGCCTGCTTGGTGCAGAGCGACGACATCCATATAGCCTTCAACCACCAAAATATAATCCATTGAACGAGAATACTTACGGGCGTGGTAGAGTCCGTAAAGTTCCTTTGATTTAAAGAAAATTGGGCTTTCTTGTGAGTTGAGATATTTGGCTTTAGCCTTATTATCAAACGCCCTGCCACCGAAAGCAACCACATTGCCTTTGCTGTTTTGAATCGGGAACATTAAGCGGTCACGGAAAAAATCATAATCGCCATATTCGCCCGTTTTTATTAGCCCCAATGCCTTTAAATCCGTCACATCTTGCTCAGTATGTTCAAAATTCGTTAATAAATCTTGGCTGCCAGGCGTGGCAAAACCCAAGGCAAAACGCTTGGCAATTTCACCGCTGATACCGCGTTTTTCTGCGTAGTCAACGGCTGTATTTTTGGCAGGGGAAGTTCTTAATTGTTGCTGATAAAACTCACTGACTTTCTCAGATAAGGCACGGTAGCGATTCAAACTTGGGTCAACAGGTTTAGAGCTTTTGTCATATTCAATTTTTAATCCAAACTCATTAGCAATTGACTCAACCGCCTCCACAAAACCTAAATTTTCATACTTTTGTACAAAACTAATTGCACCACCACTCTCACCACACTTAAAACAATGATAAAATTGCTTCTGCCCATCAATAGAAAGATTTGGATTTTTACCGCCATGAAATGGGCAAGGTGTGCGATAGCCACTCCCCATTTTTTTGAGCGTCAAGCGTTTAGCAATCAAATCAACGATGTCGATTTGATTGGGTAAATCGTTGATAAAACTTTCACTAATGTAAGGCAATTTTTTGACCTGAATAAAACAACATAAAAAAACCATTTTAATGAAAAAACCAAATTTTTATCATCCTAAATTTATCCCAACTTGGATTTTAATTGCTTTAATGAAATTGGGTTCAAAATTTTCGTTTAAAACACAAGTGGCTATTGGTAAAAAAATGGGGCGTATTTTGTACCCATTATTGAGCAAATTTAGAAAAATTGCATTGATTAACATTAGCCAATGCTTTCCTGAGAAAAATCAAACGGACATTGAGCAATTAGCCAAACAACATTTTGAAGCCATTGGCATTGCTTTTTTTGAATCTGCAAATTGTTTTTACCTAAAGGATGAAACGCTAAAAAAACGCTATCGCATTGATAATTCACATATCTTAGAAACCGCTTTAATCCAGAAAAAAAATGTAATTTTACTGGTCGGACATTTCACCACGATGATGTTGGCTGGTAGAATGTTGCTACAAAATTTTGAATTTGCTGATGTTTATCGTCCACAAAATAACCTTTTATTTGATGCAGAAATGACTAAGCAATTTATCAAACATGGCTCAACCATGATCAAAGCCAAAGACTCACGCACCCTTATCAAAACTCTAAAATCAGGACTACCCATTTGGTATGCACCTGACCAAGACCTTGGTGTCAAACACTCAACTTTTGCTCCATTTTTCGGCGTGCAAACTGCAACCATTAATGCCACAGAAAAACTTGCAAACATTGACAATACAGTTGTTATTCCCCTTAGTTTTATACGGGGGAAATCAGGTTACGAACTGGATTTCTCTCACCCATTAGAAGACTACCCGTCCTCAGACACTCAACAAAACGCCACCCTTACCAATCACATACTAGAACAACAAATCCTTCAAGCACCTGAGCAATATTTATGGATCCACCGTCGCTTCAAAAGCCGTCCAATGGGTGAAAAAACTTTTTATTCATTGAAGTAAGCATTGCTTTCTACGAAAGATTCCTTGACTGCATTCAACCCCTCATTTAACGCCTAAGTATCTTTGTCGTTATCTTAAACACCCTTATCCGTTATTCTGAACGCCTTTGTTACTATACTGAAAACAACCCCACTATTACTCCGGGTAACGCCTTTACTGTCATCTTGAATAATGTCTTTGTTGTCATCCTGAATAATATCTTTGTTGTCATCCTGAATAATATCTTTGTTGTCATCCTGAATAATATCTTTGTTGTCATCCTGAGCGTAGCCGAAGGAACTCATACCCCCACAAGATTCCTCGGCTACGCTCAGAATAACATGTAGCCCACCCAGAATAATGCGTAAGTTGCTCAAAATAACAGCGCAAGCTACCAAGAACGACAGCCTAGTTACTCAAATCTGTTATTTTTACACCTTGTCCGTTAAATATCTTGGCAAATTAAAAACACTTAGGTATAATTACCCCTTTTATTTTTACCAAAAGAAACTTACTTATGTCAATCGATACACAAGCAATCATCAAAGAATACCAAACTGCGGAAGGTGACACAGGCTCAACCAATGTGCAAGTCGCTTTATTAACGGCTCGCATCAAGCATTTAACTGAGCATTTTAAGACACACAAAAAAGACCATCATTCAAGAAGAGGTCTTTTACATTTGGTCTCTCAGCGTAAAAAATTATTGGCTTATCTTAGAGGCAGTAATGTTCCTGCTTATTCAGATTTAATTTCTCGCTTAGGGCTTAGAAAATAATTTCTTTAAACAGAAATAAAAAAAGCCCCATTTTTTGGGGCTTTTTTATTGCTGATTGTCGTTAAAATATCTCCATGGAACTTTCCCCCACTTATCAAAAAATTGACGATTTAATTCAGCGCTCTGTCGCCTTGTCCAAACACCTTGATTTAGAAGAAAAACGCGCTCGCCTTGAAGAAGTGTTGTTGGAAATGGAAAACCCCGATGTTTGGTCTAACCAAGAAATAGCGCTATCACTCGGTCGTGAAAAATCCACTTTGGAAGCCATTTGTGAAGTATTTGATGAAGCTGATGCCATTTTGGAAGATGCCACAGAATTGCTGGATATGGCACAATCCGAAGAAGATGAAGACACGGCGAATAGTGTTATTGCCGATTTAGATGCTACCGAATCCGCCATTGCACGGTTAGAATTTCAAAGAATGTTTAGTGGCGATTTAGATGCCAACTCCGCTTACCTTGATATTCAATCAGGTTCGGGTGGCACAGAGGCGCAGGATTGGGCAGAGATGGTGTTGCGGATGTATTTGCGTTGGGGTGAAAAACACAATTTCAAAGTCAAATTAATGGAAGCCTCTGCGGGTGAAGTGGCAGGGATTAAATCTGCCACCATTCATTTTGAAGGTGAATACGCTTTCGGCTGGTTACGCAGTGAAATTGGTATTCATCGCCTAGTGCGAAAATCCCCTTTCAACGCCAACGGTAAACGCCACACCTCTTTTTGCTCCGTCTTTGTTTCCCCCGAAATTGACGACGATATTGAGGTAGAAATCAACAAAGCCGACCTTCGCATCGACACCTATCGTGCCAGCGGTGCAGGCGGTCAACATGTGAATAAAACTGAATCCGCCGTGCGACTCACCCACTTACCCACCAACACCGTAGTGCAATGCCAAGACGGACGCAGCCAACACGCCAACAAAGACCAAGCAATGAAGCAACTAAAATCCAAATTATACGAGTTGGAAATACAAAAACGCAACAGCGAAAATCAAGAAACCGAAGACGCCAAATCTGACATCGGCTGGGGGCATCAAATTCGTTCGTATGTTCTTGACCAATCCCGCATCAAGGATTTACGCACTGGTGTGGAAAGCAGTAATACGGGCGATGTGTTGGACGGCAATTTAGATAAATTTATTGAAGCCAGTTTAAAAGCGGGGTATTAATACCCTAATCCAAAAGTAGAAATCACAAACCTAGCACCACCCCTTGTCCCGTCTGCATTCACAAAAAAATAGCCACCGAACCTATGGGTGGGACTCATATTTTTTGCAAACACAGGTAGAACAAGGGATAGCACTATCTTTGCAATCTCTACTCTTGGATTAGGGTAATACTATTTTTGATATTTTTTACCCCACTCTTCTAATGATAAAATCGTCTTTTTAAGTGACTCTCCTTGTTTTGTTAGACTGTATTCTACTTTGGGTGGGACGACCTTGTAGACTTTGCGATTGACTAATCCATCGCGCTCAAGCTCCCTAAGTTGTTTGGTGAGCATTCTTTGAGTAATGTTTGGCATAAACTTTTTTAACTCGCCAAATCTTTTTTTACCCTCTAATAAATGATACAAAACGATACCCTTCCACTTGCCACCAATCAAGTCTAGCGTTAGTTCTACTGGGCATTGTGTTGTTTTTTCTTGCATAGTTTTTATTTCATTAGTATATTAAAGGATACTATATACCAATTATGTGCCTACTTGACAATAATATACTTTTATTTTAACATTAATTTTTTTTAACTGAAAGGTGAACCTAATGCAACAACATCAAATTATAAAAGATTTAAACTGGCGACATAGCACTAAAAAATATAACGCCGATAAAAAAGTATCTGCCGAAGATTTAGCGGTGCTTTATGAGGCAATGCGTTTATCAGCGTCTTCTATCAACTCACAGCCATGGCGGTTTATTGTGATTGAAAGCCAAGAGGCCAGGCAAAGAATGAGTGATACTTTTGCCCATAAATTTCAATTCAACCAGCCACATATTTTTGAGAGTTCTCAGGTGATTCTTTTCGCCCATAATCCTAAATATACGCGTGAAAACTATGCTGAAGTAGTGGATAACGGTATTGAAGATGGCAGAATTAAACTTGAAGATAGAGAAAGTGGTTTTGGTGGTTTTGTGTTTGCTGAGTTAAATACTGATAAAAATGGCAATACTGCTCCTTGGACGAAAGCCCAACTGTATTTAGCACTGGGTAATACGATGCACACTTTGGCACGCCTCAAAATTGACTCAACGCCGATAGAGGGGCTGGATGCGGATTTGGTTAATCAAGAATTTGCGAAAGAGTTAGGGGGTTATCAATGTGAGGTTGCCCTAGCAATTGGCTATCAACATAGCGAAGATTACAACGCTAAGTTACCAAAATCTCGTCGTCGTTTGGACAGTGTTTTATTAAAAATATAAGAGGTTGAAATGAAAAAAATCTTACTGGTTACCGCAGGTTATTCAATTTTTGATGCCAAAGGACAACTTAATGGTTTTTTAAGTTATTTAACGGATAAAACCCTGAGTCAAAAAGGGCATAAAGTTAAAATTTCAGATGTGACAAAAGACACTTTGGATATGGACAGAGAACTGGATAAATTACTCTGGGCTGATACGATTATTTATATTATGCCAATGATGTGGTTTAATATGCCTGCCCCGTTGGTCAAATGGCTTGATGAGGTGTTGCAGTATGAAAAAACCTTTATCATTACTGATGACTATGGCGAAGGCGGTCAAATTCCTGCCACTGAATTTATGATTGTAACCACTTCCAATATGAAAAAAAGTGATTTAGGCAAGGGCTTTGTCTTAAAAAATGCACCCCATATTGATGATTTATTGCAACCTTTAATAATGACCAATCACTATTTGAGCATTCGCAAACAGCACCCGACTTTTCATGCGGACAATGTGATTGCGGGGGAAACCGATTGGATTGAAAAAGACTGTATCAAACATCTTAATCAGTATTTTTAATATTTGGCGATAAAAACAAACTTAAAGCCAAAATGTTGTCTTGATTGGGATTGTTTTGACGATAAACAATCCCAATATCACGAGAGAGTTTTGGCTGATTTTCGTCAATAACTAAGTCTGGGTAATTATCCAAAATCCCACTGTCGATGGCAATTTTTGGCACAAAACTCACGCCAATTTCCATATTGATCATAGTGACCAAAGTTTCTAAACTCGCACAAGTGTATTGTGAAATTTTGATTTTATCAATCTGGCTATTATCTAAAATATGACTCCTTAAACAATGCCCCTGCTCCAACAATAATAAATCATCATTTTGGGCATTCTTATGTTTAACCAAAACCAAATCATCTTTAAAAATTCGCTTCTGCACAATGTTTTCTTGCTCTTCAAATGGAAAAGCAAAAATTGCAAAATCTATTTTTAATTGCTTAACTTTTAACAAGAGATTTTGACTGGTATCTTCAATGATAACAACCTTAAGTTGAGGATAACTTTCTTTGATTTTTACAACAAAATTTGGCAATAAATAAGCCGAAATAGTGGGGATAACGCCAATCGTAATCGTGGATTCTAAAAAAATTTGATTGGCAATCGCCACCAAATCTTGCATTGAAAAGATGACTTTTTCAGCATACTTAACAACTTTTTCACCCAGTGGCGTGAATAAAACAGATTTATTGGTTCGCTCGACTAACTGAACATTTAAGTCTTGTTCCAATTTATTAATGCCCGCACTCAGCGTAGATTGACTCACAAAACACGCTGCTGCCGCTTTGGAAAAATGCAGGTGTTGCTTGAGTGCTAATAAATAGTTTAGGTTTTTAATTGAAGGAGTCATAATCGTTTTTATCAATCATTATAATCTATATTATTCGTTTTACTTAATAATTAAAACTGCGTAAGATGGCAATTTTTTAATCAAAAGAGTAATTTATGCTAAACGACAAAACTGGGAAAAATAACCAAAAAACTTTAACCAATGCAACAGGCTCACCAGTTGTAGATGACAATAACAGTATTACAGTCGGTGAAAGAGGTGCTTTGACTTTTGACAACCACTACACTTTTGAAAAATTAGCCCATTTTAACCGTGAACGCATTCCAGAACGCGTCGTTCATGCGAGGGGCACAGGGGCTTATGGCACATTTGTAGTAACAAAATCTTTAAAAGACAAAACCATTGCTAATTTTTTACAGAAAGTAGGGCAAGAAACAGAAATTTTTGCACGGTTTTCAACCGTAGGCGGTGGGCAAGATTCCAGCGATTACGCTCGAGACCCGCGTGGATTTGCCTTGAAATTTTATACTGATGAGGGCAATTATGATATGGTCGGTAACAATACCCCTGTGTTCTTTTTAAAAGACGGCATCAACTTTCCAGATTTCATCCATTCACAAAAGAAAAACCCACGCACTAATATGCCAGACCCAGCGGCGATTTATGAATTTTGGGCAAATCATCCACAATCATTGCACCAAATCACTATTTTGATGTCAGACAGAGGTATTCCTGCCAGTTATCAAAATATGCACGGTTTTAGCTCACACACTTTTAGTTTTTGGAACGAAAAAGGCGAGAGAACATGGTTTAAATGGCATTTTAAAACCAATCAAGGGATTAAAACTTTAACCAATGAACAAGCGGCAAGCACTTGCCCGTTTGGTGCTCAAGAAGAGTTAGTTAATGCGATTGATACAGGCAATTTCCCAAGTTGGACGGCAAAAGTGCAACTAATGAGCGAAACAGAGGCAAAAAACTACAAAATCAACCCATTTGACTTAACCAAAGTTTGGTCGCACGCCGACTTTCCATTGATTGAAGTGGGGCAATTAGAACTCAATCGTAATGTTGAAAATTATTTTGCTGAAACCGAACAAGCGTGTTTTTCGCCAGGTAATTTAGTCCCAGGTATCGGTGCCTCACCTGACAAAATGTTACAAGCAAGATTGATGGCATACCCCGATGCCCATCGTTACCGTGTCGGTGCTAATGCCAATCAATTACCTGTGAATGCGGCAAAATGTCCAGTAAATCACTATCAACGAGACGGAAAAATGGCAGGTATTTGCCCAGCAGGTGGCAATCAAATTCAGACAAAGAATGTTAATTTTTATCCAAATGACCAAATCAATAATAGCGCCCCTGCTCCACTGGCAACGGTCGCAGAACCACCAATGCCAGTGGAAGAAAATGCTTGGATTAAGCGTTTTGATACGGTAGATGATGAGGATTATTACAATCAAGCGGGAGATTTATTTAGATTGATGAATGAATCACAAAAATCACAACTAACCACCACAATTGCCCAAGGATTAGTTCAAGCAACAGCAGGCACTCAGAGCAAAATGTTAACGCAATTTAGCAAAGCAGACAGTGATTACGCAAAGCGGATTGAAATGATAATGAAAAAATTATAAGGAGAAATTTATGGCAAACGAAGGCTATCACGAAGCAGAAGAAAATTTAACGCAAGAAACCAAAGATATGCACAAGGCAATTGTCTCTTTAATGGAAGAATTAGAAGCCGTTGATTGGTATAATCAGCGTATTGATGCGTGTCAAGATAATGAGTTAAGTGCGATTTTAAAACACAACCGTGATGAAGAAAAAGAACATGCGGCAATGGTTTTAGAATGGATTAGACGAAAAGACAAGCGTTTTGATAAAGAGTTAAAAGATTATCTGTTTACGGACAAGCCTATTGCCCATTAATTAAATTGGGTTGATTATAAATAGGGGCGAAAGCCCCTTTTTTTTGATAAAAATATTATGATAGATAAAATTAAACAATTGATTGTCGCAAATGAAAATGCATTGTTTGTTGTTCTTGTAGGTGCAATATTCGGCATAATCGCATTTTTTATTAAGCGTTATGTTTTTAAAGATAATACAAATGCTATCTTAGAAAAAACAGTTGAAAACATAACTAGAGACCAGGAAGCAACCAAACTTGAAGTTGAGGAACTAAAAAAATCTCTAGCACCTGTTATAAAAAACCAAAAATTCAAAAAATGTCTTGCAGAAGATAATATTAGCTGTGCGGTTAAAGCGTTAGAACAAGCATCAAATAAAGACGCTATTGCCAATAAATTGGCATTATCAGCACTTTTATACTTTACCAATGCAGAAGAATCTTATCGATATCTAAAAGAAGTTATTGTATTAGACCCTGTTAATATTCATGGATTAAACCAATTAGGTTTGTTATCCCAAAGAATGGGTAAAGTTGAAGAATCAATAAAGTATTTTCAAACTATATTAAAAAATAGTAATAATCAACAACATAAAGGGGTTGCACTTGGTAATCTAGGTTTGGCTTATGCTCGTTTAGGCAAGGTTGATAAAGCGATTGAGTATTATCAACAGGCTTTAGAGATTAGTCGAGAGATTAAAGACCGTCAAGGTGAGGGTAGTGATCTTGGTAATCTAGGTGTGGCTTATGCTGATTTAGGCAAGGTTGATAAAGCGATTGAGTATTATCAACAGGCTTTAGAGATTAGTCGAGAGATTAAAGACCGTCAAGGTGAGGGTAATGTCTTGGTAATCTAGGTTTGGCTTATGCTCGTTTAGGCAAGGTTGATAAAGCGATTGAGTATTATCAACAGGCTTTAGAGATTAGTCGAGAGATTAAAGACCGTCAAGGTGAGGGTAATCGTCTTGGTAATCTAGGTTTGGCTTATGCTCGTTTAGGCAAGGTTGATAAAGCGATTGAGTATTATCAACAGGCTTTAGATTAGTCGAGAGATTAAAGACCGTCAAGGTGAGGGCAATATCTTGGTAATCTAGGTTTGGCTTATGCTCGTTTAGGCAAGGTTGATAAAGCGATTGAGTATTATCAACAGGCTTTAAAAATATTTAGAAATAAAATCAATCTAATGCAAAAATTGTAAAACAGTTTAGAAATAAATAAAACAAAAAAAAAGGACAAAAAATGAAAAAACATTATGACATGATAGCAATTGGCGCAGGTAGTGGGGGTTTATCAGCCGTTGAACGCGCAGCAGAATATGGCAAAAAATGCTTGGTGATTGAGGTTAAAACCATCGGTGGCACTTGCGTGAATGTCGGTTGTGTGCCGAAAAAAGTGATGTGGTTTGCGGCGAATACGGCAACGCAGATTAGTAGTGCTAAGGGTTTTGGGTTTGATGTTGGGCAAAAAGGCTTTGATTGGAAGGCTTTAAAAACTGCAAGAGACGAATACATTAATGGCATTACCACTTGGTATGACGGCTATTTAGAAAAACTGGGCATTGATTATATCCACGGTTTTGGCAAGTTAGTGGATAAAAACACCGTGTCTGTGAATGGCGAAAATTACACCGCTGAGCATATCGTGCTTTCCCCAGGGGGAGAGCCTGCTGTTCCCAATATTAAAGGGGCTGAACACGGCATTACTTCCGATGGTTTCTTTGAATTAGAAAAATTGCCTAAAAAAGTGGCAGTTATCGGCGGGGGTTATATTGGGGTTGAATTGGCGGGGGTGTTGAATGCGCTTGGGAGTGAGGTTGAGATTTTTGGCAGAGCGGATACTTTGTTGCGGGGTTTTGATTCGATGATTCAAGCGGCCTTGGATAAGGATTATACGGCACATGGGATTAAAATCCATCACGGCACGACGATTGACAAAGTGTCAAAAGATAAAACAATATTTACCAATCATGGGGAATTTGGTGGTTTTGATGAGATTATTTGGGCGGTGGGTAGAAACCCGATGACACAACATTTGGGGCTTGAGGCGGCAGGTGTGGAATGCGACCAAAGAGGGTTTATTCCAACGGATAAATTTCAAGTAACCAATGTGGCTACTATTTTTGCACTGGGTGATGCCACAGGTCGTGCGCCGCTTACCCCTGTTGCGATTGCAGCGGGGAGAAGATTGTCTGATAGAATTTATAATGGAATGACGGATAGGCATTTGGATTACAATAATATTGCGACTGTGGTTTTCTCGCATCCGCCGATTGGCACGATTGGTTTAACCGAAGCCGAGGCGAATGAAAAATTTGATAAAGTCAAAATTTATAAATCAGAATTTACGCCGATGGCAGATGCCTTGCTTGAGCACAAAACCACGACAGCGCTTAAATTAGTTTGTGAAGGGAATGATGAAAAAGTGGTGGGTTGTCATATTATGGGTCATGGTGCGGATGAGATGTTGCAAGGTTTTGCAGTGGCAATTAAGATGGGGGCAACTAAAAAAGATTTTGACGATACTATTGCTATTCACCCTTCCAGTGCCGAAGAACTGGTTACAATGCGCTGATTTAGAACTTTTTCATATAGCGTTTACGCCATTTTTTTGGATTAAGCGGGGGTTTGTAATAACCCCAAAATCCACGCTTATGCTTCTTAGCAATATTCTCGGAGGGCTTGTAACGAGAACTGAAAGCGTATGCAATACCCTCTTCTACCATGGTTTCTCCGATATTGACTTCGCCCTTATAGACATCGACCAGCACTCTGCCGTAATGCCCTATGCCCACTGGATCTATCATTAATTTACCGGGTAAATTGTTTAATAATTCTTGTAGGTGTTGTTTTGCTATCATTCCACAATCGATTATTTTGTCTTCAGTTTTTCTGCAATTTTGTTTTTTTTCTGGGGTGTCGATGTCTTTGATACGCATAGACAAACTGATACTATCGCCATCCACTATATAAAATGCTTTGGCATTCTTCATCTCAATCACAGGGACTTCGGCAAACACAGAAAATGACAATAAAAAAATAAGAATACGCATAAATTCATATTCCCTAATCCAAAGATAGAAAGTGTGAATATGGCGTTAAACCTTGCTATCACAGTGTTTTAAAAAAATCTTAGTGCCACCTAGTGGTTCCACGGTGATTTTTTTGAAACACCCCAGGGTAGCCTCTCTTGGCTAAAGCCAATTCACCTTCTGCTGTGGTAGTGAGGGTTGGCGCCAGATTTGCATTTTCTATTTTTGGATTAGGGATATTGGGTAAAATCAATCATTTTATAAGATTTTTACTGACGGTGTGTGCTTTAGAAAAAATTCGATTTGATAGCAATGGTTTAATACCTGCAATTGCTCAAGATTTTGCCACGGGGGAAATTTTGATGTTTGCGTGGATGAATGCAGAGTCTTTAGCGTTGACGATTGAAAAACAGCAGGCAGTTTATTATTCCCGTTCACGCAAAAAGTTGTGGTTTAAAGGCGAGGAGTCAGGGCATACGCAGTTGATTAAAGAAATTCGCACGGATTGCGATAACGATGTTATTTTGCTCAAAGTGGAACAAGTGGGTGGCATTGCTTGCCACACGGGGAGAAAATCTTGCTTTTTTCAAAAATTAGAAAATACCGATTGGAATAGCGTTGAAAAAGTCTTAAAAGACCCAAAGGATATTTATGGATAACATTTTAAAGCAACTTGAAAGCGTATTAGAAGCGCGTAAAAACTCGGCGGCAGACGCTTCATATGTCGCTTCTTTGTATGCCAAAGGCACAGATGAAATCTTAAAAAAAATTGGCGAAGAGTCGGCAGAAGTGATTATGGCAGCTAAAGATGATGAGGCGGACAAAATTATTTATGAAGTTGCTGACTTATGGTTTCATACTTTGGTATTATTACGCCACAAAGACATTGAAGTGACTAAAATAGAAGCAGAATTATCAAGACGATTTGGCTTATCAGGCTTAGAAGAAAAAGCCAGTCGCCACAAATAAACTAACAGGAGAAAAAATATGATGCCAGGACCGTTTGAATTAATTATTATTTTAGTGATTGTTTTATTGCTATTTGGCGGCAAACGCCTCAAAAACATTGGTGGCGACCTTGGTGGTGCCATCAAAGGTTTTAAAAAATCAATGAAAGAAGGTGAAGGTGAAGATACGATTATCGACGCCAAAGCCATCAAAGAAGAAGAAAAAGCCAAATAATCTTGACTGATGTTTGATGTTGGTTTTTGGGAATTTGCCTTAATTGGTATCATTACCTTGATTGTTGTTGGCCCCGAAAGAATGCCGGGCATTGCCCGCACTGTGGGGCGCTACATTGGTAAGGGTAAGCGTTTTGTCGCCAAAATTCAAGAAGATATTGGCGACGAATTAGAGTCCGATAAACTCAAAGAACATCTTAATTTTGAAGATAAAGATTCGAACATCCTTGAAATTATTGACGAGACCAAAGACACTCTCAATGACATCAAAAATGATGCCAACAAAAAATTATGACTAACAAAGATATGACATTGATTCAGCATCTGGTTGAATTACGGGATATTTTGCTACGCTCAGTGATTGCCATTTTGGTTATTTTTGTTGGTTTATTTCCCTTTGCCAATGAAGTTTACGCCTTTATCGCAGCGCCGATTATTGGTGTTTTGCCGACGGGTTCTAATATTATTGCGATTGGGGTTATCTCGCCCTTTTTAACACCGCTAAAAATGGCACTTATTATTGCGGTTTATTTGGCAATGCCTTATCTGTTGTATCAAATTTGGTCATTTATTGCACCCGCACTTTATAAACACGAGAAGCGGATGATTATGCCACTGGTCATTTCATCCACCCTGCTCTTTTATGCGGGATTGCTGTTCTCGTTTTATATTGTTTTTCCTGTTATTTTTGGATTTTTATCCAGTATTGGTCCGAGTGTTGTTGATTTCACCCCAGATATTCAATATTATTTAGACTTTGTTTTAAAAGTGTCCTTTGCCTTTGGTGTGGCATTTGAGGTGCCGATTGCCACCATATTAATCATTATGTTTAATATGACCACGATTGAAAAACTGAAAAAAAATCGTCCTTATGTGGTGATTGGTGCTTTTATTTTAGGAATGTTATTAACGCCACCCGATATTATTTCACAAACACTGATTGCGATTCCGATGTGGTTATTGTTTGAAGCCGGGTTGATTTTTGCCCCGATGTTTAAACGCCAAGAGTCGAAAGAGCCAACAGATGATAATACGCCTGATGACTCAAGCGATGCAAAAAAGTCAGAGGATGATGACGATGACGAAGATTGGGATGATGAACTTGAAAAAATTGAAGCGGAGTTTAAAAAACTGGACTAATCTAGCAACTCAAAGGCATTAATTAGACTTTCAGCCACATCAACAATGCGTTTGTTTTTATCCATTGCCATTTTGCGTAACGCCTGATAAGCATCATCTTCGCTGATGTTCTTGCTTTTCATTAACAAACCCTTAGCTTTTTCAACAGCTTTTCGTTCTGAAAGTTGATTACGAGTTGCATCTAATTCATCTTTAAGCGCTTGGAATTCCCTAAACCGTGCCATCGCCACATCAATGATAGGTTGCACACGATTCTCTTCCAATCCATCAACAATATAAGCATTTACGCCTGACTTAATCGCAGAATTTGCCATTTCAGAATTGGACTCTGCGGTAAACATCACAATCGGCTTGGGCTTAGTCCTATTAACATCAGTAAGATTTGCAAATACTTCATTATCAGGAATATCGGCATTAACGATGACTACATCTGCATGCGTCATTTCGTTACTGTTTTGCAGGTTGGCGCTACTGTCCATGCGACAAATCACTTCATGCCCTTGGTCTTGCAAGGCACGACGCAACATTGCTGAACGACCCGTGTTTTCATCCACTAAGATGATTTTAAGTGCTGTATTCATAAGTTGTAAATTATATACGATTTATTAATTTTTATTAGACGAAAAAAACCCCCAATAAAGGGGGCTAAAATTCAGATGAATTTTAAGGGGTAAGTTTTACTTAGTTGTAAACTCTGGGTAAGCGTGTAAACCGCACTCAGAAATATCTACGCCTTCAGCTTCCTCTTCCTCAGAAACTCGAACACCCATCACTACTTTAATGATGAACCAAAGCGCAAATGAGGTAGCAAACACCCATATAAAGATGGTTGCTGCGCCCAATAATTGACCTGTAAACGAAACATCGCCGTTTGTTAATGGCACTGCTAATAAGCCCCATAAACCAACCACACCGTGAACAGAAATCGCACCGACTGGATCATCAATTTTAAATGTTTTGTCCAAAATTGAAATTGAGAATACCACGATAATACCACCAACAGCACCGATTAGAGTCGCCTCTAACGCAGTTGGTGTATCAGGGCCTGCCGTAATTGCAACCAAACCTGCTAATGCACCGTTTAGTGCCATTGTTAAGTCTGCTTTGCCCCATAGGATTTTAACCAATATTAAGGCTGCAATCACACCGCCAGCTGCTGCTGCGTTAGTGTTTAAGAATACCATTGCCACAGCATTAGCACTTTCTTTGCTTGCCATTGCCAAAACTGAGCCACCATTAAAACCGAACCAACCCATCCATAAAATGAATGTGCCTAAAGTTGCCATTGGCATATTTGCACCTGGGATTGCGTTTGATGAACCGTCTTTGTTGTATTTTCCTCTACGAGCACCAAGCACAATCACACCCGCTAATGCCGCTGCTGCACCTGCCATATGAACAATACCCGAACCTGCGAAGTCAGAAAAACCGTAGTCAGCTAATTTAAACATGCCCAATACTGCTTCACCATTCCAAGTCCATGCGCCTTCCATTGGGTAAATAATGCCTGTAAAGATAACAGCAAAAGCGAAGAATGAAAATAATTTCATTCTTTCAGCCACTGCACCTGAAACGATTGACATTGCTGTTGCAACGAAAACCACTTGGAAGAAAAAGTCTGAAGGTGCTGCATAAGTAGCATCCTTCGCAACTGTTTCAATGCCATTCAGCATAACGCCACCACCATACATTAAGTCGTAACCGTAAACCATATAAGTAGTACATGCAATCGCAAATAAACCAATATTTTTAGTCAAAATCTCAGTTGTATTTTTGCTTCGTACCAAGCCTGCTTCTAACATTGAGAAGCCTGCCGCCATCCACATTACCAACGCACCCATTACTAAAAAGTAAAAGGTGTCGATGGCAAATTGTATTTCTGTAATTGTATTTTCCATTATCGTCTCCTATAACGCTACTGAGCCAGTTTCGCCCGTTCTGATACGGATTACTTGCTCTAAATTGCTAACAAAAATCTTGCCGTCACCGATTTTACCTTCGCCGTCCGATTTTGCTGCTGTGCTAATAACTTCAATTGCACTATCAACTTGATCCGCTGCAATTGCAATTTCTAATTTAACTTTAGGTAAAAAATCTACTGCATATTCTGCACCACGATAAAGTTCTGTGTGTCCTTTTTGACGGCCAAAACCTTTTACCTCTGTTGCCGTAATTCCTGAAACACCGATTTCAGAAAGGGCTTCTCTCACTTCATCAAGCTTAAATGGCTTGATAATTGCTGTTATCATTTTCATGTAACTTTCTCCTTTTTATAAACAAAAAAAGCCAGCAACCGACTTGTGTAAAAATACACAAATTCGATGGCTGGCTTCTATACCGTTCCCCTGTTCCCTCTTTGAAACTGACGAAAAAAAACGCTTACCTAAACCTCTTTTAAAAAAGTCTAAATAAACGCCAATGTTTGTTGTTGATTTCCCGCCTTTGGAAAATAACTGCCGATAATTATAACTTAAAAAACAAGGGTGTCAAGATTTAATTTTCAATGATTGTGAGATAATTGACTTCACTCAATACTTCAACACCAAATTTTTCCGCACTTTCAATTTTCTTTTGTCCAACTTTTTCGCCAATCACCAAATAGTCCGTTTTTGCACTGACACTGGTTGCCACTTGAATACCAATCGACTTGGCGTGTTTTTTCATTTCCTCTCGTGAGCCTTGCATTTTGCCTGTGAATACCACTTTTTTACCGTTCAATTGATGGGTGAAATCTGTCAAATATTTTTCAAAACGGTTAATTCTAAATTGAAATTCTGCTGACTTAATAAATCAAATTCAGATTTAATACCTAATAACCCATCGACAATTGCTTGTGCAGTGAGTTCGGCAAAGCCATCAATCTCTGCTATTTGTTCTTTGTTCAAATCAAAAACTTCCTTTAGTGGACAAGACCTAAGCAAGTTTTCACAATTACCCATCCCCAATCTAACCACGCCAAAGGCTGCCAAAAAACGCCAATCTTCAATCTGCTCAGTACTTGACCTTTTTAACTGCCCCACCAAATTGTTACTGGTTTTTTCGCCAAAACCCATGCCCATTAAATGCTCTACGCCCAAGGCATAGATTTCTGAGGTTTTGCGAATATCATGCTCGTATAATTTCTCAATCGTGGCAATACCAAAGCCGTCATTATTCGCAAGTATTTTAAAAAACCACTCTATTCTGCCAATCGTTTGTGCGGGGCATAAGTCGTGATTTTGACACATTAAAAAATCAGACTCCCAAGCTAATTTTTTACCACAACTTGGGCAGATTTCTGGAATGACAGGTTTTACTGATTTTAAAACTTTGTTAATTTTAGGAATAACCAAGCCAGAACGAGTTAATTCGATAATTGAATTACTGCCCAATCCCTGCTCTTTTACCAAACCATAATGATGCCCCGTGGCACGATGAATAGTGGCGCCACTCAATAAGGTCGGCTCTAATTCTGCCACAGGGGTAATTTTACCCGTGCGTCCTACTTGTGGGGTGACGGAAAGAACTTTAACCTCTGCTTTGTCTTTGTTTTCTTTAAAAGCAATTTGCCAACGGTGAAATTTTCGATTAGCGCCCATTTCTTGCTTTAAATCTTCATTTGTCACCTCAAACACCACGCCATCGACATCAAAATCAATCTCTATCATTTCGCTCACGATTTGAGTGAACTGCGCTTCTAATTCATTAATACCGACTGAGCGAGTCGGTAATTGATTGAAAGGCACAAACAAAGCGGCTTTATCGATAATCGCTTGTTTTGCCAATGCATCCAATTCTTTTTCTTTGATTAGGCTTGCTTGAAAGTTGCGTGGATACTCAAAATCCTTAGACAAATGTGATTCAAAATAACTTTTCTTAACCACAATTTCGCCCGCACCCTGTCCACGCTCAGCATTGCCATAAACTTGCAATCCCCGTTCAAAAACCCGAGTAATATCACTGCCTTTTTTGCCGTCCCCTCTTGTATACAAGCGTGTGCCATCATCATAACCTGCAAAACCATCTAACTTAGAGGTTGCCTTGATTTGAATGTTGTTATGGGCAAGCTCTATAACATCAGCAGATTTTTGGATGCGTTCCAGCCACTTGCTGATTTCTTCCCAAGAATATGCCTTGTCTGTGGACAGCATAATTTCTGGCAATAGGACTTTCTCTTCAGAAAATCCTTGTCCTTCGGGTTCTATCGATTGGAATAATGGGTGATTTGGCAGGCGTTCTTTAAGAGCGGATAGATAGATAAAATCGTAATCTTTATCACTAACAATCGGCTCACCTGCTCGATAAGCAAGATTAGCGGCTTGACAAAACTGTGCTAAATCCTCATCTGACAAATCATCCAGTGAAATTTCTTGCTGGATGACTTGATTAATAACAGCTGACGATAACGCCATTCCTACTTAAAACTGCTTAGCTATATTACCCAGAAGTTCGTGACTAAATTGCACTGTCTCTTGCTCATTTTTCTCCGTTAAGTCATTAAAATACACTTCTGTGGTTGCGCTGCTAATCTGTCTAACAACAATTTGATAGGATTTTTTAATAGCATTGTCGCCAAAAAATCTCGAAAGGATACCTTTGTCTTTTTCTTTAGCGGCATTAATGTAAAAACTACCCTCTTTCACATCTTTATCCTCAATGTCAATATTTAATTGATCAAGTGCCCAACCGATATTTTCCCAAGTGTCATATTGATTTAACGAAAACTGAAGTTTTGCATAACCACCAATACCTTTGAGTAGCTTTACATTTGATTTCTTTTGTTCTTTAGTTTCAGCAATCTGCTCCCTTGCTTTTGCATGGTCACCGCCAAGATAAACCATAAAACGGTAAAGCATTTCAGTTTCTAATGATTCATCTTTAGCACGAACCTGCCAAATGGTATTCTCACTTTCCCCGCCACTATTAGTAACAACCTCTTCCATGGAATTTAGCGTTAAATGAATCTCTGTTTTATTGCCTCCATTAACAGGCTCCATTCTAACCCTGTACTTATCGATAATTGGCAATGCATACCTTGCCTTGATGGCTTTTTTCAACATCGATCTAATTAGCCCAACAGATTGATTAGGGATTTCAGGTCGATTTTCCAAGAAATCTGTTTCCATTACACCGATTTTTTTATCCGATTTTTTAATCGCAAAGCCATGGGATTTAAAGAAAGATCTGGCTAAATACCACACAGCATCTGGCTTCTTGTCAACAATTAACCAGCGAATTTGACCCAATTTTTTAACTTCAATATTAGAAGGTTTGATTAAAATTTGCGATACTTCATTTTGAACAGAGTCACTCTTAGAAAAATTAATCGTGTCTTCTTCAATATTTAACACATATTCACTAAGTTTAAATGCATTTTGAGAGCTTGGTTTGGTTAAATCTGGTGGTACTTCTAAAGAGGTAACCGTTTTGTTGGCGTAATATTGAATATCTCTTTCACCGAGTCCAGCTGACTTCTTTTTCTTCTCTTGACCAAATGAAAAACAACCTGCCATAGAAAAGGCAAGCAAGGTTACTGTCAATATTTTTATCATACCATTACTCCTAAGTTAACTAAATCTTGCTCTAATACCACACGAGCATCTAGTGATAATTTTGTTAAGGGTAGGCGAATACCAGGTTCGCATTTTCCCATTTTATATAACGCCCATTTCGCTGGAATTGGACTGGATTCAATAAATAAATGTTGGTGCAGATTATATAGGTTTGCGTCAATCTTTTCAGCCGTTTTTCTGTCTTCTTCAAAAGCTGCCTGATAGGCGTTTGACACTTCTGCCGGTGCAACATTGCAAGTCACGGAAATACCGCCATGACCTCCCATTAAGATAAATTCAACTGCAGTTGCATCATCTCCGCTATACAATAAAAAATCACTTGGGCAGCTGTCAATTAAGGCTTGTGCAACTTTTAAATCACCTGTTGCATCTTTAATACCAATAATATTATCAACTTGAGACAAACGCACCGTGGTCTCTACCGATAAATCTACCGCCGTCCTACCTGGCACATTATACAAAATTTGGTCAATATCCACCGCTTCTGCAATCGCCTTATAGTGCTGATACAAACCTTCTTGCATTGGCTTGTTGTAATAAGGCGTCACCAGTAAACATGCATCTGCACCCATATCTTTGGCTGCCTGAGTTAGTTCAATTGCCTCAGAAGTAGAATTGGCACCTGTGCCTGCAATAATAGGAATGCGACCCTTGGCAAAAGCAATAGTCTCTTGCATTACTTTAATGTGTTCATCTTGATTCAGCGTCGCACTCTCGCCCGTTGTTCCCATTGAAATAATAGCCTTGGTGCCATTCTCAATATGAAATTCAAGCAAGCCTGCAAGGGCGTCAAAATCTACCGAACCATTTTCAAGCATCGGCGTAATTAGGGCAACCATCGAGCCCGTTAGAGGGTGTTTAATTCGCATTGCATTATTATATATAAATTCGACACAAAAAAACCTACTAAACTAAAAATTTAGTGGGTTTTTTAAGTTTGAAAAATAATCCTACAAATTATAACCCACTTCCTCATGGGAAGTAATATCCAAGCCTTGCTGCTCTTCCTCTGCACTCACTCTTAAGCCAACAATCATACCAACTCCCTTGAGGATAATGTAAGTCGCAATCGCCGTATAAGCAAAAGTTGCAACCACACCGATGAATTGCACGCCTAATTGTGATCCGATAGTCATTCCTTCTGCCAAACCTTGTCCACTGAACAAGCCCAACTCATTTGACGCAAACACACCTGCCATCATCGTACCTAAAATACCGCCCACACCATGCACGGGAAAAACATCAAGCGAGTCATCAATTTTCCATTTTTGCTTTATCAAAATAACAGCATTAAAACAAACAATGCCTGCAATAAAACCAATCACCAACGCACCCGCTGGACCTACAAAACCCGATGCAGGGGTAATCGTACCCAAACCTGCAACCATACCCGTTACCGTGCCTAATGCAGTCGGTTTTCCGAATTTAATCCATTCATAAATCATCCAAGTCATTGCCGCTGTCGCTGCTGAAATGTGTGTGACTAACATTGCCATTGCTGCATCACCATTCGCTGCCAACGCCGAACCGCCATTAAAACCAAACCAGCCAACCCACAGCATCCCTGCACCCGTAACCACCATGGTCATATTGTGCGGTGGCATTGGCGTTTTTAAAAAGCCTTTGCGTGGGCCGAGCACGATGGCTGCGACTAACGCACCTACACCTGCCGTAATGTGGACAACCGTACCGCCTGCGAAGTCCAATAAACCCATTTCTTGTAACCAACCACCACCCCATACCCAATGAGTAACTGGCGCATAAACCACGATTAACCAAATTGCACTGAACAATAATACCGCTGAAAATTTCATTCTCTCCGCAAAACCGCCGATAATCAATGCAGGAGTGATAATTGCAAAAGTCATTTGGAATAAGGCAAACAAGCTTTCAGGAATATCACCACTCATCGAGCCTTCAAGTACACCCGACAACATAAATTTAGACAAACTACCAAAATACGCATTGCCCTCAGCAAAAGCGATTGAATACCCTGCCACCAACCACAAAACTGACACAATGCCTGCAATGGCAAAACATTGCATCAATACCGATAAGATATTTTTGCTACGAACCAAGCCACCATAAAATAACGCCAAACCTGGTAGCGTCATAAACAACACCAACGCCGTTGAAGTCAAAATCCACGAAGTATTTGCACCATTCAAGTCATCAGCAAATACGCCCATTGGCAAAAGTGCCAATAATCCCAATAATTTTTTCATTTTTACCCTTTTATAATGCGTCTTGGTCGGTTTCACCTGTGCGAATCCTAACCACTTTCTCTAGATTACTGACAAAAATCTTACCATCACCTACTTTGCCCGTATTAGCAACACCCGTAATTGACTCGATAACAGATTCCAACTTTGAGGCTGAAATGGCAATTTCTAGTTTGATTTTAGGTAAAAAATCAATCTGATATTCGGCGCCACGATACATTTCTGTATGGCCTTTTTGACGACCAAAGCCTTTAACTTCAGTTACTGTGATACCAGAAACACCTGCTTCTGATAATGCCTCTCTCACATCATCCAGTTGATGTGGTCTAAGAATTGCGGTTACAAATTTCATATCTTCCCCTTATATATAACGATAAAAAGACCTATTATACAAAAAATTACACGCTATTTGTTAGCGATTAACGGCTACAGCAAGTCAACTCGTTTTTTTCTTGTATTATTTTCCGCCTGTTGCGTACGCCAAGCATCAATATTCGCTTGATGTCCACTCAACAAAACCGCTGGCACCGTCTGTCCATCAATGGTTTCTGGACGGGTGTAGTGTGGATAATCCAATAACCCATCCACAAAAGAATCTTGCAAAGAATCTTGATTACCGAGTACTCCTGAAATTTGGCGACTCACCGCATCCATCAGCACCATCGCTGCCAACTCGCCACCACTAATAACAAAATCCCCAATCGACACTTCCATATCCACATCATGCTCAATAATGCGCTCATCCACCCCTTCATAACGCCCACATAACAATGTAATTGAATCAAGTTCAGACAATTCAACTGCCAATTTATGCGTCAGTTTTTTGCCCTGTGGTGATAAATAAATGACTTTTGTTTTTGGGTTTTCTTGCTTAATTTTGTTAATACAATCACGGATGGGTTTAACCTGCATTACCATCCCTGCTCCGCCACCATAGGGTGCATCGTCGATATTTCGGTGTTTGTTGTTGCTAAAATCTCGCAGTTGCCAAGTGTTGATAGAAAAGAGGGATTTTTTAATACCACGGGCAATTATTCCTTCTTCTTTAATTGCTGAAAACATCTCAGGAAACAAAGTAATGACATCGAAACGCATCGTTTATTTGAGAATATTTTTCAAAACTTGGTAATAAATGGCACTCAAATCATCCAAATCTTGCACACTCACACACTCATCTACTTGATGAATGGTTGCATTTAGTGGTCCAAGTTCTACCACCTGTGCATCCAAAATAGGGGCAATAAAACGCCCGTCAGAAGTGCCACCTGAAGTGGATAATTCGCTCTCAATGCCTTTGATGGCTTTCACAGCCTGTGTGCAAGCATTAACCAAATCGCCTTTTGGCGTTAGGAATGGGTAGCCCGAGTGGTTCCAATCAATTTTATATTCAAGGTTATGCGCATCTAAAATATCTTCCACTCTTTTTTGCAAACCTTCGTGGGTGGATTCACTACAATAGCGGAAATTAAAAACCATTTCAATTTCCCCTGGAATCACATTAGTCACACCTGTGCCTGAATGCACATTTGACACTTGAAAACTGGTTTTTGGAAAATATTCATTGCCTTCGTCCCATACTTCGGCAATCAAACTATTGAGTGCGGGGGCTAATAAATGAATTGGGTTGTTGGCTAAATGTGGGTAGGCAATATGCCCTTGTTTGCCAATCAAAGTCAGTGCACCATTGAGTGAGCCGCGTCTGCCATTTTTCATCACATCACCTAACTGATTGGTTGATGACGGCTCGCCAACCAAGCAATAATCAATATTTTGCCCTTTATCATTCAAATATTCACACACCTTAACCGTGCCATCAATCGCAGGACCCTCTTCGTCCGAAGTAATCAAATAACCGATACTGCCTTTATGATCGGGGAAATCTGTTACAAAGCGTTCCGTTGCCGTTATCATCGCCGCCAACGAGCCTTTCATATCCGCTGTGCCACGACCATACAACATCCCATCAACCACCGTCGGCTCAAACGGCTCTGTCTGCCAATTCGAACCAACTGGCACCACATCGGTATGCCCTGCAAAAACGAAAACAGGCGAATCATTGCCATGCTTTGCCCAAAAGTTATCAACCTCGCCAAACTTCAAATCGTCAATTTCAAAACCCACTTTTTTCAGTCTGTCCGTCATTAATTTTTGACAACCTTTATCATTAGGGGTAACCGAGTTAATGGAAATTAAATCTTTTGCTAATTGTAGTGTATTCATAGTTTACAGGGTCAACTTGACTAGAAAATGGTATAACTTGTGACTATTTTGCAATGTATTGCGAAATAGTCGCGACTATTCTGCATTTTACAGCAGAATAGTCGTATTTTATTTTCCCTAATCCGAAAATAGCAAGTGCAAATCTGACGCCAACCCTTGCCATATTTACACTTTCTATCTTTGGATTAGGGGTTTTAAACCATACAAAGGCTTTAAGTTTTTTTAAAATCTTTTAATAAAAAAAATTCAGCAAAAATGCTGGGTTAATAATCAAACTGCATTCAACCCTATATTCTATTTTAATTCCAAATCAACATTTGGGTTATTTTTTACATCAATCATACCGCTCACTGCCTCAATATCACCTGCTTGTCGCATTGCTGAACCCGACTTGCTCAAACGCACAACGGCAAGGACTTTGGATGCTTGAGATAATTTACTTGTTGGCATTACCGAATTTGTATCGGTTAGCGTTACCGCACCTGAAAAATCTTTTAATTTGATTTTTTGAATAGCAATCGGCATCGGCCGACCTTGTGCGGCTTTGACATACACCATTAAGTAATGGTCTTTAAATTCCGCTTGACGCAAACGCTCAGATAATACTATGTTAACCGTCACTTGATGCTGTAAGTCTGATTGACTTTGTGCAGGTGCTTTGTTATTCGTATTTTGCATCTGTGTCAGCTCATCCAACATACGCTGTAAAGTCATTCTATCTGCTTGATTTTCAGGTAATATTGATAATGCTTTTTGCCAAAGCAACTGAGTCAAATCAAATTGTTGCGCATTCAACGCCACCCAGCCCGCTAAATACAAAGCGTCTGGATTATTTGGATTAATTTCTAACGCTTCACGCACCAAGGTAGAAACGCGCCCTCTAAATTGATTATCTTGGAACCTTGCTAAAGTTGAGGCGTATTCAGTCAACATTACCTCACTTTTTGGGTCTAACTGATACGAGCGTTCGTAGGCTTTCAAAGACTCATCCAACTTGTTAAAATCATGCAATGCCAAGCCCAACATTCTCCACGCCTGTGCATCATCAGGATTTTTGCTTAAATGATTTTCCATATCGACAATACTTTCTTCCAAAGTCGGTGGTTTTCCTGCTTGTAAAGTTGTTGCCATTGTTGCTTTTTGAGCCGTAATTGAGTGCGAAATCATCGACTGATAAATCAACACAGACGCAATAGAAAAAACGAATACAATCAATAAAATCAACCAAAGTGGTGTTGCCTTTTGCGTTTCAATGGGTGTTGCCGTTTGTGTCATTTCCACCGCCAAAGCTTGTGCAATTTCATCTTTGGCTTGCTCATACACCGCTTCGTCAATTAACTCTCTTTGCAAATCTTGTGCAAGTTCTGCTTGTTTTTGCTTACCCAAAGCAATGTTGGATTTTTCCAAATCAAGCTCGTTATTCTTCAAAGGGCGATAAAAAAACCAAGTCAACCACGCCGATGACACCACCAACATTAAAGCAAACCATAAATACAAACTCATGATTGTCTCCTTACTTTTAAGCGATAGCGTCTATCAAAGGCCGCCAACAATGCACCGAAGGTAATAAATAATCCACCCAGCCAAATCCAACGAATTAACGGCTTGTAATACAATCTCAAACTCCAAGCGTCATTACCCAAATCCTCACCCAAGGCAACATAAATATCACGGAACAGGGATGGGTCAATCGCCGCTTCAGTCATTGGCATACCCGTCACATATTGGCGTTTTTCAGGTTGCAAAGTCGTAATTTTTTCGCCTTCGTATGCCACATCAATCACCCCTTTGCTACCTGTATAGTTTGCACCTTGGAGTTTGCTAACCCCTCTAAAGGTAAAATCATAGCCTTTAATGGTTACCGTTTCATTCATTGCCATCTTAATGTCTTTTTCCACGCCAAGTTGCGTCGTTACTGTGGCACCAAATAAAAATATCGCAATACCAATATGTGCCACTATCATCCCTATAAATGCCAAACTTGGATTGCCTCGTTGAACCAACCTTTGCACCAACAGCAGCAACGAATGCAGCGTAACCCAAGAAGATAAAAACACTGCCAACACCACATAAACATTCTCAATAGACAAATAAGCAATCAGTGTTATCGTTGAAATCACAAACACCATATGGATAGTCACATCCACCACTCTGTCTAACTTGTCTTTTTTCCAACGCAAATACCCACCAATTGCCAACGCTAACACCGCAGGTATCATAATCGGAATAAACACCGCATCAAAATACGGCGCACCGACTGAGATTTTGCCCAGCCCTAACGAGTCTAATAACAGTGGATAAAGCGTGCCTAAAAACACACTCAACAATGCTGCGACTAATAAAATATTATTGATTAACAGTCCACTTTCTCTTGATAACAACGAGAAACTATTATTGCTACGCATCAAATTTGCACGCCACGCATACAAGCCCAACGAACCACCGACCACAATCACCAAAAACACCAAAATAAACAAACCCCGTGCAGGGTCAGCAGCGAACGAATGCACCGAAGTCAAAATCCCCGAACGCACCAAGAAAGTCCCCAACAAACTCAAAGAAAATCCAGCAATTGCCAACAACACTGTCCAATGTTTAAATGCCCCGCGTTTCTCACTCACACTCAAAGAATGCACCAACGCCGTTGCCACTAACCACGGCATAAATGACGCATTTTCAACTGGATCCCAAAACCACCAACCGCCCCAGCCGAGTTCGTAATACGCCCACCAAGAACCTAAAGTAATACCAAAAGTCAGGAACGCCCACGCCACTAAAGTCCACGGACGCGACCAGCGTAACCAAGTAGAATCCAACTGCCCACGAATCAGCGACGACAGCACAAAGGCAAACGGAATTGCCAGCCCCACATAACCCATATACAACATCGGCGGATGAATAATCAAGCCAAAATCTTGTAGCAATGGATTGAGTTCTCGCCCCTGTGTTGGGATAATATCTAAGCGTTCAAAGGGGTTAGAGGTCAATAATAAAAACAACAAAAAGCCGATACTAATCAGCCCTAAAATAATCAAAATATGATTTAACACCTGTGCAGGCAAGCGTTTAGAAAAAATAGAAACTGCCACGCTCCACACCGATAATATCAACGCCCACAACAATAATGAGCCTTCGTGTGCCCCCCAAACAGCCGACATTTTAAACATATCAGGGAGGTTTGTATTAGAATTACTGGCAACATATTTAACCGAAAAATCATCCACCACAAAGGCATTCATCAACACCGCAAACGCCACAACCAGCCAAAAAAACTGCATCCACAGCAAAGGTCGAGACAGTTGTGTCAAAGAAAAATTACCTCGTATCAGCCCTGCACTCGGTAAGACGACCTGCCCCACAGAAGCAACTAAAGCCAAGATTAACGCAAAATGTCCAATTTCAGGTAACATAATTATTCATCAAATAAATCTACTATTTTATCTAATCCACCGGCATTAATGACAATATCTGCATACTTAATTACTGTGGGTTTGGCGTGATATGCCACCGACAATCCAGCCACTGCCATCATCTCCAAATCATTCGCCCCATCCCCTGCTACAATCACTTGACTCGGCGACACTTGATATTGTTCACACAATTCAGCAACAAACTCAGCCTTGGCAGTAGCGTTAATAATGTCGCCTTCCACTTTACCCGTCAGTTGATTATTTTCAATCGCCAATACATTTGCACGGTCGTAGTCCAGTCCAATATCCTGTGCTAAACGATGCGTAAAATAAGTAAACCCACCCGAAACAACGGCTGTTTTTACCCCTTGTTTTTTCAAAAATTGCACTAAATATTCACCGCCTTCATTCACTTGCAAACGCTCGGTATAAACTTGATTTAACACCGAAACATTCAAGCCTTTGAGCAAAGACACTCGTTCAATCAACGACGCATTAAAATCCAATTCCCCCTGCATTGCCCGCTCAGTAATCTCAGCCACTTGCGGTTTAAGATGAGCGAAATCTGCAATTTCATCAATGCATTCAATATTAATCAGCGTTGAATCCATATCACTAATAAAAAGCGCTGTGTGCGAAAAATCAAAATCAGGCAAATAATTAATATCCACCCCAAACTCTGCACGCAAAGGAACAACATCAATTTTTTGTTTTGTTTGAAAACGAAAATGTGTGGCTTTAGATTCAAACGCAACACCCAATGAATCCACCATTTTAGTGGCAATATCCAAATTTTTAGAATGTAGAATAAGCGTATGCATAAGGGGTAATTTTACCGTGTAATAAACGAAAAAAAAGGCGCAAAATACGCCTTTTCTATCACCAAAGGTTTTTTTAAAAAATCGGCGCAATATTGATGCGAACTTTGATACTGTCTCCTTCTCTAATACCGCCACGCTTAGTTCTCGCAGAATAACTTCTGCCTTCGTAATCAAACCCAACCAAATAATCATCAAGTTGGCTTTCTGAAACATTTCTATATCGTGTTTCACAAACATCTTGATTAACAGTGCGATACCCTTGATTTTCACCATCATGAGCGATTGAGGCACCTAATATCGCACCCACACCCGTCATCGCATCTCTACCATCCCCTTTGCCGAATTGGTTGCCAATTGCACCCCCTAATAAACCACCGATCAACTCATTGGTTATTGACCCATCGCCCTGTATATTTTGACGAACTTGCTTAGTATAGCAATCTTGATAAGGAGTGCGTGTTGTGTAATTACTATAATTCGCTTTTACAGAAGTTACTGTAGCATAATCATAATTGTTTGCTGTTACTGTCGTTGCACACATCATCACGCTTGCTATTGTTGCTAATTTTATTTTATTCATTGTATTTTCCCCGTTGGTTCAAAATTAAATTTATTATAACGCAATAAACAGAAAAAAGGGCATAAAAAATATGCCCTTTCTTTTAAATATGGTGCGGAAGGAGAGACTCGAACTCTCACGCCTTACAGCACTGGAACCTAAATCCAGCGTGTCTACCAATTCCACCACTCCCGCTTGAAGTGGTGCATTATACCCAAAGTCAGATTTATATATGGAGACCTTTGCATAAATAGGGATGATTAGCAAAATGACAAGTTTTATTAAATTGGGAATTTTTTAAATCCACTCCTAGCAAGGCTAAGGGTGTTTTTAAAAAAGTTTTCAATTTGATGAAAAGTGGCGTTTTGATGATTATTCATATTTATGCAAAGGTCTCATATGATAGAATAGATTTTTTTTATAACAGATAAGGATAAATAATGACAATCAATAACGCAATATCAGCAATGGCAGGTTTTTTTATTATGGGTTCACTGTTACTCAGTGGCATCAACTTTAGTGAGCCAAATTGGTTGTGGCTAACTTTTTTTGTTGGTTTTAACTTATTTCAATCTGCATTCACGGGTTTTTGCCCAGCAGCAATGATATTTAAAGCAACTGGAATGAAAAACTAAGTTTTTTCAGCGTCAAACCAGTTTAGTTTTTCTCTTAACTTAACCACTTCGCCAACGATAATCAGCGTTGGTGCGTGAATAACTTCGTTTGCCACCAAGCTAGGTAATTCTGCCAAAGTTGTAGTGTGAACTTTGTGGTCGGGTGTGGTGCCTTTTTCTACCAAAGCCACTGGCATTTCCCCACGCAGTCCGTGGGCAATAAGTTGTTCTGATAGATGTTGTGCACCTTTGAGTGCCATATAAAAAACAATGGTTTGTTGTTCAACAGCTAACTCATCCCACGGCAAATTCATACTGCCGTCTTTCAAATGCCCCGTCACAAAACGACACGATTGCGAATAATCACGGTGTGTGAGTGGAATGCCTGAATAAGTTGAACAGCCTGATGCAGCGGTAATACCTGGCACCACTTGAAAGGGAATGTTATTTTCTGCAAGGGTTTCAATCTCTTCACCACCTCGTCCAAAAATGAACGGGTCGCCCCCTTTTAAACGACAAACACGCCTGCCCTGCTTGGCTAAATCCACCAATAATTGATTAATGCCGTCTTGTGGCACACTGTGATTATCGCGTTCTTTGCCGACATAAATCAACTCGGCATCACGACGCACCAATTCCATTACTTCATTGGAAACCAAACGGTCATGCAGAATCACATCCGCCTGTTGCATTAAACGCAACGCTTTAAAAGTCAATAAATCTGGGTCGCCTGGACCACCACCAACGAGATAAACCTCACCAATATCACTGTCGGTGCTGTCGTCAAGTTGTGCTTGTAAATCTGTTTGAGCTTCGTCAATTTTGCCTGCAAAAACTTTTTCTGCTACTACACCTGAAAACGCTTTTTCCCAAAAATAACGACGGTCTTCAATGTTGTTAAATTTGGCTTTAACTTGCTCTCTAAAATTACCTGCCAGTGTCGCCAATTTACCATATGCATTCGGAATTGTACTTTCTAATTTAGCACGAATAAGTCGGGCTAATACGGGTGCTTTTCCTGCCGATGAAATTGCGACCACAATTGGACTTCTGTCAACAATTGATGGCATAATATAGGTGCATAACTCAGGCGAATCCACTACATTTACTGGAATATTCGCCGCTTGTGCTAACTCAGAGACTCGTGTATTTAATTCCATATCATCCGTTGCAGAAACAATCAACACTTGCTTGCTTACATCGTCCGATTCAAAATGCTTTGCCACTAAATTGATTTTTTTATTTTTTGCCAACTCAACTACACCCTTACAAGACGCTGGCGATACGCAAGTAATTTGCGCATTTGCCTTTAATAATAAGTTGATTTTTCGATAAGCAATATCTCCACCACCAACAACTAAACAGCGTTTCTGTGCAATATCAATAAAAATAGGGAAGTAGTCCATAAGTCGTTCGGCGGTAAATTCAAAGTAGGTATTATAATGTGAGACCTTTGCATAAATAGGGATGATTAGCAAAATGACCGATTTTATTAAATTGTGCATTTTTTAAATTTACTCCTAGCAAGGCTAAGGGTGTTTTTAAAAAGTTTTCAATTTGATGAAAAGTGGCGTTTTGATGATTATTCATATTTATGCAAAGGTCTCAATATGTAAAATGCCTGTTATTATGTCAAACAAACACTACACCTGTCCATTTTCTCATTTAATTTTAAGTGGTCGCTGTGGCTGTGCATTCTCCGCCAAAGACTGCATAGCTGAAAAAGAATTTGGTGCTTGTCTCGATGAATCTGCCTCAGGTGATTGCGCTTCTTTATACCAAAACCTTAGATCCAACAGCGATTTTGCCTTAAAATCACACCATCAATCCAATCTATCTGTCGGACAACAAGCAAAAATTAAAATGGGTGGGTTACTCGCCTTGCAAGAAATTATTCATCAATCTTCTGAAAATAATATCAAAGACATTGCGACATTGGTCGAAAAAATTAAATCAAAATACGCCAATTTCGACAAACTACCCTTCTCAAAATTAATGCCAAAAATTTCTCAATTCAAATTTAGAGTGCGTTAATTTCTTAAAAACAGGTCTGACTTGTTGCAGAGAAAGCAGGTTGGACTTGTTTTTTTATTATTAATCAGTCGAATTAAAGTCTAAAACTTGTTTAACCAATGGCACTGTGATTTTGGTTTTTTTCTGCAAGGATGCTTCATCTAATCGATTCATGGCATTCAGCAGATTGCTCAAATCTCTTGAGTAATGTTTAAATAAATAAGTATATATTTTGGTATCAATGTGCGTGTTTTTGTCGGTCATTTTGCTTTGTAAAATGGCGATTTTTTGCTCATCTGTTAAAGATTCAAGTGTGAAGCTCACAGCTAAAGATAGACGGGTTTTTAAATCTTTTAATAAATCCAATTCATTTGGCAAATTTTTAGCACTGACAATCAGCTGCGTTTGTGTGTGCTTGATTTGATTGTATAAATCAAATAATTCTTGCTGTTGCTGGGGGTTAGCGACATCGATATTATCAATGCATACCCAATCTGCGGTGGCTAATTCTGCAATGAACGCTTCGGGCAATTCTTCTGTTAAATCTATATAAACTGCGTTGAGTTGCTTATCCATTGCCGCAAAAGTACAGCCTTGTAAAAGATGGGTTTTGCCTGTGGATTTATCGCCCGATATAACAACTACATTGGATTTATTATCGACAAATAGCGTGTTAATAAAGGTCAAAATTTGACTATTTTTATCCCCGACAAAATTGCTCAATCGCATTTTTGAATTTAATAAAACAGGTAAACCGAGTTGCTTCATTTCTGCTTTCGCTTCTCTTGTGAAATGGCTTTTTCAGACCAAATCCAAATGTAATCAGCGCCACTCAACATAGTGGAAGTTGCCACGATGATAAAAAAGACAGTATGCCATTCGGACAAACTTGAATACAAACCTGTTGCCACTAAAAAAAGCACTAATGCAATTTGCAAAGCGGTATTAATTTTGGACAATTTTGAAGGGGCTAATAAATCATTTTTAGACTCTCCATCGCCCATAAAACTACCTACTGTGCCTGACACAATCATCAAATCTCGTAAAAAAATCAGGGCTAATAACCACAATGGCAACAAATCAATATACCACAAAGTGACAAAACTACTGACCAATAAAAGTTTGTCAGCAGTTGGATCAAGGATAGAGCCTAATCGGGTTTGACAGGAATAACGCTTGGCAATCCAGCCGTCCAAGCCGTCGGTAATGCCCGCAATAAAAAACAATACTATTGCCCAAGAAAACTCGTGATTTAACAAAAATAAAACCACAGGTGCGGTTAAAATAATGCGTAAAATTGACAGTGCATTTGGAAGGGAAGACAGGTTCATTTTCAAGTGTTTCAAAATAAATTAATTATACGGAAAAAATCTATGTCCTCATTGACTTATCAAGATTCTGGCGTTGATATCAACAAAGGTAATGACTTAATCGAACAAATCAAACCGATTGCAAAATCAACCGCAAGACCTGGTGTATTAGCAGGTTTGGGTGGATTTGGTGCGATGTTTGAGTTACCAACCAACCAATACAAAAACCCCGTTTTAATCTCAGGCACTGACGGCGTTGGCACAAAATTAAAAGTTGCAGAAATGCTCAATAAACACGACACCATTGGTATCGATTTAGTCGCAATGTGCGTCAATGATTTAATCGTGCAAGGGGCAGAACCGTTATTTTTCTTAGATTATTACGCAACTGGAAAACTCAACACCGACATCGCTGTTTCTGTCATTTCAGGCATTGGCGAAGGTTGTAAACAATCGGGTTGTGCCTTAATTGGTGGTGAAACTGCTGAAATGCCAGGTATGTATGCTGGTGAAGATTACGATTTAGCAGGTTTCTGCGTTGGCATCGCTGAAAAAGCAGATGTTATTGACGGTAGTAAAGTCAAAAATGGCGACCATATAATCGCCCTTGGCTCATCCGGCCCACACTCAAACGGCTATTCATTAATCCGCAAAGTATTAGAAAGAGTCGAACCAACCGAAGCCCAATTACAGCAGTTAATTGAACCAACCAAAATTTATGTAAAATCCGTACTGTCACTGCTCAAACAACACACCGTTCACGCCATCTCGCACATCACTGGCGGTGGTTTGTTAGAAAACATCCCACGCGTTCTACCCGATGATTTAGCCGCAAAATTAGACAACACTTCTTGGGAGTTCCCCGAGATTTTCCAATTCCTGCAAGACACTGGTAACATCGAAATGACAGAAATGTATCGCGTTTTTAACTGTGGTGTCGGCATGGTTTTAGTTCTAAGTGCAGACGAAAGTGCTGCCGCCATCAAACACTTAGAATTACAAGGTGAAAAAGCATGGTTAATTGGCGAAATTGTTAAAAATGACGGTGAACAAGTCCTTATCTAACATCGTTATCTTGATTTCGGGCTCAGGCTCAAATCTACAATCCATTATCGATAACGCCGATAATATCGGTGTCAATATCGCTTGCGTCATTAGCAACAAGTCCAACGCTTTCGGCTTAGAACGCGCAAAAAAAGCAAACATCCCCACCCAATTCATCGACCACACCCAATTCAAAACCCGTGAAGATTTCGACCAATCACTGACACAACACATTAACACATTCAACCCAAAATTAATCGTTTTGGCAGGATTTATGCGTATTTTATCAGAGGGTTTTGTTAACACCTTTGCAAAAAAAATCATCAACATCCATCCTGCACTTCTGCCAAAATTTAAAGGATTAAATACTCACCAACGCGCCATCGATGCAGGCGAAAAATTTGCAGGTGCCACCGTGCATTTTGTTACCAACGAACTAGACGCAGGCGAAATCATCTTGCAAAAGTCAGTTGCTATTAAATCAGATGATACCGCTGAGTCACTAGCAAAGAAAGTTTTAGAGCAAGAACACGCTCTTTATCCAGTGGCTATTAAGAAAATTTTATAAACTAAAGAGAAGTTTTTGTTAAGAAAGCATATCCTTCAAATACTGCCCCGTATAAGAGCCTTTAACTTCTGCAACTTCTTCAGGAGTACCAGTGGCAATAATATGTCCACCTTTGTTGCCGCCTTCGGGACCTAAATCCACTATCCAATCAGCCGTTTTAATGACATCAAGATTGTGTTCAATGATGACGATGGTGTTTTCGCGTTCACGCAATCGGGTGATGACAGAGAGTAACTGCTTGATGTCGTGGAAATGCAGCCCTGTGGTGGGTTCGTCGAGAATGTAAAGGGTGTTGCCTGTATCGGGTTTGGACAGTTCTTTGGCAAGTTTGATGCGTTGGGCTTCACCGCCTGACAGGGTTGTGGCGTTTTGTCCCAAAGTAATATAAGACAAACCGACATCCATTAAGGTTTTTAGTTTTTGGTTGATTTTCGGAATTGGCTCGAAGAATTTAACGGCAGTTTCAACCGTCATATTTAAAACTTCGGCTATGGTTTTACCTTTATAAATTATTTCCAAAGTTTCTCGATTGTAACGGTCGCCGTGACAAACATCGCACGGTACATAAATATCTGCCAAAAAATGCATTTCCACTTTAATGAGTCCGTCACCTTTACAAGCTTCACAACGACCGCCTTTGACATTGAAACTGAAACGCCCTGCTTTGTAACCACGAGAACGAGCCTCTAAAGTTTGTGAAAATAAATCTCGAATAAGTGAAAATACACCTGTATAAGTAGCAGGATTTGAACGAGGAGTGCGACCGATTGGGCTTTGGTCAATATTCACGACTTTATCGCAATAATCTAAACCTTCCACGGATTTGTGGGGGGCGGGGGCGGATTGAGCACGATTGAGTTCTCTGGCAGCAAGCGTATGCAGGGTGTCGTTAATAAGAGTGGATTTTCCTGAACCTGAAACGCCAGTAACACAGGTCAACACACCGATAGGGATAGATAAATCTACGCCATTCAAATTATTACCCGTTGCTCCTTTAATATGTAGCCAGTCTTTGGTTTTTTTGCGTTTTTTTGGCACGGCAATACTTTGGCGACCACTGATATAATCGCCCGTAATCGATTTAGGATTGTCACTAATTTCTTGCGGCGTGCCAGCAGCAATAATTTCGCCACCATGGATACCCGCACCAGGTCCAATATCAATAACATAATCTGCTTGTTTGATTGCATCTTCATCGTGTTCAACGACAATGACAGTATTACCGATGTCACGCAGATAGGTCAAGGTACTCAACAGCTTTTGATTGTCTCGTTGATGCAAACCGATTGATGGCTCATCCAACACATACAAAACCCCCATCAACCCTGCACCAATCTGACTGGCAAGGCGAATGCGTTGAGCTTCACCACCCGATAGCGTGCCTGCACGACGCTCTAAGCTCAGATACTCTAAACCCACATTGAGTAAAAATTCTAGGCGTTGAACGATTTCTTTGAGGATTTTCTCAGCAATTTCACCTCGCACACCTTCGAGTTTTAAGTTTTTGAAAAAATCATGGGTACTGGCAATCGACAGTTTGGTAATATCAGACAAATTATACTTATCAATAAAAACATTTCTAGCGGCTTCATTTAAGCGTCCGCCACCACAACTGCTACAATTTTGAGTAATGACATAACGAGAAAGTTCCTCACGCACGGAGCGAATTTCACTTTCCTCATAACGACGCATCATCCTAGGAATCACACCCTCAAAAGGCTTGGCTTTGTTTGACCAGCCTTTGCGTCCTTTGATTTTTGAAAAATCAATATTATCTTTGCCACTGCCGTGTAAAACAATTTTTTTATGCTCGTCGCTGAGTGCTTTATACGGCGTGTCAACGCTAAAACCGTAATATTCTCCCACTAAAAATAGGATTTGATAAAAATACGCATTCGAGCGACCCCAACCATAAATCGCACCCTCAGCGAGACTGACCTCGGGGTTACTAACAACTTTTTCTGCGTCAAAAATATCTTTAACACCCAAACCGTCACAACTTGAGCAAGCGCCAACAGGGTTGTTGAATGAAAATAATCTGGGTTCAAGTTCGGTTAAAGAATAACCACATTCAGTGCAAGAAAATTTAGCTGAAAAAACCAACTCTTCTTGACTTGTATCCGCCTCTATTGACGCAACACGCACCAAACCTGCGCTGAGATTTAAAGCAGTTTCCAAAGATTCGGATAAACGCGAGGCAATGTCTTCACGGATTTTGATACGGTCGATAACAATTTCAACGGTGTGGTTTTTTTTACCATCCAATTCTTCCATATCGTCCAAATAAACGACTTCCCCATCGACCCTAGCACGCAAAAAACCTTGATGAGAAAGCTCATCCAACATCTTGGTATGGCTACCCTTGCGGTTTTGCACCACAGGGGCGAGGAGCATAATTTTTTCGCCTTCTGGCAACGCCATAATATTGTCCACCATCTGTGAAACGGTTTGTGAAACCAAATCAATGCCATGTTTAGGGCATTTTGGCAAACCGACACGGGCAAATAACAATCTCAAATAATCATAAATTTCTGTAATGGTGCCAACCGTTGAACGAGGATTGTGTGAGGTGGCTTTTTGTTCGATAGAAATTGCAGGCGATAAACCTTCAATATGGTCAACATCGGGCTTTTCCATTAGCGATAAAAACTGCCTTGCATAGGCGGATAATGACTCAACATAACGGCGTTGCCCCTCGGCATAAATCGTATCAAAAGCCAATGAGGACTTGCCCGAACCTGACAAGCCAGTGATGACCACTAACTTATTTCTGGGGATATCAATGTCAATATTTTTTAGGTTGTGAACGCGTGCGCCACGGATGCTAATTTGTTCCATAGGAAATTATGTCGGACAAAGGGTTAATTATAGTTAATTATGAAGGTAAAATCACTAATCATTTCAACCTTATTAACAACTATGAGCAAATATAAACGCATTTTATTGAAACTGAGCGGTGAAGCACTTGCCAAAGGCGATAACACCGTAGATCCAGACACGCTAAATCAAGTCATTGACATCATTAAATCCGCCCTCGCACAAAAAGTCGAAGTTGGCATTGTTGTTGGCGGTGGTAATATTTTCCGTGGTGCAGCCCTTGCAGAAGCGGGGATGAACCGTGTGACTGGCGACCATATGGGTATGTTAGCAACGGTTATTAACGCCTTAGCCATTGGCGATGCGTGCAGACGCGCTGGTATTGGTGCACAAGTAATGTCGGGTTTTCCCATCGGTGGCGGTGTTTGCGACCCTGTTGACCACAACAAGGCCAAACAAGCTTTAAGCGAAGGTAAAGTGGTCATTTTCTCAGCAGGTACAGGCTCTCCATGCTTTACCACAGACACAGGTGCGGTATTACGAGGCATTGAGATTGAGGCAGATGTGGTTTTTAAAGCCACCAAAGTAGATGGCATTTACACCGCTGACCCCGTCAAAGACCCCAGTGCAACCCGCTATAAAACCTTGAGTTTTGATGAAGCAATCGCAAAAAATTTACAAATTATGGACACAGCAGCCTTCGCCCTGTGTCGTGAACACGGTTTGGATGTTTGTGTCTTTAGTATGCTTGACAATACCGACACATTATCTGATATATTAAACGGCAAGCCTGCGGGCACGATTGTCAGTCAATAACACGGAGTTAATTATGTTAAATGAAATACAAAAAGACGCTGATGAGCGTATGAATAAAAGCCTTGCTTCATTGGAAAATAATTTTACCAAGATTAGAGCGGGTCGTGCACACCCTTCTTTACTAGAACAAATTCAAGTAGATTATTACGGCTCAATGGTGCCAATTTCACAAGTAGCAAACATCAGTGCCGAAGATTCTCGTACACTCAAAGTCTCCCCCTGGGAAAAAGAAATGGTTGCCGTCGTTGAAAGAGCCATCATGACCTCCGACCTCGGACTCAACCCACAAACCGTTGGACAAGTCATGCGCATCCCCTTACCCCCACTCACCGAAGAGCGTCGCCGTGAATTAGTACGCGTGGTCAAAGACGAAGCCGAACAAGCCAAAGTTGCTGTACGCAACATTCGCCGTGATGCAAATTCTGACTTCAAAGAACTCTTAAAAGACAAAGAAGTATCCGAAGACGACGCACACAAAGCTGAAGAAAATGTGCAAAAAATGACAGATGCACACATCAAATCCATTGACGACAAATTAACTGAAAAAGAAAGTACATTACTTGAAATTTAGCACTTTTCTTTAGACGAAAAAAAACCCTGATTCTTCAGGGTTTTTTATTGCATGCTTATTTGGTATTAACCACCATTTTTAGCAACACACTCAAAATATGTGTCCCATCTCTCAGGAGAAAACCCTGTGCCAGAATTTTCAATTGGACCTGTATTATATAAATTACCTGTAGTTTGCGCTCTTCTAAAGATAGCAATGTTACTCTCTTTTAAGCCAAGTTTATCTTGACAAACGATATGTGCAACAACAGAGACAGCCTTACCACCAACCGTCAACTTTAATGTTTCTGCAGGCTGGTTACCAACAGATGCTTCTGAATCTGGTGCCATTGTCTCTAGTGATTCTACTGGTGCTGTATCACGATCATCGCCACCAGCAATAACGCCAGTTGTTAAAGTTAATGCTGTAATTAAAGTTAAAATATTTTTTGTCATTTTCATTTCTCCGAGTGGTTAAAATTGTCTTTCTAAGATTGCATTTTATATGAGTATAAAGACTTATGATTAATAATTTTAAAAAACAATGTTCACAGTCAAAATTATCGGCGATTTGCGGGCAATTGGTTGAACTTTCGGAGCAAGCATTTTCGGTGAATAATGGCAATATTCCTAAGTGGGAAATGGCAATTAATGAAATAAAAAAACATCCAAAAGGTAAAGTTGATTATCAAGTGCCTTATCTAAGTATTCAAACTCAAAAGGGTAATGTTGAAAGTTTACAACAAGCGTTAAAGGCTTTAATGCCATGGCGTAAAGGTCCTTATCAAATCAATAATTTACAATTGGACAGCGAATGGCGTGGGGATATGAAATGGGACAGGGTATTACCGCATATCCAATCGCTTGTGGGGAAAAGTGTTTTGGATGTGGGCTCTGGTAATGGATATTTCACTTATTTGATGGCACTTGAAGGAGCGGGAATTGCGTTGGGAATTGAGCCATTTTTGTTATTTAATTATCAGTTTAACGCCATTCGTGCGTTGATGGATAATCCGCCGAATGCGTTTGTTTTACCGTTAAAATTAGAGCAAGTGCCAGCAAAGCCTTTATTTGACACGGTGTTTTCAATGGGGGTTTTGTATCATCAAAAAGACCATTTATTACATTTACAACAACTCAACGCTATTTTGGCAGTCGGTGGTGAATTAATATTAGAAACCTTGATTATTGACGAAAAGCACGGCAAACAAATTATCCCCGAAGACCGTTATGCGAGAATGCGTAATGTTTGGTGTTTGCCATCGACGAAAACGCTGCACGGTTGGTTGGTATCTGTTGGGTTTGAGAATGTGAAATTGGTGGATGTAACACAGACTACGCCGAAGGAGCAACGGGCAACGCATTGGATTGGCGATAATACCCAATCGCTGGCAGGTTTTTTGGACCCGAATGACAGTGATTTGACAATAGAGGGGTTGCCTGCACCAAAACGCGCTGTTTTTATCTGTCAAAAGGTATAATATTGGCGTTATGAAATATTTTGTATGCCTTATTCTATTTAGTGTTAATGCGTTTGCGACGCCGAATGTTGTCGTGAGTATTAAGCCGATTCATTCCATTGTGAGCAATTTGATGCAAGGTGTTGGCACGCCGACCTTATTGTTAAAAGGCAGTCAATCTGCACACTATGTCCACCTACAGCCTTCTCAATTGTCTGCAATCAATCAGGCAGATTTGCTCATCTCCATCCATCCACAGTTTGAGGCTGGATTGGCAAAGGCGTTAAATAATGTTGATAGCAACAAGCAAATACTTGTGAATAACGACACCAACCCCGAAAATCACAGCTGGCTAGACTTTAATCGCATGCAAAATCTTAGTGATAATATCGCTCAAAAACTCAGTGCAATTGACCCAAGTAATGCTGAAATTTATCAACATAATTTGCAACGAATGCAACAAACACTAACGCAACTAGCCCGTGACAATACTCAAAAATTAACACCTTATAAAAACACTCAAATTGCCGTTTTTTCTACTGCCTTACTGCCTTTTTTATCCGCCCATCATTTGCAAAAACCCATTGTAATAACGCAAACGCACGGCGATAGACTCAGCATTTTCAAAATACGCAATGCCAAACGAGCAATGCAAACACAACAAACCAAATGCCTACTCAGCACCGTTGAAATACCAAATAAACGCATTAAAACTCTATCCGAAGGGCTAAATATTGCCACTGCAAGTATTGATATTATTGGCTTTAACATTGAGCAAGGTACACAGCATTACACCCAACTTATGAACACAATCAACCATCAAATGGTGCAATGTCTCAAGTAAGGTCTGCCTTTAATAAAGCGTCTGTTGATTACAATGCACACGCATTTTTACAAAAAGAAATCGCACGACGCCTTGATACCAAATTAGAAGTGATTTCTAGCAATGCAAAAGTGATTTTAGATTTGGGTGCAGGCACAGGTTTATTATCTCAAAACCTACTCAATCGTTTTGAAAATTCACAACTCATTTGCTTAGATTTTGCCCAAGAATCGCTTAAAAATAACCCAGCAACCCACAAACTTTGTGCCGATGCCAACCACTTGCCCCTAGCGGATAACAGTGTAGATATTGTGATTTCTAACTTAATGATGCAATGGTGTCCTAATTTAAAACACTTGTTTGCAGAATGCCACCGAGTGCTCAAAAATGACGGTCTGATTTTATTCTCTACCTTTGGACCTGACACTCTCAAAGAATTGAAAAAAAGTTGGTCAGTGGTTGACGATACCCCCCATGTCAACACCTTTATCGATATGCACGACATCGGCGACCAGTTGTTACAAAACGGTTTTCAATCGCCCGTGATGGAGATGGAAACCTTAACGCTGACTTATGAAACAGCCATAGATTTATTAAAAGATTTAAAAGCCATCGGCGCACAAACCGTTGATACCCGCTCTAAGTCATTAACGGGCAAGGATAAATTTCAATCAATGATTAAGATGTATGAATCTTATCGCACTAATGGTAAACTGCCTGCGACTTATGAGGTGGTTTATGGGCATGCTTGGAAACGCATCAATGCACCAGGGATTGAAATAAACACCTTTGGGTGAATTTTCAGAAAAGTTTTAACCGAAAATCTGTGATAGCATAGGGCTAATAATTGGGTTCAAATCAGCATATAAATCCGTATAGCCTTTAATTTTACCCAACAAACTTATGTCGGTTGGCTGGTTTTTTAATGCTTCAACGGCTTTTATTAACTCGCTAATATCATTATTTGGATTATCTTTTTGATATTGCTCTAATTTTGGCAAATACTCATTAAATATCACTGTATTCTTATCGCCTTGTTGCACGCCTTTCACAGGGGCGTTAAAAGTATTGTTAATAACCATGGTTTTCTCCCTATTGTATTTTGTCAATTTTTTCAATAAATCTTCATTGTTGTTTAAAATTAAATCCAATAAATTAGAATCAACTAATTCATATTTATTGGTCTTTTCATCTATTAAAATACGCTCTAGTGCATTATATTCTAAGTTGTATTTCAATAAAATTGCCTTGATATAATGACTTAATAACTGCAAAAATACCACTTTATGTTCGCCGTTAGTGCTAACACTTAAAGTGTGGTTTTCTACCTTAACCAGTGCTTTTGTACCTGCTAAAAAATAATGCAAAACAACCCCTGTTCGCCATAAATCATCGGCAGAATCTAGATGTTTTTCAACCAAACTGGCTAATTTAAAAAACAAATCTGACGGCAAAATCTTAAAGCGGATTTCTAAATATTTATTTGTTTCGTTTTCAATAAAATCAATTGTTTCAGGCTCATCTAAGGGCGTTGCAAGAGGCAATAAAATCTCGTCATGGCGTTTATGATAACTCATCGCGAAATTGTAGTTGAGCAAGATTTTTCTAAACAAGGCAATATCTTCTTCTTGATAAACGATTTTTATTGAGTTTTCAACCTCTTTATCATACAAAGCACCAGATTCATCAATATACCTTACCTCGCCCAACTCTAAGGCAACTCCTATTGTTTCATCGGTCAATATGCCTTTTGCCGTTAAGACATCTTTGTTATTAATCAAACTATAAATCCCATAAGTAAACCAATGTCTTTGCTTGATAAATTTAAAATCATCGGCAATATTTTCATCAAAATCAGGATTTTCAGGAAAACAATAGCCATAATTACGCACAGCTTTTAAATCTCTTATACTTATATCTTCCTGTTCTTTTTTTAGTTCTTTGTAAGTAATGTAATTATTTATAGTCTTTGTAATAATTTTTTTAGTTGCCAAAGTTTCTGTCGTAACAGGTTTTTTCCCTTGTTCTAATGCCTTGTTTTCAATTGCCTTTTCTAAATCCACAAAGTTCACTATATCTTTTGGAACCCCCTTAAAATCAATATCAAAAAACTCAAATGAAAACTCAGCGTATTTGCGTTTAATGGCATTATCTCGTCGCCAAGCAGTATTTGCCCCTTGGTCACAATGTGAATAAACCACTAATACCTTGTTATCATCATTAGGGTCAATTCTAGGGATTAACATTTCCAGCCACGCATCAGGTTGTTCGTTAGCGCGTTGATTGCAAACAATCACATACAAACTTTTAGCACTGATAAAGACAATATGGCTACTGTGCATAATCACCTGTCCACCAAAATCCCAAATATCTAATTGCGTCTCACCGTATGTTTTTTCGGTAACGCTAATTCTCGGGGTGCAAGCTTCATCTGTTTTTAATTCTTCTGTGGGATTAAGTAAAGCATTGACCAATGAGGTTTTACCCGCCCCACCATTACCCAATAAAATCATTCTGGCTTGGTTGGTTTCTTGATTGGTTGTCTTTAATTCCCCTTGAATAAATTCTGCCATTTTTTGTGCAGATTTAATCTCTAATATTTCATTAGGGATTGCCATAAAAGCCCTGTCAAAATCATTCAGTTCTGGTTTGAATAATGAACCATCAAGTGTGGGTTTAAATAAATGTGTTTGCCAAAGCTCCTCTAAACAGTCTAATTTGGGCGGATTTCTTTCTTCTAACCATAAGGGTTTATTGTCCAATTGCTCACCTTGTTTTAATAAACTTAGGTCACTATTTAATTGGTTGATAAAATCGGTGGCGGCGGCGGCGGCGGTGTAGGCGGTGTAGGCGGTGTCGACGGTGTAGGCGATGGCAGCCGCAGCCGCGGCGATGGCGTAGATGGCGTCGGCGTCGGCGTCGATGTAGGCGTCGGCGTCGGCGGCGGCGTCGATGTAGGCGTCGGCGTCGATGTAGGCGTCGGCGGCGGCGTCGATGTAGGCGTCGGCGGCGTTAGCGGCGAATTTTCTTGGAAAATCCGCCACAACAACACAACGACAAGCATACAAACTGCGACAATAATAAAAATAGAATTCATCTAATCTTGTTTTATCTTTAATCGCTAATTTTTCTAAACGCCAAGCCGCTCTTAATGCATTTCGCCAAGCAAATAACTGAACTTGTTGTTTATTTTCACCTTTTAAAAGTTTTTCAACAATTTCTCTCATGTTATCATGAGAATCGCCTTCTTTGATGTAGTCCGTTATTACTCTATCAATCATTTTTTTATTAAAAGAATTTTAAAATAAAGACAAAGCTAATTTCATCCAAAAGTCAGGGAATATGCCAACAACTAAAATCAAGATGGCATTAATCGACAAAACCAATTGCATATCCATCGGTGCGCTAACAACTGCTTTGTCATTATCTGCATCTTCGAAATACATTGATTTAATGATTTGCAGGTAATAGTAAGCACTAATCACCGCAAAGACCACGGCAATGATTGCCACCGTGAGCATACCGGCAGAAATCACTTGTTGTAAGATGAATAATTTTGCGTAGAAGCCGATGAAGGGTGGCACACCTGCCATAGAGAGCATAATCGCCAACATGACTAAAGCGAACCAAGGGGAGTGACTGCTAAGCCCTTTGTAATCGCTGATTGAATCGGCTTCAAAGCCTTTTTTGTTGAGCAAGATGATGACGCCGAAGGCTGCCAAACTCATTAATACATAAACCAAAATGTAGAAAACAGCGGCGCCATAACCGCTAATTACGCCAGTTGCAAAGCCTAATAAGACGAAACCGATGTGTGAAATAGTGGAATATGCCAGCATGCGTTTGATGTTGGTTTGCATTAACGCAACGACTGAACCGAGGGCAATGGAGAGGACTGCTAATACCATAAATAAATCTGACCAATACGGTTGCATTGCACCTAAGCCGTCAATCAATAAACGCACTAGCATGGCAACAGCGGCGAGTTTTGGCACGGTGGAAATGAACATGGTAACGGAAGTGGGTGCGCCTTGATAAACATCGGGTACCCACATATGGAATGGCACAGCGCCGAGTTTGAAGGCGATACCGATGACTAAGAAAACTAAGCCGAAGTTGAGTATTAAGGTCTCTCTTGATGCCAAAGTGGCGCTGTTGGCGAAGGTGGCAATTTCACTGATATTGAGACTGCCACTGATGCCGTAAACCATACTCATACCGTAGAGTAACAAGCCTGATGCGATGGCACCAAGGACAAAATATTTTAATGCTGCTTCAACCGCGTTTGCTCTATTACGGGCGATGGCGATTAGAGTGTAGAGTGATAAAGATAAAATTTCCAAACCAAGATACAAAGTTAATAAACTATAGCCTGAAACCATGACCATCATACCCAGTATGGACAACATTACTAAAACAAAGTATTCGCCTTGGAATAAAGAATGTTGGGTGAGGTAATGACGAGAATAGACCATTGCCACCATTGCCGCGCCCATCATAAAGACTTTGAACACCGATGCCATATCGTCTAGGACAAATGAATTGCTAAAGATAATGGTTTCGGGGTGTCCGATTAAGTTAAAGGCCAATATGCCTGTGATGAATAAACTGATTTGCGTTAAGTAATAAGTAACTTGTTTGAAGGGTTTGGTTAAAAATAAATCTAATAATAAGATGACCACAATGGCACTTAATAAAAATATTTCTGGCATTGCCAGCAGAAGTGAAGAAGTATCAAATTGGAATGTATTCATAATAATTCTCCCTTACAATTTAGAGGTTAATGCTTGTTGCAATAAATGATTAACCGAGGTGTGTATCGCATCAATCACGGGTTGTGGATACAAGCCCATCATCAATACCGCAAGTGCCAAAATTGCCAAAATAAAAAATTCTCGGGTATTAATATCGCTCAATGTTGCTACCGCAGGATTGGTAATCTTACCCCAAAAGACGCGTTTAACCATCCACAAAGTATAAGCCGCACCGACAATCAGCGTGGTTGCTGCTAAAACGGCATACCAAATATTGGCTTGCACAGCACCGAGAATAACCATAAACTCACCAACAAAACCTGAAGTACCTGGTAAACCTGCATTTGCCATTGCAAATAACACAGCAAACCCTGTGAATTTCGGCATAGAATTAATTACGCCGCCATAAGTTGAAATCTCTCTTGAGTGCAAACGGTCATACAGGACACCAACTACAAGGAACATCGCCGCTGAAATAAAGCCATGTGAAATCATCTGCACCATTGCCCCTTCAAGCCCTAATAACGCCCCTTCTGGGTTGTCTGGCTGATAGGCTAGGAATAAAGCAAACACACCCAAAGTAACAAAACCCATATGTGAGATTGAAGAATAAGCGATGAGTTTTTTCATATCCCGTTGCACTAATGCCACGAAGCCGATATAAACAATGGCAATGAGTGACAAAATAATAATGACTTCTGAGAATTGTAAAGAGGCATCAGGCGTGATTGGCAATGAAAAACGAAAGAAGCCGTAGCCACCCATTTTCAACATAATGGCTGCTAAGATAACCGAGCCACCCGTTGGCGCTTGAACATGCGCATCAGGCAACCAAGTATGAACGGGGAACATCGGTACTTTCACCGCAAATGCCATAAAGAATGCCCAGAAAATCCACGCCTGCTCTGTTGCACTCAGACTGAGATTGTGCATATCTAAGATTGAGAATGAACCACCTTTGTTATACATATAAATCAGCGATACCAACATAAATACCGAACCCAGAAAAGTATATAAGAAGAATTTAATCGCCGCATACACACGGTTATCGCCCCCCCAAATACCGACAATCAATAACATTGGAATTAATGATGCCTCCCAAAAAGCATAAAACAAAATCGCATCAAGGGATGAAAAAACACCGATAATCAAACCTTCCATCATTAAGAACGCTGCGATATAGTGGGCTGGGCGTTTTTTAATCACTTCCCAACCCGCACCAATCACCAAGATGGTTGTGAAAGTTGTTAGAATAATCAATGGCATTGAAATACCATCAACGCCTAAATGATAATGGATATTAAACTGTGAAATCCAAGTACTTTTTTCAACAAACTGCATCAAATGCGTCGATGAATCAAAACCCGTCCACAAACTGAGCGACATCACAAATACCAAAATTGAAATCGCCAAACCCACCCAACGAGCCGTTGTAACACGCTCGTTACCTAACAAGATAAGCAGTCCGCCACCGAAAATTGGTAACCAAATTAATAAACTAAGTAAAGTGCTTTCCATAATTAAATCTCGAGTAGTGGCTTGTCGCCCATAAACAGCGTCCAAGTTAAAATAATTAACAAACTAAATATCATAAAAAAGGCGTAGTGATAAACATAGCCTGTCTGAATTGGGCGAACTATTGAGCCGATGAAGCCGACAAATCTGGCACTGCCATTCACCAACATTGAATCAATCACGGTTGAATCGGATACTTTCCATAAAACATTACCGAGTTTTTTAATGCCGTTAACGAATACAATTTCATTGAAACGGTCAAAACCATATAACGATTTCAACACATAATCAACCGCTGAGAATTTGCTCTGCACCCAATCTGCCCATTGTGTCCTATAGAGTGAGAATGCCCATGCTGATATGATACCGCCGACCATCATCCAGAATGGTAGGGTTTGAACGGCGTGGGAAATCATCGCTAAAGCACTGTGAAATTCATGGCTGAGTTTACTCACTGCATTGTGTTCTGCTGTTACAGTAATGGCGTCATCTAACCAACCTTGGAACAACATTGGTTCGATGGTGAAGTAGCCAATAATTGCCGAAGGAATTGCCAACATCATTAATGGGAATGTGATTGACAATGGAGATTCGTGTAAGTGTCTAGCGGTTTCGTGCTTGACGCGCGACTCGCCGTGGAAGACCAAGAAAAACATTCTGAATGAATAAAAAGCGGTAATAAAGACACCGGCAATTACCGCATAATAAACCCAGCCCGAAAAGGGTAGATTAGAGAAATGCACGGCTTCGATAATCATATCTTTTGAATAAAAACCTGAGAAACCTGGGAAACCGATGAGTGCTAAGGTGCCAATTAAACCCGTCCAATAAGTAATTGGTAGGTATTTTTTTAAGCCGCCCATTTTGCGAATGTCTTGCTCATGGTGCATTGCTACAATCACCGAACCTGCGCCTAAGAATAATAATGCCTTAAAGAATGCGTGTGTCATCAAGTGGAAAATTGCGACTGAATAAGCACTTACACCCAAAGCAACGGTCATATAGCCGAGTTGTGAAAGGGTTGAATACGCCACCACTTTTTTAATGTCATTTTGCACAATACCGAGTAAGCCCATAAACAGGGCTGTAATCGCGCCAATCACCATCACCACTGTGAGTGCCACATCGCTCATTTCAAACATCGGCGACATACGAGAAACCATAAAGATACCTGCGGTTACCATGGTCGCTGCGTGAATTAAAGCTGAAATTGGGGTGGGTCCTTCCATTGAACCTGGTAGCCAAACATGGAGTGGCACTTGTGCCGATTTGCCCATCGCACCAACGAATAACAACAGACAAACTACCGTGATTAAATCCATACCCCAAAGCGTTTGATTCATGGTGTTATTTAGGTTGGCAAACACTTCTGCATAGTCTAATGAACCGCTGAATGCTAAGACCAAACCGATGCCCAATAAAAAACCAAAGTCGCCGACACGATTAACTAAAAAGGCTTTTAAATTGGCTTCAACGGCACTTTCTTTGTGATGCCAAAAACCAATTAACAGGTAAGAAACCAACCCTACTGCTTCCCAACCGAAGAATAATTGCATAAAGTTATTACTCATCACCAACATAAACATCGAGAAGGTAAAGAGTGAGATGTAACTGAAAAATTTGGTGTAATCTTTGTCGTGATTCATATAGCCAATGGTGTAAATGTGTACCATCAAAGAAACGAAGGACACCACTACCAACATAACAGCAGTCAAATTATCAACTAAGAAACCAACGCTGATATTTAAACTGCCGATTTGCATCCAAGTATAAAGGTTTTGATTGAAAACTTCACCCCCTTTTAACACATGCACATCAAAGACCATCAACGCTAATACCGTAGAAACTAGCACGCCAAAAATCGTAATCGTGTGTGTGGCATTGCGTCCAAGTGCCCTACCAAAAAAGCCAGCGATAACAGCACCAGCTAAAGGTGCCAGTGCAATTGTTAAATATATGTTTTCCATGATTATTAAATATATATTTTCCATAATTAGTGCCTTTTCAATAAGCCGTACTCAATAGTATCAGCTGATAAATCCTGCCCTGTGTGCCAAGCAATACCCACAGATTGAGGATAAACATTCTTAAAAATGCCTTTATCCTTTAATTGTTTAAAAACGCCTTTATCCATATAGGGCTTAACATCAAACAAGCCTTCCATACCATTTGATAGTTTAACATCAAGCGTGTAATTTTCATTTGCTTTAACTTCTATAACTTTTAGCATACTATGTAAGTGGTTTAATTTTAAAAGGTGGATTTCCATCAATCGCCAATCGCCAATCTGCCATTAAATCTTCTTGATGAATTTCTATCCACGCTGAAATAAGTTTTAATTTTTTACTGGGCATTTCTCCCGCCAAAACTTCGCCTTCTGGAATAGACAATACAACATCGTATTCAGCATAATTAACATGAATATGTGGTGCATTATGTTTTTGATTGTCCAAATAAAACATTTGAACAATCATTCCATAAAACATTGAAATAACTGGCATACCCTACCCCTTCAAACTGTTGGTAACATCGACATCAATACTACCTTTATTTCTAAATAATAAAGTGAGAATTGCCAATCCAATCGCAACTTCGGCGGCGGCTACTGTTAAAATAAAGAAAACGAAAATTTGCCCTGCTTCATTGCCTAAAAAATGCGAGAAAGCGATAAAATTGGTATTCACTGCCACCAAAATCAACTCAACGCACATTAACAAGGTAATAATATTAGTTCGGTTGACAAAAATACCAACCAAGCCAATGCAAAAAATGATGGCACTTAGAATTAAATAATCACTCAAACTAATCATTATCTTTCTCCTTGTTCGGCGTGGTAATTGACACCAAACGCATTCTGTCTTTGGCTTGCACTGCTACCTGTTCAGCAATATTTTGAGTTTTACGATTAACTTCATTACGATGCACCAAGGTAATCGCCGCAATAATCGCAATCAACAACAACACCGCTGCCAATTCAAATGGATAAACATATTCCGTATAAAGTTGTAACGCCAAAACGGTGATATTACTGTAATCTGCTGCGTGTCTTGCGGGTGCTGCCACTATGTCTAAACCAAATTGATTAGAACCCAAGACCAACACCATTTCAGCAACAATAATCGCTGCCACAACCAAACCAAGGGGCAAATAACCTGCAAACTTTGCACGCAAAGTAGATTTATCAATATTCAACATTTTGATCACGAATAAAAACAACACCATCACTGCACCAACATACACCAATATCAAGGTAATCGCCAAAAATTCCGCTTCAAGTAAAAGCCAAATACTGGCTGCTGAGAAGAACGCTAAAATCAAAAATAGCACGGCTTTTGCTGCGTTACGAGAGAAAATCATTGCCAATGAACTGGCAATGAACCAAAACGCAAAAACATAAAATAATATTTGGTCATATGTCATATCAATACCTATCTATACGGGGCGTCTTCTGCTTTCGCTTCGCTAATCGCCTTTTCATTGTTATCGCCGATTTCTAACAAATGCGCCTTATCAACAATACTGCCTTCTCTTGAATCCACAAAGGCGTAATCAAAAATTTGGGTTTCAACAATCGCATCCACAGGACAAGCCTCTTCACAAAAACCACAAAAAATACACTTAAATAAATCAATATCATATTGCGTGGTGCGACGCGAACCGTCTTTACGCATTTCCGACTCAATCGTAATCGCATTTGCAGGGCAAACGGCTTCGCACAATTTACACGCAATACATCGTTCTTCCCCATTTGGGTAACGACGCAATGCATGCAAACCTCTAAAACGGGGGGAAATTGGTGTCCTTTCCTCGGGGAATTGAACGGTAATTTTCTTATTAACCATTTCCTTAGCGGTAATTTTCATACCCCCACGCAACTCGGCAAGACTGAAATCTTTTACTAATTTTTTAATATTATCAATCATAAATTACTCCAAACCCCTAGAACCAAGGTCCTATTTTAAGTTGTGTCATTAGTGCGACGACAAAAATCCATGCAATCGTCCATGGTAAAAATACTTTCCACGATAAACGCATAATTTGGTCATAACGAAAACGAGGAAAAGTCGCACGCACCCACAAATACAAAAACATAAAGAAAGTAGTTTTAGCCAGCAGCCAAATAATGCCTGGCACCCAAGCAAAACCTGCCCCCAAGTAAGCAATACCTTCAAACGGAGAGTGCCAACCACCAAAGAATAAAATCACTGCCAATACCGCCATGAAAATCATATTGGCATATTCTGCTAAGAAAAATACCGCAAAAGTCATCCCTGAATACTCAACATGCGTGCCGCCCACAATTTCTGATTCGCCTTCTACCACATCAAATGGGGCACGATTGGTTTCCACCAAAGCCGAGATGAAAAAGATAATCATCATTGGAAATAAAGGTATCCAATACCAATTTAAAATACTGCCCTTTTGTGCCATCACGATGTCGTTCAGATTAACACTACCTGCAATCATCACTACTGTTACCAGAGCAAAACCAATCACAATTTCATACGACACTAATAACGATGCACTACGCAGTGCACCCAACAATGGGTACTTAGAATTCGATGCCCAACCTGCCAAAATAATACCGTAAACACCCACCGAACCAATCGCCATCACATACAATAAACTGATGTCTAAGTTAGCCACATATAGTCCTTCGTCAAAAGGAATGACCGCCCAGATTGCAATTGCAGGGGCAATTGCCAACACAGGGGCTAATAAAAATAGATAAATATTTGCCTTGCTTGGGAAAATAATTTCCTTGGTCATGAGTTTCAACGCATCCGCAATTGGTTGTAACCAGCCTTTTGGACCCACACGGTTAGGTCCAATACGCAATTGCATATAGCCAATCACTTTGCGCTCTGCGTAAGTGAAATAAGCCACCACCAACATTAGCGGACCTACCACGGCAATGGCTTTAATCAAGATAATCAAAACCGTTGCAATTGCCCCATCAAACCAAGGAATTAATGCGTGTATCCATAGCCAGAAATCCGCCATCACTGTCCTCCCGTTGCTTGATTTGCATTGACAAAGACGCAATTATTTGCCACTAATTCACTAATAACCACTGGTAAATCCAAATATTTATCTTCTTTAATTTCTAGTTTTTTTGCTGTGGCTTTGTTCATAGAAGCACTGTGCATTTGACCAATATTAGTCGCCTGCAATGACTTTGCATGTCTTGACAATACATCCACTGCATAAGGTGAATGCTGCCAAATCACATTTACACCGCGTTTAACTTTGATGTCAATATTGCTTGTAACCGTATTGTATTTGTGCTTTTGATGTGAAATTTCATCAGTTACTTGGGTAGAATTCGTAAAGTGAAAACCTGGTAACTCCAATAAATCCGCCAATACTTTTAAGACTTTCCAAGCGGGCTTTACCTCACTTGGTGCGTTAACTGCTGCTGCAAATGTTTGCACAGTACCTTCAACATTCACATGTGACCCTGAAGTTTCATAAAAAGCAGAAATTGGCAATAAAACATCCGAATATTCTGAAATCACCTCATCTTTAAAGCTGTTCATCGAAACTACAAAGGTATCTTTTTTGCCGAGTGCTGTAATCGCTTCAATGGAATTGTGAAAATCGTATTGTGGATAAACCTCTAGTAAAATGTAAGCCTTTAACGCTTTTACTAACATCTCGTTAGCATTAAGTCCGCCTTGACCTGGCACAAAATTTGCCATTATGGCAGCGTTTGAATTTGCTGTAACGCTGATATTTAGCGTTGTCGAGTTTGTATGCCGTGCAATCTCATGCACCAAACTTGAAATACTGGATGCTTGTGGATTGTTAAGCACATGCTCACCCAAAATAATCACTGAATTATCGGTATCTGATAATTTACCTGCCATTTGTTTGGCGTTATCACTCACTGTCACCTTATCTAAATATTCTGGCACTTCAATCTGTGCCATTTGCAACACTGATTTCAATACTTCTGATAATAATGATGCGATTTTATTTGGTGAAACAATATTTTCATTGTTTAAGCGATAATTAAAATCAAAAGCCATTACATTAATCACATCAACACTTGCGCCTGCTAAATGTGCCTTACGCAAACGATGATTAATCATCGGCTGTTCTAATCGTGGATTAGAGCCAATCACTAATGCATGGTCAACGCCCTCCAAGCCCGCTAACTTAATATTGGATTCTAAGTTGATGACGCTGTCTAAATCTTTAATATTGAGGCGATGGTCAATATTTTCAGAGCCCACTTCTCTCAATAGTTTTTGCAATAAGTGGAACTCTTCAAGCGTTGCTGTATTTGATGCCAAAGCGCCCAATTGATTGGTATCTCCTGAATTTAATGCATTGTCAAGCAAACCACGCATTGCAAAATCAAGTGCTTCACTCCAGCTTACTTCCTGCCAATTACCACCTATTTTAATCTGTGGCTTCAATAATCTATTTTTGTGTGCCAAACCTTCATAAGAAAAACGGTCTCTGTCAGAAATCCAAGTCTCATTAACTGCTTCATTATCCTTAGCAACAATACGCTTAACCTTGCCTTTGTAAGTTTGCGTGTAAATATTAGAACCCACCAAATCATGTCGCGCCACATTTGCAACAGAATGCATCTGCCAAGACCTCAATTCATAACGGAACGGCTTAGAAGTCAAAGCACCCACTGGACACACATCAATCATATTGCCTGAGAGTTCAGACTGGATGCCTTCTTCCAAAAATGGCTCAATCTTCAATTCTTCGCCACGCCCCGTGCCGCCCATTTCCATAATGCCACCAATCTCAGCACCAAACCGCACACACCTCGTACAATGAATACAGCGAGTCATATCGGTTTGAATCAATGCGCCAATATTACCATCAGTAATAATGCGTTTGCCTTCGGTAAAACGCGACACATCTGAGCCATAACCCATTGCCACATCTTGCAATTCACACTCGCCACCTTGGTCACAAATCGGACAATCTAACGGATGATTAATCAATAAAAATTCCATCACCGCTTTTTGTGAAGCTTTGGCTCGCTCATTCTGAGTGTGAACTTTCATTCCTTCATTGACAGGTGTAGAGCAAGCAGGTTGAGGCTTTGGTGCTCCTTCAACATCCACCAAACACATTCGACAACTCGCCGCTACCGAGAGTTTCTTGTGATAACAAAATCTCGGCACAGAAATTCCTTCTCTGTCGGTTACAGAAATGAGCATTTCGCCTGCGTTAGCGTCGACTAAATTACCATCAATTTCAATTTCAAAATCAGCCATTATCCTTTCACCATACTTTTTCCGTGCTCAATGTAATACTCAAACTCATCGCGGAAATTTCTTAAAAAACTTTCTACTGGCATTGCCGCAGCATCACCAAGTGCACAAATGGTATTGCCCATAATTTTATCACTAACTCCTAACAATAAATCAATATCATCTGCTTTGCCATTGCCGTCCATAATGCGCTTTAATACACGATACAACCAGCCTGTGCCTTCACGACATGGAGTGCATTGACCGCAAGATTCGTCATAATAAAAATGCGCTAATCGGGTTAAGGTTTCAACCATGCAAGTAGATTCGTCCATCACAATGACCGAACCTGCGCCTAACATTGAGCCTGATTTTTCGATGCCATCATAGTCCATCGTCATTGCCATTGCCACTTCTGCGGTTAAAACTGGAGTAGATGAGCCACCTGGAATGACGGCTTTTAATTTAGCACCCTTACGCATACCGCCTGCCAATTCAAGTAATTCTTTAAATGGCATGCCCATCGGTACTTCAAAATTAGAGGGGTTAGCCACATGTCCTGATACTGAAAACAACTTGCAACCGCCTGAGTTTTCAACGCCAATATCGGCAAACCACTGTCCGCCCTTCGCCAGAATTTCAGGCACAGAGGCAAAACTTTCGGTATTATTAATCGTCGTTGGCTTACCAAACAACCCAACATTTGCAGGGAATGGTGGCTTGAAACGAGGTTGTCCTTTTTTGCCTTCAATCGATTCTAGTAGTGCAGTTTCTTCGCCACAAATATAAGCACCTGCACCTAAATGTGTGTGCAAGTCAAAACTAACCCCACTTTTTTGAATATTTTCACCTAATAAACCCGCTTCATAGACTTCTTTAAGCGCACCTTCAAAACGATAAAATGGCTCCATAAATTCGCCACGGATATAGTTGTAACCCACCGTTGCACCCATTACAAAGCCACCAATTGCCATGCCTTCAATCACAGCATGTGGGTTGTATCTCAAGATATCTCTGTCCTTACAAGTGCCTGGTTCGCCTTCGTCTGAATTACAAACGACATATTTTTGCATGTCAGCATTGCGGGGCATAAAACTCCACTTTAACCCCGTTGGGAAACCTGCACCGCCACGACCTCGCAGACCTGATGCTTTGAGTTCGTCGATAATTTCTTCAGCCGTAATTTCACCTTTGAGAATCTTACGCCAAACTGCATAACCGCCACTTTTTTCATACACCTCAAGTGAATGGCAGTTTTTTTGGTCTAAATTTTTAAAGCAAACTTGGTTCATTTAGCACCTGCCTTTAAATCAGCCAAGATTTTATCAATTTTTTTCTCGGTAAGGTTTTCATAATATTGGTCGCCGATTTGCAACATTGGCGCACCAACGCAGGCACCTAAGCACTCCACTTTTTTCACATTAACCAAGCCATTTTTTGTTACTTCGCCTGTTTTAACACCGAGTTTTTTTTCTAAATAATCAATCAAATCATCCGCACCATTTAACATACACGAAATATTGTGGCAAATACGAATGGTATGTTTGCCAACCGGCTTATGGTTGTAATTTTCATAAAAAGTCGCGACTTCTGCTGCAGCAATACCGGGCATATCCAAGTAATCTGCCACAGCTTGGATAGTGTCCGCACTCAAACTGTTGTCATTTTCTGCTTGCACAATTTTCAACGCTTCCATCACCGCAGAGCTTTGATTGCCTGCTGGATATTTTGCCACCCAAATATCGATCTTTTCTTTTGCTTTATTTGATATCATATAATCACCCCCTTAGAGGTAAACATTTTTTCTTTTTTTAAGGCGAATATGGAAAAATATGAAGGGATATAGTCGCTACTATGTGACTGAATATTTTTCAAATTCAACGCAGAAAAAAGGGAAAAGGTGAAGTTTCTCATCTGTCTATCTCTCCAAATACAATATCTTGCGTTCCAATGATGGTTACAACATCAGAAAGCATATGCCCTTTTGCCATCTCATCCATTGAGGCTAAATGGGCAAAACCAGGCGCTCTAATTTTAATACGATACGGCTTATTCGCCCCATCTGAAACCAAATACACGCCGAACTCACCCTTAGGATGTTCAACGGCTGAATACACTTCGCCTTCTGGCAAACAATAGCCTTCGGTAAAGAGTTTAAAGTGGTGAATAAGTGACTCCATATCGTCTTTCATTGCCTCACGACTTGGTGGTGATACTTTTTTATCGCTACTCATCACCGCACCTGGATTGTCACGCAACCAAGTTACGCATTGCTTAATGATATTATTCGATTGTGTCATTTCCTCCATACGCACGAGGTAACGATCGTAACTGTCACCTGTCACACCGATTGGAATTTCAAAATCTAATTGGTCATACACCGAATAAGGTTGATTTTTACGCAAATCCCACGCTACGCCCGAACCTCGCAACATTGGACCTGTAAATCCAAGTTGCTTGGCACGGTTTGCCGACACAATACCGATATTTACCAATCGTTGTTTCCAGATACGGTTATCCGTTAATAAGTCATTATATTGTTTAATGCTGACCGGGAATTCTTTGGCAAAATTATCAATAAAATCTAACAACGAACCTTGGCGATCTTTGTTCATTGCATCTAATTCTTTCTGTTTGCGGAAATCATTTTTTAAATATTGTGGCATCTTTGCAGGCAAATCACGATAAACACCCCCTGGGCGATAATAAGTTGCATGCATCCGTGAACCTGAAACGGCTTCGTAGCAATCAATCAGCTTTTCACGCTCACGAAATGCGTATAAGAAAATACTCATTGCACCAACATCAAGCCCGTGCGTACCCAGCCACATCAAGTGATTCAAGATGCGAGTAATTTCGTCAAACATCACTCGAATATATTTGGCTCGTTCTGGCACCTCAAGCTCCAACATGGTTTCAATCGCCAGTACATAAGCATGTTCGTTACACATCATAGAGACATAATCCAATCTGTCCATATAGCCAATTGACTGATTATATGGTTTAGATTCTGCAAGTTTTTCTGTGCCACGATGTAGCAGTCCAATATGTGGGTCTGCTCGTTCAATGACTTCGCCATCAATTTCTAAAATTAGACGAAGCACGCCGTGTGCTGCTGGATGCTGCGGACCAAAGTTGAGGGTGTAATTGCGGATTTCAGCCATACTATTATATTTCCTATTTCCTGATTACGCGTGGCACATTGACATTCGGCTCAATACTCACTGGTTCGTAAACAACTCGCCCCAATGCTTCATCGTAACGCATTTCAACTTCACCAATCAGTGGGAAATCTTTGCGTAATGGGTGTCCAACAAAGCCATAATCAGTCAAAATACGGCGTAAATCTTTGTGGTTTTCAAACAAAATACCAAATAAATCAAAGGCTTCTCGCTCATACCAATCTGCTGCTGCCCAAATATCCGTGACTGACTTAATCATCGGCTGTGCTTCTGCAACAAATGCCTTAACACGAAGGCGGTAATTTTTGTTAACTGAAAGCAGATGATAAACCACAGCAAAACGCTTTGTATTTGCGTAGGCGTGTTCTTCTTTTTCTTGTGTATTACGCCCTCTGGAAAAACCAGAGCTACTTGCATCACTTTCCCACTCAGATTGTCCATAAGTCAAATAATCAACGCCACATAAATCAATCAAAGTATCAAAGAAAAAAACATCTCTGAGTTTAATGCACGACTTAATAATGTCCGTCGAATCGACCGTCAAAGTCAATTCGCCAAAGGCTTCAATAATATTCCCTGCGCCAAATTCTTCAACCAATTGTACTTTTAAATCTGTCATTTAAGTTCTCGCAATCGTATTGGTGCGCTTAATTTTGTCTTGCAATTGCAAAATACCATAAAGCAGCGCTTCCGCAGTTGGTGGACAACCTGGCACATAAACATCCACTGGCACAATGCGGTCACAACCCCTTACCACGGCATAAGAATAATGATAATAACCACCCCCATTTGCACACGAACCCATTGAAATTACCCAACGAGGTTCTGGCATTTGGTCGTAAACTTTTCTGAGTGCAGGTGCCATTTTATTGGTCAGTGTACCCGCCACAATCATTAAATCCGATTGACGAGGAGTAGGTCTGAAAACGATGCCAAAACGGTCAAGGTCATAGCGAGAAGAGCCTGCCTCCATCATCTCCACCGCACAACATGCCAAGCCAAATGTCATTGGCCACAACGAGCCCGTTCTTGCCCAGTTGATAACTTTGTCGAGGGAAGTAGTGACGAACCCTTCTTTCATTAATCCTTCAATTGCCATCGCTTATTCCCACTCCAGAGCGCCTTTTTTCCATTCGAAAATGAAACCGACAATTAATAAAAATAAGAAGATGCTGATAGCAACAAAGCCAAACCAGCCAAGTTGTGATTGCACCACTGCCCATGGAAAGACGAAAGCCACTTCCAAGTCAAATAGAATAAATAAGATTGCCACTAAATAATAGCGCACATTGAAATACATACGAGAATCATCAAATGCAGGGAACCCACATTCAAATTGAGAATTTTTTTCTTCATCGGGTTTGCTTGGTCCTAATAGGTAACCGATTAACATTGGCCCGATGCCGAATGCAATCCCTAAAAAGATGAATACCATGATTGGTAAATAATTTTCTAACACCTAACTCTCTCTTGCTTCATAGAAGTTAAATATTATATATAAAAAACGAAAGCGCTTAAGGGTTAATTTATTCCTTAAACTTCGGTGCCGCCCACCGTTAATTGGTCAATTTTTAAACTCGGCTGCCCCACGCCCACAGGTACTGACTGCCCTTCTTTGCCACACACACCCACACCGCTGTCTAATTTCATATCATTCGCAACCATAGAAATTTTCTTCAAAATTTCATCGCCAGAGCCAATTAAAGTCGCCCCTTTAACGGGTGTGGTAATTTTTCCATTTTTAATTAAATACGCTTCATTTGCCGAAAATACAAATTTTCCCGAAGTAATATCCACCTGCCCACCATCAAAATTAACTGCATACAAACCGTCCTCAACCGAAGCAATCATATCCTTCAAATTGTCCTCACCATTTAACATATAAGTATTCGTCATTCTCGGCATTGGAATATGTGCATACGACTCACGCCTTGCGTTACCTGTGGACTTAACGCCCATTAAGCCTGCGTTTAATTTATCAAACATATAGCCTTTTAAAAGACCATTTTCAATCAGTGTAGTATTTTGCGTCGGCGTACCTTCGTCGTCAATGGTCAAGGAGCCCCGACGATTTACCAAAGTACCGTTATCTACAATGGTACATTTTTCACTGGCGACTTGCTCACCTATTTTTCCCGTAAAAACCGATGTGCCACGGCGATTAAAATCCCCTTCTAATCCATGTCCAATAGCCTCGTGCAACAATACGCCTGGCCAACCTGGACCTAAAATCACAGGCATACTTCCTGCAGGTGTACTTTGTGCCTCAAGAGCAACTAACGCCTGTCGCACTGCTTCTTTAGCGTAAATTTCAGTGAAATTATGGTCAATAAAATAACGATAATCATAACGCCCACCGCCCCCACTTGATGCATTTTCCACTCTACCCTCATGCTCAACAATCACGCTAACGCTGACACGCACCATTGGCCGGCAATCCTTTTGATAAACACCATCACTTGAGGCAATTAACACCTCTGTGTAAGCCCCTGACAACGATGCACTGACTTGTTTAACTTTTGGCTCTTGTCTGGCAATGGTATCAATCTGCTTCAACATATCCACTTTTTCTTGCGAGGTTAAACTGCTTAATGGGCTGACACCGTTATATTTCGCAGGATGTGGCACAGTTTGAAAGGTTTTAATTTTTTGCGTTTGTTGTTGTCCAGAAATACCCTTGGCGAAATCAATCGCCTGCTGAATGGCTTTAGTATTTAAATCATCAGAATAAGCAAAACCTGTTTGCTCGCCTTTCACTGCACGCGTTCCAACGCCATGCTGAATGTGGTAAGTACCTGACTTGACAATCCCTTCTTCGAGAAACCACGATTCAGACACCGAATGTTGAAAATACAAATCGGCATAATTTACCCCTTTAACAAATAAATCTGACAACAAGTTGTCGATTTTTTCTTGGCTGAGTTGCTGTTCACTTAATAATTCGTCAATCATAATTTTTTAATAGTAGGATTATCCCATGGGCCCGTAATTTTATATTTAAATTCTACAACTTCATCAACAATGCTGTCAATTATTTTTCCATCAAACAGTGCCTTATCTGCTAGCCATGCGCTCAAACCTAGTAATCCACCACCCGCAAGATAAGTTGCCACAGGCACAGCATCACTCACAGCAGGCGCAACCTTTGCGACTAAATCATATTCTTTCTTGATAATATCCCCTTGCCCAACCAAGGTAATTTGACTTGATAAAGATTCAAGATTAAATTCATCAATAGAAACCGTTGCATTTCCTAAGTGTATCTGCGCTTCAATGCTTTCATAAGTAAATCCTTTATTAGTAACATCGGACACATCGAGTTTGAGGCGTTTGGCAATGGAGTTGATATTGAGTAACGATAAGATACGGCCTAGGTTTGGGTCCTTATCAGTAAACACGCCTTTCTTAACATTCAAATCTAAATAACCAGTAATATCTTGATAATTCATATTCCATGGCGCACATTCACAAGAAAGGCGTATATCAAAATCAAACTCTCCACCCGTAACCTTTTCTTTAATTTTGAGATTTTTCAAAAATTCAGCCAAACCCTTACCTTTTGCATGAGCATAAAGTCGTGTTCTGCCATCTACCCAAAAACCATGAAAATTGAGTGCTTTATCACCAACTTCAACCCCTTTAAATTGTAAATCTTTAATAGTTAACAGGTTATCTTTGGAGGTTAATTCAACACTAAGATTTGGCAACACATTTTCATCAATATAAATCTCTTGAGTGCTCAAATGCATATCAGGAAAATCCTCTGGTGTAACTTTCCAATCTCCTTTAATTGCATCTAAAGTAGTAACTTGCATGTTCAATAATCTAACATTTGGAATATCATTTTCATTTAAGAAAATAGCGACATTACCCTTAACAGATTTAGACTCAATTTTAACACGCCAAGATTGATCAAATCGTTTGCTAATGTAAGTCTCGAACCCATCACTGTTAACCAATTCCACACCAAAAGTGCTTTCATCATTCTTTCTATTGTCAGGATTGATATGAATATCAAAGGGTAAGCCACGAATATTACCCGCACCTGCAGCGGTGATTTTATTATCACGAAACCTGAACCTTGAGTTATAATCTTTGACTTCAACTGCACCATCTAAAACGCTTAAATGATTGTTTTTAAGTTTCAAATCAACATCCAATATTGATGTCCTTTCATCTAATGGAATTAACAATTGTATTTTACCGTCCATTTTTCCAGATAAAGTAAATTGACGCAGAGTTTCGTTGATCTCTTTGCTTAATGGAACATGTTTTAAAAAGGCAATCAACTGCTCACTTTGGGTGTCTATTTTTCCATTCACTTCAACATCCAAATTCTTTTGGCTTAAATCTGCAATTTGCGCTTCAATATTTTTGAATGTCATATTATTGAGCTTAGCACTATGCACCATTGCCTTAATTTTTTTACCGTCACTAACGAGGCTGGCGTTAAGCTGTTTGAGTGGATTCCAATCGGAATCAAATAACAACACCATGTCTTTCAACTCGGTGCTAAATTGGGTATCAATTGCACTGGATTTTGATAAGTTTTTCTTAATATTTAGCTTGGTATCTTGCAAAGTACCAGCGATAAAACCTCGTTTTATCCAATCATAAGTGCTGTTACCTAGCCACTGTGGCGATAGATATTTAGCAAAACTGTTGGCTTGTATTTTACCCAAATGACCTTTAAATTCAAACCAATCATCGCCTTTTTCATTAAAAATCTTAACCTTAGAGTTTATTGATAATTCATCGTTGCTAATCAGAATCGGCACGATTAAAGGTGTGTTTTCAGAAGGTATATTTGGTAAAGTAATGTCAATATCTACCTTAACCGACTGTGACTCCCATAAACCAAAACTAAGATTTTGCCCCGTTATTTTAAGTTTATTGCGTGTCAGTAACATGTCTGCAATTTCAAATTCTTTATCGCCTTCAGCATCTTTGACAATAGTTGTGCCAATATTTAATGACTTAAAAAAATCAAACTCTTTTGCATTCAAAAGCATTGCCAATTGTTTAATTTCTACAATATTAAACTCAATAGCACCTGAATGTACCGTTAATTTATTAACAAAAATTTCACTCAGATGGTACACATCCTCGAATAGCGAACTGAGGTGAATATCCCATTTCAAAGCGTTAATAGTAGCAATGGGTATTTGTTGCTCGGTTGCCTTTAAGTCGTCTATATTTAAAGTAAGATACCCTTTGTTGAAATCAAAGCCAAGATGAGGATCGGATATCTGGATAGTAACACCACTCAATTGGGATAATTGAGTCTCAATCGACGCTTTTGCCAATCTTGGAAATACCATTAAAGCCGTTACCAACAAAACCACAAGTACTGTTGAAATACCAATAGCCCAAGTGCTGAATTTGGCAAATCTGATACTATGGTGTACGATTCTTTTTCTCATTCAAAAACCCCCAACACCTTATTTTTTACCACCTTATCATGCTCAAAAATTTGCCCATTCATTGCCACATAAACACCCTTTGCCAAAGTCTGCACACTGCTCAACGCAAAACCCAAATTAAACAATGCATCTGAATTATTCACTGAATAAGGCACCATCGCCCCAAACAACACAATGGTTTTGTCTTTGATTTCTTTACCTAATAATTGTGCCGTTTCAACCATTGTATCTGTACCATGCGTAATCAGAATGTTATTCTCCTCCGCCTCAAGACACTTTGACAAAATCAACTGACGGTCTGCTCTCGTTATTTCCAAAGAATCCTTCAAAAACAACACCTCAGAAGTCGTCTCGCACATCGACCGCCCACGATTAAGCATATCAACAATATGCGTTTGTGTCAATGTCAAATTACCCGTCAAGTCATCATAAACTTTGTCAATCGTGCCGCCAGTGATGAGTAATTTAATCATTGCCAAGCTACCTGATTAAAATTCATCAAAATAGTTTTATTCTTAGTAATAAATTTGGCATCATCCGCCATCGCTGATGTCACAATCAAACGGTCAAAGACATCGCAAACCCAATTAATATTTACTGCAAAATTGGTTATTAATGCATTATCAGAGTTGACTTCTTTAAATTCAAAGTCTTTTTTCAAAGTCCTAATAATGGTATCTAGATTGTGTTTTATCCTTCCGATTTCGTGTATATCATTGTAACTCCAATCTAACAATTTGACTAACCGCCAAATCACTTTTTTGCAAATTTTAATCATTTCATTCACATGTCCAAACAAATACGGACGCAATGCCGTTAACGATAAACTCACTTTATTTTCCCAAATAAAAACCTACACATATATTATCATAAAAATATACACAGATTTTATCCTCTTGCACCAAAAATATCCGTGCCAATACGCACAAAAGTTGCCCCATTTTCAATGGCAGACTCTAAATCATGACTCATGCCCATTGATAAAACGGTTAAATTCGGGTATTGCTCCAAAATATTTTTCATTTTAGCAAAACTTTGTACAGAATTAGAAGGGCTAGGAATACACATAAACCCCTCTAAAATTAGATTTTGAAAATCATCAAAATAACTAACCACTTCATCAATCTCACCAACCAACACACCCGATTTAGTTACTTCATCGTCAATATTCACTTGCAACAAAACTTTAAGCTTGGGTAAATCTTCTGGACGCTGTTCGTTCAATCGTTTGGCAATTTTAAGCCTATCCACACTGTGCACCCAATCAAAATTCTGCGCAATTTGCTTCGTTTTATTTGATTGAATCGGTCCGATAAAATGCCAACACACTCCTTGGCCTTTGAGTGCTTCAATTTTACCCAAGGCTTCTTGCAAATAATTTTCACCAAAATGGCGCTGCCCTGCATCAATGGCTTGCTGTAAATCTGAGACGGGTTTAGTTTTACTAGCGACAACCAAAGTAACCTGCTGATTTTTATCAATCGCCTTTATCCGTGCTTGGACTTTTTTTAGAGAATCTTTAATCAAAAGACTGTGCGTGCGTCAAAAATCGGCCCATCCACACAAACCCGTTTCATCGCCACCCCTTGCTCAGTTTGCACTTCTACTACACACCCTGCACAACCGCCCACCGCACACGCCATATATTCTTCCAGCGACACTTGGCAAGGCAAATCATATTCCTCTGCTAATTTCGCCACTGCCTCCAACATTGGATGCGGACCACAAGAATAAATTTCCACTTGTGCCAATTCTTCTTTCGACAAATTATCCAAATAAGCCCGTGCCAAATCCGTCACAAACCCTTTGAAAACCCCTTCATATCCTTGCAAACTGGCAAGGCGACAGGCAATCCCCCATGCTTCCAAAAGGGGCATTGTGTGGCTTGCTTGCGGACAGCGTGGCCCAATATTGCTAAGTTCTGGCGTAAAGGGAAATGGCACTTCCGAGCCCAAAATCACAAAAGGGTCATAATCAGAATTTTGAATTTGTTGTGCAATCGCAATCATCGGTGGCATCCCCACACCGCCCCCAATCAATAACGGCAATTTTTTATCTGTCATCTCAAAGCCATTGCCAATCGGCCCAATAATCGACAACACATCACCAATTTTGCGTTCGGACAATTGACGCGTCCCCTCGCCCACCACTTTATAAAGCAAGTCAAATGACCCATTCTCAACATCCACCGACATCACCGAAATCGGGCGACGCATCGCCAAAGAATCCGACACCGTAATATGCACAAATTGCCCTGGCTTGGTTTCTTGAGCAATCACATCCGACGCCAAAGTCAACATATATTGCTCACCCTCAAATTTGTAATGTGCCAAAATCAGGCAATCACAAATTTTAATCGTGCCTCTGTGCAACTTATTCATTGCCAGTAATCAATGTGCCTACACCCTCATCGGTAAAGACTTCCAAAAGTACCGCATGCGCAACACGCCCATCAATAATATGCGATGCCTTAACCCCATGTTTCACCGCCGACAACGCACACCCAATTTTCGGCAACATTCCACCATGAATCGTGCCATCGGCAATCAACTCATCCACCGTATGTGCATCCAATCCTGTCAATAATTCACCCTCAGCATCCAGCAAACCCGTGGTATTCGTCAGCAAAATCAACTTCTCAGCCCTCAAAACCTCTGCAATCGCCCCTGCCACCAAATCTGCATTAATATTATAAGAATCTCCATTCTTCCCCACACCAATCGGTGCAATCACAGGAATAACGCCCACTTCCAAAGCCTCAATCACCGAAGCATCAATCCCACTCACCTCGCCAACAAAACCCAAATCAGTGCCATCGCCAAACTCTAATTTTTCCGCAGAAACTATCCCATTATCCTGACCAACTAACCCCTCAGCCTGTCCGCCATGCTGATGAATTAAATCAACAATTTCTTTATTCACCACCTGACCCAACACATGCTCAACCGTACTCATCGCCTCTTTGTTAGTCACACGCATCCCATGAACAAACTCAAATTCTTGATCCAATTCCTTTAACGCCTTACCAATCTGCGGACCCCCACCATGCACCACAATCGGGTTCATTCCCACCGATTTCATCAGCACAATATCCCGTGCAAAACTCGACTTTAACTCCTCGTCAATCATTGCATTACCGCCATACTTAATAACGATATTTTTACCTGAAAATTTTTGAATATAAGGCAACGCTTCAATCAGGACGCTGGCAATATTATTGGTTTTGTTAGACATTATGTAAAGGTTGAATTTATTAGGCGATTATTTTACCATTAAAAATTGTTGTTTCTTTACCTCTAAAACACATTTTGGGACTACTACATTACTTAGAGAATAAGAGAATACAAAAGTCTCTTTATAAAACTACGACCAAGTATCACCCGTTTTTGCATAACGAATCACTTGATAAATTGCAATATTTTTTTCTGTTAGAAGCCCTACAACATCGGGAACACATTGAATGGATAACTCCACTTCATAACCATGCTCTAATCGGTTAATCGTTTTTTCCTTGTCCTTCCCCACAAACCATGTCAAGACTTCTAAAGCCATATTGTTATGCTCTCCCACTTCAAAATAAACTTTGTAAACATCACTGGTGTAATCTCGTGGTGTTCCTATTTCAAGCGTCTCATAAGGGGGTACTGCGTCATCATTTCTCATTGTTAAACTCTTTTTTTATAAATTGAGACCCCTGCATTGGGTATGAATACCGCCTAAAAGCCAACTTTCATCCATTTGATAACTTTTACAAAACCTGTATTAACCCTGCTAGGACTGGCTTTGTAAAAATTACCAACTGAATAAAATTTAACTTTTATCCGGTATCCATACCCAATGCAGGAGTCTCAAATTTCTAAACCACGGTAAACTGCCCCATCATCCCTCTGTCTTCGTGCTCTAAAATATGACAGTGATACATATAAGGTATTTTTGGATTACTGTATTTAGGAAATTTCATTACCACTCTCACCGTCTCATGAGGTCGCACATAAACGACATCTTTAAACCCTAACTCATGCCCTCTAACTCCGCCATTTCTCGAAATAATTTTAAATTGCACATCGTGAATATGAAATGGGTGTGCCATCATTGAGTTATTTTCAATCGTCCAAATTTCGGTGCTGCCTGCTTTGACCACTTCATCAATTCGATTGACATCCATCGTTTTACCGTTAATGCTAAATGGGTCACCACCAAACATTCTCATCGGACCCATTTTCATTTCCAATACCATTTTCCTTTCTTTAACAACATCCGATGCTTTTGGATTATCGTGTTGGACTAAATTGCTCGGAATGGTGCGATTGCTTTTTGTTGCTTGACTGGCATCGATTTGCAAGATGTTCATATCCTTGTCGTCGCCCGACATTCTGTGCATCATACCACCGCCGTTATGATTTCCTCCCTTATGCTCATGTCTGGATTTGTGTTGCAAAATTGGCATCCCACCATCAGACACATCCACCAAAATTTCCACACGCTCTGCAGGGGAAAGACGCAATTTTTTGGTTGCATGGCTTTGTTCTAGCAAACCGCCATCGCTTCCAATAATATGAAATTCACGATGATCGTCAAAGCCTAAATGGTAAGTTCTAGCATTTGAACCGTTCAAAATACGAAAACGCATTAGAGACTTTTTCGCTTTTAAAATCGGGTTAATAACGCCATTCACCAGAACAGTTTTACCTCGTTTACCCATCATCCCATCACGCATTGAGGTCATATAAGCAAAAGCGCCGTTTTGCTTAAAATCTCTATCTTGAATAATCACTGGTATATCGTCAACGCCATATTCAATCGGTAAATTAAGGTTTTTTGATTGCTCATCGTCAAGGATAAATAGCCCTGCCAAGCCTTGATAGACTTGCGGACCCGTTTCATGCATTTGATGTGAGTGATACCACAGCGTAGCGGCATCCTGAATAATATCAAATTCGCCCAACCAAGTGCCGCCCGGGTGAATTGGTTGATGTGGTCCGCCATCCATTTCAGCAGGTAATTTCATTCCATGCCAATGCAAAGTTGCGGTTTTGTCAATTGTATTTTTGACATTAATATGAACACGATCACCCTTGTTCGCTCTCAAAGTTACACCAAGAAAAGACTGATTAATGCCTAAAGTAGGTGTCAATTTATTCGGCAAAATCGCACTTTGCCCTGCTTGAACCGTTAAATCAAAATAAACATCTTTACCGACACGCTTGCTGATTGCCAACATTGGCGATTGAAATTTGTTTCTAAAAAATCGTATTCTTGCACTTTTTGCAAAAGCCATTTGCTTTGGCAAAGTGGCTAAAATTAAACCCGTTTGTATAAATTTTCTTCTGCTAATCACTTGACACCCCTGTTCTTTTTTAAAAAAATTAAATTCCCTAATCCAAAGATAGAAAGTGTGAATATGGCGTTAAGCCTTGCTATCACAGTGTTTTAAAAAAATCTTAGTGCCATCCAGTGGTTCCACGGCGATTTTTTTGAAATACTGTGGTAGTGAGGGTTGGTGTCAGATTTGCATTTTCTATTTTTGGATTAGGGAGATTATACATTTCATTCAATTTTCAGAATATGATTTAAATCACTTTTTTAAAAAATTATTTAAATCTTGCGTTATATTTTTTCTGAATATCTGCTGGCCATAAATCACGAAGATACGCTAAAGTTGCTTGTTTTTCTTCTTCACTTAATTTATCTTTAAACGGCGGCATCCAGCCACCCAATTTTGCACCGCCATTATTAATTGTGCTGAGTAATAATTTTGGCGAATGATGCCAAGCATGTGCTGAACCGTTAAGTGGGGGTGCCGGGTATTTTCCGTTTGCCAAAGGTTGCTTCCAATCTTTTGTCAAACCAACAGCCGCTTTGCCGTGACAAGAAACACAGTTTTTGTCAAAAACGCTTTTTCCTAAGGCAATTTTTGCCTCTGTTTCACCCCCACCAAAACAACCGCTGAGAAATAACATACTGGATACTATTGCTAATTTTTTCATTTTTTTACCCGCTTTTTTATAAAAATAATGCCTGACAATCGTTTAAAAAATCAAAGCCTTTCGTTGTGGTTTTGATATTGTCTTTTCGTTCTAATAATCCTAAATTATAACCTTTTTCCAAAGGTGTTTTTATATCTTCAAGTGCTAACCCCGTTCTTTGCGTGAATAAATCGGGTTCAAATCCTGCCTTAAGTCGCAAAGCATTCAGCATAAATTCAAAGCCGACTTGCGTCACTTCGGCGATTTTATTTTGATTATTTTCAATAAAATCTTTGGGTGATTTTGATTGTAAAGTGCGGATGATTTTACCCTCAATCGTTACCTTGCCGTGCGCACCTGCACCAATGCCCAAATAGTCACCAAATTGCCAATAATTGAGATTGTGCCTAGCAGGGTGGCTAGAAAATGCGGATATTTCATATTGTGTAAAGCCTGCTTTTTCTAGTAGTTGATGCCCTTGTTCTTGCATTGCCCAATTAGTTTCTTGCGACAAAGTGGGTGGGTGCTTGGCAAAAAAAGTATTTGGCTCAATAGTGAGTTGGTAAAAAGAAATATGAGCAGGTTTTAAGGCAATGGCTTGTTGAACATCGGATAAACATTCTGCCACGGTTTGCTTTTCAAAGCCAAACATTAAATCAATATTAATATTATCAAAACCGACAGCTTGAGCTTGTTTGATAGTTTCGATGGCTTGTTGACTAGAATGGATTCTGCCGAGTTTTTTCAAATGTGTATCGTTAAAAGATTGCACGCCGATGGAAAGGCGATTAACGCCTAATGCTTTTAATGCGTTGAATTTTTCCCTGTCGCTGGCACCTGGGTTGGCTTCCAAAGTGATTTCAATATCTTTGGCAAAAGTTAGGATTTTTCTTAATCCTGAAAATAGAATTTCCATCGCCTCAATGGAACACAAACTAGGGGTGCCGCCGCCAAAGAAAATAGTCTGAATTTCTCGCCCTTGAACCAAATCAGTTTTTAATTGATTTTTTAAATCTGCCAAGACGGCTTGCATATAAATAATGTCATTGTCGGCTTTTTGCTCGTGCGAATTGAAATCACAATAAGGGCATTTTTTAACGCACCAAGGGTAATGGATGTAGAGGGAAAGGGGTGGTAAAGTCATAATTGAGCGAGCAAACTCTGTAACGCCAAGGCACGATGGGAAATCGTATTTTTATGCTCTGCATCAAGTTCTGCGGAGGATTTTTTAAACTCAGATAGATAAAAAATCGGGTCATAACCAAAGCCATTATCGCCTTGTCTTTGTTCTAAAATTTGCCCCTGCCATTTACCCGTCGCAATAATCGGCGTGGGGTCGGTGGCATATTCAACCAAAACAATGGCACAATAAAAATAGGCGCGTCTATTCTCAATCCCTGCTAAATTTTCAAGCACTTTATCGATATTTTGCTCATCATCGCCACCGCTATATCGTGCCGAATAAATCCCTGGTGCGCCCTCAAGTGCGTCAATACTCAAACCCGAATCATCTGCCAAAGCAGGTAAACCCGATTGTTTGGAGGCATTGCGGGCTTTGTCTAAAGCATTTTCTACAAAAGTTAGCCCGGTTTCGGGCATTTCTTCCACACCCATATCGCTCATAGAAACCACTTTGTACACGCCTTTAAGCATGGCGTTAAATTCTTTAATTTTTCCTTGGTTGTTACTGGCTAAGATTATTTTTCTCATAATGTATAATATCTCAATTAAATTTAAAGGAAAACACCATGACACAAGATGAAATGAAACAAGCAGTTGCGATTGAAGCATTAAACTATGTCGTTGAAGATACCATTATAGGCGTTGGCACAGGCTCAACAGCGAATTTTTTCATTGATGCCTTAGCAACAATGAAAGACAAGATTAAAGGCACAGTAGCAAGTTCTGAAGCAACGGCGGAGCGCTTAAAAGGTCATGGAATTGAAGTTTTTGACCTTAATGATGTGGAAACAATGTCAGTTTATATCGACGGTGCGGATGAATCTGATGCAGGTTTGAACCTTATTAAAGGCGGTGGCGGTGCATTGACGCGTGAAAAAATCGTGGCTGCGGTGGCGGATAAATTTATTTGTATTGCCGATGAATCTAAATTGGTAGAGGTGATGGGCGAGTTCCCGCTCCCTGTTGAAGTGATTCCGATGAGTGCCAATTATGTCAGTCGTGAAATCAGTAAAAGAATCGGTGGCACGGTAACACTCAGAGAGTTCACCACCGATAATGGCAACTTAATTTTAGATGTGAGTAATTTAAAAATCACCGATCCGAAAGCGATGGAAACTGAACTTAATAACATTGTTGGCGTGGTAACCAATGGCTTGTTTGCCAACAGCCCTGCGGATGTTTTACTACTTGGCACGCCACAGGGTGTTCGTGTGGTAACGGCTTAATTTTTATACAAATCTAGCGTTTGTTGCAGGTCTTTAATCTTAACATTAATCACATCGTATAAATCTTGGGTGCGTACCATCGTTTTTGCGCGCTCATAATGTCCAATTGCCTTGTCTAATTTTCCTTGCACGACTAAAGCCTTGGCACTTTGAATGTGTGAACGCCCTTCGTTGCCTTGCCTGAGATAGAGCAAAGCCAAAAGTTTGTAAGACTCGTAACTGCCTTGATTGACACGCAAAAAGGGTTTAAGTGTGGCAATACCTAAGCGAAATTGTCGGTTATCTAAATAGGCTTCAGCCGCATAATACAAACTGGATTCGTCGTCTCCTTTTAAAAGATTCTTATTGAAATACTGTTGTGCCAATTTTATATTACCCATTTTGGCAGCGATACGCCCCGCCAAAATATGACTCGGATTGGTAGTGTTAATCACTAATAATTTATCAATATATTGCTTGGCAGTTGGGTAATCTTGCTTTTCAAATGCTTGATAGGCTTGCATATAATGAGTAATGGCTAGGGATTTTTCAGGCTTAATCTTTTGCTCATCTTGATAATATAATTTCGCCTTAATCGTTGCGTATTCAAAAGAATCTTTTCTACTATTTTTTACAGAACGCGCTGCACGCTGTGCGCTGTCGGCAATTCGATTAATGCTTAAAGGGTGTGATTGCAAAAATTCTTGGGCGTTAGCACCATCTTTTAATTTTTTAAAGAAATTTGCCATGCCTTTTGCATCAAACCCAGATTTTTTCAGCATAGAAGTGCCAATCCTATCCGCTTCCCACTCGTGTTCACGGGTGAAATTAATATTTTGTTGCAAGGTACCAGCAATGGTAGAAGTAAAAATGGCTTCCGAGGCTTTGTTACTCTTTGTCAGTGCCGCCGCTATTACCCCTGCCAATAGTAAATAATTTTGTTTGCCCGATTTCTGAGAATAACGCGCCAAATGATTTTGAGTCACATGCGATATTTCATGCGAAAGCACCCCTGCCAATTCTGCCTCAGTATCCGAACTCAACAACATCCCCGTATGCACGCCAATATAGCCATACGAACCCGCAAAGGCGTTAATGCTGCTGTCTTTTAGAAAGAAAAAATCAAAATGTTTCAGTGGGTTTTCACTATAAGTGACCAATTCATGACCCAGTTTTTTCAGATAAGTGCTCGCTTCAATATCGGAAACAACCGCCTCTGTGCTCCAAATTAATTGTAAAAATTCCCTGCCCTGTTTTTTTTCCTCTAAAGTTTCTGTAGGCTGTAAATCGGGAACACTTAATGCAAAAGCAAAAAATGGAGTTAGTAGTAATATTAAAAAGACCTTATTCATAAGGTGTATTATATTTGACTGATTGACCTTATATAAGATAAAATAACCAAACTTATTAGAAATTTCTAATATGTTTTTTAATTTTAATTACAAGGAGTCCAAAAATGGCTGACGAAACTTTAGATGCATCAGGCTTAAACTGCCCATTACCAATTTTAAAAACTAAGAAAGCACTATCAAAGATGGATACTGGCAAAATCTTAGATGTCATTTCAACAGACGCAGGTTCAGTAAAAGATATTGAAGCTTTTTGCAATCAAACAGGTAACAAACTTATTTCAACAGTAGAAGACGGTGGTAAATATGTCTTCACTATTGAAAAGGTTTAATACTGATTAAAACGGGGATTTAATTATGTCAGACAACAATAAAATGACGATCATTGCCACCAAAGGTACTTTTGACTGGGCGTTTCCGCCTTTCATTATTGCTTCTACTGGTGTTGCGATGGACAAAGAAGTAACGATTTTCTTTACTTTTTACGGACTTAACCTTTTACTTAAAGATGTTTCTAAGTTAAAAGTAACGCCAATTGGCAATCCAGCAATGCCGATGAAAATGCCATTTGGACCTAAGTGGTTACAGAAAATTGATTTCGGGCCTAAAATCCCTAACTTCGTTTGGAGCAATGTCCCAGGTATGGAAGCATTAGCGACTTTCTTGATGAAAAAAACCATGGCTAAGCACGGTGTTGCCAAGATGGAAGACTTGCGTGCAATGTGTCAAGAATTTGATGTTAAGTTTATTGCTTGTGAAATGACCGTTGAGTTGTTTGGCTACGACAAATCAGACTTTATTGACGGGGTTGAATTTGCTGGTGCTGCGTCATACTTTGACGAAGCTTCTGGTGGCGACCATCATTTATATATGTAATTCTCGTTTGTACTTTTTTCTTTATCCTATCTTGTTTAAAGAAAATAAATGAGTAAAAAAACCGCCGAAAGGCGGTTTTTTATTGCTCGTTATTTGTGTTTTTTTAAGTCCAATCCATGCATTGCCAATTTTTCTGTTTAGCAATGGCTAAAAGCTTGTCATCGCCATGAACAACAATTGGATTGTCAACTAATTCCAACAAAGGCAAATCATTATGTGAATCGGAATAAAAATACGCACCCTCTAAAGATTCATTATTTTCCTCACACCATACTTTGAGTTTATGCACTTTACCAATTTGAAAACAAGGCTCACCCGACACTTTACCCGTAAACTCACCCGCTATCATTTCAGGCTCAGTCGCTAACAGTTCATCAATGCCGTAAACTTGTGCAATTGGGCGAGTAACAAATGAATTGGTGGCTGTAACCACCACCATCCTATCACCATTCTTTTTATGAATATCCACAACTTTTTTGGCTTTTTCTAAAAAGATAGGCTGAATTTTTTCAAGCATAAATTGCTGATGCCATTTATTCAGTTGTTTGATAGGATTATTTGCCAAAGGCTTTAAACAAAATTCTAAATATTCATTAATATCTAATTCACCTTTGGCGTAATCATCGAAAAATTTTTGATTTTGTTTTTGATAATTATCGACATCCACCGCACCAATCTCGGACAAAAACTCGCCCCACAAGAAATCACTGTCTCCCCCTAAAAGGGTTTTGTCTAAGTCGAATAACGCTAATGCCATACTAATAAACCTCGTTGTGTGTGCCAATATCAATTGAGATAATTTGGTTATTTTTAATAATAAAATTAATCACAATACGATAACTCATATTAATAGAAATACTGTAATAATCACCCAACCTTCCCTGCAATTTATGCAGTCTTAGAGATGGGTGTCTTGGATTTATTTCTAACAAGATAACAGTTTTAGCGTATTGCGGTAGAACCTCCGGATGTTTTTTAGCAAACTTTTTTAGCTTTTTAAGATACCTATTGGTAATAATAAATTCATAACTCATTAATCAAATCTTGCAAATGTTGCTTAGCAGTTTGTGCCTTATAATCACCTTTATTAATATCTTCCATCGTTTTCATATAAGCAACATCCAATTCTCTGGCTCGAAACTCGTTGTATCTATCAATCCCTAATACAACAAATTTATTTTTACCTCGGACATTGATAAATACTTCTTCGAATTGATTCAATGCCTTATCAAATATAGACACGCCTTTGGTTTTGACTTCATTTGCAGTAATATTCATAGTATTGTTAAAAGTTTGTTTAAAGTATTATACCCTAATCCAAAAGTAGAGATTGCAAAGGTAGCACCATCCCTTGTTCTGCCTGTGTTTGCAAAAAATATGAGTCCCGCCCATGAGACCCCTGCATTAGGTATGAATGTCGAATAAAAGTTAAATTTTATTCAGTTGGTAATTTTTACAAAGCCAGTCCTAGCAGGGTTAAGACAGGTTTTGTAAAAGTTAGCAAATGGATGAAAGTTGGCTTTTAGGCGATATTTATACCTAATGCAGGGGTCTTCATAGGTTCGGCGGCTATTTTTTGCGAATGCAGGCGGGACAAGGGGTGGTGCTAGGTTTGTGATTTCTACTTTTGGATTAGGGTTATACTATAATTTCTGAAAACAATTGTTTGCTAATTCAATGGTGTACTCAATATCAGCATCGGTATGAGCGGTGGAGACGAAACCTGCTTCGTAGGCGCTTGGCGCAAGATATACGCCTGCTTCCAACATTAGGTGGAAAAATTTGTTAAAGCGCTCAACATTACATTGTGAGGTTTGGGCGAAATTGGTAACAGACTCTGCGTCGGTGAAGAATAAGCCAAACATTCCGCCAACCACATTTGCAGTCATTGGGATGTTATTTTCTTTTGCCGTGGCAATAATACCTTGTGTTAATTTTATGGCTTTTTGTTCTAAATTTTTGTATAAATCTTTGTCGTCGTCAATCGCATTTAACATTGCCAAACCTGCTGACATTGACATTGGATTACCTGAGAGTGTGCCTGCTTGATAAACGGGGCCGAGTGGTGCAATGGATTCCATAATCGCTCGTTTACCGCCGAATGCACCGACTGGCAAACCGCCACCGATAACTTTACCGAGGGTGGTTAAATCAGGCTTGATGCCAAATTTTTCTTGTGCACCGCCTTTTGCGACACGGAAACCCGTCATCACTTCGTCAAAAATTAAGATAACACCATGCTCATCACATAAATCACGCAAGCCTTGTAGGAAGCCATCAACAGGTGGGATGCAATTCATATTACCTGCAACTGGTTCAACAATAATACAGGCAACTTCTTTGCCTGTTTCGCTCAATACTTCACGCACTTGGTCGATGTTGTTGTATTCCAAAGTCAGGGTGTGTTTGGCAAAATCAGCTGGCACGCCTGGAGAAGTGGGAACACCGAGGGTTAAAGCGCCAGAGCCTGCTTTGACCAATAATGAGTCTGAATGACCATGGTAACAGCCTTCAAATTTGATGATTTTATCTCTGCCTGTGTGTCCACGGGCTAAGCGAATAGCACTCATTGTGGCTTCTGTGCCTGAGCTGACCATCCGCACTAATTCGATGGAGGGCACCATTTTGCATACTTTTTTTGCCAAAGTGGTTTCAATTTCAGTCGGCGCACCAAAGCCCAAGCCTTTTTCCAAAGTGTCTTTCACTGCATCAACCACGGCTTGGTTGGCATGACCCAAAATCATCGGTCCCCACGAGGCAACGAAATCAATATATTGATTATCATCAGCGTCAAATAAATACGCCCCTTCGCCTTTGGTAAAGAAAATCGGCGTGCCGCCCACCCCTTTAAATGCTCGAACGGGGGAATTGACACCACCTGGAATGTATTTTTGTGCTTCACTGAATAAGTGTTCTGATTTTGTCATTTTATCCTCTTGAAATTTGTGGGTAAGTTTTTAAATGGGTAATGTGCGACCATACAATCAACACATTATCCAGTAATAATTTAATATTGACAGTGGTTTTTGATAAGTTGATTGCATTTTGAATATCGTGCAATAATTTAAATAAAAAATCTGCTTTTGCCACTTTGATAATTTGATTAAGCTCTACCAATCCACCTTCGTGGTTGAGCGATTTAAGACGGATGCCTTCGATAATTAAATGCTGCAAACAGTTGAGAACAGCAACTTCGTTGCCTTCAAAATCTTCCACTTTACTCACCATCGTCGGGTGCATCGGCAGTTTTAACAATTGGTCTTGCCAATGTTGATAATGGACATAGCCATCGCCTGAAAGTTCTTCAAGCACTTTAAACGGCACGCCGTGTGTGGTTTCTAACAATTGTGCCACATCAAAATCTTCTTTGTGTTCTATGTTTTGCTTAATCCAATCTTGCGTTGCTTGGTCATAAGCAGGGCTAATATGGATATTTTGACAACGAGAAACAACAGTGGCCGGCAAACTTTTAGCATTGTGTGCTAATAAGATAATCAGTGTATTTTTTCTCGGCTCTTCCAAAGTTTTCAATAAACTATTAGCGGCGTTATTGTTCATTTGGTCGGCATAATAAATCACGCCAATTTGTAATTTGTCAGCGGTTTTATTCAATATTTCACAAAACTCACGCACTTGATCAACACGGATTTCTTTAGAGCGATTTTTAGTGGTTGGATTAACTTCACCCGCACGACAATAAATCATATTCGGATAAGTTGAACGCCTAATTAGCACATCATATTCCAAATCTTCTTTAACATTATCTTTACGAATCAGTTCGTCATTTTTCAACAAAGCACCGACCAAGTCCTGCATCAAATCAAACTTACCAATTTTTTCCACACCTGTAATCAACAAGGCGTGTGGCAAGTGATTTTGTTCAATCATTTGTTGAAGTTTTGCAAATGCAGATTGGTGCCATGGATGTATCATAAGGTATTTAAAATCTCTTGGATTTGGGCGGAAGTATTCTTGGCAGATTGTGAAGCATCGATCAATTTTATACGCTCAGGATATTGCTCAGAACGAGCGATATAAGCATCACGCACACGGTTGAAAAAGTCAAGATTCTCTTGTTCGATGCGGTCTTTTGCACCTCTGGATTCGACGCGTTGCATACCAATTTCAACGGGCACATCTAAGAGCAAAGTCATATCGGGGGTAAAATTTTGCATTATCCATTTTTCTAATTGGGTGATGCGTTCAATGTCTAAGCCACGACCACCACCTTGATAAGCGTAAGAGGCATCGGTAAATCTGTCGCTTAACACCCAATCACCTTTCTCCAGAGTGGGTAGAATTTTTGAATGGATATGCTCATTTCTAGCGGCAAACATTAGAAGTAATTCGGTATCTGAGTGCATTTTTGAATCGGTACTGAGTAGTAATTCACGGATTTTTTCACCGATTTCTGTGCCGCCTGGTTCACGGGTAAGCATGACATTGACGCCTTTGTCTTTTAGGTAATCGCAGATGAAGTTTATTTGGGTGCTTTTTCCTGCACCTTCTACGCCATCAATTGTGATAAATTTTCCTGTTTGCATAAGGTGTTATTTTAAATACTTTTTGATATTGAGTCGGTGCTGTTTGTAAGTTTTTGCAAAAGCGTGGCTACCATCTTTTTTGGAAACAAAATATAAGCTCTCTCCTTTAGCAGGATGCATTGCTGCATATAGCGAACTGGCGCTGACTGAAGCGATTGCAGTAGGAGGCAAGCCTTTGTTTCTATAAGTGTTATAGGGGCTTTTAAATTTCAAATCTTTGCGGGTTAAAAAGCCACGATATTTTTTCTCTAGATTTAACGCATAAACAACGGTTGGATCGGTTTGCAAACGCATTTCTAATTGCAAACGACGCATAAATACGCCTGCGATTTGTGTTTTTTCCGCCGTGTGTGCAGTTTCTTTTTCAATTAAAGAGGCTAATACTAATGCTTGAGAAGCATTATTGAAACGCAGGGTTTTGTCACGATTTTGCCATTCTGCTTGTAAGTTTTTTTGTAGTTTTTGATTGGCTCTTTTAAAAACACTAGCGACACTATCACCAACATTTACTTGATAAGTATCGGGCCAAAAATATCCTTCGTAAGGAGGATTGATACCTGCTAAACGCATCGTTTCTTTTAATGAGTCGCTGGATTTTAATGCTTTGATGTGGGTAAGTTGCTGGTAATAATGAGCGATGGTTTTACCTTCAATTAGGGTGATATTGCGAGTTGCTACTTTGGCTGAGACAAAATTTTTCAACAGATCAAACACACTCATATTTGCATCTATATCGTAATAACCCGATTTTATTTTTGTATCAAAATCCAAAATTTTTGCCATTGCAATTAAGAAATAACGCGAGTGAATAACACCTTGTTTTTCAAGATTGATGGCTGTGGCATTGATGCCTGTACCTTGTGGCAAGTGATAGAGGAGGGGTTTTTCTGCAGTAATGGTGTTTGCCCAATGGGATATTGCCAAAGCAGAAAAGATAATTACCACGCTTAGGATTTTTTTTATAAAGTGTTTTTTTGGTTTTAAAACTTGTATATTTTCTTCTTTTATACTCTCTGCTTTTAATGCATCTTCTAGTTGTTTAGTAACAGCTTTTTGTGAAAAAACCTTTTTATCAATATGACTGACAGAGCGTACTCCGAGCACACTATTGGTCACAAAAATTTCATCGCAATTATATAAATCTTTCAGGGTTAATTGGCCAATATTAACTTTCAATCCCAGTGCTTTTGCAATTTTTAATACTCGCATTCGGCGCGTGCCTTCGATGCCGCTTTTGTCTAATTCTGGTGTTAATAATTCGCCCGATTTAACGCCGAAAATATTACCTTGCGTAACCGAAATCACACAACCCGTATCATCAAGCATTAAACATTCATCTTCATGCATTTCTACTCTGGCTAAGATTTGCTCAAGGCGATTGCAGTGTTTGATGTTTGATAATAACGGGTTACTCGCATAGCCGCTAGCGCAAACGCCGAGAGTGTAGTCATTGGTTGTTTCCTTGGGCATTGGCGAGACGATGACGATGCGGGTGGGTTTGATGTTTTTTTTGAAGCCATAACCGCGTTCGCTTTCGCCACGAGAGAGGATTATTTTAACCACGGCGTGTTTAAAATCAACAAGATTGAGCGCCTTGCTAATGTCTTTAATCCATTGTTTTTCAGAGACTTCGTTGATTTTTAATTGCGTGCGTCCACGCTCCAAGCGGGCAAAATGTTCTGACCAAAATAACAATTTAGACTCTTTAACGACACAAGTTTCAAATAAGCCGTCGCCAAATTGCGTTAAGCGATTGAATGCGCTTAATTTAGAGTGCTTTATTCCGTTAATTAAGACGATTTTTTTCATAACATCTATTATAATTTACTGCACACTCAATAAATTAACTTTTATGAAAAAAGTCACCGTTGCCTTTGCCAAAAATTTATTAGACAGTGCCAAGGACTTGGCGCCGATTATCTTAGTGATTGCTTTTTTTCAATTGGTAGTTTTACAACAAAGCATTCCTGATTTTGGCAATATCATTCTTGGCACAGGTTTTGTACTTTTGGGTTTGACGCTTTTCATCTATGGATTAAATTTAGGACTTTTTCCGATTGGTGAGGCTTTGGCGTTTGCTTTTGTGAAAAAAGGCTCCTTGGTTTGGCTGTTAATTTTTGCTTTCGCATTAGGCTTTGGCACTACAGTGGCAGAACCCGCCCTTATTGCTGTTACCAACGAAGCGGCGAATGTGGCACAACTCGGTGGATTGATAAAAAATGAAGCAGATTTACAGGCTTACGCACAGACACTACGCTATACCGTTGCATTGTCAGTTGGTTTTTCGGTGTTACTTGGTGTGCTTCGCATCATCAAAGGCTGGTCGTTAACCTATTTAATTATGGGTGGCTATATTTTGGTCATTATCACCACTTTTTTTGCACCCGAGACGATTATCGGTATCGCTTATGACTCAGGTGGTGTAACCACCAGTACCATTACCGTGCCTTTGGTAACGGCACTTGGCGTGGGTTTGGCGAGCTCTATTCGAGGGAGAAACCCGATGATTGATGGCTTTGGTATGATTGCCATTGCATCATTATTGCCGATTGTTGCGGTTATGATTTTTGGGATGTTATGGTAGAAATATTACGCCCTTTTGTTAGTATGCTGATTGATGTGGCACCAATTGTGTTGGTGTTGTTTGGTTTTCAGACGCTGATTCTTAGGCAGAAAATTCCGAATCTCAAGAAAGTTATTATTGGTTTTATTTTGGTGTGGATTGGATTAACTTTGTTTATTATTGGCTTGGAAAAAGCCTTGTTTCCGATTGGGAAAATTATGGCAGACCAACTCACAAGCCCGTCCTTTATTGGTGAAAATACAGGTTGGGCGAGTTATTACTGGGTCTATATTTTTGCCTTTGCGATTGGATTTTCCACCACAATTGCTGAGCCTTCCTTATTGGCGGTGGCTATCAAAGCCAATCAAGTATCAGGTGGCTCCATCAAGATTTGGTCATTGCGTATTGCTGTTGCAATAGGGGTTGCAATAGGTATTTCACTCGGTAGTTATCGCATTGTTACTGGCATTCCCATCCATTATTTTATTATTTCTGGCTATATTGTTGTCCTTATTCAAACCTATTTTTCCCCTAAAGATATTATTGCTTTGGCGTATGATTCAGGTGGGGTAACTACCTCAACAGTGACCGTGCCTTTAGTTGCCGCCCTAGGATTAGGATTAGCGAGTACAATTGACGGTAGAAACCCACTGATTGATGGTTTTGGGTTGATTGCTTTTGCATCTTTATTTCCCATTATGAGTGTGCTGGCATACGCACAAATTACCAATTTTTTACAAAAGAAGAATGTAAGAGGTTCAACCTCTTACAAAAAATAGGAGGAAAAATGCATTTTAAACTAATTATTGCCTTTGTCGATAGCGACAAAACGGATGCTATTCTAAATGCAGCAAGAGACGAAGGGGCAACAGGATCTACCATTATTTCTCAGGCACGAGGAGAAGGACTGGGTAGCAGCAAAACATTTTTAGGGTTAAATATCGAAACACCCAGAGATGTCTTATTATTACTTGTAGAACAACACCTTTCAAAAGCGATTTTGGAAAGTGTTGCCAAAGCAGGTGAGTTCGACCGTGATGACCAAGAGGGCATCGCTTTTCAAATCGATGTGGAAGATGCCGTGGGCATTGCACATCAAATTAAAGCATTAGAAACAACCGTGGAGGAAAAATTATGAACAACCCAGTATTAGTCCGAGATGTTATGTGGACAGAAGTAGATATTATTGACAGTAAAAGCACTGTGCAGAATGCTTTAGAAAGTATGCAACATCACAAAACCAAAATATTAATCATTGACAAAGCACACGAACATGATGAATATGGCGTGGTTTTGATTTCTGACATTGCCTCTAAAGTGATTGCCGAGGGGCGCTCTTTAGAGCGTGTTAATGCTTATGAAGTTATGACTAAGCCTGCAATTTCCGTCCATTCGGATATGGAAACTCGTTATTGCGCTAGGTTTTTAACACGCCTTGGGGTGTCTCGTTGCCCTGTTGTAGATAATGGCAAAGTTGTTGGTGTGATAAGCCTAACAAAGATTGTGCTCAATGGTTTGCAATCTGCGTAACACCCTTTTCAGAAAAATATTAGAAAATTAGCATATAGTGATAAACTTGCACTATATTTATATACTGTTAGAATAGTCCGCTGTTTTAACTTATCAATAATACGGAGAAAAAAATGAGCATAATTAAGAATTTATTAATCGTTATCGGTGCAATCGCAACTTACTACATGGTGTCGCTACAAGTGCAATATGGTGTTACCACAAAAGTCATTAGCGAGATGATTTCACCAACATTACACCCAGAATCAATGGCAAAAGTGTATATGCCAATGACCAATAAATTGCTAGATACAGGCGATATTACAATGGCATCCATTGTGCGTGTCAAAGTTGCTGACGATGTTAGCAATGAAGATGTTGAAGAAGCAATGGAATCTATTGCAGTTGCTGAAGGCATTCGCTCTGTCGGTATATTGCCATTATCAGAAATGGTTGAATTACAAACAGGTGAAAAACAGCGCTTCTTGAAAATTTTCCAATATTGCGCACCAAGAACAGCGATGACAATGGTTGACCATTCAGATGCATTCTCTGCTTACCTCCCTTGTCGTCTTGCTTTGATTGAGGACAAAGAAGGGCAAAGATGGCTATATACATTAGATATGGACTTTATGATTTACGGCGGTGCTGAATTACCACCTGAGTTATTAGAAAAAGCCATCGAAGTTAAGCGCATTATGACTACTATTCAAAATGGTGGTGCAGAAGGCGACTTCTAAAATAACCCCTTAAAAAATTTAAAAAAACCGCTCTTTTGAGCGGTTTTTTATCGTCTAAAATAACAAAAATGAATCCCATTTACTACGAACTTGATTTTGGCATTACTTGCATTGATACTCAACACATGCGTGATGATTTTGTCGCCGCTTATCTCATTGAGGATAAAGGGCGTGCCGCTTTTATAGATACAGGTTGCTACTTATCCGTGCCGATGTTGCTTGATACTTTGAATGCAAAAAATATCCCACGAGATAAGGTTGATTATATTATTCTCACCCACATTCACCTTGATCATGCAGGCGGTGCAGGCGAACTTATTAAATACCTTCCCAACGCCACAGTCTATGTCCACGAATACGGTGCCAACCATCTTATCGACCCCTCCAAATTACGGGCGGGCGTCATCGGTGTGTATGGCGAATTATTCTTCAAGCAATTTCTCGGCGATTTAATTCTTATTGCCGAAGACAAAATTATCATCGCCAAAGATAACGATAAAATCACTCTCGGCAACCGAGTTTTAAGATTCATCGACACCCCAGGTCACGCTCGCCATCATGTTTGTATCTGGGATGAAAAATCTCAAGGCATATTCTCTGGCGATACTTTAGGCGTGAGTTATCGTGAGTTTGATACCGAGCAAGGTGAGTTAATTTTCCCGCCAACCACCCCAATCCAATTCGACCCAGATGCGTGGAAAACCACCATCAACCAACTGATGCAACTTAAGCCAAAATACGCCTATCTCACGCACTTCAACCGTATTGAATTTACCCAACACTCTGCGGATATGTTGATTGAACATATTGATGGTTTTGTCAAAATTGCCAAGCAAATGCAACACGAAAAAAATCGCCATAAAGCGATTAAAGAAGGTTTGTTAAATTACCTATTAGAGATTGCCAGTAAGCACAATGTCACTCTTGATGAAACACAACAAATAAAATTATTCAAAGGCGATTTAGAAATTTGCGCTCAAGGTTTGGGTGTTTGGCTAGATAGCGACTCCTAGATTTGATCTAGAATATATTGGGTTAATAGGGGTACTGGGCGACCTGTTGCACCTTTTTTAGCGCCACTTACCCACGCTGTACCTGCGATGTCGATGTGTGCCCAGCGATAGTCCTTAGTAAAACGAGATAGGAAACAAGCCGCCGTTACAGTACCCGCTTCACGCCCACCAATGTTACCCATATCGGCAAAATTTGATTTTAATAATTCATCATATTCATCATCTAATGGCAGTTGCCATGCAGTATCCATTGCCGTTTTACCCGCTGTAATCAAATCATTGGCTAAATCTTGGTCATTTGCCATCACCCCACAATGATGCTTGCCCAAAGCAATAATCACCGCACCTGTTAGCGTCGCCGTGTCAATCACCACTTCTGGATTGAATTTTTCTACCCAAGTCAATGCATCGCACAAAATCAAACGCCCTTCAGCATCGGTATTTAAAATTTCAATAGTTTTGCCTGACATTGAAGTTACAACATCGCCTGGCTTAGAGGCATTATGTGCTGGCATATTTTCAACTGCTGGCACCACCACTGTCAAATTAACTTTGAGTTGCATTTCTGCCACTGCACGCATCGTCCCCAGAACACCTGCCGCACCGCACATATCATATTTCATCTCATCCATTCCCGCACCTGGTTTCAAAGAAATACCGCCCGAGTCAAAAGTTACACCCTTACCCACCAACACAATCGGCTTAGCATTACCTTTTCCTGTATAACTCAAACTAATGAGTTTCGGCGGCTCAATTGAACCTTTAGATACCGATAACAATGAACCCATGCCCAGTGCGGACATATCGGATTCTTTCAGAACTTCACAATCAAGCCCAAATTCCTGTGCCATTTCCTCCGCTGTTTCTGCCAAATAAGTTGGCGTACATACATTTGAAGGCATATCACCGAGCGTGCGACTGAGTGCCATGCCCGAAGCAATAGCTACTGCTTTATCGATACTATTTTGTTCTCCATCTGCAAAAGTTACGCTTTGCAAAGTATTCATATCAGGTGTGTCTAAACCCACTTTTTGCACTTGATAATCATTATTTGCCATCGTTTGTGTGACAATGCCAACAAAATCCTCCACTGCAAGCATCGGTAAAAATAACGCTGAAATATTAAATTTATTTGCCATTTGCGCCAAAGTTATTGCTAATTTTTTTAGCGTTTTTGCGGTTGGCGCATCTTCACCTAATCCAATACTAAGTTGATTATTATTAAAACTGACTTTATTCAATTTAAGTGCTTTGTCAAAATTAACTTGTATCTCTGATTGTGTGCAAACTTCATTGATTTTAAATTTCATTATTATCGCAACCTGTTATTTATAAAATGCGTATAATTTTATCACTTAGCACTTGCCAAAAAACTATGTTTAAAAAAATACTCTTTGCCCTATTGATTAGCACGCAAACCTTTGCAGATAAAACCGATGTAATCAATAATCTCAGTCCGTTTTTTGGGGAAATTGATAAGGCAGATATTGTTGAAACAAACTTTAATGGCGTTTATGAAGTTATCCTTCATAATCCAATTGACTCTATTTTTGTGTCAAGTGACGGCAATCATTTCATCAAAGGTGAAATTATCGATATAAAAACACGCCAATCTCTTTCACATGTCGGCACCTTTAAGCAAAAACTCATTGACACCGTTACCGATGAAGATAAAATCATCTTTAAAGCAAAAGATGAAAAATACACTATCAATGTATTTACCGATGTAGATTGTCCATTTTGCAAAAGATTACATGCGCAAATAGAAAAGACAAATAATTTAGGTGTCACCGTTAAATACCTTGCAATGCCAATTTCTGAATTACACCCGACTGCACAAGGAAAAATGGAAAAAATTTGGTGCGCAGAAGACAGAGTAAAAGCAATGCATGACTATAAAACCGAAGGCACCATCCCTGACTCAAAAAATTGTAAAAACCCAGTCAAGCAACAATTAAAACTCGCTAGACAATTAGGCGTAAACGGCACTCCAGCAATCTTCCTGTCCGATGGCACACACCTGCCTGGCTATGTATCTTCTAGTGAACTTTTGCAAATCATTCAACAAAAAATTGGAAAGTAATAATATCAGGGTTATTGCTTTAGAGGCAATCTGTTCAGTTGTTTTAGAAAAAAAATCGCTTTCCGCTTTTCCTTATCCAAGTGATGTTAGTTCACTGACAAAATCTTTGGTGTTTGGCACTCTGCGTTTTTACCACCAACTCAACGACATCGTTACCGAACGCCTCAACCACTCACTAGAAAAAGAAGATTTAGATATTCATTGTCTAATGCTTCTAGGTGCCTACCAAATCTTACACAGCAATGTTGCCGAACACGCCAGCATTTTTGAAACCGTCAAAGTTGCCGAACTCATCGACCAAGCATGGGCAAAACCTTTGGTTAATGCCATCTTGCGACAAATACAACGAGACAAAGAAAAACTGCTCAAGCAAACCCATTATTCCCACCCCACTTGGCTTCTGAAGAAAATTAAGCAATATTATCCAAACGATTTTAAACAAATATTCACGCAAAATAATACTCAAGCGCCAATGACTCTTCGCCTACATCCAAAGCACGACATCGATGCTCACCTTGATGCTGAAAAAATCGAAGCTACCCCGCAAGCCCGTGTCTTAAATAAAGCAATGGATGTCTATGATATTCCCCATTTCGCAGAAGGCTCGTGCTTCGTTCAAGATGCTTCAGCCCAGCTCGCAGGGCATTTACTTAACCCACAAAACACCGATTTAATCCTTGACGCTTGCTGTGCCCCAGGGGGTAAAACCACTCATATCAGCGAACTCGCTCCAAAGTCCAAAATCATTGCCCTTGACAGTGATAACGATCGCCTAACTCGCGTCCAAGAAAATATTGACCGCTTTCAAATAAAAAATATCCATCTCTCCCAAGGAAATGCCCAAACTCAAGACTGGTGGGATGGAAAATTATTCGACAAAATCCTACTCGATGCTCCCTGCTCCGCCACCGGTGTCATTCGTCGCCACCCCGACATTAAACTCTTGCGTAAGCCCAAGGATATTAGCAATTTAGTTGCCCTGCAAGCAGAAATTTTAAGCAATTTATGGGCAACTCTTAAATCAGGCGGCACATTGCTTTACGCCACCTGCTCCATTTTAAAAAATGAAAATGAAATGCAAATTGCCAATTTTCTATCAAGCCATCCCAATGCAACAGAAGAAAAAATCACCCTTGATTGGGGCACTGAAGCCACCCATGGTAGACAACAAGTTCCCTGTCGAGAGTTTGATGGCTTTTATTATGCCAAACTCATCAAATCTTAATTTATAAACTCACCTCTTCCTAGATTTTTTTACAGAAATTCGATGATGGAAATCGTTGTTTTTTTTGCCTCTATTTATGTTTTGGTGTTTTGATTTGCTGGATGTTGTTGAATAAGGTACTAAGCAATCATCGCCACTGCCAATTAAATCACTGCGCCCCATGGTCTTTAGTCCTTGTCGTAGGATATTCCAATTTTCAGGGTCATGATAACGCAGGAAGGCTTTGTGTAGTTTTCGCTGTTGTCCACTGCGTGGGGTTTTTACCGATTCTGATTGTCGTGTGATTTTCTTCAGTGGGTTTAACTCAGTATGATACATAGCGGAGGCGATTGCCAAAGGTGTGGGAATGAAAGCCTGAACTTGGTCAGGCTTGAAGTGATTGCGTTTAAGCCAAAGTGCTAAATTCAACATGTCCTCATCGCTGGTACCAGGGTGTGATGAGATAAAGTAGGGAATTAAGTATTGTTCTTTTCCAGCTTGTTTAGAATAACGCTCAAATAAGGTTTTAAATTGCTGATAAGTACCAATACCAGGTTTCATCATTTTTGATAAAGTGTTGTCTTCCGTGTGTTCTGGGGCAATTTTTAAGCGTCCACCCACATGGTGAGTGACCAGTTCTTTAATGTATTCAGGGTCACGCACCGCCAGGTCATAACGCAGACCTGAGGCAATAAAAATACGCTTAATGCCTTTTAATTGTCGCGCACGGCGATACAATTTGGTGAGTGGTTTATGGTTGGTGCCAAGGTTTGAACAAATACCTGGATAAACACAAGAAAGGCGACGACAAGACGCTTCTATTTTTTCATCCTTGCATTGTAGGCGATACATATTGGCTGTTGGTCCACCAAGGTCAGAGATGTTGCCTTTAAAATCTTCATCAGTATCACGGATAGTTTCAATTTCACGAATCACCGAATCCTCTGAACGACTTTGAATAATACGCCCCTCATGCTCAGTAATAGAACAAAATGTACATCCACCAAAGCAACCCCGCATAATATTAATGGAGAAACGAATCATATCAAAAGCAGGGATTTTGAGTTCGCCATAAGCGGAATGTGGCTTGCGTGTATAAGGCAATTCAAACACGCTGTCAAATTCTTCCATTGACAAAGGAATTGGTGGTGGATTAAGCCAAACATCACGCTGACCATGGCGTTGCACCAAAGCACGCGCATTACCTGGATTGGTTTCTAGGTGAAAAACACGCGAGGTATGTGCATACAAATAACGGTCTTTTACCACCTGCTCGAAAGCAGGCAAGCGAATAACGGTTTTTTCTCGATTTAAACCTTTTGGTCGCTGAGCAAAATCAAGCACTTGTATTGCACCCTGATTAGGGTCAATTTTTTTGACTTCAAACTGCTTGCTTGCCTCGTTATTTTTATCACTGCAACCTTGTCCGTCTTTAGCAGAAGTGTCTGCGTAGGGGTCAGTTTGTGGGTGTTTTAAACTTTTTTCATCGTCAATGTCACTTGAGTCTAATACCGTCCAGCCTTCAGGAATACCTTGTCGCATAAAAGCGGTGCCACGGATATCGGTCATTTGTTTTATCTCTTCACCCGATGCCACTCGATGTGCAACCTCAACAACTGCGCGCTCAGCATTACCAAACAGCAGTAAATCAGCTTTAGAGTCTGGCAAGATTGAGCGACGAATGGTTTGCGACCAATGGTCATATTGTGCGATACGCCTCAAACTTGCTTCAATACCACCAATAATAACAGGCACACCCTTGTAGGCCTCTTTGGCACGCTGGGTATAAACTGTGGTGGCACGGTCAGGGCGTTTTCCTGCTTTTGCACCTGCAGTATAAGCATCATCAGAGCGAGGTCTTTTTTCCGCTGTGTAATGATTCACCATAGAGTCCATATTGCCTGAGGCTACCGCAAAAAATAGTGCAGGCTTTCCCAGTTGGCGAAAATCATCTGCTGAATGCCAATCAGGTTGAGAAATAATACCCACCCGAAATCCCTGAGATTCCAACAAGCGACCAATAATGGCCATACCAAAACTGGGATGGTCAACATAAGCATCGCCAGTAACGATAATAATATCGCAACAATCCCATTCTAAATCATTCATTTCTTTGCGTGACATAGGTAGCAACGGCGCAGGTACAAGGCCTTTTTTATGGGGCCAAAATTTTGGATAAGCGTGAATGTTTTTAGGTGTTGATGACATGATGCTAAAGTATACGGTAGAAACTATAAAAAAATTTCCTAACCCCACCCCAATCCAAAAAAATCAAGGCTCCAAAGCTATGTCAAGCACTTCATCAATCCACTTAACCTTAATGACATTGAGTTTTCCTTTGATTTTGTCGGGAACTTCAGAAAGTTCGCGTTCATTGTCGTCAGGAATGATGACGGTTTTGATGCCACCACGGAGTGCGGCTAACATTTTTTCTTTAAGTCCACCGATTGGGGTGATTTCGCCACGCAAAGTGATTTCTCCGGTCATGGCGACATCGGCTTTGACTTTTCTGCCTGTTAGCACAGAAACTAGAGCAGTGCACATAGCGGCACCAGCGCTTGGGCCGTCTTTTGGAGTGGAGCCATCAGGAACATGAATGTGAATGTCGAGTTTTTCTTGGAAGTCATTGGTAAGCTTGAGTTCTTTGGCGCGGGTGCGGGTGACACTCATGGCGGCTTGAATGGATTCCTTCATCACATCACCAAGTTGTCCAGTGTAGTTGAGTTTGCCTTTGCCTTTGTAGGCGGTGGCTTCGATGGTGAGTAGGTCGCCGCCGACGGAGGTCCAGGCTAAACCCGTCACTTCGCCGACTTGGCTTTCTTCTTCGGCTAAGCCGAAACGGTGTTTGCGAACGCCTAGGTATTTTTCTAGGTTTTTATCGCTAATGGTGGCTTTGGTTTTGCGTTTTTTCATAACCACTTCTTTAACGACTTTGCGGCAAATAGTGCTGATGGCTCTACTGAGATTACGCACGCCAGCTTCACGGGTGTAGTAACGGATGATGTCAAGGATGGCGGAATCTTTGAATGAAATTTCTTTGGCGGTAATGCCGTTGTTTTCCATCGCTTTTCTAATTAAGTGGCGTTTGGCAATTTCCAATTTTTCATTTTCGGTGTAGCCTGATAATTCGATGATTTCCATTCTGTCTAAGAGGGGTTGTGGCAAATCTAATGTGTTTGCGGTTGCCACGAACATCACTTGCGATAAATCGTAATCAACTTCGATGTAATGGTCGTTGAAAGTGTGGTTTTGTTCTGGGTCTAGGACTTCTAACATTGCACTGGCAGGGTCGCCACGGTTGTCGGATGCCATTTTTTCAATTTCATCAAGTAGAAAAAGCGGGTTTTTTACCTTGGCTTTTTGCATTTTTTGGATGATGGATCCAGGCATTGCACCGATGTAGGTGCGACGATGCCCACGGATTTCTGCCTCATCTCTGACACCACCGAGCGCTAAACGAATGTATTTACGATTCACCGCTTTGGCAATGGATTCACCGAGTGAAGTTTTACCAACACCTGGGGGTCCAACTAAGCACAGAATATTGGCTTTATTATGGGTTACCCGTGTTTGCACAGCGAGGTACTCTAAAATACGCTCTTTGACTTTGTCTAAACCGTAGTGGTCGTCGTCTAAAATGATTTGCGCTTTGGCTAAATTGTTGTTGATTTTGGTTTTCTTTTTCCACGGCACATCACAAAGATTTTCGATATAAGTGCGAATAATGGAGGCATCAGAAGATTGCGATGACATTCTTGACAATTTTTTAAGCTCAGCTTCCGCCTGTTTTTTTGCATCTTTTGGCATCTTGGCTTTGGTGATTTTTGCTTGCAGGTCTTCGATTTCTTCTTCGTCCTCTGCCTGCCCTAATTCTTTTTGGATGGACTTCATTTGTTCATTCAAATAATAATCTCTTTGGTTCGACTCCATTTGTTTACGCACGCGAGATTGGATTTTCCTTTCTGTGCCTAAAACATCAATCTCGCCTTGGATGGCGGAGAGAATTTTATCTAATCTAATTTGTGCAGTGCTGGCACTTAAAAGGTCTTGTTTTTCATGGGTTTTTAGAGTGAGATTAGCAATGATGATGTCGCTAAAACGCTCAACATCGGTTACACCTCTAAGCATCGTCAAAACTTCTTCAGGGATTTTTTTGTTGAGCTTAATATAAGATTCAAAATTTTCTAACGCCAAACGCATCATCGCTTCTAATTCCACATCTTTTCCAACTTTTAAATCAAGTTCGTTCACTTTGACTTCGGTGTAACCTTCAGCTTCAACTTCAACAAATGTTTCGATTTCAGCGCGCTTAACCCCTTCAACTAAAACTTTAATGGTGCCATCAGGCAGTTTTAGCATTTGTAAAATCGTCGCCAAGGTGCCAACAGTGTGTAAATCTTGATTTGTTGGCTCATTGGTTTTTTCATTTTTTTGTGCGACTAAAAAAATGTATTTATTGGTTCCCATCGCCTGTGTAATGGCATTGACGGAACTTTTTCTACCAACAAAAAGTGGCATAACAGTGTGCGGGAAAAGCACCACATCACGCAAAGGCAATAATGGCACTAATTGTTGATTTAAATCGATTATGTCTGCTGCGTTTTCTGTTCCCATAATAGCGTTACACCTTTTAAACTTAGTAATTTAGATAGATAGTGATGAGTAACATTAATTTCAAGTACCCATTGCCCAAAATCATCCACTTTTTCATTATGGATATAGCCAATATTGTGAATTTCACTGCGAATATAGGCACTTTTTACATCAATTTGTATTTTAGCACGGGTCATCATTCCGCTCAATTGTTCAGCAAGTGCTTGATAGAGCAAATCAAGCCCATCACCCGTTTGTGCGGACATCCAGACACGGAAAATCCTGCCATTTTCATCACGGTCTAATCGGGGTTTGAGGCTTTCTACGCTGTCGATTTTGTTCATCACCAAAATACTTGGCACTTTGTCAGCGTCAATGTCGGCAATGATTTCATTTACTTGCCCAATTTTTTCAACATTATATTCATCGGCCGCATCAACGATGTGCAGAATGACATTGGCTTGACTGGTTTCTTCCAAAGTGGATTTAAAAGCAGCAACTAAATCGTGAGGTAAATCTTGAATAAAGCCAACAGTATCGGCAATTACTGCCTCACCTGAAGCGGGTAATATCACCCGTCTAATAGTGGAATCCAAAGTGGCAAAAAGCTGGTCATGTGCAAACACTTCTGCCTTGGTAATGGTGTTAAATAGCGTGGATTTTCCAGCGTTAGTGTAACCTGCCAGCGCCACCATTGGCAGCTCATTTTTAATACGAGACTTACGCCCTAAATCTCGTTGTTTATGGACTTTATCCAGTCGCTTGGTGATGTTTTTGATACGCACAGCAATCAGTCGCTTATCCGTTTCTAATTGCGTTTCACCCGGCCCCCGCATACCGATACCGCCCTTTTGGCGTTCAAGATGCGTCCAGCCTCGAACTAATCGAGTGGATAAGTGTCTGAGTTGTGCCAATTCGACTTGTAATTTACCCTCAAATGAACTGGCTCTAAGGGAAAAAATATCTAAAATTAAACCCGTGCGGTCCATCACTTGACACTCTAAATCTTTCTCTAAATTGCGTTCTTGTGAGGGAGACAATTCGGCAGAAAAAATCACCAAATCAAGTTCCAATTCTTGAACCAATCCTGTCAATTCCTCCACTTTACCAGAGCCGATAAAATGCTTGGCTTTGGCACTGTTGCGTGCGACTTTTAGATTTTTAACAACGGTCAATCCAGAAGATTTTGCCAATTCTGCAAACTCGTCCATACCATTATGAATGTGTCGATTTGTCGGCAATTCAACATAGACTAAGAGCGTCCGTTCACCTTGTCCGACCGCCTCTTTTTGTTTGTCAAATAATTCCAAAGTTAAGAGGCTTTTTTAACAACCTTGGTTTTGTTGGATTTAGATTTTTCAGTCGTTTTATAAATAACAATCGGGTCTTTGGTTTTTTCAACTACTGCCTTGTCAATCACCACTTCGCTTGCACTGTCCAATGAAGGTAATTCAAACATCGTATTCAACAATAAATCTTCCAAGATAGAACGCAAACCCCTCGCCCCCGTTTTACGCTTGATGGCTAATTTGGCAATGGCGACCAGAGCTGGCTTTCTGAAAGTTAATTTAACGCCTTCCATTGAGAAAATTTCTTGGAATTGCTTCACGACCGAATTTTTTGGCTTGGTTAGAATTTGTATTAATGCATCTTCACTCAACTCTCCGAGTGCAGTTTGCACGGGCAAACGACCGACTAGTTCTGGGATTAAGCCATAACTAATTAAGTCTTCTGGCTCAATTAAACTGAATAAATCGGTGAGTGTTTTTTCTTCTTTTGAATCCTTTACATCTGCAGAGAAACCAATGCCCGTGGCTTTTTCAACACGTCTGCCAATGACTTTGTCTAAGCCATCAAATGCACCGCCACAAATAAACAAAATTTTTGAAGTATCCACATCGATGGTTTCTTGATTTGGGTGTTTGCGTCCACCTTGTGGTGGCACTGAGGCAACTGTGCCTTCAATGAGTTTCAACATCGCTTGTTGCACGCCCTCGCCAGAAACATCACGGGTAATCGAAGGGGAGTCTGAGCGGCGAGAAATTTTGTCAATTTCATCGATAAAGATAATGCCTCGTTCAGCACGGGCAGCGTCAAAATCACATTTTGATAACAGACTTTTAATCACATTTTCAACATCATCGCCCACATAACCCGCTTCAGTTAAAGTCGTTGCATCGGCAACTGTGAATGGCACATCTAACAATCGTGCCAAGGTTTGTGCCAATAAAGTTTTGCCTGAACCTGTAGGTCCAATCATCAAAATATTAGATTTATCCAATTCAACATCGTTAGAAATATAGCCACTTTGCAAACGCTTGTAATGGTTGTAAACCGCAACAGATAAAACTTTTTTCGCATGATCTTGACCAATCACATACTCGTTTAAAAAATCGCGTAATTGCTTAGGTGTATAGTCCCAATCTTGGTGCGCCTCCATGGCTTCTTGCGAAGATTGTTCTTCAAGTAGTCCGTGGCAAGATTGAATGCATTCGTTACAAATATAAACACCTGGACCTGCGACTAAACGCTCAACTGCAGATTTCTCTTTGCCGCAAAATGAACAATTCAACCCTTTGTTGTCTGTTGTTTCTTTTGACATACTAACGCTCCGTTAACACCTTGTCAATGAGTCCGTATTTTGCCGACTCATCCGCCGACATAAAGTTGTCTCTGTCAGTGTCTTTTTGAATATTTTTAATGGATTGACTTGTGTGTTTTTTCAAAATGTTATTAAGTTTTTCTCTGACCTTGAGAATTTCTTGGGCGTGAATATCAATGTCGCTAGCTTGACCAGAAAAACCACCAAGTGGCTGATGAATCATCATCCTTGCATTCGGCAAAGCAAAGCGCTTATCCTTTGCACCCGCTGTCAATAATAAAGCACCCATACTCGCCGCTTGACCAATACACAAAGTTGAAACATCAGGCTTGATAAACTGCATCGTGTCATAAATCGCAAGACCAGCGGACACTGAACCACCAGGTGAATTAATGTATAAATGAATGTCTTTTTCTGGGTTTTCAGACTCTAAAAATAACATTTGTGCGACAATAACATTCGCCATATAGTCTTCTACAGGACCAACCATAAAAATAACGCGTTCTTTTAAAAGACGCGAGTAAATATCATAAGCGCGTTCGCCACGGGCAGATTGCTCCACCACCATTGGCACTTGATTTAGGTTTTGAATTGTCATTACGCTTGTGCTTGAGTAACTTCTTTAAAAGTTGTCTTTTTTGGCGTTATTTTGGCATCTTTAAGAATGACTGCCTGCACCATTTCTTCCACCACCATTGATTCAATTGAAGTCATCCTTGTAGGATCTTCGTTATAATAATCTATCATTTGCTGTGCTTGTTCGCCATAAGAGGCTGCCATTTCTGCTAATTTAGCATCTAATTGCTCTTTATTTGCTTCAATTTTATGATCAATTGCAATTTGATTTACTAACAAACCTAACTTAACGCGTCGCTCTGCCTCAGGATTGAAAGTAGAAGCTGGCATATCACCTTGAGATGTCATACCTTGTTGCTGCATACGCTGTTGCATATCTTGTAATAAAACTTCCGCTTCTTGGTCGATGCTTGCTTGTGGCACTTCAAAGTCATTCACCTTCAGTAAAGCACCAAATAAAGCGTCTTTATTTTGATTTGCTAAACGGCCCTTAAGTTCAACACCCATTTGCTCTGACATGCTCTTTCTTAAATCATCCATTGTCTTCTCGCCAAATTTTTCTGCAAATTTGTCATCTAATTTTGGCACTGTTGGTGCAGCAACTTCTTTCATTTCTACTTCAAAAACTACTGCTTTACCTGCTAATTGTGGCGCATGATATTCTTTAGGAAAAGTCAAATCTAGCGTTGTGGAATCGCCAGTAGCGATACCAACAAGCCCATCTTCAAAACCTGCAATCATTGAGCCTTTACCTAGTACCATTTTGAAATCAGTCGCAACGCCGCCTTCAAATACTTCACCATTTAGCATACCTTTAAAATCAATTATTACTTGATCGCCATCTTTAGACTTGCGTTTCACTGCTTTAAACTCAATCGCTTGATCGGTCAAACCTTTTAAAGTTGAATCTTCATCGGCTTTAGTAATTTTAGCTTCTAATTGTTCAGCTTCTACTTTAGAGAAATCAGCAACTTTAATCTCTGGATAAACTTCGAATTCAACCGTGTAAGAAAAAGTTTCCTTGTTGTCTGCATCAATTTTAGTTATGTTTGGGCGTGAAGCAGGATTTGCCTTTACTTCTGTCAAGGCATCCATCAAAGTATCATTAACAACATCGTTCACCGCATCAGAACTCGCTTGGGCACCAAACTGTTTGCGCAAAATATTCATCGGTACTTTGCCTTTTCTAAATCCATCAATATGCGCCTTGGTGGCAATATTTTTAAGGACCGAGTCCGTCTTTTGTTTAAATAAGTCAGCTGCTAATTCAACTGTGAGTGATCTTTTTAGTCCGTCTAATGTTTCTAGTGAAGTTTTCATATTATTTATTAATCCGATATTGCTTTAAAAAAGGGTAAATTATACCCGAATAGCAAGCAATAAAAAAGGCAGTAAAAACTGCCTTTTTTAAATGCGCAAAAAAAGATTTTTTACTTCAAACCAGAAATATAAGCAGAAACCGCATCAATCTCTTTATTAGTTAGATTTTTGGTAAAGTTGATCATCATACCTTCGTAATCATTGGTTCTGCTTGGTTTGCTTTCGCCTGTTTGGTGATTGATTGAATGTTGGCGGAATAACTGAAGTTGCTTAGATATATACATTGCATGTTGCGATGTCAATGCTGGAAAACCTGCTGATGGTACACCTTTACCTCGTGGACCATGACAAGCGATACAAGCAGTTACATCGGTTGATTTTTTACCACCACGATAAATTTTTTGACCCAAAATAAAAGTATCGCCCGATGCAACTACACCTGGAGAAACTTTTTGTGCGGCATAATAAGCCGATAAGTCAACCATATCTTTTTCAGTTAATGGTGCAACCATACCCGCCATCACACCATCAACGCGAGAACTTGACTTAAATTCTTTAAGTTGTTTTAATAAGTAGGCTTCACTCTGTCCTGCCAATTTTGGAAAAGTAGGCACAACTGAGTTACCGTCAACACCGTGACAACCAATACAAGTAGCTGATTTAGCCTTACCTGCAGTTGCATCGCCTTTAGCGAAAGACTGAGTTGAGATTAAAGTTAGTGTTGCGATAAAAATTAGAGTTAATTTGTTCATATTGTGTTTTCCTTTTTGCGAAAAAATAAGCCGATATTATACTTAATATCGGCTTATCATAATATAGAATTTAAGGTTTAAATTCTATGAGTTTTTTATTTATTATTCATATTTATGCAAAGGTCTCACTAGGTTAATAATTATTGTGTAGACAAATAATCAGCGATTGCTTGTTCGTGACCTGCGGCCATTGGCGCCATTGCATTCATTGTAGCATTTTTACGCGCACCTGTTTGAAAGTCTCTTAACTGTTTAACAAGATAAGTCGCTGATTTACCTACTAATGATGGATAAGCTGGTATTGCTGATTTACCATTAGCACCGTGACAACTGCCACAACCCAAACTGTTGTATAGTGCCTTACCGTCTGCTTGAACTATGGAATTCATTGACATTATTACCATTGCCACTATTGCAACTTTTTTTCCTGTTAAAAACATATCTTTTCCTTGTTTTTTAAAATATATAATGGTAACTTCTTACCAAGACATTTATACAAATCACAATTATACCTACTAATGAGCAATAACTATCATAGAGCAAAATTTTTACTTTCCTGTCCATCTCTAAAAGGTTGCCCAGAAGACCAGGGTTACGAAGTCATCTTTGCTGGACGTTCTAACGCAGGAAAATCAAGTGCTATCAACACCATTACCGAGCAAAAAAAATTGGCGAAAGTTTCACGCACACCTGGCAGAACGCAGCACTTGGTGTTTTTTGAGATAGATGAAGATCGTCGTTTAGTAGATTTACCTGGCTACGGTTACGCCAAAGTGCCTGAGGCGGTGAAAAAACAATGGCAAATTGATATGGGTGAATATTTTGCCAAACGCCACTGTTTGGCAGGGGCTGTTTTGGTAATGGATGTGCGTCGCCCACTGACCCCGTTTGACCAGATGATGTTGGATTGGTGCGTGAATGTGAATTTACCAACGCAAATTATTTTGACCAAATCAGACAAACTCAAAAAAGGTGCTGCCAGCAATTCGTTAATGAAAGTTAAACGCGCAATTGAGTCGTATCCTTTTGTGCAAGTGCAGTTATTTTCCAGTTTAAAAAAGCAGGGTTTGGACTTGTTAGGCGCTCGGTTAAATACTTTTTTTGCCTATGTGGATTAACGCTGAAACGACAAATATTAGCAAAAATGACACGGTGATTTTGGCGAATAATCGTCAAGTTTTGGCGTTTAAAAAAACTTGGGGGAGGCAAAAAGGCAACTCTGCTTTGCCAAAATCCCTGTCATGGCAGCAATATTTACAGGAAACTTGGCACTCACTAGAGCCAAATACAGAAAAACGCTTAATTTCTAATAACGAATCTCGCACCTTGATTGAACAATCAATGATGAAGTTAGGGCAAGTAAATGTGGATAATCGTTTACTGGATGAGGTGATTAAAAACAATGATTATTGCACGGCACATTTGATTGAATATACGGAATTATCACAAACGAAAATAACAAATTGCACATTATTTGTTGAGTGGATGGAATATTATCAACAAACCAAACGCGATAAAAATTTATTAGACGCCAATGATTTACCTGTGCTGATTATTAAACAAAGTGCCGACCTTGCTCCGCCTTATATTTATGGTTTTAAAACACTAACGCCCGTACAGTCCCTATTGCTTGATAAGATTGGCTATCAAGTGCTTAAAGCCCAAGAAAAACCAACACAGATTGATAATCAAATTTTTCAAACCACAGATGACGAAATTTTGGCATCGGCATTGTGGGCCAAAAATCTCAATGCACAGCACCCGAATGACCCCATTGCCATCGTCTGCCCGACGCTCAATCGTGAACATTATCAAATTAAATCCATTTTTGACCAAGTATTTGCCGACACACTGATTGAAACGGGGCAAAAATCTTATAATATTTCGCTGGGTTTGCCATTGAGCGATTATCCGCTAATTCGTCATCTGCTTGATATTTTGCAACTCAGTGCACAGTTGCAACGCAATTATATTAGCACCGAAACTTTTAACGCAGTAATGGCATCCCCTTATATTGCCCACGCACAAGCGGAGCAATCGGGGCGGGCTGTTTTGGTTAACAAAGTGTTGAAATTTGCCAAAACCCATTTTAAATTTTCTAAATTAGAAGAGTTATTAAATGCGGTGCCACAAACAAAAGCAATGCTCGAATCTGTGATTGCACAAGCCTCAAAGAACAAACAACGACACGATTTATGGCTGTCTTCATTTGATAATTTTTTACAGATTTGGGGCTTTGCCACTGACAGAACGCTATCCAGCACCGAATATCAATTATTCAACAAATATCAAACGGCGCGTTTTGGACTCAATCAATTAGCAGAAATTAGCACAGCGGTAACGATAACAGCCGCTATTTCTGATCTAAAAAAATGGCTTTCACAAGTGATTTTCCAAGCACAATCAGCCAAAACTCCCATTCAAATACTCGGCAGTTTGGAAGCCGAAGGTTTGGTTTTTAATCACGCTTGGGTAGTGGGCATGAGCGATGAATTTTTGCCCGTGGCACTCAACGCACCGCGTTTTATCCCCAGTGACATCGCTCAAGCCCATCAAATCCCCCACAGTAATTTTGAATTAATCACCAAAGATGCACAGGACACACTGAATAATTTAACACATTTGGCAGACACGGTGATTTTCTCATATGCCAAAACCCATTTCGAAAGCGAACAACAGCCCTCACCTTTGCTTGAATTTACCCACGAAACGCAATCATTCACGCGTGAATATCAAACTATAACAATGGAAAACTTAACCGACATCAAGGTCAACCCTTTGACAGATATGCAAGTGCGTGGTGGCGTGGGTATTTTAAAAGACCAAATGGCGTGTGCGTTCAAAGGCTTTGCCCATCGACTCAAAACCCAAACTTTTGACGACCCACACATCGGACTGAATAGGATGGAGCAAGGCAACATTATTCATCGAGCGCTGCAATATTTTTACCAAGATATTACCACACAATCTGCTTTATTGGCATTAAACGATGCCGATTTAAATGCATTAATTAAACAAAAAATCACCTCTGCACTTGAATATCACAACGAATCAGGTTTTAAGCAAGTTGAAAAAATACGCGTAGCAAATATCATTCGTCAGTTTATCGAAGTGGAAAAATTCAGAGAACCCTTTACAGTAACCTCAACTGAAGAGGAAATAACTGCCAACATTGCCGGATTGCAATTCACCACACGACTGGACAGACTAGACACAATGGAAAATGGCGACACTATTATTTTCGACTACAAAATCGGTACCCCCTCCATCAACAGCTGGATCGGTACAGCAATTAAAGAGCCACAACTCCCTATTTACGCCATCAGCAACGACACACAAGGCATTGCATTTATTCAATTAAACGCAGATAAAGTGGACATCAAAGGACTCTCAAAAGACCCAGAATCACTCCCCAAACAACGCAAAAATAACACCCAGCCAAAATGGGATGAACAAATTACCCTGTGGCAAAAAACCTTAAACACAGCCAGTCAAAACTTTCAAATCGGCAAAGCAGAAATTGCACCTATTAAAGGGGCTTGTGATTATTGTGAATTTGACCCACTTTGTCGTGTTGGTAAATGATAAAAATAGACTGCTGAGTTTCCCCTTTTTTTTACTTAAGGGTTGAAGTAATTAATTTGTAAATCAAGGTGTGTCTCGGAGGAAATCAATAAAGAAAGAATAAAAAAAAAGAGTATCGCTTGAATTCAGCCGATGCGTTAGCGGTCGGCTGGAATAATTTGTTATGCATTTTCACGAAATCTACCAGCCACATATTTATGTAAAACACTAGACATTAGTGTTTGATACGGCAAACCCTCAATTAAAGCTCTTTCTTGTATAAGCGTTAAATCCATCTCGGAAATTCTGATATTAACTCTTTTATTTTTCTTAAAGGTATTTTTTGCTATAGCTTTATAGTCAACTATATCTTCAGATTCTTTAATAGAGACCCATTCGTTATTGTCGTAAGAATCAAGAATTTCTTTATCCTCTTTGTTTAGGTTTTGCTTCATAATTTTTCCTCAATATATTTTTTAGTGGCTTTGCGACTTGGAATAATGGTTTTTAGAAAAAATACCTCATCCGATTCAACAAAAGGCACAAGGTAAGCATAATCCTCAATATTTAATATAAACATTTTTTGACTGGGGTATTTCGTTATATTGGGATGTTTGACAATATCTAAATATCCGTATTTTTCAATATGAGAAACAACCCTTTCAAAAGATATTTTTCTTTTTTCAATGAGTTCATAATTCTTATCAGAATTCCAAGCAAAATGTTTCATGACGATATTTTAGCACAATGTGTGCCTTTTGCAACTTTTTGAATGCATAACTATTTATTAATCAAATAAGAGGAAATAAATGGGTAGCGTCTCCTCGTATCAAATAACACTCTGACCCTAATTATTTGAATTAACCAAAAAGGAAAAAACCTCATCGAGCAAAGGCACTTAATTATTAATTTATTTATATAGGTACTTTAAAGTAAATACATTTTATTGAATACGAATAGTAAACCCGTTGCTTCTAGCGACGCATTGATTGCCCTTCACAATGAAGCATTCAACCCAGTGGGTTCCTGCATATAAAGTTCTTTCTTTCCAGTTTAATCCACCCCTTCCTGCAGTTTTTGCTTGATAAATATCACCCCTTAAGCATCCTGCCATCCTTGCCTCTTCACCTGTGTTAACAACTTGCCAATAAACATCAAAAGGTGCTTCTGCCTGAGTGATGACATGAAATATGAGACTACAATGCTTTTCTAATAAATCACCTGAGTTAAATTTACTTCCATCAACTGTGGCATTTATTTGAGCAGTATAGTAGTTCACCATATCCCATTTTGGTTTTTTTACATAAGGTAATGCTAAGGAATTTTCACTAAAACTAACAACCTTATCTTTAAATATTTTACGAATAATATTTTCCGCTTCTTGATGCGGTTCTTCTGATTCTTTCTCTATAGCATTTTCTACCCTTTCTTGAATTTCATGGATTTTGTCTCGCTTCCATTGGGCTTCAAAATTATCAGAATCCATAGATTTAATATATTGGTAAAAATAATCTTTTAATTTTTTGCCACCTGTAAACCAAAAACCACTCGTTGCAACTATATCTTTTTCTAATAAAAAAGACTCAAAAACGTAATTATTTTTAGCATTCCAATATTTCAATAATCTGATTAATGGCTTTATTAGTGAGTTATTATTTTGATTTGCTTCTGTTAATTCTTTGTTGAAGTCATTGGGATTGGTGTCAATCCATTCATCAATATCATCCGATTTAGAAGGGATTTGGTAAGAGATATGATTCTCAAAAAAAGATACTTTATCTAAGGCTGGCACTAGCTCAAAGGTAATATGATTTAGTTCCAGCTGAATAGCTGGGTGAGATTGTTTTATTTCAGATTTGGCATAATATTTTTCAACAAATTTTCTGAGTTTGTTTAAGTAGGTTTGTGGCGTGTAATCGTTGTCTTCGAATACAACCATATAATCAATATCTGAGCGTTCGTCTATCTCTCTAGGAAGGATAGTATTTCTTGTATAAGAGCCAAATATAAAATGCCCTTCAACATCATCAAAATAATTGTCTATACGTTCTTTGATAGCTTTAATTGATTTTTTGATAGATTCTTTTTCAGTGTCTCGAATAACTGCTTCAGTAGCTTTATTGTGGAGGTAGCTTGATATTCCCATTATTTATCTGCCTTATAATTATTTTGACCATCTTCTATGTCTTTTTTTGCTTTTTTATAAGATTTTTCAGGAATTTGCAAAGACACCCTGGTTAATTGACTATATTTATCTGCTAATAAGTCTAGTTTTTGATTAACTGACTTTCTTCTATTGCATCGGTTTTTATTTCTCTTAATCTGCGAACTTCATTCTTGAGACCGTTAAATTCATCACCAGAATTTTTATGTTGCAGTGATTTATCATCCGATTTAATAAAAGTTTGTAATGAGGCTAATGTTGCTACAATTATTGCTAAATATCCTGCCCACCGAGATTCATAATTAAATACATCAAGTCCAGTCCAAGCAGATAAAACAACCATCGGTAATCCAATCCCATAATGCACTTTAGACCAAAAGTTAGAGGCGTTATAATGCCCTTTTGAAGAGTATAAAGCGTCTTCTTCAATTCTTATACATTCTTGTTTTATTTTATCTGTTTTCATTGTTGGTTACATATGGTTAATAATTTACTTTTCAAGTGTAAAAACTGCTAGCCAAAGTGTAGTGTGAAATAATTAGGGTCAAAGTGGGATTTGCATATAACCCTAATGGGAGAGGCGCCTTGAAACTATTTCCTGATAAAGTCATAATTTTCTTTATTTTCCTGTTTTTGGGCTTGCTTTTTCATTGTCTGAACGATTTAATAATGGATAATTTTTCCTGTTGAATGGCTTCGGCAATGTTGTGTTTGTCTAATTTACTGACATCAATGGCGTTAAGCAGGTCTCTGAGTTTGGTTATGGGGCTAATGTCAATTTTTAGTAATTCAAAGATTTTTAGGAGTTCTACAAATCGGTCTTTGCGTCTGAGGGCGTCGGTTTTGGTGAAAAAATCCAGGATTGTGTCGTTGGATTGTTGGGAAAATTGTGTTGCGAACTGATGGTACTGGTTGGTTAATTTTGCCAGTTGTTGGTGTTTTTTTGGGCATTTTATGCGTTTACATAGTTCGGTAATTGCAGTTGGCTTTTCATCTTTTAACCATAGGCTGAATTTAATGGCTGGCTCGCTCGTGACTAAATTGTCTAAGTGTTCAAAGGGGTTTTGGTGGCTTTGTGTGCTGGGGGGGTGGAGCGGGGAAAATACTTTTTGGTATGCGCCGCAGGCTGATAATACTTTGAAAAACGCAGAAGGAGTGGTGTAGGTTAGGGATTTTTCTAATTCTTTGAAAACGCGTTCAGGGGTGAGTGAATCTACTTCGCCTGAGGCGACCATGTCTTTCATGAGTTGGTGGGTTGGGTGCGCGACTTTGAAGCCGAATTTTTTGAATTGTGCGGAAAATCGTGCTACACGCAAAACCCGTACGGGGTCTTCGCTAAATGCGGCGGATACATGTTTGAGTAAGCCGTTGTTTAAATCTTCTTGTCCGTTAAAGGGGTCGAATATTTCTCCGTTGCGTTCGGCAATGGCGTTGATGGTTAAATCTCGTCGGGATAGGTCTTGTTCTAGTGTAACGCCTTTAGAGGTGTCAAATTCAAAACCTGCGTAACCTTTGCTGACTTTTCGCTCTATTCTTGCAAGGGCGTATTCTTCTTGTGTGCCTGGGTGTAGGAATACGGGGAACTCTTTGCCGACTTGACGATAGCCTAAGTCCAGCATATCTTCCTGTGATGAGCCGACGACTAGCCAGTCTTTTTCGGTATTGTCATTGGCAATATCTAATAATTTATCACGAACGGCGCCACCGACTAAATAGATTTTCATAGTTACTATAAATAAACACGGGATTTGCATATAATACACGAATAGATTTTAAAAAAGGAGTGGCAAAATGCATATTCACATTCTTGGCATTGCTGGCACATTTATGGGGTCGTTGGCGTTGATTGCTAAACAGCTTGGGCATACGGTTACAGGGCAGGATCAGGGTGTTTATCCGCCAATGAGCACGCAACTTGATGAACAAAATATCGCTTATACTCATGGTTATCACGCTAAAGATTTGCCCGAGGCTGATACTTATATTATCGGCAATGCTCTGTCGCGTGGCAATGCGTGTGTGGAAGAGATCTTAAATCGACATTATATTTATACTTCGGGGGCGCAATGGTTGAGTGCAAATGTGTTGCAGAATAAATGGGTGCTTGCGGTTTCTGGTACACATGGCAAAACCACGACGGCGAGTATGTTGGCGTGGATTTTGGAGGAAGCGGGTTATAATCCCAGTTTTTTGATTGGCGGGGTGGTTGAAAATTTTGGTGTTTCGTCACGATTGACGGATTCAAATTTTTTTGTTATTGAAGCTGATGAATACGATACTGCTTTTTTTGATAAGCGTTCAAAATTTGTGCATTATCATGCCAAAACTTTAGTGATTAATAATCTTGAATTTGACCATGCAGATATTTTTGATTCTATCAAAGATATTCAAAAACAATTCCATCACTTAATTCGCACTGTGCCGAACAGTGGGCAGATCATTCATCCGCAAGGCAATCAAAATATTGATGCAGTGATGGCAATGGGTATTTATTCGGAGCAACAAATATTGCCGACTGTGGCATTATCGCTGAGTGAAAAAGGCACGACATTTACGGTTGAAAACAGCACGGTGGATTGGAATTTATTGGGCGAGCATAATCTGCAAAATGGCTTGGGGGCAATCTACGCCGCCCATCATGTTGGCGTGCCATTTGATGTGGCTTGTGAGGCGCTGAACACCTTTCAGGGAGTTAAACGACGCTTGGAGGTTAAATGCCAAACTGATGCTGTTACCTTATACGATGATTTTGCCCACCACCCTACTGCTATTCAAACCACGCTTTCAGGGTTGCGCACCAAAGTTGGCGATGAAAAAATTATTGCTATTTTAGAATTGCGCTCTAATACGATGAAATCTGGCGTGCATCGGCAAACTTTAGTGACGGCTTTGAGTGAGGCTGACCAAGTGTTGATTTTAAAACCAGAGAGTCAAGATTGGGATATTGACACTTTGTTTGATGAGGGCAGTTTGTTTAACTCTGTTGAGGCTATGGTTACTGCACTCGGTCAAATCAAACAAGGGCATTTTGTGGTGATGTCAAATGGTGGGTTTGATGATATTTTTGGCAAACTTATTGCTCAATTAAAAATTTAGAAGCTTAAAACGAATACACCCAGCATTGCCAAAAAGAGTGCAAAGAATTTTTTGAGTTTTTTACCATCAACGCTATGGGCAACCTTGGCACCAAGTGGGGCAAAAAACATGCTCATCACAGCGATACTCAATAATGCTTGTGTATGGATAAACCCAAAATTGCCCGTAGCACTTTCCATATTCCAACTAGCCACAATAAAACCTAAAGCACCCGCAATGGCAATCGGCATACCCACAGCCGCCGAAGTGGCAATGGCATTCTTAATATCAACTTTGTTATAGGTTAAAAATGGTGTCGTCATTGTGCCACCGCCAATCCCGACAATGGCTGAGACAAGTCCAATCACATAGCCTGTTACCAGCCACACCCATCGACTCAATTTATCAACATGAGTTGAGCTGCTTAAACCAAAATACATAATCACTGCTACGCTGAGTTCAAATATGGCAAAAAACAAACGCATAAAATCAAAGCTCATGGTTTTGGTCAGCATTGCCCCGCTAAAGGCACCGAGTAGAATTGTCGGCGTTAGTTTTTTAAAGTTGTGCCAGTGGATTGCCCCGCGTTTGTGGTGTGCTCGTACACTTGAAAGTGAAGTAAAAACAATCGCCGCTAACGCTGTGCCGACTGCGGTGTGCATTAAAATAGATTGCTCAATTTGCCCTGCCAGTAAATATAGCAAAGCGGGCACGATAATTAGCCCGCCGCCTACACCAAGCAGTCCAGCGATAAAGCCAGAAAAGGCACCTAATAACAATAAAGCTATCTGATCCACTGCATTACTGCATCAATCAACAACGCCTCTTTTTCATTAAAAAAGTGGTCGCCATCTACTTGTTTTTGTGTGTAATTTTGATTGTGTTTAGCTGTATTTGCACGGTCTTCAACACTATTTAACACAGATCTGATATCCCCTGTACCGTATAAATCCAGTGTTGGGATGTTAACTTTTGACAAGTATTTAACAGCTAAATCTGGCATACCGATGGCAACAAACTTTTTAAAAGGTTGCGTCTTATCACCTAAATAATGAGCACTCATAACACTACCTAAACTGTGTGCAATCAAATAATCTGCATTAAGATTTTGAGATTTAATATAATTAACTGCCGAACGAATACGCTGGTCTGCATCATTCAATAAAGGTAAATACTGATAGGCGTCTGTATCATTTGCCAACACAGGCATTTGTATTGACAAGGTATTAATACCTTTTTCTGCGAGTGCCACACGCAATGGTTGAACAACTTGCCCCCAATCAGGATGCGCACCCAAACCATGAACAATGACTGCCGTTTGCTTAGTTTCAGTTTCACTAGCGGTATAGAGTGACATAAATTTATGCCCACTGGCATTCAACCAAACCACCTCTCCATCCATTAAAGCTTCTTCTACTTGCTCTGCCCAACGCACTTCTTTGGCGTAGTATGGCGCGCCTTCATCTTGAGCAAAGGAAAAATTACTGATTAGCAATAAAATTGATAAAAACCTCATAATCCACTCCTTAAAAAAATAAGTGCGTTTATTATAAAGCAGTTAATGGAAAAGGTTATGAGAGTTTAGTTTTGATAACGGCAGAAACAGCGCCCATATCGGCTTTTCCCGCTAATACACCTTTAAGTGCACCCATCAACTTACCCATATCCGCCATAGAGTTTGCACCCGTGTCGGCAATGGCTTTGTCAACAGCAGCGGTAATTTCATCTTCTGAGAGTTGTGCTGGCATGTAGTTATTAATGATATTTAATTCCGCTTCTTCCACTTCAACTAAGTCAGTGCGACCTGCATCTTGAAATTGTGAAATTGAGTCTTTGCGTTGCTTAACCATTTTTTGAATAACAGCAAGAACTTGATCATCATCCACCTCGATGCGTTCATCAACTTCTTTTTGCTTAATGGCGCCTAAAATCATACGAATAGCTTTTAAGGCGGCTTTATCCTTTGCTTTCATTGCTGATTTCATATCAGCAGTAATGCGTTGTTTCAATTCTGACATAATATTTTTTTAAAGCCCAAAAACTTTAAAGGCTCCCAAATTGAGAGCCTTTAAAAATTTTTCTTAATACATTCTTTTGCGATGAATACGATTTTTAGCCATTTCTTTATGGGTGCGCTTAACAGCGGCTGCTTTCATACGCTTGTTGACCCATGTTGGCTTTTCAAAGAACTCTTTTTTACGAACATCGGTAATAACACCAGCTCTGTCACAAGTGCGACGAAAGCGTCTTAGTGCAATATCAAATGGTTCGTTATCTCTTACTTTAATTGAAGGCATATTATATTTTCCTTATGAAACTGTAGAATCGTTAGCAGCGCTATCGAAATCAACTAATTGAACAATCGCCATTGGCGCTTTATCACCAGTGCGGAAACCGGCTTTAAGAATACGGATGTAACCACCATTGCGATCCTTATAAAAGGGTCCTAACTGGGTGAATAACTTAGCAACCATTGCATCATCGCGTAATTTTGCAAATGCATTACGGCGATTAGCAACGCTGTCCGTTTTAGCCTTGGTAATTAAGGGCTCAACAACACGGCGAAGCTCCTTTGCTTTTGGTAAAGTTGTTCTGATTGTTTCGTGAAGAAACAATGAATTTGCCATATTCTTAAACATCGCTTTACGATGAGAAGAATTACGATTAAGTTGCCTACCTGACTTTCTATGTCTCATACTATTTCCTTATTCACTCATTAAATCAACTGGCGGCCAATTTTCAATGGCAGTACCTAAAATTAGGCCTTTGTCAGTTAATACTTCTTTAATTTCATTCAATGACTTACGACCTAAATTAGGTGTTCTAAGTAAGTCTTGCTCTGATTTCTGGATTAAATCACCGATGTAGTAGATTTGCTCAGCTTTTAAGCAGTTTGCACTACGAACCGTCAACTCTAATTCATCAACTGCTGCCAATAATTGTGGATCAAAATCCTCTGAAGTAGGCAACGCCTCTTCTTCTTCAACTAATTCTAATTCAACAAATGAAGACAGTTGATCTTGTAAAATGGTAGCCGCACGCTGAATTGCTACTTCTGCATCAACAGAACCATTGGTCTCAAGCTCAATGTTAAGTTTATCAAGATTAACCTTTTGATCAACACGAGCCGCATCAACGGTAAAACTCACACGCTTAATAGGTGAGAAACTTGCATCTAGTTGCATACCACCGATAGTTGATGCTTCATCATCACGCGCTACTGCTGCGTCATAACCGATACCTGTGCCAATTTTCAAAGTCATACGAATATGTCCGCCCGCATTTACAGTGGCAATGACTTTGTCTTGGTTGAATGCTTGAACATCGGTACCATTTGCTTCGATATCAGCCACTGTGATTTCACAAGGGCCTTTCTTATCAATGATGACCTCTGCTGAGTCAGAAGTGTTTAGCGCAACTGAAACCTCTTTAAGGTTCAGTAAAATGTCTAGGACATCTTCTTGAACGCCATCAATGGTTGAAAATTCGTGCATCACACCATCAATCGCAACTTCTGTGATTGCTGAACCCACCATAGAAGACAACAAAGTCCTTCTAAGTGCGTTACCTAATGTATGTCCAAAACCTTTCTCTAAAGGCTCGAGAATAACTCTGTATTGGTTATTTGCCGTCTCAGTTAATTCAACTAATTTCGGCTTTAAAAAATCTCTTGCGTTTCCTTGCATAATATTCCCTTTATTTTGAATATAATTCAACAATTAAATGTTCTGCGATATCAGACGACAAGTCATCGCGAGCAGGAACATTTTTAAATACACCTTTTAGTGCTTTGGTATCTACATCAATCCACTCTGCTTGCTCAGATAATTCCACAGCCAATTGAATGCGACTTTGTTTTTTGGCTTTTTCTCTGATAGAGATTTCGTCATTTGCACTCACCTGATAAGAAGGAATGTTAACAACAGAACCATTTACCAAGATAGATTTGTGAGAAACCAACTGTCTAGATTCAGCACGCGTAGAGCCAAATCCCATACGGTAAACAACATTATCAAGGCGACATTCTAATAAAGTCAATAAGTTTTCACCCGTTGAACCTTTCTTTTGTGATGCCTTCTTATAGTATGAGCGGAATTGCTTTTCTAAGATGCCGTAAATGCGTCTTACTTTTTGCTTTTCGCGTAACTGCAAACCATATTCAGTTGGTTTTGCTGGACGGGCAGTTGCACCATGCATACCAGGGAGTTGTGTTACTTTGCATTTAGAATCTAACGATCTAACGCCACTTTTTAGAAATAAGTCCGTGCCTTCGCGACGCGCTAATTTACAAGTAGGTCCAGTATATCTAGCCATAATTACACCCTTCTCTTTTTCGAAGGACGACAACCGTTATGAGGAATTGGCGTCACATCTGTGATTGATTGAATTTTTAAGCCCTCTGCATTCAAACCACGAATGGCTGAATCTCTACCAGGACCGGGACCTTTAACACGAACTTCTAAGTTTTTCATGCCAAAAGCCAATGCTTTTTCACCACAATTGCCAGCAGCTACTTGCGCTGCAAATGGAGTTGATTTTCTAGAACCTCTAAAACCAGAACCGCCTGAAGTTGCCCAGCAAACTGCGTTGCCGTGACGGTCTGTAATCATAACGATGGTATTATTAAATGTTGCGTGAATATGTGCAATGCCGTCGGTAACGACTTTTTTATTCTTTTTCTTTGCAGGTGCCTTAGCCATAATATTTACCTATAATTATTTAATTAAACGACGAGGACCCTTGCGAGTTCTGGCATTTGTTTTTGTTCTTTGACCACGAAGTGGCAATGATTTTCTGTGGCGAATACCACGGTAACAACCTAAGTCTTTTAAGCGTTTAATATCCATTGCAATTTGACGACGAAGATCACCCTCAACTTCAAACTTTGCAACTGCCGCACGAATTAACTCTAACTGGTCTTCCGCTAAGTCCGATACTTTGGTACTTTCATCTAATTTAAGTTCCGCACAAATTGCCTTTGCACGCGTCGCACCAATACCGAAAATTGACTGCAAGCCAATTACGATGTGCTTATGTGTTGGAACATTTATTCCCGCTATTCTAGCCATTTACTATATCCTATATTTTTACTAAAATCTGCCTTGTTTTTCTTATTTAAAAACAATAACAGTATTAAATTTGCAAAGCGGGCAATTATACCTTGCCTGCCTGCCTCTGTCAATCGTCAATTAACCTTGTCTTTGTTTGTGCCTAGGCTCTTTACAAATGACACGGACTACGCCGTGTCGCTTGATAATTTTACAATTGTTACAAATCTTTTTTACCGATGCTCTTACTTTCATAATCTTTACCTTCTAGTTTAAACCTGATTTTTTCATTAATGACTCATACTGATTAGACATTAAATGCGATTGCGCCTGTTGTATAAAATCCATTACCACAACAACGATGATTAATAAACTGGTGCCGCCAAAATAGAAGGGCACATTCCAGTATAAAATCAAAAATTCTGGCAGCAAACAAACTGCGGTAATATAAACCGCACCTGAGGCTGTCAAACGCGATGTTACTGCGTCAATATAATCTGCCGAATGTTTACCTGGACGAATACCAGGAATAAAACCACCCGACTTGCGTAAATTATCAGCCATATCTTTTGAGTCAAAAGTTAGTGCTGTATAGAAAAATGTAAAAAACACAATCGCCAAACCATAAAACATTACATATAGTGGTTGACCTGGAGAAATACTCGCAGTTATATCAGCCAACCAACCCATGCCTTCTGATTGTGAGAACCAACCCCCTAAAGTCGCTGGAAACAGAATAATCGAAGAAGCAAAAATAGGGGGGATAACACCTGCCATATTAATCTTCAATGGCAAATATGAGCTTTGTCCACCAACCATACTACGACCTTGCTGACGCTTGGCATAATTCACCGTAATACGGCGTTGCCCTCGCTCCATAAAGACCACAAATGCTGTTACCAATAAAGTCATTGCAAACAATATTACCACTAAAATAACGGCTAGCTCACCTGTAGAAACTAATGACAGCGTCGAACCTAGTGCTGAAGGCAAACCTGAAACAATACCTGCAAAAATAATCATTGAAATACCGTTACCGATACCTTTTTCTGTAATTTGTTCGCCCAACCACATCAAGAACAAAGTACCTGTGGTTAATGTAACAACGGTTACTAAACTAAAAGTAAAACCACCATTCGTTACCAAAGACACGCCACCTGCACTTTGTGATTGTAGTGCTATTGAAATACCGTACGATTGAAACACAGCTAAAACTACCGTACCTAATCGAGTATATTGAGTAATCTTGCGTTTACCCGTTTCACCTTCTTTCTTCAGTTGCTCTAACTTTGGCACCACCGAAGTCATTAACTGCACAATAATTGATGCCGAAATATAAGGCATGATGCCCAATGTAAAAATCGACAATCTTTCTAATGCGCCACCAGAAAACATATTAAACATATCTAAAATAGTGCCTTGCTGATCTTGCACTAATGACGCCAATGCAGTTGACGAAATAAAGGGAATGGTAATATGCGTACCCAGTCTAAAAACGATTAACGCACCCAATAGAAAGAGGATGCGCTTCGTTAAATCTTGAGAAATTCCAGGCTGACTCATAAAGTTATTCGCTTACTGAACCTTTAGCTGCTTCAATCGCTGCTTTTGCGCCCTTGGTTGCTTTAATACCTGTCAAGGTTATTGCTCTAGTGATTTCACCAGAAAGCATTACTTTAACCCGCTTAATATTTTTAGTAACTAAGTTATGTTGCTTTAACACATCAATAGTAATTTCTTTCTCTTCTAATTTATTAAGTTCGGACAAGGTAACTTGCGAGGTGATGATTGAAACACGAGACGAGAAACCGACTTTAGGAAGGCGACGCTGTAATGGCATCTGACCACCTTCAAAACCGACTTTAGAAAAACCGCCTGAGCGAGACTTTTGACCTTTATGACCACGACCACAAGTTTTGCCAAAACCGCTACCGATACCACGACCAACGCGTTTTCTTGATTTCTTTTCACCTTCTGCAGGTGATAATGTATTAAGTTGCATAATATCCATAATTTTAACCTTCTACCTTTAATAGGTAAGCTACTTTGTTAATCATCCCTCTGACTTCAGGTGTGTCAATCAATTCTACTGTGTGATTAATACGCTTAAGCCCAAGACCTGTTATTGTTGCACGATGCGATGGCAGGCGACCGAAAAAACTCTTAACCAAAGTTACGCTCACTGTGTTCTTTTTAGATGCTGCTTTTTTTGCAGGTGCTTTTTTTGCTGCTACTTTTTTCTCTTCAGCCATTATGCTTCTCCAGTGATTTCTTCAACCGTCTTGCCGCGTTTAGCTGCAACAGCTTGTGGCGATGACATTGAGGTTAAACCTTCAATCGTTGCACGAACAACACTAATTGGGTTGCGAGTACCGTTACATTTGGCTAAGATATTGTGAACACCAACCGCTTCCAAAACACTACGCATTGGTCCACCTGCAATAACACCAGTACCTTCTGATGCAGGCTGCATATAAACTTTTGCAGCGCCAACATTTGAAGTGATAGGGTAATAAAGTGTGCCGTCTTTAAGGGGAACTGTCTTCATTGCTTTCTTCGCTTTGTCCATTGCCTTTTGAATGGCGATAGGCACTTCACGGGCTTTACCTGTGCCGTAACCTACTTTACCATTGCCATCACCAACAACAACCAATGCTGAGAAACCAAAGATTCGACCTCCTTTAACTACTTTTACAACACGACGGATATTAACCAATTTTTCAATGTAGTCATTATCATCGTCATTATTCTTTTTTCTATATTCAGCCATTCTTTATACGCCTATTTTATAATTCCCTTTAAAGCTTAAACTATTAGAAGTCTAAGCCGCCTTCTCTGGCTGCGTCAGCTAATGCTTGAACGCGACCGTGGTATTTAAAGCCAGAGCGGTCAAAAGCAATCTTAGTGATTTTTGCTTTTTTCGCTGCTGCTGCAATTTCAGCACCAATCTTAGTTGCCGCTGCGACATTGCCGCCGTTTTTTTCTTTTAAGCTAGATGCTTGAGCCAAAGTCTTAGTACCACAAGCACTAATAATTTGCGCATAAATATGCTGTGAGCTTTTATAAACACATAAACGCTCAACGCCCTTCTCGGCATGTTTAGCTCTAAATTTGGTTGCTCTTCTTAAACGAGCTTGTTTTTTAGAAAGTTTCATATCAATACCTTAATTAATTATTTTTTCTTCGCTTCTTTACGAACCACATACTCATCGGTATAACGAACACCTTTACCTTTGTAAGGCTCTGGCGGACGGAAAGCACGAATCTCAGCAGCCACTTGACCTACTTTTTGCTTGTCCATACCCTTAACCACAATCTCAGTTTGAGAAGGGGTCTCAGCAGTAATGCCTTCTGGCAATTCATACTTAACAGGGTGTGAAAAACCCAAAGTTAAATCTATAGCTTTACCCGCTGCTTTTGCACGGTAACCAACACCGATAAGTGTTAATGTTTTTGACCAACCTTCGGAAACACCTTGAATTAAATTAGCAGTGTTGGCTCTTGCAGTACCTGCTTGTGCCCACGCTTTCTTTTCTTCTTTCTTTTCAAGTTTGGTAATCGCAAAGGTTAAAACATTCTCCGCATTCGTAATCGTTACCGCAGGATGTACTTCCATCTGCATTTGCCCTAATTTACCTTTAACTGTCATTGAAGTGCCACTTATGTTTACTTCGGTACCGGCTGGAATGGTAATTGGTGATTTTGCTACTCTAGACATCTTATAACTCCTTTAAGAAACGCTACACAAAACTTCACCACCCACATTTTGGGCGGCTGCATTTTGTCCAGTCATTACACCCTTAGGCGTTGAAACGATAACAATACCTAAACCATTCATAACGCTTGGCATTTCGGTGCTTTTCACATAAACACGCAAACTTGGCTTTGAAATTCTTTTTAAGGTATCAATAACAGGCTTTTCATCATAATACTTTAACTTAACCGTTAAAGTTTTGGCTGCTTTTTCACCCACAACACTAAATGACTCAATATAGCCTTCTTGCTGCATTACACTCGCAATTGCAGATTTTAAATTTGATGCTGGAATGTTAACTTCTTTTTTCTCAACCATATATGCATTACGCATACGGGTTAACATATCAGCGACTGGGTCAGACATACTCATAATCTATTCTCCTACCAACTTGCTTTAGATAAACCAGGAACTTCGCCGTTCATGGTGCGCTCTCTCAATTTAATTCTTGAAAGACCAAATTTACGGTAAAAACCGTGTGGACGACCCGTCAAACCACAACGACTGCGTTGTCTTGTCGGGGAGGCATCACGCGGTAATGCCTGCAACTTAATGGTTGCATGGAAGCGTTCTTCATCAGAAGAGTTTACACTCTTAATTATTTTCTTGAGCTCAAGGCGCTTAGTCTGGTATTTTGCAACCAACTTAGTGCGCTTAAGGTCTCTATTTATCATAGACTTTTTAGCCATTATCTTTATCCTTAAATGGGAAATTAAACATTGCCAATAGTTTCTTAGCGTCTTCATTATTTTGCGCACTGGTAGTAATAGCAATATCCATACCACGTACTCTTGTTACTTTTTCGAAATCAATTTCTGGGAATACGATTTGCTCCGTTAACCCCATGTTGTAGTTACCACGACCATCGAATGATTTCTCATTCAAGCCACGGAAGTCACGAATACGCGGAATCGCAATATTAACCAAGCGATCCAAAAATTCATACATCTTTTCTTTGCGTAAAGTAACTTTACAACCAATAGCATTACCTTCTCTTAACTTAAAACTTGCTACTGATTTGCGTGCAATACAAGTCATTGGTTTTTGACCTGCAATTAAGCTCATTTCTTCTAATGCGCTTTGCAAAATTTTCTTATCGCCCAATGCACTACCTAAACCCATATTGATAGTAATCTTTTCAATCCTAGGGATTGCCATTGGATTTTTCTGACCTAACTCTTTTTGTAGAGCGGGTAGAATTTCTTTTTTATATTGTTCTTGTAATCTAGACACGATAGTTTCCTTTATCCTTTAACTGTCTCAAACGGTTTCGCCGTTTGATTTAAAAAATCTTTCTTTGTTGCCGTCTTTATTAGTACGAATACCAACTTTACCTGCTTTTTTAGTCTCCGCATTAAAAAGCGCAACATTTGAAATAGCCATTGGCATTTCAGTATCAACGATACCACCAGTAACGCCCGCATTTGGGTTTGGCTTAACATGCTTTTTAGCGATGTTTAAACCCTCAACCACAACTTTGTCGTTGGTTACTTTTGTTATCGTTCCTTTTGAACCTTTGTCTTTACCTGTAAGGACAATAACTTCATCATTTAATTTAATCTTTTGCATTATAGTACCTCTGGCGCTAATGACACAATCTTCATAAACTTAGCGCTACGCAACTCACGCGTTACGGGGCCAAAGATACGAGTGCCAACTGGCTCAAGTTTTGTATTTAATAACACAACTGCGTTATTATCAAAACGAATGCGTGAACCATCAGAGCGACGAACACCTTGTGCTGTGCGAACAACCACAGCGTCGTAAACATCGCCTTTTTTCACTTTGGCACGCGGTGCGGCTTCTTTGATACTGACTTTAACTACATCGCCAATATTTGCATAGCGACGCTTAGAGCCACCTAATACTTTAATACACATTGCTTTGACACCACCACTGTTGTCTGCAATATGAAGTTTTGTTTGCATTTGAATCATGTTATATTCTCTTCTTTAAATAGGCTAATAATCAATCAATCGCAACTGATTTTTCAAGGACTTCTAACAACGCCCAACATTTGGTTTTAGAAAATGGTTTGGCTTCTACTACTCTTACTGTATCGCCTAAACCGCATTCGTTATTTGCATCATGAGCATGCACCTTTGTGCTACGCATAATATATTTTTTGTAAATCGGGTGTCTTACTTTACGCTCGATTTTCACTGCAATTGTTTTGTCGCGACTGTTGCTAACAACCTTACCTGTTAATACGCGTTCTACTTTATTTTCGCTCATACTTGCTTCTCTTTAATAATAGTTTTAACTCGTGCAATCGACTTTTTAATCTTCTTCAACTTAGACGCATCCTCTAACTGCGCACTTTTATGTTGCATACGCATTTCAAAGTGCTCTTTTAAAAGCCCCATTAAAGTTTCGTTAAGTGCTTGAGTATCTTGACTTCTTAATTCTTTTGCGTCCATTACATTGCCATCCTTTTAATTACTTTCGTCTTCACAGGTAATTTTGCCGATGCCAATGCAAATGCTTCAATAGCAACCGTTTCATCAACGCCTTGCATTTCAAATAACATTTGACCTGGCTTAATCTGCGCAACCCAATATTCAACACTACCTTTACCTTTACCCATTCGAACTTCTAATGGCTTTTTAGTAATCGGCTTGTCTGGGAAGACACGAATCCAAATCTTACCCTGTCGTTTCACATGACGCGTCATTGCTCTACGAGCAGATTCGATTTGTCTTGCGGTCATACGACATCTGCCAACAGCTTGCAAGCCAATTTCACCGAAACTAACCTTATGTCCTGTTGCCAAGCCGCGGTTGCGACCTTTCATCATTTTTCTAAATTTTGTGCGTTTAGGTTGTAACATTTTTCAATCCTTTATTTCTTGCCAATTTGATTTGTAGCACCACGACGAGCAACCTCATCTAATGTACCTTTCTTATGGTCTAAGATTTCGCCTTTAAAAATCCAAACCTTAATACCAATCACACCATACTGTGTGTTCGCACCATAATGTGCATAATCAACATCCGCTCTAAAGGTATGCAAGGGCACACGGCCTTCACGATACCACTCAGAACGCGCAATTTCTGCACCGTTCAAACGACCACTTACCATGACTTTAATACCTTGAGCGCCTAAGCGAGTGGCATTACCCAATACGCGTTTAACTGCACGACGATACATCACTCGTTTTTCTAACTGTTGTGCGATATTTTCTGCCACTAGACGCGCGTCTAACTCTGGCTTCTTAATTTCTTCAATACTAATATGTGAAGGAATACCCATCATTTTAGTCACGGTGTTTTTCAGTGTTTCAATGTCTGCACCTTTTTTACCAATAACAATACCTGGGCGAGCCGTATGGATAGTTACTTTAGCATTGTTTGCTAGGCGTTCAATTTGAATGCGACTAACAGAAGCGTCTTTCAATTTTTCAAATAAAAAATCTCTCACTTCAATATCAGACAACAAGAATTTAGAATAATCTTGTGAATTCGCATACCACTTAGAATCCCAATCTTTAACGATGCCTAATCTAATACCTTTTGGATTTACTTTTTGACCCATAATTTATACCCTATTCCGCACTTACGCCAACTGTAATGTGGCTTGTTCTTTTTAAAATACGATTCGCACGACCTTTTGCTCTCGGGCGAATTCTTTTCATTGTTGAGCCTTCGTCAATATAAACGCTGCTCACTTTTAAATCATCAATGTCTAAACCATCATTGTTTTCGGCATTTGAAATCGCTGAATTCAATACCTTTTTAACTAACACTGACGCTTTCTTATTGCTAAACGATAAAATATTAAGTGCCTCTTCGACGGGTTTAGAACGAATTTGATCCGCTACCAATCGTGCTTTAAAAGCCGAGGTCTTTGCATATTTATGACTTGCTTTAACTTCTTTCATTTTTCAATCCTTTATTTATGCCTTGCGGTCGCCAGTGTGTCCATGGAAGGTTCTGGTTGTTGCAAATTCACCTAATTTATGACCAATCATTTGTTCATTAATTGAGACAGGTACATGCGCTTTGCCGTTGTGCACTGCGATTGTTAAACCAATCATTTCAGGCACAATAACTGAGCGACGCGACCAAGTTTTAATTGGTTTTCTGTCTTTATTTTCTTGAGCAGTCAACACTTTCTTGATTAAATGCTCGTCAACAAAAGGTCCTTTTCTTAATGATCTAGCCATGATTATTCCTATTTATTCCTACGACGAACGATAAGTTTGTCGGTGCGCTTATTACTACGCGTTTTATAACCCTTAGTTGGTGTACCCCAAGGTGAAACTGGATGGCGACCACCACTGGTTTTACCTTCACCACCACCATGTGGGTGATCAACTGGATTCATCACAACACCACGAACGGTAGGTCTAACACCTCTCCAACGGGTTGCACCAGCTTTACCTAATTTTCTTAAACTGTGTTCTTTCTTAGAAACTTCGCCAATGGTTGCACGACATTCTGCCAATATTTTACGCACTTCACCAGAACGCAATCTTAGTGTTACATAAGTACCTTCTTTTGCAATTAACTGTGCTGAAGTACCTGCACTGCGTGCCATTTGTGCACCTTTACCAGGCTTCAACTCGATACAGTGAATAACACTACCGAGTGGAATATTTGCACAAGGCATAACATTACCGACTTTAATTGCAACACTCGTACCCGAAACCACTTCATCACCTGCATTCAAACCATTTGGTGCAACAATATATTTACGCTCACCATCTGCATATAAAACCAAAGCAATGTTAGCGCTACGATTTGGATCGTATTCTAAACGCTCAACTTTTGCAACAATGTCATCCTTATTGCGTTTGAAATCAATCGCACGATAGCGTCGTTTGTGACCACCACCTTTGTGGCGAACTGTAATCTTTCCACGGTTATTACGACCGCTAATTCTATTTTTACTTTCCGTTAAAGGGGCATAAGGTGCGCCTTTATGTAAGTCTTTATCAACAACATTGACAACAAATCGTCTGCCAGGTGAAGTAGGTTTTCTTTTAATTACTTGTGCCATAATCCTTCTCTTAAGATGCGCTTACATCGATCATTTGACCTTCAGACACTTTTACCATTGCCTTCTTCCAATTGACGCGACGACCTTTTTTGCCTTTATAAACTTTTACTTTACCTTTAACAATAGAGGTAGTAACATTTTCTACAGTGACACCAAACAAGGTTTCAACTGCGGATTTAATTTCTTTCTTATTGCTATCAACACGCACTTTAAAGGCATATTGATTTTGCGCCGACAACATTGATGTCTTCTCAGAAACAACGGGCGCCAATAAGGTTTTTAATACTTTTTCTTGATTCATAATTGTGCCTCAATTTTCTTTAAAGCCGCTTCTGTAATCACCACATTTTTATAACCAATCAAACTAACTGGGTCAATACTTTGTGTATCACAAACGCCAACATGATATAAGTTGCGTGAAGAAAGATACAAATTCTCATCAATCTCATCTGTCATTAATAAAGCATCTGTTACTTCTAATGTCTTTAATAATGCAGTAACGCTCTTTGTTTTTGCTTCGGTAATACCAAATTCTTTAACCACTTTTAGTCGTTCAGTGCGTGCTAACTCAGAAAAGATAACAGAAATTGCACCTTTGTACATTTTCTTGTTGACTTTCTGCGCAAAACTCTTAGGTTGTGCAGCAAATGTAACGCCACCTGAGCGCCAAATAGGGCCACGAGAAGTACCTGCACGGGCACGACCTGTACCTTTTTGTGCCCAAGGTTTTTTACCGCCACCACTCACTGCCGCACGATTTTTCTGTGCTTTAGAACCTTGACGACCCGTTGCCATATAAGCCGTTGTTACTTGATGAACCAACGACTGGTTATAATCTCTTGCAAACACGCTGTCAGCAACTTCGGTAGAAGTTGACTTGTTGGCGCTTATGTCTAATACTTTTAATTTCATCTTAAAACCTTATTCTTCTGTTTCGGCTGGCGCTTCTTCAACGACTGGCGCATCTTGTTGTTCTTGAAGTTGCTTGCTGATACCACTATTTACTTTATCTTTTTTAGCAGATAAGTTCACTTTAACGAAACCTTTAGTAGCACCTGGGATTGCACCCTTAACTAAAATTAGGTTTCTTTCGTTATCAACACGAACAACTTCTAAACATTCTTCTGTTACTTGCTCGTCACCCATGTGACCAGCCATCTTTTTGCCTTTAAATACACGGCCTGGCTCTTGACACTGTCCAGTAGAACCAATTGCTCTGTGAGAAATTGAGTTACCGTGTGTGGCATCTTGCATTTGGAAATTATGTCGCTTAACGCCACCTTGAAAACCCTTACCTTTTGATTGGCCAGTCACATCTACGAAATGACCAGCACCGAAAATTGATAAATCAAAACTGGTTGCATCAGCGATTTCATCAGCATTTGCTCTGAACTCCCAAAGACCTAAGCCAATGTCTTGCGATGCTTTTGCGTAATGACCTTTAGTAGCTGAAGAAACACGACGCAATTTTGCTTCGCCTTTCTTGTTCACTTTAGCACCTGTTGTTACTTGCACAGCACTATAGCCATCTACTTCCACTGTTCTTGTTTGAACAACACGATTAGACTCAACTTGAATAACCGTTACCGCAGTCGCTGAACCATCGTCCGCCAAGATGCGCGTCATTCCTAATTTTTGTCCTACTAAACCAATTGCCATGATAATTCTTCCTATTACTTATTCGTTTATTAATTGAGCTTAATTGCTACATCAACACCTGCTGCTAAATCTAACTTCATTAAAGCATCCACTGTTTTATCCGTTGGGCTGATAACATCCATTAATCTAACATAGGTTCTTAATTCGTATTGATCTCTCGCCTTCTTATTTACATGGGGAGAAGTCAATACAGTAAAGCGCTCTTTCTTAGTTGGTAAAGGAATTGGACCTCTAACACTGGCACCTGTGCTTTTAGCAGTTGCAACAATCTCAACAGCTGACTTGTCGATTAAACGATGGTCAAATGCCTTTAATTTGATTCTAATATTTTGATTGCTCATGTCTTTAAATCCTATTTATCTTTCAATGAAAAAGCGAACATTATACAATAACATTCGCCCTTTATTTAACTAATTATTTTAATCTGTCACCTTAGCAACAACACCCGCACCAACCGTACGACCGCCTTCTCTAATCGCAAATCTTAAACCATCTTCCATTGCAATTGGTGATAGTAATTCAACTTGCATCTTAACATTATCACCCGGCATAACCATCTCAACACCCTCAGGCAATTGACAAGCACCTGTTACATCAGTTGTTCTGAAATAGAACTGTGGACGGTAGTTGTTGAAGAATGGAGTGTGTCGTCCGCCTTCATCTTTGCTTAGCACATAGATTTCTGCTTCAAACTTTGCGTGTGGTTTGATTGAACCAGGCTTGGCTAATACTTGACCTCTTTCTACTTCTTCTCGCTTTGTACCACGAAGAAGAACACCAACATTGTCGCCAGCCTCACCAGAGTCTAATAACTTACGGAACATTTCAACACCAGTACAGGTTGTTGTTTGGGTGTCTTTAATACCAACGATTTCAATTTCGTCGTTCACATTAACGATGCCTGCTTCGATACGACCTGTAACAACCGTGCCACGACCAGAGATTGAGAACACATCTTCAATTGGCATAATAAAGTCTTTGTCTGTATCACGCTTAGGAGTTGGGATATAGGTATCTAATGCTTCAACCAATTTAATGATTGATGGTACACCGATGTCTGAGGTATCGCCTTCTAGTGCTTTAAGGGCTGAGCCGAAAATTACTGGCGTGTCGTCACCTGGGAAATCGTATTCAGTCAATAATTCACGGATTTCCATTTCTACTAATTCTACTAATTCTTCGTCGTCAACCATATCGGCTTTGTTCATATAAACAAGAATATAAGGAACGCCTACTTGCTTAGATAAAAGGATATGCTCACGAGTTTGTGCCATTGGTCCGTCTGTTGCAGCAATTACGATGATTGCGCCGTCCATTTGAGCGGCACCTGTAATCATATTTTTAACATAGTCGGCGTGTCCTGGGCAGTCAACATGGGCGTAGTGACGAGTTTCACTTTCGTATTCAACATGTGCTGTTGAAATAGTGATCCCTCTTTCACGCTCTTCAGGGGCGTTGTCAATATCTGCGTAGTCGTTGAATTCACCGCCGTTGGCTTCTGCCATTACTTTTGTCATGGCGGCTGTTAGGGTGGTTTTGCCGTGGTCAACATGGCCGATTGTGCCTACATTGACATGGGGTTTGGTTCTTTCGAATTTTTCTTTTGACATTTTATGCTCCTGCTTACTTTAAATTTATTTGTTTAATTTTTCGATGACATCATCGGCAACATTTTTAGGTGCTGCTGTATATTTTGAAAATTCCATTGAATAACTTGCACGACCTTGGGTCGCAGAACGAAGGTCATTTGCATAACCAAACATTTCTGCTAATGGAACATCTGCTTTGAGTTGCTTACCATTTGGTAAATCTTCCATCGCACCTACGAGTCCACGGCGTCTATTTAAATCGCCCATTACATCACCCATATATTCTTCGGGAGTAACAATTTCTACTGCCATCATCGGCTCAAGTAGTTGTGGGTTGGCCAGTCTAACGCCTTCCGCTAAACACTTAGAAGCGGCAATCTTAAACGCCATTTCATTTGAGTCAACATCATGATAAGAGCCATCATAAACAGTCACTTTCATATCAACTAATGGGAAACCTGCTAACACACCATTTTCCATTTGCTCTTGAATACCTTTGTTTACTGCAGGGATATATTCCTTTGGAATAACGCCACCTTTAATTTCATCAACGAACTCATAACCAACACCAGGCTCTTGAGGTTCAATACGCAAGAATACATGTCCATATTGACCACGACCACCTGATTGCTTAGCAAATTTATGTTGATGCTCGACCAAAGTTGTAATCGCTTCACGATAAGCAACTTGTGGTGCACCAACATTACACTCGACATCAAACTCACGCATCATACGGTCAACAATAATATCTAAGTGTAATTCGCCCATACCTGCGATAATCGTTTGTCCAGACTCTTCGTCACTTGAGACACGGAATGAAGGATCTTCACCTGCCAATTTACTTAAGGCAATACCCATCTTCTCTTGGTCTGCTTTAGTTTTTGGCTCTACAGCTAAAGCGATTACTGGCTCAGGAAATTCCATTCTTTCTAGGACGATTTTCTCTTTCATATCGCACAAAGTATCGCCTGTTGTTACATCTTTAAGCCCAATAGCTGCAGCAATATCACCAGCACGCACTTCTCTAATTTCGTCTCGTTCATTTGAATGCATTTGCACCATACGACCAATACGCTCTTTTTTACCTTTTGATGAATTGTAAACAAAATCACCCGCTTTCAAAACACCTGAATAAACACGGAAGAAAGTCAAGGTACCCACAAATGGGTCAGTTGCAATCTTAAATGCCAACGCTGAAAATGGCTCATCATCACTAGCAGGTCTTGGTGCTCTGGTTTCGTCCTTGTCATCCAAGATACCTTCAATTGCATCCACTTCAAGTGGTGATGGCATATACATAATAATTGCATCTAATGCCGCCTGAACGCCTTTATTTTTAAAAGCTGAACCACAAAACATCGGGATAATTTCATTACCAATACATCGGCTACGGATCCCTTGTTTAATTTCGTCACTGGTTAATTCACCTTCTTCAAGATATTTTTCCATCAACTCATCATTGGCTTCCGCAGCAGCTTCAATCATAAACTCACGCTTTTCATCTGCTAAATCTTGCAGCTCTGCTGGAATATCTTTAGTTTCGTAAGTCGCACCTTGGTCAGCTTCATTCCAGTAGATCGCCTTCATTGTAATCAAATCAACAATACCTTCGAAATCTTCTTCTGCGCCAATTGCAATTTGCATAGGCACTGGGTTTGCACCTAGACGAGTTTTAATTTGCTCACAAACACGCAAAAAATCTGCACCTGCACGGTCCATCTTGTTAACAAAACCAATTCTTGGTACATTGTATTTATTCGCTTGACGCCATACCGTTTCTGATTGAGGCTCTACACCACCGACTGCACAAAATAAAGCCAATGCACCGTCTAATACTTTAAGCGAACGCTCAACTTCAATCGTGAAGTCAACGTGTCCTGGGGTGTCAATAATGTTAATACGGTGCTCGTCAAACTGCTCATCCATCCCTTTCCACATGCAGGTGGTTGCCGCAGAAGTAATGGTGATACCGCGTTCTTGCTCTTGTTCCATCCAATCCATGGTTGCACCACCATCGTGTACTTCACCAATTTTGTGAGTACGACCTGTATATAAAAGCACGCGTTCAGTAGTCGTGGTTTTACCCGCATCAATATGCGCCATAACACCGACATTGCGGTAGTTCTCAAGTGGATGATTTCTTGCCATTATTCTAAGTCCTTATTTATATTACCAGCGGAAGTGTGCAAACGCTTTGTTTGCCTCTGCCATTCTGTGTGTGTCTTCTTTTTTCTTAAATGCTGTGCCACGGTTTTGGATGGCATCTAGCACTTCGCCTGCGAGTCTTAATTTCATACCTTTCTCACCTCGTTTGCGTGATGCTTCAATAATCCAACGCATTGCTAAGGCAATTTTACGCTCAGCTCTCACTTCAACAGGTACTTGGTAAGTTGAACCACCAACACGACGAGATTTAATCTCAACTTGTGGTCCAATATTTTCCAATGCTTGCTTGAAAGTATCAATTGGCTCGGCATTACCTTTAGCTTCAATTGTATCTAACGCATCATAAACAATCTTCTCAGCGACAGATTTCTTACCATCCAACATCAGGATGTTAACAAACTTAGCCAATACTAAATCGCCAAACTTCGGGTCTGGTAGGATTTCTCTTTTTGGTGCGGATCTTCTTCTCATAGTTTCTCTCTTGTTTTAAATTAGTTTATTTCTTTGGCTTCTTAGTACCATACTTCGAACGCCCTTGCATTCTACCGTCAACGCCCACAGTATCTAAAGCGCCACGAACTGTATGGTAGCGAACACCTGGTAAATCTTTAACACGACCACCACGGATAAGGATAACCGAGTGCTCTTGTAAGTTATGACCTTCACCACCGATATAAGTTGTTACCTCGGCCGCATTTGTCAATCTAACACGAGCAACTTTACGCAATGCTGAGTTAGGTTTCTTGGGGGTTGTTGTATAGACACGAGTACATACGCCACGCTTTTGTGGACAACTGTCTAACGCTGGAACACCACTTTTCGTTACCTTCTTTTTGCGTGGATTACGCACTAATTGATTAACTGTTGACATAAATTTTGAACTCCAAATAATTGTTTACAAATTAATTACTCTTGATTCCAAGGGCAATAAAGGGTCGCATTATACTGTGCTGAAATATTTTCGTCAACAGGTTTTATTGCTTTTTTACTAACTTATTCAATAAAAACCCACTTGCCCTGTCTAACATCTCAAAAACTTCATCAAAACGCCCTTCAAAATACGGGTCAGGAACGCCTTTGCTGTTGTTATTTGGAATGTTGTCGAGCATTAGGGAGAGTTTATGCTGGTGTTCTTTTGGGCAGATAGCTTGCATTTCTGCGAGGTTGTTGGCGTCCATGGCGAAGAGGTAATCGTAATGGTAGAAATCAGATTCGTGGACTTGGCGGGCGCGTTGAGTGGATAAATCGACTTTGTGTTTGTTGGCGGATTGTTGGGAGCGAGCGTCGGGCTGTTCGCTGATGTGATAGGCGTGAGTGCCAGCGGAGTCAATTTCGAATCGGTGTTCAACACCTCGTTGTTGAATTTGGGCACGAAAAGTACCTTCTGCAGTGGGTGAACGACAGATATTACCCATACATACAAATAAAATTTTGATTTTTTCGTTACTCATTGTCTTAACATTAGATAAAATTCACCATTATATCTATTTAAAGAGTGTCTTTATGTCTGACTCATTATTACAATCTGCCAAACAAGTTATTCTCACCGAAGCGCAGGCGGTGTCGCAATTAGCCGATAAACTTGATCAAAGTTTTGTGCAGGCATGCGTGTTAATTCAAAACTGTACGGGCAAGGTAATTTTAATTGGAATGGGGAAATCAGGGCATATTGGTAATAAAATTGCCGCAACTTTTGCCTCCACTGGCACCCCTGCTTTTGCAGTGCATCCTGCGGAAGCGGGGCATGGGGATTTGGGAATGATTGAAGCGAATGATGTTGCCATTTGTATTTCATATTCAGGCGAGTCTGATGAGATTATGATGCTGATTCCAGTGATTAAACACCAAGGCGTGCCAATTATTGGCATGACAGGAAATAAAAACTCTTCTATCGGTAAAATCAGTGATGTGCATCTTGATGTTAGCGTGGAAAAAGAAGCCTGTCCACACAATTTAGCCCCAACTTCCTCTACCACTGTGGCACTGGCGATGGGTGATGCTTTAGCGGTCAGCTTATTGAATGACAAAGGTTTTAGTCCTGATGATTTTGCCCGTTCTCACCCTTCTGGTGCACTTGGCAGGCGTTTATTGACTTTCGTGAGTAGCATTATGAAAACCGGTGATGATATTCCAATCGTTAGTGCTGATACCAAATTATTAGGTGCGCTTTTAGTCATGAGTCAAAAGGCACTCGGAACAGTGTTAATTACTGAAAATAACACCTTAAAAGGCATTTTCACAGACGGTGATTTGCGTCGTGTTTTAGAATCACACTCTAATATCCAAGATGTTACTATCGGTGAAGTGATGACCAAAAATTGTAAATCCATCTTAGCCGATAAACCTGCCATGGCAGCAGTGGCAATGATGGACAAGTTCAATCTCAATTCATTACCTGTGGTTGATGAAAACAATCAAGTGGTCGGTGCGATTAATACACATACCTTGATGCAGGCAAAAATTATTTAACATTATATTATTAATTTTATTGAATTTGTTCAACCATTAATTGCAAGGAAATACTGCCACGCCATTCATTAATGGATAATTTGTAGGCAACGGTTGCCTGTTTAGCGTTAATTGGGGATTGGAAGAAGGCGATAGCATCAATCACGGTGCTACTGCCTGCGAGTTTTAGACGGAGTTTTAGGTGTTTTTCGCCGACGATTCTTTGTTCTACGATTTCAAAATCGCCATAAAAGATGGGCTCTTCAAAGCCTTGTCCCCAGGGTCCAGAGTCGGCGATTAATTGGGCGTTGTTGAGTGAAATATCAAAGGCTTCAAGTTTGCCGTCGGTTAACAATTCAACTTTGGGAATTTTATTATTAAGGTGGGATTGGATGGCGTCTGAGAATGCTTGTTGGAATTTGTCAAAGTTTTTAGGCTTGATGCTCATGCCTGCTGCCATGGCGTGGCCGCCGAATTTTAGGATTAAATCAGGGTGTTTTCTATCGACTAAGTCTAATAGGTCTTTGATGTGGACGCTGGGGATGGAGCGGATGGATCCTTTTAAATCATTGCCTGATTGAGCAAAGATGGCGACTGGGCAGTGGTAGTCTTCTTTAAGTTTTCCCGCAACAATACCAACGATGCCTTCGTGCCAAGCTTTGTCAAATAGGCAGATGGCAAATTTCCCTGCTTGCTCAGCTTGTGCATCGATGATGGCTTGGGCTTCTTCTTGCATATCGGCTTGTTTTGCTCGGCGGGTTTGGTTGAATTCTTCTAATTCGTTGGCATAACGGCGGGCATCGTTCATATCTTCGGTTAATAAACATTTGATGCCACGAGAAATATCGCTGAGACGCCCTGCTGCGTTGAGTCTTGGTCCGACTGAAAAACCTAAATCAGATGCTTGCAGAGTTTCGGGTTTGCGATTTGCGACTTCTAATAATGCCAAAATACCGGGTGAACATAATTTGGTGCGGATGCGCTTAATCCCTCTGCAATTAGGATGCGATTATTTTGGTCTAACTTAACAACATCGGCGACTGTGCCGAGTGCGACTAAATCTAAAACAGTGCGTAAATCGGGTAGTGGAATATTGTTATTAGCAAAATAATCGTGCTTTTGCAAGTGGGTTTTTAGTGATGAAAATAGATAAAAACAAACACCAACCCCTGCTAAATTTTTGCTTGGAAAATCGCAGTCATTAAGATTAGGATTGATAATCGCATCTGCCTTAGGCACGGATTTACTCGGCAGGTGATGATCAGTAATAATGACATCAATACCCGATGCTTTGGCTAATGTCACACCATCAAAACTTGAAATGCCATTGTCCACAGTGATAATTAAATCGGGTTGTTTTTCTTTAATCGCTAATTCAACAATTTCGGGGCTGAGTCCGTAGCCGTGTTTGGTGCGATTTGGCACTAAAAAATCAGCATATTTTGCCCCCATTAATCGCAATGATTTAACCGCAACTACCGATGCAGTTGCTCCATCACAATCAAAATCGCCAACGATTAAAATGCGTTTTTGCTCATTTAATGCCTGCGTTAGCAAAGTATGTGCAATCGTTAACTGCTCAAAATTAGGGGTTAACAATTTTGGCAATCCTAAGGCTAATTGCGATTCTGTTACGCTGCGGGCTGCGTAAATTTTCTTTAAAAAACTTGGAATATCATCGGAATAGGACGCCAACAAAGTTTCATCTATTTTTCTCGTTAGCATTTAGGGCACCCTTTAATCAACGCCGTAATTCTATTCGCACTTTCAGGCGCCATATTCAGCCCATTACGCAGATGCCCCGTATTAATATATAGGCTATCTAATTTCTCATATTTTTTAATCACCACCCCCGATTTACTCGCTGGCCTAAAACCCGACCAATGATGCTCAATACTCGCCCCTTGCAACGCTGGAAACCTATCGGTAGCAAATTTAAGCAATTCAGCACCCACCTGCTCGCTCAAACTCCTATCAAAGCCGACATTTTCAGTGGTGGACCCAATCAAAATGCGTCCGTCTTTTCTAGGAATCAAATACCTGCCCTTATCAAGCACAATATGTTTCAGCGTATCGGGCTTGGATTGAACCACAATCATCTGCCCTTTAACGGGATAAACCTCGTTTTGTTCATCCAACAAAGCAGAACTCCACGCGCCGCCACAGATAAGGGTATTGTCGCCATAATATTTTTTGTTTTCAGTTTGAACCCCAAGCACTTTGTCATTTTCAATCATTAATTCGTCCACTTTGGTCCATTCAACAATCTCCACACCCCGCCTTAAAATATCAGCCTTAAGCGCTTTCAACAACCGAGGATTACGCACTTGCGCAACCCTTGAAAACAACGCCCCTTTAGGGTGTTTTTCCGCACTGACTTGATGCACATCCATCCAATCAATCGCCTCATACCTGTCATATTCATCCATCATCAACAACCCAGAGCGCACATATTCAGTATCAATCCCCGTATCTGCAAACAAAGTCGCACAAAGTTCCTCATAAACCCCCTGAGACGCCCTACTCAACTCATTCACCACATCGCTATACATCCACGGATACAGCGGGCTGATAATACCCCCACCCGCCCACGAAGACTCTTTGCCACAGGCTCGTTGGTCAATCAAAGTGACACTCGCCCCTGACATTGCCAAAGTGCGGGCACTCATCATCCCAATCACACCACCGCCGATGATAATGCAATCACTCATGATGAAAAATGTGTTTGGATGGCTTGTTGTAAATCTTGTGCAACTTCTTTTAATGCTTGTATTTGTTTAAAAGCTGTAAGCACCTGCCACAACTCTTGTGCAAACTCAGGTTTAAAAGATTCAACTTGTTGCACTAAGTCCGATAGAGCACCCAATAAAACCTTTTCTACTTGTTTAATTTCATTGTTAGGTATTGTATTTGAGTTTTTATTCAAGCCACTGAGCCAATTAACTGCACCCTTGGCAAGTTCTAATTGAATTTCGCTATTGTTAGGGTTAGTTTTGGCTAAGGTTTGTAATTGTGTGAACACAGTGCGTGCCTCTTCAAAGTCGGCTGGGTTTTTATTCAAGCCATTGAGCCAATTAAATGCACCCTTGGCAAGTTCTAATTGAATTTCGCTATTGTTAGTGTTAGTTTCGGCTAAGGTTTGTAATTGTGTGAACACGGTGCGTGCCTCTTCAAAGTCGGCTGGGTTTTTATTCAAGCCACTGAGCCAATTAAATGCACCCTTGGCAAGTTCTAATTGAATTTCGCTATTGTTAGGGTTAGTTTTGGCTAAGGTTTGTAATTGTGTGAACACGGTGCGTGCCTCTTCAAAGTTGGCTGGGTTTTTATTCAAGCCATTGAGCCAATTAACTGTAGCCTTGGCAAGTGTTAATTGAATTTCGCTATTGTTAGTGTTAGTTTCGGCTAAGGTTTGTAATTGTGTGAACACAGTGCGTGCCTCTTCAAAGTCGGCTGGGTTTTTATTCAAGCCATTGAGCCAATTAAATGCACCCTTGGCAAGTTCTAATTGAATTTCGCTATTGTTAGGATTAGCTTTGGCTAAGGTTTGTAATTGTGTGAACACGGTGCGCGCCTCTTCAAAGTTGGCTGGGTTTTTATTCAAGCCACTGAGCCAATTAACTGCACCCTTGGTAAGTCTTAATTGAATTTCGCTATTGTTAGGGTTGGTTTCGGCTAAAGTTTGTAATTGTGTGAACACGGTGCGTGCCTCTTCAAAGTTGGCTGGGTTTTTATTCAAGCCATTGAGCCAATTAACTGTACCCTTGGCAAGTGTTAATTGAATTTCGCTATTGTTAGGGTTAGTTTTGGCTAAGGCTGTTAGTTTATTAAAAAATTCTCTCGCTGTTTTGATGTCATTTGTTAATATGGCAGATAAATGGTCTTCAAATAATTTTTGAGCATTGGGTTTTATATATTCGCTAATGTTTTGTTTTAAATCATTGGGCAATGGGTCAATTAAAGACTTAGATAGTTCTTCTAATTTTTCTGGAAAATCATCATAGCAACGCTTAATGCACGCCACATAATAAATTAAATCTTTTTCGAATAAAGTTGAATGAAGTGGTAACTCTCGCTTGTTTAAAAAACCCATCAATGCCAGCACAAAATACTCACCCAGTAAATCAGGCTCCAAAGGTCTTAATATATCATCTTCATACCTCGTAATTTTAGCGGCAGCTGTTGTAATTTTTTGCTTCTTGCTATGATTATTAATCTTAACACTGATGGCTGTAAAATCTTGGAATGTGAATTCACCAAATAAAGTAGCAATTTGAATGGCTTGTGCAGTCTCAACCGCATTTTCATCGTTATGCGTATCCCAAGGCTTTTTCCCTTGTCGTTCAATCAAACGCCCTAAAATATCCTCTATGCTTTTCTGTTTATTTCCATCCAACTGTAAACAGGACAACAAAATATATAATGGGCGTATGTGATAGTTCTTTTCCTTAATATAAGTAACAATTTGCTCAACATCAATATTTGGAAATACCCTAATTAATGCCTTAATCTCTGAATCTGATAAAGGTGATAATATTAAATTATCCGATTGTATTTCATTCTCAAACTGAGTAAAACGCTTCCCCCCTATTTCCTCTTTCTTTTGCACACCCGCAGTTATCTCAAAACCATATCTATCAATCAACACCAAACGCACTAACACGCCATCATTCCACTGTTGAGCAGATAAAGCACTCAATAATTCCTGCACTTCATCTGCATGGTCTTTGGCGTAATCAATAAAAATTAAGGTTGGGACAATGGGTTGCCAATTTTGCAACTGCTCCAAGTTTTTTAGACTCTTTTTTTCCAAAAATCCAACACGCCAACAGTTTTTCTGGGCAATATGACCCACTTCGTAGGCAAAGCGGGTCTTGCCACTTCCCGCACCACCAGTAATACCCATCCACGAAAATGCACTGTCTTGTTCTAAAAATGTTTGTAATATTTGTTTGTCTTTCTCTCTGCCAATATAAGTATGATATCGGTTGTGGGCATTTAATTGCCGAATGACATCACCTTCAATATCTCCGGATGATTCGCCGAGTGTTAAGGTTGGATTCCAAGAAACCCCTTGAATAATACTTTCTTCTAACACTTTTAACCCCTCAAAAAGTGTTTCGGTGTTTAAATCTTTTAATGTGTCTTTGGGTTTTTTTCCTTGTATCTTTTCTAAAAGCCAACGCAATAAACGCTCAATAGATTTATATTTTTTCGCCTTTTGAATGAGTTTTTGCTTGTTGTTTTCTAAATTAGATTTGAGAGTGGCATCTAATAAATTTATACTAATACGAGTAATAACTTTTGGCACTCCGAACTCTTTGTAGGCTTCTGTGATTAGACTTTTTTTAATGTCTTTGACGCTGTGTTTGCCAAAGTCTGATAAGTTCATCAACAACTTCATTAATCACTATATCTACTTGTGTATTCATATTTATTTTTTAAATCCCGATAATAACAATAATGCCACGCCGATACTAATGGCAATATCCGCCACATTAAACACCGGCCAATAAAAATCTTGATAATGGACATCGATAAAATCAATGACGAAGCCGTAAGCGACTCTGTCAATCAGATTACCGACGGCACCTGACAAGATGAAACTTAATGCGAACAGTTCGTATTTTTCGGTGAGGGGGGTTCTTTTTATCCAAATAATCAACACGATGCTAACGACAAAAGACAGGGTGGAGAAAAAATAGGTTTGCCAGCCGTCTTGGTTGGCTAAGAAACTAAAAGCGGCGCCGTAATTACGCACATGATGCCAACTGAGAAATTCGGTCACGACAATGATGCTTTGGTATTCCATTGTGTTTGCGACGAAAATTTTGCTCAATTGGTCAAGTGCAATTAAGATGATGGCGATGCTGTAATATTTACTGAGTGTCATGCTTTGCTCGGGTTGTATTTGATAATAACGACGATTGGAATGATGAAACTTGCCAAAACTACAACCCACAATAAATCGCCGAGTTGGGAATAATCTTGTGCGGTGGTTATGACGCCATCGGTGGTTACTTCACGGCTGACAATAAAGATTTTATTTAAGTATTTGGTGAGCAAACCGCCTGCTGAGAGTGCAATGTTCATCAGTGATGCCATTAAGGCAAACCAGGTGCCTTTTTTGCCTTCGGGTGCGTAAATGGCGACTAAAGTCAGCATTAATACTTGTGCAATATAATCAAAAGGCGATGCCAGTGCGGTATCCACCAATGCTACTGTGCGGGCATCAATTCCAAGCATTGTGTGTATGTCGTAATACATTGCTACAATTGGTAATGACAAAAGCGTGCCGATAATGGTTAAGAAAATCAGCACTTCGGCAATGTCGCGTTTAACAATGAATTTGGCACTGAACCACATCCCTGCCAAGGCGATACCGCCACCAATGGCTGATAATTTGGCAAAAAATGACTCATCAAAACCCAATACATCAATCTGCCACCATTGCAAAGACGCACCCACCGATGGCATTGCTCGATAGACAAAAATAATAATCATTGCCATTTTAATATGGCGAATGGCATCTTCGCTCAAATCACCAATCAAATCATTGAGTAAATACAAAACGATGCTGATGGAAATCACAAATACAATTTCTTGTGAATACGGCACCTCAGAGTAGCCCATTGCTACCACAAATAATGCAAAAATCAAGCCACCAAATAGCACCTGTTTGTTAATCGGGGAAACGGGCACAGCATTCAATTTCACCAAGGTTACGCCGATGATGGATAATATCGGCGTAAATAAAGCGATGATGAATACCATTTCCCGATTATCTTTAAAGACGGCTGCTAATTCACCGCCAATCCAACCAGTGATAAAAATCGCAAAGCCTAGTGATAAGCGTGCCAATACTTGGATGGTGGCTAATTCTTGATTAATTTCTTCCTCGGTTTGATTTTTATCCACCACCTCGGTACTCATCGTATCTGCCACCACATCTTGTATCACAAAGCCAAAAACGGCAATCACACTGGCAAGAATATACACGCTTTTTTTAGAAAATTCTGCCACAATCGGATAATCGCCCACCACCGCAATCATTAGCAAAGAACTAATGGTAATCAGTAAAGCACCAATGTAAACATAAGATTTTCGATTAGAGCCAAAAATCAACACACTGTCCACCAGCGAGCCAAAAATCATCTTAATTGTCCACGGCACCATTATCCAAATTCCTAACTCTGCTAAGTCTGCCGCACTCATATCCAAGGTATCTTTTACCCAAAAATTCTCAGCAATTGCCGTAAAAACGCTACTACCATAGGCAAAATAAATTAAAAGCAGGGGGACATAGCGCAAACGCATTGCCTTAATCGGGGTTAGTAAAATATCTAACATAAGGTTATTCGGTAAAAAATTATCCATTATAATTTGTTACTTTATCAAACAGGGATTATTATGGGATTTTTAACAGGAAAAAAAGCATTAATTGTAGGCGTTGCCTCTAACCGTTCAATTGCATGGGGCATTGCCGAAGCAATGGCAAAACAGGGGTGTGAAATTGCACTGACTTATCAGAATGAAAAACTACAAAAACGCGTGGATAAATGTGCCGTTGTTTGCAACTCTAATATCGTCATCCCTTGTGATGTCGGCACTGATGCAGGTATTGAGGAAACTTTCAGCGAACTTAAAAAACATTGGGACAATTTTGATATTTTGGTTCATTCTGTTGCCTTTGCCCCTCGTGAAGCACTGGATGGCAACTATGTTGAAGCCACTACCCGTGAAAATTTTGCCACCGCCCACGACATCAGCTCTTACAGTTTCACCGCCTTAGCCAAGGCTGCCAACCCAATGTTAAATGAAAATGGTGCCTTATTAACCGTGAGTTATTTGGGTGCAATTCGTGCCATTCCTAACTACAATGTGATGGGCGTTGCCAAAGCCTCACTTGAAGCCAATGTGCGCTATATGGCAGCAGCAATGGGGCCCGAAAAAGGCATTCGTGTCAACGCCGTATCCGCAGGTCCAATCAAAACTTTGGCAGCCTCAGGTATTAAAGATTTTGGTAAATTATTAGACTACGCCGCCGATTCATCCGCCCTAAAACGCAATGTGACTACCGAGGAAGTTGGTAATGCTGCTGCATTCTTATGTTCTGATTTGGCATCGGGTATTACAGGTGAAATTACTTATATCGACTCAGGTTACAATTTTTACGACAAAGGTCCTGAATAAGACAAAGAACAATAAACCAAAAAAAACCCTGTAAAAACAGGGTTTTTTATTGTCTGTCATACCCTTTATAAATTATCTGCAAAGATTTCTATATCTGTATCTTTACGCAATGTTGTCAAAATACTCTTAAACACTTCATCAACTTCTGAATTAAGCAATGCATTTGCCAATGCAGTATTTATTGCATTCTCAGGCGATTTAACTGCTGATAATTTTAATACAATGGACTGCTCTGAGCTCATTTTTTTTGCTGCATAGATTGCATTTTTACTTGGTTTTGACAAGGAAAATACACTGTTAATAATGCCAATATCCGCCCGTTTTGAGTCTCTTGAAACCCAACCAATTTTTTTCCACTCAAGCTTATTATCTTTAATTAATTTTTTCGCAGTTTTTAAGTCTCCCTTATTTAAAGCAACTGCAATTTTATTAGCAATATAGTCAATAAAAACTTTTGCCCATAAACCTGTTAAATGCTTAACAATTCCAGCCTTTACCTCTTCAAAAGATTTTTGCCTTTGTGCAATTTTACTGTTAATTCTTAATACGACAAGTTTGTCTTTGCTTGTCTCAATCGGTGTGGAATTCTCATTTTTATTTAAGACTGCATCACTATAAGCTGCTGCCACAAACTTGGCATTGTAATCTTTACTGTTTTGTGGGAAGAATACAGAAGTTTTAAGTTTCAAATTCATCTGTGAAGCGATTTCCTCCAAGCTTGTTTCATATGCCAAACCACTAAGATCATCGGTCAGCTTGTAAATTGACTTCTGCACCTCACGCTCAGTATAAAGTTCAGTTAACTCAGCACGCGCCTTCTCAAATGATTTAACAGCACCCGCTTTAATTTCAATCAATTTAATAACATGATAACCAAAATCCGTCTTAACTGGTGCACTCACTTCACCTGCTTTCATACTGAATGCTTTGGCTTCAAATTCAGGCACCATTACTCCTAAAGTAAAAAATCCTAAATCACCGCCCTTATCTTTTGACCCTGTGTCCATTGAGTATTTGACGGCTAACTTAGAAAAATCGCCTCCTTTTTTAAGATCTGTAACAAGGGTGTTTGCTAATTTCTCAGACTCAACCAAAATATGCTGAACTCTGCGTTCTTCTTCATCCGTAAAACGCATTTTCTCATCCTCATAAAAATTAAACAATGCATCGTCAGTCACCTTGATATTTTTAGCCACTTGCTTAAATGACAATTCAACAAAGTCAACTTTTACTTTTTGGGGTTCGGTAAATGTTTGTTTTTGTATTTCATAAAACTCTTTGACATTTTTGGCATCCACCTCTATCTCTTTAGAGTGGTCTTTAACATTTAATGAAATGTAATCAAACTGTCGCTCCTGATCGTTTAATAACTGCACACGCTTCAAAGCCGATGGCACCATAAAAGCAGAATCTAAAAAATTGTACTTAATCTGATTCTGCGCCAACTCTCTAGCTCGCAAAGCTTCATATTCCACATCTGAAAAACCATTTAATCTGAGTAATTGCCTATATCTATCTACAGAAAATTTACCTTCAACATTAAACGCATTGCTCGCTTGAATAAACACTTGTAATTCGCGTTGTGTCGTCGTATGACCTAACTTGTCTGCCAATTGCCCCAACAAGCGCCTATTAATCATTGAATTAATAACTTGCATTTTTACTGCCCGATCAATTTCAGGTGTATATTCCTTACCTAGCTCTTGCTGCAAACGCCTTTTCTGAGTATTAAACTCTGATAAAAACACCTCTTTAGAGACCTCCTCTCCATCAATTGATGCGACTACAACATTTGAGGCGCCCGTGAAATATTCACTAACACCAAATAAAGCAAATGGGACAATGATTAAAGCAATAATAACATAAGCAACCCAACCTTTGATTTTGTCTTTAATGGAACTTAGCATAGTTTAATTTTAATAAATTTAAAGTGCTAAATTATACCTCATTAATGGTGGACGGTTAGTGGTTAATGACTAGCAATTGTCTGTCATTTATGAACAATGGTTGCTTTGAGTGTTGGTTGCTTTGCTATTCTAAATATGGCACCGCCTAATGTGTAATATTACTATGTTGTCTGTGTGTAATATCACTATGCTGCCTTTGTGTAATATCCCATGTCACCCTGAGCGTAGCCGAAGGGCCTCATTCTCCTATAAGATTCCTCGACTACGCTCGGAATGACAGTGGGCGCTTCAGGTGGCAGGATGATAGTGGATGCCTTGGGTGGTAGCGAGTACTTTAGATGATAGTAAATACTTTGGATGGTAGTAAGTACTTTAGATGACAGTGAGTGCCTTGGATGACAATGGGCACCTTGGGTGATATTATGTCTAACACTTTTACATGAGCAAAAAAAACCCACCAAAAAGGTGGGTTCAAAAATGGCGGAGCGGACGGGATTCGAACCCGCGACGTCCTGCGTAACCAAGACAATAGCAGGCACTCTAACTAAAATGTTATTTGAATAGACGAAAAAAGACCCCAATAAAGGGGCCTTAAAAAATGGCGGAGCGGACGGGATTCGAACCCGCGACGTCCTGCGTGACAGGCAGGCACTCTAACCAGCTGAGCTACCGCTCCATTTTTTGGTGGGCGCTACAAGACTTGAACTTGTGACCCTCGCCTTGTAAGGGCGATGCTCTACCAACTGAGCTAAGCGCCCAAAAAATGTTACTCGGTGCTTAATTAAGCACCGACGTATTATACCTAATAAAAATTAGTTTACCGCTTCTTTTAATGCTTTTCCTGCTTTGAATGCTGGTGACTTAGAAGCTTTAATTTGAATCGCTGCACCTGTCTGTGGATTACGACCTGTACGCGCTGCACGATCTCTCACTAGAAAACTACCAAAACCAGTAATTGCAACATTATCACCTGCTGATAAAGCACCTGTGATTGCATCTGTTGTTGCATTTAATGCACGACCTGCGTCTGCCTTAGAAAGCTCTGTTGCTGATGCAATTGCATCAATTAAGTCTGACTTGTTCATACTTGTTTCTCCTGATTAAATTAAAAGTTTTTTATCTTTGGTGTAAATAAGTTTGGGAATTATCCCGTAAAAAACCTTAGTGTCAAGCAATTTTTAGAAAAAAACTATTGTTTTTGTAACTGCTTAATAAGTGGCAACATCTGTTGTTGCCAAATATTTAAAGTAATTTCACCAATTCGTTTAAACTGAATAACGCCATTTTTATCAATAATAAAAGTCTCAGGCGTGGCATATACACCCAACTCTAAGCCCAGTTTTCCCTTATCATCAAACACGATAAAATCAAAAGGATTGCCGAGTATTTCTAAAAAACGCTCGCCCTCTTTCTTGGTGTCTTTGTAGTTAACACCCACCATCTGCACATCACTCCACTTCGCAATATTATTCAACATTTTGTGCTCAACTCTACAAGTTACACACCAAGATGCCCATATATTAACCATTGATACTTTGTTTTTTAAGCGACTTTGTAATGGAAATTTTTCACCTGTTTGAAAATCCTCAACTTCAAGACTTGGAAAACTCTTACCAATTAAAGGGGAGGGTAGTTTTCGGGTGTCGCGCCCTAGACCGTTGTATAAAAACCACGCCAAAACAACGAAGACAACTAAAGGTAGAAATTTACCCATTATTTCTTAGCCTTTTCCAAGGCATCTGCTACTTCTGGTGGCATATAATTTTCATCGTGTTTTGCCAATACTTCGGTTGCCACAAAAATCTCATCCTTCAAAGAACCTGTGGTAATAATACCTTGCCCTTCTCTGAACAAATCGGGCAAGATACCTGTGTATTGAATAGTGAATTTATTTTTATTATCGGTTACATCAAAAGTGGATTTTAAATCCTCACGCTTAAAACTGCCAACAGCCACCAAGCCACCTAAGCGGAAACTCTTACCCGTTGGCGCTTTACCTTCTGCCACTTCTGTCGGCGAATAAAAGTAATTAGTGTTACTACCAAGTGCTTGAAATAACAGCGTTACTGCCAGTATCGCACCAGCTATTAACACGGCTACTAACACCATTCTGTTTTGTCTTTTAGTCATTATTTACCTCTTGCATATTTAATTTTGAGTTGCGTTACCACGCGCTTACGATTTGCTTTAGTACTGAAAAATAAAAAGGCAATCGTTGCAAAAGTCAGCCCGTAGGACGCCCATATATAAACCGCATATTTATCAAATATTAAAAATTCCATATTATTGTCCTACCTCTTCTTTAACCCAACGAGAGTTTTGCTCTTGCACCAACACTTCATTGCGTGCACGCATCAACACCAACGCACCGTACAAAAACTTATACGCAAAACTAATCAACATCAGTGCAATAAACATATCAATTTGCATCGAAACCTTATTGACACTAATTGATGAGCCTTGATGCAGGCTGTTCCACCATTCAACGGAATAATAAATAATCGGAATATTCACCAAACCCACAATGGCCAAAATCGCCGATGCTTTTGATGCAGTTTTTGGATTATCAAAGGCATTATTCAGCGACATATATGCCCAATACAAGAACAATAAAATCAATTCAGAAGTCAATCGTGCATCCCACACCCACCAAGTCCCCCACATCGGCTTACCCCAAATACTGCCCGTAATTAACGCCAACATCGTAAACGCCGCACCAATCGGCGCCGATACTTTTGCCACCACATGTGCCAATTTAATCTGCCAAATCAACCCAATCGCCCCTGCAATTGCCATTACCACATAAATAAATAAACTCATCCACGCCGCTGGCACATGCACATACATAATCCGCACGCTATCGCCTTGTTGATAATCCGCTGGAGAAACCACTAAGCCCCAATACAGCCCTGCTAACGACAAAACCACAAACGGCACCATTAACCAAGGAATGATTTTCTCACTCCTTTGGTAAAAATTGTGTGGCGATGCGAACGCCTGTATCCATTTCCACATAATATTATATATCTACTTAAAGTTAGATTATTTTAATGACTTTTGTGCGACATTGTTACGCAAATAAGTTGGAAGTGGTAATTCGTCATTGCCTACCAATTGCTTACCTATATATAATGCAATCAAATTTTCCGACTTTGGATAAAAATCTGCATCAAAATTAGTCACCCCAGTTCGTCTAATCAAATCGTTTTCATACGCACCCCAGCCCGTCCCTACACCGATAAAATCAACGCCCAAAATATCCGTTTCATCAGGTTTTGCAATGCGCTCAGTCGTTAAAACACCGCCTTCATACACCCCCCAATATACCTCACTCATCCGTGCATCCAGTGCGATAGCAATTTTATCAGTTTTGTATTTTTGCGACGCACCAAAGCCCACCACTTCCAGCGTTGAAAAACCCAGCGTCGGAATATCGTGCGCCAAAGACATCCCCTGCACCACACTGACACACATCCGTACCCCTGTGAATGCCCCTGGGCCCTTAGTATAAACAATCGTATCCAAATCTGCCGCCGACATTCCCGTCTGTTCAAATATCTCATCACACAAAGGCAGCACCAAACTCGAACTTTTTGCCACATCTTTGACAAAACGCGAAATGATTTCGCCTTGAGTATAAAGACTAACGGAGCACACTTCGGTGCAAGTATCAATGGCGAGTATATTTTGCATAACGCTATTTTATAACTTTTTGATACTTGTGATACAGGTGTAACACCAAATTTCTACGCTTAACCAAACGCTCGGGATGTTTGGCAGGATGGTAATAACTCGGTCCCTTTAATAATGCCACCAAAGTTGCCAAGCCTTCAAGTGATAATTCACTCAGATTTTTATCAAAATAAAACCGTGCTGCCTGCTGAAATCCACGCACTTCATAATTACCATATTGCCCTAAATACACGCTATTCATATAACGATTAAGAATCATTTTTTTGTCAAAAGAAATTTCCAGCAACAACGCCATTAACGCCTCTTTAACCTTTCTACTCACCGTTTTCTCACGCGTCAATAATGTATTTTTAATCAACTGTTGCGTAATCGTACTTGCTCCTCGTATCGGTTTATCGTGCAAATAATAATCCCGAACCACCCTTACAACCTCCACAAAGTCCACTCCATAATGCTGAAAAAATAATTGATCCTCCACCACTAACAACATATTAACAAGCGCCTTAGGATGTGCCTCATAAGACAAACTAGAATCCTTAACACTCAACGGCTTAGAAAACTTATCATTCACCAAACCATTCAGTTGATACAAATAAGTCGCAAAAACTACTGTACCAATCAAGGTTAACCGTTTCAACCACTTCATCATAAGTCCTCTCTTTGTGCCAAACTCTCAAATCGCCCACCGTCGCCAATCACAATATGATCCAACACCCGAACATTAATCAACGCTAACGCTTCTTTAATTGTATAGGTAATATTGATATCCGCTTGCGACGGCGTTGGGTCGCCCGATGGGTGGTTATGTGCCAATACCACCGCCGATGCATCTTTCAACAAAACCAGTTTCAAAATCTCCCGTGGATGCACACTTGCCTGATTCAGCGTCCCCGTAAATAATGGCACCAATTCAATCAAATGGTGTTTCTGATCCAACAACATCACCGCAAAAATCTCCCGACTCGAATTGCCAATATGCAAATGCAAATAACGCGCAATCTGCTTAGGTTGATTAAACACCTCACCCATTTTTGCCCCTGATTCAAAATGCCGTTTTGCCATCTCCATCACTCCTTGAAGTGCGGCGTACTTCGCCGCCCCCAAGCCTTTGCCTTTACAAAATTCATTCTCACTCGCTGTTAATAATTTATGCAACGACCCAAACTGCTCTATCAAATCCTGTGCCAACCCCACTGCACTCTTGCCTTTGATTCCCGTGCGTAAAAAAATTGCTAGCAATTCTGCATCCGTCAAACTCCCTGCCCCAAATTTTAGAAGCTTTTCTCTTGGTTTATCGTTTTCGTGCCAGTCTGTTATTGCCATAATTTATTTGCCATTATTCCATATTCGAGACCCCTGCATTGGGTATGAATACCGGATAAAAGTTAAATTTTATTCAGTTGGTAATTTTTACAAAGCCAGTCCTAGCAGGGTTAATACAGGTTTTGTAAAAGTTATCAAATGGATGAAAGTTGGCTTTTAGGCGGTATTCATACCCAATGCAGGGGTCTCTATTCACACTTTCTATTTTTGGATTAGGGTTATTGTGTTTTGGGACTGTTGGACATTGAAAGCACATTTTATGCAACCTTTGACTGATATAAATATTTTTGAAAATCAACAAACAAAGGAATGATATTTTCCACATCACCTAACACAGTTTTAGCATCTTCCAATGACTGGTACTTGTTTATTAGTAAAAGAGGTAGCTTCTCTTGACCAAGCTCCCCAACGCCTATTTCAATGTATTTATTTAATACAAATTCTATAAAATCTTGTTGCTTTTTATCCAAAGGTGTCAATATCTCAGCTCTTGCCCGTACCACTCTTTCCTTCCTACTGATGGGTTTAATGTCACTATTAAAAACATAGTTTAAAACATCAAATAAATCACTTTTTTCAGCATTTATTATTTTTTTCAAAGTGTTTAATTCATCGCCACCAAATCCTGCCTCGCTTAATTTTTCTAGTAGTGCTTTTCTAGTTTTAGGCTTGCTCCATAAAACCCTCAACTCCTCTTCATCTTTAAAGAAATTAGGCAATTCTTCAAACAGATTGTTTAAAAATTCTGTTGTTGAAATTGGCTTGCCACTAATATCCCAAAAAGAAGTGGCAACCATATGTTGTATTTCTCTCTCTTTGCCGTCACTCAATTTAATTTTAATTTTTTGAGGTCTTTGATCTTTTGGCTCTTTAGTGCAAACACAAGGATTACCCCCGCATTGACGGCAATCTTCTGTGTCTCTTAGGTTTTGTTCCTCAGGTTTTATAGGTTCTATAGGCTCTCCGTCCCACTCTAGGTCAAAAAACTGTTGATAAGCATCAACAAAATCATAAACAGTAAAAAACTCTTTACCTTCAAAAAGTCGTGTGCCGCGTCCAATAATTTGTTTAAATTCAATCATTTGATTAACGGGCCGCATTAACACAATATTGCGAATATTTCTGGCATCAACCCCCGTTGAGAGTTTTTGCGAAGTGGTGAGAACGGTCGGAATGGTTTTTTCATTATCTTGAAATTGGCTTAAAAAATTATCGCCAATTACCCCATCATTTGCCGTTACTCGCACACAATAATCAACATTTTTAGAGTCGCTCACTTGGTTAATTAAATCTCTAACCAATCCTGCGTGGCTTTGTGTGGCACAAAAAATAATGGTTTTTTCACTTTGATTGATTTCACCCATCAAAACCCTAACCCGTTTCAACTCTCGTTCTTTAATTTCAATGGTTTTATTAAATTCTGACTCTCCATACAACTTCCCAGGTTCAGCAACCCCCTCAACGACCTCATCATCAGTCGTATAAGTATAATCGTCCATCGTTGTGCTAATGCGTTTGACTTTAAAAGGTGTTAAAAAACCATCGTTAATGCCTTCTTTTAGAGGATAAACATAAACAGGTTCGCCAAAATATTGATAAGTATCAATATTCTTATTTCGCTTTGGGGTTGCGGTTAAACCCAAGTGCACCGCAGGAGAAAAATATGCCAAAATACCTCGCCAACTGCTCTCATCATTTGCCCCGCCTCTATGGCACTCGTCAACAATAATTAAATCAAAAAAATCTTTTGGGTATTTATTATAATAAGCCGTTGTTTTATCATAACCTTTATAATCATTTTTTTCAATTTCTGCTTCTTCTACCGTGTTGTTATTGGCAGTTAGGGATTGAAAAATGGTAAAAAACAGACTGCCATTAGTCGGCACTTTACCTGTTTTTTTAATCTCTTTTGGGGTAATTCTCACCATTGCATCCTCAGCAAAAGCAGAAAAACTATTAAATGCCTGATTCGCCAGTATGTTTCTATCTGCCAAAAATAAAATACGAGGTTGCCTCGCCCCATCACGGCTTAGCGTCCAACGACTGTAAAACAATTTCCAAGCAATTTGAAAAGCAATTGCCGTTTTTCCTGTACCTGTGGCAAGGGTTAGCAAAATACGCTGTTTATTTTGTGCAATCGCCTCTAGCGTGTTTTTTATGGCGATTTCTTGATAATATCTTAACTGCCAAGTGCCTGATTTATCCTCAAACGGTATTGATGCAAACCTTTCACGCCACTGGTTTTGATCGCTATAAACCGCATCCCAAAGCTCATTTGGCGTTAAAAAATCAGCCACTGTTTTTTCTTCCCCAGTTTTCAAACAAACCTGATAAATGACTTTACCATTAGTAGAATAAGTGTAATCCAGTCCCAATTTTTGCGCATAAAGTTTGGCTTGTGCCACACCCTCACTAACCTCTAATTCATCACTCTTTGCCTCAACAACCGCTAATTTAACCCCCTTACAAACCAAAATATAATCCGCAATCAACGGCTTTGCCCTACCGCCACCCACCTGTATTCTGCCATCGGTAATTTTACAAACATCTCGCTCACGCAAAATTTTAGAACCCTCTATCACACCCCAGCCATTGGCTAAGAGTTTCGGGTCAATTAATTCGGCTCTGGTTTCGGCTTCGTTCATGATTGTTTTCCCCAACCTTCAAACAATATCTTTTCTATTTCCTCAAGCTGCTTTATATCTTCTTCGTCCGCTGCTAATGCTTCAGCTTTTTTGCGTTTATCGTCAAATTCCATATAACGGGCTTCAGCAATTTTTTTTGCCACTTCTGCTTTTACTTTTCCAGCGTGAGTCAAAATTTCCTGCTCATTAAATGCTAAAAAACCATCCAGTTTATCCGCCCACTGCTCCATTGTAACGGTTTGTCTTTTGCGTGCCTGTCTTTCTGCATAATCCAGATACATGGTAACAATTTCATTCAGGTCTTTTATTTCATCCTCTTTCAGGTAATTTTTTGCGATGGCAACATCTTGCTTTCTTATAATTGAACCTCGCCATGAAGTAAGCCCCATATTGGTTTTATCGGGGTTGCTTCTGGCTTTGATCAGTTCAGCAGCCGTTTGCCCTATAATTGCCCAAAGCATTTTATTCTGTATTTTTTTAAAGAATATTTGTGCCTGTTCAGAATTTTTGTCATAATCAATAGCCGTGGTGTAAATATCCTTAATTTTTTGATAAAACCGTTTTTCCGAAGCTCGAATATCTCGGATGCGTTCTAACCACTCATCAAAGTAATTCCAATTATCAACCTGTTTTAAACGCTCATCATCCATAGAAAAACCCTTAATGATGTACTCTTTTAGGATATTAGTCGCCCACATTCTAAACTGAGTCGCTTGTTTGGAGTTAACTCTGTATCCAACGGCAATAATAGCATCAAGGTTGTAAAAATCCTTACTTCGAGTAATAGAACGACTACCCTCTTTTTGAACTGTTTCCATTTTGGAAAGTGTTGCTTCCTTCTGTAACTCCCCTTCATTAAATATATTGCTTAAATGTTTTGAAATAGCAGGTACATTAACGGCAAAGAGTTCTGCCATTTTTTTCTGAGTCAGCCAAACGGTTTCATCCTGAAAAATGGTATCGATTTTGACTGTGCCATCAGGAGTGGTGTAGAGGATGATTTCGGAATTGTTAGATGAAGGGGTCATACTAAACCTCCAATTGCATATTTCCTCTCTCTTTTCTTATTTACCTCAACAACCGCTAATTTAACCCCCTTATAAACCAAAATATAATCCGCAATCAACGGCTTTGCCCTACCGCCACCCACCTGTATTCTGCCATCGGTAATTTTACAAACATCTCGCTCACGCAAAATTTTAGAACCCTCCATTACACCCCAGCCATTGGCTAAGAGTTTCGGGTCAATTAATTCGGCTCTGGTTTCGGCTTCGTTCATGATATTATTTTTAATTTAGTCAGTAAAGTTTGACTTTATAAAGCAACAACAATGTTTACTTAAAGTATAAAGCCACTCATTTTTGCCAACTTATTTGTTTTTAGTAAAATAAAATGTTTTGTTGTAGTTATCACTTCATGCTTGATGTCATGTCAGTTTTCCATAAGAAACTGTATTTTTGAAATTCTGTTTGCTCTTTTCATTTTTAATTAATTAAATCTATTTCTTTATTAAGTAGTTTCTGTATTAAAATAAATTAATTCTTCTTTTTCTTCTTTTGGAAATAAAATTTATCAGCTTTTTAAATTTACATCATTTGAAAGATATGGTTTCTTAAAACAAATAACCTCATCTAAAAATTTTTATTTGATTTTGCGAAATTTTAAAATAAAAATTTTTCATTCATTCCTTAAATCATTTTATAGAAGTCACTTGTAAAGTTTAATTTGCATATTTTCTGCTAAATTCTATGCATTTTTTGAAATGCAGCTTTTTTATCAAACTATGTAATTTATAATTTAAGCCCTGAACATAGGCGCTATGCGCTCTAAATTTTGACAATTAAACAGTATTCATTTAACAAATAGAAAACTTTTACAAGATTAATAGTTATTGATTTAAAGTGGGAAATCATGAAATTTTTTAACTATATTATTGTTTTTTAAAATTTTAGAATAAAACATAAACTTTCTAGCATTATTTCTGTCTTTCTAAAGCATTTATGTATAGAATATAGTTTCTTAATCTTTATTTTTAATACAATTTTTCACATTTTGTTATCTTTGTTTAAATTCAATAGGGTAATTCTTCATCAAGTAAACAGATCATTTTATAACTAGAATAGTCATTTTTGTATTAAGCATTCTAATGATAAGACAGAAGGAAGTAAAGATCTTACATCTATTTGAAACACCAAATATTGAAGTTAATATTTTTCTTCTTTAAAACTGACCTAATTTTTCTTTGCCTCCCTAGTTTCATTAAATTCATTAATATTAAATACTTCTGTTTTTAAATTTGAACAATCTTTATTATCATTGCTTTGAATTAATTTTTTATTTTCAATATTAAAATGTCATTTATTAATATTGATTATTTCACATTCAAATTTTTTAATATAATTTTTGGTTATCTTTTAAAAAATAATTTTATTATATAGTTTTTAAATTCTTCAGTTATCGGTTTAACTATCTCTTCAAGTTTTTCAAAAGTATCAAATGAATTTTCTGCAAGTTTTATTATCTTCTTCCTAATTTCATTTTTCACCTTCCAATTTTGACCTTAAATCTTCTTTAAAAGAAATTTTTATCAAAAGATGCAGCAGTTTGGGCATAAAAATTATTAAATTTTCTAAAGAATTATCGGTCAGTATCGTTATGAGAAACAATATGTGCCTTTTCTGCTATATCTCCAATATTTGTGGAATTTAATATCTTTATTACAGGATGGATTCATGCATCTTCCTATAGACTCTTGTTCAATATCTTTTGGATGTCTTTTCTTTTCATTTTTCTACGATAATTAATTTCCCAATAATAATTTTTGCAAATATTTTTAAATTCATTTTCTTTTCTCATTTTTATTTGTAAGATTTTTTTAATTTTACCAGAATAGTATAAATTTTAAACTTATCCATCACTTTTGATAATGGTGTTTTATTCAAACCCAAAAATATCCATCAAACAATAACCCAGTTCTTTTTCGGTTCTCTTTTTTGTTTTGCCTGTTTATATTGGTTGATACTCCCCATTGGGTTTTGTAAGATTGATTTTTAATCTTACCAGAATAGTATAAATTTTAAACTTATCCATCACTTCTGTCCCAGTGTTTTATTCAAACCCAAAAAATTATCCTCACTCACAACACTTCTGCCCAGTTCTTTTTCAGTTTCTTTTCTCGCGTTGCCTGCTACTTTGCCACCTCGGTTGGCAACTTTCTTATTTTCATTAAAGGTTGCTGGTTTTTCCTCTTTGGAAATTTCAGTTGTTACTCGTTCGCCTAACATTGTAAAAATCAATTCTAAATCATCCATATTATCCCGAAGGTTTATTTTAGATTTTTCAGGTAGATTTTTAAAGTTTTTATATTCAGCAGGGGTCATCCCAAAAGTGGCTTTGGAAATTTCAGCGGTTAGAATGGCATAATCGCTGTGTTCTTTGATGCCTCGTTTTTGCCATTCATCGGTTAAATTTTGACGGATAGCAATACCTCGTAAGCGTTTATCAATCCAATCTTTAGGATAGCCTTTTTGTTCATAAATCGCTTTCATTCGCTCTTGTGCAAGTTCTGGGTTTTCTATTTCGTCTAATCGCTCTTTGCCCACTTGTGCCAACCACTGTTTAAAGGGTTCTGCTTTTTTAGAGGGGATAGATTGGATTAAGCGGAAAATATCTTTTGTATTTCCTGCAAGTGTTTTTCTATTTTTGCCCGATATAGTGTGCATTTCTACATGGGGACAATTTGTCCCTAGGTAGGTTTTTAATTCATCATCTCGCTTTCTTATTTTTTTAAGGTAGTCAGTTGGGTTTTTACTTTCTGACAAAACAGCAACAATATCCACCAAAGAATAAAACCACTCATCATTACGCCAAACTCTACGAATGTTTTTATCTTGAAATACTGCCAGTTTATTTTTCATAACTCCCCATTAAATGCTTTTTGTAGAATGGATTTTTTTAGTTCTTCTAAATTATCTATTTTTTGCTGGTAAATGGTTTCTAGTTTTTTGGTTTCAGTTTGTAGAGCGTTTAATTTTTGGACTATTTTTTGTTGTTCTTTTATTGCTGGTAAAAAAATGAATACTCAAAAAGGTGTTTTCTATTTACCTTTGGCATTCCTGCCCTTTGAGAACCTTCAATTGCATATTCTGTGAAATGATGTGAAGATAATAAGTGATACAAAAATGATTGTGTTAATTCATTTTTGTATGGAACTAAAGGATAAATATCTGCACTACATAGCCCTTTGAATTCGCATTTTACAATTTTCATTAAATATGGTCGTATTTTACTATAAAGCACCATTGATTCATCAAATAAGAATTTTCCAGAAATAAGGTTTTCTTCTTTCGCTGTTTTCAAATCAATTAATGTTCCTTTTTCAGATATTATATTTCCTGCACCAATATGAATTAAGCCTTGATATTGTGCTTCTTTTGGGTCAATTAGTTTAGAGGTAATCTCGCAAACTTCATCAAGTTTTTCTCCTCCCAATCATCCCCTTTATTTTCAAAAATATTTTGTAAATAACTCTCAAAAAGTTGTTTGGCGTTTTTAAGATTTTGTTCGGCGTTGGTTTTTGCTTTGGCTATTTCAATAAAGGCTTTATCTAAAATAGAAACGATGCGTTTTTGTTCGGGGAGTTTTAATATTGGAAACTGTTCTGATTTATAATCTTTAAAATAAATATGTGGTATTGTACTTCCATTTCTATGTTTTTCAAAATCTATTCCATTTAAAAAATATTCCACAAAGTTAATATCAAACCCTTTTTTGGGAATTAAGTATTGCATTGTTGCAACAATAGATGATTTAGCAGGGTGTTTTGAAACTCTTCCAATCCCTGCCCCATCTTTAATTATTGCTAAATATTCTTTCTCTTGCTGAAAAAAAGAAATATTTTTATTAAATCCTTTTGCACTAAAAAGAGGATATTCTCCTTCATCATTTTTAACTTTATTTAAAGAAATATTTGAAGAGCCTTTATGTACTGCATCCTCTAAAAATCCATATTTCCACCCTTTTGTAAATGCTTTAACTTTACTCATCATTTTCTTTTAATTGAGTTATGCAACTCTTCCAGTTCTTTTAAGTCTGTTTCTTTTGCTTCTGTGGTTTTTCTTTTTTTATCGAACAAGGTGTATATTTCTGTTATTTTTTGTTGCATTTGTTCTTTACTGATTGCGCCTTTGGTTGTGAGGATTTTTTTGTCATTAAAATCAAGCATCTTATCCACATTGTCTCGCCAGAACTCTAAGGTAATATCTTGTCTGTTTTTAACTCTTAATTCTGCCGTTTCTAAAAAGATGACGACTAAGCGATTAAGTGTGTCAATTTCATCCTCAAATAGATAGTTTTTGGCAATAAAAATATCTTGTTTGCGGACAATAGAACCTTTCCAAGCGGTCAGTGCCATATTGGGTTGGTCTTTATTAGCTCTGTTGATTATAAGTTCTGCTGCTGTTTTGTCTGTAACGGCATATAGTAATTTATTTTGAATTTCGGCAAAAAACATTTGCGTGGCTTTATCAGTTTTGTCATAATCACTACTAAGGCTAAGTAAATCTCTTATTTTTTGATAAAAGCGTTTTTCAGAAGCACGAACATCACGAATTCTCTTAAGCAATTCATCAAAATAATCAGGTCTTCCATCAGGGTTTTTGAGCCTTTCATCATCCATCAAAAAACCTTTAACCATATATTCTTTTAGGTTGCTGGTCGCCCAAGTTCTAAACTGGACACCTCTTTTGCTTCTGGCTCTATAACCAATGGCTAAAATCATTTCTAAGGCGTAAAAAGCAACCTTGTAATTTTTGCCATCATTGGCAGTTGTCAAGTAATCTTTGACAACTGAATTTTCTTTCAACTCATTGTTTTTTAATATATTATCAATATGAGTACTGATGTTTTGTTTGGAGGTGTCAAAAAGTTCTGCTAATTGATTTTGGTTCATCCATACTATGCCGTCTTTTGCATAAAGAGAAACAGAAATTTTGCCATCAGTTGTATTATAAATGACTATATTTTGCTTGTCATTCATAGTAATTCTTCTATTTTGCTTAAAATTTCTTCACTTTCTTTATCCAGTTCTGCCATATTTTCTAATATTTCTTTTGGCTCACGCAAAGGGGCTTCTTCAGGCGTATTTGGATTTTTGGCGGATAAATCAACTGTGTTTTTCTCAAGCTTGGTAATATCTACCGTCCAAGCGTTTTCGCTGGATTTTTGGGTTTTTTGAAATTCAATAAATTCTGCCAAATCTCGCTCATTGAGTGGGTTGGTTTTGCCGAGGTTTCTGTCTAAATTAAGTTGATAGAACCAAGTTTTTTGCGTGGATTCGCCTTTGTTAAAAAACAAGACGACGGTTTTCACCCCTGCCCCTGTGAAGGTTCCGCCCGGTAAATCTAGCACGGTGTGTAAATTGCAACTGCTTAATAATTCTTTGCGTAAGGCGATTGAGGCGTTGTCGGTGTTGCTTAAAAAAGTATTTTTAATCACCACGCCTGCCTTGCCACCTGCTTTTAAGATTTTGATAAAGTGTTGTAAAAATAAACTGGCAGTTTCACCGGTTTTAATCGGGAAATTTTGTTGCACTTCGGCTCGCTCTTTGCCGCCAAAAGGTGGGTTGGCTAAAATAACATCAAAACGGTCTTTCTCTTGAATGTCGCTTAAATTTTCAGCCAGTGTATTGGCGTGAATAATATTGGGGGCTTCTATCCCATGCAAAACCATATTCATAATGCCAATGATATAAGCGAGGGATTTTTTCTCCTTGCCATAAAAAGTATTCTTTTGCAAAGTTTCTGTGTCGCTAGTAGATAAACCTTTTTTATTCAAATATTCAAAAGCCTCAACCAAAAATCCTGCGCTACCCACCGCACCGTCATAAATAGTATCGCCTATTTTTGGCGAAACCACTTTAACAATGGTTTTAATAAGCGAACGAGGGGTGTAATATTCGCCGCCGTTTCGTCCTGCATTACCCATATTTTTAATTTTGCTTTCATACAGATGGCTCATTTCATGCTTTTCTTGGTGCGTTCTAAAATGCAACTCATTAACAAGGGTTATCACTTCTCGCAAGTTATAGCCACTTTGAATGCGATTTTTTAATTCGCTGAAAATTTCGCCGATTTTGTATTCAATGGTATTGGCACTTGTGGCTTGGGTTTTGAATTTTTTTAGATAAGGAAACAGTTGATTATTGACAAAATCCAGCAAGTCATCGCCTGTTAAAGCATTATGGTCAATATTACCATTATCAAGTTTTGGCACTGCCCAAGTTGCCCATCGAAATGGTGCAGAAACAATGGCTTGATAAGCCTCCCCAGTGAGTTCAGCGGCGGTTTGTTTGTCTTGCTCTAAATCGTCTAAATATTTTAAAAACAACACCCAAGAAGTTTGTTCTACATAGTCTAATTCACTGCCACAACCTGCATCTTTATGGAGTATATCGTCTATGTTTTTAAAGGTTTGTTCAAACATAATGTTGCTATGATGATATTGAAAATAAATACGCATTATATCAATAAACAATCAATAAACATAAAAACAGAACACTTTAAATTTAAAAATAATAAAACAGTGTATAATGTGCGTTCCCTTGCTTGACTGGGTGCTACTTGAATACTACCTGGCAAGCTTTTTTTTATAATAACCATAAGGAGAAAACACTCATGAGACACTATGAGATTACACTGATTGTGCATCCTGACCAATCCACGCAGGTTGGTCCGATGATGGACAAGTACAAAGAAATGATTACGGCTGACGGCGGTAATATTCATCGTGAAGAAGACTGGGGGCGTAAGCACCTGGCTTATCCAATCAATAAAATTTACAAAGCGCACTATGTGATGTTGAACATCGAATGTGGTCAAGAAACGCTTGATAAGTTGAATTATAATTTCCGTTTTAATGATGCTATTCTTAGAAATTTAATCATTTCTAAAAAAGAGGCGATTACTGGCACTTCAATTATGATGACGGCTAAAGATGCTGATAAAGAAAGAAAAGAGAGAAGGAAATAGGAGATTATTATGGCTAAGCAACAGAAGAGAAAACGCAGACCTCAAATTAAAATCAACACTTATTGCCGTTTTACGGCAGCAGGTGTTAAAGAGATTGACTACAAAGATGTTGATGTCTTGTTAAAGAATATTGATGAAAGTGGTAAGATTACCCCATCAAGAATGACTAGCACCAGTGCAAGATTTCAGCGTCAATTGACGACTGCGATTAAACGCGCTAGATTCCTAGCATTAATTCCTTACACTGACAAACACAAAAAATAGGAGTTATTATGCAAGTAATTTTATTAGAAACAATTGGTAAGTTAGGTAGTCTAGGCGATACGGCGAATGTGAAAGCGGGCTATGCGCGTAATTTCCTAATTCCACAAGGTAAAGCCAAGCCAGCGACAGCGGCTAATATGGCTGAGTTTGAAGCAATTAAAGCGGATTTACAAGCGAAAGAAACAGCGACTATCAACGCGGCAACAGAAAAAGCAGCAGCAATGGAAGGCGTGGTGTGCACACTGAAAGTGAATGCCAGTGAGGAAGGTAAGTTGTTCGGTTCTATTACCACAGCAGATATCGTTACTAGCTTGGCAGCATCGGGTCATGAAGTTGAAAAACGCGACATTAATATGTCTGAGGCTATTCATCATATTGGTGAATATGACATTAGTGTTACGCTATACACCGACATTGAAGTTGCGGTTAAAGTGGTAGTTGAGGCTTCTGACGAAGAGCAGTAAAAACCCACAAAAATAAGTTAAAATAAAAACCCTCTCTCTGAGGGTTTTTTTTATTTCAAGCAAACATTATGGACATCGAAAACGCTAAAATACCGCCAAATTCCCTTGAGTCAGAGCAATCTGTACTCGGTGGTTTATTAATGCATAATGAAGCGTGGGACGAGGTAGCGGATGTGCTAACAGCGGATGATTTTTACCGACCTTCACATCGTATTATTTTTGATGCCATTCATATACTACTGGAACACGGTGAACCTGCGGATATTTTAACGGTTAAAGAGCGATTGAAAAAAACCGGTGATGAAGAGACTGTGGGGGGCTTTGAGTATTTAGCACAAATCGCTGAAAGTACACCAAGTATTGCGAATGTCAAAACCTATGCGCAACATGTGCGTGAGTTATCTGTTTACCGCCAGTTGATTATGGTCAGCCAACAGATTGCAGATGCGGCTTATCATCCAAAAGATATTGAAGTGCAGGAATTGATTGATTTGTCTGAAAGAAAGATTTTTCAGATTGCCGAGCAAATTACCCGTGGTAAACAGGATGTGGTGAATGTCAAAGACATCACTAAAAATGTGGCAAACAAAGCACAGGAATGGGCAGAGAGCAAAGGCTCTATCACGGGGTTAGAAACGGGTTTTGCCGATTTGGATGAAAAAACTTCGGGCTTACAAAATGGCGATTTAATCATTGTCGCTGGTCGTCCTTCAATGGGTAAAACGGCGTTTGCGATGAATGTGGTCGGCAATGTTGCGATTGAACAAAGTAAGCCTGTTTTGGTTTTCTCGTTAGAGATGCCGACTGAGGCGTTAACACTGAGAATGATTTCTTCATTCGGGCATATTGATAGCAAGAAAATTCGCAAGGGTGAGATGACGGAAACAGACTGGAACAGTTTTAGCCATGCGATTACAGCACTCGATAAAAACAATATTTTGATTGACGAAACCCCTTCTATTACCCCGACAGAAATTCGCGCAAAAGCACGCCGAGTCAAGCGACAATATCCCGAATTATCCTTGATTATGGTGGACTACTTGCAACTAATGACAGTGCACGGAAAAAGTGAAAATCGTGTGCAAGAAATTTCTGAAATTTCCCGTTCACTCAAAGCCCTTGCCAAAGAAATTGATGTGCCTGTAATTGCCTTGTCGCAGCTCAATCGTGGCGTTGAATCTCGCCCTAAAGCGGGTAAGGGGCGTATGCCACAAATGTCTGATTTGCGTGAATCAGGCTCGATTGAGCAGGATGCGGACATTATTGCTTTCGTCTATCGTGATGAACAATATCATGATGAGAGTTACTCCAACCCTGAGGAAGTGGGCAAGGCAGATTTGATGATTTCCAAGCATCGTAATGGCGAAACGGGGAATATCAAACTGGCGTGGATTGGGCAATATACTCGCTTTGAAAATTTGGCAAATGACTCTCAAATGGAATACGCACCTGATGAGTGGCAAACGGAAGTTGCTGATGCACACAATATGCCTAATTTTGACCAGGGTGAAGTACCTAATTTTGAAACTGAAGCATTTTAAATGATGAGTGCGGTTGCGGTTATTTCTCAATCTGCATTGATACACAACCTATCAATCGTTAAACAAAAATCCTCAGCAAAAATCGTAGCAATGGTAAAAGCCAACGCCTATGGACATCATTTGGATATGGTTACGCCTTTGATTAAAAATGCAGATGTTTTAGCGATAAGCTCACTAACAGAAGTGCAGGCATTACGCCAAACAACCAACCGCCCTATTTTATTATTATCAGGGGTTTCCTCCCCTGAAGAATTACAGCAAGCGATTGATTTAAATTGCCAAGTTGTTGCACATCATTCTTCACACATTGCATTGATTAATAACAGCGATAAAGCGGTCAGCGTTTGGGTAAAAATTGATACAGGAATGCACAGATTGGGTTTATCAACCGATGAATATCAACATTGTTTGACTGATTTTAATAACAACCCACGCATTACGATTGAGTGCGTGATGAGTCATTTTGCCTGTGCAGATGAATTGGACAATCCATTGAATCAAGTACAGCTTAACACCTTTGAACAATCTACAAATGACGAATATAACCGCTCCATGGCAAACTCCGCAGGGATTTTATCCAACCCCAATTCACATTTTGAGTTTATTCGCCCTGGCATTATGCTTTACGGCGCATCGCCTTTTACCAACGATGATTGCGACTTACAGCCAGTAATGCAATTATCCGCACCCGTGTTGTCAATTAAAACTATTCAAGCGGGCGAAGTGGTTGGCTATGGTGCAACTTGGATGGCTGACAAGCCAACTACCCTCGCCGTGATTGGCATTGGCTATGGCGATGGCTACCCCCGTCATGCCAAAAATGGCACACCAATTTTAATCAACGGCACACTATGTCCGCTAGTGGGGCGTGTTTCTATGGATATGATTGTGGTCAATATCAGTGCTGCTAAGGCATCTGTTGGTGACAGTGCAATTTTATGGGGGGATGAAAAATTGCGGGTTGAAACCGTGGCAAAATACAGCGACACCCTCAGTTATGAATTACTCACAGGCATTAGTAATCGCGTTAAATTCAGCCAAGGAAAATGAATCAATTTATTCAAATCAGCGATTGTCATATTGATGATATTGAGCAATGTATGGGGGTTAATAGTCAGCAAAATTTAACCCGTGTGATTGACGAAATTGCATTGCTGGAAAGCGATGCTTTATTGATTAGTGGCGACTTGACGCATAATGGCACACTCACTTCTTATAAAATATTAAAACAACTATTAAGCCCCGTGCAAAGCGATATTTTTGTCATTGGTGGCAATCACGATTCGGATAATATAACTGCCATATTTGACGATTGCTTGTTTAAAAAAATCTCATTAGGCACCTGGGATATTATCAGCGTGAACTCGGTGCAAGCTAATAAAACTAGCGGTTTCTTACCTAAAAACACACTAATTAAATTAGACACGCAGCTCAACAACTCAAGTGCTAAACACATCTTAATCGTCCTGCACCACCCCATTGTGCCAATGAAAAGCACTTGGGACGACACCTTATCTTTAGAAAACCCAGAAGATTTATTTACAATATTAGCCAAACACGATAAAATACAAGCCGTATTATTTGGACACGCACACGAATCGGCAGAGTTTGAAAAAGACGGTTTAAAAATCATTGCTTGCCCGTCAACAGCTGTGCAATTTACCGATGAAAAACGCATTGGATTTAATTATTACACACTCAATGACGATGGACACTTACACTATGAAACACGATGGATAACTTCTTAAAATCACTCTACACACAAAATAACCCAAAAACTTATTCAGAGGTTTCGGCGTTATTTGAACTGAATTATCAAAAGATTTTTGAACTGATTCCCACACTCAAAGAAACCACACATAACAGCGTAATAACGCATAAAAATGAGCAAGATTTATATTTATTTGTCGAAGAAAGAACCCCTTATACAGGCACTTTTATTCTAACCCACAAATTAGACTCAATCAAGCGACCCGATATTAAATTCAAGGTGTTTTTTGATGCAAAATTACTAGAAGTATTATCGGTATGCAACGAAACCACGCTGAATAATTCTCACCCATACCTTGCACAATGCAACGATATGAATATACAATGGGAACTCAATACTTTTATTGAAAAGTGGTTGGATTATTGTTTAAGTAAATACCAAGGAATGTTATGGAAGATAGTGTAAATGCGAATGCGAAATTAGTGGTTGCGATTTCATCAAGAGCATTATTTGATTTAGATAAGTCGCATAAAATATTTAAAGAGCAAGGTGTGGAGGCGTATGCCAAACATCAACAGGAAAACGAGTCGGTCGTATTAAAACCTGGCGTTGGATTTACTTTGGTAAAAAAACTACTTGCACTCAACAGTCCAAAAACGCCGATTGATGTGATTTTGCTTTCTCGTAATAGTGCAGACACGGGCTTGCGTATTTTTAATTCTATTGAACATTACGGTTTAACCATTGAGCGTGCCGCTTTTACTCGTGGCGAACCAACACACGCTTTGCTGGATGCTTTTGAAGCGGATTTATTTTTATCCAGCCATTATGAAGATGTACAAAAAGCCTTAAAATCTGGCTTTGCTGCCGCCTCTATTATTGGCACCAGCTCTAAAAATGCACACGAAACTCAGCTAAGAATTGCCTTTGATGGCGATGCAGTTTTATTTTCTGATGAAGCGGAAAAAGTGTATCAAAAAAGTGGCATTACCGCTTTCTCAGAAAATGAAGAAAAATTTGCCAATGTTGAACTCAAATCAGGGCCATTCAAATCTTTCTTAAAATCATTGCACGACATCCAATCCTCTTTTCCCGAAGAAAACAACCCAATCAGAACCGCACTCGTTACCGCCAGAGGCGCCCCCTCACACAAACGCGTCATCCACACCATGCGTGCCTGGGATATTCGTATTGATGAATCTTTCTTTTTAGGAGGGCTTAATAAAGGGAAATTCCTTAAAGAATTTGGTGCCGATATTTTCTTTGACGATCAACATAAACATTGTGAATCCGCTGCTCAATATGTATCAACAGGGCATGTACCGAATGGTGTTACCAATAAATAAAGCGGCTATTTCCATTATTTTTTGTATTCTTGCTATTTCTACTATCTTCATCTCCTATTATTCTTGTCGCCCTCACTTCTGCTTACCTCTCCCCACTGTTATTTCTCCCCACTGTTACCCCCCCACTGTCATTTCTCCCCCACTGTCATTCCGAGCGTAGCCGAGGAATCTCGTGTGGCAAAAAGAAGATCTCTCCACTATGGTCGAGATGACAGTGGGATGGAGGTCGAGATGACAGTGGGATGGAGGTCGAGATGACGGTAGGATGAGGGGGATCGAGATGACAGTGGGATGAAGGTCTAGATAATAGTAGGATGAGGGTCGAGATGACAGTGAGAGGAGATGATAGTAAAGTGTTTACATCTTTTTAAACAAACTGGCATGATTACGACTTACCGATAAAGCGGTATCATCATCCAAATATACCCTCAATTTATCTTCTTCCTTTTTAGATACTTTACTGATAAATCGCAGATTAACAATCGTGCTACGATGAATCGTCCAAAAATAATCCACATCTAATTGATCCGATAATTGCTTGATACTTGTGTTAATTAAATACTCACTTTCTGCGGTGTAAATATTGGTGTATTTGTCTTGTGATTGAAAATATTTAATGTCTTTAACATGAATTAAAAACACCACGCCTTTGGCATCAGATGCTTTAATCCAAAGTAATTTTTTAGTCTTTCTGCCATTCAGTTTTTGTTTGATTTTATCCAATGCCTCTTGACTTTCCAAGCGATTGAAATACAACCAAGCCACCAACAAACCAATTATTCCAAAGAATAAACCAATGGTAATCAAGGAATAACTCAATTCAAAACCAAATAATATCGGTGTGCCACCAAAGGCAATCACCGTGCCTACTGAAAAACCAATCAAACTATAGCCCACGATTTTGCCAATCGACTGCGTATATTGAGTAATAAGCAAATTACTGAACATAATACTCAAGCCAATGCTATGCGACACAAACATTAATATCCCCAGCGTAATGCTTTGCATCGTGGTGGATAACAATAAAGCGATGAGCGTGTTAAAGACCAGTGTGGCAATAATGATAATTAATATACTTCTGCTACTCATAAGTGAAAAATCATAAGTTTAAGGTGTCTATTTTATCGTTTTAAAAATATTTTTGCAATGAATAGATAAAAGGTGGTGGATTCGACTCATAAGTGCACAACTCCCAATTGACGAGCATCAACACCCGTCATCTCAAAAAACACCTGGTAAGGTGTTTTAAATCCTAGACATTTTCTCGGTCTAGAATTTAATTTATTCACTGCTATTTTAACTTCATTGTAAGCAATATTTACCAAAGATATTGTCTTTGGGAAGTATTGCCGTAATAAGCCGTTAGCGTTTTCGTTTTGTCCACGTTCCCAGCTATGGTAAGGCTTAGCAAAGTAACTCTTACAATGGATTGTTTTATTAATTTTCTCATGTCCTGCGAACTCCTTGCCATTGTCATAGGTAATTGAATGTACAAAACCCTTAATAGGCTGAAGCAAGGTATTGATGGCAACACTAACACCGTCTTTGTGTTTGCTATTAAGCGGATACGCCAGTCTAAGCTTTGATATGCGCTCATCCAGCGTTACGATGGCACCTTTGTGGGCTTTACCAATAATAGTGTCCGCCTCCCAATGTCCAAATACTGTGCGATTATTAACTGCCTCAGGGCGCTGGTCAATATCAATACGATTGGGAATGCCTGTGCGATTATGCGCGTAACCATAACGCTTTCTATAAGGCTTACCCTGATGTCTGAGGTGTTGATATAACAAGCCACCATCTGCTTTATCTTTGAGCAAATAACGATAGATGCTCTCATGGTGAAGTTGAATGACATTGTTGGCATTAAGCCAACCACAGACTTGTTCAGGCGACCAATCAAGTTTTAGACAATTGTCAATCAAGCGTTTACACTCAATGGTTAATTTAACAAACTTATCTTTGGCTTGATGTCTTTGCTGCGCAAAGCCATTAGCCTGATTGTATCGATAGCCTCGCTTGCCCGTGTTACGGGCAATCTCTCTAATAATGGTAGAGTGGCTGCGATTAAGGTTTTGTGCGATTTTATTCTTAGACATGCCTTGTTTAATTCCAATCGCGATATAATGCCTCTCTTCAGAGGTTAGTTGCTTGTACATAGTGTTCAGCTCCGTTTAAGCAAATCAATCATTATAGATTGACCGACCTCTGATTTTATTCAAAGGCTTGGTGTATTTTGCTTTTGGCTTGACCTAAAGGCCAAGCAAAATACACTAATGCTAATTAAACTTAGTTGTGCACTTATGATGCGAATTTACAGGTTATTTTTGGCGATGAGTGGTAAAATAAACGCAATTTTATATTTTCCTATTTTAATGTCCAACAAAATCAATGCTATTCGTGGAATGAACGACCTGTTACCCAAAGATTCTGCCTTATGGTTGTCGCTGGAAAAAACAATCTTTGAATTGTTTATTTCCTATGGTTTTAAAAATCTACGCACACCTGTGGTGGAAAAAACGGATACTTTTCATCGTGCGATTGGCAAGGCAACGGATATTGTGGAAAAAGAGATGTACACTTGGGAAGATTCAAATGGCGATTTATTGAGCCTTCGCCCTGAAAATACGGCGGGCGTAGTGCGTTGTATGATTGAGCATAATTTACCGAGAGAAGGGATTCAAAAGGTATTTTATCAAGGGGCAATGTTTCGCCATGAGCGCCCACAGAAGGGGCGTTATCGTCAATTTCACCAAATTGGTGCGGAGGTTTTTGGTGCGGATAATGCTAAAATTGATGCAGAATTGATTGCAATGACGCATTCACTTTGGCAAAATTTGGGCTTGAAAAATGTGCAGTTGGAAATTAATACACTTGGGTCTGCTGAGGCTCGTGCGAATTATCGTGAAGTATTGGTTGCGTATTTCACTGTGCACAAAGACCAATTGGATGAGGATTCTACTCGCCGTTTAACAACAAATCCACTTAGAATTTTAGATTCTAAGAATGAAGACTTGCAAATGTTGATTGAAGCGGCACCGAAATTAATGGACCACCTTGATGCAGAATCTGCACAACATTTTGAGGAATTTAAAGGGTATTTGGATTGTCTGGATATTCCCTATATTATCAACACTCGCTTAGTGCGTGGTTTGGATTATTACAACCGCACCGTTTTTGAATGGACGACAACGGATTTAGGGGCACAAGGCACGATTTGTGCGGGGGGTCGTTATGATGGCTTGGTCGAGCAAATGGGAGGTAAGGCTTGCCCTGCGGTTGGTTTTGCTTTGGGGTTGGAGCGTTTGATTTTGTTACTAGAAGAGCAAGGCTTGTCTATTGGCAAAGAGGTTAAGTCGATTTATATGGTCGCACTCGGCGATAAGGCACAACGCAAATCGATGCAAATTGCTGAGCAAATCCATCAAGCATTACCTGAGGTAACTCTCTATAATGACATCACGATGGGAAGTTTTAAATCGCAATTTAAGAAAGCTGATAAAGCAAATGCAGATTTTGCGATTATTTTAGGTGAGGAAGAAATTAACAACAATCAAGTGGCAATCAAGCCACTCAAAGGTCAAGGCGAGCAGCAAAATATGAGCCTTGAAGATGCAATACACTATTTTAGAGGATGAAAAAATGAAAAATTTTATTGAAGTGGGTAAGACCGAAGACGAACAGGCAGAGCAAATCAAAAAGTGGTTGAGAGAAAATCTACCGTATATTATTATCGGTATTTCTTTGGGTTTGGGGGGTATTTGGGGATTCGGTTATTATGAAACTGAGCAATACGAAAAAGCCCTGCAAGCGCGTGGCAACTACCTTTCTGTGGTCGCCAATCCGAATGACACAAAAGCATTAGAATCACTGGAACAAAATGCAGGCACTTATGCACAACAAGCTGAATTGGTACTAGCAAAACAAGCAGTGGAAAAGGGTGACTATCCGAGTGCGATCGCCCATTTATTGCCATTGACCAAAAGTAAAAATCAATTTTTAATGCACAATGCGAAAATCAGAGCTGCCAGTGTTTATTTAGAAATGCAAAAATTAGACGAGGCACTTGCACTCTTAGACGACAATACCAATCTCGCCTTTGGTGCTATGTATGACCATATCAAAGGTGATATTTATTTTGCTAAGCAGGATATTACGAATGCCAGAAAATATTATAAAGCGGCTTTAGAGCAATTACCAACCGATTCACAACTGGTTAATTTAATTCAAATCAAACTCAACGATTTAAATTAAATGCCCGTCATCTCACTCGTTGGACGCCCAAATGTGGGTAAGTCCACAATTTTTAATCGTTTAAGCAGTTCTCGTCAGGCACTCGTGTCGGACTTTGAGGGATTGACACGCGACCGTCAATATGCGGAAATACTGTTTGACGAAGAAACACAAACTCAAGCGACCATTATTGACACAGGTGGTTTAACTCAGCAAGACAATGTGATTGACAACGGCATTCAAACTCAAGTATTAAATGCCCTTGAAGAATCCGATGTTATTTATTTCATCGTTAGTGCACGCGATGGTGTTATCGGATTAGACAGGGAAATTGCTGCACAATTACGAAAACTCAAAAAAGAAATTATCTTAGTGTGCAACAAAGCCGAAGGTTTAGACCCTTCTTTGGCAGCAGAATTTTATGCCTTGGGTATGGGCGAACCCCAGCTTATTTCGGCAGAACACAGTCAGGGGCTTGGTGATTTGATTGACTACACCCTACCCCGTTTTCCAAAAGAGGAAGAAATTGAAGTCGAAGAAGAAGATATTGAAGGCATTGCTGTGGCAGTTTTGGGCAGACCGAATGTAGGAAAATCCACTTTAATTAATCGTATCTTGGGCGAAGAACGCGTCTTAGCCATCGATATGCCTGGCACAACTCGCGACAGCATTTACATCCCTTTCGAGCGTGAAGGGCAAGAATACACCTTGATTGACACCGCAGGCATTCGTCGTAAACGCGCTACTCACGAAAAGATTGAAATCTTCTCAATCATCAAAGCCAAAGAAGCCCTAGACCGCTCACATGTTGTGATATTAGTGCTTGACGCAAGCGAAGGCGTAACCGAACAAGATGCCACTTTACTCGGTATGATTGGCGAAAAAGGCAGAGCCTTATTGATTGTCATCAACAAATGGGACGGCTTAGACGAATACCAAAAACAAGAAGTTAAACGCAAATTAGAAGTGAAATTATCATTCGTCAATTACGCCTCCGTGCATTACATCTCCGCCCTTCACGGCTCAGGTGTGGGTAAATTATTCGCACCAATTAGCAAGGCTTTTACTAATGCAGGGAGAAAATTTAGCACACCAGAATTAAACATCATCCTAGAAAAAGCCAACGCAGGACACCAGCCACCCCCTGTCAAAGGCAGGCGTTTAAAAATTAAATATGTCAATCAAACCGACACATTCCCACCCACATTAACTTTCCACGGTAACCATTTACAAAGCGTGCCGAATGCGTATGACCGTTATTTAAAAAACTTTTTTATCGAGGCTTTGGGTTTAACAAATACACCGATGCGTATTGAATATAAAAGTGGTGAAAACCCATTCAAAGGCAAAAAGAACGAATTAAATGCAAGGCAAATTGCTAAGAAGCGTCGTTTGATGAAGTTTATTAAGAAAAAGAAATAAGTGTTGTCATTTTATTGAATTCTGCGTCTAATTCACAATACCCATTTTCATAAATAATTGCCTGTGATGGGTCATCGCTACAAGCACAACCTGCAAGCACTTCGCGGAAAAATACGCCAATTTTTAATTGAGTAATTTGCTCAGTTTCAATACTGGATAAAATGACTATATCAATGGAATTATCATCAATATCGCCGCTGTGTTTACAACATTTAACCAGTAAAGATTTGTCGTTAAGTATTAAGGATTTAAGGTTTTCCTTGTTAGGGGTCACGAAGATAAAATAAGATTATGCGCTTCAGTTGCAGCTTTAACAAAACTCTCAAATAACGGATGCCCATCACGAGGCGATGAAGTAAATTCTGGGTGGAATTGGCAAGCCACAAACCAGGGGTGATTTGGAATTTCGACCATTTCCACCAAGGTGCCATCCATTGAACGACCAGAAATTTTCAATCCTGCATCTTCTAATTTATCAATCAGCCTATCGTTGACTTCGTAACGATGACGATGGCGCTCAGTAATGACTTCTTTGTCGTAAATTTCTTTGGCTTTTGAGTTCTGTGTCAACACACATTCTTGCCCACCCAAACGCATTGTGCCGCCCATATCAGAATCTGAATCACGGGTTTGTGTACTGCCATCTTCGTCCTTCCATTCAGTAATCAAACCCACGACTGGATGAGGTGTCAATGCATCAAATTCGGTACTATTTGCACCCCCCATATTTGCCACATTGCGAGCATATTCAATCACGGCAACCTGCATACCTAGGCAAATGCCTAGGTATGGAATATTGTTTTCTCGTGCATAGGTTACTGTCGCAATTTTGCCTTCAACACCACGATTGCCAAACCCGCCTGGCACTAAAATTGCACTCATTTCACTCAGGCAGCCTGCGCCTGTTTTCTCAATTTCTTCAGAGTCGAAATAATGGATGTTGACTTTAGTTTGCGTGTTAATGCCTGCGTGCAATAAGGCTTCTGACAATGATTTATACGCCTCGGTCAAATCCATATATTTGCCCACCATAGCAATATTAATATCCGCAGTCGGTGCATTGAGCTTCTCAATCACGCTATCCCACTCACTTAAATTTGTTGGTTGGCAATTTAGGGATAATTTTTTCACCACTATTTCGTCCAACCCTTGTTCATACAAGGCTCTTGGTACTTTATAAATGGTATCAACATCCAACGAAGTAAAGACCGCATCCGAGGCAACATTAGTAAATAACGCAATTTTGGCACGCTCATCGTCTGGCAGCGGATGCTCAGAGCGACAAATCAAAATGTCTGGCTGGATGCCAATCCCACGCAATTCTTTGACGGAATGCTGTGTTGGCTTGGTCTTGAGTTCGCCTGCGACTTTGAGATAAGGTAGCAAAGTTAGATGAATGAATAAAGTATTTTCACGCCCTAATTCAAGACTCATTTGCCTAATTGCTTCTAAAAACGGCAATGACTCGATATCACCTGCTGTGCCACCAATCTCAACCAAAGCAACATCCGCACCTTTTGCACCTGCTTGTGCCAATTCTTTAATTTCGTTAGTGATGTGTGGCACAATCTGCACCGTTGCACCGAGATAATCGCCCCTTCGTTCACGCTCAATTACGCGTTGATACACACGTCCTGCGGTAAAATTGTTTTTCTTACCCAGTTGTAAACGCACAAATCGCTCGTAATGCCCTAAGTCCAAATCCGTCTCTGCACCATCATTAGTCACAAAAACTTCACCATGCTGGAATGGACTCATTGTGCCTGGATCAACATTAATATAAGGGTCTAATTTGAGCATGGTCACATTCAGACCACGAGATTCTAAGAGAGTTGCGAGAGAAGCAGAAGCAATGCCCTTACCTAAAGAAGAAACCACACCGCCTGTAATAAATATATATTTTGTTGACATATAAAAGTAACAAAGTTGAAATGCATATGATACCTTAATTTTATATTTTTTAACTGATTCATCTCCATCAAATGGGTAAAATTCTGCCAATGGGTTACAATAATTTTTTTACTAAACTATACACTTATCTAAAAAATCACATTGGTAAATTAGTTTTTACCTCGTTGATGATGGTGCTTGCTACTTTGTTAGAAAGTTCAGTTCCTGAATTTACAGGTCGTATTGTTGATGACTTATTTATCGGTGAACGCAATGCAGAAATGGCATTGAAATATTCTGCCATATTACTTGCCATTTTTACAATTAGCTCATTATTTACATTGGTTTCTACTGCCACCAGCTCTTGGGTATCTAATAAAGTGATTATGGATTTGCGTGGTGATATGTTTGCTAAGTTATTAAAGCTTCCTAAGTCTTATTTTGACCAAAATACGACGGGTAAAGTATTATCTAAATTGACTTATGATGTGGAGCAAATTGCGAGTGCAGCTTCTAATATTTGGCTAGAATTTGTAAAATCTTCAATATTTGTTCTTATTCTTATCGGTTATTTATTTTATAAAAGCTGGGAATTGAGTCTAAGTTTGATTGTATTTTTACCCTTGATATTTTTTATGGTTAAGTTATCATCTAATCGTATGCGTCATTCTAGCAAGCAAGTGCAAGGATCAATGGGCAATATGACACATCTGCTTGATGAGAATATTTCAGGTAATTCGTTGGTAAAAATCTATAACGCACAACATCAAGAAAGCAATAAGTTTTCCAATCTAATTAATAATATTCGCCAACAGCGTTTTAAAGTGGATATGACCAGCGCCCTTAATATGGCATTTATCAACATTTTAATTGGGCTATCGCTCAGTAGTGTGGTGTATTTTTCTGCCATCCACCTGCAAATGAGTGCGGGTGATTTTTTGTCTTATTTTATGGCAATGGCAATGTTGGTTAAACCTGCAAAAAGCCTTGTGAATATTAACAAACCGCTACAAACCGCAATGGCGGCGGGTGAAAGTGTGTTTGGGCTAATGGCTGAAAAAGAAGAAGAAAACGAGGGTAAAAAACAACTCACATCCGTTAAAGGGGATATTAAATTTAGCAATGTTTCTTTTGGTTACACCCACGAAAAATCGGTTCTTAACAATATCGACTTAGACATCAAAGCAGGGGAAACTGTGGCATTAGTAGGTGCTACAGGCAGTGGAAAAACCACGATTATTCAATTATTAGCAAAATTTTATTCATCAGATTTTGGCTCTATTACGATTGATGGCACAGATATTAGCGAATTTGAATTAGATTCTCTGCGTTCACAAATTGCCTTTGTGGATCAAAATGTGCGTTTATTTAACGACAGCGTCAAAGGCAATGTTGCCCTTGGTCAGATTGAAAATATGAGCGATGATAAGATTGAATCCGCCACCAAAGTGGCTAATGCATACGATTTTATTCAAGAATTAAGCGACAAATTCAACGCACAAATTGGTGAAGATGGCATCTCACTCTCTGGTGGCCAACGACAACGATTGGCGATTGCCAGAGCCATTGCTAAAGACAGCCCTATTCTAATTTTAGACGAAGCAACCTCAGCACTTGACTCTGCCACCGAAAAACAAGTGCAAACAGCCATCGATAAAATGCAAAAAAACCGCACCACAATTATTATTGCTCATCGATTAAGCACCGTAAAAAAAGCAGATAAGATTGTGGTATTGCGTCGTGGGGAAATTATTGAGCAAGGCTCGCATCAAGATTTACTTAATGCAGAGGGTGAGTACGCATCACTTTACAAGCACCAATTCAATTAACAATAGATTTTTAACTCTTCTCCGCCCTCCCCTGTCATCCCGAGCGCAGCTGAGGGATCTTGCCCCCATAAAGATCCCTCGACTACGCTCGGGATGACAGGAGGTAGAGAAGGTTATCTACTCGGGATGACAGGAAGTGGAGACCATCTACTCAGAATTCAAAAGAACCAGATTTTTTTAACCCATTATTCAGCAGCTAAAACCTGCTCAAGTTTAAACATCATCTTTATCTTCTTTTTTTAAAAAACCGTTAGTATCAATCTTTTTTGGTTCAGATTTAGATTCTGTTGCTCCACCTTCGGTAGTGTCGCTTACAGGGTTGGTAATTTTCTTATTGGTGTCGCCTTTATCCAGGATATCTTGCACCCATTCTTTAGCGTTAACTTTTTTCTCGTTATCATTAGAGGTAGGTATTTTTTCAACATTGTATTTTGCATCAGCATCGGCATTGCCTGGCAATAAACCCATATTAATGGCGATGTCGCGACATGAATCTTCGCCTGCGGATAGTGTACCAAGTGGGATGACGATAAGAGTTAACACAGTCGAAACCAAGACGCCAAACAATAATGAAATTGCCATTCCTTGGAAGATTGGGTCAGATAAGATGACACTTGAACCGCCAACTAAAGCGAAAGCGGTAATCATAATTGGTCGGGTTCTTGATGCACAAGAATAGACGACGGCATCAAAGAATGGCATACCTTTGGCGTATTCTTGCACGGTAAAGTCCACCAATAAGATTGAATTACGCACGATAATACCTGCCAAGGCAATCCAGCCAATCATTGAGGTTGCGGTGAATTCTGCGCCCAATAACCAATGTCCTGGTACGATGCCTAATAAGGTTAAGGGAATGGGTGCCATAATGACAGCTGGAATAATGAAATTACCAAATTGCCAAACTACCAACATATATATAACCACAAGTGCAACGGCAAAAGCGGTACCCATATCACGGAAAGTCTCATAAGTAACGGTCCACTCACCACCCCACTCAAAGCCTGGTACAGTTTGGTTTTTTGGCGGCCCCAGATACTCACCCTGTAGTTGTTTACCGTCAATAGTTTGGTAGTCCAAGAGTAATTCATCCACCCCAAACATTGCATAAATTGGGGCGCTCAGACGACCGATTGGTTCACCTAGGACATATTCAACATCGGCAAGGTCTTTGTGGAAGATTAAATCATCTTGTTTTTTATACACAAAAGAACCTAACTCAGAAATTGGAATTATTCCACCATGTTGTGAAGGCACTGGCAATTGAGTCAAATAAGAAAGTTGTGAGCGTCTTGCCAAGGGCACTTTTAAATTGACACGAGAAGGTTCCAATGCATTTTTAAGGCGAATAGTTGTAACATTAAAACTACTCATGCTCATTGCTAAAGTCTCTTTAATGGTTTGCATACTGACACCAAAATGCGATGCCTTAGCAGTATCCACTTGGAAATTAATCACTGGGTATTCATCACGCATCAGATTGTCAATATCAGTCATTGTGCCTGATTCTTTAAACATTTTGGTCAAGTCATGAGCCAACCTACGGCGTGTTTCTCTATCAGGTCCATACACTTCTGCTACCACAGGACGCAAGACTGGTGGACCTGGTGGCATTTCAACTACGGCATAGTTGGCACCCGCATCTAAAGCAACTTGGCGAATCAATTGGCGTGCTTCGAGTGCAACTTCGTGACTGGAGCGATCGCGTTCATGCTTCTCTGCCAGTTGGATTTGCAATTCGCCTTCTGATGAATTTTGGCGTAAATAAGAGTGTCGCACTAAGCCGTTAAAATCAAAGGGCTTAGCGGTGCCTGAATAAGATTGAATGGAAACCACTTCTGGTACTTTGCGCAAGATTTGTGCCATCTTATGCAAAGTGGAAGCCGTTTCTGACAGCGCTGTGCCATCGGGCATATCAAGCGACACACCAAACTCTGATTTGTTATCAAGTGGCAACATTTTCACTGGTACGGATGTGGTATAAAACATTGACATTGAGAAGAAAAATGCCACCACTAAAGCAATCATAAAACCTACACCGTAAGCTTTTACATTGAATAATTTGGTAATAGTAAAGTGAAAAAAGGTGTGCAATATTTTGCCTTCTTTCTCTTCTTTTGCATGCATTTTGTGCAATACATTGAGTGGTGGCACAAATTTCATAATGAAATAAGGGGTAAAGACGAAAGCAGCAAATAGAGAAAACATCATTGCCACCGAGCCTAAAACAGGAATTGGTGCCATATATGGCCCCATCATACCGCTCACAGCTGCCATCGGTACTAAAGCAGCAACCACGGTAAAGGTTGCTAAAATGGTTGGGTTGCCCACTTCACGCACTGCATCAATGGCAGTGCCGATGGTAATTTTATTGTCAATTAGCCAACGGCGATAAATGTTTTCGGTAACGACAATAGCATCATCGACCAAAATACCAATGGAGAAAATTAAAGCAAATAAGCTAACTCTGTCAATGGTCATACCTAGCAACCAAGCCGAAAAAATCGTCATTAATAACACCACTGGAATAACGAGTGTTACCACAATTGCAGGACGAATACCGAGCGCTAGCCAAACCAAAATAGTGACAGCGCCAGTCGCAATAAAGAGCTTTGTAATTAATGCATTGACTTTGTCTTCAGCAGATTTGCCGTAATTTCTACTTACACTCACTTCTACATTATCTGGAATGAGGCGTCCCTTAAGTTCCTCAACTTTCTTTAAAATATCATCCGCTACTTTGACGCCATTGGTACCGAATTTCTTTGCAATGGCAATCGTTACTGCCTGCTCACCCGTTGCCTTTGCTTTATCTTTGCTGGCAGCACCACTATAATGATTAACCATATGGTGCGCTTCTTCTGGTGCATAATATACATCAGCAACATCACGCACATACACAGGTTTACCGTCTTTTACCGCAACCACCAAGTTTTCAATATCTTCTACTTTCTTAAAAAAGTCACCCGAATAAACTTCCATTTGCAGTCCATTGAGTTCAATATTGCCCGTATGTGCGCTAACATTTGCACTACCAATGGTGTTAGAAATTTGCTGAACAGAAATACCGTAACCCGCTAAACGACCTGGATATAGGTCAACATGGAAAATCTCTTTGCGCCCACCAACAACAAAACCTGTATTAGTATCTTGAACTTTTTCAAGCTGTTGTAGCAACTCCAAACCAAGTGCGCGTAATTGCCCATCATCGACCGATTTTGACCATAAAGTTAAATTAATAATAGAAACATCGTCAATTTCTTTAGGCTTAACCAGAGGCTGTCGAGCGCCAGGTGGCATAAATTCAAGGTTTGCTAACATTTTGTCACGCACTTTTAGCACGGAAGCTGTCATCTCTTGCCCTACATCAAATTCAACTGTAACCACACCTTTGCCTTTGTCACTGGCTGAATACACATGCTTAACACCCAAAATATTAGACATCATTCGCTCTAATGGCTTAACCATGATATTTGCCACCTCTTCTGAAGAAGCGCCTGGATATTCAACAAATATATCAATCAACGGCACAGAAATTTGTGGGTCCTCTTGTCGTGGCGTTGAAATCAAGCCGATAATACCGGCACCGAGCATCGCAAAAAACAAAATAATAGAAAGCGGCGAAGTAATAAAGGCTTTTGTTAGCTTGCCTGCAATGCCTAGCTCATAATCGCGAACATCATCAAGAATTAGTTTTTTATCGATATTCTCGTCTTTCGAAATATCGACATGCTCGTGCTTTGACATATTAGATACCCATTCCTGAAACTATTAAGATATTAGGTGTAGTAATGATTTTTTCACCAACACTAATACCTGACAAAACGCTTTTCTTACTATTGCCAACTGCTTCTCCTAAGCGCACAAACCTAAGCTCAGTTTTATTGGTGCGTGGATTGACAATAAAAACACTCGGTAAGCTTGAGCGCCACATAATTGCACTTTCTGGAATCACTGGCGTTAAAACACCTGAATCCGTTTCAAAAATTTCTACTTCTGCATACGCGCCTGCTAATACTGGTGTATTCTCAGGTAAGTCAAATTTTACTTTAACACTGTGTTTATTGTTGTCAGCAATAGGGTAAATTTGTGCCAGTCTTGCATTTACAATTGCATTACTAATATCCAATCTAATGCGGTATCTTTTATTGATTTTAAGACTGGTGACTAAGCGTGAAGGCACATTCAACTCAACCTGTAATTTTTTAATATTGGCAAACTTTAACAATACTTGTCCTTGTTGCACAACATCGCCTTGATTAACATTTTTAACAGTAATAACACCATCAAAAGGTGCGACAACATTTGCATCTTTTAAACGCTCTTCAACTTGTTTAAGTTTAAGTTGTGCTTGTGTGAGTTTATGTTTCGCCTGCTGATAAGTAGTGTAACGCGAAGTACGACGGGCATATTTGTCAAAATCGGGATTACCCTGTCCGCTCATTCTCACCATTGGGTCAGTAAATACCGAAAACATACTACCTGCACCGCCAAACATACCACTTGAATTTGGTGAAACGATGGCCTGTGAGTACTGCACACCTGCATTTTTAAGTGCTTCATTAGCAGACTCTATCTCTGCATAAACTGCATCTCTTTGCGCTTGAATAGAGCCTTGTTCAAGTGTCACTAGAGTTGCACCCTGCTGAAAAACATCACCTTCTCGCCCTTTGATACTTAAAACATCACCTGGCACTTGCGCTGACAAACTCACCTGCGAAGAAGAGATGACTTTACCACCCAGCAACGCTCTTTTGTCAAGCGACAACCCTTCTACTTGCTGAATGTTATAGGTGGAATTAAAATCTTTTGAAGCTTGATTAAGTTGTGCCGCACTGGAAAGCGATAAGGGCAATAAAATCAATACTGTTGAAATGGTTGTTAATAAATTCATGGCTTACCTTGTTAAGAATATGAAATATGGAGAATAATAAGTTTATCGTAACTTCGCCATTTTACCCTATATTGAGCCCCCTATTGCCTTCATATCAATACCCTAATCCAAAAATAGAAAATGCAAATCTGATACCAATCCTCACTACCACAGTAGAAGGTGAATTGGCTTTAGCCAAGAGAGGCTACCCTGGGGTATTTCAAAAAAAATCACCGTGGAACCACTGGGTGGCACTAATATTTTTTTAAAACACTGTGATAGCAAGGCTTAACGCCATATTCACACTTTCTATTTTTGGATTAGGGCAATAGCACTTTTGGGACATATACCAACGCAAGCGCCACAACCATTGCATCTGTCCGTCTCCAATTCAATATTTGGCACACCACCCATACCGCCGCCGATAATAACAACATTTTTGCCCGAGCCGCCAATCGCAAATGGCGTGTATAAAGCCGCCGTTGCGGCAAGACCACTTGCACCTGCTATTTTTAAAAAATCTCTTCTATTGTGTTGATTACTCATAATTATTCTCCTTTACTGTAATAATGAACTAATTTCTCAAATGCATCTTTGTCTTTTTTCAACATTTTTTTGATTTTCTTTTTCATCTTTTTTGGCATATCGCGTCTACCTGCGTGGAAATCATCCAAGGCAAATCTTAAGAAATTTGCTGCATTCCCCGCTAATTGTCCAGCTTCATCATCTGTTACTGTGCCCCCTTCTGAATGACAACTTGAGCAATACTTCTTATGTAATTTTTTGCCCGCTTTTGCTTTTGCACTATCAAATTTTTGACCTTTAATCATATGCACTGGCTGTGCTGAGAAGAAATCACCCATTTGCTCAAATTGCTTAGTACTGTAACCCTTAGCAATACGATTCATAATGGTTGGGTTTCTTTCATCTTCCTTATAAGCCTCCATCGCTTCTACCAAATAGTCTTTAGACAAACCTGCTAAAGATGGAATGGATGGGCCATTGCTAGCACCATTTGTCCCATGACAACCTGCACAAGTGTAACTCAACGCTTCCGCATTAGGTGCCGACGCTTGAACTTGACCTATGGACATTAGCAACACCAATCCACTGGCGGTTAATATAGGTTTAATTAATGTTTTTTTCATCATACAATCTCCCTTTTATTGTTTATAAAAATAATTACTTAAATTAAGTAACTGAAGAACAATTTACTATCAACAAAAGAAAATAAAAACAATCTATGTTGTTTTTGTAAAATAAATTTATTTAACTTACGCCTTCTTTATAATAAGCCAACCTTATTAATTAAAAAACACAATGCTTGCATTTACCCCTGGAGAACCCGCTGGAATTGGCCCTGACCTAGCAGTGATGATTGCTCAAGAAAAAGGCACACAAGATTTACTGGCTTTTGCCGACCCAGATGTGTTGTTAGCCCGCGCTAAAACAATGGGGTTGCCATTAAAAATTAGTGAGAATCCCACCACTAATGCTCATACGCTGCATATTTATCCTGTTAAAGTAGCGGACAAAGTAACGGCGGGTGTGTTAAATGAAAATAATGCTCAATATGTGTTGGATACTTTGAATTTGGCGACACAATACTGTCTTGATGGTAAAACGCAGGCATTAGTAACAGGACCTTTACATAAAGGAATTATCAATCAAGCGGGGATTTATCAAGATAAAAATGACAAAGGCTTTAGTGGTCATACTGAATATTTGGCAGAAATTTCAAACACTGATAAAACCGTAATGATGTTGGCTACTGAAGGTTTGCGAGTAACTTTGGCAACCACACATATTCCACTTTCTCAAGTGCCACAATACATTCAGACGGATTCTTTGGAGAAAACTTTAAACATTATTCATCATTCTTTACAAGGTTATGGGTTGAAAAATCCAAAAATTGTGGTCTGTGGACTGAATCCACATGCAGGGGAGGATGGGTATTTAGGTAATGAGGAAATTGAAATTATCAATCCATTAATTAAAAAACTCAATGCGCAGGGTTTTAACTTGGTGGGTAGTGTGCCTGCGGATACGGCTTTTACGCCTGATGCGTTGCAGGGTGTGGATTGTGTGTTGGCGATGTATCACGACCAAGGGCTTCCTGTTTTAAAAACTTTGGGTTTTAAAAAAGCCGTTAATGTGACTTTGGGCCTGCCATTTATTCGCACTTCGGTGGATCACGGCACGGCACTTGAGCTTGCTGGCACGGGTAATATTAGTATGGGCAGTTTGCACGCAGCCATTCGCTACGCACAGGAGGTGATTAATTATGCAAAGTAAACACACAGCACGCAAACGCTTTGGGCAGAATTTTTTGATTGACAATACGATTATTGGGCGCATTGTCGCCGTGATTGCACCGAAATTTGACGACAATTTATTGGAAATTGGCCCTGGGCAAGGAGCGATGACACTGCCCTTGTTAGAAGCGGTTAAAGCATTGAATGTGATTGAGATTGACAGAGATTTAATTACCTTGCTGGAGAGTTTTGGCAAGGACAATCTCATTATTCACGAAGGCGATGCGTTAAAATTTGATTTAAACACTTTACCCACCCCTATTCGTGTGGTGGGTAATCTACCTTATAACATTTCATCGCCAATTTTATTTCATTTGTTAGAAAATCGTGATAAAGTAGTGGATATGACTTTTATGCTGCAAAAAGAAGTGGTGGAAAGAATGGTAGCGGATAATGGCTCAAAAATTTATGGACGATTGAGCGTGATGATTCAGGCATTTTTTGAGGCGGAGTTGATTTTTATTGTGCCACCAGAATCGTTTAACCCTGCACCGAAAGTGGATTCTGCTATTGTTTATTTAAAGCCCCTGCCGAAAACAGCCGTTAAAAATATGTCCATTTTTCAAAAAATAGTTAAAGCATCTTTTGCACAACGCAGAAAAACCTTAAGAAATTGTTTAAAATCGCTACTGACACAAGAACAAACCACCATCGATTTATCGCAACGCGCTGAAATGCTTGCGGTGTCCGATTTTATTACCTTATCCAATGACTACGAGCGTGTTTTATGAAGAATAATATTGAAATTATCGTCAAAGTTGTGCCATTACCACAGCATACCATCCCTTTTGAAAGCAAATTCGCCTTCGCCTACACCATCACTATTACCAACAAAGGACAAATCGGCGTACAACTGCTTGACAGACACTGGATCATCCAAGATGAAAATGGACACATCGATGAAGTTGAGGGTCTAGGCGTCGTCGGCAAACAACCTCATTTATCCCCAAACGAAGCATTTGAATACACTTCAGGGAGCATAATCAAAACCCAAACAGGTACAATGAAAGGCGAATACGGAATGATTAACGACAACGGCGAACATTTCGATGCAATTATTCCTGAATTTGTGCTCAGCGAGCCTTACACGCTACAATAAATGAGCAGTTATTTTATCGGTGATATTCAAGGGTGTTTTGATGCTTTGCAGTTGCTCCTTAAAAAAGCAAAATTCTCTATCGACAAAGACCAATTATTTTTCTTAGGCGATGTGGTTAATCGTGGGGACAAATCGCTTGAAACCCTACGCTTTATCAAAGATTTAGGCGACAATGCTCAAATGGTCTTAGGTAATCATGATTTTCACTTATTGGCATGTGCATTAGGCGACAAAACCCCAAGCAAAAAAGACACTTTTACCGATATTTTAAATGCTAAAGATTCAACTGAATTGATAGATTTTTTATTGCAACAACCACTGGTAATTGAACACCAAAACACCCTATTAGTACACGCAGGCACCCCCCCAATTTGGGACAAATCCACCTTGCTCTCACAAGCCGCCAAAGTTGAAAAATACCTAAAAAGCAATCAAGCAGGTGCCTTTATCATTAGCATGTATGGCGATAATCCACACACTTGGTCGAAAAATTTAAGCGAAATGGATGCCTGCCGATATACCATTAACGCCTGTATGCGATTGCGTTTTTGCCAAGCCGATGGCACGCTTGAATTTGAAGGAAAAATGGGCGTTGAAACTGCCCCAGCAGGTTTTAAAGCGTGGTTTTTACATAAAAACAGGGTGTTGGACAATACCGATATTTTCTTTGGACATTGGTCAACACTGTTAAATGTGACCCAGCCACATATTTATCCGATGGACAAAGGCTGTGCTTGGGGTGGTGCGTTGAGTATGATTCGATTTGAAGACCGAGAAATACTCTCAGTCAATTGTTAGATTTCTATTTGTCCTTCATAAACAAATTCGGCAGAACCCCACATAGCGATATCTTGGTTATTGTTAGAAGTAACAGATAACTCCCCTCCTTGTAATTCAAGAACAACATACTTACCCCCGTTAGTATCCCAGTTAGCATTAACTTTATCTATTTTATCTAAATACGCCGTAGTTGCACACGCACCACTACCGCAAGCTGAAGTTTCGCCTACACCTCGCTCATAAACCCTAAGTTTGACCTTGAATTCATCAACAATTTCTACAAAATTTACATTTACTCCCTCTGGAAAATCAGTAGAATTTTGTATTTTTTTAGCAATGGTTTCAATTTCTTGGTTAATATCATCAACGATTAGTACTGCATGTGGGTTACCCATTGACACAACACCAACTGTTTCACCTTTAATAGTGTAAGTTGCCTTAGTACTTTCAAATTGATTAAAAGGGATGTCTCTTGGAAGCCATACTGGCTTACCCATATTAACTATAACGCTATTATCATTTTGAACTGTCAACCTGATTGTCCTTTCTTTGGTTTCTACCCAAATACCTTTGTCAACCTCTCTATTTATTAGTTCTTTCTCTGCCACAAAACGTGCAAAACAGCGCGCACCATTACCACACTGCCCTACTTCAGAGCCATCAGCATTAAAAATTCGATAACGAAAATCTGCAGTTTCTGAGCGTTCTATTAACAGTATCTGGTCAAAACCCACCCCAAAGTGCCTGTCTGAGAGCTCTTTAATTTGTGCTGGAAGCAATGATATTGGCTGACTAATTGCATCAATCACCATAAAGTCGTTACCAAGCCCGTGCATTTTTGTAAAATTAATTTTCATACGGGTATTTTATCTGTTTGTGCGTTAAAATATTGCTCATTATTAATTCCTAGGAAACCCTGATGAAAGCACCCAGCAATATTACTCTAAATAAAGAAAAAACCTTATTAACCCTTACCTTTGATGACAAAGAGTACCCATTAACAACAGAATATTTACGCACCCACTCCCCTTCTGCCGAGGTAGTTGGACACGGCCCAGGGCAAGAAACTTTACAAATTGGTAAAGAAAATGTGACAATTAAACGCATTGAACCTACAGGCAATTACGCCATTGTGTTGTTTTTTAGCGATGGTCATGACAGCGGTATTTATTCTTGGGAACATCTTTACAACCTTGCCACAGAGCACGATATCCGCTGGCAAAACTACTTAACTCGCCTTAAAGATGCAGGACACTCCCACTCGCAACATTAAAAGTTAATTATCTTGTATAATTGTGTGTTTTATTCATTTTAATTTAATACTATGAAAAGAATCATCCTTAAACTTGCGTTAATCATTGGCTTATTAAATGCCTCATTTGCTTTTGCAGTACCTATTAAAAACATTGAAATATTGGGTCTTAATGCGATTTCCAGAGGAACAGCATTGAGTTACCTGCCCGTTGAAGTGGGAGATGATTACAGAGTGCAAACCTCAACGCAAATTATTCGCACCCTTTATAAGACGCAATTTTTTAAAGATATTGAGGTTCTACAGGTTGGGGAAACCTTAAAGATTACCTTAGTAGAAAACCCACATATTAAATATGTTGAGTTGATTAACCAGTCAGAAAAGGTATTTGATGAAGAAACGATTAAACAAGTTTTAACCAGTATGAGTCTAACCCAAGGGAAGATTTTCAACGACAGGCAATTAGATAGACTGATTGGACAACTGGAAGCGACATATATTAGCAAAGGTTACTACAATATCAAAATCACCAAGAATGTTGAAATTGACAGTCAGAATAGAGTAGGGGTTGAGCTTGATGTTGCTGAAGGTGAAATTGCTCGTATTAAAACCATGCATATCACAGGTAACAAGACAGAGGAAGAAGGAGATTTATTAGATTTGTTTGAAATTGGCAAAGCAGATTGGTTCCCTTTAAACTACTTTACCGAGAAAGACCATTATTCTAAAGTTGCACTTGACGCAGGCGTTGAAGCATTGAAATCTCATTATATCAACAAAAGTTATCTCGACTTTGAAGTGACCAAGGTTACGAGTGAACTATCCAACAACAAAGAAAGTATTAATATTGCTATACAAGTAAAAGAAGGTGATGAATATAAAGTTGGCACAATTGGCTTCTCAGGTGAAATGCTCAATGAATCGGAGTCAAGTCTAACAAAATTACTAACGGTTAGTGAAGGTGATGTTTTTAAACGTAAAAAAGTTATTAATAGCATTGAAGCCGTCACTGATGTTTACACTAATCAAGGTTACGCTTTTGCTAAAGTAGATGTGGCAACGGATGAAAATAAAGCAGCACACACGGTTAATTTAAACTTTAAGATAGCAACCAATAAAAAAGTCTATGTAAATCGCATTACTATTAGTGGCAATACTAGAACGCAAGATGAAGTGGTTCGTCGTGAAATCGGTATTTACGAAGGTGGTTTGTACTCAGATAAAGAATTAAAAGCTTCTATTGACAAGATTAAACGTCTTGGTTATTTCTCTGATGTGAAAATGAATGCCTCTAAAGTGCAAGGCTTTGAAGACAAAGTTAATCTACATTTTATTGTTGAAGAAACTAAAACAGGTACTTTCTCAGTTGGGTTATCACATTCTAACAGTTCTGGCGCTTCCTTTAATGTTGGTATTTCAGAGAAAAACTTCTTGGGCACAGGTAACACATTAAACGCTTCAATAGCTCAATCTAAAGCGGTAAAAGAAATAAGATTTTATTTCTTAAATCCTTACTTTACCCAAGATAAGCACAGTCTAAGTTATGGTGTATTTACTAAAAAGACCGACGGTGCAGAGCTCGATGTGTCTTCTTATAAAATTAATGAAAAAGGAGGAAGTGTTGGTTATGGTATTCCTATCACTAAAGAGACACGCATTAGTGCAGATTTAAAACTTTCTACTAAAAAAGTTACTTGTGGAACAACATTCTTAACTCAAGAAGCAACACAATGTACTAAATATAATAACAAAAATTCAACTGAAGCCAAATTGAGTGTAAATTGGAACAACAATACACTGGATGATTACAATTTTCCGACCAAAGGTATAACCAACAATGTAAATGTTGCTGTAGCATTGCCAGTTGCTGATTTCAGATACTATAAGGTAAACACTTCACACAAGAGTTATTACCCGGTATCTAACAATGTTACTTTCAAAGTAAACGCTTCAGCAGGTGTGGCACAAGGTTACGGCAATAAAGAACTGCCATTCTTTGAGCGTTATTATGGAGGTGGTTCTTCCTCTGTGCGTGGCTTCGACTTTAACTCTTTAGGTGAAAAATATACAGGCACCAACAAGGCCAAAGGTGGTGAGTTATCTCTGTTAATGAGTGCATCATTAATTTCACCATTGACCTTTATAAAAGACAGTAAAAATATGCGTATTAGTGCATTCATTGATACGGGTGCAGTGAGCACTAAAGCCTCTAGCCTTAATACTGGAAAAGACTTTCGTGCTTCTGCAGGTGTGGCATTTACTTGGTTAACCCCTGTTGGGCCTCTTGGTGTTTATGCGGCTAAGCCAATTATAAAGAAAACGGGTGATGATACCAAGACTTTTGAATTTACCATTGGCACAACCTTCTAAAGTTTTTTTTAGAAAAGGTATTTAAGTCATGTATACACTGGAAGATATTGCCACTTTCATTGATGCAGATTTGATTGGTGATCCATCGTTAAAAATTAACAGTCTTGCAACCAGTGCTAATGCACAAAAAGACCAATTAACTTATATTGCCAGTGATAAATATAAATCAGACTTGATTGCTTCAAAAGCAGGTGCTGTAATTATCTCTAAAAACTTATTAGATGATTGCCCCACTAATGCGCTGGTAGTTAACAATGTGTATTTAGCATTTGCCAAGATTACTCATTATTTCAAACAGAAAACGACACATCTTAATGGTATTCATTCGAGTGCTATTATTGATAGCGACAATATTGCTGCAAACTGCACCATTGGTAAAAATGTAATTATTGGCAAAAACTGTATCATTGGCGCTTATACAACGATTGAACAAGGTGTCATCCTTGGTAATAATGTCAATATCCAGCCAAATGTCACTATTTTGCAAGGTTGTACTCTTGGCGATGACATTGTTATTTCTGCTGGTGTAGTCATTGGCTCAGAAGGCTTTGGTAATGTCTTAGATAAAGACAAGCACTGGCACAGCATCGCCCACCTGGGTAATGTAGTCATTGGCAACAAGGTTAATATTGGTGCTAACACCGTCATCGACAGAGGTACTTTAGAAGATACTCAAATTCAAAATGGTGTGCATTTGGATAATTTGGTGCATATCGCTCATAATGTTATTCTAGGTGCAGATACAGCAATTGCCGCAGGTGTGACTATTGGTGGTAGTGCCGTTTTAGGTAAATATTGCCAAGTTGGTGGTGGTGCAGTGATTGCCAGTCACATGCACCTTGAAGATAACACTATTATTACAGGCTCAAGCACGGTAGATAAACACTTAAAAACGGGTTACTATACAGGTTTTACCTCTATTTCCAAGCATTCAGAATGGAAAAGAACCCAATTATGGTTATCAAAACTTGCTAAAATTACAAAACATTTAAATATTAAATTAAAAAACCTATAAAGGGAATCAACTATGGAAATGAACATACAAGATGTCAAGAATTATCTGCCGCACCGCTACCCTTTCTTATTGATTGACAGGGTTTTAGAATTAGAAATTGGCAAATCGATTGTCGCCCTTAAAAATGTTACTTACAACGAGCCACAATTCACTGGTCATTTTCCTGCGCAACCGATTATGCCAGGGGTTTTAATCATTGAAGCATTGGCACAAGCCACAGGCATATTGGCATTTAAATCTGAAGTTGGCAAACCGATTGACGGACAAATTTATATGCTGGTTGGTGTTGATAAAGCACGTTTTAAACGCATGGTTGAGCCTGGGGACCAATTAAGACTTGAAGTAGAAGTAATGACAGTTAAACGCGGCATCTGGAAATTTAAATGTATTGCCAAAGTTGATGATAAAGTGGTTACCTCAGCTGAGTTAATGTGCACCCAAAAAGCAGCTGATTAAAGGAGAGTATCATGGCAATACATCCAAGTGCAGTTATTGACCCTAGTGCAGAAATTCATGAAAGTGCTGAAATATGCGCTTATGCTATCATTGGTGCTAATGTGGAAATCGACTCCGGCACAATTGTAGAGTCCCATGCAGTCATCCAGGGTCCAACCAAAATTGGTAAAAATAACCATATTTACTCATTTGCCTCAATTGGCGGTGACCCACAAGATGTTACTTATGCAGCTGAACAAGATTCCAATCTAATTATTGGTGACGATAATTTAATTCGTGAATTTTGCACCATTAACCGTGGCACAGAAAAAGACGAGTCCATTACCCGTGTAGGCTCTAAAAATATGTTAATGGCATATGTGCATATCGCTCATGATTGTCAAATTGGCGACCATATTATTATGTCAAACAATGCTTCTTTGGCAGGGCATGTGCGTATTCAAGATTGGGCAATTTTAGGGGGGTTTACGCTGGTTAAACAAAAATGTATGATTGGTATGCACACCTATATTGGTATGGGTTGTCAGGTTAATAAAGATATTCCTTCTTATATGCTCGCCTCAGGTGTGCAAACCCGTGTTCGTAGTATTAACGCCGAAGGTATGCGTCGTCGTGGCTTTACCCCAAGCGCAATTGCCGCTATTCAACGCGCCTTTAAAGTCGTTTATCGTGGCTCTGGCTTGCTGGATCAGTCACTTCAAGAATTGGAAGAAACAGAGTCTGACCACAATGAGGTAATGCAATTCGTCAAATGTATTCGCAGCTCAAAAGCGGGCATTATGCGTGGTCCTAACGAGGAATAGTGTCAGCCGATAAATCTTTTTTAAAATCCAGTAGCATTGTTACTGTGATGACTTTTTTGTCAAGAATATTAGGCTTAGTTCGTGATTATTTCGTTGCTCGATATTTTGGTGCCAATGGCTTAACAGATGCTTTTTTAGTCGCTTTTAGAATCCCTAATTTTCTTAGACGCTTGTTTGGTGAAGGGGCTTTCTCACAGGCATTTGTGCCGATTTTAGCAGATGCCAAAGCCAATCACAACGAAGCAGAAGTGCAAAATGTCATCAACCATATTGGCACCAAGTTTTTAAAAGTTTTAATCATTCTTACTCTGATTGCAGTCATTATTGCCCCCGTTATTATCTTTGCGTTCGCTTGGGGATTTTATTTTGATGCCGACCCGACTAAATTTAATTTGGCATCGGATATGCTTAGAATTACCTTTCCTTACTTGTTGTTGATTTCTTTAACTGCTTTTGCTGGCAGTATTCTTAATTCTTACGACCGCTTTGCTGTGCCTGCCTTTACACCGGTATTGTTAAACATTTCAATGATTTTGTCTGCGGTTTATTTATCAACACATTTGGAAACCCCAATTATGGCACTTGCTTGGGGCGTGTTGATTGGTGGTGTGGTGCAGTTATTATTTCAAATTCCATTTCTGCTTAAACTCAAAAAAATGCCGCGCTTGGTGAGGGGCGAACACGAAGCCGTTAAAACCCTAAAAAAACGGATGCTGCCCGCCCTATTCGGCGTTTCAGTGTCGCAAATTAACCTATTAATTGACACGATGATTGCCACGCTATTGGTGAGTGGTAGCGTGACTTGGTTGTATTATTCAGATAGGTTGCTGGAGTTGCCTTTGGCGTTGATTGGCATTGCTTTGGCGACTGTTGCCTTGGCAAAACTCAGCAAACATTACGCCAATAAAGAGGATAAAAAATTCACCCAAACCATTGATTACGCCCTTAAAATCGGTTTGATACTTGGTGCCCCTGCTTGTGCAGGGTTGGTGTTATTGGCAGAGCCTTTGTTAATTACTTTGTTTCAATACGATGAATTTTCGCCTTTCGCTGCACATCAATCTTCGCTGAGTTTGATGGCGTATGGCGCAGGATTAATGGCGTTTATTATGGTCAAAATTTTGGCGCCTGTGTTTTTATCAAGAGGCGATACCAAAACACCTGTTAAAGTTGGTGTGATTGCCATGGTATCCAATGTTTTTTTAAATATTTTCTTCGCTTATTACTACGCCCATATGGGCTTAGCAATTGCTACTTCAATATCGGCAGCAATTAATGCATTTTTGCTCTATTATTACCTCAAAAAAGACACTATTTTTAGTTTATCAGACGACTTTTTCAGAATGTTTTTGCAAGTATTATTAGCAACGATTATAATGGCTACTTTTATTGTAAATTTCAATCAAGAAATTAGCCATTATTTAAATGCAAGCGTATGGCAAAGAGTGCAATCAATCGGCTTTATCATCGGTTCTTCGGCACTTATTTACTTCGCAAGCTTGAAAATATTAGGCGTTAAATTAGGAAAACTATAAGATTATGACCACTGTAAATTGTGTAAAAATGAACGAAGCATTAGAAGCGTTAGACCGTGCACCCTACCCAGGAGAATTAGGCAAACGCATTTTGGACAATGTATCAAAACCTGGTTGGCAGGCATGGTTAGACCATCAAACAATGCTGATCAATGAAAATAACCTGAATATGCTGGATGAAAATGCACAGAAATATTTGAAAGAGCAAATGGAAAAATTCTTCTTTTCTGCCGACGGTGCTGATGACATCAAAGGTTACAAGGCGCAATAGACTGTGGCTAATTTATTTATTATTGCCGCTCCATCAGGATGTGGAAAAACTTCTTTAGTAAAAGAACTGATTGCACGAACAGAAGGGCTTTGCGTTTCTGTCTCACACACTACTCGTGATGCTCGCCCGGGTGAAGTGCACGGGGAAAATTATTTTTTTGTTTCTAAAGAAGAATTTGACGAAATTAATGAAAATGAGGGTTTTATCGAATCAGCACAGGTGTTTGACAACTATTATGGCAGTGCAAAACAAACGGTTAAAGACTTGTTGGCAGGCGGACAAGATGTGATTTTAGAGATTGATTGGCAAGGTGCTAGACAAGTTGAAAAAAGTTTTCCCGATATCATTAGTATTTTCATCATTCCCCCTTCTATCGAAGCACTTCGAGCACGCCTCACTGGCAGAGGACAAGACGATTCAACCATTATTGAGCGCAGAATGCGCGATGCCGTAAGTGAAACTCAGCATTATGATGAGTTTGATTATTTAGTGGTTAATGATGATTTTGATACGGCTTTAAATGATTTATCTATGATCATTCATTCACAAAGATTCAGTATTGGGCAACAATCGAATAAGCACAAAGAGTTGCTTAAAATCCTCACTGAATAATGGCGCACAACTCTACAACTCCTGCTGTCCAAACCCCCAAGGATTTAACCGTCCAAAAGTATCCACCGATTTTATCGGCAGAAGAAGAACACGAACTGGCAGTTGATTTATTTGAAAACCATAACTTGGATGCAGCAAGAAAATTAGTCTTGTCGCATATGCGTTTTGTTGCTTTTATTGCTCATGGTTACAAGGGTTATGGACTTGAACAAGAGGATTTAATTCAAGAAGGTACGATTGGCTTAATGAAGGCGGTGAAGCGGTTTAATCCGCATAAAAATGTGCGTCTTGCATCTTATGCAGTGTATTGGATTCGGGCTGAAATTCACGAATTTATCTTTAAAAATTGGAAAATTGTTAAAGTGGCAACCACTAAAGAACAACGCAAATTATTCTTTAAACTGAAAAAAGCCAAGTCCAATATTTACACTTCATTAAATATGGAGCAAGCCGAAGAAATAGCCGAAGATTTGGGTGTGCGTCCAAAAGATGTGCTGGATATGGAGTCGCGTTTGCAGTTTAACGATGTCGCATTTGAAGTGACAGATGAAGAAAATAGCACTTCACCTGTGCATTATTTAACCGACGAAAATACCAAAACTCCTGAGCAATTAGCCTTAATTGATGACTCAAACAAGCACCAACAACAGCAACTTTATAAAGCACTTTCTTTGCTGGATGAAAGAAGTTTGGATATTTTACAGTCTAGGTACTTGAAAGAAGAAAAAACAACCCTACATACTTTAGCAGACAAGTATGAAATTTCCGCTGAAAGAATACGCCAACTTGAAAACAAAGCCATGAAAAAGCTGAAAGAAAATTTAGAAAAACAAATTTAATTTTATCAATATAGGAGAGAAAATATGAATATCCGCCCCCTTCACGACCGTGTGGTCGTTCGCAGATCAGAAGAAGAACAAACTACCGCCAGTGGCTTAATTATCCCTGGTTCAGCCAGTGAAAAGCCTTCGGAAGGCATCGTTGTTGCTGTTGGCAGTGGTAGAAAGACAGACAATGGCGATGTGATTGCCATGGATGTTAAAGTTGAAGATAAGGTTTTATTTGGTCAGTTTGCTGGCACAGAGATTACCGTAGAGGGTGAAACCCTATTGGTAATGAGCGAAAGCGATATTGTTGCCGTTGTTGAATAAAGGAGAATAAGATGAGTGCAAAAGACATAGAATTTGGAATTGACGCAAGAAATTTAATGCTAAATGGTGTGAATACCTTAGCAAACGCAGTAAAGGTAACTTTAGGCCCCAAGGGTCGTAATGTGGTTTTAGACCGTTCATTTGGTGCCCCGACTATCACTAAAGATGGTGTTTCCGTGGCGCAAGAAATTGAACTTGAAAACAAGTTTGAAAATATGGGCGCACAAATGGTTAAGGAAGTCGCTTCTAAAACCAATGACATTGCGGGTGATGGCACCACAACAGCAACCGTACTTGCGCAAGCTTTAGTAACCGAAGGCGTAAAAGCCGTTTCTGCAGGGATGAATCCGATGGACCTTAAACGAGGTATCGATAAAGCAACTGATGCGGCAGTGAAAGCATTACACAAACTTTCACAGCCCTGTGATGACACTAAATCAATCGCTCAAGTAGGTACGATTTCTGCTAACTCTGACACTTCTGTTGGCGATATTATTGCCGAAGCAATGGAAAAAGTTGGTAAAGAAGGCGTTATTACCGTTGAAGAAGGCTCTGCACTTGACAATGAATTAGATGTGGTTGAAGGTATGCAATTTGAACGGGGCTATTTATCGCCTTATTTTGTCAACAATCAAGACAATATGAGTGCAGATTTAGATCAACCATTGATTTTGTTAAACGAAGCGAAAATCTCAAATATTCGTGATTTGCTGCCTACTTTAGAAATTGCCCAAAAATCGGGTCGCCCTCTTTTGGTTATTGCCGAAGATATTGAAGGTGAAGCTTTAGCCACTTTAGTGGTGAATAATATGCGTGGCATCGTTAAAGTCGTAGCGGTTAAATCACCTGGCTTTGGCGACCGTCGTAAAGCAATCTTACAAGACCTTGCAGTATTAACAGGTGGTGTCGTCATTTCAGAAGAAATCGGCTTATCACTTGAAGGCGTTACTGAAGACCAACTAGGCTCTGCAAAACGCATTGAAGTCAGTAAAGATGAAACCATTGTCGTTGATGGCGCAGGTACAAAAGACGATATTAATGGGCGTGTTAAGCAAATCAGAGCGCAATTAGAACAAACCACCTCTGAATACGACCAAGAAAAACTCTCAGAGCGATTGGCTAAATTATCAGGCGGTGTTGCTGTGATTAAAGTCGGCGCCGCCACTGAAGTTGAAATGAAAGAGAAAAAAGACCGTGTTGATGACGCACTACACGCAACCCGTGCTGCTGTGCAAGAAGGTGTGGTTCCAGGTGGTGGTGTTGCATTGGTTCGTGCAATCGCAACCTTGGACAAATTAAAAGGCGACAACCACGACCAAGACATCGGCATCGACATTGCTAAGCGTGCAATGGAGGCCCCCCTTAGACAAATCGTTGCTAACGGTGGCGGTGAATCTTCCGTTGTGCTTAACGAAGTTGCAAAAAGCAAAGGTAATCACGGCTATAACGCTGGCACAGAAGAATATGGTGATATGCTAAAAATGGGTATCTTAGACCCAACCAAAGTAACTCGTGCCGCTTTACAACACGCGGCAAGTATCTCTGGATTGATGATTACCACAGAAGCGATGATTACCGACATTCCACAAGATTCAGCACCTGCAGGTGGTGGTGATATGGGTGGTGGTATGCCTGGTATGATGTAAACAAGTTGCTCATTTCCAATAAAAAGCCTTGTTTTTACGAGGCTTTTTTTGGTATGGTACTTCGCAAAATATCATTCCCCAAATCCAAAAGTAGAAATCAAAAACCTAGTACTATCTTTGCAATATCTACTTTTGGATTGGGAGGAATTGGGGGTTGTATGCGTTGTTAAATAAGGTATTATGTATTTTAATTATTTATTTTTTTAGGGTGGTAAAAATGACTGATTTAGAAATGAAAAAATTAGAAAAATTAGAAGTAGATATTGCAGAAGTAATGGCCGCTACAAGAAAGTTAGGTGCAGAAACAACAAAATTAAACACAGAAATTTTTTGGTATCCAATGGCATTAGCAACAGGTTTGGTACTTGCCGTAGGTGCTGTTGTTAAATATCTTTTATAATCCCAATCCAAGAGTAGAAATTGCAAAGGTAGTGCCGTCCCTTGTTCTGCCTGTGTTTGCAAAAAATATGAGTCCCGCCTATGTTCGGTGGCTATTTTTTGCGAATACAGGCGGGGTAAAGGGTGGTGCTAGGTTTGTGATTTCTACTTTTGGATTAGGGAATAAAAAGCCTCGTTCATACGAGGCTTTTTTGGTATGATACTTCGCAAAATATAATTAGAATAAATTATGAGTAATTACGATTCATCCTCCATTGAAGTTTTATCGGGTTTAGACCCAGTGCGTAAGCGTCCAGGCATGTACACAGAGACTGAGCGACCCAATCATTTGGCGCAAGAAGTGATTGATAATAGTGTCGACGAGGCAGTAGCTGGGCATGCGACAAAGATTAATGTAGTACTTTATAAAGATGGTTCTATTTCAGTTGAGGATGATGGGCGAGGTATGCCCGTTGATATTCACCCTGAGGAGGGAGTTTCTGGAGTGGAAGTTATTTTGACCAAACTACACGCAGGGGGGAAATTTTCAAATGATTCTTATCAATTTTCAGGTGGTTTGCATGGGGTGGGTATTTCGGTAGTTAATGCCCTATCTACCTTAGTGGAAATTTGGATTAAGCGCGACGCTCAAGAACATTACATTACTTTTGCAAATGGCCATATAAAAACTGCACTTGAAGTTGTTGGCAAAGTTGGTAAGTACAACACGGGAACCAAAGTTAGGTTTGTGCCCGATGCACAATTTTTTGATACGGCTAAATTTTCAGTGACCAAGCTCAGACATAATTTACGCTCAAAAGCGGTCCTGTGTTCAGGGTTGGATGTTACTTTTCGTAATGAAATTGACGACACTGAGGATCATTGGAATTATAAAGAAGGTTTGAAAGATTATCTATCGGTCTCATTAGATGGTTTGGATTGCGTGCCAGAAGTGCCCTTTGTGGTAACTTACGAATCGGATGAGCAACAAATGCACTGTTCGTTGTCTTGGACGGAATTTAACACCAATATTATTGGTGAGAGCTATGTTAATCTCATTCCCACTTCGCAAGGGGGGACGCATGTTAATGGGTTGCGTTCTGGTTTGACCGATGCGTTAAAAGAGTTTTGTGAGTTTAGAAGTTTGTTACCAAAAAATGTCAAACTCACACCCGATGATGTTTGGCAAAAAATTGCTTATGTTTTATCGATTAAAATTTTAGACCCTCAGTTTTCGGGGCAAACTAAAGAAAGATTGTCTTCGAGAGAATGTGCAGGTTTTGTCTCAAATGTGGTTAAAGATGCGTTCAGTCTTTGGTTAAATCAACACACTGAAATTGCGGAAAAAATTGCGGAATTGGCGATTATGAATGCGCAATCACGAATGAAAACAGGTAAAAAAGTTATTCGTAAAAAGATTGTTAGTGGTCCTGCTTTGCCGGGTAAATTATCAGATTGTACCAGTCATGATTTAAGTCAAACTGAGGTATTTTTAGTAGAGGGTGATTCTGCGGGCGGTTCTGCTAAGCAGGCACGAGATAAAGAATATCAAGCGATTTTGCCTTTACGAGGTAAAATTCTCAACACTTGGGAAGTGGATTCTGACCAAGTATTAGCCAGTAATGAAATACACGATATTAGTGTTGCCATTGGCTTGGAGCCGAATTGCCAAGACCTCTCAGGGTTGCGATATGGCAAAATCTGCATCTTGGCAGACGCAGATTCGGATGGTGCACATATTGCCACACTGATTTGCACCCTATTCGTTAAACATTTTCCACGATTGGTTGAAAAAGGGCATATTTTTGTCGCAATGCCACCGTTATATCGTATTGATGCAGGTAAACAGGTGCATTATGCCTTGGATGATGCTGAACGCGATGCGACGATTAACAAAATTGAAAAAGACAATAAGCGAGTTAAAGTGCAAGTGCAACGATTTAAGGGGCTAGGTGAAATGAATCCGTCTCAACTCAGAGAAACCACGATGTTGCCCGACACCCGCCGATTGATTCAATTAACCCTAGAAAATCCACTGCAAGTTACGCAAATGATGGATATGCTCCTCAGTAAAAAGCGTGCGCCAGACCGTAAAAAATGGTTGGAGTCAAAAGGAAACCTTGCTAATGTCTAAAAAAGCCGTTGTTCTTTTATCGGGCGGTTTAGATTCAACCACCACGCTGGCGATTGCCCAATCTCAGGGATTTGAGTGTTATGCAATGAGTTTTGACTATGGGCAAAAACAAAAATCAGAATTAAATGCTGCCACAAAAATTGCTGCTTTGTTTTCTGCCGCCGAACACCGTATTATGAGCATCGCATTAAATGACATTGGTGGTTCCGCCTTAACAGACAGTGCAATTGCCGTGCCAGATTTTAAAGAAAGCGATGACATTCCAATTACTTATGTACCAGCACGGAACACCATTTTTTTATCGTATGCAATGGCTTGGGCAGAAGTTTTAAACTGTCAAGATATTTTTATTGGTGTGAATGCACTTGATTATTCAGGCTACCCAGATTGCCGTGCAGAATATATTAAAGCCTTTGAAATGATGGCAAATTTAGCTACCAAACAAGGGGTTGAGGGGCAAAAACTCACCATTCATACACCGTTAATTGCTTTGCACAAAGCAGAAATTATTAAAAAAGGCTTGGAACTTGGTGTGGACTATGCAATGACCACCACTTGTTATCAGGCAGATGAGCATGGTGATGCTTGTGGCATTTGTGATGCGTGTGAATATAGAAAGCTGGGTTTTAAAGAAGCTGGCATGCCTGACCCAACCCGTTACAAAACCCTAATCCAAAAGTAGAAATCACAAACCTAGCGCCACCCTTTTACCTTGTCTGTATTCGCAAAAAAATAGCCGCTGAATCCATAGGTTTTTACAAACACAGACAGAACAAGGAGTGGCACTATCTTTACAATCTCTACTTTTGGATTAGGATAAAAAATAGATTTGCATAAATGTTTTTTTACGATAAAATACAACTTTTAAACAATAACACAGGAAATAACAAATGAGTATTGAAGACAGAGTAAAAGCGGTTGTAGCTGAGCAGTTAGACGCAAGTGGTGATATTGATAATAACGCTTCTTTTATTGATGATTTAGGCGCAGATTCACTAGACACGGTTGAGTTAGTAATGTCTCTTGAAGAAGAGTTTGACTGCGAAATTCCTGACGATGAAGCAGAAAACATTACAACCGTCCAGCAAGCAATTGACTATGTGAACAAAACTTTGTAATTTCTATTGGTTAACCCGAACAATAAAAAGCGCTTATTCGGCGCTTTTTTTATAATGAGAAAAATATAATGAGTAAAAGAAGAGTGGTAATTACAGGTATGGGCATCGTTTCCCCTGTTGGTTCAACCATAACAGGTGCTTGGAACAATATCCTTAACGGAAAATCTGGCATCAATGTTTTAACCAATATAGCAACCGAAGGTCAATCTGTAAAATTCGGTGGCTCTGTTGAGGGTTTTGATGTGGCTAACTACCTTAGCCCTAAAGAATCTAAAAAGATGGATACTTTTATTCACTATGGAATGGCAGCTGGCATTCAAGCAATTAAAGACAGCGGTATTGAAGTAACAGAAGAAAATGCGGAGCGTATTGGTGTTGCCATTGGTGCAGGTATTGGTGGTTTAGGCACGATTGAAAAAACAGCCGACTTGTTTAAAGAAAAAGGCGCAAGGCGCATTTCTCCTTTCTTTGTCCCTTCTTCCATCATTAATATGATTTCTGGCAATCTCTCTATTAAGTATGGACTCAAAGGTCCAAATTTTGCCATTGTAACAGCGTGTACCACGGGCACACACAATATTGGCGATGCCTCACGCCTTATTGAATATGGTGATGCAGATGTAATGATTGCTGGTGGTGCTGAAATGTCAACCACCAATTGTGGCTTAGGTGGTTTTGCAGCAGCTCGCGCCCTTTCTACTCGTAACGATGACCCATCAACTGCTTCTCGCCCTTGGGATAAAGATCGTGATGGTTTTGTGCTTGGTGATGGCGCAGGTGTCGTAGTCTTAGAAGAATACGAACACGCCAAAGCCCGTGGCGCAAAAATCTATGCTGAAGTATCAGGCTATGGCATGAGTGGTGACGCTTACCATATGACTTTACCCTCCAAAGGCGGCGAAGGTGCGGCTAGATGCATGAAGAATGCCATGCGCAATGCAGGCGTTAATAGTGAGCAGATTGATTACATTAATGCACATGGCACTTCAACACCTGCAGGTGATCAAGCAGAAACAGATGCTGCTAAAGCAGCACTTGGAGACCATGCTTACCAAGTAGTCATGAGTTCAACCAAATCAATGACAGGTCATTTACTAGGTGCCGCAGGTGGTATTGAGGCTATTTTCACAGCATTAGCATTAAGAGATCAAGTTGTGCCACCTACCATTAACATTCTTAATCAAGACCCTGATTGTGATTTAGATTATTGTGCAAATGAAGCTAGGGAAATGAAAATAAATCATGCAATTTCCAATTCATTTGGTTTTGGTGGTACTAATGGATCAATTTTACTTTCTAAGATTTAGCACTGCCAATATTTACACCCATTTAAAAACCAAAAAAACCCTATCAATTTGATAGGGTTTTTAGTGCTTAAAAATTTAATTTGAGATTACTTTTTTGGATCTACTACTGGCGTTGAAACTTCCTCGCTCTTTTCAGTTTTTCTAAAGTCGGCAATCAATGCATTGGTAATATCGTAAAGTTTAATAGCACCTGTCTTTACACTGCTTAGCGCCACTTCTTTATCAACCACCAAAGACCAATCCTTATCTGTTGCTTTAAATTGAATCGCACCACCAATCAATGCCAATGCTACAATAACACCTATTAAAAACTTAATCATATTAAAACCCTGTTACATAAATTTAAAAGTAATGATTTTACCCGTTTTTTATTTATAAGTATCAGTGTTTTCTAATATAAACAATGCCATTAGACTCAAGTAACGCCTTAGTAGAAGGTTTTTCTCCTCTAAATTTAAAGTATTGTTGCATAAAATCCGCACTGCCACCCACCTCTAAAATATTGTGCATAAAGTCCTTTGATGCCTGTGAGCCAATACCCCCCTGAGATTTGACATAATAATAAGCATCGGCTGCCAACACTTCTGCCCATTTGTAACTGAAATATCCTGCGGCATAACCCCCGTTAAATATATGCTCAAAAGTATTTAAAAAACGATTGCTGTCAATGGCAGGTATCAATGCGGTCGCCTTTTTAATTTCATCTAAAACAGCGTAAGTGTCTTGATTGGTTGTATGAGTTTTTATGTCCCAGAGTGAAAACTCACATTGGCGCAACAGCCCAAGTGCCGATTGAAAGTTTTTAGCAGCAATCAGTTTATCGTATAAATCATCTGGCAAAGATTCGCCCGTTTTCCAATGTTTAGAAAGTAATTTAACCACAGATTTTTCGTAGCAAAAAAACTCCATATACTGACTGGGTAACTCCACACCGTCCCAAGGAACCCCTGAAATACCTGATGCAGAAGGGTATTCAACCTTGGTAAGTATGTGATGTAGCGCATGTCCAAACTCATGGAAAATGGTAACAATTTCGTCAAATTCAAATAAGGCAGGTTTGCCTTTGGTGGGTGAATTAAGATTGCAAACTACAAAGGCTATCGGTTTGTTATCGCCCATTAATGGCTGATAATCTGCCATCCATGCCCCACCTCGTTTGCCTTCTCGGGCATACACATCAAGATAAATACGCCCAACTAAACCTGCTTTATTGCTAATATCTAAAACACGCACATCTTGATGATAGGTTGTTTCATCAACCCTATTAATCTTAATTTGATACAAATTTTCAATCGTGGTAAATAACCCTTCTAACACTTGGTTTTCGGGGAAATAAGGAGTTAAATCAGACTGTTTAAAGCCGAATTTTTTGACTTTGAGTTTTTCGGCGTAATACCCCAAATCCCATGGCATTAAATCAACCCCTGCAAAGTCTTTTAACTCCGCTAACTCTTGCTCTGCCTGTGGCCTTGCCTGCGCCACCAACTCTTCTAAAAAATCCACAACTTGTTGCTCAGATTCCACCATTTTGGCAGCAATAGAATATTGCGCATAATTTTCAAAGCCAAAAATCTCCGACATTTCTTGACGCAATGCCAAAATCTCATCCATTGTCGATTTATTATCAAATTTTTTATCCGTAATCCCCACCTCAGAAGCACGAGAAACATAAGCCTTATAAACCTCTTCACGCAAATCACGATTATCCGCATACGCCATCACATCCGTATAAATTGGCACTTGTAAACTTAACTCATACCCCTCACTGGTCTTAACTTTAGCCAATTTATCCTCATCATAACCCGCTAAATCTTCTTTACTCACAATTTTCTTCCATTCATTGGTCGCCAACAAACTGTTTTTAGAAAATTGATTTTTTAGAATGCTCAACCGCTCTTTAATTGCTTTAAATCGCTTCAACGCTTCACCCTCTAACCCAACGCCAGAGCGTTCAAAACCCTTAATAGCTTCTTTGATAATATAAGTTTGTTGCGTATCTAAATCGATATTTAAAAGATTTTTATATGCCTGATACAACGCCTTATTGCTACTAATTTCGGTATAAAAATTGGTAATCAATGGCAAGGTTTTTTCATATTCCGCATTAAATTCCTCACTGAACGCCACTTCGTTTAGATGCGAATTGACATTATCATACAGCCCAAATTCAAATTCAAACCGATCCATTGGCTCAACAACTTCTGCCCAAGTTTTCCCTTGAGCGGCTTCATTCACCACCTTTAAACCTTTTTCGGTTAAAGACTGAATGGTTTTAACAATATCTGTTGGTTTGAAGTTTGGTGTCAAATTCATCATAGTTTTAAAATTTAAAATAACAAATCCGACCCGTTTTCAATGGGTCGGATTTGTCAAAGTGCCGATAATTTGGTGGAGAGAGAGGGATTCGAACCCTCGGTACCGTGAGGTACACCCGCTTTCCAAGCGAGCAAATTAAACCGCTCTGACATCTCTCCGAAGATGCGTATTTTACTTGTTTTTATTGACTAATGGATGTCATTCCGAGTGCTAACCGAGGAACCTTATAAAGTAAAAAATACCCTTCGACTGCACTTATGCAGTTTGTTTTTATGCCTCAATTACTGCGGCAATTTGCTCGTCTTCAATGCGCGACATTAAAGGTTTGAATTTATTGATTTTATGCTTGGTTAGTGGGTGTTTTAAAGCATCCCAAGTTAGAGTGTCAACATTTAAAAACTCTTCTGCTTGCTTTGCCGTTGTTGGCAAAACGGGCTTTAAGTAAGTTATTAGCACTCTAAATAAATTGAGGGCGAGTGAAGTTACATCATGAACTTGCGCCTCTTTACCTTCTTCTTTAATCATTTGCCAAGGTTTGTGTTCATCGATGTATTGATTGGCTTTGTCGGCGAGTTTCATAATTTCACGCATGGCTTGGCTGTATTGACGGGCTTCGTACAGTTTGGCGATGTCATCACCTTTGGCAACAAATTCGTTGTATAAATCACCTTCAATCGCATAGGCAGACAGGGTTTTATCGAATTTCTTGACGACAAAACCTGCACTGCGAGAGGCGATGTTGACCACTTTTCCGACCAAATCAGAATTCACTCGTTGTTTAAAATCTTCTAAATTAAGGTCAATGTCATCAATTTTAGCGGAAAGTTTGTAGGCGTAATAATAGCGTAAACATTCAGGATTTAGATTATCTAAATAAGTGCGTGCTTGAATGAAAGTGCCGCGAGACTTGCTCATTTTTTGCCCGTTCACCGTTAAAAATCCGTGTGCAAAAACTGCTGTTGGCATGCGGTAATCAGCGCCCATCAACATTGCTGGCCAGAACAGTGCGTGGAAATAAACAATGTCTTTACCGATAAAATGATACAATTCAGTTTTTGAATCTTTGTTAAAGTATTCATCAAAATCAATGCCTTGCGTTGTACATAATTTTTTGAAACTGGCCATATAGCCAATCGGTGCGTCCAACCATACATAAAAATACTTGCCTTCAACGCCTGGAATTTGAAAACCAAAATACGGCGCATCACGAGAAATGTCCCATTGTTGCAAACCTTGCTCAAACCATTCAGCGAGTTTATTGCTGATTTCGTCTTGTAAATGCCCTGCGTTGGTCCATTCTTTTAGTTGTGCTTCAAATTGGGGTAAATCAAAGAAATAATGTTCAGAATCTTTGGTAATCGGCGTTGCACCTGAAACGGCAGATTTGGCATTTTTAAGTTCAGTCGGTGAATAAGTCGCACCACAAACTTCGCAGTTGTCGCCATATTGCCCTTCTGCACCGCATTTTGGGCAATCTCCTTTAATAAATCTATCGGGCAAGAACATCTTTTTCTCAGGGTCAAATGCCTGAGAAATGGTGCGTGTTTTGATAAAACCACGGTCATTCAGTTTATTATAAATATCCGCTGAAATGTCTTTATTTTCTTGCGAATGAGTCGAATAGTATTGACTAAAACCAATCGAAAATTCTTTAAAATCTGCTTGATGTCGTTCACTCACGCCCTCAATTAATGCCTCTGGGGTAATGCCAAGTTCATCGGCTTTCAGCATAATCGGCGTGCCGTGTGCATCATCGGCACAAACGAAATGGCACTCATTGCCCATCATTTTTTGAAAACGCACCCAAATATCAGTTTGAATATATTCCAATAAATGCCCGAGATGGATTTCGCCATTAGCATAAGGCAGTGCGGAGGTAACGAGGATTTTTCTTGTTGTCATATTAATATTGAGGTTATATTGTATGGTTATGCGATAAAATAGCGTATTTTACTTAATTGGACAGACCGATGGCAGATTTAACCCAAGACAACATCGAAAATATTCTTGCAAGCGTTACCGATAAATACACCGAGCAAGGAATTGTAGCGGATAGTATTGAAATTAAAGGCGATAAAGTGGTGGTTAATATCCTGCTTAGTTACCCAGCACAAAGTTATCATCAAGAGTTGACTGATGCGATTATCTCTGCCCTAGCAGATGCAGGCATCAGTGATGCAACGGTTAATATTGACACAAAAATCGCCAAATATTCTACCCAAAAAGGTGTGGATGTATTGCCAGAGGTTAAAAATATTATCGCTGTTGCTTCAGGCAAGGGTGGCGTGGGTAAATCCACCACAACGGTTAATCTCGCCCTTGCTTTGCAAGCAGAAGGTGCAAAAGTTGCGATTTTAGATGCGGATATTTATGGTCCTTCTCAGCCAAGAATGCTGGGTGTTTCTAAGCTGAAGCCCGAAACCACAGGCGAAGGTAAACTACTACCAATTTTAGGCCATGGCATGCAATCTATGTCAATCGGCTATTTAGTTGACGAAGACAATCCAATGATTTGGCGTGGCCCTATGGTAACCCAGGCGTTAGAGCAAATGTTGCGTGATACACTGTGGCGTGGGGTTGATTATATGATTATCGACCTGCCACCAGGCACAGGCGACACGCAGCTGACTTTGTCGCAAAAAATCCCTGTGAGTGGCTCCGTGATTGTTACAACTCCACAAGACATTGCCCTTTTAGATGCGAAAAAAGGCTTGAAAATGTTTGAAAAAGTTAACATTCCAATTCTTGGCATCGTTGAAAATATGTCTCTGCACATCTGCTCAGAATGCGGACATGAAGAGGCTATCTTCGGTGTTGGTGGTGGTCAATCAATGGCAAAAGATGCCGATGTCAACTTTCTTGGCGCCCTACCTTTAGAAATCGACATTAGAACCGATGTCGATGAAGGCACGCCGACTGTTGCCAAAGACCCAGACGGCAGAGTATCAGAAATCTACAAAGAAATTGCCAAAAAAGTATCCGCAAAACTAACCTTGCAAGACAAAGCCCTCGGCGCTTTCCCAAGTATTACGATTGAGTAATTATTTAACAGAGTTTCAAGGTCGTTTCATTGGTATTATGCAATGGGACGATTGCGATGCGTTACTGGGAAAATTAATTACCGAGCCTACCAATGATTGGTATTTTTACGATACTTTATCGCCTGTGCCACAGAAAACAATCGGTGCTGACGAGTTGTCAAAAAAATTAACCCATATCCACGACACACTCAAAACTGAGCATAAGGAACGCTATTGTGGGATTGTCTATGCAGATGATTTAGAAAACCCCACTTTTGTTAAAATATTCCACCCGAATAACTTAGGAAAAGCCTGTGGTAGTAGTGAAAATCCGCCTATTCCGCAATGGCTACTCTCTAAAACCAAACCCCAAGATGTGATAGAAAAGTTTGCCCCAACTGTAGAAAATAAAAACTTTATATCCAAGTTTTTAAAAATATAAGTTACACGGGCAAGGCCCGTGTAACTTATATTGTCTTTAGTGATTTTCGGAGACTTGATTAATGGTGTATTTTGGAATTTCGATGACTAAATCTGTGTTGCCCATCACTGCCTGACAAGAAAGGCGAGAGTCGGGGTCTAAACCCCAGGCTTTGTCGAGTAAATCATCTTCGATTTCATCGGATTCTTCGAGGCTATCAAAGCCTTCACGAATATAGATGTGGCAAGTGGTGCAGGCGTTTGACATTTCGCAAGCGTGTTCGATTTCGATGTGATTGGCAAGCATTGCTCGACATACGCTAGTGCCGTTTTCAACTTCAAGAACAGCACCTTCTGGGCATAAATCTTCGTGTGGTAAGATAATCATTTGTGGCATTTTTTCTACTCCTTAAATTCTTCTACATTATGACCTTGCATTGCTTTAGCAATGGTGGTATTCATTCGCATTTCTACGAATTTGGTGCTCACTGCTTCAAGGTTTTCCATTTTTTCTTTAATCATTTTTTCGTTGTTTGATTGAGCAACTGCTTCTAACTCTGCTCGGGCATGCATAATATCGTCAATCATCGCCTTATCAAGCATTTGTTTGTCTTTAGCAAGGGCAGAATCAATCGCCTCAAGAGTTCGGTCGGCTTCTACTTGCATTTCATGTAATTGTCGGGCTTCAATATCGTCTTTAGCAAATAAAATAGAGTCTTTCAGCATCTTTTCCATCTCGCCGTCGCTCAGACCATAAGAAGGCTTAATGGTAACATCGGCTTTTACGCCCGAAGTTTCTTCGGTGGCACTAACGGATAATAAGCCATCGGCATCGACTTGAAACTCTACCCGAATACGGGCGTTGCCTGCTACCATTGGTGGAATACCTCGCAGTTCAAACTTACCGAGTGAACGACAATCTGCCACCAACTCGCGTTCACCTTGTAAAACATGAACGCTCATCGCCGTTTGTCCATCTTTGAAAGTAGTAAATTCTTGTGCGCGAGTAATGGGGATGGTGGTATTGCGATGCACGATTTTTTCCACCAAGCTGCCCATTGTCTCTAGACCTAATGACAAAGGTAAAACATCCAATAATAACATTTCATCCTGCGACTTATTGCCCGCTAATAAATTTGCCTGAATAGCGGCACCTTTGGCAACGACTTCGTCTGGATTGATGGAGCATAAAACGGGTTTTTTAAATAAATCACCGACCATCGTTCTCACCAATGGCATCCGTGTTGAACCGCCCACCATAACAATGTCTTTAATGTCATTCATCTCAATTTCTGCATCTCTAACGGCACGCTTTACTAACAATAAAGTACGCTTGATGAGTGCTTTAGACAGGATTTCAAATTTTTCTTTAGAAATGCGATACGGTGCTTCTACACAGTTAAATTCGGCAAAATCATTAGTGCTCAAAGTTTCCTTTGCGATACGGGCAAATTGCTTGATTTTTTGCATTTGTGTTGGGGTGAGTTTTCCAAGTTTTAACGATTCAATACAATCATCAATAATCAACTGGTCAAAATCATCGCCACCCAAAGCAGAATCGCCGCCCGTGGAAAGCACTTTAAAAACCCCCTTTTGAAAACTCAAAATAGAAATATCAAAAGTACCGCCACCCAAATCATAAATAGCATGAACCCCCTCTTCACCCGATTCTAAACCGTAAGCCACCGCTGCCGCTGTTGGCTCATTTAATAATCTCAGAGTATTAAGCCCCGCTAAGGTTGCTGCATCCTTGGTGGCTTGTCGCTGTGCATCGTTAAAATACGCAGGCACGGTAATCACCGCACCCATCAGTTCACCCCCTAAAGCATCTTCGGCACGCTGCTTTAGACTGTTTAAAATACTTGAAGAAATCTCCACCGCTGACAAATCGCCCATTGCCGTGTGAAACTGCACATTATTGCCATTTTCCACTAAGTCATAAGGGCAATTTTTGAAGTCTTTAACTTCTTGATACCCCAGCCCCATAAAACGCTTTACCGAGACAATGGTATTAGTCGGATCAGTTTTCGCATACGGACAAGCATCACAGCCTACCGTGAGTTTATTACCCTCACCACAATGCACCACCGATGGCAAAATTGCCTGATTATTTTCATCCGTCAATACTCTGCTTTCACCACTTTGCACCGTTGCCACTAATGAATTAGTAGTGCCTAGGTCTATCCCAATCGCTAATTTATGCTGATGGGGGGCGGTTGCTTGCCCGGGTTCTGAGATTTGTAATAGTGCCATTTTTTAATTGTTAATGGTTGGTTGTTAATGAGTCATTTATTTTGATTGCCCTAAAGCATGAACACAATTAACCATGCTTCTAGTCCAATCAGACAAATTTTCATAGCTTTTCAAAACTTGATTATTTTGATTATTTTCAACTCTAAAAATAAGTTTAGGGTCTGCATTATCAATAGAATTATCATAGATATAAACTCTATCGACTAAATTAACCATTTTTGCACAATTAGCAATAGATTTATAATATCTGCTAATAATCTTGTCAAGGGGGACACTGTGCCCTCCTTTTGTTACCCTTTCTGAAATTCTTTTAGCATTAATGGCTGGGTCTGTTGTTGCGATAAAAAATAAACGAATGAAAAAACCTGCATCAATTGCCTGCTGTATAAAACCAACCTTTTCTTCAGTAGAAAATACTGTTTCAAACACCAAACTTTTCTTATCTTTAATGCAATTTTCACGGATTTCTTGTGCGTAATTGGCTGCCTTGATAAAAGATTCTTTGCTATTCCAACCACCAAATTTTTCTTGTGCAATAATATCTGGATTGACATAAGTGGCATCTTCTAACCATTTATATTTCAAAAATTGCTCAGTAATTGTTGTTTTTCCAGAACCATTAGGTCCAGCAATGATAGTTAAGACAGGTTTTTTCATTATCTGGATCTTGCACTTTGCTCAGAAATTTGCTCAAATACTTTATGCATTTTTAAATTGTCGCCATTTTCCTTTACAGCGTTTTGATAAGCAATATGGGCATTTTTACCAACGCCTTTAAGTAGTTCGTCCAACTCAAGTATTGACTTTTCTTTTTTATCAAATTGTATTTTCATAATAATTCATCCATTAATTGATTTGCTTGTGTTTTTAATTGTGTATAAAACTTCAATTCACGCACTAAATTTTTAATATCGCTCAATGCGTTAATTTCAAACGATTGCTTAATTTTATCAATATTTTGTGCAACTTTGTTACCAATATTTTCAATAAAATCATCCAAATCCATTTCATCTTTTGTTTTTTCTATTACCTCTAGGGACTCTCTTAACTCAATTTGCGACATTAAAAAATCCATATCCATTTGCGTGTCTTTTTCGTCAAAAGCATTGATGTCATTTAACTCTAATAGGTAGGTGGCACGCAGTAATGGGGATTTTAAAGTGTCAAAAGCGGTGTTAATTAATGAGGTATTTTGCAAGGCAAGGGTTTGTTCTTTTTCGCTTTTAGCCACAAATTTATCAGGGTGATGCTTGGCGATTTGCGTTTGATAAATCTGCTCTAACACCGATACATCAATGTCAAAACTCGGCTCTAGCCCAAATAACTCAAAATAAGTTTGCATTTATACCGTGAATGATTCGCCACAGCCACATTCGGCTTTGGCATTTGGGTTGTTAAACTCAAAGCCCTCATTCAAACCCTCTTTGACAAAATCTACCTCGGTGCCATCCAAATAAATCAAGCTTTTGGCATCAATGATGACTTTGACGCCATTATCGTCAAATACGGTGTCGTCGTCGTTGGTATTATCAACAAATTCTATGTTGTAACCCAAACCTGAACAGCCTGTGGTTTGTACCGAAAGACGAATACCAATGCCCGAGCCACGATTGGCTAAAAAACCAACAACACGGTTTGCCGCAGTATCTGTCAGAGTGATTGCCATTTTTCTAACAGTTATGCTTTACTTTTAATGTCTGCAATGGCTGCCTTGATTGCGTCCTCTGCCAACACCGAACAATGCACTTTTACGGGCGGTAATGCCAATTCTTCTGCTAGGTCGGTGTTTTTGATTTGTGCTGCTTCGTCCAAAGTTTTGCCCTTGACCCATTCGGTTAATAACGAGCTGGATGCAATTGCAGAACCGCAACCGTAAGTTTTGAATTTCGCTTCTTCAATCACGCCGTTATCATCCACTTGGATTTGCAAACGCATCACATCGCCACAAGCGGGTGCGCCAACCATCCCTGTGCCTACATTTTTTGCGTCCTTGTCTAAAACGCCTACATTGCGTGGGTTTTCGTAATGATCTAATACCTTTTCACCGTATGCCATTTTATTTCTCCTATTTTAATTAATGTGCAGCCCATTCGACCTTACTCAAGTCGATACCGTCTTTAAACATATCCCATAATGGCGATAAGTCGCGTAATTTTTCTACTTTCTCACGCACTAAACCAATGGCTTTATCAACATCGGCTTCTGTGGTGTAACGACCGATGGTAAAGCGAATGGATGAGTGTGCCAATTCGTCTGTTAAACCTAATGCACGAAGTACATATGAGGGTTCAAGACTGGCAGAAGTACAGGCAGAGCCTGATGAAACAGCGATGTCGTTGATTGCCATCATTAGCGATTCGCCTTCTACATAGTTGAAACTGATGTTGAGATTGCCAGCGATGCGGTGTTCCATATCGCCATTAATCACCACTTCTTCCATATCAGTAAAACCAGCCAATAAACGGTCTCGTAAGATGCCAATTTTCTTATTTTCATCCGCCATTTCCGCCTTAGCAATTGCAAATGCTTCACCCATACCCACGATTTGGTGGGTGGCAAGCGTCCCTGAACGCATACCTCGCTCATGCCCACCACCGTGCATTTGTGCCTCTAAACGCACACGAGGTTTACGACGCACATATAACGCACCGATGCCTTTAGGGCCGTAGATTTTGTGCGCTGAAAAACTCATTAAGTCAACGGGTAATGTAGCCACATCAATATCGACTTTGCCCGCAGATTGTGCGGCATCAACATGGAAAAATACTTTATGCTCACGACAAACAATGCCAATTGCTTCAATATCTTGAATCACGCCGATTTCATTATTCACATGCATCACAGAAACCAAAATCGTCTCTTCACGAATGGCATCTTTTAAGACATTCAAATCCAACAAACCGTTCGGCAATGGGTCTAAATAAGAAACTTCATAACCCTCTCGCTCAAGCTGACGACAAGTGTCTAATACCGCCTTATGCTCAGTTTTTAGGGTGATAATATGGTTGCCTTTTTTCTTGTAAAAATGCGCAATACCCTTAATCGCCAAGTTGTCCGATTCCGTCGCACCCGAAGTCCAAACAATTTCTCTCGAATCTGCGTTAATCAAATCTGCCACTTGCTGTCTGGCATTTTTCACTGCATCATCCGCTTGCCAACCGTAATAATGTGAGTTAGAGGCTGGATTGCCAAAATCGCCATCCATCGTCAAGTATTTCATCATTAAATCTGCAACCCGCTTGTCAACAGGTGTGGTTGCAGAATAATCCATATAAGTAGGTGTTGTCATTATTTTTGTCCTTTTGTTTCGTGATTATCAATTACCATTTGTAGCGTCCTGCCACTTAAAAAATCTCTAATTTGCTCGCTGACATCGCACCACAACTGATGTGAAATGCATTGACGACCGTTATTACAGCCACTCCCCATGCCTTTACAACGGCGTAAATCAATGTTTTCATCAACCGCCTCAATGATTTGCGACAGACTAATGTCTTTCGCTTGTGCGTCAAGTAAATAACCGCCACCTGGTCCTCGTACACTTTTGACCAAATCTGCACGACGCAATTTAGCAAATAACTGCTCCAAATAAGACAAAGAAATGTTTTGTCTTTGTGAAATAATATCTAAAGTAATCGGTTTTCCAGTGTCATTTGATGCCAAATCTAGCATCGCTGTTACAGCGTAGCGTCCTTTCGTAGTCAGTTGCATAATCAATTTTGTGTATTTCAAAGAGCGATAATTATACGCTTAACCAACTATTTTAGTTGGTTATTTACTTTCGATTTCTAAATCGTTCACCGAGGTGTCTTTGCCCTCTTCAATATTCAATTCTTTGGACACTTTGTGCAACTGCGAATCCATATCATGCAAATGCTTCAAAATCGAGTTAATCGCCTTAACCGTAGGGTCATCCACATCCGCATCTACTGCATAAGAATCAAATTTTTCCGACTGTTTTTTAGCCTCCTTCAACGCCCGTCCAGGGACGCCAACAATGGTCTGGTCTTTTTCAACAGACTTAACCACCACCGAATTTGAACCAACACGCACCCCATCTTCCAAAGTAATCGGGCCCAGAATTTTTGCCCCTGCACCAATGACCACATTATCACCCAATGTCGGGTGGCGTTTGCCCTTATCCCAACTGGTACCACCCAAAGTAACCCCTTGATAAAGCGTGCAATCATCCCCAATTTCAGTGGTCTCACCAATCACCACACCCATCCCATGGTCAATAAAAAAACGCCTGCCAATCATCGCTGCAGGGTGAATCTCAATCCCCGTCAACCACCTGCCAAGCATAGAAATAAAACGCGCCAGCCATTTAAGTTTAAACCCCCACAAATGATGTGCCAAGCGATAAAACAACATCGCTTGAACACCAGAATAACAAGTAATAATTTCAAAAGTATTTCTTGCCGCTGGGTCACGGTCAAAAACGCTTTGAATGTCTTCAATAAATTTCATCTTTGAATTATATCATAAAATGCTAATATCTTAATCCAAAAGTAGAGATTGCAAAGAGAGTGCTGCCCTTTGTTCTATCTGTATTTGCGAAAAATATAAGCCCCACTCATAGCCCTAATCCAAAAATAAGGAGAATAGCCAATTATTTGACGAATTTTTGGGTGAAAGCTGCATTCGTATTTAAATTACAAACCACCGAATGAGTTTGAGGAGGTGTTTTATAATAGTAACTAGCGTCCAGTAAAGTGGGGGGTTCACTCTGACCCCAATATGGGTCTTAACTAGTTAAGCAATTTTTAATTGCTTAAAATACTAGTTATGAAAAGGAAAAATAAGTATTACAACCGTTCAAGACTTTCAGAGGCAAAATTTAGAGAAGTTATTAAATATTTTTCAGTGGATTTAAGCGCTACTCAAATAGCACAATTAACCAATCTAAATTTAAACACTGTTAATAAAATTTTGACACTTGTAAGGATAAGAATTTTTGAATTATCAGACCAATATCAACTTCAATCTGCCCCACTAGTGGGGCAGATTGAAGTTGATGAAAGCTACTTTGGTGCTCGGCGCGTCCGTGGGAAACGCGGCCGAGGTGCCAGGGGCAAGATAATCGTATTTGGCTTATTGAAACGAGGTGATAAGGTTTATACTCAAATTATAGAAAAGTGCGATAGAATAACCCTTCACAGCATAATAAAAGACAAAACATCAACAGATAGTATTATTAATTCTGACGGATGGCGTGGATATAATGGCTTAGTAGATTTTGGCTATAAAAAGCATTATCGTGTTCATCATGGTAAGAATGAATTTGCCAGAGGAAATTCTCATATTAACGGCATCGAATCTTTTTGGGGTTATGCTAAAAATAGACTAGTAAAATTTAAAGGAATGAATAAAAAAATGTTTAAATATCATCTTAAAGAATGTGAATTTAGATTTAATAATCGTAAGCAAGATATGTATAAAATCTTACTTGATAATTTTAGAAAAGAGCCGCTTAACTAGTTAAGACCCTAATTAATTATTAGAAGCTTGCTTTTCAAGCTCCATGTTAGGAGAGGGGATTGGACAGTCATTAATCATACTTGTATAGTATTTAAAAAAAATATTTTTTTCATTATAACACCCTAGAAGATGGCATTTATTTAAATAAATATAGACACAAAAGAGCTAAAAAGCATAGCTCAACATAAGGCGAATGTTTGACTACCGCTTCAGTAGAAAATGTTTCAAGTTGTAAATATATTGACACTCTTATGGCTTGCTCTATTCTTTATCTTCCTATTTTTTTCCATAATCCTTGCTTATAAAGATTTTTATTAGGCTTTCTAGTCTAAAAGCAAAAAAAATAGTTAAATAGTTAAATAGTTACGGTAAAATACACAACATAATTTTATTAACGATTAACGATTAACGATTAACGATTAACGATTAACGATTAACGATTAACGATTAACGATTAACGATTAACGATGAAAACACTATTAAAAAACGCCTGTTCAACTAATTATAATGCCACCAACCTAATTACCCATGTTGCGTGGGTGGGTGGGGCACATTCTAGAGCGCTAAGCAGGCTTAAGCATTTTTTAGCTTTTGGCGCTTTGACTCTATCACTTAACGTTACCTCAGGTGGTGAGATTAACCAGTTTGACAAAGAAGCTTATCTTAACCTTGGACAACAGTACAGTGATAACAATACTCAAGTAGCTGTTAAAGAAGAAAACACAATTGATACACTCCTTAAAGAGATTGGCTCTTCTGTTCGTAATGCCTTGGGCGGTACAGATTCTGACAATGCCAATCAGCTTGGTAAAAAAATTACTGATAATTTAAAAAATAAAGCCAACAACACAGTGATTAATAAAACCGAAGGCTTTATTAATCAAAAAGCCAATGAACTTGCTAATAGTATTGGCAACGGTAGAACTGAAATCTCTGTGCATAAATTAGAGTCTAATAACCCAACATATAGTCTTAAAACCATTCAACCATTGACTGAGCTTAATACAGATTCAACAGAGCTAACTTTTATCCAAGCTCAAATTAACTCTGGTGAAAACCATGGTGAGCGCCGTGACACTGTTAATTTAGGCCTTGGACAGCGTTACCTACTTGAAGGTGGTCAGTCTATTGCTGGTATTAATCTATTCACTGATTATGAAACCGAGTCTAAGCACAAGCGTGCATCGCTAGGTTTGGAATACCAAAGAGCTAACTTTAGTGCCAATATTAATAAATACTACCCATTGTCAGATAAGAAAGTTATTGGTGATTACACTGAAGAGCCACTAGCAGGACATGACATTAAACTAACGGGTCAAGTACCTTATCTATCTTGGGCAAAAATCAAAGGCACGCACTATTATTGGGATGCCAAAGTTGGCGACAATATTAAAGGTACTATTTTAGGTGTTGAAATAGAGCTTAATCCTTCTACTACGCTAGAAATAGGTACTGAAAACTCAAACACAGCTGAGCGTGCAAGCTATGCACGCCTAAGCGCACAACTGCCATTTAAAGATGGCGAAGCATTAACTAATTTTAAAGTCTCTGATCAAGCTTTTGCTAACTCAAATATTGTTACCCTAACCGATCTTGACTTTGTTGAAAGATCTAACAAAATCCGTATTGAAAAACTCTTAAATGGTGTTAGCGTGGTTTTGGGTGAATACAACGCTCCTACAGTAGGCTCTACCTGTACACTTTACAATGCATCAAATGTTGCTATTGCCAATGGCTCTGGTGTAACAGGCGCTGATGGCAGTGTAACACTGTCAAATGTTGTTCTACCTACTGGACTAATTTCTAGCTCTTGTAATGCCATTGGTACCTATATCGATGAAGCCACAGGTGTGACCACTACTAGCTCTCCAGTGCTCAGAGCGGCAAAAATTTATTCAGGCACAGGAGGCTTAATTCTTCTAGCCTCACCTTTATCTGAAATTGCTTATCAATTAGCTAATGCTGGTACTTTAGCTAATGATATAACCACTAAAAATACACAAATTGCAACAGCATTTGGTATAAGTGGCGTTGATTTTACCGCCACCATCCCAACGGATCTTAACACTGCCACTGCCGCTAATGATGATGCGGGTAAATTTGGTACTGTGCTAGCAGCAGTCTCACAAATGGGTGAAAACTCAGCTGATGCTAACCCGACTATTACTATTACAGCGTTGGTAGTAGACATGAACGGCAGTGATGGCTCTAGTGTTAATACTATTGAAGGACGCAACTCAGGCTCTGAAACAGTTGACGTTGTTGAAGCAATTAATAACTTTAAGAACAATAACGGCGATAATAATGTCAATAATGGCTCAGGGTCTGGAAACACAGGCTTAGCAGGCTCAGCTACAGGTGAAGGTAGTATTAAGGGCAACTCTGCGATTATTAAAATATCTAACTATGATGGCACAGGTGCAGCACCAAGTGTACAACAGTATGTTGACGCAGGTGTCACCGGTGTAAACATTGGCAATTTAGCTCAAATGAACAGCAGAATTGCAACTAAAACAACTGTTGAGACTGACACAACTGTTGAGATTCAAGCTGTAATTAACACTTCTGTTGTTGCTACCTTCACCATTGATGCAATAGCCAACACCACCGTTGCTGAGAACGCAGCCTTTACTGGCTCAACTCCAGCTGTCACTGGCACCCCAATTGGCACCTTGGTTTATAGCTTGGGTGGCAATGATGCTGCTGACTTTACAATCGACTCAGGCACTGGTGTGATCTCTATGGTTGCTAGAGACTTTGAAGCACCAGCAGACGCCAATACCGATAATGCTTATGAAGTCACCATCATTGTTACTGATGCTGATAGTAATACTGATAGTGAAACACAAACTGTAACGGTCACTAACGTTACTGAACTAGCCAGCATAACCATCGGCACTCAAACTTGGAGTGCATCTAATGTTTCATTAGTGCCTACTAGAAATAATGTTCTAGGTACGGATTATTGGGATGCTTATGTGGGTACTCATGGTTCTGGAGATGTAAGCGATGAAGACGGTTATTACTACACTTGGGATGCAGCGATGAACGTTTGTCCTAGTGGCTGGAGTTTGCCATCTGATGCTGATTGGAAAGTCTTAGAAGGTCAATTAGGTATGAGTGTTGCTAATCAAGAAGCAACGGGTTGGCGTGGTACTGATGAAGGAACAAAACTAAAAGTAGGTGGCTCTAGTGGCTTCGAGGCTAAGTTAGCGGGCGGCCTCCGCCACGATGGTAGTTTCTTCTATCGTGGCGACTACACGTTCTGGTGGAGTAGTACTGAGTCAGGTAGTAATGCCCACAGACGCTACCTGGGCGCCAGTTACGCCTCGGTGTACCGCGGTACCAGAAATAAGGCGCACGGGCTTAGTGTTCGCTGTCTAAAGGATTAATTCGACACTTTGGCACTTCGACCAGCGAAGCTGGCATAAGTTGCACTAAAAGTGCAACTAAACACAGCCGAATGGCTGGGTATTTATACCCCCTTGCGGGGTATTCATCACCCAAGCTTGCTTGGGTGGTTTTTTATTACATAACAAGGAGTTAAGACATTTAAGGAAGGGCATTTAACATTACAGCATTGAGAATAAATGAGTTAATCAGCCCGGCGTTGTTTAGTTTAAGGATTAAACAAGTGAGGTTTATAAATCCAAACATTCTCTCATTTGTTAATGGCACTAATGGTTAAGACTAGAATATAAAGGGGTCAGTGTTAATTATTTCTTCTTTTTCCGCCATCCTTTTGGTCTTCCTCTGCTTTTACTAGCCATATTATAGCCTGTTAGATTTTTTATTTGAGTTATAAAATCTTCATTACCAATCGCCATACCTTGATTAGTTGTTCTACGAATATTGTCAATCAATTTAATATCAAGCTCTTGTTCAAAAAGTAATCGATAGTTTTGTTGTCTTACTGAATTTGTTTCACCTAAAGATAAATACTCTTCATGTGGCGAACAAAGATTAGAGCTTTTTCCTAATGCATTAATTTGATAACTAGAAAAAGAATAATCAGCAGGGTCATTGACCATACCAGCTCGTACTGGATTAAGCTCAATATAACGATAAACACTGAGTAAATAATACTCAGACTGTATCAAAGAAGACTTGTAACGCCCTTCCCAAAGCGTACCACTACGCCCATAAGCTTTATTAAAGTAACAGACATAAAGTCTGCCTACATCTTGCATAGTCTTACTTAGAGCATTTTGCACAAGTGGCGTGCAAAGCAAATGAATGTGATTAGTCATCAAAACCCAAGCGTGGATTTGTAGTTGATGCTTTTTTGAATAATTTTTTAGACAACTAACATAAAAAGCCATATCATCTTTATTGGTGAAGCAAACTTGACGATTGTTACCCCTAATAATGATATGCTGAGGAATATTGATAGGGTTGATACGAGGTTTTCTTGGCATGAGTGTTTGTATCTTGTAAAAAGATACGATTATACGACAAGAAGGAAAAAGGTTTTATTTAATTAACACTGACCCCTTTATATTGTAAGTTTTATCAAGTAGTCGATCACACAAAGCAATTAAATGGCCTTCATAATTGACTTCGTATTCAGCGCAAGAATGAGTATTGCGCTTATTTTTTCGTGTTGAATAATAAGTCTCGAACAGCTTTTCAAGTAATAATTCTCTATCTTGTGGCATTAAGTGAGCTTTTATGTTTAGTTGTTTTGAGACGCTTTCACATTTGTCATTCAATCCAGCAAATTTTTTAATATTAACCTGTTTAAGATCACGCAACAATCTCAATAAAACCCATATCACTTCAATATTTTCTCTAGCTTTTACAATATGCTTAACTTTGTCTTTTCTGCTATTAGCCCGATAAATATTAATAATCATTTCAATGGTTTCTTTTTTAATACTCTCGCCTACCGTATATTTGTATTCCTTGTTACATATAAAGGGGTCAGTGTTAATTATTTCTTCTTTTTCCGCCATCCTTTTGGTCTTCCTCTGCTTTTACTAGCCATATTATAGCCTGTTAGATTTTTTATTTGAGTTATAAAATCTTCATTACCAATCGCCATACCTTGATTAGTTGTTCTACGAATATTGTCAATCAATTTAATATCAAGCTCTTGTTCAAAAAGTAATCGATAGTTTTGTTGTCTTACTGAATTTGTTTCACCTAAAGATAAATACTCTTCATGTGGCGAACAAAGATTAGAGCTTTTTCCTAATGCATTAATTTGATAACTAGAAAAAGAATAATCAGCAGGGTCATTGACCATACCAGCTCGTACTGGATTAAGCTCAATATAACGATAAACACTGAGTAAATAATACTCAGACTGTATCAAAGAAGACTTGTAACGCCCTTCCCAAAGCGTACCACTACGCCCATAAGCTTTATTAAAGTAACAGACATAAAGTCTGCCTACATCTTGCATAGTCTTACTTAGAGCATTTTGCACAAGTGGCGTGCAAAGCAAATGAATGTGATTAGTCATCAAAACCCAAGCGTGGATTTGTAGTTGATGCTTTTTTGAATAATTTTTTAGACAACTAACATAAAAAGCCATATCATCTTTATTGGTGAAGCAAACTTGACGATTGTTACCCCTAATAATGATATGCTGAGGAATATTGATAGGGTTGATACGAGGTTTTCTTGGCATGAGTGTTTGTATCTTGTAAAAAGATACGATTATACGACAAGAAGGAAAAAGGTTTTATTTAATTAACACTGACCCCTTTATATTGTTGGAATAATTCTATCTTCAAAATTAGCAGCAAAAATCTCTCTTTGTACAGGATAGAAAGAGATAAAACAAATGGATCTTTTAGGCTGGTAAGTTTTATCAAGTAGTCGATCACACAAAGCAATTAAATGGCCTTCATAATTGACTTCGTATTCAGCGCAAGAATGAGTATTGCGCTTATTTTTTCGTGTTGAATAATAAGCCTCGAACAGCTTTTCAAGTAATAATTCTCTATCTTGTGGCATTAAGTGAGCTTTTAAGCAGTTAGTTGTTTTGAGACGCTTTCACATTTGTCATTCAATCCAGCAAATTTTTTAATATTAACCTGTTTAAGATCACGCAACAATCTCAATAAAACCCATATCACTTCAATATTTTCTCTAGCTTTTACAATATGCTTAACTTTGTCTTTTCTGCTATTAGCCCGATAAATATTAATAATCATTTCAATGGTTTCTTTTTTAATACTCTCGCCTACCGTATATTTGTATTCCTTGTTAAACTCTTTGGTAAACACAAACAAATCCACCAGCAAATCATAACTAACCTTATACACGGGCAAAAAACTATATAAAGCCATATTTAACACCAAAAAAATATTTAAAAAAGAACATCTAACAACATCAAGATACAAATCCTAGACAGCGAACACTAAACCCGTTCGCCTTATTGTTGGTATTGCGGTTCACCGTGGCGTTACTGGTGTTCAGGTTGCGTCTGTAGGCATTACTACCTGACTCAGTACTACTCCACAAGTTCGTGTTGTCGCCACGATTGTAGAAACTACCATTGGTATTGCGGTTGCCCGCTAACTTAGCCTCCCAATAATTAAAAACATCACTTATTTTAAAATACAACTACTTTAGCTTTTTTTTTGCTATCTTTATTGTAAATTAAAACCTGCCTTACATTCGTAACCTGAGGCAATTCCTCACGTCAACAAGTGGCTATCAAACCCAAAACCCAACAAAAATTATTAACTTGTTAAGTTCGGGGGGTTTTGCCTCTACAGTAAATATAATTTGTAAAGTTTCACCTACTCATCACCAAATGTAAGATTCTTTTATCCTCATTTTTTTAATGATACTGCTAGTCTTAACCATTAGTGCCATTAACAAATGAGAGAATGTTTGGATTTATAAACCTCACTTGTTTAATCCTTAAACTAAACAACGCCGGGCTGATTAACTCATTTATTCTCAATGCTGTAATGTTAAATGCCCTTCCTTAAATGTCTTAACTCCTTGTTATGTAATAAAAAACCACCCAAGCAAGCTTGGGTGATGAATACCCCGCAAGGGGGTATAAATACCCAGCCATTCGGCTGTGTTTAGTTGCACTTTTAGTGCAACTTATGCCAGCTTCGCTGGTCGAAGTGCCAAAGTGTCGAATTAATCCTTTAGACAGCGAACACTAAACCCGTCCGCCTTATTGCCGGTATCGCGGTACACCGGGGCGATACTGGTGTACAGGTAGCGACTGTAGGCATAACTACCTGACTCAGTACTACTCCACAAGTACGTGAGGTCGCCACGACCGTAGAAACTACCAATGGTACTGCGGAGCCCGCTAACTTAGCCTCGAAGCCACTAGAGCCACCTACTTTTAGTTTTGTTCCTTCATCAGTACCACGCCAACCCGTTAATTCTTGATTAGCAACACTCATACCTAATTGACCTTCTAAGACTTTCCAATCAGTATCAGATGGCAAACTCCAGCCACTAGGACAAACGTTCATCGCTGCATCCCAAGTGTAGTAATAACCGTCTTCATCGCTTGTATCTCCAGAACCATTAGTACCCACATAAGCATTCCAATAATCCGTACCTAGAACATTATTTGTAGTAGGCACTAATGAAACATTAGATGCACTCCAAGTTTGAGTGCCGATGGTTATGCTGGCTAAAGTGACCGTTACAGTTTGTGTTTCACTATCAGTATTACTATCAGCATCAGTAACAATGATGGTGACTTCATAAGCATTATCGGTATTGGCGTCTGCTGGTGCTTCAAAGTCTCTAGCAACCATAGAGATCACACCAGTGCCTGAGTCGATTGTAAAGTCAGCAGCATCATTGCCACCCAAGCTATAAACCAAGGTGCCAATTGGGGTGCCAGTGACAGCTGGAGTTGAGCCAGTAAAGGCTGCGTTCTCAGCAACGGTGGTATCAGCGATTGCATCAATGGTGAAGGTAGCAACAACAGAAGTGTTAATTACAGCTTGAATCTCAACAGTTGTGTCAGTCTCAACAGTTGTTTTAGTTGCAATTCTGCTGTTCATTTGAGCTAAATTGCCAATGTTTACACCGGTGACACCTGCGTCAACATACTGTTGTACACTTGGTGCTGCACCTGTGCCATCATAGTTAGATATTTTACTAATCGCAGAGTTGCCCTTAATACTACCTTCACCTGTAGCTGAGCCTGCTAAGCCTGTGTTTCCAGACCCTGAGCCATTCTTGACATTATTATCGCCGTTATTGTTCTTAAAGTTATTAATTGCTTCAGCAACGTCAACTGTTTCAGAGCCTGAGTTGCGTCCTTCAATAGTATTAACACTAGAGCCATCACTGCCGTTCATGTCTACTACCAACGCTGTAATAGTAATAGTCGGGTTAGCATCAGCTGAGTTTTCACCCATTTGTGAGACTGCTGCTAGCACAGTACCAAATTTACCCGCATCATCATTAGCGGCAGTGATAGTGTTAAGATCCGTTGGGATGGTGGCGGTAAAATCAACGCCACTTATACCAAATGCTGTTGCAATTTGTGTATTTTTAGTGGTTATATCATTAGCTAAAGTACCAGCATTAGCTAATTGATAAGCAATTTCAGATAAAGGTGAGGCTAGAAGAATTAAGTCTCCTGTGCCTGAATAAATTTTTGCCGCTCTGAGCACTGGAGAGCTAGTAGTGGTCACACCTGTGGCTTCATCGATATAGGTACCAATGGCATTACAAGAGCTAGAAATTAGTCCAGTAGGTAGAACAACATTTGACAGTGTTACACTGCCATCAGCGCCTGTTACACCAGAGCCATTGGCAATAGCAACATTTGATGCATTGTAAAGTGTACAGGTAGAGCCTACTGTAAGAGCGTTGTATTCACCCAAAACCACGCTAACACCATTTAAGAGTTTTTCAATACGGATTTTGTTAGATCTTTCAACAAAGTCAAGATCGGTTAGGGTAACAATATTTGAGTTAGCAAAAGCTTGATCAGAGACTTTAAAATTAGTTAATGCTTCGCCATCTTTAAATGGCAGTTGTGCGCTTAGGCGTGCATAGCTTGCACGCTCAGCTGTGTTTGAGTTTTCAGTACCTATTTCTAGCGTAGTAGAAGGATTAAGCTCTATTTCAACACCTAAAATAGTACCTTTAATATTGTCGCCAACTTTGGCATCCCAATAATAGTGCGTGCCTTTGATTTTTGCCCAAGATAGATAAGGTACTTGACCCGTTAGTTTAATGTCATGTCCTGCTAGTGGCTCTTCAGTGTAATCACCAATAACTTTCTTATCTGACAATGGGTAGTATTTATTAATATTGGCACTAAAGTTAGCTCTTTGGTATTCCAAACCTAGCGATGCACGCTTGTGCTTAGACTCGGTTTCATAATCAGTGAATAGATTAATACCAGCAATAGACTGACCACCTTCAAGTAGGTAACGCTGTCCAAGGCCTAAATTAATAGTGTCACGGCGCTCACCATGGTTTTCACCAGAGTTAATTTGAGCTTGGATAAAAGTTAGCTCTGTTGAATCTGTATTAAGCTCAGTCAATGGTTGAATGGTTTTAAGACTATATGTTGGGTTATTAGACTCTAATTTATGCACAGAGATTTCAGTTCTACCGTTGCCAATACTATTAGCAAGTTCATTGGCTTTTTGATTAATAAAGCCTTCGGTTTTATTAATCACTGTGTTGTTGGCTTTATTTTTTAAATTATCAGTAATTTTTTTACCAAGCTGATTGGCATTGTCAGAATCTGTACCGCCCAAGGCATTACGAACAGAAGAGCCAATCTCTTTAAGGAGTGTATCAATTGTGTTTTCTTCTTTAACAGCTACTTGAGTATTGTTATCACTGTACTGTTGTCCAAGGTTAAGATAAGCTTCTTTGTCAAACTGGTTAATCTCACCACCTGAGGTAACGTTAAGTGATAGAGTCAAAGCGCCAAAAGCTAAAAAATGCTTAAGCCTGCTTAGCGCTCTAGAATGTGCCCCACCCACCCACGCAACATGGGTAATTAGGTTAGTGGCATTATAATTAGTTGAACAGGCGTTTTTTAATAGTGTTTTCATCGTTAATCGTTAATCGTTAATCGTTAATAAAATTATGTTGTGTATTATACCGTAACTATTTAACTATTTAACTATTTTGCTTTTAGACTAGAAAGCCTAATAAAAATCTTTATAAGCAAGGATTATGGAAAAAAATAGGAAGATAAAGAATAGAGCAAGCCATAAGAGTGTCAATATATTTACAACTTGAAACATTTTCTACTGAAGCGGTAGTCAAACATTCGCCTTATGTTGAGCTATGCTTTTTAGCTCTTTTGTGTCTATATTTATTTAAATAAATGCCATCTTCTAGGGTGTTATAATGAAAAAAATATTTTTTTTAAATACTATACAAGTATAAATATAAAGGGGTCAGTGTTAATTAAATAAAACCTTTTTCCTTCTTGTCGTATAATCGTATCTTTTTACAAGATACAAACACTCATGCCAAGAAAACCTCGTATCAACCCTATCAATATTCCTCAGCATATCATTATTAGGGGTAACAATCGTCAAGTTTGCTTCACCAATAAAGATGATATGGCTTTTTATGTTAGTTGTCTAAAAAATTATTCAAAAAAGCATCAACTACAAATCCACGCTTGGGTTTTGATGACTAATCACATTCATTTGCTTTGCACGCCACTTGAATATAAAGGGGTCAGTGTTAATTATTTCTTCTTTTTCCGCCATCCTTTTGGTCTTCCTCTGCTTTTACTAGCCATATTATAGCCTGTTAGATTTTTTATTTGAGTTATAAAATCTTCATTACCAATCGCCATACCTTGATTAGTTGTTCTACGAATATTGTCAATCAATTTAATATCAAGCTCTTGTTCAAAAAGTAATCGATAGTTTTGTTGTCTTACTGAATTTGTTTCACCTAAAGATAAATACTCTTCATGTGGCGAACAAAGATTAGAGCTTTTTCCTAATGCATTAATTTGATAACTAGAAAAAGAATAATCAGCAGGGTCATTGACCATACCAGCTCGTACTGGATTAAGCTCAATATAACGATAAACACTGAGTAAATAATACTCAGACTGTATCAAAGAAGACTTGTAACGCCCTTCCCAAAGCGTACCACTACGCCCATAAGCTTTATTAAAGTAACAGACATAAAGTCTGCCTACATCTTGCATAGTCTTACTTAGAGCATTTTGCACAAGTGGCGTGCAAAGCAAATGAATGTGATTAGTCATCAAAACCCAAGCGTGGATTTGTAGTTGATGCTTTTTTGAATAATTTTTTAGACAACTAACATAAAAAGCCATATCATCTTTATTGGTGAAGCAAACTTGACGATTGTTACCCCTAATAATGATATGCTGAGGAATATTGATAGGGTTGATACGAGGTTTTCTTGGCATGAGTGTTTGTATCTTGTAAAAAGATACGATTATACGACAAGAAGGAAAAAGGTTTTATTTAATTAACACTGACCCCTTTATACTGACCCCTTTATATTCTCAGCAATAGAACGAGTTTGGGCACTGATCGAAACAGCACTACCCTCATTAACGTCAGTGACATTAACCGTAATATTAGCACTTGTGACGTGGTGTCAGCTTTGGTGATCTGCACTGCTAGCGTGTAGCTAGTCGTGGTTTCAAAATCAAGCTGGTTGGCATCGGCCACGGTGATTTGACCACTGTTGCTAATCGCAAAGGCGGTGTTAGTGTTACCGCTGGTAATTCTAAAGCCAGTTGGACTACCTGTGGTTACAAGAACTGCACCCACATTAGTTGTATTGGCAGAGTTCTCAGCAATAGAACGAGTTTGGGCACTGATCGAAGCACTACCCTCATTAACGTTAGTGACATTAACCGTAATATTAGCACTTTGTGACGTGGTGTCAGCTTTGGTGATCTGCACTGCTAGCGTGTAGCTAGTCGTGGTTTCAAAATCAAGCTGGTTGACATCGGCCACGGTGATTTGACCACTATTCTCAATGCTGTAATGTTAAATGCCCTTCCTTAAATGTCTTAACTCCTTGTTATGTAATAAAAAACCACCCAAGCAAGCTTGGGTGATGAATACCCCGCAAGGGGGTATAAATACCCAGCCATTCGGCTGTGTTTAGTTGCACTTTTAGTGCAACTTATGCCAGCTTCGCTGGTCGAAGTGCCAAAGTGTCGAATTAATCCTTTAGACAGCGAACACTAAACCCGTTCGCCTTATCGTTGGTATCGCGGTACACCGTGGCGTAACTGGAGTTCAGGTAGCGTCTGTAGGCATTACTACCTGACTCAGTACTACTCCACAAGTTCGTGTGGTCGCCACGATAGTAGAAACTACCATTGCTAAGGCGGAGGCCCGCTAACTTAGCCTCGAAGCCACTAGAGCCACCTACTTGTAGTTTTGTTCCTTCATCAGTACCACGCCAACGCATTAATTCTTGATTAGCAACACTCATACCTAATTGACCTTCTAAGACTTTCCAATCAGCATCAGATGGCAAACTCCAGCCACTAGGACAAACGTTCATCGCTGCATCCCAAGTGTAGTAATAACCGTCTTCATCGCTTGCATCTCCAGAACCACTAGTACCCACATAAGCATTCCAATAATCCGTACCTAGAACATTATTTGTAGTAGGCACTAATGAAACATTAGATGCACTCCAAGTTTGAGTGCCGATGGTTATGCTGGCTAGTTCTACAACATCTGTGACATTAACCGTAATATTAGCACTTTGTGACGTGGTGTCAGCTTTGGTGATCTGCACTGCTAGCGTGTAGCTAGTCGTGGTTTCAAAATCAAGCTGGTTGACATCGGCCACGGTGATTTGACCACTGTTGCTAATCGCAAAGGCGGTGTTAGTGTTACCGCTGGTAATGCTAAAGCCAGTTGGACTACCTGTGGTTACAAGAACTGCACCCACATTAGTTGTATTGGCAGAGTTCTCAGCAATAGAACGAGTTTGGGCACTGATCGAAACAGCACTACCCTCATTAACGTTAGTGACATTAACCGTAATATTAGCACTTTGTGACGTGGTGTCAGCTTTGGTGATCTGCACTGCTAGCGTGTAGCTAGTCGTGGTTTCAAAATCAAGCTGGTTGACATCGGCCACGGTGATTTGACCACTGTTGCTAATCGCAAAGGCGGTGTTAGTGTTACCGCTGGTAATGCTAAAGCCAGTTGGACTACCTGTGGTTACAAGAACTGCACCCACATTAGTTGCATTGGCAGAGTTCTCAGCAATAGAACGAGTTTGGGCACTGATCGAAGCACTACCCTCATTAACGTTAGTGACATTAACCGTAATATTAGCACTTTGTGACGTGGTGTCAGCTTTGGTGATCTGCACTGCTAGCGTGTAGCTAGTCATGGTTTCAAAATCAAGCTGGTTGACATCGGCCACGGTGATTTGACCACTGTTGCTAATCGCAAAGGCGGTGTTAGTGTTACCGCTGGTAATGCTAAAGCCAGTTGGACTACCTGTGGTTACAAGAACTGCACCCACATTAGTTGCATTGGCAGAGTTCTCAGCAATAGAGCGAGTTTGGGCACTGATCGAAACAGCACTACCCTCATTAACGTTAGTGACATTAACCGTAATATTAGCACTTTGTGACGTGGTGTCAGCTTTGGTGATCTGCACTGCTAGCGTGTAGCTAGTCGTGGTTTCAAAATCAAGCTGGTTGACATCGGCCACGGTGATTTGACCACTGTTGCTAATCGCAAAGGCGGTGTTAGTGTTACCGCTGGTAATGCTAAAGCCAGTTGGACTACCTGTGGTTACAAGAACTGCACCCACATTAGTTGTATTGGCAGAGTTCTCAGCAATAGAACGAGTTTGGGCACTGATCGAAACAGCACTACCCTCATTAACGTCAGTGACATTAACCGTAATATTAGCACTTTGTGACGTGGTGTCAGCTTTGGTGATCTGCACTGCTAGCGTGTAGCTAGTCGTGGTTTCAAAATCAAGCTGGTTGGCATCGGCCACGGTGATTTGACCACTGTTGCTAATCGCAAAGGCGGTGTTAGTGTTACCGCTGGTAATGCTAAAGCCAGTTGGACTACCTGTGGTTACAAGAACTGCACCCACATTAGTTGTATTGGCAGAGTTCTCAGCAATAGAACGAGTTTGGGCACTGATCGAAACAGCACTACCCTCATTAACGTTAGTGACATTAACCGTAATATTAGCACTTTGTGACGTGGTGTCAGCTTTGGTGATCTGCACTGCTAGCGTGTAGCTAGTCGTGGTTTCAAAATCAAGCTGGTTGACATCGGCCACGGTGATTTGACCACTGTTGCTAATCGCAAAGGCGGTGTTAGTGTTACCGCTGGTAATGCTAAAGCCAGTTGGACTACCTGTGGTTACAAGAACTGCACCCACATTAGTTGCATTGGCAGAGTTCTCAGCAATAGAACGAGTTTGGGCACTGATCGAAACAGCACTACCCTCATTAACGTTAGTGACATTAACCGTAATATTAGCACTTTGTGACGTGGTGTCAGCTTTGGTGATCTGCACTGCTAGCGTGTAGCTAGTCGTGGTTTCAAAATCAAGCTGGTTGACATCGGCCACGGTGATTTGACCACTGTTGCTAATCGCAAAGGCGGTGTTAGTGTTACCGCTGGTAATGCTAAAGCCAGTTGGACTACCTGTGGTTACAAGAACTGCACCCACATTAGTTGCATTGGCAGAGTTCTCAGCAATAGAACGAGTTTGGGCACTGATCGAAACAGCACTACCCTCATTAACGTTAGTGACATTAACCGTAATATTAGCACTTTGTGACGTGGTGTCAGCTTTGGTGATCTGCACTGCTAGCGTGTAGCTAGTCGTGGTTTCAAAATCAAGCTGGTTGGCATCGGCCACGGTGATTTGACCACTGTTGCTAATCGCAAAGGCGGTGTTAGTGTTACCGCTGGTAATGCTAAAGCCAGTTGGACTACCTGTGGTTACAAGAACTGCACCCACATTAGTTGTATTGGCAGAGTTCTCAGCAATAGAACGAGTTTGGGCACTGATCGAAACAGCACTACCCTCATTAACGTTAGTGACATTAACCGTAATATTAGCACTTTGTGACGTGGTGTCAGCTTTGGTGATCTGCACTGCTAGCGTGTAGCTAGTCGTGGTTTCAAAATCAAGCTGGTTGACATCGGCCACGGTGATTTGACCACTGTTGCTAATCGCAAAGGCGGTGTTAGTGTTACCGCTGGTAATGCTAAAGCCAGTTGGACTACCTGTGGTTACAAGAACTGCACCCACATTAGTTGTATTGGCAGAGTTCTCAGCAATAGAACGAGTTTGGGCACTGATCGAAACAGCACTACCCTCATTAACGTTAGTGACATTAACCGTAATATTAGCACTTTGTGACGTGGTGTCAGCTTTGGTGATCTGCACTGCTAGCGTGTAGCTCTTCGTGGTTTCAAAATCAAGCTGGTTGACATCGGCCACGGTGATTTGACCACTGTTGCTAATCGCAAAGGCGGTGTTAGTGTTACCGCTGGTAATGCTAAAGCCAGTTGGACTACCTGTGGTTACAAGAACTGCACCCACATTAGTTGCATTGGCAGAGTTCTCAGCAATAGAACGAGTTTGGGCACTGATCGAAACAGCACTACCCTCATTAACGTCAGTGACATTAACCGTAATATTAGCACTTTGTGACGTGGTGTTAGCTTTGGTGATCTGCACTGCTAGCGTATAGCTCTTCGTGGTTTCAAAATCAAGCTGGTTGACATCGGCCACGGTGATTTGACCACTGTTGCTAATCGCAAAGGCGGTGTTAGTGTTACCGCTGGTAATGCTAAAGCCAGTTGGACTACCTGTGGTTACAAGAACTGCACCCACATTAGTTGCATTGGCAGAGTTCTCAGCAATAGAACGAGTTTGGGCACTGATCGAAACAGCACTACCCTCATTAACGTCAGTGACATTAACCGTAATATTAGCACTTTGTGACGTGGTGTCAGCTTTGGTGATCTGCACTGCTAGCGTGTAGCTAGTCGTGGTTTCAAAATCAAGCTGGTTGACATCGGCCACGGTGATTTGACCACTGTTGCTAATCGCAAAGGCGGTGTTAGTGTTACCGCTGGTAATGCTAAAGCCAGTTGGACTACCTGTGGTTACAAGAACTGCACCCACATTAGTTGCATTGGCAGAGTTCTCAGCAATAGAACGAGTTTGGGCACTGATGCTAAAATCCACTACGGTAGCAATCATATCAGCAGAAGTCACACTAGCATAATCAGCACCTGTAATAGTATGACTAATGGTTACAGTCTCATCAGTTGCATTAACATCAGCTACACCAGTGACTTTAACTGTTTGCGCTGTGCTCCAGTTAGCTGTGGTAAAGGTCATTACACCTGATACGGAGGCAGCACCGGTATCAGCACTCACTGGGGTGATCGTAACACTACCAGTTGGTTGCGTGTTAAGGACTACTGTGTAAGTTGTTACACCGTTTTCATCAAGAGTTACTGCGGTTTTATTTAAAATAACACTATGGGTGGTTGTTACAATATCTACATTGCCTGCATTAGTGTTTCCAGTATCTGATGTTGGGTTGTTAGCACCAGAGCCTGTTTTAAAATTGTTTATAGCTTGATTAAGATTAAGAGTTTTTCCTTGTCCATCTGCAATACCATCAATATCACCATCAGCCATATCAACAACAAGCTCTTGGATAGTTTCATTGGCGTGGATATTATCACCACCATTATTTGCAGTTGACTGTGTATCATCATGTCCTGCATTCTCAGACATTTGTGAGACTGCTGCTAGCACAGTACCAAATTTACCCGCATCATCATTAGCGGCAGTGATAGTGTTAAGATCCGTTGGGATGGTGGCGGTAAAATCAACGCCACTTATACCAAATGCTGTTGCAATTTGTGTATTTTTAGTGGTTATATCATTAGCTAAAGTACCAGCATTAGCTAATTGATAAGCAATTTCAGATAAAGGTGAGGCTAGAAGAATTAAGTCTCCTGTGCCTGAATAAATTTTTGCCGCTCTGAGCACTGGAGAGCTAGTAGTGGTCACACCTGTGGCTTCATCGATATAGGTACCAATGGCATTACAAGAGCTAGAAATTAGTCCAGTAGGTAGAACAACATTTGACAGTGTTACACTGCCATCAGCGCCTGTTACACCAGAGCCATTGGCAATAGCAACATTTGATGCATTGTAAAGTGTACAGGTAGAGCCTACTGTAGGAGCGTTGTATTCACCCAAAACCACGCTAACACCATTTAAGAGTTTTTCAATACGGATTTTGTTAGATCTTTCAACAAAGTCAAGATCGGTTAGGGTAACAATATTTGAGTTAGCAAAAGCTTGATCAGAGACTTTAAAATTAGTTAATGCTTCGCCATCTTTAAATGGCAGTTGTGCGCTTAGGCGTGCATAGCTTGCACGCTCAGCTGTGTTTGAGTTTTCAGTACCTATTTCTAGCGTAGTAGAAGGATTAAGCTCTATTTCAACACCTAAAATAGTACCTTTAATATTGTCGCCAACTTTGGCATCCCAATAATAGTGCGTGCCTTTGATTTTTGCCCAAGATAGATAAGGTACTTGACCCGTTAGTTTAATGTCATGTCCTGCTAGTGGCTCTTCAGTGTAATCACCAATAACTTTCTTATCTGACAATGGGTAGTATTTATTAATATTGGCACTAAAGTTAGCTCTTTGGTATTCCAAACCTAGCGATGCACGCTTGTGCTTAGACTCGGTTTCATAATCAGTGAATAGATTAATACCAGCAATAGACTGACCACCTTCAAGTAGGTAACGCTGTCCAAGGCCTAAATTAATAGTGTCACGGCGCTCACCATGGTTTTCACCAGAGTTAATTTGAGCTTGGATAAAAGTTAGCTCTGTTGAATCTGTATTAAGCTCAGTCAATGGTTGAATGGTTTTAAGACTATATGTTGGGTTATTAGACTCTAATTTATGCACAGAGATTTCAGTTCTACCGTTGCCAATACTATTAGCAAGTTCATTGGCTTTTTGATTAATAAAGCCTTCGGTTTTATTAATCACTGTGTTGTTGGCTTTATTTTTTAAATTATCAGTAATTTTTTTACCAAGCTGATTGGCATTGTCAGAATCTGTACCGCCCAAGGCATTACGAACAGAAGAGCCAATCTCTTTAAGGAGTGTATCAATTGTGTTTTCTTCTTTAACAGCTACTTGAGTATTGTTATCACTGTACTGTTGTCCAAGGTTAAGATAAGCTTCTTTGTCAAACTGGTTAATCTCACCACCTGAGGTAACGTTAAGTGATAGAGTCAAAGCGCCAAAAGCTAAAAAATGCTTAAGCCTGCTTAGCGCTCTAGAATGTGCCCCACCCACCCACGCAACATGGGTAATTAGGTTAGTGGCATTATAATTAGTTGAACAGGCGTTTTTTAATAGTGTTTTCATCGTTAATCGTTAATCGTTAATCGTTAATCGTTAATCGTTAATAAAATCGTTGTTGTGTATTATACCGTAACTATTTAACTATTTAACTATTTTTTTTGCTTTTAGACTAGAAAGCCTAATAAAAATCTTTATAAGCAAGGATTATGGAAAAAAATAGGAAGATAAAGAATAGAGCAAGCCATAAGAGTGTCAATATATTTACAACTTGAAACATTTTCTACTGAAGCGGTAGTCAAACATTCGCCTTATGTTGAGCTATGCTTTTTAGCTCTTTTGTGTCTATATTTATTTAAATAAATGCCATCTTCTAGGGTGTTATAAAATAGGGTTAATAGCATTAAAAATCAAATGATGGATAATTCTATCTTCAAAATTAGCAGCAAAAATCTCTCTTTGTACAGGATAGAAAGAGATAAAACAAATGGATCTTTTAGGCTGGTAAGTTTTATCAAGTAGTCGATCACACAAAGCAATTAAATGGCCTTCATAATTGACTTCGTATTCAGCGCAAGAATGAGTATTGCGCTTATTTTTTCGTGTTGAATAATAAGTCTCGAACAGCTTTTCAAGTAATAATTCTCTATCTTGTGGCATTAAGTGAGCTTTTATGCCAGGCAGTTAGTTGTTTTGAGACGCTTTCACATTTGTCATTCAATCCAGCAAATTTTTTAATATTAACCTGTTTAAGATCACGCAACAATCTCAATAAAACCCGTATCACTTCAATATTTTCTCTAGCTTTTACAATATGCTTAACTTTGTCTTTTCTGCTATTAGCCCGATAAATATTAATAATCATTTCAATGGTTTCTTTTTTAATACTCTCGCCTACCGTATATTTGTATTCCTTGTTAAACTCTTTGGTAAACACAAACAAATCCACCAGCAAATCATAACTAACCTTATACACGGGCAAAAAACTATATAAAGCCATATTTAACACCAAAAAAATATTTAAAAAAGAACATCTAACAACATCAAGATACAAATCCTAGACAGCGAACACTAAACCCGTTCGCCTTATTGTTGGTATTGCGGTTCACCGTGGCGTTACTGGTGTTCAGGTTGCGTCTGTAGGCATTACTACCTGACTCAGTACTACTCCACAAGTTCGTGTTGTCGCCACGATTGTAGAAACTACCATTGGTATTGCGGTTGCCCGCTAACTTAGCCTCCCAATAATTAAAAACATCACTTATTTTAAAATACAACTACTTTAGCTTTTTTTTTGCTATCTTTATTGTAAATTAAAACCTGCCTTACATTCGTAACCTGAGGCAATTCCTCACGTCAACAAGTGGCTATCAAACCCAAAACCCAACAAAAATTATTAACTTGTTAAGTTCGGGGGGTTTTGCCTCTACAGTAAATATAATTTGTAAAGTTTCACCTACTCATCACCAAATGTAAGATTCTTTTATCCTCATTTTTTTAATGATACTGCTAGTCTTAACCATTAGTGCCATTAACAAATGAGAGAATGTTTGGATTTATAAACCTCACTTGTTTAATCCTTAAACTAAACAACGCCGGGCTGATTAACTCATTTATTCTCAATGCTGTAATGTTAAATGCCCTTCCTTAAATGTCTTAACTCCTTGTTATGTAATAAAAAACCACCCAAGCAAGCTTGGGTGATGAATACCCCGCAAGGGGGTATAAATACCCAGCCATTCGGCTGTGTTTAGTTGCACTTTTAGTGCAACTTATGCCAGCTTCGCTGGTCGAAGTGCCAAAGTGTCGAATTAATCCTTTAGACAGCGAACACTAAACCCGTAAGCCTTATCGTAGGTATCGCGGTACACCGTGGCGAGACTGGTGTACAGGTAGCGTCTGTAGGCATGACTACCTGACTCAGTACTACTCCACAAGCGCGTGTAGTCGCCACGACCGTAGAAACTATCATTGATATAGCGGTTGCCCGCTAACTTAGCCTCGAAGCCACTAGAACCACCTACTTTTAGTTTTGTTCCTTCATCAGTACCACGCCAACCCGTTGCTTCTTGATTAGCAACACTCATACCTAATTGACCTTCTAAGACTTTCCAATCAGCATCAGATGGCAAACTCCAGCCACTAGGACAAACGTTCATCGCTGCATCCCAAGTGTAGTAATAACCGTCTTCATCGCTTGTATCTCCAGAACCATTAGTACCCACATAAGCATTCCAATAATCCGTACCTAGAACATTATTTGTAGTAGGCACTAATGAAACATTAGATGCACTCCAAGTTTGAGTGCCGATGGTTATGCTGGCTAGTTCTACAACATCTGTGACATTAACCGTAATATTAGCACTTTGTGACGTGGTGTCAGCTTTGGTGATCTGCACTGCTAGCGTGTAGCTAGTCGTGGTTTCAAAATCAAGCTGGTTGGCATCGGCCACGGTGATTTGACCACTGTTGCTAATCGCAAAGGCGGTGTTAGTGTTACCGCTGGTAATGCTAAAGCCAGTTGGACTACCTGTGGTTACAAGAACTGCACCCACATTAGTTGCATTGGCAGAGTTCTCAGCAATAGAACGAGTTTGGGCACTGATCGAAACAGCACTACCCTCATTAACGTTAGTGACATTAACCGTAATATTAGCACTTTGTGACGTGGTGTCAGCTTTGGTGATCTGCACTGCTAGCGTGTAGCTAGTCGTGGTTTCAAAATCAAGCTGGTTGGCATCGGCCACGGTGATTTGACCACTGTTGCTAATCGCAAAGGCGGTGTTAGTGTTACCGCTGGTAATGCTAAAGCCAGTTGGACTACCTGTGGTTACAAGAACTGCACCCACATTAGTTGTATTGGCAGAGTTCTCAGCAATAGAACGAGTTTGGGCACTGATCGAAACAGCACTACCCTCATTAACGTTAGTGACATTAACCGTAATATTAGCACTTTGTGACGTGGTGTCAGCTTTGGTGATCTGCACTGCTAGCGTGTAGCTAGTCGTGGTTTCAAAATCAAGCTGGTTGACATCGGCCACGGTGATTTGACCACTGTTGCTAATCGCAAAGGCGGTGTTAGTGTTACCGCTGGTAATGCTAAAGCCAGTTGGACTACCTGTGGTTACAAGAACTGCACCCACATTAGTTGCATTGGCAGAGTTCTCAGCAATAGAACGAGTTTGGGCACTGATCGAAACAGCACTACCCTCATTAACGTTAGTGACATTAACCGTAATATTAGCACTTTGTGACGTGGTGTCAGCTTTGGTGATCTGCACTGCTAGCGTGTAGCTAGTCGTGGTTTCAAAATCAAGCTGGTTGACATCGGCCACGGTGATTTGACCACTGTTGCTAATCGCAAAGGCGGTGTTAGTGTTACCGCTGGTAATGCTAAAGCCAGTTGGACTACCTGTGGTTACAAGAACTGCACCCACATTAGTTGCATTGGCAGAGTTCTCAGCAATAGAACGAGTTTGGGCACTGATCGAAACAGCACTACCCTCATTAACGTTAGTGACATTAACCGTAATATTAGCACTTTGTGACGTGGTGTCAGCTTTGGTGATCTGCACTGCTAGCGTGTAGCTAGTCGTGGTTTCAAAATCAAGCTGGTTGACATCGGCCACGGTGATTTGACCACTGTTGCTAATCGCAAAGGCGGTGTTAGTGTTACCGCTGGTAATGCTAAAGCCAGTTGGACTACCTGTGGTTACAAGAACTGCACCCACATTAGTTGCATTGGCAGAGTTCTCAGCAATAGAACGAGTTTGGGCACTGATCGAAACAGCACTACCCTCATTAACGTTAGTGACATTAACCGTAATATTAGCACTTTGTGACGTGGTGTCAGCTTTGGTGATCTGCACTGCTAGCGTGTAGCTAGTCGTGGTTTCAAAATCAAGCTGGTTGACATCGGCCACGGTGATTTGACCACTGTTGCTAATCGCAAAGGCGGTGTTAGTGTTACCGCTGGTAATGCTAAAGCCAGTTGGACTACCTGTGGTTACAAGAACTGCACCCACATTAGTTGCATTGGCAGAGTTCTCAGCAATAGAACGAGTTTGGGCACTGATCGAAACAGCACTACCCTCATTAACGTTAGTGACATTAACCGTAATATTAGCACTTTGTGACGTGGTGTCAGCTTTGGTGATCTGCACTGCTAGCGTGTAGCTAGTCGTGGTTTCAAAATCAAGCTGGTTGACATCGGCCACGGTGATTTGACCACTGTTGCTAATCGCAAAGGCGGTGTTAGTGTTACCGCTGGTAATGCTAAAGCCAGTTGGACTACCTGTGGTTACAAGAACTGCACCCACATTAGTTGCATTGGCAGAGTTCTCAGCAATAGAACGAGTTTGGGCACTGATCGAAACAGCACTACCCTCATTAACGTTAGTGACATTAACCGTAATATTAGCACTTTGTGACGTGGTGTCAGCTTTGGTGATCTGCACTGCTAGCGTGTAGCTAGTCGTGGTTTCAAAATCAAGCTGGTTGACATCGGCCACGGTGATTTGACCACTGTTGCTAATCGCAAAGGCGGTGTTAGTGTTACCGCTGGTAATGCTAAAGCCAGTTGGACTACCTGTGGTTACAAGAACTGCACCCACATTAGTTGCATTGGCAGAGTTCTCAGCAATAGAACGAGTTTGGGCACTGATCGAAACAGCACTACCCTCATTAACGTTAGTGACATTAACCGTAATATTAGCACTTTGTGACGTGGTGTCAGCTTTGGTGATCTGCACTGCTAGCGTGTAGCTAGTCGTGGTTTCAAAATCAAGCTGGTTGACATCGGCCACGGTGATTTGACCACTGTTGCTAATCGCAAAGGCGGTGTTAGTGTTACCGCTGGTAATGCTAAAGCCAGTTGGACTACCTGTGGTTACAAGAACTGCACCCACATTAGTTGCATTGGCAGAGTTCTCAGCAATAGAACGAGTTTGGGCACTGATCGAAACAGCACTACCCTCATTAACGTTAGTGACATTAACCGTAATATTAGCACTTTGTGACGTGGTGTCAGCTTTGGTGATCTGCACTGCTAGCGTGTAGCTAGTCGTGGTTTCAAAATCAAGCTGGTTGGCATCGGCCACGGTGATTTGACCACTGTTGCTAATCGCAAAGGCGGTGTTAGTGTTACCGCTGGTAATGCTAAAGCCAGTTGGACTACCTGTGGTTACAAGAACTGCACCCACATTAGTTGCATTGGCAGAGTTCTCAGCAATAGAACGAGTTTGGGCACTGATCGAAGCACTACCCTCATTAACGTTAGTGACATTAACCGTAATATTAGCACTTTGTGACGTGGTGTCAGCTTTGGTGATCTGCACTGCTAGCGTGTAGCTCTTCGTGGTTTCAAAATCAAGCTGGTTGACATCGGCCACGGTGATTTGACCACTGTTGCTAATCGCAAAGGCGGTGTTAGTGTTACCGCTGGTAATGCTAAAGCCAGTTGGACTACCTGTGGTTACAAGAACTGCACCCACATTAGTTGCATTGGCAGAGTTCTCAGCAATAGAACGAGTTTGGGCACTGATCGAAACAGCACTACCCTCATTAACGTTAGTGACATTAACCGTAATATTAGCACTTTGTGACGTGGTGTCAGCTTTGGTGATCTGCACTGCTAGCGTATAGCTCTTCGTGGTTTCAAAATCAAGCTGGTTGACATCGGCCACGGTGATTTGACCACTGTTGCTAATCGCAAAGGCGGTGTTAGTGTTACCGCTGGTAATGCTAAAGCCAGTTGGACTACCTGTGGTTACAAGAACTGCACCCACATTAGTTGCATTGGCAGAGTTCTCAGCAATAGAACGAGTTTGGGCACTGATCGAAACAGCACTACCCTCATTAACGTTAGTGACATTAACCGTAATATTAGCACTTTGTGACGTGGTGTCAGCTTTGGTGATCTGCACTGCTAGCGTATAGCTCTTCGTGGTTTCAAAATCAAGCTGGTTGACATCGGCCACGGTGATTTGACCACTGTTGCTAATCGCAAAGGCGGTGTTAGTGTTACCGCTGGTAATGCTAAAGCCAGTTGGACTACCTGTGGTTACAAGAACTGCACCCACATTAGTTGCATTGGCAGAGTTCTCAGCAATAGAACGAGTTTGGGCACTGATCGAAACAGCACTACCCTCATTAACGTTAGTGACATTAACCGTAATATTAGCACTTTGTGACGTGGTGTCAGCTTTGGTGATCTGCACTGCTAGCGTGTAGCTCTTCGTGGTTTCAAAATCAAGCTGGTTGACATCGGCCACGGTGATTTGACCACTGTTGCTAATCGCAAAGGCGGTGTTAGTGTTACCGCTGGTAATGCTAAAGCCAGTTGGACTACCTGTGGTTACAAGAACTGCACCCACATTAGTTGCATTGGCAGAGTTCTCAGCAATAGAGCGAGTTTGGGCACTGATGCTAAAATCCACTACGGTAGCAATCATATCAGCAGAAGTCACACTAGCATAATCAGCACCTGTAATAGTATGACTAATGGTTACAGTCTCATCAGTTGCATTAACATCAGCTACACCAGTGACTGTAACTGTTTGCGCTGTGCTCCAGTTAGCTGTGGTAAAGGTCATTACACCTGATACGGAGGCAGCACCGGTATCAGCACTCACTGGGGTGATCGTAACACTACCAGTTGGTTGCGTGTTAAGGACTACTGTGTAAGTTGTTACACCGTTTTCATCAAGAGTTACTGCGGTTTTATTTAAAATAACACTAGGGGTGGTTGTTACAATATCTACATTGCCTGCATTAGTGTTTCCAGTATCTGATGTTGGGTTGTTAGCACCAGAGCCTGTTTTAAAATTGTTTATAGCTTGATTAAGATTAAGAGTTTTTCCTTGTCCATCTGCAATACCATCAATATCACCATCAGCCATATCAACAACAAGCTCTTGGATAGTTTCATTGGCGTGGATATTATCACCACCATTATTTGCAGTTGACTGTGTATCATCATGTCCTGCATTCTCAGACATTTGTGAGACTGCTGCTAGCACAGTACCAAATTTACCCGCATCATCATTAGCGGCAGTGATAGTGTTAAGATCCGTTGGGATGGTGGCGGTAAAATCAACGCCACTTATACCAAATGCTGTTGCAATTTGTGTATTTTTAGTGGTTATATCATTAGCTAAAGTACCAGCATTAGCTAATTGATAAGCAATTTCAGATAAAGGTGAGGCTAGAAGAATTAAGTCTCCTGTGCCTGAATAAATTTTTGCCGCTCTGAGCACTGGAGAGCTAGTAGTGGTCACACCTGTGGCTTCATCGATATAGGTACCAATGGCATTACAAGAGCTAGAAATTAGTCCAGTAGGTAGAACAACATTTGACAGTGTTACACTGCCATCAGCGCCTGTTACACCAGAGCCATTGGCAATAGCAACATTTGATGCATTGTAAAGTGTACAGGTAGAGCCTACTGTAGGAGCGTTGTATTCACCCAAAACCACGCTAACACCATTTAAGAGTTTTTCAATACGGATTTTGTTAGATCTTTCAACAAAGTCAAGATCGGTTAGGGTAACAATATTTGAGTTAGCAAAAGCTTGATCAGAGACTTTAAAATTAGTTAATGCTTCGCCATCTTTAAATGGCAGTTGTGCGCTTAGGCGTGCATAGCTTGCACGCTCAGCTGTGTTTGAGTTTTCAGTACCTATTTCTAGCGTAGTAGAAGGATTAAGCTCTATTTCAACACCTAAAATAGTACCTTTAATATTGTCGCCAACTTTGGCATCCCAATAATAGTGCGTGCCTTTGATTTTTGCCCAAGATAGATAAGGTACTTGACCCGTTAGTTTAATGTCATGTCCTGCTAGTGGCTCTTCAGTGTAATCACCAATAACTTTCTTATCTGACAATGGGTAGTATTTATTAATATTGGCACTAAAGTTAGCTCTTTGGTATTCCAAACCTAGCGATGCACGCTTGTGCTTAGACTCGGTTTCATAATCAGTGAATAGATTAATACCAGCAATAGACTGACCACCTTCAAGTAGGTAACGCTGTCCAAGGCCTAAATTAATAGTGTCACGGCGCTCACCATGGTTTTCACCAGAGTTAATTTGAGCTTGGATAAAAGTTAGCTCTGTTGAATCTGTATTAAGCTCAGTCAATGGTTGAATGGTTTTAAGACTATATGTTGGGTTATTAGACTCTAATTTATGCACAGAGATTTCAGTTCTACCGTTGCCAATACTATTAGCAAGTTCATTGGCTTTTTGATTAATAAAGCCTTCGGTTTTATTAATCACTGTGTTGTTGGCTTTATTTTTTAAATTATCAGTAATTTTTTTACCAAGCTGATTGGCATTGTCAGAATCTGTACCGCCCAAGGCATTACGAACAGAAGAGCCAATCTCTTTAAGGAGTGTATCAATTGTGTTTTCTTCTTTAACAGCTACTTGAGTATTGTTATCACTGTACTGTTGTCCAAGGTTAAGATAAGCTTCTTTGTCAAACTGGTTAATCTCACCACCTGAGGTAACGTTAAGTGATAGAGTCAAAGCGCCAAAAGCTAAAAAATGCTTAAGCCTGCTTAGCGCTCTAGAATGTGCCCCACCCACCCACGCAACATGGGTAATTAGGTTAGTGGCATTATAATTAGTTGAACAGGCGTTTTTTAATAGTGTTTTCATCGTTAATCGTTAATCGTTAATCGTTAATCGTTAATCGTTAATCGTTAATAAAATTATGTTGTGTATTATACCGTAACTATTTAACTATTTAACTATTTTTTTTGCTTTTAGACTAGAAAGCCTAATAAAAATCTTTATAAGCAAGGATTATGGAAAAAAATAGGAAGATAAAGAATAGAGCAAGCCATAAGAGTGTCAATATATTTACAACTTGAAACATTTTCTACTGAAGCGGTAGTCAAACATTCGCCTTATGTTGAGCTATGCTTTTTAGCTCTTTTGTGTCTATATTTATTTAAATAAATGCCATCTTCTAGGGTGTTATAAAATAGGGTTAATAGCATTAAAAATCAAATGATGGATAATTCTATCTTCAAAATTAGCAGCAAAAATCTCTCTTTGTACAGGATAGAAAGAGATAAAACAAATGGATCTTTTAGGCTGGTAAGTTTTATCAAGTAGTCGATCACACAAAGCAATTAAATGGCCTTCATAATTGACTTCGTATTCAGCGCAAGAATGAGTATTGCGCTTATTTTTTCGTGTTGAATAATAAGTCTCGAACAGCTTTTCAAGTAATAATTCTCTATCTTGTGGCATTAAGTGAGCTTTTATGCCAGGCAGTTAGTTGTTTTGAGACGCTTTCACATTTGTCATTCAATCCAGCAAATTTTTTAATATTAACCTGTTTAAGATCACGCAACAATCTCAATAAAACCCGTATCACTTCAATATTTTCTCTAGCTTTTACAATATGCTTAACTTTGTCTTTTCTGCTATTAGCCCGATAAATATTAATAATCATTTCAATGGTTTCTTTTTTAATACTCTCGCCTACCGTATATTTGTATTCCTTGTTAAACTCTTTGGTAAACACAAACAAATCCACCAGCAAATCATAACTAACCTTATACACGGGCAAAAAACTATATAAAGCCATATTTAACACCAAAAAAATATTTAAAAAAGAACATCTAACAACATCAAGATACAAATCCTAGACAGCGAACACTAAACCCGTTCGCCTTATTGTTGGTATTGCGGTTCACCGTGGCGTTACTGGTGTTCAGGTTGCGTCTGTAGGCATTACTACCTGACTCAGTACTACTCCACAAGTTCGTGTTGTCGCCACGATTGTAGAAACTACCATTGGTATTGCGGTTGCCCGCTAACTTAGCCTCCCAATAATTAAAAACATCACTTATTTTAAAATATGTAAATTCGCATCATAAGTGCACAACTAAGTTTAATTAGCATTAGTGTATTTTGCTTGGCCTTTATGTCAAGCCAAAAGCAAAATACACCAAGCCTTTGAATAAAATCAGAGGTCGGTCAATCTATAATGATTGATTTGCTTAAACGGAGCTGAACACTATGTACAAGCAACTAACCTCTGAAGAGAGGCATTATATCGCGATTGGAATTAAACAAGGCATGTCTAAGAATAAAATCGCACAAAACCTTAATCGCAGCCACTCTACCATTATTAGAGAGATTGCCCGTAACACGGGCAAGCGAGGCTATCGATACAATCAGGCTAATGGCTTTGCGCAGCAAAGACATCAAGCCAAAGATAAGTTTGTTAAATTAACCATTGAGTGTAAACGCTTGATTGACAATTGTCTAAAACTTGATTGGTCGCCTGAACAAGTCTGTGGTTGGCTTAATGCCAACAATGTCATTCAACTTCACCATGAGAGCATCTATCGTTATTTGCTCAAAGATAAAGCAGATGGTGGCTTGTTATATCAACACCTCAGACATCAGGGTAAGCCTTATAGAAAGCGTTATGGTTACGCGCATAATCGCACAGGCATTCCCAATCGTATTGATATTGACCAGCGCCCTGAGGCAGTTAATAATCGCACAGTATTTGGACATTGGGAGGCGGACACTATTATTGGTAAAGCCCACAAAGGTGCCATCGTAACGCTGGATGAGCGCATATCAAAGCTTAGACTGGCGTATCCGCTTAATAGCAAACACAAAGACGGTGTTAGTGTTGCCATCAATACCTTGCTTCAGCCTATTAAGGGTTTTGTACATTCAATTACCTATGACAATGGCAAGGAGTTCGCAGGACATGAGAAAATTAATAAAACAATCCATTGTAAGAGTTACTTTGCTAAGCCTTACCATAGCTGGGAACGTGGACAAAACGAAAACGCTAACGGCTTATTACGGCAATACTTCCCAAAGACAATATCTTTGGTAAATATTGCTTACAATGAAGTTAAAATAGCAGTGAATAAATTAAATTCTAGACCGAGAAAATGTCTAGGATTTAAAACACCTTACCAGGTGTTTTTTGAGATGACGGGTGTTGATGCTCGTCAATTGGGAGTTGTGCACTTATGAGTCGAATCCACCCCATATAAATTGTACTACTATTCTTTGTTAATTTTCTCAAAAGATTTTAAAAGACAAATATTTTAATGAAAACTCGAGCCTTTAATATACTCACTAAGGTGGCCCGTGCCTATTTACGCCTGATTAAACCAAATAGCTCTATTCTCAATGCCATTTAAATTGCAAAGGAATCATGATAATCAACACTATATGCTAAAAATCAAATAAATATCATGGCTTATAAACAACTTTGCTTATTTTTACTCATGGAAAATTTACCCAAACCATTTTGATAAATAATGGCTTGCATGGTTGGATTCGTTTGCGAATAAGCTTGATACATCATGCAATTATCACCATCCCTACCAATAGGGATGTAGAATAAATCTTTATCAATTTTGATGGCCTTTGCACTTGTGCCCTGTGGGTATAAATCAATTTTGGCGCGTTGACCCAAGATTTTAACCTCTTCAGAAGTACAGCCCAACAACGCAATAAGTGCAAAAGACACAAGACTTATTTTTAGTTTTTTATTCATTAGAATTTTTTACTTATTTTTATCATCATTTGATTTTCAGATTTTAAAGAAACATCATGATTTGGATTATTTCTACGGTTTAACAATAACACCATATCAGTATCTTTAGCAAATTCTGTAGCGTACCCAATAGTTAGCGCTCTCTCAATGCCAGTAGGGCTTAAATTAACAACTTGATCGGTAAAACTAATACTATCATCTAAATTTAGCCCATTAGCGGTGGTTAGTATCATGTTGCCACTAGTCACTTTCAAGGGCTGTTTAAAAGTAGCAAACAATTGATCATCCTGTGAATATACATCGTTACCTAGTAGCGACAATGAATAGCCTGAACTCTCAATATTTGAAAAATCCGACACCACGGAATCCTGTAAAGTTGCCACTTGCGTAGTGGCTTTGCTAAGCTGGGTAATCAGTGAAAAATGATTATTAATTTTTGAGGTTGCAATTAAATTAATTGCTTTAGTTTTAGCCACACCAGTTTGGTACGCACCCGAAAAATAGCTGGATAAAAAAGTCTCATCCTCTTTTAAATGGCTTATTTGTACTGTTAATGATAAATCTTTTATGGGGTTTGCCAATATAGAGGTGTTAATACCACTAACACCATGAGTATTACTCACATCTGTATGTCCAGATACAACCCCTAAAGAGGCTTTAAGATCGCCAGTGCTGCTAATATTGAAAGCTTTTGAATTTTGAATTTTAGATAAATGTGAATCACCATAAAGAGAATACGCCTGCGATAAGCCTACTATATCTGTAGTAGCGTTAAACGCAAAAACCGATGCAGGATTTTGTTTATGGGCAAATGAAATTTCATAATCATTCATGCTGTTTTGTATTTGCACCGAACCCTTATTAATCTCGCTCAATAGCCTTACACCTGAGCCAAGATCAATCTCAATATTTGAATCATTAAAGCTAAGCTCCTCAAGCATACTCACCGACTCTGGTGTGGTAATAGCATTATTCAAATTAAAATAATAATCACGCTTATATTTGTCATATACGGCCGTTTCTATTGATTGACTCAGCGCATTACCCAGCATACTACTACTTGAAAAACCAGAATCACTTAAATAATGACTACCACCAGAAGCTGTTTGCACGGTTAATGCGCCTTGTGCGTAAACCGCATTATCCAAATTTAACAAACCTCTGCCATAAATAGCGTCAGTACCAGTATTACCCAAATCTGTCGCTGTATCATACAAAATAGTAACCGTTTCAGCAGCTGTTTTTGATGGCCATTTTGATCGAAGTACAGCTACAGCGCCAGATACATGAGGTGCAGCCATAGAGGTGCCGCTATAAACATCATAACCATCACTATTAGCATCGGTAGCATCCGTGGTATCAACGGTTGAATAAATACTATTACCAGGTGCTGCCATACACCACGCCATTGCATCACCACAACGATTACTATAATCGGCAATAACATTGCTAGAATCCGTAGCCACTACAGCAATAAGCGTATTAGCTAACGCTTCATAACCTGATTCAATAGGTAATCTAGCGCCATACAGAGGGTTGTTATCGTCATACGCCGTACTTTTTAAATAATCATTACCAGCAGCGTGTACAGAAACAATATCATTATTATGCGCTTTAAGCCACTTGTCTTTTGTAGATGTGCCAATACCAGAAGAGCCAAAACTGGCATTAATCACTTTAGCCCCTTGGCTAATGGCTTGGTCAATCGAGCTTTCAATAGCGCCAAATAAAGATCCAGCCGAGTCTCCAGCACGAAGGGCTAATATTTTAGCGCTATATGCTACGCCATGCATACCAATATCATTCTTTACCCCAGCAATAATGCCCGCCACATGCGTACCATGGCTCATAAATGCACCCTGTCCATTAGGATTGGCATCTGCATCATCATCAACATAGTCGTAACCACCCGAGGCAATATTATCAATTAAATCAGGATGATCTAAATCCACACCAGTATCAATAACTGCAACTGTTACTCCACTACCAGAATAGCCATCAGAATAAATCTCAGAAGCTTTAATATTGCTTAAACCATATTGGCTGTTGTATTCTGTAGTTTCATAATAAGCAGGTGGGTTTTTAACAACTACAGATGAACTACTTCCACCGCCCCCTCCACCACAGCCAGAAAGCACTATAGAAAAAAATAATAAAATAAATTTATCTCGCACTACAAACGCTCACTTTTGACAAATTTGAGTTAGCAGTAAATTTCATTTTGAATGTTAAAGATGGGTCAAATAATAGTTTTCTTCTTAGTCTAAAACTATCGTAATTATTCATATAGCCTAGATAGGAATTAACCGATGCAACGAAATCCTCATTAGAGGAAAAGTCTTTTCTCAATGCATGATAAAAACTCGATCTCGTGCGCCTATCAATAGTTACTCTATGTGGCAATATAAAAACCCCTAAAAATTTAAATCCATGTTTTATAGATTGTAGATAGATTTTCTTTGGATGAATCTCTAGCCCAACACCCTGAAGATAATCTGCTATTTGCCCAATGCTTTTCACCAGCTTTTGCTTGTCAGTCGAAAACAGCAAAAAGTCATCCACATAGCGCCCGTAATACTTAAATCCTAATTGATACTTTACAAACTTATCCATCCCGTGCAAGTAAATATTACCAAACAATTGTGAAGTAAGGTTGCCAATAGGTAAGCCCGTATCACTTTTAGCATGAAACAAAGATTTATCTCTTGGCAGTCCTTGCCAATCAGATCGCTTACCTTTGACCAATACATTATTAACAGGGTCATGAAAAATAACCAGCTTAATAATCCGCCTTAAAAAATCAAAATTAAACACTATTTCGTGTTTGTATTTATCCAGCACATCAAAAACTTGCCTGCAAAGCGTCTGTTTATTGATATTCATAAAATACCCACGAATATCCAGTTTTAGTATATAGGCTTCTTTTGTATAATTATCACTAACTGCTCTTGCAAATCTTTTAGCTCGTTTTATACCGTAAGAAGTGCCTTTATTTTTCCGACAGCTATAACTATCATGGATAAACAATCTCTCGAAAATAGGGTTAATAGCATTAAAAATCAAATGATGGATAATTCTATCTTCAAAATTAGCAGCAAAAATCTCTCTTTGTACAGGATAGAAAGAGATAAAACAAATGGATCTTTTAGGCTGGTAAGTTTTATCAAGTAGTCGATCACACAAAGCAATTAAATGGCCTTCATAATTGACTTCGTATTCAGCGCAAGAATGAGTATTGCGCTTATTTTTTCGTGTTGAATAATAAGTCTCGAACAGCTTTTCAAGTAATAATTCTCTATCTTGTGGCATTAAGTGAGCTTTTATGCCAGGCAGTTAGTTGTTTTGAGACGCTTTCACATTTGTCATTCAATCCAGCAAATTTTTTAATATTAACCTGTTTAAGATCACGCAACAATCTCAATAAAACCCATATCACTTCAATATTTTCTCTAGCTTTTACAATATGCTTAACTTTGTCTTTTCTGCTATTAGCCCGATAAATATTAATAATCATTTCAATGGTTTCTTTTTTAATACTCTCGCCTACCGTATATTTGTATTCCTTGTTAAACTCTTTGGTAAACACAAACAAATCCACCAGCAAATCATAACTAACCTTATACACGGGCAAAAAACTATATAAAGCCATATTTAACACCAAAAAAATATTTAAAAAAGAACATCTAACAACATCAAGATACAAATCCTAGACAGCGAACACTAAACCCGTTCGCCTTATTGTTGGTATTGCGGTTCACCGTGGCGTTACTGGTGTTCAGGTTGCGTCTGTAGGCATTACTACCTGACTCAGTACTACTCCACAAGTTCGTGTTGTCGCCACGATTGTAGAAACTACCATTGGTATTGCGGTTGCCCGCTAACTTAGCCTCCCAATAATTAAAAACATCACTTATTTTAAAATACAACTACTTTAGCTTTTTTTTTGCTATCTTTATTGTAAATTAAAACCTGCCTTACATTCGTAACCTGAGGCAATTCCTCACGTCAACAAGTGGCTATCAAACCCAAAACCCAACAAAAATTATTAACTTGTTAAGTTCGGGGGGTTTTGCCTCTACAGTAAATATAATTTGTAAAGTTTCACCTACTCATCACCAAATGTAAGATTCTTTTATCCTCATTTTTTTAATGATACTGCTAGTCTTAACCATTAGTGCCATTAACAAATGAGAGAATGTTTGGATTTATAAACCTCACTTGTTTAATCCTTAAACTAAACAACGCCGGGCTGATTAACTCATTTATTCTCAATGCTGTAATGTTAAATGCCCTTCCTTAAATGTCTTAACTCCTTGTTATGTAATAAAAAACCACCCAAGCAAGCTTGGGTGATGAATACCCCGCAAGGGGGTATAAATACCCAGCCATTCGGCTGTGTTTAGTTGCACTTTTAGTGCAACTTATGCCAGCTTCGCTGGTCGAAGTGCCAAAGTGTCGAATTAATCCTTTAGACAGCGAACACTAAACCCGAACGCCTTATTGTAGGTATCGCGGTACACCGTGGCGAAACTGGTGTACAGGTAGCGACTGTAGGCATAACTACCTGACTCAGTACTACTCCACAAGTACGTGAGGTCGCCACGACCGTAGAAACTACCAATGGTACTGCGGTAGCCCGCTAACTTAGCCTCGAAGCCACTAGAGCCACCTACTTTTAGTTTTGTTCCTTCATCAGTACCACGCCAACCCGTGAATTCTTGATTAGCAACACTCATACCTAATTGACCTTCTAAGACTTTCCAATCAGCATCAGATGGCAAACTCCAGCCACTAGGACAAACGTTCATCGCTGCATCCCAAGTGTAGTAATAACCGTCTTCATCGCTTACATCTCCAGAACCATGAGTACCCACATAAGCATCCCAATAATCCGTACCTAGAACATTATTTGTAGTAGGCACTAATGAAACATTAGATGCACTCCAAGTTTGAGTGCCGATGGTTATGCTGGCTAAAGTGTGACCGTTACAGTTTGTGTTTCACTATCAGTATTACTATCAGCATCAGTAACAATGATGGTGACTTCATAAGCATTATCGGTATTGGCGTCTGCTGGTGCTTCAAAGTCTCTAGCAACCATAGAGATCACACCAGTGCCTGAGTCGATTGTAAAGTCAGCAGCATCATTGCCACCCAAGCTATAAACCAAGGTGCCAATTGGGGTGCCAGTGACAGCTGGAGTTGAGCCAGTAAAGGCTGCGTTCTCAGCAACGGTGGTATCAGCGATTGCATCAATGGTGAAGGTAGCAACAACAGAAGTGTTAATTACAGCTTGAATCTCAACAGTTGTGTCAGTCTCAACAGTTGTTTTAGTTGCAATTCTGCTGTTCATTTGAGCTAAATTGCCAATGTTTACACCGGTGACACCTGCGTCAACATACTGTTGTACACTTGGTGCTGCACCTGTGCCATCATAGTTAGATATTTTACTAATCGCAGAGTTGCCCTTAATACTACCTTCACCTGTAGCTGAGCCTGCTAAGCCTGTGTTTCCAGACCCTGAGCCATTCTTGACATTATTATCGCCGTTATTGTTCTTAAAGTTATTAATTGCTTCAGCAACGTCAACTGTTTCAGAGCCTGAGTTGCGTCCTTCAATAGTATTAACACTAGAGCCATCACTGCCGTTCATGTCTACTACCAACGCTGTAATAGTAATAGTCGGGTTAGCATCAGCTGAGTTTTCACCCATTTGTGAGACTGCTGCTAGCACAGTACCAAATTTACCCGCATCATCATTAGCGGCAGTGATAGTGTTAAGATCCGTTGGGATGGTGGCGGTAAAATCAACGCCACTTATACCAAATGCTGTTGCAATTTGTGTATTTTTAGTGGTTATATCATTAGCTAAAGTACCAGCATTAGCTAATTGATAAGCAATTTCAGATAAAGGTGAGGCTAGAAGAATTAAGTCTCCTGTGCCTGAATAAATTTTTGCCGCTCTGAGCACTGGAGAGCTAGTAGTGGTCACACCTGTGGCTTCATCGATATAGGTACCAATGGCATTACAAGAGCTAGAAATTAGTCCAGTAGGTAGAACAACATTTGACAGTGTTACACTGCCATCAGCGCCTGTTACACCAGAGCCATTGGCAATAGCAACATTTGATGCATTGTAAAGTGTACAGGTAGAGCCTACTGTAAGAGCGTTGTATTCACCCAAAACCACGCTAACACCATTTAAGAGTTTTTCAATACGGATTTTGTTAGATCTTTCAACAAAGTCAAGATCGGTTAGGGTAACAATATTTGAGTTAGCAAAAGCTTGATCAGAGACTTTAAAATTAGTTAATGCTTCGCCATCTTTAAATGGCAGTTGTGCGCTTAGGCGTGCATAGCTTGCACGCTCAGCTGTGTTTGAGTTTTCAGTACCTATTTCTAGCGTAGTAGAAGGATTAAGCTCTATTTCAACACCTAAAATAGTACCTTTAATATTGTCGCCAACTTTGGCATCCCAATAATAGTGCGTGCCTTTGATTTTTGCCCAAGATAGATAAGGTACTTGACCCGTTAGTTTAATGTCATGTCCTGCTAGTGGCTCTTCAGTGTAATCACCAATAACTTTCTTATCTGACAATGGGTAGTATTTATTAATATTGGCACTAAAGTTAGCTCTTTGGTATTCCAAACCTAGCGATGCACGCTTGTGCTTAGACTCGGTTTCATAATCAGTGAATAGATTAATACCAGCAATAGACTGACCACCTTCAAGTAGGTAACGCTGTCCAAGGCCTAAATTAATAGTGTCACGGCGCTCACCATGGTTTTCACCAGAGTTAATTTGAGCTTGGATAAAAGTTAGCTCTGTTGAATCTGTATTAAGCTCAGTCAATGGTTGAATGGTTTTAAGACTATATGTTGGGTTATTAGACTCTAATTTATGCACAGAGATTTCAGTTCTACCGTTGCCAATACTATTAGCAAGTTCATTGGCTTTTTGATTAATAAAGCCTTCGGTTTTATTAATCACTGTGTTGTTGGCTTTATTTTTTAAATTATCAGTAATTTTTTTACCAAGCTGATTGGCATTGTCAGAATCTGTACCGCCCAAGGCATTACGAACAGAAGAGCCAATCTCTTTAAGGAGTGTATCAATTGTGTTTTCTTCTTTAACAGCTACTTGAGTATTGTTATCACTGTACTGTTGTCCAAGGTTAAGATAAGCTTCTTTGTCAAACTGGTTAATCTCACCACCTGAGGTAACGTTAAGTGATAGAGTCAAAGCGCCAAAAGCTAAAAAATGCTTAAGCCTGCTTAGCGCTCTAGAATGTGCCCCACCCACCCACGCAACATGGGTAATTAGGTTAGTGGCATTATAATTAGTTGAACAGGCGTTTTTTAATAGTGTTTTCATCGTTAATCGTTAATCGTTAATCGTTAATCGTTAATCGTTAATAATCGTTAATGTTATTTATACCGTAACTATTTAACTATTTAACTATTTTTTTTGCTTTTAGACTAGAAAGCCTAATAAAAATCTTTATAAGCAAGGATTATGGAAAAAAATAGGAAGATAAAGAATAGAGCAAGCCATAAGAGTGTCAATATATTTACAACTTGAAACATTTTCTACTGAAGCGGTAGTCAAACATTCGCCTTATGTTGAGCTATGCTTTTTAGCTCTTTTGTGTCTATATTTATTTAAATAAATGCCATCTTCTAGGGTGTTATAATGAAAAAAATATTTTTTTTAAATACTATACAAGTATAAATATAAAGGGGTCAGTGTTAATTAAATAAAACCTTTTTCCTTCTTGTCGTATAATCGTATCTTTTTACAAGATACAAACACTCATGCCAAGAAAACCTCGTATCAACCCTATCAATATTCCTCAGCATATCATTATTAGGGGTAACAATCGTCAAGTTTGCTTCACCAATAAAGATGATATGGCTTTTTATGTTAGTTGTCTAAAAAATTATTCAAAAAAGCATCAACTACAAATCCACGCTTGGGTTTTGATGACTAATCACATTCATTTGCTTTGCACGCCACTTGAATATAAAGGGGTCAGTGTTAATTATTTCTTCTTTTTCCGCCATCCTTTTGGTCTTCCTCTGCTTTTACTAGCCATATTATAGCCTGTTAGATTTTTTATTTGAGTTATAAAATCTTCATTACCAATCGCCATACCTTGATTAGTTGTTCTACGAATATTGTCAATCAATTTAATATCAAGCTCTTGTTCAAAAAGTAATCGATAGTTTTGTTGTCTTACTGAATTTGTTTCACCTAAAGATAAATACTCTTCATGTGGCGAACAAAGATTAGAGCTTTTTCCTAATGCATTAATTTGATAACTAGAAAAAGAATAATCAGCAGGGTCATTGACCATACCAGCTCGTACTGGATTAAGCTCAATATAACGATAAACACTGAGTAAATAATACTCAGACTGTATCAAAGAAGACTTGTAACGCCCTTCCCAAAGCGTACCACTACGCCCATAAGCTTTATTAAAGTAACAGACATAAAGTCTGCCTACATCTTGCATAGTCTTACTTAGAGCATTTTGCACAAGTGGCGTGCAAAGCAAATGAATGTGATTAGTCATCAAAACCCAAGCGTGGATTTGTAGTTGATGCTTTTTTGAATAATTTTTTAGACAACTAACATAAAAAGCCATATCATCTTTATTGGTGAAGCAAACTTGACGATTGTTACCCCTAATAATGATATGCTGAGGAATATTGATAGGGTTGATACGAGGTTTTCTTGGCATGAGTGTTTGTATCTTGTAAAAAGATACGATTATACGACAAGAAGGAAAAAGGTTTTATTTAATTAACACTGACCCCTTTATATTCGGTGATTTGACCACTATTCTCAATGCTGTAATGTTAAATGCCCTTCCTTAAATGTCTTAACTCCTTGTTATGTAATAAAAAACCACCCAAGCAAGCTTGGGTGATGAATACCCCGCAAGGGGGTATAAATACCCAGCCATTCGGCTGTGTTTAGTTGCACTTTTAGTGCAACTTATGCCAGCTTCGCTGGTCGAAGTGCCAAAGTGTCGAATTAATCCTTTAGACAGCGAACACTCAACCCGTACGCCTTACTGAAGGTATCGCGGTACACCGTGGCGTTACTGGTGTACAGGGTGCGTCTGTAGGCATTACTACCTGACTCAGTACTACTCCACAAGTTCGTGTAGTCGCCACGATAGTAGAAACTACCATTGGTATTGCTGTAGCCCGCTAACTTAGCCTCGAAGCCACTAGAGCCACCTACTTTTAGTTTTGTTCCTTCATCAGTACCACGCCAAGCCAATAATTCTTGATTAGCAACACTCATACCTAATTGACCTTCTAAGACTTTCCAATCAGCATCAGATGGCAAACTCCAGCCACTAGGACAAACGTTCATCGCTGCATCCCAAGTGTAGTAATAACCGTCTTCATCTTCTTCACCACCACCAGAGCCACTGTAAGCATTCCAATAATCCGTACCTAGAACATTATTTGTAGTAGGCACTAATGAAACATTAGATGCACTCCAAGTTTGAGTGCCGATGGTTATGCTGGCTAGTTCTACAACATCTGTGACATTAACCGTAATATTAGCACTTTGTGACGTGGTGTCAGCTTTGGTGATCTGCACTGCTAGCGTGTAGCTAGTCGTGGTTTCAAAATCAAGCTGGTTGGCATCGGCCACGGTGATTTGACCACTGTTGCTAATCGCAAAGGCGGTGTTAGTGTTACCGCTGGTAATGCTAAAGCCAGTTGGACTACCTGTGGTTACAAGAACTGCACCCACATTAGTTGTATTGGCAGAGTTCTCAGCAATAGAACGAGTTTGGGCACTGATCGAAACAGCACTACCCTCATTAACGTTAGTGACATTAACCGTAATATTAGCACTTTGTGACGTGGTGTCAGCTTTGGTGATCTGCACTGCTAGCGTGTAGCTAGTCGTGGTTTCAAAATCAAGCTGGTTGGCATCGGCCACGGTGATTTGACCACTGTTGCTAATCGCAAAGGCGGTGTTAGTGTTACCGCTGGTAATGCTAAAGCCAGTTGGACTACCTGTGGTTACAAGAACTGCACCCACATTAGTTGTATTGGCAGAGTTCTCAGCAATAGAACGAGTTTGGGCACTGATCGAAACAGCACTACCCTCATTAACGTTAGTGACATTAACCGTAATATTAGCACTTTGTGACGTGGTGTCAGCTTTGGTGATCTGCACTGCTAGCGTGTAGCTAGTCGTGGTTTCAAAATCAAGCTGGTTGGCATCGGCCACGGTGATTTGACCACTGTTGCTAATCGCAAAGGCGGTGTTAGTGTTACCGCTGGTAATGCTAAAGCCAGTTGGACTACCTGTGGTTACAAGAACTGCACCCACATTAGTTGTATTGGCAGAGTTCTCAGCAATAGAGCGAGTTTGGGCACTGATCGAAGCACTACCCTCATTAACGTTAGTGACATTAACCGTAATATTAGCACTTTGTGACGTGGTGTCAGCTTTGGTGATCTGCACTGCTAGCGTGTAGCTAGTCGTGGTTTCAAAATCAAGCTGGTTGGCATCGGCCACGGTGATTTGACCACTGTTGCTAATCGCAAAGGCGGTGTTAGTGTTACCGCTGGTAATGCTAAAGCCAGTTGGACTACCTGTGGTTACAAGAACTGCACCCACATTAGTTGCATTGGCAGAGTTCTCAGCAATAGAACGAGTTTGGGCACTGATCGAAACAGCACTACCCTCATTAACGTTAGTGACATTAACCGTAATATTAGCACTTTGTGACGTGGTGTCAGCTTTGGTGATCTGCACTGCTAGCGTGTAGCTAGTCGTGGTTTCAAAATCAAGCTGGTTGACATCGGCCACGGTGATTTGACCACTGTTGCTAATCGCAAAGGCGGTGTTAGTGTTACCGCTGGTAATTCTAAAGCCAGTTGGACTACCTGTGGTTACAAGAACTGCACCCACATTAGTTGCATTGGCAGAGTTCTCAGCAATAGAACGAGTTTGGGCACTGATCGAAGCACTACCCTCATTAACGTTAGTGACATTAACCGTAATATTAGCACTTTGTGACGTGGTGTCAGCTTTGGTGATCTGCACTGCTAGCGTGTAGCTAGTCGTGGTTTCAAAATCAAGCTGGTTGGCATCGGCCACGGTGATTTGACCACTGTTGCTAATCGCAAAGGCGGTGTTAGTGTTACCGCTGGTAATGCTAAAGCCAGTTGGACTACCTGTGGTTACAAGAACTGCACCCACATTAGTTGTATTGGCAGAGTTCTCAGCAATAGAGCGAGTTTGGGCACTGATCGAAACAGCACTACCCTCATTAACGTTAGTGACATTAACCGTAATATTAGCACTTTGTGACGTGGTGTCAGCTTTGGTGATCTGCACTGCTAGCGTGTAGCTAGTCATGGTTTCAAAATCAAGCTGGTTGACATCGGCCACGGTGATTTGACCACTGTCGCTAATCGCAAAGGCGGTGTTAGTGTTACCGCTGGTAATGCTAAAGCCAGTTGGACTACCTGTGGTTACAAGAACTGCACCCACATTAGTTGCATTGGCAGAGTTCTCAGCAATAGAGCGAGTTTGGGCACTGATCGAAGCACTACCCTCATTAACGTTAGTGACATTAACCGTAATATTAGCACTTTGTGACGTGGTGTCAGCTTTGGTGATCTGCACTGCTAGCGTGTAGCTAGTCGTGGTTTCAAAATCAAGCTGGTTGGCATCGGCCACGGTGATTTGACCACTGTTGCTAATCGCAAAGGCGGTGTTAGTGTTACCGCTGGTAATGCTAAAGCCAGTTGGACTACCTGTGGTTACAAGAACTGCACCCACATTAGTTGTATTGGCAGAGTTCTCAGCAATAGAACGAGTTTGGGCACTGATCGAAGCACTACCCTCATTAACGTTAGTGACCGTTACAGTTTGTGTTTCACTATCAGTATTACTATCAGCATCAGTAACAATGATGGTGACTTCATAAGCATTATCGGTATTGGCGTCTGCTGGTGCTTCAAAGTCTCTAGCAACCATAGAGATCACACCAGTGCCTGAGTCGATTGTAAAGTCAGCAGCATCATTGCCACCCAAGCTATAAACCAAGGTGCCAATTGGGGTGCCAGTGACAGCTGGAGTTGAGCCAGTAAAGGCTGCGTTCTCAGCAACGGTGGTATCAGCGATTGCATCAATGGTGAAGGTAGCAACAACAGAAGTGTTAATTACAGCTTGAATCTCAACAGTTGTGTCAGTCTCAACAGTTGTTTTAGTTGCAATTCTGCTGTTCATTTGAGCTAAATTGCCAATGTTTACACCGGTGACGCTTGCGTTAACATACTGTTGTACACTTGGTGCTGCACCTGTGCCATCATAGTTAGATATTTTAATAATCGCAGAGTTGCCCTTAATACTACCTTCACCTGTAGCTGAGCCTGCTAAGCCTGTGTTTCCAGACCCTGAGCCATTATTGACATTATTATCGCCGTTATTGTTCTTAAAGTTATTAAGTGCTTCAACAACGTCAACTGTTTCAGAGCCTGAGTTGCGTCCTTCAATAGTATTAACACGAGAGCCATCACTGCCGTTCATGTCTGCTACCAACGCTGTAATAGTAATAGTCGGGTTATCATCAGCTGAGTTTCACCCATTTGTGAGACTGCTGCTAGCACAGTACCAAATTTACCCGCATCATCATTAGCGGCAGTGATAGTGTTAAGATCCGTTGGGATGGTGGCGGTAAAATCAACGCCACTTATACCAAATGCTGTTGCAATTTGTGTATTTTTAGTGGTTATATCATTAGCTAAAGTACCAGCATTAGCTAATTGATAAGCAATTTCAGATAAAGGTGAGGCTAGAAGAATTAAGTCTCCTGTGCCTGAATAAATTTTTGCCGCTCTGAGCACTGGAGAGCTAGTAGTGGTCACACCTGTGGCTTCATCGATATAGGTACCAATGGCATTACAAGAGCTAGAAATTAGTCCAGTAGGTAGAACAACATTTGACAGTGTTACACTGCCATCAGCGCCTGTTACACCAGAGCCATTGGCAATAGCAACATTTGATGCATTGTAAAGTGTACAGGTAGAGCCTACTGTAGGAGCGTTGTATTCACCCAAAACCACGCTAACACCATTTAAGAGTTTTTCAATACGGATTTTGTTAGATCTTTCAACAAAGTCAAGATCGGTTAGGGTAACAATATTTGAGTTAGCAAAAGCTTGATCAGAGACTTTAAAATTAGTTAATGCTTCGCCATCTTTAAATGGCAGTTGTGCGCTTAGGCGTGCATAGCTTGCACGCTCAGCTGTGTTTGAGTTTTCAGTACCTATTTCTAGCGTAGTAGAAGGATTAAGCTCTATTTCAACACCTAAAATAGTACCTTTAATATTGTCGCCAACTTTGGCATCCCAATAATAGTGCGTGCCTTTGATTTTTGCCCAAGATAGATAAGGTACTTGACCCGTTAGTTTAATGTCATGTCCTGCTAGTGGCTCTTCAGTGTAATCACCAATAACTTTCTTATCTGACAATGGGTAGTATTTATTAATATTGGCACTAAAGTTAGCTCTTTGGTATTCCAAACCTAGCGATGCACGCTTGTGCTTAGACTCGGTTTCATAATCAGTGAATAGATTAATACCAGCAATAGACTGACCACCTTCAAGTAGGTAACGCTGTCCAAGGCCTAAATTAATAGTGTCACGGCGCTCACCATGGTTTTCACCAGAGTTAATTTGAGCTTGGATAAAAGTTAGCTCTGTTGAATCTGTATTAAGCTCAGTCAATGGTTGAATGGTTTTAAGACTATATGTTGGGTTATTAGACTCTAATTTATGCACAGAGATTTCAGTTCTACCGTTGCCAATACTATTAGCAAGTTCATTGGCTTTTTGATTAATAAAGCCTTCGGTTTTATTAATCACTGTGTTGTTGGCTTTATTTTTTAAATTATCAGTAATTTTTTTACCAAGCTGATTGGCATTGTCAGAATCTGTACCGCCCAAGGCATTACGAACAGAAGAGCCAATCTCTTTAAGGAGTGTATCAATTGTGTTTTCTTCTTTAACAGCTACTTGAGTATTGTTATCACTGTACTGTTGTCCAAGGTTAAGATAAGCTTCTTTGTCAAACTGGTTAATCTCACCACCTGAGGTAACGTTAAGTGATAGAGTCAAAGCGCCAAAAGCTAAAAAATGCTTAAGCCTGCTTAGCGCTCTAGAATGTGCCCCACCCACCCACGCAACATGGGTAATTAGGTTAGTGGCATTATAATTAGTTGAACAGGCGTTTTTTAATAGTGTTTTCATCGTTAATCGTTAATCGTTAATCGTTAATCGTTAATCGTTAATCGTTAATCGTTAATCGTTAATCGTTAATCGTGTTGTGTATTATACCGTAACTATTTAACTATTTAACTATTTTTTTTGCTTTTAGACTAGAAAGCCTAATAAAAATCTTTATAAGCAAGGATTATGGAAAAAAATAGGAAGATAAAGAATAGAGCAAGCCATAAGAGTGTCAATATATTTACAACTTGAAACATTTTCTACTGAAGCGGTAGTCAAACATTCGCCTTATGTTGAGCTATGCTTTTTAGCTCTTTTGTGTCTATATTTATTTAAATAAATGCCATCTTCTAGGGTGTTATAATGAAAAAAATATTTTTTTTAAATACTATACAAGTATGATTAATGACTGTCCAATCCCCTCTCCTAACATGGAGCTTGAAAAGCAAGCTTCTAATAATTAATTAAAAGAATAGATTATGATAACAATTAACGGCATGAATAAAGATGAGTTAAAAACCCTGCTAAATGAAACTGTTGACAAAATCAACAAAATTGATACGGCTCATAGTAACATTTTCTTACAACATACTGAGGCTCAAAACTTAATAAACGGTTTGAATACTGGAGACCTTCAAGGCAAAGTTAATAACGTAAACAATTTTAACACCTCAGTAGAAGACAATAAAAACACCATAGCAGTCAACCTGACAGATTTCACCTCAACCTACACCAACTTTAAACAGAAAAAAAATGAGTTGTTTGGCAATGAAGATAACGAAAATGACAATGGAAGTATAGCTGAAATTACAAATAAGCTCAATAAACAGCAAGAGCAGCACAATATAAAGGGGTCAGTGTTAATTATTTCTTCTTTTTCCGCCATCCTTTTGGTCTTCCTCTGCTTTTACTAGCCATATTATAGCCTGTTAGATTTTTTATTTGAGTTATAAAATCTTCATTACCAATCGCCATACCTTGATTAGTTGTTCTACGAATATTGTCAATCAATTTAATATCAAGCTCTTGTTCAAAAAGTAATCGATAGTTTTGTTGTCTTACTGAATTTGTTTCACCTAAAGATAAATACTCTTCATGTGGCGAACAAAGATTAGAGCTTTTTCCTAATGCATTAATTTGATAACTAGAAAAAGAATAATCAGCAGGGTCATTGACCATACCAGCTCGTACTGGATTAAGCTCAATATAACGATAAACACTGAGTAAATAATACTCAGACTGTATCAAAGAAGACTTGTAACGCCCTTCCCAAAGCGTACCACTACGCCCATAAGCTTTATTAAAGTAACAGACATAAAGTCTGCCTACATCTTGCATAGTCTTACTTAGAGCATTTTGCACAAGTGGCGTGCAAAGCAAATGAATGTGATTAGTCATCAAAACCCAAGCGTGGATTTGTAGTTGATGCTTTTTTGAATAATTTTTTAGACAACTAACATAAAAAGCCATATCATCTTTATTGGTGAAGCAAACTTGACGATTGTTACCCCTAATAATGATATGCTGAGGAATATTGATAGGGTTGATACGAGGTTTTCTTGGCATGAGTGTTTGTATCTTGTAAAAAGATACGATTATACGACAAGAAGGAAAAAGGTTTTATTTAATTAACACTGACCCCTTTATATTCTCAGCAATAGAACGAGTTTGGGCACTGATCGAAACAGCACTACCCTCATTAACGTCAGTGACATTAACCGTAATATTAGCACTTTGTGACGTGGTGTCAGCTTTGGTGATCTGCACTGCTAGCGTGTAGCTAGTCGTGGTTTCAAAATCAAGCTGGTTGGCATCGGCCACGGTGATTTGACCACTGTTGCTAATCGCAAAGGCGGTGTTAGTGTTACCGCTGGTAATGCTAAAGCCAGTTGGACTACCTGTGGTTACAAGAACTGCACCCACATTAGTTGTATTGGCAGAGTTCTCAGCAATAGAGCGAGTTTGGGCACTGATCGAAGCACTACCCTCATTAACGTTAGTGACATTAACCGTAATATTAGCACTTTGTGACGTGGTGTCAGCTTTGGTGATCTGCACTGCTAGCGTGTAGCTAGTCGTGGTTTCAAAATCAAGCTGGTTGACATCGGCCACGGTGATTTGACCACTATTCTCAATGCTGTAATGTTAAATGCCCTTCCTTAAATGTCTTAACTCCTTGTTATGTAATAAAAAACCACCCAAGCAAGCTTGGGTGATGAATACCCCGCAAGGGGGTATAAATACCCAGCCATTCGGCTGTGTTTAGTTGCACTTTTAGTGCAACTTATGCCAGCTTCGCTGGTCGAAGTGCCAAAGTGTCGAATTAATCCTTTAGACAGCGAACACTAAACCCGTCCGCCTTATTGTTGGTATTGCGGAACACCGTGGCGTTACTGGTGTACAGGGCGCGTCTGTAGGCATTACTACCTGACTCAGTACTACTCCACAAGTGCGCGCTGTCGCCACGATCGTAGAAACTACCATTGGCACTGCGGACGCCCGCTAACTTAGCCTCGAAGCCACTAGAGCCACCTACTTTTAGTTTTGTTCCTTCATCAGTACCACGCCAAACCTCTGCTTCTTGATTAGCAACACTCATACCTAATTGACCTTCTAAGACTTTCCAATCAGCATCAGATGGCAAACTCCAGCCACTAGGACAAACGTTCATCGCTGCATCCCAAGTGTAGTAATAACCGTCTTCATCGCTTGTATCTCCAGAACCATTAGTACCCACATAAGCATTCCAATAATCCGTACCTAGAACATTATTTGTAGTAGGCACTAATGAAACATTAGATGCACTCCAAGTTTGAGTGCCGATGGTTATGCTGGCTAGTTCTACAACATCTGTGACATTAACCGTAATATTAGCACTTTGTGACGTGGTGTCAGCTTTGGTGATCTGCACTGCTAGCGTGTAGCTAGTCGTGGTTTCAAAATCAAGCTGGTTGGCATCGGCCACGGTGATTTGACCACTGTTGCTAATCGCAAAGGCGGTGTTAGTGTTACCGCTGGTAATGCTAAAGCCAGTTGGACTACCTGTGGTTACAAGAACTGCACCCACATTAGTTGCATTGGCAGAGTTCTCAGCAATAGAACGAGTTTGGGCACTGATCGAAACAGCACTACCCTCATTAACGTTAGTGACATTAACCGTAATATTAGCACTTTGTGACGTGGTGTCAGCTTTGGTGATCTGCACTGCTAGCGTGTAGCTAGTCGTGGTTTCAAAATCAAGCTGGTTGACATCGGCCACGGTGATTTGACCACTGTTGCTAATCGCAAAGGCGGTGTTAGTGTTACCGCTGGTAATGCTAAAGCCAGTTGGACTACCTGTGGTTACAAGAACTGCACCCACATTAGTTGCATTGGCAGAGTTCTCAGCAATAGAACGAGTTTGGGCACTGATCGAAGCACTACCCTCATTAACGTTAGTGACATTAACCGTAATATTAGCACTTTGTGACGTGGTGTCAGCTTTGGTGATCTGCACTGCTAGCGTGTAGCTAGTCGTGGTTTCAAAATCAAGCTGGTTGACATCGGCCACGGTGATTTGACCACTGTTGCTAATCGCAAAGGCGGTGTTAGTGTTACCGCTGGTAATGCTAAAGCCAGTTGGACTACCTGTGGTTACAAGAACTGCACCCACATTAGTTGCATTGGCAGAGTTCTCAGCAATAGAACGAGTTTGGGCACTGATCGAAGCACTACCCTCATTAACGTTAGTGACATTAACCGTAATATTAGCACTTTGTGACGTGGTGTCAGCTTTGGTGATCTGCACTGCTAGCGTGTAGCTAGTCGTGGTTTCAAAATCAAGCTGGTTGACATCGGCCACGGTGATTTGACCACTGTTGCTAATCGCAAAGGCGGTGTTAGTGTTACCGCTGGTAATGCTAAAGCCAGTTGGACTACCTGTGGTTACAAGAACTGCACCCACATTAGTTGCATTGGCAGAGTTCTCAGCAATAGAACGAGTTTGGGCACTGATCGAAGCACTACCCTCATTAACGTTAGTGACATTAACCGTAATATTAGCACTTTGTGACGTGGTGTCAGCTTTGGTGATCTGCACTGCTAGCGTGTAGCTAGTCGTGGTTTCAAAATCAAGCTGGTTGGCATCGGCCACGGTGATTTGACCACTGTTGCTAATCGCAAAGGCGGTGTTAGTGTTACCGCTGGTAATGCTAAAGCCAGTTGGACTACCTGTGGTTACAAGAACTGCACCCACATTAGTTGCATTGGCAGAGTTCTCAGCAATAGAACGAGTTTGGGCACTGATCGAAACAGCACTACCCTCATTAACGTCAGTGACATTAACCGTAATATTAGCACTTTGTGACGTGGTGTCAGCTTTGGTGATCTGCACTGCTAGCGTGTAGCTAGTCGTGGTTTCAAAATCAAGCTGGTTGGCATCGGCCACGGTGATTTGACCACTGTTGCTAATCGCAAAGGCGGTGTTAGTGTTACCGCTGGTAATGCTAAAGCCAGTTGGACTACCTGTGGTTACAAGAACTGCACCCACATTAGTTGCATTGGCAGAGTTCTCAGCAATAGAACGAGTTTGGGCACTGATCGAAGCACTACCCTCATTAACGTTAGTGACATTAACCGTAATATTAGCACTTTGTGACGTGGTGTCAGCTTTGGTGATCTGCACTGCTAGCGTATAGCTCTTCGTGGTTTCAAAATCAAGCTGGTTGACATCGGCCACGGTGATTTGACCACTGTTGCTAATCGCAAAGGCGGTGTTAGTGTTACCGCTGGTAATGCTAAAGCCAGTTGGACTACCTGTGGTTACAAGAACTGCACCCACATTAGTTGCATTGGCAGAGTTCTCAGCAATAGAACGAGTTTGGGCACTGATCGAAGCACTACCCTCATTAACGTTAGTGACATTAACCGTAATATTAGCACTTTGTGACTTGGTGTCAGCTTTGGTGATCTGCACTGCTAGCGTGTAGCTAGTCATGGTTTCAAAATCAAGCTGGTTGACATCGGCCACGGTGATTTGACCACTGTTGCTAATCGCAAAGGCGGTGTTAGTGTTACCGCTGGTAATGCTAAAGCCAGTTGGACTACCTGTGGTTACAAGAACTGCACCCACATTAGTTGCATTGGCAGAGTTCTCAGCAATAGAGCGAGTTTGGGCACTGATGCTAAAATCCACTACGGTAGCAATCATATCAGCAGAAGTCACACTAGCATAATCAGCACCTGTAATAGTATGACTAATGGTTACAGTCTCATCAGTTGCATTAACATCAGCTACACCAGTGACTGTAACTGTTTGCGCTGTGCTCCAGTTAGCTGTGGTAAAGGTCATTACACCTGATACGGAGGCAGCACCGGTATCAGCACTCACTGGGGTGATCGTAACACTACCAGTTGGTTGCGTGTTAAGGACTACTGTGTAAGTTGTTACACCGTTTTCATCAAGAGTTACTGCGGTTTTATTTAAAATAACACTAGGGGTGGTTGTTACAATATCTACATTGCCTGCATTAGTGTTTCCAGTATCTGATGTTGGGTTGTTAGCACCAGAGCCTGTTTTAAAATTGTTTATAGCTTGATTAAGATTAAGAGTTTTTCCTTGTCCATCTGCAATACCATCAATATCACCATCAGCCATATCAACAACAAGCTCTTGGATAGTTTCATTGGCGTGGATATTATCACCACCATTATTTGCAGTTGACTGTGTATCATCATGTCCTGCATTCTCAGACATTTGTGAGACTGCTGCTAGCACAGTACCAAATTTACCCGCATCATCATTAGCGGCAGTGATAGTGTTAAGATCCGTTGGGATGGTGGCGGTAAAATCAACGCCACTTATACCAAATGCTGTTGCAATTTGTGTATTTTTAGTGGTTATATCACTAGCTAAAGTACCAGCATTAGCTAATTGATAAGCAATTTCTGATAGAGGCGAGGCTAGGAGAGTTAAGCTTCCTGTGCCTGAATAAATTTTTGCCGCTCTGAGCACTGGAGAGCTAGTAGTGGTCACACCTGTGGCTTCATCGATATAGGTACCAATGGCATTACAAGAGCTAGAAATTAGTCCAGTAGGTAGAACAACATTTGACAGTGTTACACTGCCATCAGCGCCTGTTACACCAGAGCCATTGGCAATAGCAACATTTGATGCATTGTAAAGTGTACAGGTAGAGCCTACTGTAAGAGCGTTGTATTCACCGAGTACAACGCTAACACCACTAGGGCTATTAAGAAGCTTTTCAATACGGATTTTGTTAGATCTTTCAACGTAGTCAAGATTGGTTAGGGTAACAATATTTGAGTTAGCAAAAGCTTGATCAGAGACTTTAAAATTAGTTAATGCTTCGCCATCTTTAAATGGCAGTTGTGCGCTTAGGCGTGCATAGCTTGCACGCTCAGCTGTGTTTGAGTTTTCAGTACCTATTTCTAGCGTAGTAGAAGGATTAAGCTCTATTTCAACACCTAAAATAGTACCTTTAATATTGTCGCCAACTTTGGCATCCCAATAATAGTGCGTGCCTTTGATTTTTGCCCAAGATAGATAAGGTACTTGACCCGTTAGTTTAATGTCATGTCCTGCTAGTGGCTCTTCAGTGTAATCACCAATAACTTTCTTATCTGACAATGGGTAGTATTTATTAATATTGGCACTAAAGTTAGCTCTTTGGTATTCCAAACCTAGCGATGCACGCTTGTGCTTAGACTCGGTTTCATAATCAGTGAATAGATTAATACCAGCAATAGACTGGCCACCTTCAAGTAGGTAACGCTGTCCAAGGCCTAAATTAATAGTGTCACGGCGCTCACCATGGTTTTCACCAGAGTTAATTTGAGCTTGGATAAAAGTTAGCTCTGTTGAATCTGTATTAAGCTCAGTCAATGGTTGAATGGTTTTAAGACTATATGTTGGGTTATTAGACTCTAATTTATGCACAGAGATTTCAGTTCTACCGTTGCCAATACTATTAGCAAGTTCATTGGCTTTTTGATTAATAAAGCCTTCGGTTTTATTAATCACTGTGTTGTTGGCTTTATTTTTTAAATTATCAGTAATTTTTTTACCAAGCTGATTGGCATTGTCAGAATCTGTACCGCCCAAGGCATTACGAACAGAAGAGCCAATCTCTTTAAGGAGTGTATCAATTGTGTTTTCTTCTTTAACAGCTACTTGAGTATTGTTATCACTGTACTGTTGTCCAAGGTTAAGATAAGCTTCTTTGTCAAACTGGTTAATCTCACCACCTGAGGTAACGTTAAGTGATAGAGTCAAAGCGCCAAAAGCTAAAAAATGCTTAAGCCTGCTTAGCGCTCTAGAATGTGCCCCACCCACCCACGCAACATGGGTAATTAGGTTAGTGGCATTATAATTAGTTGAACAGGCGTTTTTTAATAGTGTTTTCATCGTTAATCGTTAATCGTTAATCGTTAAAATTATGTTGTGTATTATACCGTAACTATTTAACTATTTAACTATTTTTTTTGCTTTTAGACTAGAAAGCCTAATAAAAATCTTTATAAGCAAGGATTATGGAAAAAAATAGGAAGATAAAGAATAGAGCAAGCCATAAGAGTGTCAATATATTTACAACTTGAAACATTTTCTACTGAAGCGGTAGTCAAACATTCGCCTTATGTTGAGCTATGCTTTTTAGCTCTTTTGTGTCTATATTTATTTAAATAAATGCCATCTTCTAGGGTGTTATAATGAAAAAAATATTTTTTTTAAATACTATACAAGTATGATTAATGACTGTCCAATCCCCTCTCCTAACATGGAGCTTGAAAAGCAAGCTTCTAATAATTAATTAAAAGAATAGATTATGATAACAATTAACGGCATGAATAAAGATGAGTTAAAAACCCTGCTAAATGAAACTGTTGACAAAATCAACAAAATTGATACGGCTCATAGTAACATTTTCTTACAACATACTGAGGCTCAAAACTTAATAAACGGTTTGAATACTGGAGACCTTCAAGGCAAAGTTAATAACGTAAACAATTTTAACACCTCAGTAGAAGACAATAAAAACACCATAGCAGTCAACCTGACAGATTTCACCTCAACCTACACCAACTTTAAACAGAAAAAAAATGAGTTGTTTGGCAATGAAGATAACGAAAATGACAATGGAAGTATAGCTGAAATTACAAATAAGCTCAATAAACAGCAAGAGCAGCACGATGCATTATTAGGTGAAATTAATAAACTTATGCCGAATGCTACAACCGTTGCAATTGCAAATAGTTTTAGAAAAAAAGCTAAAAATTTTGTGATAACCAGAATATTATGGGAAGCTATCACTATAACAATATTCAGTGCCGGCCTTTATTATTTCTACGAAAATCCAATTCATATTGATATGAATAATTTAAAATTAGAAGTGCTATTTGCACAGTTTATCCCACACACCCCATTCACAATGATCTGTGTGTGGTTTCTTGTATTTGCTGGACACCGAAGAGCTGAAGCTAAAAAATTAGAAGAATCTTACAAACACAAACAAGTTATAGCTGAATCTTACACTGGATATCGAGAAACCATTAAAGACTTAAAAGAGCCTGAAGAACTATCAAAGCAGCTTATGGAGAACTTGTTAACAGCAATTAGCAAAGACTCTAGTGATTTTCTAAGTTCAAAAGGTGAGAGTCACCCTATTGCAGATGCTGTATCATCACACAAACCAGAAAATGGCAATTAAGGATTAAATTATGGAATATACCCACGAAAAAACAACGGAAAATCATTTAGAAGATTGGAAAAAATTCCTAAATGAAGAAGAAAAATTAGAGTTTAATAGCGAGCTTGAAGATTACAGTTGGTACACCATATTAGATGAAAATGGTGAGGTGATAGCTATCTTTGAAATTATTAATGTTGTAAATTCGCATCATAAGTGCACAACTAAGTTTAATTAGCATTAGTGTATTTTGCTTGGCCTTTAGGTCAAGCCAAAAGCAAAATACACCAAGCCTTTGAATAAAATCAGAGGTCGGTCAATCTATAATGATTGATTTGCTTAAACGGAGCTGAACACTATGTACAAGCAACTAACCTCTGAAGAGAGGCATTATATCGCGATTGGAATTAAACAAGGCATGTCTAAGAATAAAATCGCACAAAACCTTAATCGCAGCCACTCTACCATTATTAGAGAGATTGCCCGTAACACGGGCAAGCGAGGCTATCGATACAATCAGGCTAATGGCTTTGCGCAGCAAAGACATCAAGCCAAAGATAAGTTTGTTAAATTAACCATTGAGTGTAAACGCTTGATTGACAATTGTCTAAAACTTGATTGGTCGCCTGAACAAGTCTGTGGTTGGCTTAATGCCAACAATGTCATTCAACTTCACCATGAGAGCATCTATCGTTATTTGCTCAAAGATAAAGCAGATGGTGGCTTGTTATATCAACACCTCAGACATCAGGGTAAGCCTTATAGAAAGCGTTATGGTTACGCGCATAATCGCACAGGCATTCCCAATCGTATTGATATTGACCAGCGCCCTGAGGCAGTTAATAATCGCACAGTATTTGGACATTGGGAGGCGGACACTATTATTGGTAAAGCCCACAAAGGTGCCATCGTAACGCTGGATGAGCGCATATCAAAGCTTAGACTGGCGTATCCGCTTAATAGCAAACACAAAGACGGTGTTAGTGTTGCCATCAATACCTTGCTTCAGCCTATTAAGGGTTTTGTACATTCAATTACCTATGACAATGGCAAGGAGTTCGCAGGACATGAGAAAATTAATAAAACAATCCATTGTAAGAGTTACTTTGCTAAGCCTTACCATAGCTGGGAACGTGGACAAAACGAAAACGCTAACGGCTTATTACGGCAATACTTCCCAAAGACAATATCTTTGGTAAATATTGCTTACAATGAAGTTAAAATAGCAGTGAATAAATTAAATTCTAGACCGAGAAAATGTCTAGGATTTAAAACACCTTACCAGGTGTTTTTTGAGATGACGGGTGTTGATGCTCGTCAATTGGGAGTTGTGCACTTATGAGTCGAATCCACCATACAACTACTTTAGCTTTTTTTTTGCTATCTTTATTGTAAATTAAAACCTGCCTTACATTCGTAACCTGAGGCAATTCCTCACGTCAACAAGTGGCTATCAAACCCAAAACCCAACAAAAATTATTAACTTGTTAAGTTCGGGGGGTTTTGCCTCTACAGTAAATATAATTTGTAAAGTTTCACCTACTCATCACCAAATGTAAGATTCTTTTATCCTCATTTTTTTAATGATACTGCTAGTCTTAACCATTAGTGCCATTAACAAATGAGAGAATGTTTGGATTTATAAACCTCACTTGTTTAATCCTTAAACTAAACAACGCCGGGCTGATTAACTCATTTATTCTCAATGCTGTAATGTTAAATGCCCTTCCTTAAATGTCTTAACTCCTTGTTATGTAATAAAAAACCACCCAAGCAAGCTTGGGTGATGAATACCCCGCAAGGGGGTATAAATACCCAGCCATTCGGCTGTGTTTAGTTGCACTTTTAGTGCAACTTATGCCAGCTTCGCTGGTCGAAGTGCCAAAGTGTCGAATTAATCCTTTAGACAGCGAACACTAAACCCGAACGCCTTATTGTGGGTATGGCGGTACACCGTGGCGTAACTGGTGTACAGGTAGCGACTGTAGGCATTACTACCTGACTCAGTACTACTCCACAAGTCGTGTTGTCGCCACGATCGTAGAAACTACCATAGGTATTGCGGTAGCCCGCTAACTTAGCCTCGAAGCCACTAGAGCCACCTACTTTTAGTTTTGTTCCTTCATCAGTACCACGCCAACCCGTTGCTTCTTGATTAGCAACACTCATACCTAATTGACCTTCTAAGACTTTCCAATCAGCATCAGATGGCAAACTCCAGCCACTAGGACAAACGTTCATCGCTGCATCCCAAGTGTAGTAATAACCGTCTTCATCGCTTGTATCTCCAGAACCATTAGTACCCACATAAGCATTCCAATAATCCGTACCTAGAACATTATTTGTAGTAGGCACTAATGAAACATTAGATGCACTCCAAGTTTGAGTGCCGATGGTTATGCTGGCTAGTTCTACAACAACGTTAGTGACATTAACCGTAATATTAGCACTTTGTGACGTGGTGTCAGCTTTGGTGATCTGCACTGCTAGCGTGTAGCTAGTCGTGGTTTCAAAATCAAGCTGGTTGGCATCGGCCACGGTGATTTGACCACTGTTGCTAATCGCAAAGGCGGTGTTAGTGTTACCGCTGGTAATGCTAAAGCCAGTTGGACTACCTGTGGTTACAAGAACTGCACCCACATTAGTTGCATTGGCAGAGTTCTCAGCAATAGAACGAGTTTGGGCACTGATCGAAACAGCACTACCCTCATTAACGTTAGTGACATTAACCGTAATATTAGCACTTTGTGACGTGGTGTCAGCTTTGGTGATCTGCACTGCTAGCGTGTAGCTAGTCGTGGTTTCAAAATCAAGCTGGTTGACATCGGCCACGGTGATTTGACCACTGTTGCTAATCGCAAAGGCGGTGTTAGTGTTACCGCTGGTAATGCTAAAGCCAGTTGGACTACCTGTGGTTACAAGAACTGCACCCACATTAGTTGCATTGGCAGAGTTCTCAGCAATAGAACGAGTTTGGGCACTGATCGAAACAGCACTACCCTCATTAACGTTAGTGACATTAACCGTAATATTAGCACTTTGTGACGTGGTGTCAGCTTTGGTGATCTGCACTGCTAGCGTGTAGCTAGTCGTGGTTTCAAAATCAAGCTGGTTGGCATCGGCCACGGTGATTTGACCACTGTTGCTAATCGCAAAGGCGGTGTTAGTGTTACCGCTGGTAATGCTAAAGCCAGTTGGACTACCTGTGGTTACAAGAACTGCACCCACATTAGTTGCATTGGCAGAGTTCTCAGCAATAGAACGAGTTTGGGCACTGATCGAAACAGCACTACCCTCATTAACGTTAGTGACATTAACCGTAATATTAGCACTTTGTGACGTGGTGTCAGCTTTGGTGATCTGCACTGCTAGCGTGTAGCTAGTCGTGGTTTCAAAATCAAGCTGGTTGACATCGGCCACGGTGATTTGACCACTGTTGCTAATCGCAAAGGCGGTGTTAGTGTTACCGCTGGTAATGCTAAAGCCAGTTGGACTACCTGTGGTTACAAGAACTGCACCCACATTAGTTGCATTGGCAGAGTTCTCAGCAATAGAACGAGTTTGGGCACTGATCGAAACAGCACTACCCTCATTAACGTTAGTGACATTAACCGTAATATTAGCACTTTGTGACGTGGTGTCAGCTTTGGTGATCTGCACTGCTAGCGTGTAGCTAGTCGTGGTTTCAAAATCAAGCTGGTTGACATCGGCCACGGTGATTTGACCACTGTTGCTAATCGCAAAGGCGGTGTTAGTGTTACCGCTGGTAATGCTAAAGCCAGTTGGACTACCTGTGGTTACAAGAACTGCACCCACATTAGTTGCATTGGCAGAGTTCTCAGCAATAGAACGAGTTTGGGCACTGATCGAAACAGCACTACCCTCATTAACGTTAGTGACATTAACCGTAATATTAGCACTTTGTGACGTGGTGTCAGCTTTGGTGATCTGCACTGCTAGCGTGTAGCTAGTCGTGGTTTCAAAATCAAGCTGGTTGGCATCGGCCACGGTGATTTGACCACTGTTGCTAATCGCAAAGGCGGTGTTAGTGTTACCGCTGGTAATGCTAAAGCCAGTTGGACTACCTGTGGTTACAAGAACTGCACCCACATTAGTTGCATTGGCAGAGTTCTCAGCAATAGAACGAGTTTGGGCACTGATCGAAGCACTACCCTCATTAACGTTAGTGACATTAACCGTAATATTAGCACTTTGTGACGTGGTGTCAGCTTTGGTGATCTGCACTGCTAGCGTGTAGCTAGTCGTGGTTTCAAAATCAAGCTGGTTGACATCGGCCACGGTGATTTGACCACTGTTGCTAATCGCAAAGGCGGTGTTAGTGTTACCGCTGGTAATGCTAAAGCCAGTTGGACTACCTGTGGTTACAAGAACTGCACCCACATTAGTTGCATTGGCAGAGTTCTCAGCAATAGAGCGAGTTTGGGCACTGATGCTAAAATCCACTACGGTAGCAATCATATCAGCAGAAGTCACACTAGCATAATCAGCACCTGTAATAGTATGACTAATGGTTACAGTCTCATCAGTTGCATTAACATCAGCTACACCAGTGACTGTAACTGTTTGCGCTGTGCTCCAGTTAGCTGTGGTAAAGGTCATTACACCTGATACGGAGGCAGCACCGGTATCAGCACTCACTGGGGTGATCGTAACACTACCAGTTGGTTGCGTGTTAAGGACTACTGTGTAAGTTGTTACACCGTTTTCATCAAGAGTTACTGCGGTTTTATTTAAAATAACACTAGGGGTGGTTGTTACAATATCTACATTGCCTGCATTAGTGTTTCCAGTATCTGATGTTGGGTTGTTAGCACCAGAGCCTGTTTTAAAATTGTTTATAGCTTGATTAAGATTAAGAGTTTTTCCTTGTCCATCTGCAATACCATCAATATCACCATCAGCCATATCAACAACAAGCTCTTGGATAGTTTCATTGGCGTGGATATTATCACCACCATTATTTGCAGTTGACTGTGTATCATCATGTCCTGCATTCTCAGACATTTGTGAGACTGCTGCTAGCACAGTACCAAATTTACCCGCATCATCATTAGCGGCAGTGATAGTGTTAAGATCCGTTGGGATGGTGGCGGTAAAATCAACGCCACTTATACCAAATGCTGTTGCAATTTGTGTATTTTTAGTGGTTATATCATTAGCTAAAGTACCAGCATAAGCTAATTGATAAGCAATTTCTGATAGAGGTGAGGCTAGAAGAATTAAGTCTCCTGTGCCTGAATAAATTTTTGCCGCTCTGAGCACTGGAGAGCTAGTAGTGGTCACACCTGTGGCTTCATCGATATAGGTACCAATGGCATTACAAGAGCTAGAAACTAGTCCAGCATGTAGAACAACATTTGACAGTGTTACACTGCCATCAGCGCCTGTTACACCAGAGCCATTGGCAATAGCAACATTTGATGCATTGTAAAGTGTACAGGTAGAGCCTACTGTAGGAGCGTTGTATTCACCCAAAACCACGCTAACACCATTTAAGAGTTTTTCAATACGGATTTTGTTAGATCTTTCAACAAAGTCAAGATCGGTTAGGGTAACAATATTTGAGTTAGCAAAAGCTTGATCAGAGACTTTAAAATTAGTTAATGCTTCGCCATCTTTAAATGGCAGTTGTGCGCTTAGGCGTGCATAGCTTGCACGCTCAGCTGTGTTTGAGTTTTCAGTACCTATTTCTAGCGTAGTAGAAGGATTAAGCTCTATTTCAACACCTAAAATAGTACCTTTAATATTGTCGCCAACTTTGGCATCCCAATAATAGTGCGTGCCTTTGATTTTTGCCCAAGATAGATAAGGTACTTGACCCGTTAGTTTAATGTCATGTCCTGCTAGTGGCTCTTCAGTGTAATCACCAATAACTTTCTTATCTGACAATGGGTAGTATTTATTAATATTGGCACTAAAGTTAGCTCTTTGGTATTCCAAACCTAGCGATGCACGCTTGTGCTTAGACTCGGTTTCATAATCAGTGAATAGATTAATACCAGCAATAGACTGACCACCTTCAAGTAGGTAACGCTGTCCAAGGCCTAAATTAATAGTGTCACGGCGCTCACCATGGTTTTCACCAGAGTTAATTTGAGCTTGGATAAAAGTTAGCTCTGTTGAATCTGTATTAAGCTCAGTCAATGGTTGAATGGTTTTAAGACTATATGTTGGGTTATTAGACTCTAATTTATGCACAGAGATTTCAGTTCTACCGTTGCCAATACTATTAGCAAGTTCATTGGCTTTTTGATTAATAAAGCCTTCGGTTTTATTAATCACTGTGTTGTTGGCTTTATTTTTTAAATTATCAGTAATTTTTTTACCAAGCTGATTGGCATTGTCAGAATCTGTACCGCCCAAGGCATTACGAACAGAAGAGCCAATCTCTTTAAGGAGTGTATCAATTGTGTTTTCTTCTTTAACAGCTACTTGAGTATTGTTATCACTGTACTGTTGTCCAAGGTTAAGATAAGCTTCTTTGTCAAACTGGTTAATCTCACCACCTGAGGTAACGTTAAGTGATAGAGTCAAAGCGCCAAAAGCTAAAAAATGCTTAAGCCTGCTTAGCGCTCTAGAATGTGCCCCACCCACCCACGCAACATGGGTAATTAGGTTAGTGGCATTATAATTAGTTGAACAGGCGTTTTTTAATAGTGTTTTCATCGTTAATCGTTAATCGTTAATCGTTAATCGTTAATCGTTAATCGTTAATCGTTAATCGTTAATCGTTAATCGTTAATCGTTAATCGTTAATCGTTAATCGTTAATCGTTAATCGTTAATTTATGTTGTGTATTTTACCGTAACTATTTAACTATTTAACTATTTTTTTTGCTTTTAGACTAGAAAGCCTAATAAAAATCTTTATAAGCAAGGATTATGGAAAAAAATAGGAAGATAAAGAATAGAGCAAGCCATAAGAGTGTCAATATATTTACAACTTGAAACATTTTCTACTGAAGCGGTAGTCAAACATTCGCCTTATGTTGAGCTATGCTTTTTAGCTCTTTTGTGTCTATATTTATTTAAATAAATGCCATCTTCTAGGGTGTTATAAAATAGGGTTAATAGCATTAAAAATCAAATGATGGATAATTCTATCTTCAAAATTAGCAGCAAAAATCTCTCTTTGTACAGGATAGAAAGAGATAAAACAAATGGATCTTTTAGGCTGGTAAGTTTTATCAAGTAGTCGATCACACAAAGCAATTAAATGGCCTTCATAATTGACTTCGTATTCAGCGCAAGAATGAGTATTGCGCTTATTTTTTCGTGTTGAATAATAAGTCTCGAACAGCTTTTCAAGTAATAATTCTCTATCTTGTGGCATTAAGTGAGCTTTTATGCCAGGCAGTTAGTTGTTTTGAGACGCTTTCACATTTGTCATTCAATCCAGCAAATTTTTTAATATTAACCTGTTTAAGATCACGCAACAATCTCAATAAAACCCGTATCACTTCAATATTTTCTCTAGCTTTTACAATATGCTTAACTTTGTCTTTTCTGCTATTAGCCCGATAAATATTAATAATCATTTCAATGGTTTCTTTTTTAATACTCTCGCCTACCGTATATTTGTATTCCTTGTTAAACTCTTTGGTAAACACAAACAAATCCACCAGCAAATCATAACTAACCTTATACACGGGCAAAAAACTATATAAAGCCATATTTAACACCAAAAAAATATTTAAAAAAGAACATCTAACAACATCAAGATACAAATCCTAGACAGCGAACACTAAACCCGTTCGCCTTATTGTTGGTATTGCGGTTCACCGTGGCGTTACTGGTGTTCAGGTTGCGTCTGTAGGCATTACTACCTGACTCAGTACTACTCCACAAGTTCGTGTTGTCGCCACGATTGTAGAAACTACCATTGGTATTGCGGTTGCCCGCTAACTTAGCCTCCCAATAATTAAAAACATCACTTATTTTAAAATACAACTACTTTAGCTTTTTTTTTGCTATCTTTATTGTAAATTAAAACCTGCCTTACATTCGTAACCTGAGGCAATTCCTCACGTCAACAAGTGGCTATCAAACCCAAAACCCAACAAAAATTATTAACTTGTTAAGTTCGGGGGGTTTTGCCTCTACAGTAAATATAATTTGTAAAGTTTCACCTACTCATCACCAAATGTAAGATTCTTTTATCCTCATTTTTTTAATGATACTGCTAGTCTTAACCATTAGTGCCATTAACAAATGAGAGAATGTTTGGATTTATAAACCTCACTTGTTTAATCCTTAAACTAAACAACGCCGGGCTGATTAACTCATTTATTCTCAATGCTGTAATGTTAAATGCCCTTCCTTAAATGTCTTAACTCCTTGTTATGTAATAAAAAACCACCCAAGCAAGCTTGGGTGATGAATACCCCGCAAGGGGGTATAAATACCCAGCCATTCGGCTGTGTTTAGTTGCACTTTTAGTGCAACTTATGCCAGCTTCGCTGGTCGAAGTGCCAAAGTGTCGAATTAATCCTTTAGACAGCGAACACTAAACCCGATCGCCTTATTGATGGTACCGCGGTACACCGCGGCGTTACTGGTGTACAGGTAGCGTCTGTAGGCATTACTACCTGACTCAGTACTACTCCACAAGTGCGTGCTGTCGCCACGACTGTAGAAACTACCATCGGTATCGCGGTCGCCCGCTAACTTAGCCTCGAAGCCACTAGAGCCACCTACTTTTAGTTTTGTTCCTTCATCAGTACCACGCCAACCCGTTGCTTCTTGATTAGCAACACTCATACCTAATTGACCTTCTAAGACTTTCCAATCAGCATCAGATGGCAAACTCCAGCCACTAGGACAAACGTTCATCGCTGCATCCCAAGTGTAGTAATAACCGTCTTCATCGCTTGTATCTCCAGAACCATTAGTACCCACATAAGCATTCCAATAATCCGTACCTAGAACATTATTTGTAGTAGGCACTAATGAAACATTAGATGCACTCCAAGTTTGAGTGCCGATGGTTATGCTGGCTAGTTCTACAACATCTGTGACATTAACCGTAATATTAGCACTTTGTGACGTGGTGTCAGCTTTGGTGATCTGCACTGCTAGCGTGTAGCTAGTCGTGGTTTCAAAATCAAGCTGGTTGACATCGGCCACGGTGATTTGACCACTGTTGCTAATCGCAAAGGCGGTGTTAGTGTTACCGCTGGTAATGCTAAAGCCAGTTGGACTACCTGTGGTTACAAGAACTGCACCCACATTAGTTGCATTGGCAGAGTTCTCAGCAATAGAACGAGTTTGGGCACTGATCGAAACAGCACTACCCTCATTAACGTTAGTGACATTAACCGTAATATTAGCACTTTGTGACGTGGTGTCAGCTTTGGTGATCTGCACTGCTAGCGTGTAGCTAGTCGTGGTTTCAAAATCAAGCTGGTTGACATCGGCCACGGTGATTTGACCACTGTTGCTAATCGCAAAGGCGGTGTTAGTGTTACCGCTGGTAATGCTAAAGCCAGTTGGACTACCTGTGGTTACAAGAACTGCACCCACATTAGTTGCATTGGCAGAGTTCTCAGCAATAGAACGAGTTTGGGCACTGATCGAAACAGCACTACCCTCATTAACGTTAGTGACATTAACCGTAATATTAGCACTTTGTGACGTGGTGTCAGCTTTGGTGATCTGCACTGCTAGCGTGTAGCTAGTCGTGGTTTCAAAATCAAGCTGGTTGACATCGGCCACGGTGATTTGACCACTGTTGCTAATCGCAAAGGCGGTGTTAGTGTTACCGCTGGTAATGCTAAAGCCAGTTGGACTACCTGTGGTTACAAGAACTGCACCCACATTAGTTGCATTGGCAGAGTTCTCAGCAATAGAACGAGTTTGGGCACTGATCGAAACAGCACTACCCTCATTAACGTTAGTGACATTAACCGTAATATTAGCACTTTGTGACGTGGTGTCAGCTTTGGTGATCTGCACTGCTAGCGTGTAGCTAGTCGTGGTTTCAAAATCAAGCTGGTTGACATCGGCCACGGTGATTTGACCACTGTTGCTAATCGCAAAGGCGGTGTTAGTGTTACCGCTGGTAATGCTAAAGCCAGTTGGACTACCTGTGGTTACAAGAACTGCACCCACATTAGTTGCATTGGCAGAGTTCTCAGCAATAGAACGAGTTTGGGCACTGATCGAAACAGCACTACCCTCATTAACGTTAGTGACATTAACCGTAATATTAGCACTTTGTGACGTGGTGTCAGCTTTGGTGATCTGCACTGCTAGCGTGTAGCTAGTCGTGGTTTCAAAATCAAGCTGGTTGGCATCGGCCACGGTGATTTGACCACTGTTGCTAATCGCAAAGGCGGTGTTAGTGTTACCGCTGGTAATGCTAAAGCCAGTTGGACTACCTGTGGTTACAAGAACTGCACCCACATTAGTTGCATTGGCAGAGTTCTCAGCAATAGAACGAGTTTGGGCACTGATCGAAACAGCACTACCCTCATTAACGTTAGTGACATTAACCGTAATATTAGCACTTTGTGACGTGGTGTCAGCTTTGGTGATCTGCACTGCTAGCGTATAGCTAGTCGTGGTTTCAAAATCAAGCTGGTTGACATCGGCCACGGTGATTTGACCACTGTTGCTAATCGCAAAGGCGGTGTTAGTGTTACCGCTGGTAATGCTAAAGCCAGTTGGACTACCTGTGGTTACAAGAACTGCACCCACATTAGTTGCATTGGCAGAGTTCTCAGCAATAGAACGAGTTTGGGCACTGATCGAAGCACTACCCTCATTAACGTTAGTGACATTAACCGTAATATTAGCACTTTGTGACGTGGTGTCAGCTTTGGTGATCTGCACTGCTAGCGTGTAGCTAGTCGTGGTTTCAAAATCAAGCTGGTTGACATCGGCCACGGTGATTTGACCACTGTTGCTAATCGCAAAGGCGGTGTTAGTGTTACCGCTGGTAATGCTAAAGCCAGTTGGACTACCTGTGGTTACAAGAACTGCACCCACATTAGTTGCATTGGCAGAGTTCTCAGCAATAGAACGAGTTTGGGCACTGATCGAAGCACTACCCTCATTAACGTTAGTGACATTAACCGTAATATTAGCACTTTGTGACGTGGTGTCAGCTTTGGTGATCTGCACTGCTAGCGTGTAGCTAGTCGTGGTTTCAAAATCAAGCTGGTTGACATCGGCCACGGTGATTTGACCACTGTTGCTAATCGCAAAGGCGGTGTTAGTGTTACCGCTGGTAATGCTAAAGCCAGTTGGACTACCTGTGGTTACAAGAACTGCACCCACATTAGTTGCATTGGCAGAGTTCTCAGCAATAGAGCGAGTTTGGGCACTGATGCTAAAATCCACTACGGTAGCAATCACATCAGCAGAAGTCACACTAGCATAATCAGCACCTGTAATAGTATGACTAATGGTTACAGTCTCATCAGTTGCATTAACATCAGCTACACCAGTGACTGTAACTGTTTGCGCTGTGCTCCAGTTAGCTGTGGTAAAGGTCATTACACCTGATACGGAGGCAGCACCGGTATCAGCACTCACTGGGGTGATCGTAACACTACCAGTTGGTTGCGTGTTAAGGACTACTGTGTAAGTTGTTACACCGTTTTCATCAAGAGTTACTGCGGTTTTATTTAAAATAACACTAGGGGTGGTTGTTACAATATCTACATTGCCTGCATTAGTGTTTCCAGTATCTGATGTTGGGTTGTTAGCACCAGAGCCTGTTTTAAAATTGTTTATAGCTTGATTAAGATTAAGAGTTTTTCCTTGTCCATCTGCAATACCATCAATATCACCATCAGCCATATCAACAACAAGCTCTTGGATAGTTTCATTGGCGTGGATATTATCACCACCATTATTTGCAGTTGACTGTGTATCATCATGTCCTGCATTCTCAGACATTTGTGAGACTGCTGCTAGCACAGTACCAAATTTACCCGCATCATCATTAGCGGCAGTGATAGTGTTAAGATCCGTTGGGATGGTGGCGGTAAAATCAACGCCACTTATACCAAATGCTGTTGCAATTTGTGTATTTTTAGTGGTTATATCATTAGCTAAAGTACCAGCATTAGCTAATTGATAAGCAATTTCTGATAGAGGTGAGGCTAGAAGAATTAAGTCTCCTGTGCCTGAATAAATTTTTGCCGCTCTGAGCACTGGAGAGCTAGTAGTGGTCACACCTGTGGCTTCATCGATATAGGTACCAATGGCATTACAAGAGCTAGAAATTAGTCCAGTAGGTAGAACAACATTTGACAGTGTTACACTGCCATCAGCGCCTGTTACACCAGAGCCATTGGCAATAGCAACATTTGATGCATTGTAAAGTGTACAGGTAGAGCCTACTGTAGGAGCGTTGTATTCACCCAGTACCACGCTAACACCATTTAAGAGTTTTTCAATACGGATTTTGTTAGATCTTTCAACAAAGTCAAGATCGGTTAGGGTAACAATATTTGAGTTAGCAAAAGCTTGATCAGAGACTTTAAAATTAGTTAATGCTTCGCCATCTTTAAATGGCAGTTGTGCGCTTAGGCGTGCATAGCTTGCACGCTCAGCTGTGTTTGAGTTTTCAGTACCTATTTCTAGCGTAGTAGAAGGATTAAGCTCTATTTCAACACCTAAAATAGTACCTTTAATATTGTCGCCAACTTTGGCATCCCAATAATAGTGCGTGCCTTTGATTTTTGCCCAAGATAGATAAGGTACTTGACCCGTTAGTTTAATGTCATGTCCTGCTAGTGGCTCTTCAGTGTAATCACCAATAACTTTCTTATCTGACAATGGGTAGTATTTATTAATATTGGCACTAAAGTTAGCTCTTTGGTATTCCAAACCTAGCGATGCACGCTTGTGCTTAGACTCGGTTTCATAATCAGTGAATAGATTAATACCAGCAATAGACTGACCACCTTCAAGTAGGTAACGCTGTCCAAGGCCTAAATTAATAGTGTCACGGCGCTCACCATGGTTTTCACCAGAGTTAATTTGAGCTTGGATAAAAGTTAGCTCTGTTGAATCTGTATTAAGCTCAGTCAATGGTTGAATGGTTTTAAGACTATATGTTGGGTTATTAGACTCTAATTTATGCACAGAGATTTCAGTTCTACCGTTGCCAATACTATTAGCAAGTTCATTGGCTTTTTGATTAATAAAGCCTTCGGTTTTATTAATCACTGTGTTGTTGGCTTTATTTTTTAAATTATCAGTAATTTTTTTACCAAGCTGATTGGCATTGTCAGAATCTGTACCGCCCAAGGCATTACGAACAGAAGAGCCAATCTCTTTAAGGAGTGTATCAATTGTGTTTTCTTCTTTAACAGCTACTTGAGTATTGTTATCACTGTACTGTTGTCCAAGGTTAAGATAAGCTTCTTTGTCAAACTGGTTAATCTCACCACCTGAGGTAACGTTAAGTGATAGAGTCAAAGCGCCAAAAGCTAAAAAATGCTTAAGCCTGCTTAGCGCTCTAGAATGTGCCCCACCCACCCACGCAACATGGGTAATTAGGTTAGTGGCATTATAATTAGTTGAACAGGCGTTTTTTAATAGTGTTTTCATCGTTAATCGTTAATCGTTAATCGTTAATCGTTAATCGTTAATCGTTAATCGTTAATCGTTAATCGTTAATCGTTAATCGTTAATCGTTAATCGTTAATCGTTAATCGTAATTTAACGTAACTATTTACCGTAACTATTTAACTATTTAACTATTTTTTTTGCTTTTAGACTAGAAAGCCTAATAAAAATCTTTATAAGCAAGGATTATGGAAAAAAATAGGAAGATAAAGAATAGAGCAAGCCATAAGAGTGTCAATATATTTACAACTTGAAACATTTTCTACTGAAGCGGTAGTCAAACATTCGCCTTATGTTGAGCTATGCTTTTTAGCTCTTTTGTGTCTATATTTATTTAAATAAATGCCATCTTCTAGGGTGTTATAAAATAGGGTTAATAGCATTAAAAATCAAATGATGGATAATTCTATCTTCAAAATTAGCAGCAAAAATCTCTCTTTGTACAGGATAGAAAGAGATAAAACAAATGGATCTTTTAGGCTGGTAAGTTTTATCAAGTAGTCGATCACACAAAGCAATTAAATGGCCTTCATAATTGACTTCGTATTCAGCGCAAGAATGAGTATTGCGCTTATTTTTTCGTGTTGAATAATAAGTCTCGAACAGCTTTTCAAGTAATAATTCTCTATCTTGTGGCATTAAGTGAGCTTTTATGCCAGGCAGTTAGTTGTTTTGAGACGCTTTCACATTTGTCATTCAATCCAGCAAATTTTTTAATATTAACCTGTTTAAGATCACGCAACAATCTCAATAAAACCCGTATCACTTCAATATTTTCTCTAGCTTTTACAATATGCTTAACTTTGTCTTTTCTGCTATTAGCCCGATAAATATTAATAATCATTTCAATGGTTTCTTTTTTAATACTCTCGCCTACCGTATATTTGTATTCCTTGTTAAACTCTTTGGTAAACACAAACAAATCCACCAGCAAATCATAACTAACCTTATACACGGGCAAAAAACTATATAAAGCCATATTTAACACCAAAAAAATATTTAAAAAAGAACATCTAACAACATCAAGATACAAATCCTAGACAGCGAACACTAAACCCGTTCGCCTTATTGTTGGTATTGCGGTTCACCGTGGCGTTACTGGTGTTCAGGTTGCGTCTGTAGGCATTACTACCTGACTCAGTACTACTCCACAAGTTCGTGTTGTCGCCACGATTGTAGAAACTACCATTGGTATTGCGGTTGCCCGCTAACTTAGCCTCCCAATAATTAAAAACATCACTTATTTTAAAATATGTAAATTCGCATCATAAGTGCACAACTAAGTTTAATTAGCATTAGTGTATTTTGCTTGGCCTTTATGTCAAGCCAAAAGCAAAATACACCAAGCCTTTGAATAAAATCAGAGGTCGGTCAATCTATAATGATTGATTTGCTTAAACGGAGCTGAACACTATGTACAAGCAACTAACCTCTGAAGAGAGGTATTATATCGCGATTGGAATTAAACAAGGCATGTCTAAGAATAAAATCGCACAAAACCTTAATCGCAGCCACTCTACCATTATTAGAGAGATTGCCCGTAACACGGGCAAGCGAGGCTATCGATACAATCAGGCTAATGGCTTTGCGCAGCAAAGACATCAAGCCAAAGATAAGTTTGTTAAATTAACCATTGAGTGTAAACGCTTGATTGACAATTGTCTAAAACTTGATTGGTCGCCTGAACAAGTCTGTGGTTGGCTTAATGCCAACAATGTCATTCAACTTCACCATGAGAGCATCTATCGTTATTTGCTCAAAGATAAAGCAGATGGTGGCTTGTTATATCAACACCTCAGACATCAGGGTAAGCCTTATAGAAAGCGTTATGGTTACGCGCATAATCGCACAGGCATTCCCAATCGTATTGATATTGACCAGCGCCCTGAGGCAGTTAATAATCGCACAGTATTTGGACATTGGGAGGCGGACACTATTATTGGTAAAGCCCACAAAGGCGCCATCGTAACGCTGGATGAGCGCATATCAAAGCTTAGGCTGGCGTATCCGCTTAATAGCAAACACAAAGACGGTGTTAGTGTTGCCATCAATACCTTGCTTCAGCCTATTAAGGGTTTTGTACATTCAATTACCTATGACAATGGCAAGGAGTTCGCAGGACATGAGAAAATTAATAAAACAATCCATTGTAAGAGTTACTTTGCTAAGCCTTACCATAGCTGGGAACGTGGACAAAACGAAAACGCTAACGGCTTATTACGGCAATACTTCCCAAAGACAATATCTTTGGTAAATATTGCTTACAATGAAGTTAAAATAGCAGTGAATAAATTAAATTCTAGACCGAGAAAATGTCTAGGATTTAAAACACCTTACCAGGTGTTTTTTGAGATGACGGGTGTTGATGCTCGTCAATTGGGAGTTGTGCACTTATGAGTCGAATCCACCATACAACTACTTTAGCTTTTTTTTTGCTATCTTTATTGTAAATTAAAACCTGCCTTACATTCGTAACCTGAGGCAATTCCTCACGTCAACAAGTGGCTATCAAACCCAAAACCCAACAAAAATTATTAACTTGTTAAGTTCGGGGGGTTTTGCCTCTACAGTAAATATAATTTGTAAAGTTTCACCTACTCATCACCAAATGTAAGATTCTTTTATCCTCATTTTTTTAATGATACTGCTAGTCTTAACCATTAGTGCCATTAACAAATGAGAGAATGTTTGGATTTATAAACCTCACTTGTTTAATCCTTAAACTAAACAACGCCGGGCTGATTAACTCATTTATTCTCAATGCTGTAATGTTAAATGCCCTTCCTTAAATGTCTTAACTCCTTGTTATGTAATAAAAAACCACCCAAGCAAGCTTGGGTGATGAATACCCCGCAAGGGGGTATAAATACCCAGCCATTCGGCTGTGTTTAGTTGCACTTTTAGTGCAACTTATGCCAGCTTCGCTGGTCGAAGTGCCAAAGTGTCGAATTAATCCTTTAGACAGCGAACACTAAACCCGTACGCCTTATCGTGGGTACTGCGGTTCACCGTGGCGTAACTGGTGTACAGGTTGCGTCTGTAGGCAATACTACCTGACTCAGTACTACTCCACAAGTACGTGAAATCGCCACGATCGTAGAAACTACCACTGGTATAGCGGTAGCCCGCTAACTTAACCTCGAAGCCACTAGAGCCACCTACTTTTAGTTTTGCTCCTTCATCAGTACCACGCCAACCCGTTGCTTCTTGATTAGCAACACTCATACCTAATTGACCTTCTAAGACTTTCCAATCAGCATCAGATGGCAAACTCCAGCCACTAGGACAAACGTTCATCGCTGCATCCCAAGTGTAGTAATAACCGTCTTCATCGCTTGTATCTCCAGAACCATTAGTACCCACATAAGCATTCCAATAATCCGTACCTAGAACATTATTTGTAGTAGGCACTAATGAAACATTAGATGCACTCCAAGTTTGAGTGCCGATGGTTATGCTGGCTAGTTCTACAACATCTGTGACATTAACCGTAATATTAGCACTTTGTGACGTGGTGTCAGCTTTGGTGATCTGCACTGCTAGCGTGTAGCTAGTCGTGGTTTCAAAATCAAGCTGGTTGACATCGGCCACGGTGATTTGACCACTGTTGCTAATCGCAAAGGCGGTGTTAGTGTTACCGCTGGTAATGCTAAAGCCAGTTGGACTACCTGTGGTTACAAGAACTGCACCCACATTAGTTGCATTGGCAGAGTTCTCAGCAATAGAACGAGTTTGGGCACTGATCGAAACAGCACTACCCTCATTAACGTTAGTGACATTAACCGTAATATTAGCACTTTGTGACGTGGTGTCAGCTTTGGTGATCTGCACTGCTAGCGTGTAGCTAGTCGTGGTTTCAAAATCAAGCTGGTTGGCATCGGCCACGGTGATTTGACCACTGTTGCTAATCGCAAAGGCGGTGTTAGTGTTACCGCTGGTAATGCTAAAGCCAGTTGGACTACCTGTGGTTACAAGAACTGCACCCACATTAGTTGCATTGGCAGAGTTCTCAGCAATAGAACGAGTTTGGGCACTGATCGAAACAGCACTACCCTCATTAACGTTAGTGACATTAACCGTAATATTAGCACTTTGTGACGTGGTGTCAGCTTTGGTGATCTGCACTGCTAGCGTGTAGCTAGTCGTGGTTTCAAAATCAAGCTGGTTGGCATCGGCCACGGTGATTTGACCACTGTTGCTAATCGCAAAGGCGGTGTTAGTGTTACCGCTGGTAATGCTAAAGCCAGTTGGACTACCTGTGGTTACAAGAACTGCACCCACATTAGTTGCATTGGCAGAGTTCTCAGCAATAGAACGAGTTTGGGCACTGATCGAAACAGCACTACCCTCATTAACGTTAGTGACATTAACCGTAATATTAGCACTTTGTGACGTGGTGTCAGCTTTGGTGATCTGCACTGCTAGCGTGTAGCTAGTCGTGGTTTCAAAATCAAGCTGGTTGGCATCGGCCACGGTGATTTGACCACTGTTGCTAATCGCAAAGGCGGTGTTAGTGTTACCGCTGGTAATGCTAAAGCCAGTTGGACTACCTGTGGTTACAAGAACTGCACCCACATTAGTTGTATTGGCAGAGTTCTCAGCAATAGAACGAGTTTGGGCACTGATCGAAGCACTACCCTCATTAACGTTAGTGACATTAACCGTAATATTAGCACTTTGTGACGTGGTGTCAGCTTTGGTGATCTGCACTGCTAGCGTGTAGCTAGTCGTGGTTTCAAAATCAAGCTGGTTGACATCGGCCACGGTGATTTGACCACTGTTGCTAATCGCAAAGGCGGTGTTAGTGTTACCGCTGGTAATGCTAAAGCCAGTTGGACTACCTGTGGTTACAAGAACTGCACCCACATTAGTTGTATTGGCAGAGTTCTCAGCAATAGAACGAGTTTGGGCACTGATCGAAGCACTACCCTCATTAACGTTAGTGACATTAACCGTAATATTAGCACTTTGTGACGTGGTGTCAGCTTTGGTGATCTGCACTGCTAGCGTGTAGCTAGTCGTGGTTTCAAAATCAAGCTGGTTGACATCGGCCACGGTGATTTGACCACTGTTGCTAATCGCAAAGGCGGTGTTAGTGTTACCGCTGGTAATGCTAAAGCCAGTTGGACTACCTGTGGTTACAAGAACTGCACCCACATTAGTTGTATTGGCAGAGTTCTCAGCAATAGAGCGAGTTTGGGCACTGATGCTAAAATCCACTACGGTAGCAATCACATCAGCAGAAGTCACACTAGCATAATCAGCACCTGTAATAGTATGACTAATGGTTACAGTCTCATCAGTTGCATTAACATCAGCTACACCAGTGACTGTAACTGTTTGCGCTGTGCTCCAGTTAGCTGTGGTAAAGGTCATTACACCTGATACGGAGGCAGCACCGGTATCAGCACTCACTGGGGTGATCGTAACACTACCAGTTGGTTGCGTGTTAAGGACTACTGTGTAAGTTGTTACACCGTTTTCATCAAGAGTTACTGCGGTTTTATTTAAAATAACACTAGGGGTGGTTGTTACAATATCTACATTGCCTGCATTAGTGTTTCCAGTATCTGATGTTGGGTTGTTAGCACCAGAGCCTGTTTTAAAATTGTTTATAGCTTGATTAAGATTAAGAGTTTTTCCTTGTCCATCTGCAATACCATCAATATCACCATCAGCCATATCAACAACAAGCTCTTGGATAGTTTCATTGGCGTGGATATTATCACCACCATTATTTGCAGTTGACTGTGTATCATCATGTCCTGCATTCTCAGACATTTGTGAGACTGCTGCTAGCACAGTACCAAATTTACCCGCATCATCATTAGCGGCAGTGATAGTGTTAAGATCCGTTGGGATGGTGGCGGTAAAATCAACGCCACTTATACCAAATGCTGTTGCAATTTGTGTATTTTTAGTGGTTATATCATTAGCTAAAGTACCAGCATTAGCTAATTGATAAGCAATTTCAGATAAAGGTGAGGCTAGAAGAATTAAGTCTCCTGTGCCTGAATAAATTTTTGCCGCTCTGAGCACTGGAGAGCTAGTAGTGGTCACACCTGTGGCTTCATCGATATAGGTACCAATGGCATTACAAGAGCTAGAAATTAGTCCAGTAGGTAGAACAACATTTGACAGTGTTACACTGCCATCAGCGCCTGTTACACCAGAGCCATTGGCAATAGCAACATTTGATGCATTGTAAAGTGTACAGGTAGAGCCTACTGTAGGAGCGTTGTATTCACCCAAAACCACGCTAACACCATTTAAGAGTTTTTCAATACGGATTTTGTTAGATCTTTCAACAAAGTCAAGATCGGTTAGGGTAACAATATTTGAGTTAGCAAAAGCTTGATCAGAGACTTTAAAATTAGTTAATGCTTCGCCATCTTTAAATGGCAGTTGTGCGCTTAGGCGTGCATAGCTTGCACGCTCAGCTGTGTTTGAGTTTTCAGTACCTATTTCTAGCGTAGTAGAAGGATTAAGCTCTATTTCAACACCTAAAATAGTACCTTTAATATTGTCGCCAACTTTGGCATCCCAATAATAGTGCGTGCCTTTGATTTTTGCCCAAGATAGATAAGGTACTTGACCCGTTAGTTTAATGTCATGTCCTGCTAGTGGCTCTTCAGTGTAATCACCAATAACTTTCTTATCTGACAATGGGTAGTATTTATTAATATTGGCACTAAAGTTAGCTCTTTGGTATTCCAAACCTAGCGATGCACGCTTGTGCTTAGACTCGGTTTCATAATCAGTGAATAGATTAATACCAGCAATAGACTGACCACCTTCAAGTAGGTAACGCTGTCCAAGGCCTAAATTAATAGTGTCACGGCGCTCACCATGGTTTTCACCAGAGTTAATTTGAGCTTGGATAAAAGTTAGCTCTGTTGAATCTGTATTAAGCTCAGTCAATGGTTGAATGGTTTTAAGACTATATGTTGGGTTATTAGACTCTAATTTATGCACAGAGATTTCAGTTCTACCGTTGCCAATACTATTAGCAAGTTCATTGGCTTTTTGATTAATAAAGCCTTCGGTTTTATTAATCACTGTGTTGTTGGCTTTATTTTTTAAATTATCAGTAATTTTTTTACCAAGCTGATTGGCATTGTCAGAATCTGTACCGCCCAAGGCATTACGAACAGAAGAGCCAATCTCTTTAAGGAGTGTATCAATTGTGTTTTCTTCTTTAACAGCTACTTGAGTATTGTTATCACTGTACTGTTGTCCAAGGTTAAGATAAGCTTCTTTGTCAAACTGGTTAATCTCACCACCTGAGGTAACGTTAAGTGATAGAGTCAAAGCGCCAAAAGCTAAAAAATGCTTAAGCCTGCTTAGCGCTCTAGAATGTGCCCCACCCACCCACGCAACATGGGTAATTAGGTTAGTGGCATTATAATTAGTTGAACAGGCGTTTTTTAATAGTGTTTTCATCGTTAATCGTTAATCGTTAATCGTTAATCGTTAATCGTTAATCGTTAATCGTTAATCGTTAATCGTTAATAAAATTATGTTGTGTATTTTACCGTAACTATTTAACTATTTAACTATTTTTTTTGCTTTTAGACTAGAAAGCCTAATAAAAATCTTTATAAGCAAGGATTATGGAAAAAAATAGGAAGATAAAGAATAGAGCAAGCCATAAGAGTGTCAATATATTTACAACTTGAAACATTTTCTACTGAAGCGGTAGTCAAACATTCGCCTTATGTTGAGCTATGCTTTTTAGCTCTTTTGTGTCTATATTTATTTAAATAAATGCCATCTTCTAGGGTGTTATAATGAAAAAAATATTTTTTTTAAATACTATACAAGTATGATTAATGACTGTCCAATCCCCTCTCCTAACATGGAGCTTGAAAAGCAAGCTTCTAATAATTAATTAAAAGAATAGATTATGATAACAATTAACGGCATGAATAAAGATGAGTTAAAAACCCTGCTAAATGAAACTGTTGACAAAATCAACAAAATTGATACGGCTCATAGTAACATTTTCTTACAACATACTGAGGCTCAAAACTTAATAAACGGTTTGAATACTGGAGACCTTCAAGGCAAAGTTAATAACGTAAACAATTTTAACACCTCAGTAGAAGACAATAAAAACACCATAGCAGTCAACCTGACAGATTTCACCTCAACCTACACCAACTTTAAACAGAAAAAAAATGAGTTGTTTGGCAATGAAGATAACGAAAATGACAATGGAAGTATAGCTGAAATTACAAATAAGCTCAATAAACAGCAAGAGCAGCACGATGCATTATTAGGTGAAATTAATAAACTTATGCCGAATGCTACAACCGTTGCAATTGCAAATAGTTTTAGAAAAAAAGCTAAAAATTTTGTGATAACCAGAATATTATGGGAAGCTATCACTATAACAATATTCAGTGCCGGCCTTTATTATTTCTACGAAAATCCAATTCATATTGATATGAATAATTTAAAATTAGAAGTGCTATTTGCACAGTTTATCCCACACACCCCATTCACAATGATCTGTGTGTGGTTTCTTGTATTTGCTGGACACCGAAGAGCTGAAGCTAAAAAATTAGAAGAATCTTACAAACACAAACAAGTTATAGCTGAATCTTACACTGGATATCGAGAAACCATTAAAGACTTAAAAGAGCCTGAAGAACTATCAAAGCAGCTTATGGAGAACTTGTTAACAGCAATTAGCAAAGACTCTAGTGATTTTCTAAGTTCAAAAGGTGAGAGTCACCCTATTGCAGATGCTGTATCATCACACAAACCAGAAAATGGCAATTAAGGATTAAATTATGGAATATACCCACGAAAAAACAACGGAAAATCATTTAGAAGATTGGAAAAAATTCCTAAATGAAGAAGAAAAATTAGAGTTTAATAGCGAGCTTGAAGATTACAGTTGGTACACCATATTAGATGAAAATGGTGAGGTGATAGCTATCTTTGAAATTATTAATGTTGTAAATTCGCATCATAAGTGCACAACTAAGTTTAATTAGCATTAGTGTATTTTGCTTGGCCTTTAGGTCAAGCCAAAAGCAAAATACACCAAGCCTTTGAATAAAATCAGAGGTCGGTCAATCTATAATGATTGATTTGCTTAAACGGAGCTGAACACTATGTACAAGCAACTAACCTCTGAAGAGAGGCATTATATCGCGATTGGAATTAAACAAGGCATGTCTAAGAATAAAATCGCACAAAACCTTAATCGCAGCCACTCTACCATTATTAGAGAGATTGCCCGTAACACGGGCAAGCGAGGCTATCGATACAATCAGGCTAATGGCTTTGCGCAGCAAAGACATCAAGCCAAAGATAAGTTTGTTAAATTAACCATTGAGTGTAAACGCTTGATTGACAATTGTCTAAAACTTGATTGGTCGCCTGAACAAGTCTGTGGTTGGCTTAATGCCAACAATGTCATTCAACTTCACCATGAGAGCATCTATCGTTATTTGCTCAAAGATAAAGCAGATGGTGGCTTGTTATATCAACACCTCAGACATCAGGGTAAGCCTTATAGAAAGCGTTATGGTTACGCGCATAATCGCACAGGCATTCCCAATCGTATTGATATTGACCAGCGCCCTGAGGCAGTTAATAATCGCACAGTATTTGGACATTGGGAGGCGGACACTATTATTGGTAAAGCCCACAAAGGTGCCATCGTAACGCTGGATGAGCGCATATCAAAGCTTAGACTGGCGTATCCGCTTAATAGCAAACACAAAGACGGTGTTAGTGTTGCCATCAATACCTTGCTTCAGCCTATTAAGGGTTTTGTACATTCAATTACCTATGACAATGGCAAGGAGTTCGCAGGACATGAGAAAATTAATAAAACAATCCATTGTAAGAGTTACTTTGCTAAGCCTTACCATAGCTGGGAACGTGGACAAAACGAAAACGCTAACGGCTTATTACGGCAATACTTCCCAAAGACAATATCTTTGGTAAATATTGCTTACAATGAAGTTAAAATAGCAGTGAATAAATTAAATTCTAGACCGAGAAAATGTCTAGGATTTAAAACACCTTACCAGGTGTTTTTTGAGATGACGGGTGTTGATGCTCGTCAATTGGGAGTTGTGCACTTATGAGTCGAATCCACCCCATATAAATTGTACTACTATTCTTTGTTAATTTTCTCAAAAGATTTTAAAAGACAAATATTTTAATGAAAACTCGAGCCTTTAATATACTCACTAAGGTGGCCCGTGCCTATTTACGCCTGATTAAACCAAATAGCTCTATTCTCAATGCCATTTAAATTGCAAAGGAATCATGATAATCAACACTATATGCTAAAAATCAAATAAATATCATGGCTTATAAACAACTTTGCTTATTTTTACTCATGGAAAATTTACCCAAACCATTTTGATAAATAATGGCTTGCATGGTTGGATTCGTTTGCGAATAAGCTTGATACATCATGCAATTATCACCATCCCTACCAATAGGGATGTAGAATAAATCTTTATCAATTTTGATGGCCTTTGCACTTGTGCCCTGTGGGTATAAATCAATTTTGGCGCGTTGACCCAAGATTTTAACCTCTTCAGAAGTACAGCCCAACAACGCAATAAGTGCAAAAGACACAAGACTTATTTTTAGTTTTTTATTCATTAGAATTTTTTACTTATTTTTATCATCATTTGATTTTCAGATTTTAAAGAAACATCATGATTTGGATTATTTCTACGGTTTAACAATAACACCATATCAGTATCTTTAGCAAATTCTGTAGCGTACCCAATAGTTAGCGCTCTCTCAATGCCAGTAGGGCTTAAATTAACAACTTGATCGGTAAAACTAATACTATCATCTAAATTTAGCCCATTAGCGGTGGTTAGTATCATGTTGCCACTAGTCACTTTCAAGGGCTGTTTAAAAGTAGCAAACAATTGATCATCCTGTGAATATACATCGTTACCTAGTAGCGACAATGAATAGCCTGAACTCTCAATATTTGAAAAATCCGACACCACGGAATCCTGTAAAGTTGCCACTTGCGTAGTGGCTTTGCTAAGCTGGGTAATCAGTGAAAAATGATTATTAATTTTTGAGGTTGCAATTAAATTAATTGCTTTAGTTTTAGCCACACCAGTTTGGTACGCACCCGAAAAATAGCTGGATAAAAAAGTCTCATCCTCTTTTAAATGGCTTATTTGTACTGTTAATGATAAATCTTTTATGGGGTTTGCCAATATAGAGGTGTTAATACCACTAACACCATGAGTATTACTCACATCTGTATGTCCAGATACAACCCCTAAAGAGGCTTTAAGATCGCCAGTGCTGCTAATATTGAAAGCTTTTGAATTTTGAATTTTAGATAAATGTGAATCACCATAAAGAGAATACGCCTGCGATAAGCCTACTATATCTGTAGTAGCGTTAAACGCAAAAACCGATGCAGGATTTTGTTTATGGGCAAATGAAATTTCATAATCATTCATGCTGTTTTGTATTTGCACCGAACCCTTATTAATCTCGCTCAATAGCCTTACACCTGAGCCAAGATCAATCTCAATATTTGAATCATTAAAGCTAAGCTCCTCAAGCATACTCACCGACTCTGGTGTGGTAATAGCATTATTCAAATTAAAATAATAATCACGCTTATATTTGTCATATACGGCCGTTTCTATTGATTGACTCAGCGCATTACCCAGCATACTACTACTTGAAAAACCAGAATCACTTAAATAATGACTACCACCAGAAGCTGTTTGCACGGTTAATGCGCCTTGTGCGTAAACCGCATTATCCAAATTTAACAAACCTCTGCCATAAATAGCGTCAGTACCAGTATTACCCAAATCTGTCGCTGTATCATACAAAATAGTAACCGTTTCAGCAGCTGTTTTTGATGGCCATTTTGATCGAAGTACAGCTACAGCGCCAGATACATGAGGTGCAGCCATAGAGGTGCCGCTATAAACATCATAACCATCACTATTAGCATCGGTAGCATCCGTGGTATCAACGGTTGAATAAATACTATTACCAGGTGCTGCCATACACCACGCCATTGCATCACCACAACGATTACTATAATCGGCAATAACATTGCTAGAATCCGTAGCCACTACAGCAATAAGCGTATTAGCTAACGCTTCATAACCTGATTCAATAGGTAATCTAGCGCCATACAGAGGGTTGTTATCGTCATACGCCGTACTTTTTAAATAATCATTACCAGCAGCGTGTACAGAAACAATATCATTATTATGCGCTTTAAGCCACTTGTCTTTTGTAGATGTGCCAATACCAGAAGAGCCAAAACTGGCATTAATCACTTTAGCCCCTTGGCTAATGGCTTGGTCAATCGAGCTTTCAATAGCGCCAAATAAAGATCCAGCCGAGTCTCCAGCACGAAGGGCTAATATTTTAGCGCTATATGCTACGCCATGCATACCAATATCATTCTTTACCCCAGCAATAATGCCCGCCACATGCGTACCATGGCTCATAAATGCACCCTGTCCATTAGGATTGGCATCTGCATCATCATCAACATAGTCGTAACCACCCGAGGCAATATTATCAATTAAATCAGGATGATCTAAATCCACACCAGTATCAATAACTGCAACTGTTACTCCACTACCAGAATAGCCATCAGAATAAATCTCAGAAGCTTTAATATTGCTTAAACCATATTGGCTGTTGTATTCTGTAGTTTCATAATAAGCAGGTGGGTTTTTAACAACTACAGATGAACTACTTCCACCGCCCCCTCCACCACAGCCAGAAAGCACTATAGAAAAAAATAATAAAATAAATTTATCTCGCACTACAAACGCTCACTTTTGACAAATTTGAGTTAGCAGTAAATTTCATTTTGAATGTTAAAGATGGGTCAAATAATAGTTTTCTTCTTAGTCTAAAACTATCGTAATTATTCATATAGCCTAGATAGGAATTAACCGATGCAACGAAATCCTCATTAGAGGAAAAGTCTTTTCTCAATGCATGATAAAAACTCGATCTCGTGCGCCTATCAATAGTTACTCTATGTGGCAATATAAAAACCCCTAAAAATTTAAATCCATGTTTTATAGATTGTAGATAGATTTTCTTTGGATGAATCTCTAGCCCAACACCCTGAAGATAATCTGCTATTTGCCCAATGCTTTTCACCAGCTTTTGCTTGTCAGTCGAAAACAGCAAAAAGTCATCCACATAGCGCCCGTAATACTTAAATCCTAATTGATACTTTACAAACTTATCCATCCCGTGCAAGTAAATATTACCAAACAATTGTGAAGTAAGGTTGCCAATAGGTAAGCCCGTATCACTTTTAGCATGAAACAAAGATTTATCTCTTGGCAGTCCTTGCCAATCAGATCGCTTACCTTTGACCAATACATTATTAACAGGGTCATGAAAAATAACCAGCTTAATAATCCGCCTTAAAAAATCAAAATTAAACACTATTTCGTGTTTGTATTTATCCAGCACATCAAAAACTTGCCTGCAAAGCGTCTGTTTATTGATATTCATAAAATACCCACGAATATCCAGTTTTAGTATATAGGCTTCTTTTGTATAATTATCACTAACTGCTCTTGCAAATCTTTTAGCTCGTTTTATACCGTAAGAAGTGCCTTTATTTTTCCGACAGCTATAACTATCATGGATAAACAATCTCTCGAAAATAGGGTTAATAGCATTAAAAATCAAATGATGGATAATTCTATCTTCAAAATTAGCAGCAAAAATCTCTCTTTGTACAGGATAGAAAGAGATAAAACAAATGGATCTTTTAGGCTGGTAAGTTTTATCAAGTAGTCGATCACACAAAGCAATTAAATGGCCTTCATAATTGACTTCGTATTCAGCGCAAGAATGAGTATTGCGCTTATTTTCTCGTGTTGAATAATAAGCCTCGAACAGCTTTTCAAGTAATAATTCTCTATCTTGTGGCATTAAGTGAGCTTTTATGCCAGGCAGTTAGTTGTTTTGAGACGCTTTCACATTTGTCATTCAATCCAGCAAATTTTTTAATATTAACCTGTTTAAGATCACGCAACAATCTCAATAAAACCCATATCACTTCAATATTTTCTCTAGCTTTTACAATATGCTTAACTTTGTCTTTTCTGCTATTAGCCCGATAAATATTAATAATCATTTCAATGGTTTCTTTTTTAATACTCTCGCCTACCGTATATTTGTATTCCTTGTTAAACTCTTTGGTAAACACAAACAAATCCACCAGCAAATCATAACTAACCTTATACACGGGCAAAAAACTATATAAAGCCATATTTAACACCAAAAAAATATTTAAAAAAGAACATCTAACAACATCAAGATACAAATCCTAGACAGCGAACACTAAACCCGTTCGCCTTATTGTTGGTATTGCGGTTCACCGTGGCGTTACTGGTGTTCAGGTTGCGTCTGTAGGCATTACTACCTGACTCAGTACTACTCCACAAGTTCGTGTTGTCGCCACGATTGTAGAAACTACCATTGGTATTGCGGTTGCCCGCTAACTTAGCCTCCCAATAATTAAAAACATCACTTATTTTAAAATACAACTACTTTAGCTTTTTTTTTGCTATCTTTATTGTAAATTAAAACCTGCCTTACATTCGTAACCTGAGGCAATTCCTCACGTCAACAAGTGGCTATCAAACCCAAAACCCAACAAAAATTATTAACTTGTTAAGTTCGGGGGGTTTTGCCTCTACAGTAAATATAATTTGTAAAGTTTCACCTACTCATCACCAAATGTAAGATTCTTTTATCCTCATTTTTTTAATGATACTGCTAGTCTTAACCATTAGTGCCATTAACAAATGAGAGAATGTTTGGATTTATAAACCTCACTTGTTTAATCCTTAAACTAAACAACGCCGGGCTGATTAACTCATTTATTCTCAATGCTGTAATGTTAAATGCCCTTCCTTAAATGTCTTAACTCCTTGTTATGTAATAAAAAACCACCCAAGCAAGCTTGGGTGATGAATACCCCGCAAGGGGGTATAAATACCCAGCCATTCGGCTGTGTTTAGTTGCACTTTTAGTGCAACTTATGCCAGCTTCGCTGGTCGAAGTGCCAAAGTGTCGAATTAATCCTTTAGACAGCGAACACTAAACCCGATCGCCTTATTGTCGGTAGTGCGGTGCACCGTGGCGTCACTGGTGTACAGGTCGCGTCTGTAGGCATTACTACCTGACTCAGTACTACTCCACAAGTACGTGTTGTCGCCACGACTGTAGAAACCACCATCGGTATAGCGGAGGCCCGCTAACTTAGCCTCGAAGCCACTAGAGCCACCTACTTTTAGTTTTGTTCCTTCATCAGTACCACGCCAACCCGTTGTTTCTTGATTAGCAACACTCATACCTAATTGACCTTCTAAGACTTTCCAATCAGCATCAGATGGCAAACTCCAGCCACTAGGACAAACGTTCATCGCTGCATCCCAAGTGTAGTAATAACCGTCTTCATCGCTTGTATCTCCAGAACCATAAGTACCCACATAAGCATTCCAATAATCCGTACCTAGAACATTATTTGTAGTAGGCACTAATGAAACATTAGATGCACTCCAAGTTTGAGTGCCGATGGTTATGCTGGCTAGTTCTACAACATCTGTGACATTAACCGTAATATTAGCACTTTGTGACGTGGTGTCAGCTTTGGTGATCTGCACTGCTAGCGTGTAGCTAGTCGTGGTTTCAAAATCAAGCTGGTTGGCATCGGCCACGGTGATTTGACCACTGTTGCTAATCGCAAAGGCGGTGTTAGTGTTACCGCTGGTAATGCTAAAGCCAGTTGGACTACCTGTGGTTACAAGAACTGCACCCACATTAGTTGCATTGGCAGAGTTCTCAGCAATAGAACGAGTTTGGGCACTGATCGAAGCACTACCCTCATTAACGTTAGTGACATTAACCGTAATATTAGCACTTTGTGACGTGGTGTCAGCTTTGGTGATCTGCACTGCTAGCGTGTAGCTAGTCGTGGTTTCAAAATCAAGCTGGTTGACATCGGCCACGGTGATTTGACCACTGTTGCTAATCGCAAAGGCGGTGTTAGTGTTACCGCTGGTAATGCTAAAGCCAGTTGGACTACCTGTGGTTACAAGAACTGCACCCACATTAGTTGTATTGGCAGAGTTCTCAGCAATAGAACGAGTTTGGGCACTGATCGAAGCACTACCCTCATTAACGTTAGTGACATTAACCGTAATATTAGCACTTTGTGACGTGGTGTCAGCTTTGGTGATCTGCACTGCTAGCGTGTAGCTAGTCGTGGTTTCAAAATCAAGCTGGTTGACATCGGCCACGGTGATTTGACCACTGTTGCTAATCGCAAAGGCGGTGTTAGTGTTACCGCTGGTAATGCTAAAGCCAGTTGGACTACCTGTGGTTACAAGAACTGCACCCACATTAGTTGCATTGGCAGAGTTCTCAGCAATAGAACGAGTTTGGGCACTGATCGAAACAGCACTACCCTCATTAACGTTAGTGACATTAACCGTAATATTAGCACTTTGTGACGTGGTGTCAGCTTTGGTGATCTGCACTGCTAGCGTGTAGCTAGTCGTGGTTTCAAAATCAAGCTGGTTGACATCGGCCACGGTGATTTGACCACTGTTGCTAATCGCAAAGGCGGTGTTAGTGTTACCGCTGGTAATGCTAAAGCCAGTTGGACTACCTGTGGTTACAAGAACTGCACCCACATTAGTTGCATTGGCAGAGTTCTCAGCAATAGAACGAGTTTGGGCACTGATCGAAACAGCACTACCCTCATTAACGTCAGTGACATTAACCGTAATATTAGCACTTTGTGACGTGGTGTCAGCTTTGGTGATCTGCACTGCTAGCGTGTAGCTAGTCGTGGTTTCAAAATCAAGCTGGTTGACATCGGCCACGGTGATTTGACCACTGTTGCTAATCGCAAAGGCGGTGTTAGTGTTACCGCTGGTAATGCTAAAGCCAGTTGGACTACCTGTGGTTACAAGAACTGCACCCACATTAGTTGCATTGGCAGAGTTCTCAGCAATAGAACGAGTTTGGGCACTGATCGAAACAGCACTACCCTCATTAACGTTAGTGACATTAACCGTAATATTAGCACTTTGTGACGTGGTGTCAGCTTTGGTGATCTGCACTGCTAGCGTGTAGCTAGTCGTGGTTTCAAAATCAAGCTGGTTGACATCGGCCACGGTGATTTGACCACTGTTGCTAATCGCAAAGGCGGTGTTAGTGTTACCGCTGGTAATGCTAAAGCCAGTTGGACTACCTGTGGTTACAAGAACTGCACCCACATTAGTTGCATTGGCAGAGTTCTCAGCAATAGAACGAGTTTGGGCACTGATCGAAACAGCACTACCCTCATTAACGTCAGTGACATTAACCGTAATATTAGCACTTTGTGACGTGGTGTCAGCTTTGGTGATCTGCACTGCTAGCGTGTAGCTAGTCGTGGTTTCAAAATCAAGCTGGTTGACATCGGCCACGGTGATTTGACCACTGTTGCTAATCGCAAAGGCGGTGTTAGTGTTACCGCTGGTAATGCTAAAGCCAGTTGGACTACCTGTGGTTACAAGAACTGCACCCACATTAGTTGCATTGGCAGAGTTCTCAGCAATAGAACGAGTTTGGGCACTGATCGAAGCACTACCCTCATTAACGTTAGTGACATTAACCGTAATATTAGCACTTTGTGACGTGGTGTCAGCTTTGGTGATCTGCACTGCTAGCGTGTAGCTAGTCGTGGTTTCAAAATCAAGCTGGTTGACATCGGCCACGGTGATTTGACCACTGTTGCTAATCGCAAAGGCGGTGTTAGTGTTACCGCTGGTAATGCTAAAGCCAGTTGGACTACCTGTGGTTACAAGAACTGCACCCACATTAGTTGCATTGGCAGAGTTCTCAGCAATAGAACGAGTTTGGGCACTGATCGAAACAGCACTACCCTCATTAACGTCAGTGACATTAACCGTAATATTAGCACTTTGTGACGTGGTGTCAGCTTTGGTGATCTGCACTGCTAGCGTGTAGCTAGTCGTGGTTTCAAAATCAAGCTGGTTGGCATCGGCCACGGTGATTTGACCACTGTTGCTAATCGCAAAGGCGGTGTTAGTGTTACCGCTGGTAATGCTAAAGCCAGTTGGACTACCTGTGGTTACAAGAACTGCACCCACATTAGTTGCATTGGCAGAGTTCTCAGCAATAGAGCGAGTTTGGGCACTGATCGAAGCACTACCCTCATTAACGTTAGTGACATTAACCGTAATATTAGCACTTTGTGACTTGGTGTCAGCTTTGGTGATCTGCACTGCTAGCGTGTAGCTAGTCATGGTTTCAAAATCAAGCTGGTTGACATCGGCCACGGTGATTTGACCACTGTTGCTAATCGCAAAGGCGGTGTTAGTGTTACCGCTGGTAATGCTAAAGCCAGTTGGACTACCTGTGGTTACAAGAACTGCACCCACATTAGTTGCATTGGCAGAGTTCTCAGCAATAGAGCGAGTTTGGGCACTGATGCTAAAATCCACTACGGTAGCAATCATATCAGCAGAAGTCACACTAGCATAATCAGCACCTGTAATAGTATGACTAATGGTTACAGTCTCATCAGTTGCATTAACATCAGCTACACCAGTGACTGTAACTGTTTGCGCTGTGCTCCAGTTAGCTGTGGTAAAGGTCATTACACCTGATACGGAGGCAGCACCGGTATCAGCACTCACTGGGGTGATCGTAACACTACCAGTTGGTTGCGTGTTAAGGACTACTGTGTAAGTTGTTACACCGTTTTCATCAAGAGTTACTGCGGTTTTATTTAAAATAACACTAGGGGTGGTTGTTACAATATCTACATTGCCTGCATTAGTGTTTCCAGTATCTGATGTTGGGTTGTTAGCACCAGAGCCTGTTTTAAAATTGTTTATAGCTTGATTAAGATTAAGAGTTTTTCCTTGTCCATCTGCAATACCATCAATATCACCATCAGCCATATCAACAACAAGCTCTTGGATAGTTTCATTGGCGTGGATATTATCACCACCATTATTTGCAGTTGACTGTGTATCATCATGTCCTGCATTCTCAGACATTTGTGAGACTGCTGCTAGCACAGTACCAAATTTACCCGCATCATCATTAGCGGCAGTGATAGTGTTAAGATCCGTTGGGATGGTGGCGGTAAAATCAACGCCACTTATACCAAATGCTGTTGCAATTTGTGTATTTTTAGTGGTTATATCACTAGCTAAAGTACCAGCATTAGCTAATTGATAAGCAATTTCTGATAGAGGCGAGGCTAGGAGAGTTAAGCTTCCTGTGCCTGAATAAATTTTTGCCGCTCTGAGCACTGGAGAGCTAGTAGTGGTCACACCTGTGGCTTCATCGATATAGGTACCAATGGCATTACAAGAGCTAGAAATTAGTCCAGTAGGTAGAACAACATTTGACAGTGTTACACTGCCATCAGCGCCTGTTACACCAGAGCCATTGGCAATAGCAACATTTGATGCATTGTAAAGTGTACAGGTAGAGCCTACTGTAAGAGCGTTGTATTCACCGAGTACAACGCTAACACCACTAGGGCTATTAAGAAGCTTTTCAATACGGATTTTGTTAGATCTTTCAACGTAGTCAAGATTGGTTAGGGTAACAATATTTGAGTTAGCAAAAGCTTGATCAGAGACTTTAAAATTAGTTAATGCTTCGCCATCTTTAAATGGCAGTTGTGCGCTTAGGCGTGCATAGCTTGCACGCTCAGCTGTGTTTGAGTTTTCAGTACCTATTTCTAGCGTAGTAGAAGGATTAAGCTCTATTTCAACACCTAAAATAGTACCTTTAATATTGTCGCCAACTTTGGCATCCCAATAATAGTGCGTGCCTTTGATTTTTGCCCAAGATAGATAAGGTACTTGACCCGTTAGTTTAATGTCATGTCCTGCTAGTGGCTCTTCAGTGTAATCACCAATAACTTTCTTATCTGACAATGGGTAGTATTTATTAATATTGGCACTAAAGTTAGCTCTTTGGTATTCCAAACCTAGCGATGCACGCTTGTGCTTAGACTCGGTTTCATAATCAGTGAATAGATTAATACCAGCAATAGACTGACCACCTTCAAGTAGGTAACGCTGTCCAAGGCCTAAATTAATAGTGTCACGGCGCTCACCATGGTTTTCACCAGAGTTAATTTGAGCTTGGATAAAAGTTAGCTCTGTTGAATCTGTATTAAGCTCAGTCAATGGTTGAATGGTTTTAAGACTATATGTTGGGTTATTAGACTCTAATTTATGCACAGAGATTTCAGTTCTACCGTTGCCAATACTATTAGCAAGTTCATTGGCTTTTTGATTAATAAAGCCTTCGGTTTTATTAATCACTGTGTTGTTGGCTTTATTTTTTAAATTATCAGTAATTTTTTTACCAAGCTGATTGGCATTGTCAGAATCTGTACCGCCCAAGGCATTACGAACAGAAGAGCCAATCTCTTTAAGGAGTGTATCAATTGTGTTTTCTTCTTTAACAGCTACTTGAGTATTGTTATCACTGTACTGTTGTCCAAGGTTAAGATAAGCTTCTTTGTCAAACTGGTTAATCTCACCACCTGAGGTAACGTTAAGTGATAGAGTCAAAGCGCCAAAAGCTAAAAAATGCTTAAGCCTGCTTAGCGCTCTAGAATGTGCCCCACCCACCCACGCAACATGGGTAATTAGGTTAGTGGCATTATAATTAGTTGAACAGGCGTTTTTTAATAGTGTTTTCATCGTTAATCGTTAATCGTTAATAAAATTATGTTGTGTATTATACCGTAACTATTTAACTATTTAACTATTTTTTTTGCTTTTAGACTAGAAAGCCTAATAAAAATCTTTATAAGCAAGGATTATGGAAAAAAATAGGAAGATAAAGAATAGAGCAAGCCATAAGAGTGTCAATATATTTACAACTTGAAACATTTTCTACTGAAGCGGTAGTCAAACATTCGCCTTATGTTGAGCTATGCTTTTTAGCTCTTTTGTGTCTATATTTATTTAAATAAATGCCATCTTCTAGGGTGTTATAAAATAGGGTTAATAGCATTAAAAATCAAATGATGGATAATTCTATCTTCAAAATTAGCAGCAAAAATCTCTCTTTGTACAGGATAGAAAGAGATAAAACAAATGGATCTTTTAGGCTGGTAAGTTTTATCAAGTAGTCGATCACACAAAGCAATTAAATGGCCTTCATAATTGACTTCGTATTCAGCGCAAGAATGAGTATTGCGCTTATTTTTTCGTGTTGAATAATAAGTCTCGAACAGCTTTTCAAGTAATAATTCTCTATCTTGTGGCATTAAGTGAGCTTTTATGCCAGGCAGTTAGTTGTTTTGAGACGCTTTCACATTTGTCATTCAATCCAGCAAATTTTTTAATATTAACCTGTTTAAGATCACGCAACAATCTCAATAAAACCCGTATCACTTCAATATTTTCTCTAGCTTTTACAATATGCTTAACTTTGTCTTTTCTGCTATTAGCCCGATAAATATTAATAATCATTTCAATGGTTTCTTTTTTAATACTCTCGCCTACCGTATATTTGTATTCCTTGTTAAACTCTTTGGTAAACACAAACAAATCCACCAGCAAATCATAACTAACCTTATACACGGGCAAAAAACTATATAAAGCCATATTTAACACCAAAAAAATATTTAAAAAAGAACATCTAACAACATCAAGATACAAATCCTAGACAGCGAACACTAAACCCGTTCGCCTTATTGTTGGTATTGCGGTTCACCGTGGCGTTACTGGTGTTCAGGTTGCGTCTGTAGGCATTACTACCTGACTCAGTACTACTCCACAAGTTCGTGTTGTCGCCACGATTGTAGAAACTACCATTGGTATTGCGGTTGCCCGCTAACTTAGCCTCCCAATAATTAAAAACATCACTTATTTTAAAATACAACTACTTTAGCTTTTTTTTTGCTATCTTTATTGTAAATTAAAACCTGCCTTACATTCGTAACCTGAGGCAATTCCTCACGTCAACAAGTGGCTATCAAACCCAAAACCCAACAAAAATTATTAACTTGTTAAGTTCGGGGGGTTTTGCCTCTACAGTAAATATAATTTGTAAAGTTTCACCTACTCATCACCAAATGTAAGATTCTTTTATCCTCATTTTTTTAATGATACTGCTAGTCTTAACCATTAGTGCCATTAACAAATGAGAGAATGTTTGGATTTATAAACCTCACTTGTTTAATCCTTAAACTAAACAACGCCGGGCTGATTAACTCATTTATTCTCAATGCTGTAATGTTAAATGCCCTTCCTTAAATGTCTTAACTCCTTGTTATGTAATAAAAAACCACCCAAGCAAGCTTGGGTGATGAATACCCCGCAAGGGGGTATAAATACCCAGCCATTCGGCTGTGTTTAGTTGCACTTTTAGTGCAACTTATGCCAGCTTCGCTGGTCGAAGTGCCAAAGTGTCGAATTAATCCTTTAGACAGCGAACACTAAACCCGTACGCCTTAGGGTTGGTACTGCGGTACACCGTGGCGATACTGGTGTGCAGGTAGCGTCTGTAGGCATTACTACCTGACTCAGTACTACTCCACAAGTGCGTGTGGCGGCCACGATCGTAGAAACTACCATTGGGATTGCGGTAGCCCGCTAACTTAGCCTCGAAGCCACTAGAACCACCTACTTTTAGTTTTGTTCCTTCATCAGTACCACGCCAACCCGTTGCTTCTTGATTAGCAACATTCATACCTAATTGACCTTCTAAGACTTTCCAATCAGCATCAGATGGCAAACTCCAGCCACTAGGACAAACGTTCATCGCTGCATCCCAAGTGTAGTAATAACCGTCTTCATCGCTTGTATCTCCAGAACCATAAGTAACCACATAAGCATTCCAATAATCCGTACCTAGAACATTATTTGTAGCAGGCACTAATGAAACATTAGATGCACTCCAAGTTTGAGTGCCGATGGTTATGCTGGCTAGTTCTACAACATCTGTGACATTAACCGTAATATTAGCACTTTGTGACGTGGTGTCAGCTTTGGTGATCTGCACTGCTAGCGTGTAGCTAGTCGTGGTTTCAAAATCAAGCTGGTTGACATCGGCCACGGTGATTTGACCACTGTTGCTAATCGCAAAGGCGGTGTTAGTGTTACCGCTGGTAATGCTAAAGCCAGTTGGACTACCTGTGGTTACAAGAACTGCACCCACATTAGTTGCATTGGCAGAGTTCTCAGCAATAGAGCGAGTTTGGGCACTGATCGAAGCACTACCCTCATTAACGTTAGTGACATTAACCGTAATATTAGCACTTTGTGACGTGGTGTCAGCTTTGGTGATCTGCACTGCTAGCGTGTAGCTAGTCGTGGTTTCAAAATCAAGCTGGTTGACATCGGCCACGGTGATTTGACCACTGTTGCTAATCGCAAAGGCGGTGTTAGTGTTACCGCTGGTAATGCTAAAGCCAGTTGGACTACCTGTGGTTACAAGAACTGCACCCACATTAGTTGCATTGGCAGAGTTCTCAGCAATAGAACGAGTTTGGGCACTGATCGAAACAGCACTACCCTCATTAACGTTAGTGACATTAACCGTAATATTAGCACTTTGTGACGTGGTGTCAGCTTTGGTGATCTGCACTGCTAGCGTGTAGCTAGTCGTGGTTTCAAAATCAAGCTGGTTGACATCGGCCACGGTGATTTGACCACTGTTGCTAATCGCAAAGGCGGTGTTAGTGTTACCGCTGGTAATGCTAAAGCCAGTTGGACTACCTGTGGTTACAAGAACTGCACCCACATTAGTTGCATTGGCAGAGTTCTCAGCAATAGAACGAGTTTGGGCACTGATCGAAACAGCACTACCCTCATTAACGTTAGTGACATTAACCGTAATATTAGCACTTTGTGACGTGGTGTCAGCTTTGGTGATCTGCACTGCTAGCGTGTAGCTAGTCGTGGTTTCAAAATCAAGCTGGTTGACATCGGCCACGGTGATTTGACCACTGTTGCTAATCGCAAAGGCGGTGTTAGTGTTACCGCTGGTAATGCTAAAGCCAGTTGGACTACCTGTGGTTACAAGAACTGCACCCACATTAGTTGCATTGGCAGAGTTCTCAGCAATAGAACGAGTTTGGGCACTGATCGAAGCACTACCCTCATTAACGTTAGTGACATTAACCGTAATATTAGCACTTTGTGACGTGGTGTCAGCTTTGGTGATCTGCACTGCTAGCGTGTAGCTAGTCGTGGTTTCAAAATCAAGCTGGTTGACATCGGCCACGGTGATTTGACCACTGTTGCTAATCGCAAAGGCGGTGTTAGTGTTACCGCTGGTAATGCTAAAGCCAGTTGGACTACCTGTGGTTACAAGAACTGCACCCACATTAGTTGTATTGGCAGAGTTCTCAGCAATAGAACGAGTTTGGGCACTGATCGAAACAGCACTACCCTCATTAACGTTAGTGACATTAACCGTAATATTAGCACTTTGTGACGTGGTGTCAGCTTTGGTGATCTGCACTGCTAGCGTGTAGCTAGTCGTGGTTTCAAAATCAAGCTGGTTGACATCGGCCACGGTGATTTGACCACTGTTGCTAATCGCAAAGGCGGTGTTAGTGTTACCGCTGGTAATGCTAAAGCCAGTTGGACTACCTGTGGTTACAAGAACTGCACCCACATTAGTTGTATTGGCAGAGTTCTCAGCAATAGAACGAGTTTGGGCACTGATCGAAACAGCACTACCCTCATTAACGTTAGTGACATTAACCGTAATATTAGCACTTTGTGACGTGGTGTCAGCTTTGGTGATCTGCACTGCTAGCGTGTAGCTAGTCGTGGTTTCAAAATCAAGCTGGTTGACATCGGCCACGGTGATTTGACCACTGTTGCTAATCGCAAAGGCGGTGTTAGTGTTACCGCTGGTAATGCTAAAGCCAGTTGGACTACCTGTGGTTACAAGAACTGCACCCACATTAGTTGTATTGGCAGAGTTCTCAGCAATAGAGCGAGTTTGGGCACTGATCGAAGCACTACCCTCATTAACGTTAGTGACATTAACCGTAATATTAGCACTTTGTGACGTGGTGTCAGCTTTGGTGATCTGCACTGCTAGCGTGTAGCTAGTCGTGGTTTCAAAATCAAGCTGGTTGGCATCGGCCACGGTGATTTGACCACTGTTGCTAATCGCAAAGGCGGTGTTAGTGTTACCGCTGGTAATGCTAAAGCCAGTTGGACTACCTGTGGTTACAAGAACTGCACCCACATTAGTTGTATTGGCAGAGTTCTCAGCAATAGAGCGAGTTTGGGCACTGATCGAAACAGCACTACCCTCATTAACGTTAGTGACATTAACCGTAATATTAGCACTTTGTGACGTGGTGTCAGCTTTGGTGATCTGCACTGCTAGCGTGTAGCTAGTCGTGGTTTCAAAATCAAGCTGGTTGACATCGGCCACGGTGATTTGACCACTGTTGCTAATCGCAAAGGCGGTGTTAGTGTTACCGCTGGTAATGCTAAAGCCAGTTGGACTACCTGTGGTTACAAGAACTGCACCCACATTAGTTGTATTGGCAGAGTTCTCAGCAATAGAACGAGTTTGGGCACTGATCGAAACAGCACTACCCTCATTAACGTTAGTGACATTAACCGTAATATTAGCACTTTGTGACGTGGTGTCAGCTTTGGTGATCTGCACTGCTAGCGTGTAGCTAGTCGTGGTTTCAAAATCAAGCTGGTTGACATCGGCCACGGTGATTTGACCACTGTTGCTAATCGCAAAGGCGGTGTTAGTGTTACCGCTGGTAATGCTAAAGCCAGTTGGACTACCTGTGGTTACAAGAACTGCACCCACATTAGTTGTATTGGCAGAGTTCTCAGCAATAGAACGAGTTTGGGCACTGATCGAAACAGCACTACCCTCATTAACGTTAGTGACATTAACCGTAATATTAGCACTTTGTGACGTGGTGTCAGCTTTGGTGATCTGCACTGCTAGCGTGTAGCTAGTCGTGGTTTCAAAATCAAGCTGGTTGGCATCGGCCACGGTGATTTGACCACTGTTGCTAATCGCAAAGGCGGTGTTAGTGTTACCGCTGGTAATGCTAAAGCCAGTTGGACTACCTGTGGTTACAAGAACTGCACCCACATTAGTTGTTGGCAGAGTTCTCAGCAATAGAACGAGTTTGGGCACTGATCGAAGCACTACCCTCATTAACGTTAGTGACATTAACCGTAATATTAGCACTTTGTGACGTGGTGTCAGCTTTGGTGATCTGCACTGCTAGCGTGTAGCTAGTCGTGGTTTCAAAATCAAGCTGGTTGACATCGGCCACGGTGATTTGACCACTGTTGCTAATCGCAAAGGCGGTGTTAGTGTTACCGCTGGTAATGCTAAAGCCAGTTGGACTACCTGTGGTTACAAGAACTGCACCCACATTAGTTGTATTGGCAGAGTTCTCAGCAATAGAACGAGTTTGGGCACTGATCGAAACAGCACTACCCTCATTAACGTTAGTGACATTAACCGTAATATTAGCACTTTGTGACGTGGTGTCAGCTTTGGTGATCTGCACTGCTAGCGTGTAGCTAGTCGTGGTTTCAAAATCAAGCTGGTTGACATCGGCCACGGTGATTTGACCACTGTTGCTAATCGCAAAGGCGGTGTTAGTGTTACCGCTGGTAATGCTAAAGCCAGTTGGACTACCTGTGGTTACAAGAACTGCACCCACATTAGTTGTATTGGCAGAGTTCTCAGCAATAGAACGAGTTTGGGCACTGATCGAAACAGCACTACCCTCATTAACGTTAGTGACATTAACCGTAATATTAGCACTTTGTGACGTGGTGTCAGCTTTGGTGATCTGCACTGCTAGCGTGTAGCTAGTCGTGGTTTCAAAATCAAGCTGGTTGACATCGGCCACGGTGATTTGACCACTGTTGCTAATCGCAAAGGCGGTGTTAGTGTTACCGCTGGTAATTCTAAAGCCAGTTGGACTACCTGTGGTTACAAGAACTGCACCCACATTAGTTGTATTGGCAGAGTTCTCAGCAATAGAACGAGTTTGGGCACTGATCGAAACAGCACTACCCTCATTAACGTTAGTGACATTAACCGTAATATTAGCACTTTGTGACGTGGTGTCAGCTTTGGTGATCTGCACTGCTAGCGTGTAGCTAGTCGTGGTTTCAAAATCAAGCTGGTTGACATCGGCCACGGTGATTTGACCACTGTTGCTAATCGCAAAGGCGGTGTTAGTGTTACCGCTGGTAATGCTAAAGCCAGTTGGACTACCTGTGGTTACAAGAACTGCACCCACATTAGTTGTATTGGCAGAGTTCTCAGCAATAGAACGAGTTTGGGCACTGATCGAAACAGCACTACCCTCATTAACGTTAGTGACATTAACCGTAATATTAGCACTTTGTGACGTGGTGTCAGCTTTGGTGATCTGCACTGCTAGCGTGTAGCTAGTCGTGGTTTCAAAATCAAGCTGGTTGGCATCGGCCACGGTGATTTGACCACTGTTGCTAATCGCAAAGGCGGTGTTAGTGTTACCGCTGGTAATGCTAAAGCCAGTTGGACTACCTGTGGTTACAAGAACTGCACCCACATTAGTTGCATTGGCAGAGTTCTCAGCAATAGAACGAGTTTGGGCACTGATGCTAAAATCCACTACGGTAGCAATCATATCAGCAGAAGTCACACTAGCATAATCAGCACCTGTAATAGTATGACTAATGGTTACAGTCTCATCAGTTGCATTAACATCAGCTACACCAGTGACTGTAACTGTTTGCGCTGTGCTCCAGTTAGCTGTGGTAA